>CAWHKS010000005.1:0-292496 GCA_963829955.1 uncultured Acidimicrobiales bacterium
CCGCGATCGTCGCGTCGAGGAGCTGGGCGTGCGCCTGGTCGTCGGTTCGGTACAGGAATCCATCGACAGCGGCCGAGTCACTGAGGAGAAGGGCCCCAAGGCGAGCCGCAACCGCCTCCAGAGCGTCACCCTGCTCGACACCATCGAGCAGCACGAGTTCGACGCCGTGTTCGGCGGTGGGCGCCGGGACGAAGACAAGGCCCGCGCCAAGGAGCGGGTGTACTCGTTCCGCGACGAGTTCGGTCAGTGGGACCCGAAGAACCAGCGCCCAGAGCTGTGGAGCCTCTACAACGGCCGGCACCGCAAGGGTGAGCACATCCGCGTGTTCCCCATCAGCAACTGGACCGAGCTCGACGTCTGGCAGTACATCAAGCTCGAGGAGATCGAGCTGCCCTCGATCTACTACTCGCACCAGCGCGACGTGTTCCGCCGCGACGGCATGTGGCTGGCTGTGACCCCGTTCGTGACCGTGATGGACGGCGAGACGGTCGAGCGCCGCACCGTCCGCTTCCGCACCGTCGGCGACGCCAGCTGCACGGGCGCCGTGGAGTCGACCGCGTCCAACGTCGACGACGTGATCATGGAGGTGGCCGCCAGCCGCATCACCGAGCGCGGCGCCACCCGGGCCGACGACAAGTTCGCCGAGGCCGCCATGGAGGACCGCAAGAAGGAAGGCTATTTCTGATGGAGATGCTGCGATTCGCCACTGCGGGCTCGGTCGATGACGGCAAGTCGACGTTGATCGGGCGCTTGCTGCTCGACTCGAAGCAGATCTTCGAGGACCAGCTCGAGGCCGTGGAGCGCACGAGCCGCGACAAGGGCTTCGACTACACCAACCTCGCCCTCCTGACGGACGGCCTCCGGGCCGAGCGTGAGCAGGGCATCACCATCGACGTCGCCTACCGCTACTTCGCCACCCCGAAGCGCAAGTTCATCATCGCCGACACCCCCGGCCATGTGCAGTACACGCGCAACATGGTCACCGGGGCGTCGACGGCCGACCTGGCCCTCGTGCTGGTGGACGCCCGCAAGGGTATGACGGAGCAGAGCCGGCGTCACGCCGTGATCGCCTCGCTGCTGCAGGTGAAGCACCTCGCGGTGTGCGTCAACAAGATGGACCTGGTCGAGTTCGACGAGAAGGTCTTCGAGGAGATCCGGGCCGAGTTCACCGAGTTCGCCGGCAAGCTCGAGTTCGCCGACCTCACGTTCATCCCGATCTCGGCCCTGCTCGGTGACAACGTCATCGAACACTCGCCGAAGACGCCGTGGTACGGCGGCCCGACGCTGCTGTGGCACCTCGAGAACCTGTACACCGGTTCCGACCGCAACCTCATCGACCCGCGCTTCCCGGTGCAGTACGTCATCCGGCCGATGTCCAAGGACCACCACGACTACCGGGGCTACGCCGGCTCGGTCGCGGGCGGTCAGTTCCGGGCCGGCGACGAGATCCTCGTGCTGCCGTCGGGCTTCACGACGAGCGTCGCCGCGGTCGAGCAGTTCGGCGGGCCGATCGAGGAGGCCTCCGCCGGCATGAGCGTGACCGTGCGCCTGGCCGACGAGATCGACATCAGCCGCGGCGATCTGCTCTGCCGGCCCCACAACGCGCCGATGGTCAGCCAGGACATCGACGCCATGGTGTGCTGGTTCAGCGAGAAGCCGTTGAGCCCGCGCTCCACCTACGCCATCAAGCACACCACCCGCAGCGCTCGCTGCATGGTGCGCGAGCTCAACTACCGGCTGGACGTCAACAGCCTCCACCGCGACGACGACGCTGGGCAGCTGGCCATGAACGACATCGGCCGGGTCACCCTGCGCACCACGGCGCCGCTGTTCTTCGACGAGTACCGCCGCAACCGGCACACCGGCAGCTTCATCCTCGTCGACGAGGGGACGAACGAGACGGTGGCCGGCGGGATGATCCTCGGCGAGGCCAGCAGCATCCCGTGAGCGCGGTTCGTCCCGGGGCGATCTCGCCCGGCGTCGTGTGGCACCCGACGATCATCGCCCGCTCGGAGCGGTGGGCCGTCCGTCACCTCGACGGGGTGACGGTGTGGTTCACCGGACTGTCCGGCTCGGGCAAGTCGACCATCTCCAACGAGGTGGCCCGGCTGATGGTGGACGGCGGGCGGGCCGTCTACCTGCTCGACGGCGACAACCTCCGCTTCGGGCTCAACGGCGACCTCGGGTTCGACCGCGCCAGCCGTGAGGAGAACGTCCGCCGGGTGGGCGAAGTCGCCCGCCTGATGGCCGACGCGGGGATCGCCGCGCTCGTTCCCGTCATCTCGCCCTACCGCGAGAGCCGGGACAGGGTGCGCGAGCTCCACGAGGCCGCGGGCCTGCGCTTCGTCGAGGTGTTCGTCGACACGCCGATCGAGGAGTGCGAGCAGCGCGACCCCAAGGGCCTCTACGCCAAGGCGAGGGCCGGGGAGCTGCCGGGGTTCACCGGCATCGACGATCCCTACGAGCCACCGCTGCAGCCGGACCTCGTGTTGGACACCACGACCGCCAGCCCGTCCGAGCTGGCCGGTCGCGTCGTCGCCCACCTGTTCTGACAGGCTCGCTCACCCGTACGGAACGAGCTCGGTCCGGAGATCGTGGGCGCCGTCGGCGCGGCAGCACTCGTAGTACAGCCGGATGCCTCGGCCGGCGACCGGCACGACGCTCACGTACCGCAGCGACCCGGAGCCGTCGGGTGACGACGCGTCGGGACCGTCACCCTGCGCCGTGAAGCGTCCTGTCCCGTCCCCGACCGCGATGCCGGTCCGTTCCTCGTAGTTCTCGGCCGCACCGGCCCGCCCGTCGTAGTACGCGATCCAGCCATCCGGGCCTTGTAGCGCGCTCGTGAGGCGCGCCCCCCGTTCATCCCAGCAGCCGGGCCGCCCCTCCAGCGCGACGCCTTCCCACCGCCACTCGAGGCCGTCGGCGCTCGTGCCGTAGCGAGTGAGCATCCGGTCCGCCTCCGCCCGACCGAGGAGCGGGTGACAGCACACCCAGGCGCGCCATCCGTCGCCGGCGCGCAGGACGACCGGATCCTTCATGGCCGTCGTGGCGTCGCCGGGCATCGTCGGGCGCCGCCCGCCCGGCGCGAACGACGCCGGATCACGGGCGTCGATCGCCTCCACCCACCAGTGCAGCGTGCCAGGGGTCGCCCCGGAGACGTAGAGCCGCCACGTGCCGTCGGGCAGGGGGACGATGGCCGGGCGCTCGAGCGACTCGGCGCCGAGCTCGTCCTTGTCCAGCACGGCCACGGTCTGGAAATCCACCCCGTCTTCCGAGCGGGCCACCACGACCGCGTAACCCCGGCCGTCGCCCACCGGCCGGCGAAGGCGGTACGCAAGGTAGGTGACGCCGTCCACTTCCGCGGCGCTCGGAGCACCGGCCCAGTAACCGGCACCGTCACTCGGCGGCTCCACGACGACATCCGCCGCGGCGGGCCGGGGCACGGGCGGGAAGTGACCGGCGGGGTTGGCGCGGCTGGTGGGCATCGCAGCCACGGTAGGTCGAGACCCTCCACTGGCAGACTGTCACCGTGGTCGGCGAGACAGAGGCGCGCGAGTCGAGGACAGGCGCGCAGGCCGTCGAGCGGGCCATCGCCATCATCTCCTGCTTCGACTCCGACGTGCCCGACCTCGGTCTGGGTGAGATCGCCAAGCGGACGTCGCTGCGGGTGAGCACGGCCCATCGCATCGTGCGGGCGCTGGTGCGCGGCGGCCTGCTGGCTCAGGATCCGCGCACCGAGCACTACCACCTCGGCCCTCGCCTGGCCCTGCTGGGCCAGTCGGCGATGGCGCGATACGGGCTCGACGTCGTGCGGCCCCAACTCGAGGACCTGGCCCGGGCCACCGGTGAGGCGGCCAGCCTCGGGGTGCGCGACGGGGACGATGTAGTGGTCGTGTTGAGGGCCGAGTCCACCCAGCCGCTGCGCTTCGACCGGCCCCACGGCGCCCGGGTCCCCCTGCACGCGTCGGCCATGGGTAAGGCGCTCCTGGCCTTCGCGGGAGCTGAGCCCAAGGCCACCGTCGCCGACCTCGGCGGGCTGGCGCGGTTCACCCCCCAGACCCTCGTGCGGCGGTCCGACCTGGTCGCGGACCTGGTGACCACCCGCGAGCGCGGGTACTCGATCAACCGCGAGGAGCGTCATGACGGCGTGTGCGGTGTGGGCGCTCCCGTGCTGGACGCCGACGGCACCGCCCGGGCCGGCGTCGCCATCCAGGGTCCGAGCCATCGCTTCGACGACCGCCGGCTCTCGGAGTTGGGCCCGCGCGTGGTGGCGGCCGCCGCGGCCATCGCCGTTGAGCTGCCGCTCCCCAGTCTCTGAGCGGAATCAGCCCTCGCGAAGATCAGGGGTTCAGGAGGCCAGGGCCTCGTCGACCACGGTCCTGAAGCCCGCCTGCACCTCGGCCGGCGACCAGGGGGAGGGGTCGAGCGGCCGGCCCCGCCGACCGGACCGCACGATCTCCGCCACTGCATCCGCCGCCGCGGGCACGTCACCGGCCGGGACGACGGTCCCCGCCGCGCCCATCGCCACCAGCTCCGCGGCCCCGTCGATGTCGTAGGACACGAACGGGACACCGGCGACCGCGGCGTGCACCAGCACCTCCGGCAGGCCGCCGTCCCTGAAGAGGGCCACGACGGCGTCAGCGGCCGCCACGAGGTCACGCTCGTCCTCGACGTGGCCGATGACGGCGCTGTCGCCAGCCAGCCCGGCCTCTTCCAGCCGCAGGCGGAGCGGGACGTCGAGCGGGCCGCTCCCGGCGACGACCAGGAACGGGCGGGGCATGACGTCCTGCCACCGGTCCGCCAGCTCCGGGAGCCGCCACGTCCCGTTGCGGGACTCGAGGCTGGAGATGGACATGACGAGCGGGCGGTCCTCCGGAAGCCCGTAACGCTCCAGCACGCGGTGGCGCGCCGCCGCTGGTGCCGGCTGCCGGCCGACGTCCACACCGGACCGGACCACGCGGATCTTGTCCTGCGGGATGCCCAGCGCTACGTAGCGGTCGGCCAGGTCCGAACCGACGGTCGCGTACCGGGTTGTCACCGGCTCGAGGGCCCGCTCGAACACCCCGAAGGCGCGTGCCGCCCGGCGTGACCGTCCCGCGCCGGGATCGGCCATCGAGATCACGTGCACGGTCGGCGTCCGCCCGGCCAGGAGGACCGCGGCGCGGCCGAGCACGCCGCTCTTCGACTGATGGGTGATCACGAGGTCGGGCCGGAGGCGGCGGATCACCCGGGCCAGCCGGAGCACGGCTCGCCCGTCGTCGATCAGGCTGACGCGCCGCACGAGTCGAGGCTCGATGATCACGCTCGCCACCGGGACGCGTGCCTCGCCGAGCGCCGGCCAGGAGTCCCCACCGACGACCAGGTGGTGCTGGGCGTCGGGAACGGCTTGGACGACGTCGAGGAGGCGGCGCTCGGAGGCGCCCCGCAGGTACCGCGTGCAGACATGAAGGATGGTCGGCACGTCAGGATCGCTCCGCCGGTCCGGTGGCCACGGCCGGGGACGGGATCAGCTCGCTCGGCCGGTCGAGAAGGCCGAGGTAAGCGAGGACGAACAGCGCGCACAGGGCCAGCACGAGGCCCGTGCCGGCCCCGATCATCGCCGTCCGGGCCGGCTCCAGGCCCAGCCGCTGGACGTCGCCGGTCACGACATCGTGGGCGACGGACACGTCCTGGCTGCGGAAGTCGGCAGCGGCGCCGGCGGCCACCATGGCGATGGTCCGCACGCGGTCCCGGTTGCGCCCCGACACCTCCACCCCGACCGTGGCTGCGTCGGGACCGGCGACGACCGAGATGGGGCGCAACCGGCCCACGCTGGCGCCGAGCTCGGTGGCGACAGCCGCGCGCACCTCCTGGGAGCGGAGCAGCTCGCGGACGGCGGCGGCCTCGACCGGCGTCTCCGGTGAGAGCTCGACGTACGCCGTCGCGGTGTACCCGGGCTCCGACAGCCCGCCGATGACGAAGCCGAGGAGGCCGGCGCCCGCGGCCACGAAGGCGACAGCCCAGCCGAAGCGGCGCCCGAACCCCGGGTTCGAGGGCGTCGTCAGGTCGACCGGCTCGTTCGACGCCGGTCCGGCCCGGTGGGTGGCCTGCACGCTCGTCATGGAACGGTCCCTTCGTCGCCGGTCAGTCCTAGTCGCAGTATTCCATTTTGTGGAGTCTATTTCCACAGATGCTCCCAAAACTTGAGAAACGATCAACATTTCGAGGATTGTCGGGTGACTGTCACTGGCATCAAGCCGCCGTGGTCGGCCGAGCCTCCCCCGACGTCGACGAGGACGTGCGGCAGTCGATCGCTCGGATCCAGGCCAGCCCGTTCATCCCCCTGAAGGACTCGGTGCGGGGCTTCGTGTACGACGTCAAGGACGGTTCGCTCCGCGTGTCCTGACCCGCTGCGGCGGCAAACCGGCGGTGCGCCGTGTTGGCACCCGCCCCGCCGTGTAGGCACCACCCTCGCCACTGACGAGCACGGGAGCCAGAATGCTCCCGATGACGGCGGGCGGCCTGGTGCGTCACATGCTCTGGAAGCGGTTGGCGAGCTCGTGGCTCGTCATCGCCCTCATCGCGGGGGCGGCCGGTGGACTCACGACCGGTCTGGTCGCCGGCGCGTCACGGACCAGCTCGGCGGCCGAGCGCTTCCTCGCCGAGACGCGCCTACTGGATCTCATGGTCACGAACCCTGAGCTGACCGTCGCGGAGGCCGACGAGGTCCGCCGGCTCCCGGGCGTCGACGGGTTGGGGTTGCTCACCGGCATCGCGCTGTTCCCCCGTGGCAGCCCCTTCGTCGCCGTGACCGCGAACGTCGACGGGCGCTGGGGCGTCGACGTCGACGTGCCCAGGCTGGTCCGAGGGCGGCTCGCCGACCCGGAGGCAGCCGATGAGCTGGTGCTCACCGAGTCCATGGCCCGGCTGCTGGAGGTGGATGTGGGCGACACGGTCCGCTTCGACTCCTGGTCGCCGGAGCAGTTCGCCTCGTGGTCCGGCAGGGAGCCGACGGACGAGGAAGCCGGGACCTACCTCGGTCCGACCCTGGACCTCGAAGTCGTCGGCGTCACCCGCCACCCCGTCGAGCTGACGACGGACGACCCGACCAGCTTCTTCACCGCCCTGCCGCCCGCCTTCTGGCGCACCTACGAGGGCACGATCGCAGAGTTCGGGTTCCGCTTCCTGGCCATCGACCTCGGCGAGTCCCCCAGCGCCGACACGCAAGCCACGGTGGCGAACGCCGTCCGGGAGATCGTGGGACCCGAGAGCGGGATGGAGGAGGCCGGTGAGCTCTCCGGCCAACCCGTTCTCCTCACCCTCGACTTCGTCGCCACGGCCATGCTGGCGCTGGCGCTAGCCACAGGGCTCGCCGGTCTGATCGTGGGAGGGCTCCTGATCGTCCGGACCGCCACCCGCGCCACGGACGAGACCGCCGAGCTCCGATCGCTTGGCATGACCGGTACGGCACGAGGCCGCGCGGTCACGGCCGCGGCCGTCCCATCCGCCCTCGCCGCCGCTGCGCTCACGCTGATCATCGCCGTCGCGTCCTCGGCGCTCGTGCCCTTCGGGCTGGCTGGAAAGGCCGAGCCCCATCCGGGTCTGCACTTCGACACCGCCGTCGTTCTTATCGGGGCGGCCGCCACGGGCGTTCTCGTGCTGGTCATCGCCGCGGCCGCCGCCATGCGGACGATGCGCAGGCGGCCGGTCCCGGCCGCCGCCACAGTACGGACGCGGTCGCGTCTCGCCGAACTCGGTCTGCCCGTCGGGCCGCTGTGCGGGCTCGATCTCGTGCTGGGATCGGGCCGCCGAGGCCGCGGGGTCAACCAGGCGGCGGTCGTCGGCACCGCGCTGGCCGCCATGGCCGGAGCAGGAGCGCTTGTGCTGACGGCCAGCACCGACCACTTGTTCGCGACACCAAGGACGTTCGGCTGGACCTGGGACTACACCGTTCCGGCGGAGGTCGCCGAGCACCTCGTGGCCGATCCCGCCGTCGAGTCGGTCGGGATCGTCCACGCGGGACCTCTCAGCATCGACGGCCGGGCAACGGTCACCCGGGGGATTCAATCGCTCAAGGGGGAGCTTCCCCTCCTGCTCGTCGACGGGCGGCACGCCGAGCCGGGCGAGGTCGTGCTCGGTACGCGGACGATGGACGACCTCGGCGTCGAGATCGGCGACACCGTGGTGGCCAACGGGTCCAATCTGGAGGACCAGGAGTTGCGAGTGGTCGGCGCCGGGGTGTTCGCCGGCGTGATCGATGTCCCCGAGGCCGGCCGGGGCGCCGCCATGCCCCTCGAGGAGCTCACGAGGGTGGGCCTCTTGGGTCAGGAGGGCGACACCACGGGCGTGCTCACCATGGCCGCAGGAGCCGACCGTGAGGCGTTCGCCCGGCGGATCACGGAGGAGACGGGGGACGCGCCCGTGGCGGTCCGACAGCCCGTCGAGCTCGCAAGGCTCCACGAGATCGAGGCCTTTCCCCTCCTCCTGGCCGCGTTCCTGACCGGCATCGGACTCGTGGCCATGGCCCACGCTCTCGTGATGACGACCAGGCGCCGCCGAAGCGACATGGCCGTGCTCCACGCGCTCGGCCTCGCCCGGCGCGGCGTCTACCAGGCCGTGTCCACCCAGGCCGTCGTGTTGGCCGTGCTCGGCGCCTGCATCGGTGTGCCGCTCGGGATCGCCGCCGGCCAGGCCCTCTGGCGGGGGCTGGCGCGATCGCTCGGGCTCGTGGTAGTCGTGGACGTACCGTGGCCACTCATCCTCGGCGCCGCCGCGCTGGCCGCGGCGACATTGGGCGTCCTCGCGCTCATCCCGGCGCGGGGTCTTGTCCGGACCAGGCCCGCCGTCACCCTCCGGTCCGAGTGACCGGCGGTCGGCCGAGATGACCGGGCTCAGACCCCGATGTCCTCCCGGCTCCGGCGGGCCTCCGGGTGCAGCACCGTGTAGAGGATGAGACCGAGGGCCGCCACCCCCAGGGGCACGAACGCGTCGCCCTCTCCCGTGTAGGTCGGGTACAGGACGAGGCCCGACAGCAGCGCGGTCCACAGCCAGAGGATCAGAACGCTGCGCCGCTGGCCGTGGCCCAGCCGCATGAGCCGGTGGTGCAGGTGGTTCTTGTCGGCCACCGTGATGCCCGAGCGGCCGGCCGCCCGCCTGATCACGGCGTAGAGGAAGTCGAGGATCGGGACGCCGAGGATGACGAGCGGGATGACGAGGGGGGCCAGGAAGAAGTAGGTCTGACCGCTGAAGCCCTCATTCGGATCGGAGCGCCCGCCGACCACGCTGGTGGAGGCTGCCATCATCAGCCCGAGCAGCAGCGCGCCACCGTCGCCCATGAAGATGCGGGCCGGGTTGAAGTTGTGGGGCAGGAAGCCGACGCACATGCCGAGCGTGATGACGGCCAGGAGCGGCCCGATGTTCGGCGCCTCCAGCCGGCCGGCATCGTTGAGCTGCTGGCTGTAGAGGAAGAATGTGCCCGAGGCGATGGCAACGATGCCGGCGGCCAGGCCGTCGAGGCCGTCGATGAGGTTCACGGCGTTGGCCATCAGCAACAGCCAGATCACCGTGATGAGCGGCACCCAGTCGGCACCGATCGAGTACACGTCCGAGAACGGCACCCGGAAGTAGAACATCGTCACGCCGAACCAAGCGAGGATCGCGCCGGCGATGACGATGCCGGTCACCTTGGCGGGCGCCGAGATCGGGCGCAGGTCGTCGACCAGCCCGACCGCGAAGATGACGGCCGCGGCGAGCATCACCCCGAGCGGCTCGGAGTTGCCGTCGAACAGCGTCGAGAAGCGGTCCATCTGCCACGCCGCGCCCATGGCCGCGCCGAGGCCCAGGAACATCGCCACCCCGCCGAGGGCCGGCGTGGGCTGGGGGTGGAGGCGCCGGTCGTCGGGCGCGACCACCCAGCCGAAGTGCAGCGCCACCCGCCGGACGACGGGCGTCGTGACCATCGTGACCAAGGCCGCCACGAAGCCCACGAACGCGTAGCCGGCGAGGTCGGGCATGCGCTCAGCCGGGGTAGGGCGGGAACTTGCCGCAGAGCACGGCGACGTCCTCGCGGACGGCGGCGAGCTCGGCCGGGTCGTCCCGATGGCGCAGCGCCCGCGCGATCAGTTCGGCGATGGCGGCCATCTCGGGCTGGCGCATCCCCTGGGTGGTGACCGAGGGGGTGCCGATGCGGACGCCGCTGGTGACGAAGGGCGACCGGGGATCATCCGGGATGGTGTTCTTGTTCAAGGTGATGCCGGCCTGGTCCAGGGCGTTCTGCGCCTCCTTGCCGGTCAGGTCGGCGTCGAAGGTCCGCAGGTCGACCAGCATGAGGTGGTTGTCGGTGCCGCCCGACACCAGGCGGAAGCCCTGCGCGGCGAGTCCCTCGGCGAGGGCGGCGGCGTTGGCCACGATCTGGTGCGCGTAGTCGCGGAACGAGGGGTGCATCGCCTCCCGGAACGCCACCGCCTTGGCGGCGATCACGTGCTCCAGCGGTCCGCCCTGGAGGCCGGGGAAGATGGCTTTGTCGATCCTCGGGCCGAGCTCGGCACTGCTCAGGATGGCGCCGCCGCGTGGGCCCCGCAGCGTCTTGTGCGTGGTGAGCGTGACGACGTCGGCGATGCCCACCGGGCTCGGGTGCGCGCCGCCCGCGATGAGGCCGGCGATGTGCGCGATGTCGAACATGAGCAGCGCGTCGACCTCGTCGGCGATGGCCCGGAACGGCTCCGCGTCGATCCGGCGGGGGTAGGCCGTGGCCCCGGCGACGATCATCCGCGGCCGGTGCGCAAGGGCGAGATCGCGGACCTGGTCGAAGTCCAAGCGCTCGTCGCTGGGGCTCAGCTTGTAGGACACGAAGTGGTAGAGGATGCCGCTGGCGTTGACCGGCGAGCCGTGCGTCAGGTGCCCGCCGTGGTCGAGCGAGAGGCCGAGGATCGTGTCCCCGGGCTCGAGCAGGCCCAGGTACACGGCCATGTTGGCGTTGGCGCCGGAGTGGGGCTGCACGTTGGCGTGCTCGGCGCCGAAGAGCTGCTTGGCCCTCTCGATGGCGAGGGTCTCCGACTCGTCGATGAACTGGTTGCCGCCGTAGTAGCGCTTGGCCGGATAGCCCTCCGCGTACTTGTTGGTCAGCACGGACCCGGTCGCACGGAGGACGGCGGGCGAGGTGAAGTTCTCGCTGGCGATGAGCTGGATCGTGGTGTTCTGGCGCTCCTCCTCCCGACCGATGACGGCGAGAAGCTCGTCGTCGGGGTCGGTGTCGGAGGGCCACATCACGGGGGGCGGCATCAGAACTCGTCCTCCAGGGCGCTGATCTCGGCCAACCTCTTGGCGTGGCGGCCGCCTTCGAACGGGGTGGTGAGGAAGGTGTGCAGGATCAGTTCGGCCAGGCCGAGCCCGACCACGCGAGCGCCCATCGACAGCACGTTGGCGTCGTTGTGGGCTCGGGCGAACCGCGCCGTGTAGAGGTCGTTGCAGAGGGCCGCCCGCACGCCACGCACCTTGTTGGCCGACAGCTGCTCACCCTGGCCGCTGCCACCCACCACGATGCCGAGATCCGCCTGCCCATCGCGACGGCCCGGCCCACCGCCGAGCAGTAGATGGGGTAGTCGACGGGCTCCTCGCTGTCGGTCCCGAGGTCGCTCACCTCGTGTCCCTCATCGGTCAGGAGGGGGATCAGATGCTGCTTGAGCAGGTAGCCGGCGTGATCGGAGCCGATGGCTATCCGGGGCACCGGTCCAGTGTAGTGAGGGGCCTCCCGGAGCGGTCGGAGGGCCGCTCCAGCAGCAGGAGGGGGCTCAGGAGTAACGGGTGACGAAGCCTCGGCGGCGGAAGACCCGCAGCAGGTGGGTGGCGAACAGGCCGCTGAGCGCGATGAGCAGGAGCGAGCTGCCGAGCGCCAGCCAGAAGCCCGGCCAGTCGAACGGTTGACCGTCGAGCGCGTCGCGCAGCTCGGCAAAGGCCCATGTGGTGGGCAGGAGCGAGGCCAGGCCGCGCAGGCCCGGAGGCAGCGACTCCACCGGGAAGAAGACCCCGGACAGCGCCATGACCACGTAGTTGAGGCCCCAGGTGAGGATCTCGGCGCTCTGCCCGTACCGGAGGATGAGGCCGATCACGACCAGTGCCAGCGCCCAACCGTTGAGCACCAGGATCCAGGCGACGGGGATGACCGACCAGCCCACCTCGCTCAGGTCGAACCCGAACAGCACGATCGTCGTCAGGGTCAGGGCGGCCATGGCGAGCAGCGTCTTCAGCAGCCCGAAGAAGCCGACGGCGACCGTGTACTCGAGCTCGGTGACGGGTGTGGTCAGGATGTTGAGGAGGTTGCGGGTCCAGGTCTCCTCCATCACTCCGGTGGTGGCGGTGATCTGCACCTGGAACAGCACGTGGAAGAGCACGATCCCGGCGAGCAGGTAAGCGGTGCCCGCTCGGCTGCCCGAGTCCTGCGCGGCGACGAACACGCCGAGGGAGCCCCACAGGATGACGTCCATGAGCGGCCAGAAGCCGACCTCGAACCAGCGATGGGGCGAGCGCCAGAGCACGAGCCAGTGCCGGCGGACGATGACGGCGACGCGGTGGAGGTTCACGGCTCCCCACCCTCGGGCAGCAAGGCTTGGCCGGCGACCTCGAGGAACGCACCCTCCAGGTCCGCGGTACCGAACTGCTCGGCGATCTCGGCGGGCGTGCCATCGGCCGCGACGCGGCCACGGGCCAGGATGACGACCCGCTCGCACAAGGTCTCGACCTCGCGCATGTTGTGGCTGGTGACAAGGAGCGCGGTGCCGTCCTCGCGGTGCACGTCGAGCAGCGCTGTGCGAACCCGCTGGGCGACGTCGGGGTCGAGCGAGGCCGTGGGCTCGTCGAGCACCAGCAGGCGGGGCCGGTGGAGCACCGCCTTCACGATGCCGACCAGCGTGCGCTGACCCGAGGACAGCTCCTGGCCGCGGCGTCCGGCCAGCGGTCCGACGCCGAACCGCTCGATGGCCGTGGTCACCACGGCCCCGGGCCGCCGGATGCCGTACAGGCCGGCGAAGATCTCGAGCGACTCGCGCACCGTCAGGTTCTCGGGCAGCGGCAGGTAGCCAGCCACGAACCCCACCTGCTCCATGGCCTTGGAGCGGTGGCGGGGTAGCTGCCTGCCCACGACGTGGACGGTGCCGGCGTCGGGCAGGATCACGCCGAGCAGCATCAGGAGCGTCGTGGTCTTTCCGGCGCCATTGGGGCCGAGGAGCCCGACGCGCGCCGCGGCGGGCACGGTCACGTCCAGGGCGTCGACCGCCATCACGGACCGGAAGCGCTTCGTGAGCGCGCGGAGCTCGACGACATCCCCCGTCATGGGGCCAGTCTCGCCGTCGCGCCGAACGGGCGGCGAGCGAGTTTGGCTAGAGGATCGCCCGTACGTCGTCGCCCAGCGCAAGGCCGAACCAGACCAGCGCGACCACGAGGAGGGCGCGCCCGAGCCACACCACGACCGGTGATCGCCACCACCGCGCGACCGGCTCCACGTAGTGGCCGAGCGCCCAGCCGCCGAGCACCACCGCGGCGAGCATGAGGGCGGCCGGAGCGAACAGCAACAGCACCAGGTTCGGCAGGAAGGCCCACCAGGGCACCGCCCGCTCCGCTTCCCGGCCGAGGACCCGCTCGACGAACACGCTCAGCGCCGCGCCGTAACCGGCCGGGATGACGATGAAGAACACCACCGCCAGCCAGAGGGGGCTGAGGAGCGTGAAGTCGACCCCGCCGGGGTTGAGGAGTCCTGTCCCGCCGATCACACCAGCCAGCACCGCGGTCGCCGCCACTCGCCAGTGGGCGGGAACCCACTGCCGCAGGAGGAGATAGATCGGGCCGCCGACCGCCCCGACGACGCCCGTGAGGACGAGCAGGATGAGCGTCGAGAAGCTGATCCGCCCAATCTCGAAGCCGTCGTCGCTCTCGACGCCGATGACGGCGGAGGACGAGGTGAGCCGCAGGACGAACATGGCGATGCGGCCGCCGATCCCACCGATCACCACCCCACAGGCGACTGCGACCGCGGTGGCCACGCCGACGCGCCGGAGCATCGCGATGAAGTCGGATCCTTGCCGCCGTGCCACGCCCAGGTGTTCTTGCACCGTCTCGCGACCCTAGCCCGTGGTTGACAGCGACCGACCGTCGCATCAGACTTGGGCCGATGTCGCGCGCCGCTTTGGACCTCCTCCTTATGTGACGGCGTTCGCCCCTATATCGCGTTCGCCGAACCTCCTGCGCCTCAGGCCAGGAGGTTCTTCCGTTTTCGAGAAAGGAACCCACCCCATGCCTCCCCAGCCCGTGAGCCCGAAGAAGATGCCGTTCGAGCGGTACCGGCCCTTCATCCCGTTCCCCCACGGGCTCCCGGACCGCACCTGGCCCGACTCCCGGATCGAGAAGGCCCCGCTGTGGTGCTCGGTGGACCTGCGGGACGGCAACCAGGCCCTGATCGACCCGATGGACATCCAACGCAAGCGCCGCATGTTCGACGCCGTGGTGACGATGGGGTTCAAGGAGGTCGAGGTCGGCTTTCCCTCCGCCAGCCAGCCTGACTTCGACTTCGTACGGGTGCTGATCGAGGAGGACCTGATCCCCGACGACGTCACCATCCAGGTCCTGACCCAATGCCGGCAGGACCTGATCGAACGCACCTACGAGTGCATCGAGGGGGCGCCGCGGGCCATCGTCCACTTCTACAACTCGACCTCCATCCTGCAGCGGCGGGTCGTCTTCGGCCTCGACCGCGCCGGCATCACCGACATCGCCGTCAACGCGGCCAAGCTGTGCCGCAAGCTCGAGCAGGGCATGGGCGACACTGCCATCCGCTACGAGTACTCACCCGAGAGCTTCACGGGCACCGAGCCGGACTACGGGCTGGAGGTGTGCGAGGCGGTGATGGACGTGATCGAGCCCACGCCCGACCGACCGATCATCCTGAACCTGCCGGCGACCGTCGAGATGTACACCCCCAACATCTACGCCGACGTGATCGAGTGGTTCCACCGCCACATCTCCCGGCGGGACTCCGTCGTGCTGTCGCTGCACCCGCACAACGACCGCGGGTGCGGCGTCGCCGCGGCCGAACTGGGGGTCATGGCCGGCGCCGACCGGGTGGAGGGCACGCTGTTCGGCAACGGCGAGCGCACCGGCAACGTGGACATCGTCAACCTGGCCATGAACCTGTTCGTGCAGGGCGTCGATCCCGAGCTCGACATCAACGACATCGACGCGCTGCGCCGGGCCGCCGAGTACTGCAACCGGTTGCCCGTCCACCCTCGTCACCCGTACGTGGGCGACCTCGTCTACACCGCCTTCTCCGGCTCCCACCAAGACGCCATCAAGAAGGGCATCGAGGCGCTGCCCGCCGACTACGAGGCGTGGGAGGTGCCGTACCTGCCGATCGATCCGTCCCACGTGGGCCGGACCTACGAGGCCGTGATCCGGGTCAACAGCCAATCCGGCAAGGGCGGCGTGGCGTACATCATGAAGGCCGAGCACGGGTTCGACCTGCCGCGACGGCTGCAGATCGAGTTCTCCAAGACCATCCAGGCCA
The DNA here is from genome assembly GCA_963829955.1 of uncultured Acidimicrobiales bacterium. Classification (GTDB taxonomy): domain Bacteria; phylum Actinomycetota; class Acidimicrobiia; order Acidimicrobiales; family Ilumatobacteraceae; genus DASTFY01. The sequence continues at coordinate 15,530 of CAWHKS010000005.1, forward strand.
TCACGGAGGACACCGGCACCGAGATCGCTCCCGGCGCCATGTGGGACACGTTCCAGCGCGAGTACCTCCCGCCCGACCCCGCGGTCGTGCTGGAGAGCCACGAGCTGCGTTCGGATGCGGACGGTCGGACCGCCATCACCGCCCAGCTCCAAGTCGACGGCGATCACCGGACCATCACGGGCGAGGGCAACGGGCCGATCGACGCCTTCGTGCACGGCGTGCGGGAGGGGTTGGATCTCGAGCTCGACGTGGTCGACTACGCCGAGCACGCCATGGGCGCGGGTGCCGACGCCACGGCCGTGGCCTACGTCGAGACGGTCGGTCCGAGCGGGGACACCCGCTGGGGCGTGGGCACGCACCCCAACATCATCACGGCGTCCCTGCGCGCGGTGGTGTCCGCGATCCTGCGGCAGCGCCCGGCCTAACCTGGCCTGATGGCACGGTTGCTGCGACGACTCCTTGTCCTCGCGCTGTTCGGGGCCGCGCTCGCCGCTGCCGTCCGGGCGCTGCAGGCACGGCGGGCGGTCGCGCCCGCGCCCGACGCCGGGCCGAACTGGCCGCCGCTCACGCCGGTCGAACCGAACGGTGTCGTGGCCGAGGCGGTCGTGGCCGAGGTCGAGGCAGTCGTGGAGGTGGCGGCGTGGGTCGAGCCGGTCGACGGTGCTTGCCCTACCGGCTATCCCGTCAAGACCAGTCACTCCGGCATCTTCCACGTGGAGGGCGGGGCGTTCTACGAGCGGACCGTTCCCGACCGCTGCTACCGCGATCCGCAGGCCGCCGAAGCGGACGGCTACCGTCCCGCCCGGCGCTGAGCGCGGCGCTCGACGGGAGGTCATCTCATGAGGGTTGTCGTGGACTACGACGTGTGCGCCAGCACCGGCGCCTGCATGCAGGTGTGCCCGGAGGTGTTCGAGGTTCGCAGCGACGGCTACCTCTACGTGCTGCAGGATGAGCCGGGCGAGGAGTTCCGAGCCAAGGTGACGGAAGCCGCGGAGCTCTGCCCGACCGGCGCCATCACGATCGAGGACTAGGAGCTAGTCCCCCGAGAGGGGATGCACGGAGATGATGCCGGGTGTGCCCCGGAGCTGATCGATCAGCGACCACGGCACTGGTGTCGTGGTCGCGAGGACCATGAGCGCGGAGCCGGGCGTCGGCGTCCGGCCGACGTCCATGTCGGCGATGTTGATGTCCGCCTCGCCGAGCACCGTGCCGACGACGCCGATCATCCCTGGCCGATCGTCGTTGCGCACGACGAGCATGTTGGTGGCAGGGGGAACGTCGGTGGCGTGGCCGTCGAGCGTCACGATGCGGGCCTCCCCGCGGCGTCCGCCCAAGGTCCCGGCGATGTCGTGATCGCCTCCCCGGATGGTGATCAGGTTCATGTGATCGACCGGGGTGTTGCAGTTGACCTCGCGGATCTCGACGCCGTGCTCCCTGGCCAAGGTCGGAGCGTTGACGTAGGTGACCGGGTCCTCGCTGACCCCGCCGAACAGGCCTTTCAGCGTCGCCAGCGTCAGGATCCGGGTGTCGTAGTCGGCGATCTGGCCCTCGTAGCAGACCTCGACCGTCGACGGCACCCCCTCGGCCAGCGAGGTGAACAGCCGGCCGAGCCGCTCGGCGAGGGCGAGGAACGGCCGGACGGTCTCTGAAGCCTCGGCCGCGTTCACGTTGACGGCGAAGGGGACGAACTCACCGGCCAGGGCGAGGAGCACCATCTCGGCAATGGTCTCTCCGGCCTTGTCCTGGGCCTCACGGGTGCTGGCCCCCAGATGGGGGGTGACAACGACGCTGTCGAGCTCGAACAACGGCGACTCCGTCGTCGGTTCGTCGGCAAAGACGTCGAGGGCGGCACCGGCGATCACCCCTTCCCGGACGGCCCAGGCCAGGGCCTCCTCGTCCACGATCCCGCCGCGGGCGACGTTGATCACCCGGAGGGTGGGCTTGGCCAGGGCGAGCAGCTCCTTGCTCACCAGGCCCACTGTCTCCCTGGTGCGGGGAAGGTGGATGGTGAGGAAGTCGCTCTCGGCCACGACCTGCTCCAACCCGACCAGCTCGACACCCATGTGGCGGGCACGCTCGGGACCGACGAAGGGGTCGTAGGCCAAGAGGCGCAGGCCGAAGGCCTGCGCCCGTTGCGCGACCAGTTTGCCGATGCGTCCCAGGCCGATGATCCCGAGCGTCTTGCCGTCGAGCTCGACGCCCTCCCACTGGGACCGCTCCCAACGACCGGCCTTCAGTGCCGTGTGGGCCTGGGGGACGTTGCGGGCCTGGGCCAGCAGCAGGGCCATCGTGTGCTCGGCGGCCGAGACGATGTTCGACTGCGGCGCGTTGACCACCATCACGCCCCGACGCGTGGCGGCATCGAGGTCGACGTTGTCGAGCCCGATGCCGGCCCGGCCGACGACCATCAGCTCCGGTGCCGCCTCCAACACCTCGGCGGTGACCTGCGTGGCGGAGCGGATGACGAGCGCGTGCGCGTCGGTCACCGCCTCGAGCAGACCCTCAGGCGTGAGCCCGAGCTGGACGTCGACGTGGTGGCCCGCGGCCCGCAGCTCCTCCAGCCCGCTGTCCGCGATCTCCTCGGTGACGACGATCCGGCCCATCAGGCGAGGAGCTCCTGCAACCGGGTGACGCCGTCCACCAGGTCCTCGTCGCCGAGCGCGAAGGACAGGCGCATGTACCCTGGGCTGCCGAAGGCTTCACCGGGCACCAGCGCCACCTTGGACTCGCTGAGAACGACATCCGCCAGCTGTATCGTCGAGGACACCGTCTGGCCGCCGATCTCCCTTCCCAGCAGCCGCTCGAACGACGGGAAGCAGTAGAACGCGCCTTCGGGTTCGAGGCAGGTGACGCCGGGGATCTCCGTGAGCATCCGATGCATGATCCGCCCACGGCGCTCGAAGGCGGAGCGCATCATGGCGACGGCTTCGAGGTCGCCCGAGACGGCGGCCAGAGCGGCCCGCTGGGAGACGTTGGCCACGTTCGACGTGGCGTGGGACTGGAAGTTGATGGCCGCCGCGGTCACGTCCTTGGGCCCGATCATCCAGCCGACCCTCCAGCCGGTCATGGCGTACGTCTTGGCCACGCCGTTGACGACCAAACAGGTCTCAGCCAGCTCCGGCACCAGCACCGGCATCGACGTGAACTCGTTGGGGCCGTAGACGAGATGCTCGTAGATCTCGTCGGTCACCACCCACAGGCCGTGCTCGACGGCCCAGCGGCCGATGGCCTCCACCTCGTCGGGCGGGTACACGGCGCCACTCGGGTTGTCGGGCGACACGAACAGGAGCACCTTGGTGCGCTCCGTGCGGGCGGCCTCCAGCTGCTCGACCGTGACCCGGAACCCGGCCGACTCATCGGTCGAGATCACCACTGGCACTCCGCCGGCCAGCGCGATCGACTCGGGGTACGTCGTCCAGTACGGCGCCGGGCAGATCACCTCGTCGCCCGGGTCGCAGAGGGTGGCGAAGGCCGTGTAGACGGCGTGCTTGCCACCGTTCGTCACGACGACGTTGGCCGCGCCGCAGTCGAACCCGGAGTCCCGCTTGGTCTTGGCGGCGATGGCTTCCCGCAGCTCGGGCAACCCGCCAGCCGGGGTGTAGCGGTGGTTCTTCTCGTCCCGGCAGGCTGCCACGGCCGCCTCGACGATGTGCTGAGGGGTCGGGAAGTCAGGCTCGCCGGCACCGAACCCCACCACGTTCTCGCCGGCCGCTTTGAGGGCCTTGGCCTTGGCGTCGACGGCCAGCGTGGCCGACTCGGCGATCGACCCTATGCGCTTGGAGATGCGACTCACGATGCCTCATGCTGGCACAGTGACCCCGCGGATCGTCATCCCCTTTGAGCTGCTGCCGGGTGACGGACGCTTCGGCTGCGGGCCGTCGAAGGTACGGCCCGAGGCGGTAGCAGCGCTGGCCGCTGCTGGTGACGCCTGGCTGGGTACATCCCACCGTCAGGCGCCCGTCCGCGACATCGTCGGCTCCATCCGAGAGGGGTTGAGCGAGCTCTTCGGGCTCCCGGACAGCTGGGTGGTGGTGCTCGGCAACGGCGGCTCGACGGCGTTCTGGGACGTCGCCACCTTCGGGCTCATCGACCGGCGGAGCGAGCACCTGGTGTTCGGGGAGTTCTCGTCCAAGTTCGCGCAGGCGGCTCGACGGACACCCCACCTCGAGGAGCCGCTGGTGGTCAGCAGCGAGCCCGGCACCCACCCTCGGCCGGAGCCGGATACCGGGGTCGACGCCTACGCGCTCACGCACAACGAGACGTCGACGGGCGTGATGATGACGCTGACGCGGCCGGGTGACGGGCTCGTCCTCGTCGACGCCACGTCGGCGGCCGGTGGGCTGCCGTGGTCACCGGCCGAGGTCGACGTCTATTACTTCTCGCCACAGAAGTGCTTCGCCTCCGATGGGGGGCTCTGGCTGGCGTGTTGCTCGCCCGCTGCCGTCGAGCGAATCGAGCGCATCGCGGCCTCCGGCCGGTGGATGCCGGCATCCCTCGACCTCCGCGTGGCACTGGAGAACAGCCGCGCCAACCAGACCCATAACACGCCCGCGCTCGCCACGCTCTTCCTGTTGGAGCAGCAGGTGCGCTGGATGCTGGAGCGCGGCGGTCTCGAGTGGTGCGTCGCCCGGTGCCAGCGGTCGGCCGACATCCTCTACGGCTGGGCCGAGGAGCGGGCGTTCGCCCGGCCGTTCGTCTCGGAGGTGTCGCAGCGGTCGGCCGTCGTGGCCACGATCGACCTGGAGGGCATCGACGCCCGCACGGTCTCGGCGGTGCTGCGGGAGAACCGCATCGTCGACACGGACTCCTATCGCAAGCTCGGACGCAACCAGATCCGGATCGGCATGTTCCCTGCGGTCGAACCCGACGACGTCGCCGCCCTGACCCGCTGCATCGACCACGTCGTGGCTGAGCTCTCGTGAACGACGAGCTCACCTGGCAGGCGACGCCGGAGCTCGATCGGCCCGTCCTGGTGATGGCGTTCACCGGCTGGTTCGACATCGCCGGGGGCGCGACCGGTGCCGTGCGTCACCTGGGCGGGGACACGGGCGAGCTCGTGGCCGCCATCGACCCCGATGGGTTCTTCGACTTCACCTCCCGACGGCCCACGGTGGCACTCGAGGACGGTGTCAGGGTGGTGTCCTGGCCCCGGAACGAGTTTCGTCGCGGGCCGAGCTCGGCCCCTCATGACCTCCTCCTCCTGGCCGGCGAGGAGCCGAACGTCCGTTGGTCGACCTTCGTCGGGCTGGTTGAGGAGGTGGTCCACCGGCTCCGCTGCGAGATGGTCGTCACGTTGGGGACGGTCGCCGACACACAGCCGCACACCCGGACACCGCTCGTCTTCGGCAGTTCGACCAACGAGGCGCTCGGATCCCGGCTCGGGCTGAGCCGTCCCCGCTACGAGGGTCCGACCGGCGTCGTGGGCGTGCTCCACGAGCGACTCGATCGCGCCAGTACTCCGTCGATCTCGCTCCGGGCGCCGGTACCCCACTACCTGGCCGGCTCACCCAATCCCAAGTCCACCGTGGCGCTGCTACAGCACCTCGAGCATGTGCTGGGCGTGCCGACGGGCCATGCCGATCTGGCCGACGAGGTGGCGCTGTGGGACGACCGCCACGACGAGGCCGTCGAAGGCGACGACGACGCCCCCGCCTACGTGCGCCAGCTGGAAGCCGTCCACGACCAGCGCCTAGACGCCACGGTGACCGACGAGGGCGACATCGCCGCCGAGCTCGAGGCGTTCCTCCGCGAGCAACGAGAGCCGGGCGAGCCCGGCTGAGTGCCGTCGGGCCGGGCTCGCCCGGCTCTCGGCGGCACGAACCTGGTCGAGGCTCGCCGCTCCTCGTCCCGCCGCCCCTCGTCCCGCCGCCCCTCGTCCCGCCGTCACCGCCCACGCCCACCTGGACCAAGATGCCCGCCGACACCTCTGTCCCGATTCGATATCGATTCGGTGCAGATGGGCAAGGGCGCGCAACACCGGGGGTGGGCGTCGACCGGATCCGTGTAGCACCCGTTCGGCAGGATCGCCTGACACGACTCGAGTGTCTTCCCGTGGTGGACCTCCTCAGCACGGACATCTGGGGAAGAGCCCTATGGAGACGCTCCCATCGATCGACCACATCCGCCGACCCACCCTCGATGTACGCAAGCGCGCCGAGATCCATCACCACCTGGCTGAGCTCACCCAAGCCCTCCACGCCCACGACCAGCACGCCATCGAATGGGCCCGGCAACGCCGCCACCTCTACGAACGCATCCAAGACGCCCACGACCTGCTGTGGGACATCGACTGCTTCGAGGGCCGTCAACCGGCCCGACCGGGCGAACCACCCCTCCCGCCGGTGTGCGACAACCCCATCGGACTGCACGGACGGCGGTTGCGTACCACCTGCCTGGCCATCCTGCGCGCCCATGGGCGGCTGGCGTTACCGGAGCTACACAGCTTGGTCCACCTGTACGGCTACGCCGTGCGTCACCACCGACCAGGCAAGGCCCTCGCCGATGCCATGGCCCTCGAAGTACGCCAGGGTCGAGCCCGGCGCCCGCAGCGCGGCCACTACGAGATCGATCCCCGCTATCGGCCCCTTAGACGGCGACGCTCCACACCACCACCACTGCTCAACCCCATCGACCCGCTCCTCCACTGGTACCCAGAACGATGGTGGCCGGCAGAACCGGAGCCGGAGGAGTCAGCCGCCGCTGACCTCGGTGACCTTCTGCTTGCCCGCCGAGATCCAGGGCATCATGGCCCTCAGCTCCCCACCGACCTTCTCGATCGGGTGCTGCCGACCCTGCTCCCGCAGGGCGTTGAAGCGGGTCCGACCGCCATCGCTCTCGGCGACCCACTCGTCGGCGAACCGACCGCTCACGATCTCGTCGAGGATCCGGCGCATCTCTTCACGGGTCTCGTCGGTGATGATCCGCGGGCCGCGGGTGAGGTCGCCATACTCGGCGGTGTCCGAGATGGAATACCGCATGCCGGCGATGCCCTCCTCGTACATGAGGTCGACGATCAGCTTCACCTCGTGGAGGCACTCGAAGTACGCCATCTCGGGCTGGTACCCGGCGTCCACGAGCGTCTCGAAACCGGCCTGCACGAGCGAGGTGAGGCCGCCGCACAGGACGACCTGCTCACCGAACAGGTCCGTCTCGGTCTCCTCGGCGAAGGTCGTCTCGATCACGCCGGCCCGGGTCCCCCCGATGGCGTCGGCGTAGGACAGGGCCAACTCGCGAGCCTTGCCGGTCGCGTCCTGCGCCACGGCGATCAGACACGGCACGCCACCGCCCTCGACGTACGTCCGCCTCACAAGGTGGCCCGGACCCTTCGGCGCGACCATGATCACGTCGATGCCCTCGGGCGGGGAGATCCGCCCGAAGCGAATGTTGAACCCGTGGGCGAACGCCACAGCGTCGCCGGGCGACAGGTTCGGGGCGACGTGCTCGTCGTAGATGGCCTTCTGCTCGGTGTCCGGCGCCAGGAGCATGATCACGTCGGCCTCGGCGGCCGCTTCGGCGATCGGCAGCACGCGCGAGTCCCGCCGCCTCTGCCTTGGCCACCGACGACGAGCCCTCGCGCAGCCCGACCCGGACATCGATGCCCGAGTCCTTCAGGTTGAGGGCATGCCCGTGGCCCTGCGAGCCGTACCCGACGACGGCCACCTTGCGTCCCTGGATGATCGACCGATCGGCATCGGCCTCGTAGTACACGGTTGCAGCCATCAGCTGGCCCTTCCTCTCACGGCGCGCACCCGCGCCTCACGATCCAGCTTGGGCAGCGCCACGCGGCCGGTGCGCTGCAGCTCCACGATGCCATAGCCGCGGAGCAACTCCTCGAAGTCGTCGAGCTTGTCGGGATGCCCTTCGAGCGACACGGTCAACGCGTCCGTTCCCACGGCCAGGATCTTGCCCTCGAAGATGGTCACCAACTCCACGACTTGGCTGCGGTCCTCGGGCGCCGCCCGAACCGTCGCCAGCACCAGCTCGCGCTCGACCGACCGCCGGGGATCCAGCTCCGAGATCTTCACCACCTCGATGAGCTTGAACAGCTGCTTGGTGATCTGCTCGAGGGGGGTCGACTCGAGGTCGACGACGATGGTCAGGCGCGAGAAGCGCTCGTCCTCGCTCGGCGCGACGGCCAGCGAGAAGATGTTGTAGCCCCGGCGGGCGAACAGGGAGGCCACCCGGGAGAGGACACCGGGTCGGTTCTCGACGAGCACCGACAGGATGTGGTGTCCCTCGGTCGGCTGGGCGGCGGAGCTCATCGCAGCGACTCCTGCCACCGGAGCTGCGACGGCGGCAGCACGAGGTCGTCGTTCGAGTGGCCGGCCGGCACCATCGGGAACACCTTCTCGCCGGCGTCGACCCGGAAGTCGATGACCACTGGGCGGTCGTCGATGGCGTTGGCCTTGTCGATGGCGGGCTGCACCTCTTCGGGCTCCTCCACCCGCAGGCCGACACAGCCCATCGCCTCGGCCCACTTCACGTAGTCGGGCAGGTCCGGGGACAGGTACACCTCGCTGTAGCGCTCGTCGTAGAACATCTCCTGCCACTGGCGGACCATCCCCAGATATGAGTTGTTGAGGATCGCGACCTTGATCGGGATCCGCTCGGTCGACGCGGTGACGAGCTCCTGCGCGGTCATCTGGAAGCAGCCGTCGCCGTCGATGGCCCACACGGTTCGATCAGGCCGGCCGACCTTGGCGCCAATGGCCGCCGGCACGGAGAACCCCATCGTGCCCAGGCCACCGGAGTTCACCCACGCGTACGGCTCGGTGAAGCGCCAGTACTGCGAGGACCACATCTGGTGCTGCCCGACCCCCGACACGAGGATCGTGCCCTCGGGGGCGCTGTCGCGCAGCGTCTCCAGGCAGAACTGGGGCTTGAGCGCTTCACCCGGTTCGGCCTGGTCGTACGCGTACGGGAACTGCTCCCGCCATCCTGAGATGCGGCTGCGCCACGCCGACGTGTCCGCCCGCTCGTCCCCGGCGTCGAGCGCCGCCCGCAACGCCTTCACGATCTCCTCGATCACCAGCCGGCAGTCGCCCACGATCGGGACATCGGGACGACGGACCTTGCCCTGCTCGGCCGGATCGATGTCGACGTGAATGACCTTGGCCTCGGGCGCGAACGACGACACCTTTCCCGTGACGCGATCGTCGAAGCGGGCGCCGAGCGCGATCAGCAGATCTGCCTTCTGCAGCGCCGTCACCGCGGTGGCGTTGCCGTGCATGCCGGGCATGCCGAGGCACAGCGGATGGTCGTCCGGGAAGGCTCCGCGAGCCATAAGCGTGGTGACCACATGGATCTCGGTCAGCTCGGCCAGTTCCCGCAGCGCGTCCGCCGCCCTGGCCTTCAGGATCCCCCCGCCGACGTACAGCACGGGTCGCTCCGAGGCGAGGATCAGGCGGGCCGCCTCGCGCACCATGCGCGGGTGGCCCTTGACGTTGGGCCGGTAGCCGGGCAGCGAGTCGGCCACGGCGACGTCGCTGGGCCAGTGCCATTCCATCGTCTGCTGGAGCACGTCCTTGGGAACGTCGACCAGGACCGGACCGGGGCGGCCGGTCGTGGCGATGTGGAAGGCCTGGCGGATGGCCAGCGGCAGGTCGTCAGGGGTCATCACCAGCTCGTTGTGCTTGGTGACCGACCGGGTAATGCCCACGGTGTCGCACTCCTGAAAGGCGTCCGTCCCGATCGCGGTCGTGGGCACCTGCCCGGTGATGGCGACCATCGGGATCGAGTCCATGTAGGCGTCGCACAACGGGGTCACGAGGTTGGTGGCGGCGGGCCCGCTCGTGACCATGGCCACCCCGGGACGGCCGGTGACGTGCGCGTACCCCTCTGCCATGTGGCCGGCACCCTGCTCGTGGCGCACGAGGATGTGGCGGATCGAGGAGTCCAGCAGGGGGTCATACGCCGGGAGGATGCAGCCTCCGGGCAGGCCGAACATCACCTCGACCCCCTCCATCTCGAGGGCCTTGATGAGGGCTTGCGCCCCGGTGAGCTTCATGGTCGTGATCCTTCCTGAAAACGGAAACGACCTCCCGATGATCGGGAGGTCGTGGGCACGCGCGGCGGGAGGCCGGCGCGCCTAGGGGAGTACGAGGATGAGACCGGTGCGGGTCACGACCGGGAGCATATCCCGCTCGCGACCCACACCGGCAACCACGATTTCGCTAGACGCCGAGCATGGTCAGCGGCGGCGTCGATCCCGCGGGGACCGCCCCAGCGCTGAAGCCGACGAAGACCCGGCCGCCGACGACGATCGGGTCGGCGCCCCGGGCGACGCCCGCCACCCGACGGAGGAGCGCACCTGAGGCGGCGTCGTAGACGGCGAGGCCGTCCCGGTTCTCACCGACGATCACCATGCCGTTGACGGCGAGCGGCGCGGTGTGCGCTCCGGTCCGGGTCCACACGACCGCACCGTTCGACAGGTTGTAGGCGGTGAGCGTCCGCACGCCGTTCTCGAACGTGACGTCGAACAGCCGCGTGCCGTCCGTGGCCAAGTTCTCGTGCTGGCCGATCGCGTTCGGGGCGAAGTCGGCCTTCGCGCCGGTGTTCACGTTGAACGCGTGGATGCCCTGGTTCACGCCGGTGGTGAAGACCCGTCCGCCTGTGATCAGCGCCGTGCTGTGGCCGTTGCCGCTGACCTTGGGCACCGGCACGGGGTTGGCCGTTGACGGCGGCACCGGGGCCGTACCGGTGAACTTGAAGCTGTACCAGGCTGCGCCGTTGCGGTCGATGCCAGGTGTCCCGCCTCCGTTGGAATCCGGGTCCGCGGCGGCGACGTCGGTGGTCGACAGCACCGCCCCGTTCGAGCCGTTCAGGACGCTGAGGAGGCTACCGTTGCCGACGACGACTCGGCCGCTCTCGACGCCGAGCCCGCTGTCGCAGACGAAACCGTCGCCGCAGGACCTGGGCACGGCGACGTTGAACCTGGGGTCACCGTCCGCCGCCCTGACCGCCTTCACGCGGCTGCCGCCGATCGCGTACACGGTGTCACCGTCGAGGGTCGGCGTCTCACCCCGGCCGGCGAGCGTCGTCGTCCAGACGATCGAACCGTTGCTGACCCGGAGCCGGCGCAGCTTCGAGTCGGTCGTCACCACGTACACGGCGTTGCCGTTGACGATGGCTTCGGTCCCCTCGACGCTCAACCCGGGCGCGGTCCACACCGGCGCCAGGCGACTGATCGACGACTTCGTGATCACTGTCTCGTTCCTGGCCTGACCGTTGCGCAAGTCGCTGCCCCGCGCCGTCAGCCAGCTGTCACCCGGTGCCGCGGACGCGCTCCCCGCCCCGAGCGCCACCACGGCGGTAGCGAGGACGCTGACTCCGGCGATGCCGGCCTTGCCGGCCTTGCGATGATGCCTGCCATCCATCATTTGACCCTCCCGGTTCACGACACCCACAAGAGCCCCCGGCGACGACAGTTGATACGCGACCTACGGTGGCCCGGTGGCCCGCCTGCTCACGATCATGGGATCGGGCGAGACGGCACCCACGATGGTCAAGGCCCACCGCGAGGTCTTCACCCGCCTCGGTCTGGAGGCACCGAACGCGGTCGTGCTCGACACCCCGTACGGGTTCCAGACCAACGCCGCCGTCGTGTCGGACAAGGCGGTGGCCTACTTCAGGGAGTCCGTCGGCCACCCCGTCAGCGTGGCGGGACTGCGGCGCACCGACACGGCGGAACGTGTCGAACTCGAGCGAGCCCTCGCGCTCGTCGCCGCCGCCGACTGGCTGTTCACGGGACCTGGCAGTCCATCGTTCGCGCTTCGCCAGTGGCAGGGCACGCCGGTCCCCGACGTGCTGGCCCGGAAGCTCACCGAGCACGGTGCGCTCGTGTTCTCGAGCGCGGCCGCGCTGACGCTCGGCATCCTCACCGTGCCCGTCTACGAGATCTACAAGGTCGGCGCCGATCCCTACTGGCTGCAGGGGCTCGACCTGCTCTCGCGCTTCGCGCTGCCGGTCGCGGTCATCCCCCACTTCGACAACACGGAGGGTGGCAACCATGACACCCGCTTCTGCTACCTCGGGCTCGAACGACTCGACCGGCTCGAGCAGGAGCTGCCCTCCGACGCGTTCGTCCTCGGGGTCGACGAGCACACGGCGCTCGTGATCGATCTCGAGGCCGATACCGCGACGATCCTCGGCCGTGGTGGGGTCACCCTGCGCCAGGGTGACCGGCAGCGGGTGCTGGCCGCGGGACAGACCGTGCCCCTGGACGCCCTGCGAAGCGGCCCGAGCGACGTCCCAGCGGCCGCGGCCGCAGCCGTCGCGCCGTCACCACCGGCGCCGCGGGATGCCGACCCCCAGGAGACCGCCTCCGTGGCCGAGGTGGCACGACGGGCGGCGGCCGCCTTCGACGCGGCCATGGACGCGGGCGATGCCGACCGGGCGCTGGCCGCCGTGCTCGAGCTCGACGACGCCATCACCGCGTGGTCGGCCGACACTTACCAGTCGGATGAGATGGACCGAGCCCGAGCCACCCTGCGGGCCATGATCGTCCGCCTGGCCGAGGCGGCGCGAGCCGGGCTGCGCGATCCTCGCCGGGTGCTCGGCCCAGTGGTCGAGGCCACGCTGGCTGTGCGGACCAGGGTCAGGACCGAAGGCCGCTTCGACCTGTCGGACCTCGTGCGCGACGAGCTGGCGGCGGCCGGGGTGGAGGTGCGCGACACCGCCGAGGGGGTCGAGTGGGAGCTCAGAGCGGGTTCGTGAGGGCGCCGGTCTCCGCGCCCTGCACAAGGCGCGCGTACTTGGCCAGCACCCCAGACGTGTAGCGGGGCGGGTGGGGCGTCCAGCCCTCTTGCCGGCGCTTGAGCTCGAGATCGCCGACCAACAGATCGAGCCGCTTCTGGTGGATGTCGATCACGATCCTGTCGCCGTCCTGGACGAACGCGATGGGGCCGCCGTCGACCGATTCGGGCGCCACGTGGCCGATGCAGAACCCCCACGTGCCGCCGCTGAAGCGACCGTCCGTGATGAGCGCGCAGTCGGCGCCCCGCCCGGCGCCCTTCAGGGCGCCAGTCACCGCCAGCATCTCGCGCATCCCCGGCCCACCCTTGGGACCCTCGTAGCGGATCACCAGGACGGTCCCGGGCTCGATGGCGCCGGAGAGGATGGCGTCCAGCGCGCCCTCCTCGCCCTCGAACACCTTCGCCGGACCCTCGAAGTGGAGCTGGTCGGCGCTCAGGCCGGCCACCTTGACGACACTGCCGTGCGGGGCCAGCGATCCTCTCAGCACCATGAGCCCGCCCTCCGGGTGGAGCGGTGCGTCGAGGAGATGGACCACCACTCCGTCGGGACGGGGCGGGTCCAGCTCGGCGAGGTTCTCGGCCATGGTGCGCCCGGTGACAGTGATGACGTCCCCGTGCAGGAGCCCGGCGTCGAGCAGCTGCTTCATCACGACCGGAACTCCGCCGACGCGGTCCAGGTCGGTCATGTGGAACTTGCCGCCGGGCTTCATGTCGGCGATGTGGGGGACGCGGGCAGCGACGCGGTTGAAGTCCTCGAGCTCCAGGGCCACACGGGCCTCGTTGGCAATGGCCAGGAGGTGGAGCACCGCGTTGGTGGAGCCGCCGAGCGCGTTGGTGACGGCGATGGCGTTCTCGAACGCCTCCTTCGTCATGATCTGGCGGGGAGTGATGCCGGCTCGCAGCAGCTCGACGACCGCCTCACCGGCCCGGACCGCGTCGTCGTCACGGCGGCGATCGACGGAGGGAGCCGAGGCCGAGCCGGGCAGCGACATCCCGAGGGCCTCACCGATCGCGGCCATCGTGTTGGCCGTGAACATGCCGGCGCAGGCGCCCTCGCCAGGACAAGCCTTTCGCTCGATGGCGCCGAGCTCGTCCTCGGTGATGGTCCCGGCCGCGCAGGCACCGACCGCCTCGAAGACGCTGGTGATGTCCAGTGCCCGGCCGTTGTGGTGGCCAGGCAGGATCGTTCCGGCGTAAACGAAGACCATCGGCAGGTCGAGACGGGCCGCGGCCATGAGCATCCCGGGCAGGCTCTTGTCGCAGCCGGCCAGGCCGACGAAGCCGTCGAGACGCTCCGCGTGCATCACCGTCTCCACGCTGTCGGCGATGACCTCCCGCGACACCAGGGAGGCCCTCATGCCCTCGTGCCCCATCGAGATGCCGTCGGAGACCGAGATGGTGTTGAACTGCAGGGGGAAGCCCCCGGCCCGCGCGATGCCGTCCTTGGCCCGCAGCGCCAGCCGGTGGAGCGACAGGTTGCACGGAGTGATCTCGTTCCAGCTCGAGGCCACCGCGACCTGGGGCTTGTCCCAGTCGTCGTCCGTCATCCCGACGGCGCGGAGCATCGCCCGGGCGGGGGCCTTCTGCATGCCGGTGGTGACATCGTGCGAGCGCGGCTTGACGTCGGCCATGGAGCGGCACGCTACCGCGGGCCTGCTCCGCGGATTCCGGGCCTACGCGGCCATACTGCCGCGATGGTGGCGGTCGTCGCTCTGATGGTCGGCGCGGTCTGGGCCGCGCTCACCTGGCTGGGCGACCACGATCGCGAACTGGTCAACGCCGGCATCTGGTGGTGGGGATGGATCGCCGTCCCTCTCGCCTCCGCGCTGCTGGCCGTCCTGGTCCGCCGGCGCGGCGGACCAGGACCTTGGCTCCTCGCCCTCCTCCTGGTGGCGCCGATGGCCTTGGCCTTCGTCCTCCACGACCGCGCCGGGGACCGCCGACCGGCCTACTGGCCGGTCGGCTGGACGCTTCTCGCGGTTCTTGCTGCCCTCTGCGCCGCGGTCGGGCTAGCCCGCCGCTCCCCGCGTTGAGGGCCGGCGCCGGTACAGCGTGAGCACGGCACCACCCAGGATCAGCACGACCGCCAGGTAGACCCCGAGGTCGGAATCAGCGCCCGTCGACGGGATGCCCGGGGTGCAGCACGGGCCGGGCCCGGGGCCCTCGACCTGCAGGCCGACCTTGGGCGGCTCGGCCGACTCCAGCAGCTGGCCGTTGTCCAGGCGCGTGGCGACATAGCCGAACGAGTTCCACGCCACCGCACCGACCGGCGCGTTGATCGGCGTGTTGACCCGCCAGGTGAAGCTGATCGAGTCGTTGGGCTCGAGCACGAGGCTGCCAAAGTCGACCCTGATTGCTCCGACCGACGCAAGGTCTCCTGGGTCGGATGTCCAGTTGGCGGGCACGCAGCCCGACGGGTTGACGCTCAGATCCGCCCGGCACGGATTGTGCGTGGTCGAGTACATCACCGACGCCGCCGGCGGGGTGGACGTGAGCTCGCCGGCGAAGAGCGGCTGCCACTGGGAGCCACGGGGCGACAGGTCCTTCAATCCGATGTCGCCAGGGATGGGAAGCGTGTCCACCACGATGACGTTGCTGACCGCAACATCACTGACGTTGCGGATCGTCGCCCGGTAGTTCGCGGTCCCGCCCCGGGTCGTATTGCCGATGCCGGGGAAGGTCAGGAAGCCGGTGTCCCGGTCACCCCGAACCTCCTTCGTCCCCCGCAGGAGCGTCTCGGAGGTGATGGCCAGATCGGCGATGCGCTGGAGCCCCGTGGCCAAGCGGTCCGCGGTCAGGGTGGCGACGTTCTGGACGCTGGAAGGCGGGGTTCCTTCGGCCACGAGGGTGTTGAGCGTCAACGTGCCCGACGAGCCCCTGGTCACGGTGAACACACCGGACCAGCTCCAGGTGATGAGTACCTGGTTGCCGGCCGCCCCACAGCCGTTGGGCGTGCGGGTGATGGTGGGCACCACATTGAAGCTGCTGGTGCCGTTGATCGGGTTGGACGGCGTGAAGGGATCGAGCAGGTCGAGCCCGACCGGGAGGCAGTCGGTCACCGTGGGGTTCACCAGGTCGCCGGCCGACGTGCCCGGGACGGCCACGCCGATCTCCCAGGACACCGTGCTGCCCGGCACGGCGACCTCGGACGAGGTGAGGATCTTGCTCAACTCCACGCTGACCGGGACGATCGTCTGTGTCGTGCAGCGGTTGGCGTTGACCGTGGTGCCCTGACCGCTGATCTCGATGCAGTTCTCGATGCTCGAACCCGCGACGATCGGGTTCCCGTCACGGTCGATGCTGTTCGCCGGAATGCCGGCACGCAGCAGGATCGTCGACCGGAAGTTCGGCGGCGCGTCACCAAAGTCGAAGAGCAGGGTGTCGGTGTCGGCAGGCGCGGTCGCGCTCCAGTTCGTCGTTCCGGTGATCGGCACGTTCCCACCGGGTGTGGCCGTGATGGAGACCGGCGCAGGACCGGTCCCGGTCAGGTTGGGACCAGCTCCCTGCGCCATCACGAGCTGAGGCGGCAGCGTCTCCAGGACCTGGAACCCGGCGACAGTCGTGACGTTCGGGTTCTCCGCGGTGAGGGAGTAGGTGTCGATCTGGCCGGGGCCGATCTCGGGCAGCCCGGCCCGCTTGGAGCCACTGGTCACCGTGCCCGAACCGCGGATGATGCCTGGTCGCTCCGCCCGCCCGAGCTCCTGGTTCGGCTCACCGGCCGGTGTGCCGAAGGCCTGCACGATGTTGAGCACAGTGGTGCCCACGGGGAAGTTGGCCGCCGGGAAGATGACCGTGACCTCTTCGGAAGCCGTCACGTCCTGGTTGGCGTTGGGCACGAGGTTGCGCGGCGGCCACGTCACCTGGTTGGTGCCCGCGTTGTAGGTCCCACCACCGGTCGCCGAGACGAACTGGGCGCCTTGGGGGAGCGTGTCGACGAAGGTCACGCCGTTGAGGTTCTGGTTCCCCCCGGCGGCGAGGGTCAACCCGACGCGGTACGTGTAGGGCGTGTCCACCTGCGGGGGTACGCCGGCGGGGATCACGTTCTTCGTCACGGTCCAGTCCGAGGCGGCGCGCGAGATCACGGTCACCCGGTTGGAGGTGACCGGCGACGCGTTGGCGGCCCGCATGGTGCCCTCGTTCTCGGCCACCGTCCCGACGGCCGTGCCGGGCGGGAACTGGGCGGCGATCGACACCTGCGCCGTCGTCCCGGCAGCCATAGGGCTGAACAGCACGAAGGTGGCCGTACCAGTGTTGGCGTCGTAGTTCACGGACTGGAAGTTGCCCTGGAACCGGACGTCGCTCACCTGCCGCGACAGCTGCGGGGGTATCACGTCGGTGATCGTGGCCCCTTCGCAAGGAGTGCTCAGCGACGAGCAGGAGTAGCTGAGGAAGAATGTGAACGGCTCCCCGGGCGCGGCCGTAGCCGGGTTGGGGAGCGAGACAGACTTGCGCAGGCTGAGCAACGGCGCGGTCTGCGCGGTCACCTCACCGCCGGCCACGATGACGGGTGCCGCCGCCAGTGAGAGTGCAACCGCCGCCCGGAGCAGTCGGCGCGGCCTCCAAGGGCTGGTGCCGAAACGCATTACTCCCCTTCCCACATCGGTCGAGTCCGACCGAGTCTCGCATCGTGTGAGCCGCCCAGTGTGGCTTTCGCCACGCGGCGGCAGCGTAGTGGACCCCCGCTCAGGGTGGTGATCCATCGGAGCGCGGTGACACGCTCGCGCTCAGCGTCGGCGGCCGAACCCGAAGAGGTCCTGCCCGACCTTGCGCATCTGGATCTCCTCGCTGCCCTCCGTGATGCGGTAGCGACGGTGGTGGCGGTAGATGTGCTCGAACGGCATGTGCCGGCTGTACCCGATGCCCCCACAGGTCTGCATGGCGCGGTCGGCCGCGTCGCACGCCAGTCGGTTGGCGCGGTAGTTGCACATGGCAACGAGATGCGTCACCTCCATATGATGACGCTGGTCGAGCATCCAGGCCGTCGACCGCACGAGCTGTCGCAGCATCGCGGCCTCCGTATGCAGCTCTACCAGGGGAAACTGGATGCCCTGGTTGACGGACAGGGGGCGTCCCCACGTGATCCGCTCGTTGGCGTAGGCGACCGCCTCGTCGATGCAGAACTGCGCCGCTCCCAACGACGACGCCGCCTGACGGATGCGGTTCTCGTGCACGAAGTGCTGCGCGAGCTCCAGCCCCCGGCCCACTTCCCCGAAGACCGCCGAGCGCGGCACCCGCACGTCCGACAGCGTGACCTCGGCATGGTCCGTCGGCATGTTGAACGTCCACCAGTAGTACTCGACGGTGAAGCCGGGCGCGTCGGTCGGGACGAGGAACGCGGTAATGCCGGCCGGCGAGCCGGGGTCGCCCGAACTGCGGGCGAACACGATGTCGTGTGTCGCATGGTGGAGACCGGAATTGAAGCGCTTGGCGCCGTTGAGGACCCACTCGTCCCCGTCCTCGACCGCCGTGGTCTCCATGTAGGTGGCATCGCTGCCGTGGTTCGGCTCCGTCAGCCCGAACGCGAGGCGCTTGGTGCCGTCCAGGAACCCGGGCATCCACTCGGCTTTCTGCTCAGGGGTGCCGAAGTCGCGCATCATCAGCACGGTCGGGAAGTTGCCGACGATCGAGCTCTCGTTCTGCAGGTCGTTGTGGAGGCCGAGGCCCTTCGTCGCCAAGTGCTCGCGGATGATCGCCATCTCCAGGTTGGTGGCATCGCGTCCGCCGTACTCGGCGGGGAGGGCCAGCCGCAACCAGCCAGCGCGGTCGGCCCGGCGCCGCATCTCGCGCAATAGATCCTCCCACTCCACGCGGGGCGTGCCCCCCGCTTCGAAGTCCGTGCGCGCCCACTCCCGGCGGTGGTCGAAGAAACGGGCGTTGTCGTCCTGGTGTTCGAGCGGGCGGATCTCCTCTTCGATGAACGCGTCCAGCGCGTCGAGCGTGGCCTGGATGTCGTCGGGGATGGCGAAGTCCATGCGCCGACAGTAAGGCCCGCCCCCCAGCCAGCCGTCACGCCGTCGGGACCGTCGCGACAGGGTGCTCGAGCGGGGAGGTGAAGTGCGGGCGCGCCGCGCGCACGACCACGAGAGCCGCAGCAAGCGCGACGGCGGCTGCCACCGTCGTCGCCCGCAGCCCGATCACGTCGGCGATGCGGCCCTGCAGCAGCGCCCCGAGGGGGTAGAGCGCGCCGAGCACGGCGTTGTTCACCGCCAGCACCCGGCCGGTGAGCTCGTCGGGCGACCGCTGCTGCGCGACCGTCGTGAAGGTCGACAGCGCCAGCATGTACAGGAAGCCGACCACGGCCAGCGCCATCGCCATCGTCACGACGTTCGGGGCCAGGCCGTAGAGGGCCAACGACGGGGCGAGCAGCCCGACGGCCCGCACCATGGTGAGCCGCACGCCGTAGCGGGCCACTAGACCACCGATGACGGCGCCGGCCATCACCGCGCCGATGCCTTGGGCCGTCACGAGCACGCCGGTGGTGGCCTCGCTGCCGTCCAGGACCTTCACGGCCATGGCCGGTATCAACGCGATGAACGGCGCGGCCAGAAAGGTGTTGAGGCACATGATCGTGAACGTGGCACGGAGCCCGGGCTCGGCCCGCACGTGGTGCCATCCACCGAGGATGGACCGCCGGAACGACTCGTGCGTCGCACCGCGCACCGGCCGAGGGAGGCGCACGCTGGCCACGGCGACGATCACGGCGAGGAAGCTGACCGCGTTGATGGCCAGTGCCCACGAGATGCCGCCGATGCCGATGGCGAGCGCGGCGGCGACGGGTCCGAGGATGCGTCCCAGGTTCCACTGGGCCGAGGACAGCCCGATGGCCGCGGGCAAGTCCTCGGGCGGGACGAGGTGGCGGAACGACGCCTGGTAGGCCGGGAAGCCGATGGCAGCCGCGCAGCCGCTCAGCAGCGTGAGCAAGGCGATCACGGCCGGTCCGGCGGCGTCGGCGGCGACGAGCACGGTGACCGCGGTTGCGACCACGGCCTGCGCCGACATCGCGACGAGCAGGATCACCTTGCGGGAGCGCCGGTCGGCCAGCGCGCCACCGATGGGACCGATCACGGCCACCGGGACGAAGCCGGCGGCGGCGATCACCGCCGACCAGACGGCCAGGCGGGTCTGGTCGGCCACGTAGTAGCCGAGGGCCACCGTCTCCATCCACGTGCCGATGTTGGAGAGGGCGGCACCGATCCAGAAGCGGCGGAACGGCGGATGCCGCAACGGCGCCAGCGTCACGAGCCCCACGAGGAGGCGAGGCTATCGACGACCCTTGGCGCCGAGGGCTGGCGACGAACCTCGGCGACGAGGGGCGACCGACGGTCAGAAGGGGTTCTGCGTGTGGGGCATCCGTTCGGCGGAGAAGAAGACGTCGGCCCGCCGGAGGGCGCCGGGCGTCGCCTCGGTGATCCGCTGTGCGCGGCGCGAGGACGGAGGGCCGGAAGCCGCCGAGGTAGATGGCGCCGAACGCGGCGCGGTCGAGCACGAGATCGGCCCGCCGGCGGGTCCGGCGCGAGACCCCGCCGTCGGGTCCGCCCTCGACCTCCCAGCGGGTCGGCACGGCGTCGGCGGCATCCGTCGTATCGGGCAGCAGCTCCAGGACGAAGCGGTCCTCGCTCATGTACGTTCGGGCGCCCAGCAGGTCGGCCGGCTGATGCGGCCGGAGCCAGACGTCATCGTCGATGGCGACGGTGCCGACGGCCCGCGGATTGTCGACCGCCAGCTGGAGCGGGTCGTCGATGGGGACGGCCCGCCTCGAGGTGATGGTGGCGACCAGGTCGATGCCGAGCAGGGTGTGCCACAGGGCGAGGTGCGCTTCGTCGGTCACGGCGACCAGTTCGAGGAGGTCCACCTCGTGGGCGGGCCGTCCCTCGTTCCACTTCGTGCGGACCCGGTAGGCCGCGTAGCCCTCGTCGTGGCGCAGGCGCACCACGGGCGAGAAGCCGTCCTGCGCCTTGGCCTGGTCGGCGAAGGCCATGTCCCACCACGTCTCGCTGCGGGCCATCTCGGCAGGACGCTGGCGGCGGGCACGTTCCCAGACGGCCGGCACGTGGACGCGGGCCTCATCGTGCCCGATGAAACGAACGGACCCCGGCTTGGGCACCAGCTCGTCGCGCAATCGCACGGCCCGGACATCGATGGCCACCCGGCGCATCTGCGTGGCCACGCCGTAGCCGAAGCGGCCGTAGATGGCACCCTCGGAGGCTCCGAGACCGGCCACGGGCTCGCCGCGCGCGTCGATGTCTGCGTGGACCGCGCCGAGGAGGCGGCGAAGGATCCCCTGGCGCCGATGGGTGGCGGCGACGGACACCCACGTCACCCCTCCCATGGGCACCGTGGCGCCGCCCGGCACGGACATGTCGAGGGCGAACGAGCCCGCCACACCGACGACCTCCGCGTCGTCGAGTGCGATGCGAAAGCGCGACAGGTCCATGATCGGCAGCCGGCGCTGGACTTCGTCCTCGTCGTAGAAGGTGCCGAAGCCGCGGGCGTCGGCGGCGAACATGGCCGGGGCGTCGGCCCTCTCCGGGACGCGGATCTCGATGGACACGGCCGACGAGTCTGGCCCGCATCGGCGACGGGGCAGCACCGAATAACCGCCGGCCGCCGCCAGTTGGGGCTACGACGATGAGGCTTCGGCCCGGCGGCGCTGCAACAGCGCGGTGACCGCCTTGCCGTCGGCCTGGGCCCTCGTAGCCTTCATGACGGCGCCCACCAGGGCCCCGGCCGCCTTGTCCTCGCCGGCCCGGTACTTCTCCCACGCCGCCGGCTGCGCTCCGATCGCGGCGTCCACCGCGGCCTCGAGGACACCGCTCTCCATGGCCTGGAAGCCCCGCTCAGCGGCGATGGCCGCAGGGTCGCCGTCGCCACCAGCGTCGACGAGCTCGCCGAGGATCTGCTTGGCCTGCGTGGGCGTGACCTGTCCTGCCTTCTCCAGGCCGGTGAGCGCGGCCAGGGCCGCGGGCGTCACGGGATCCGGTCCGTCCGGCGGGAGGTTGTGTTCGATGTGGACGAGCACCCGTACCGGATCGCCGCCGGCGGCGATGGCGTCGAGCGCCAAGCGGTCCCGCCCCCGGTCGACGACGAGGGCGACGGACTCGCTGGTCGACTCAGCGGCGGCCGCCGCGGCCAGCGCGACGCGCCGATCGGCCGGCAACGGCGGCAGCGCGGCGCGGATCTCCTCCACCCAGGCCGCATCGGGCGCCAGGGGGACGAGGTCCGGCTCGGGGAAGTACCGGTAGTCGTCGGCATCCTCCTTGGTGCGCAACGTGTGCGTGCGGCCGTCGTTCTCGTCCCAGTGACGGGTCTCCTGCCGGACGGTCTCACCGTCAGCCAGCAACACGATCTGCCGGCGGGCCTCGTACTCGATCGCCCGACCGAGCGACCGGACCGAGTTGAGGTTCTTGATCTCGCAACGAGTCCCGAAGGGCTCACCGGGGCGGCGCACCGACACGTTGGCGTCGACCCGCATCGAACCCTCCTCCATCTTCGCGTCGGAGGCGTCGATGGCGACGAGGATGCCCCGCAGCTCGTTGACGAACTGGCGCGCCTGGTCGGCACTGCGGATGTCCGGCCGGCCGACGATCTCCACCAACGGCACGCCGGCGCGGTTGTAGTCGACCAGCGAGTAGTCGCTCCCGTGGATCCGGCCGCCGCTGCCGCCGACGTGCGTGGACTTGCCGGTGTCCTCCTCCATGTGGGCCCGCTCGATGCCGATGCGGGTCCCGGAGGGCAGCTCCAGCCAGCCGTCGACGTTGAGCGGCTGGTCGTACTGGGAGATCTGATAGTCCTTCGGCATGTCCGGGTAGAAGTAGTTCTTCCGGTGGAACAGGCACGGCTGCACATCGCAGTGCAGCGCCAGGCCGATGCGGATCGCCAGCTCGACGGCCCGCCGGTTGAGCACCGGCAGCGAACCCGGGAGCCCGAGCGTGACGGGGTCTATGTTGGTGTTGGGCTCGTCTCCGAAGTGGTTGGGGCTGGCGCTGAAGAGCTTGGTGGCCGTGGACAGCTCGACGTGGACCTCGAGGCCGACGACCAGCTCGTAGCCGTCGATCAGTTCGCCTGCTGCCACGGAAGCCGTGTCGGTCCCGGTCTGCTCGGTCGCCGTCATGTCCCCTCCTTCACTGCTGCTTCCAGCACCGCCGCGGTGCGGTACATGAGCGGTTCGCCCAGTGACGGCGCGAGGACTTGCACGCCGACGGGCAGCGCGTCCTGGCCGGTGCCGAAGGGCACGCTGATGGCGGGATGGCCGGCCAGCGGCGAGGGGATCGTGTACACGTCGCACAGGTACATGGCGAGCGGGTTGTCGGTCTTGGCGCCGAAGGGGAAGGCGACGGTCGGTGCGGTGGGCGTGAGCAGGACGTCGGCGTCCTGGTAGGCGCGGGCGAAGTCGTCGGCGATGAGCCGGCGGACCTTGAGTGCCTTGCCGTAGTACGCGTCGTAGTAGCCCGCTGACAGGGCGTAGGTACCAAGCATGATCCGCCGCTTGACCTCGGCTCCGAAGCCAGCCTCGCGGGTGGCCGCGTTCATCGTCGCCGTGTCGGCGGCTTCGACCCGCAGGCCGTAGCGCACGCCGTCGTAGCGAGCCAGGTTGCTCGAGGCCTCGGCCGGGGCGATGAGGTAGTACGCGGTGAGGCCG
Organism: uncultured Acidimicrobiales bacterium; assembly: GCA_963829955.1. GTDB lineage: Bacteria > Actinomycetota > Acidimicrobiia > Acidimicrobiales > Ilumatobacteraceae > DASTFY01. The sequence goes on from CAWHKS010000005.1 coordinate 38,921, forward strand.
TAGCTGAACGCCGGCACGGTGACGTCGACGGTCTTGGCCCCGGCTCGCTCCAGCGCCTCGAAGGCGAGCTCCATCCGCTCCTCGACGTCGGGGTCGGCGCCGGGCGGGAGGTCCGTGATGCGACCGACGCGTACCCCTTCGACGCCGTCGCCGAGGATGGACCGGAGAGCTGGCGCGGGCTGATCGATCGAGGTGGAGTCCATCGGGTCGTGACCACCAACGACCTCCAGGAGCAGTGCGGCGTCCTCGACCGTGTGGGCGAACGGGCCGATCTGGTCGAGGCTCGATGCAAACGCAACCAACCCGTAGCGGGAGACGACCCCGTACGTGGGCTTCACACCGACGACCCCGCACAGCGCGGCGGGCTGGCGGATCGATCCGCCCGTGTCCGAGCCGAACGCACCCGACGCGAAGCCGGCGGCCACCGCCGCCGCGCTGCCTCCGGAGGAACCACCGGGGACGCGGGTCAGGTCGTGGGGGTTTCGGGTCGGGCCGAAGGCCGAGTTCTCGGTGGACGACCCCATGGCGAATTCGTCGAGGTTGGTCTTGCCGATGATGACCGCACCGGCTGCAGTCAGCCTCTCGACCACCGTGGCGTTGTACGGCGGTCGCCAGCCCTCGAGGATCTTCGACGAGCAGGTCGTCGGGATGCCCCGGGTGCACATGTTGTCCTTCAGGGCCACGGGGACGCCGGCCAGCGGCCCCGGATCCTCCCCGGCCGCCACGCGGGCATCGACCGCGGCCGCGGCCTCGCGCGCCTCGTCGGCCAGCACGAGGTTGAAGGCATGCACGTCCGATTCCCGTTCCGATATGCGGGCCAGGTGGGCATCGACCACCTCGGCCGCGGTGGCCGCGCCGGTCCGGACGGCCTCGGCGATCTCGACGACGCCCGCGAGGTCGGTGCTCACGGTGCCTCTCCCAGGATCGGCGGCACGCGGAAGCGGCCGGACTCGGCCGCGGGCGCCGCCGCCAGCACCTCGTCGCGGTCGAGCGTGGGGCCGACGACGTCTTCGCGGAACACGTTCTGGAGCGGCAGTGGCTGCGGCATGGGAGCGACGTCGTCGAGCTCCAGGGCGTCGATGTCCCTGAAGTGGTCGAGCATCGACGACAGCTGCTCGGTGTAGAGGGCCAGCTCGTCGTCGGTCAGCTCGAGGCGGGCCAGCCGGGCCACGTGCGCGACTTGAGCAGGCGAGATGCGACCGGACACGGGAGCCGATGCTAGGGGTCCGTCGCGATCCTGGTCATCGACGAGCACCTCGCCGTCGGCGACCGTTTCACTCTCAACAGCCCCCTCCGGGACCGTCGCGACGGCTTCTCCGACGGGGTCCGGTCGGGGGCGACGCAGCGAGAACAGCAGATACGCCACGGCGAGCGCGAACACCACGAGCGACACGACCTCGTTGACCCGCCATCCCCACAGGAGCGACGCCTCGTCGACGCGCAGCCGCTCGATCCAGAACCGCATGAACGTGTACCCGGCGACGTACAGCGCGAACAGCTCCGTGCCCCAGATGCGGAACCGGCGGTCGACCCAGATCAGCCCGCCGCACAGCAGGAGGCACCACAGCGACTCGTAGAGGAACGTGGGATGGAAGGTGGTCCCCGGCGGATAGCCGGCGGCCACCGCCTTGTCGGACGAGACCTCGAGCGCCCACGGCAGGTCGGTCGGCCGCCCGAACAGCTCCTGGTTCCACCAGTTCCCCCAGCGGCCGATGGCCTGGGCCAAGGGCAGCGCGGGCGTTATGGCGGACAACCCACCCTGCAGCGGGATGCCGCGCCGCAGGGCGGCCCAGATTCCTACCGCCACACCGAGCGCGATGCCGCCCCAGATGCCGAGGCCGCCCTCCCAGATCTTGAACGCGTCGAGCCACCGACCCTCGAAGCGTCGCCAGTCGGTGATCACGTGGTACAGGCGCGAGCCGATGATCCCGGCGGGAACGGCCCACAGCGCGATGTACGACATGTCCTCCCGGGTCCCCACCCCTCTCGCTTCGAGCCGCCGGCCCGCCAGCCACACCGCGGCCAGCACACCGAGCGCGATCATCAGCCCGTAGGCGCGCAGGTTGAGCGGACCCAACGAGATCGTGCCGTTCGACGGGCTCGGGATCGACGCCGGCATCGACCCGAGGATCGGGCCGAGCGCGCCGAGCGCGCCGGCGATCATGGTGAGCACACGGCGGGCATCCGGAGGGCGCGACCGGCGGTCAGCCCGTGACCTTGCGGCCGAACGCCACGGCAGCCTCGAAGATCACGTCCTTGTCGAAGTCCAGCGTCGCGACGTGGTAGCTGCGCTCGAGGCTGATGCGCTCGACCGGCCCGCCGAACGTCTCGGCCAGGAAGTCACCGTTGGACGGCTCGACCACATGGTCCTGCGGGCTGGTCAGGAGCAGCAGCGGGCACGTGATCTCGCTGTATCGCCCGCTCAACGAGGCCAGGCCGTCCTCGACCAGCGAGATCAGCGGGCGCAGCGGCGTCTGCTCGTAGGCGCTCTCCGTCGCGTCCGGATCGGCGATGTCGGCGCCGATCCCGGGCATGACGTCGGTGCCGTCGTCGACCATCCCGTGCACCATCTCCATGAGCTCGGCCGGCTGCGGCTTCGTGGCGGGGTTGATGCACACGATCCCCGCCACCTCGGGATGCTGCAGCGCTGTCCACAGCGTCAGGCTGCCCCCCATCGACAGACCCGAGACGACGACCTTGTCGGTGCGGGCCGCCAGCCGCTGGTAGGCCGCCTCCACCTCGGCGATCCAGTCCGCCCAGCCGGTCGTCATCATCTCCTCCACCGTCGTGCCGTGGCCCGGGAGCCGGGGCAGCTCGACGGTGAAGCCGGCAGCGGCGAAGGCTTCCGCCAACCCGCGCATCGAGCCCGGGTTGCCGGTGAAGCCGTGGAGGCAGAGCGCGCCGGCCCGTCCGCCTTCGGCGGACCAGGGCTCGGCACCGGGCACCAACTGGAGTTCGGTCATGGTCTGTGTCTAGCGGACGCGGATCGAGCGCGACCCCTCACCGGTACGGGTCGTTGCTGCTGCTCACCGGTACGGGTCGTTGCTGCTGCCCGGCTCGGTCCACCACTCCTGGGGGTAGCCGGCCTGCTCCCACTCCGGGAACGGATAGATGCAGTCGACCGGACAGGCGGGCAGGCACTTGTCGCAGCCGGAGCACAGCTCCGGGATGATCACGACGTCAGCGCCGTGGTTGAAGATGGCGCCGAAGTGGCTCGGGCAGTGCCGCAGGCAGGCGTCGCAGTTGATGCACTCCGCCATCTCGATGCGCACCGGCGCGTTCTGCCACTTGGGGTTGCGCTCCCGCGTGGCGATCCGCTCGAGCCGGGCGCTGGACACGCCACGAGCCTAGGACCCTGTGGGCGCCGGGATTGACCCACGGGTCAAGGACTGGTGGACTGACCGCCGAGGCGATGGTGAGCGACGTGGACCAACGATCAACCCGTGACCGCCCGTCCGGCGACGGACCGGCGACGACGCGCCGGCACACAGACCAGGGGCTCGAGCGCAAGCAGCAGTTGCTCGACGCCGCGGAGGCGCTGTTCGCCAGCGGGGGTTACGGCCCCACCCGCATCGCCGACATCTGCGAGACCGCGGGCGTGGCCAAGGGCCTCTTCTACTGGTACTTCGAGAACAAGGAGTCGCTCTTCGCCGAGCTCGTGCGCTCAGTCCGCCAGCAGTTGCGACGGGCCCAGGCGGCGGCGATGGACGACGACGCCGACCCGGTGACCCGCCTGCGCCAGGGCACCGAGGCCTCGGTGCGCTTCATGGCCGAGCACGGCCGGTTCTTCGCCCTCCTCGAGGTCGAGCGCCACGACCAGCGGGTCGCCGCCGTGCTGCGGGAGAGCGGCGACGTCTACGTCCAGGACGCGGCGCGGCTCGTGAAGGAGGCCCAGACGGCCGGGCTGATCCCCGACGAGCACGACCCCACGCTGCTCGCCATCGGTGTCCTCGGCGCCGTCGCGCAGTTCTCGCACTACCACCGCACCGGGCGGCTGAAGATGTCGATCGACGAGCTGGCGACGTTCGTGGGGCAGTGGACGATCCAGGCCCTGGCCGCCGTGCCCAGCCCGGCACCGAGCCTCCCCGCGCGCTGAGCCGCGACTGTCCTGTCGCTGCGCCAGGGTGGGGACGTACCATGCAGCGACACATCACGCCGCAGGAGGATGCGCTGAACAGCTCGGGCCCGGCTCGCCGGGGGTGGTACCGGGTCCCCGGTGAACCCGGGCGGTTGCGGTGGTGGGACGGTGCGCGCTGGACCGAGGACGAGTTCGTCCTGCCGGGCTCGGAGGCGGAGTCCGTCGACCACCACCCCACCCGCCGCGCCCAACCCGAGCACCGCGCCGGCACGCAGGGCACAGCACCCGATCGCGTGCGAGCACTGGACACCCGCGCCGGCCGACGGCCTGACACGTCTGCCTTCGCGGTGCTCGTGCCGACCGCGGCCCTGCTGCCCGTCTCACTGGTGGCTCTCGCCGCCTTCTGGCTGGTCGTGCGGCTCGTGGCGCCCGTCCCTTACTGGGCCTTCGCCGTCGGCTACCTGGCCGCGGGAATCCTCATGTTCCTCCGGCCGGTGCAGCGGCTCCTCCTCAGCTGGCTGTACGGCGCGCGACGCCCCACACCCGACGAGCTCGACCGCCTCGAGCCCGCCTGGCACGACGTCGTGCAGCAGGCCGGCCTCCCCGCCCACCGGTTCGTCCTCGCCGTGACCGACTCCCCGGAGCTGAACGCCTACGCCTGCGGCGGTCACGTCGTCGCCGTCAGCACCGGAGCGCTCGAGCTGCTGCCGGACGACGAGCTGCACGGTGTGCTCGCGCACGAGCTCGGTCACCACCTCGGGTTGCACACCGTGGCGCTCACCATCACCCACTGGCTGTCGCTGCCGATCATCACGCTGGCCCGCGTCGGTTTCCTCCTCGAACGGCTGGCCCAGGCCGCGGCCGACGTCCTGGCCCAGCGATCGGCGGGGCTGGCGCTCATCGGCCGCATCGTCAGCGTCATGCTGCAGCTCCTCGCCCTGGCCTTCCTCGCCACGGTTCTCGTGGCGCGACGCATCGGCGACCGCCTGGGCCGGTCGGCCGAGTTCGCCGCCGACCAACGAGCCATCGACATGGGCTACGGGCGGCACCTGGCGCTGGCCCTGCGCAGGGTCCAGGCCCTCGATCGTCAGGACGGCGATGGACAGCCGCGCGCCATCGGCAGCCATCCGTCACCGATACTCCGCTCGGCCCGCATCGAGGCCCGGCTGCGGACCGAACGGGCCTGATCGGGCCGACCGCGCGGTTCACGACTGCTCGCCCTCAATCGGACAGCAGCTCGCGCACTCGTGAGGTCGGCCGCCCGATGATGGCGCGGTCGGCGGTCACGATGACCGGACGTTGCATCAGCGCCTTGCGCTCCAGCAGCAGATCGATGACGGGCCCGGCCTCCGTGTAGTCGTCGGCGTCCAGCCCGAGCTTCGCGAACAGCGAGTCCTTGCGGACCAGGTCGGCCACAGGATCCTCCAGCACGGTGACGATGCGCTCGAGCGTCTCCCGGTCCGGTGGTGTCTTGAGGTACTCGACGACGTCGAACTCGACGCCCAGCTCACGCGCGGCGGCGAGAGCGTTCTTGGAGGACCCTCAATGAGGGTTGTGGTAGATGGTCACGTCGGCCATGGCCCGAACACTACGGCTACCGTGCGCCGATGCGGCTCCTCGCGCTGCGGTGCGGAGACATCAGGACGGATCCCGGCCTGCTGCTCGACGGGATGCGTTCGGAACAGACCTTCGACATCCCGGTGATGACGCACGCCATCGACACCGGCGACGGCGTCCTGGTCTGGGACACGGGCATGAACGCCCGCTGCCTCGAGGACCTCGCGGGGTACCTGGGCCCCGCCATGGCGTCGACCTTCCATCCGCTGGGCGGCGCCGACACGCTGGCACCGGCCCGGCTCCGACAGGCGGGCTTCTCGGACGACGACGTCCGGTGGGTCGTCAACTCCCACCTGCACTTCGATCATTGCGGATGCAACAGCTCCTTCCCGCCGGCGAAGTGGGTGATCCGCGCCCGCGAAGTCGCGTTCTACCGGAGCAAGCTCGGGCATCCGGCGTTCGGCCTCGGCCCGGACGACCTCGGGCCAGAGGACCCGCCGCCGTTCGACTATGAGGACCAGCACGACCTCCTCGGTGATGGCTCACTCGTCCTGCTCGACACCCGCGGGCACACGCCCGGGCACCAGTCGCTGCTGGTGACGTTCGCGGACGGGCGCCGATACGTGCTGGTCGGCGATGCGGCCTATACCCGTGACGCCATCGACGCCGGCCAGCCCCAGGGCCGCCCGTGGAACCAGGAGCTGGCCATCGACGCCATCGGCCGCCTGAAGGCGCTCGAGGACTCCGGGGCCACGCTCCTGCTCGCCCACGACAGCGCACAGTGGACCGATGTGGCCGACGTGGCCGACGTCCACGCGGCCTGACGACGGCCCACCACGCTCCGCAGCGGGCGCGACGCGTCGCGCGACGTTTGCGCGCGGGTGCGTTACAGACCGGTATCCGAGCGCGAACATCGCGACTCTGATGTACGTGCGACCCCAGCACGGCTGGTACGACCGAGGGGTGACACGCCGGGAGGGCACCTTCGCGCGCCTCCGCCTTGCGGCCGCCGGGAGCGTCGCCCTCCTCATGGTGGCCGCCTGCGGCGCGATCTCCCCCGAGTCGGCCGTCACCGTCAGCCCGGTGCAGGAGCTGGCCGGCGGGACCACGCCGGCCACCGCGGCCCCGGGCGCGACCCCCGCCCCTGCCGCCGGCACCAACCCACCCGTGGCCGCCGGCCAGACGGCCCCGGCCGTCCCGGCCGGCAGCGCGCTCCTCCCCATCTTCTTCGTGCGCGACGGCAAGCTCGGCGTGGCCCGGCGACCGCTCCCGGCCGACGCCAAGATCGTCGACAACGCCGTGGGCGCCCTGCTGCAGGGCCCCACGGAGGCCGAGACCGCGGCCGGGCTGACCACGGCCGTGCCGGGCCTCACCCGTGTCCGGAGCACCGCGCTCATGGGCGACGTCTTGGTCATCGACCTCTCCGGCTCCTTCTCCACCCTGGGCCCGCCCGGGAGCTCGGAGCTGCGCCTCGCCCAGATCGTCTACACGGTGAGCGTCTTTCCCGTCCGCGTGCTGTTTCACATCGACGGTCAGCCGGCGCGTGCGGTCGGCGGGTACATCCTCCCCGATCGCCCCGTGACCCGTGACGACTTCGCGGCCTGGGCCCCGCCGGTGCTGGTGGAGTCCGTCGGCCCGGAGGACGTGCTCACCAACGGCACCGAGATCAGCGGTTCCACAGCGACGGCCGACACCGGCGTCGGCATGCGCATCAGCGACGCCGCCGGCCAGGTGCTGTTCGAAGGCATCACCCGGTCCACGCGGGACGACGGCCTGCGCCATCCGTTCCGCGCCGCCGCCCCGTTCCTGCTCAGCCAGCCCGGTCCGGGCACGCTGACCGTCTGGGAGCTCGAACCGGCGCCCGGCACGACGCCCCTGGTGTTGACCATCCCCGTTCGGCTCGCCTGACCTGTCACCCGGGACTGACGCGGCGTCTCGTACGCTGGCGTCACGATGCCGCCCACCTCGTCGGGGCCACTCCCTCCTCCGGCGCCGATCGTGGCGACCCCGCCGCCGCCACCGCCGCCAGGTCCTGGTCTGCCGGGGCACCCGCTGCCGGGGCACCCGCTGCCGCCGCCCAACGCCCCCGCGCCGTACGCCGTCGCGCCGCTCGGCACGGGTGGACCGCCATGGCGTGCCGTGCTGCTGGCGGTCGCCGTCGCGCTGGCCTTTGCGGACGCGTCGATCGTCGTGCTGGGCCTACCCGACATCTATCGCGAGATGGACACGACCGTTGTCCAAGCCTCGTGGGTGATCACCGTGTACGCGCTCGTCGTGACGATCGTCGCCGCGGTGCTGGCGCTGCTGGCCTCCCGAGTCCGGGCCGGTCTGTTGACGCTCATCGGCCTGGTGGCGTTCGCGGCCGGCTCCGCGGTCAGCGGTGGGGCGGGGAACATCGGCGTCCTCTTCGCCGGGAGAGGATTGCAGGGCGTCGGCGCCGCGCTGGCCCTGGTCGGGTCGCTGCCCGTCCTGGCGTCCTTGACGGGGAGCAGTGCGAGAGGTCGCACGTGGTGGGTCACCGCGGCCGCGTTCGGGGCCGCGGTCGGGCCTGCGCTCGGGGGCGTGCTCACCCAGGCGTTCGCGTGGCGGGCCATCTTCATCGTGCAGGTGCCGGTGGCACTGCTGGCCCTGCTGGCGCTCGTCGGCCCAGGTCGTGCCGACGCCGACCAGACCGCCGACCAGGCAGGCGACCCCGCTGAGGGCACCATCGTCGCCGCTGGCGAGGGGCCCGCCGCCACGAGCTGGCTGGCCAACGCCGGCGAGCTGCTCACGTTCGCGGCGCTCGTCGGCGCGCTGTTCCTCGGCGTCCTGCTGCTCGTCGTCGTCTGGGACTACCAGCCCATCGCCGGCGCCGTCGTCGTCAGCGCCCTGCCGGCGGCGTCCTTCGCGGTTCGTCCTCTCGGTCACCGGCTGGCACCGGCCGTGGCCGGTGGCGCTGGTGCGGTCTTGCTCGCCGCCGGGCTGGCCGGGCTGGCGCTGCTGCCGCGCGTGAGCGGCTGGTTGGCCGCCGTCGCGTTCGCGTTCTGCGGCGCGGGCATGGGCCTGGCGCTCTCCGTCCTCGGCCCGGCCAGCCTGCCCGACGGTGCGCGCCCCATCCGCGCCGCCAGCCGTTCGGTCGCTGCCCGCCACGCCGGACTCATGCTCGGGCTGCTCCTGATCGCCCCCGTGCTGGCCGGGCAACTGGAGGCGAAGGCGGACCAGGCCGCCCTCGCCGGCACGGCCTCGATGCTGGAGGCCGAGCTGCCCCTGCGTCAGAAGCTCCCCGTCGCCTGGGCAGTGCGCAACGAGATCGAGAGCACACCCGACGGCGAGGTCCCGGACATCGACGCCGTCTTCCAGGCGCAGGGAGCCGACGACAGCGAGGAACTGGCGGCGGCCCGTGACGACCTCGTCGACCGCATCACGGCGATCCTCACGCGGGCCTTCCGGTCGTCGTTCCTCATCGCCGCCGTCCTGGCCCTGCTGGCACTGGTCCCCATCATGCTGGTGGCATGGAGGAACCGGACGGTGGCGCCCGCGGTCCGCCCGAGCCTCGTTCCCATCATCGCGGCCGGCCTGGTCACGGGCGCCGCGATCGGGTTCGTCGTAGCCGAGTGGAACCGCGGCGCGCAGGAGTTCGGGCGCTACGAGGCGGCGGACCCGTGCTCCGCGCCGCCCGACACCTACCCGGGAGACGGCCTCGACGCGACCGTGCAGCGGATCGCGCTCAGCGGTCTGAACGGGGCGGCCTGTGAGCTGGACACCAGCCGGGAAGCCCTGGTGCTCTCGCTCGATTCGGAGTCGGGCATCGGCGACGTGACGTGGGACCGCGACACGGCCGCCGAGGCACTCCAGTCGGGCACGTCGAGGGCCATCGACGACGCGGTCGATCGGGGCACGCTGCCGAGTTGGGCGGGACGGGTGCTGGGCTTCGTCGTCGAACGGGCGCCGATCGGGTGGCTCCTCGAACGCCTGCCCTTCTGAGCCGGGGACCCCGGGCCGGACGTGTAGCACCGGCGTGCCACACTGCGCGCGATGCCTGACGACAGCGTGCTGGCGGAGCACGATCCATACGACCTGATGGACGCCGAAGCCGCCCGCCTCGAGGCGTGGTTCGGAGGTCTCGGTGCCGGGGACTGGGAGCAGCCGTCCGCCTGCGAGGGGTGGAGCGTGCAGGACGTCCTGGCCCATCTCGGCTTCGGCGAGGAGTACAACGCGGCGTGCTTCGACGAGGAGATCCCGGCCTTCATCGAGCGCTTCACGTCGAGGGGCGCCTCGGACCTGAACGCGTTCAACGCGCTCGGCGTGAGCGATCGTGCCGGCCGGTCGCCGGCCGAGCTGCTGGACGAGTGGCGGTCGGGCTGCACCCGTACGCGAACAGAGCTGCGCCATCGCGACGGCCAGGACATCACGACCTCGGCCGGGCCGTATCCGGCGCGCTGGCAAGCCTGGCACCTGGCGAGCGAGCTGGCCACCCACGCCGACGACGTCGGTGTGACGGAGAGCACCGCCGAGGCCGAGGGCCGCCTGGCGTGGCGGGTGCGCTTCGCCCGCTTCGCGCTCGACGAGACGCGGCCGGAGATCACGGTGGAGCCGGGACCGGACGGTTACACCGTGCGGGCCGGCGACCGGGAGGTGACGCTCGACGACGCCGAGCTGGTCGACGCCGTCAACGGCCGGCTCCCGCCGGACCACCCCGTGGATCCGGCCCTGCGCCCGATGCTGAGCGCGCTGGCATGACCGCCCCGGGCCCGGAGGGCGCCATGACCGGCGCGGGCTCGGGCGCCTACGGCACCGCGACCTACGGCGACCGCATCGCAGACATCTACGACGACCTGTACCAGTTTCCCACCCAGACGGAAGCAGCGGTCGACCTGCTGGCCGAGCTCGCCGGTGGCGGTCCGGCCCTCGAGCTCGGCATCGGCACCGGTCGCCTGGCCCTCCCTCTAGCTGCACGCGACGTCACCGTGCTCGGCATCGACGCCTCCGAGGCGATGGTGGCGAGGCTGCGGGCCAAGCCTGGCGGGTCGGACATCGAGGTGACCATCGGCGACTTCTGCGCCGTGCCCGGGGAAACGCCGTGCCGGGTCGTCTACGTGGCCTTCAACACCTTCTTCGCCCTCCTCAGCCAGGACGACCAACTGCGGTGCTTCGAACGGGTGGCGGCGCGGCTGCAGACCGGCGGGCGGTTCCTGATGGAGGCGTTCGTCCCCGATCTGGCCCGGTTCGACCGCGGCCAGCGGACGTCGAGCAGCCACGTCCTGACCGATGCGGTGGCGCTCGAGGTGAGCGCGCACCATCCCGCCAGCCAGCGCGTGGACAGCGCCCATGTCGTCATCGGGGAGACCGGCACCCGCATCTACCCCGTGCAGATCCGCTACTGCTGGCCGAGCGAGCTTGATCTGATGGCCCGGCTGGCCGGTCTCACGCTCGAGGATCGGTGGGCGGATTGGCAGCGCTCGCCCTTCACCGATGACAGCGGCGGTCACGTGTCGGTGTGGAGACGGCCGTGAGCGCGCCCGCCCATCCGCCGGTCGGGGCATCCACGGCCTGGCTGGCCGCGGACGCGGCCGTCGAGCGCACCGTCCTGGACGAGTCGTCGTGGGTGGACGTCGTGCGCGAATTCGTCCCTCGCGCCGACGAGGTGCACGACGAGCTGGTGGAGCGCGTCCCGTGGGAGCAGGGCAGGGTGTTCCGCTACGAACGTTGGATCGACGATCCCCGGCTCTCCGGTTGGCAGTCCGGAAGCGGCCGCCACCCCGCGCTCGTCGAGGTGGAGCACTGGATCAGCCGCCGCTACCGCGTGCGCTTCGACGGCGTGGCCCTCGCCCACTACCGGGACGAGCGCGACGGCGTCGGCTTCCACCGCGACCGGGAACTCCGCTGGCTCGAGGACACGGTGATCGGTGTCCTGACGATGGGCGCGGCCCGCCCGTGGCTGATGCGCCCGCTCACCGGCCACAAGGCCGACACGGACGACATGACCGGCGTCATCGACCTCGCGCCCGGCAGCGGTGATCTCCTGGTGATGGGCGGGCGGTGCCAGGCGGCGTGGTTGCACGCCGTTCCCCAGACCCGCGGCCGTGTGCGCAGCCGGGTCTCGGCCCAGTGGCGGTGGACATCGCGGCGGGGCCGGCGCGACCCCAACCCGTCGTTCTTCGCCCCTCGCCGGTTCAGCCGCTAGTCCGACCGCCGCTCCATGGGCCAACGCGGGCTAACTTCCGCCCGATGGCCGATGCCTCGTGGTCCGAGCGTCGGCGTGCGGGCCGCGACCTGCGACGTGCGACACCGAGGAGCAGCCATGGGCCATGGAGCGCTCCGTCGGACCGGATCGATCCCGTCGCCCTGCTGAAGGAGCGGGACGCGCGGCGGGAGACCGCGCTGGCGCCCATCCGGGTCGCCCGCATGGCGTCGTCACCGTTCGCCTACTTCCGCGGCGCAGCCGACATGATGACGCTGGACCTGGCCGGCACACCGCGGACGGGGATCCTCCCGCAGATCTGCGGTGACGCCCACTGCCTGAACTTCGGCTTCTACGGGTCGCCGCGGGGCGTCGTCGTCTTCGATCTCAACGACTTCGACGAGACGGCGGTCGGGCCGTGGGAGTGGGACCTCAAGCGGCTGGCCACCAGCCTCGTGCTGGTCGGCCGCGGCAACGGCGCCTCGGACGAGGACCTGCGGGTCACGGTGCTCACGGCCGTTCGGAGCTACCGCAAAGTGCTCGAGGACTTCGCACACAAGGATCTCCTCGAGCAGTGGCGCGCCGCAGTGGATGACCACTCGCCGTTCGTGCACCGCTTCGGCCGTGACGACCCCATGTTCCGCCGGGGCTTCGCCACCGCGCTGCGTCACGACAGTGCGGCGGCGTTACCGAAGCTCACCGAGGTCGTCGCCGGGCGGCGGCGGTTCACATCACGACCGCCGTTGCTCTGCCGGGTGGAGGAGTCGGTCGCCACGGCGGTGGTCGATGCTCTCCCCGCGTACTGGCGCACCACCGGGCCGGCCACCCAGTCCGACCTCTCCGCGTCGGAGGTCGTCGACGTCGCTCAGAAGGTGGTCGGCGTCGGGAGTGTCGGCACGCAGGACTTCGTCATCCTGCTCACTCAACCAGCCGACGAGCGACCGTTGATCCTTCAACTCAAGCAGGCCGTGCCGTCCGACGTCCGGATCGCGCTGGACGGCCCCCGCCCGGCGCACGAGGGGGCGAGGGTCGCGTCCGGCCAGCGCACGATGCAGGCCGTCAGCGACCCGCTGCTCGGGTGGACGACCGTGCACGGCCTGCCCTTCTACGTCCGCCAGCTCAAGGATCTCAAGGCGTCGATGCCGCTCGCCGCCCTCGTCGGCTCGGGCCTCGACGACTACGGCTCGCTGTCGGCCTCCATCCTGGGGCGGGCGCACGCTCGCAGCGCCGACCCCGCGCTCATCGCGGGGTATTGCGGGCGGGGGACAACGCTGGACGAGGCCATCGCCCGCTTCGCGCTGTCCTACGCGGGTCAGATCGAGGAGGACCGTGCCGCGGTGGTGGCCGCGATCCGGGCCGGCACCCTGCAGGCCGCGCCCGGTCCTGACCCGCTCCCGGACCACGCCGTGCTGGGCTGGCCGGACCTCGCCGTCACGAGCCGCTAGCACCGTTCCCTCCACGACCCTGAGACTTACTTTACGGAGTTGGAGTTCATGTGCCAACCTCGGTAGGGTCGAGTCGTGGCGTGGATGCGGTTGCTCGGATGGTGGTGCACCGCACTCAGCGTGGCGTTCGTCTGGCCACAGGTGGCGCGTGTCTACCGGCAGCACACCGTCGAGGGCATCGCGCCCAAGGGCACGCTCCACGGCGGAGTCGCCTCGGCCTTGTGGATGCTCTACGGCCTGGCGCTCGGTGATCCGGCCATCAGCGTGGCCAACGCCGCAGTGGTCGTGGCCATGAGCTTGATCGCCCTCCAGCAAGTCCGATACGGCGCGCTGCGGGCCCGCGTCGCCGTGGCCACGGCGGTCGGTGTCGCGGTGGTCGGCGGGGTCGGCCTGGCGGTGTCGCCCAGCCTCGTCGGCTGGTTGGCGATCGTGGTCGGCGCCACCTCGGTGCTGCCCCAGACCGTCCACGTCCTCCGGGCATCCTCGCTGCACGGCGTGTCCGTGCCCACCTATGCCCTGCTCTGCGTGACAACCCTGTCGTGGGCGTCGTACGGGGTCGGCATCGGCGACCCGCTCGTCGTCGTCACGAACCTGCTCGTGCTGCCGTGCGCGGCGCTGGTGATGGGCCGGACCTGGCTGTTCCAGCAGCGGGCGGAGGTCGCCATGGGCGAGGTCGGCGCGGCCGCCATCTGACGCCGCCCGTCTGCCGGGCGACCGCTTCGCCCGAGGCTCCGGCGTCGGACACACTGGATCGGTGCCCGTTCCCCGACCACTGATCCTCGCCGTCGAAGACGATCCTGCCGACCGGGAGCGGCTCCGCGACGAGCTCGCCACCCGTTACCAGCGCGACTACGACGTCCAGGTCACACCCACGGACGGCTGCCCCCCGGTTCTGGAGGCGCTGGAGCGCGACGGCACACGCCTCGCACTCCTGCTCGTGGCCAACGGGCCGGCGGCGGACGAGGTGCTCGGTCGCGCCCGCACTTTGCAGCCGCAGGCCCGCCACGCGCTGCTCCTGACCCCCACGAACACCCAGGAGCTCACGTCTGCACCGGCGGCCATCACACGAGGCCTGGCCGATCTCGTCGTGGTCAAGCCACACCGCCAGCCGGACGAGGCCTTCCACCGGACCGTGACCGAGGCGCTCCACGACTGGCGCCGAGCGGAACCGCTCGGCCCGGTCGCGGTGCGGGTGGTCGGCGAGCGCTGGTCGGCCCGGTCGCAGACCATCCGCGACCGGCTGGAACGCAACGGCGTGTCGTACCTGTTCCACGCCGCCGACTCGCCCGAGGGTGCCACCATCCTCCGCGAGCTGGACCTCGATGCCGGCCGGCTCCCGGTCTTCGTGCTGTTCGACGGTCAGGTGCTCGTCCAGCCGGACGACTCCGAGGTCGCCGACCGCATGGCGGCACCGGCGCCGGCGGTGGACCGGCTCTTCGACGTGGTCATCGTGGGTGCCGGCCCGGCCGGCCTCGCCGCCGCCGTGTACGCCTCGTCCGAGGGGCTGGCGACGCTGGTGCTCGAACAGGAGGCGGTGGGCGGGCAGGCGGGGACCAGCTCGCTGATCCGCAACTACCTCGGTTTCCCCCACGGCATCCCCGGCCGGGACCTGGCCCTGCGGGCGGCGCAGCAGGCCTGGCTGTTCGGTGCCGGCTTCCACTGGATGCGCAGCGCGGTGAGCCTCGGGCAAGAGGACGGCGCCCAGACGATCGAGCTCTCCGACGGCACCATCGTGCGCAGCCGCACCGTCGTCGTGGCCACGGGCGTGTCATGGCGACGACTCGAGGTCCCGCGGATGGACGACCTCATCGGTGCCGGTGTCAGCTACGGCGCCGCCGTCTCCGAGGCCCCGACGGTCGAAGGTCAGCACGTCCACGTCGTCGGCGGTGGCAACTCGGCCGGGCAGGCCGCGCTGCACCTGGCTCGCTACGCGGCGAGCGTCACCCTCGTCGTCCGCAGCGACTCGCTGGCCGAGAGCATGTCCGACTACCTCTGCCGGGAGCTGGAGGGCACGAGCACCATCTCCCTCCGCTTCCACACCAAGGTGGTCGGTCTCGGGGGTGACCGGCGCCTCGACGCCGTGGCTCTGGAGGAGGCCGGGTCGGGGGCGCCCGTCCTCGAGCCCTCCGACGGGCTGTTCGTGCTGATCGGTGGCGAACCGCGCACCGGCTGGCTCTCCGGTGCGCTGGAACGCGACCCGGCTGGCTACATCATGACCGGGCGGGATGTCACGACGCGCACCGGGTCGGGGCCGGCGGACGCGCCGCTTCCGCTCGAGACGAGCCGGCCGGGCGTCTTCGCGGCCGGTGACGTGCGCAGGGGGTCCATCAAGCGGGTGGCATCGGCGGTCGGCGAGGGCGCCATCGCCATCCACGCCTGCCACCAGTTCCTGGCTGGATAGCGGCGCGAGCTCGCGGGCGGGTCGGCCCAGGCTCTCCGTACGATCGCGAGGTGGCCCGGGACGACGAGACGCTCGAGGAGACCGTGATCGGTGGGCCGACCGTGCACGACGACACCATCCTGCTCGTCGACCACGACCCGGCCTGGGCCCCGATGTACGCGCGCGAGGCCGAGCGCATCCGCGCCTCGCTGGGGCCGGCTGCGCTCCGCGTCGAACATGCCGGCTCGACCGCTGTCCCGGGGTTGGCGGCCAAGCCGATCATCGACATCGTCCTGGCCGTGGCCGACTCCGCCGACGAGGCCGCCTACGTCCCACCGATGGAGGCGGCCGGCTACGTGCTGCGCATCCGTGAGCCGGACTGGTACGAGCACCGGCTGTTCAAAGGCCCGGATACCGACGTCAACGTGCACGTGTTCAGCGTCGGCTGCGTCGAGATCGACCGGATGCTCGGCTTCCGCGATCACCTCCGGATGGACGTCGCCGACCGTGAGCTGTACGAACGCACGAAGCGGGAGCTGGCGGCGAGGCGTTGGAAGTACGTCCAGCACTACGCCGACGCCAAGTCGGACGTGGTGGCCGAGATCATGGCCAGGGTCGAGACTGACTCGTGACGGCGCGGCGGATGCGGGCGGCGCTCCTCCTCGCGCCGGTGCTTCTGGTGACCGCGTGCGGCGGCGGATCGGACGAGTCGTCGGCGTCCTCGGCCGCCACCGTCACGGCGGCGCCCACGCCGGCCGAGCCGCCCTCCAGCGCGGCAACCTCGACGGCCCCACCGGCGACGGCCACCGCTTCCACCACCGCTGCTCCCACGACCTCGGCGGTGCCGACGACGCCACCGGTGCCCGACCTCATCCAGGAGGTCGTGTTCGGCCGCTCCGTCGAGGGTCGCCCGCTCACGGCGATCGAGCGCGGCACACCCGGGGGCACGGTCGTGCTGGTGATCGGTGTCATCCACGGCGACGAGCCGGCCGGCACCGGCGTGGTCGAGCGGCTGCGGACCGCCCCCCTGCCTGACGGGATCGACCTGTGGCTGGTCGACTCTGTCAACCCGGACGGTCAGCTCGCCGGGACCCGCACGAACGCGCGCCAGGTGGACCTCAATCGCAACTTCCCCCACCGGTGGGCACAGCTCGGAGCACCCGGCGACGACGAGTACTCCGGCGAGGGGCCGTCGAGCGAGCCCGAGGCCGAGGCCATCGCCGGTCTCATTGCCCTCCTGCAGCCCGACCTCGGTCTCTGGTACCACCAGGACCTGTTCCGCATCGCTCCCGCTTCCGGTCGGGCGGGCCGGGTACGCGGGCGCTACGCCGAGCTCACCGGCCTGCCGGTGGGCGGCATCACGGGAGGCACCTACACGGGCACGGCGGCGTCCTGGCAGCGGCAGGCGGTGCCCGACGGCGTGTCCTTCATCGTGGAGCTCGGCCCGACGCTCAGCGACGAGGAGGCCGGCCGACACGCCTCCGCTGTCCTGCAACTCGCCACCGAGCTGCCGTCGATCTAGTACCGCATCAGGCAAGGTTTGCCCTGTCCTCCAACGGCACATCGGTGACGCGAGTCGGCCAGCGACCGGCGCGCGTTATGGGACGCCGTCTCCTTCGTGGACTCGCACCCCGAGCCGCCTGATCTGGCGCGGTAGACGCCAACACGGCAGCGCGACGGAACGCTTCCGATCAGGGCATTCTGCGCTCAGGTCTCGGTTCAAGGCCCTCCGCCAGACGTCGCCCGCCCGAACTGTCGCCATCTCGGCCTCGACAAGGCTCCGCTCCCGCCGACCTTCGTGCCAAGGAGTCATCATGTGTGGGACAGGAGAGGACCGCGTTGATGTCAGAGGCCGCCGCATGCGACCACCCCCTGATTCGACCGTGCTCGTTGATCGCGGAGGCAGAACTCTGTGCACCGCCCAGCCTGCCCAGGTCAGTCATCTGCCCCCGGCACCACACAATCGCGTGAAGCGTGCCGGTCTTCGTCTCGGAGAAGCCGGTCGCCTGGCCGCGATGGCCAATTGCCAAGCCGCTGCCTGGATGGTCCACCCAGCGAGCCGTCGATCTCGACGCCGGGAAGCCGGAACGATCCTGCTGACGCGAGCGCAGCGTTCGGTGAGCGGGTGTCCAGCGCTGTCGCCGATGGCAAGGCTCGCCGCCCGATCGTGAGCGTCGAACGGTGGAACCGCTCGCGACGCATCGACCACAGTGCTCGCCGTCGTGGTACATCCTTGGTACATCGACACAGCAAGAGGCCCTTCCTGTTGGGCCAGGAAGGGCCTCTGAGCTGGTGTTTCTTGTGCTGTATCTCAGGACATCCCGGACAGCCCGAACCCTCAATGGGGAGATGGCGGCGCCTAGCAGCTGGCGTTACTCAGGCGCCGACATGGGCCGGAGTGCTCCTTCGCGAGATGGCTCGCGGTGGATGCTGCCGGGCGGGTTGGTGAGGCGGGTCTACTTGCTCTGGAAGAACCGGTACACCGTGGGCTGGAAGACAGCGGCCGCCTCCCGCAGTTCAGGGGACAGATCTCCGAAGGCCTCGATCTCGAGCCCACCGCCGAGTTCGGCGAGCTTCCCGATCAAGTCTCCCACGTTCGCTATGTGCGCCAGGATGGCGTCGGAGTTCGCGTACGTCTCCCGTACGACACACTTGGTCTCGTCATCGCTGAAGAACCAGTCGTACTGAAGCGTGGTCTCTTCGCCCCTGGTGATTTCAAGAGCGCGGGCCGCGAGTTCTTTGAACTCAGCGAGGTTGCCCGGTTCAATGTTTGGGAGTGTCGCAGTGAGCTGGATCTGCTCCATCTGAACTACCTCTCTCGTGGCCTGGATGGCGTCGGTGACCGTAGTCGTCCGTGGCCATCGGCGCCGCCGAAGCGCTCGCTCGACACACGGTCTCACGGCCCATCTCCGCAGATGGCCTCCCGGGGCCGCATGAGACGTCGATCCTTGGCGGGCCTACGCTGCGGAGCGCCCGCGGGCCGACCCGAACCGTGCGGTGGTTCCTCGGGCGCCCGATTCGGGCCGAAGTGCAGCGAGTGAGCAGTGCGCACGGCCTTTTCCGGTGCACGCGATATCGAGTGCCCTCTACCGTAGGCACATCAGGGGCAGGTGACGGTCACCGACCGATTACCGCCGTCGTGCTCGCCATGCCTCTTCGCAAGGCCAGCGTCGCGCCCAGTCGACCGTGACGAACGGGTACCCGCTGTGAGCATCTGCGGGTGGGCGTAGCTCGACGAGATCGTCGATGACGAACTGATTCGCGCGAAGCAGCCGGATCCAGTCGCCGTGTCCGAGGTGGAACTCGACGCTCAGGTCGTCGGGCCATTCGAACCGATGCATCTCGAACTGCGGTCGGAGCAACCGTTCGGTCGCTGGGACCCCGTCCTCGTCGGGTACGCAGAGCATCAGCAGTGTGCTGTTGCCGAGAAACACGAGTTCACCGCCGGGTCGAAGCAGGCGAGCCGCCTCGGGGATCCAGCGGTACGGATCGGCCCAGATGGCGGCACCGTATTCGCTGATGATCACATCGAACGCAGCGTCTCGGAGCGGCACCCGCTCCGCGGCGGCTCGGACGAGCGGGAACCACAACGCGTACTCGTCTTGGAACTGTCGGGCGATGCGCAGCTGCCCCGGGGTCGGGTCAACCCCGACCGGGCGGGCGCCTCGGCGCGCCAGCCACGCCGACACGTACGCTGTGCCACACCCGAGTTCCAAAGTCCGGGCACCATCGAGGTGAGATGGGAGAAGCCTGACGTCCGACTCTGGAACCGCGAAGATTCCCCATGCCGGCTCAGCGGCCGACCACTGCTGACGAGCCAGCGCGAGCTGATCATCACGGCGCGCTTCCCATGCGTCGGCGTTGGCCTTGATGTAGGCAAGCGAATCGTCGGTCACCCCGGTGACGGTAACCCTCCTCGGCGGACCCACCCTGTCCCCCGAACGCCGGAACCCGGGCCCCGCGAGAGGCGACCGTCACATGGTCGAAGTCCGACGTGTGGCGTCGGAGTAGCGCGGCCGCCTCGGCTGTCTCGGCCGTCTGACATCGCCAGTGAGTCGGCTGGTGTTGGCTCCGGCGTTGGACCGTCCGGACGGGTGGGGCGTTCATGCCCTTGAGGTGGCCCTGCGATGATGGTGGTGGGCGAAGGGAGGGCGGGTGGCCGACTTCGAGCGGGTGCAGGCGAAGCTGCCGGCGGCGTTGGCCGCCAACAAGCCTGGTTCCATTGTCGATCACGTCGTCGTGGCGTTGCCGTCTTACAGCGTCGGCGAATCATTGCTGTCCCACTACGTGGAGCGGATCCCGGCGTTGGAGCACCGCTATCTCCAGGCGCAGCTGCTGTTGAACCGCATCGACTGTGACTTCGTGTTTCTGTGCTCGTCGCGGCCGACCGGCGAGGTGTTCGAGTACTACCGTGCCATCGTCGGGCCGGAGACGGCGGAGCGGCTGCGCACCCGTGTCCGCTGCATCGTCGTCGACGACCGCGGGGCCCGGTCGCTTGCGGCCAAGCTGCTCGACCGGCCTGACATCATCGCCGTGTTGGCGGAGTTCATCGGCGGGCGGGAAGCGCTGATCGAACCGTGGAACGTCACCGAACACGAGGTGGCGGTCGCCGTCGCCCTCGGCGTGCCGATCAACGGCACGGCTCCCGAGCTCCGCCCGCTGGCGTTCAAGAGTGCGGGCCGGCGGGTCTTCGCCGCAATGGGAGTCCCGGTGGCGGTCGGATGCGAGGACGTCCATGACGTCGACGATGTCGTCGCCGCGATCGGGCACATTCGCGCCAAACGTCCGGGCGTCCGTGGCGTCGTTGTCAAGCACGACGACAGTGGTGCCGGCGACGGCAACGCCGTCGTCTGGTTGCGTGGCGTTGCTGGCGAGGAACTGGGCGAGCAGGCGTTGCGGGATGCCGTGGGAGCGCTGCCGGCCTGGTACCTCGAGGATCTCGCCGCCGGCGGTGGCGTCGTCGAGGAGCTCATTGATGGCGACGGTTTCTGCAGCCCGAGCACGCAGATCGACATGCTCCCCGGGGGCAACGTCCGCGTCCTCGCTACCCACGACCAGATCGTCGGCGGGCCCAACGGACAGGTGTACTTGGGCTGCCGGTTCCCGGCCAGCCCCGGGTACGCAGCCGAACTGGCCCGCCACGGCGCAGCCGTGGGTGTCGAACTGTCACGTCTTGGTGCTGTCGGACGCGCCAGTATCGACTTCGTCGCCACCCACGACACTGCGGGCGCGTGGCGCCTGCACGCCCTCGAGATCAACCTGCGCAAGGGCGGCACGACGCACCCGTACGCCGCGCTACGCAACCTCGTGCCCGGGCGCTACGACCCCAACGCCGGCCGATGGGTCGCCGACCAGGACGGCAGCGCCCGCGCCTACCGCGCCACCGACAACGTCGTTGACCCCGCCTGGATCGGCCGTCCGCCATCGTCGGTAATCGACGCGCTCCGCTCGGCCGGCCTGCAGTTCGTTCCCGACAGGGGCACCGGCGTGGTGCTGCACATGCTTGCCTGCCTGGCCGTTGACGGCCGCTTCGGCGCCACCGCCATCGGCACCACACGGGCACAAGCAGACGAGCTGTTCGAAGCCATGCTCACCGTCATCAGCACCTGACGATCACGCGGCGCCCCTGCTCGCCAGCGATGGACATCCCTTGGACCCGTGTCAGCGACCGGAACGTCGAGCTGCGGAGTATGCACCCGCGCGGTGAGTTGTCAGATCCGACCCAGAGCCCCCCCAACCACCCACCAATCGTTCGTGACCGTCCGAGAACAACGGAGATCACGTCGGTCGCCCGCGTCCGGGTTCACTGGCTCCGTGGCGCTGACCGTGCGGGTACCTCCGCACGGTCAGGTAGCGCATCACGGCATCTCTGGCGCGCCCTACGCCGTGCCGGTCTCGCGCGGCCTGGCCGAGAGCCGCGATCGTGGCAGGTCCTGGCGCTATCACGCGAAGGGTCTGCACGCGATGTATGCGCTCGCGGTGGCGGCGACCGCTGACGGGGTGCTCGTCGGCGTGTCGAGCGGTCACGCCGGCCGTGACGGTGCGGTGTACCGCTTCGACGGGACCGCCTTCACGCGGTCCGAAGGGCTGCCGGAGCGGATGAACGGCGCGGTCGGGCCGCGCCGCCTTGCCGCGCTCGATGATTTCGCCGCGGTCGCGCTGCCCGGCGGCGATCTCCACCGCAGCGACGATCGCGGGCGGAGCTGGACCAGGCTCGCCGAGCAGGTCCCACGGGTGTCCGACGTGACCCTCCGACCGGGATGACCACCAGCCCCTCCGGGGCCACGTTCATCCGCCTCCCGCCGGTGGGACGACGGCCGCCCCTCCAACGCCTCCTACGGAAGCACCACGGCTACGCTTATCACCGGTGGCCGGGTACGCCGTCAAGCCGCTGAACGAGCAGACGTGGCCCGACTTCGCACGTCTCGTCGAGCGGCACAACGGGGTGTGGGGTGGCTGCTGGTGCATGTCGTTCCATCCGGAGGCATACGAACGAGGGGGCGACCATCGCGCGCAGAAGGAGCGTCGCGTCCGTGACGGGGAGGCCCACGCGGCGCTCGTCTTCGATAGTGACCTGTGCGTCGGCTGGTGCCAGTTCGGTTCCCCGGTCGAGTTGCCGCGGATCAAGTTCGGACGCGCCTACCGCGAGGGCGCCGGTGACCCGCCGAATTGGCGGATCACATGCTTCTTCGTCGACAAGGCCTACCGGCACAGGGGGGTCGCCGCGGCCGCGCTGAAGGGCGCGTTGAGCGAGATCGCGCGACTCGGCGGTGGAACGGTGGAGAGCTCGCCGGAGGATGTCGAAGGGCGGAAAGTGTCCAATGCGTTCCTGCACAACGCCACAGTGGCGATGTTCGAACAGCAGGGGTTCGTCCGTACCCGTCAACTCGGCAAGAACAACTGGCTCGTGACGAAGAAGGTGCGACCGAAACGCACTTCCAGCTGACGATCTCGCCCCTCGCTCAGCGCGGGCCGTCGCCAGAGGACAACGCATCAGCGTGACCGCGCGCTGGTGTTCGGACGCCCCGCACTGCTGACCGACACGCGCGCCGATCTCTCGCTCATCGAGGAGCACCGATTCACTAGCAGTGTCGTCGACCTTCGCTACCGCCTTCAGTAACGGCGCAGGGAATCGGACCATCGCACACTGCCCCTGAACGCCGACACAAGGGCGCCGCGACACGCCCTTCGGCGTGCGATGACGGCCGAGAACCACGTCGTTCTGTGTCGTCGTTCTGTGTGCGAAGCCGGAGCACCGATCGGCAGGTCATTGCGGTGTCAGCGTCCTGAGGGGCACGTCGGGAATGGTCGCGCTGAACGGGCGGGCTCGGGGATCAGTGGGCTCTCAAATCCGTGCTTCGAGGACGGCGAGATCGCGCACCGCGTAGCGGCGGTGCTCGCACTCCTCTTTCATCACGACGCGCAAGCACCGCCCGACCGTGCGGGACTCAACGGGATAGCCCGGCGCGGGGGACAGTGCGCACAGCCGCTCGAGCTCATCGTCGGTCAGTCCGTCGACGACGCGGCGCATCACGGCCATGCGATCGGCTCGTACATCGATCACCTCGTCGAAGGACGGGCGCGCCGCGAGGTCGACACCGATCGCCGCCGCATCGGAGGCCGGATAGCCGCTGTAGGGGTAACCGAGTCGGTGATAGGGCATCGGCTCGTCGAGCACGGTGCGACTAACCCAGGCGTCCGTGGCGAACACCAGGTGGCGCAGCGTCTCGACGAACGACCATTCATCATCGACCCGCTCCTGTCGGGCGTCCTCGGGCAGTCGTCGCGCCCGGGCCACCGTGTCGGACCAGAGGCGTTCGATGGTGTCCCACATCTTGCGGTAGTCGTCCGCCGCTTGCATCTGGCGGACCTGCGCACGCTCGGGATGACGCCGATCGAGCTCGGCCTCCACGAAGGCGGTCACATCGACGTCGTTCACAACGACATCGCCGATGAGCCCAGAGACGTTCACGTCGACGAGCCACGAGTCGACGATCTTCACTCGTCGCAAGTCGCAATCGCGGAAGGTCGCACCAGTGAAATCCACGCCGGTGAACTGAGCCCCTCGGAATGCGGTGGTGTCGTCGTGCTCGTCTGGCATCGCGACATCGTGCCCCGATCGGCAGTTTCGACCCGACGCTGCAGGCGTCCCTAGAACGCCAGGTGAGTGCGGCGGATTGGCTGGTCCTCTCGTGACAAGGAGGACCAGCTATGACCACCACCATCCAGTCGGCAGCGACAAACGCTCAGGGCGCCCGGGGTCGAGTTCGAGTTCGATGAGGCGCAGCTTGCTGCGGTGTCGTTCCTTGCCCGCTACAGCGGCAGGACGCTCGAGGCGTACCGCCACGACCTGCGCGGCTTCTTCCAATGGGCCACCGGCAACCGCATCGTCGTGCTCGGGGCGAATCGTGCGCACATCGAGCTGTTCCGCGCCTGGATGGAGGACCGCGGGCTCGCCGTGTCAACTATCGACCGTCGCCTCTCGACGGTCTGTGGGTTCTACCGGTTCGCGCACATCGGACGTATCCGCTCGAACCCCGCCCAGTACGTCCGCCGACCGCAGGTCCATCCCTCGGCGCTCGGGCGCTGGATCGCTCGGAGCTCGGGGTGTTCCTGTTCACCGCGGAGCAGTGCGACCGAGATCACGCCGCGCTTGCCGTGCTGCTGGGGTTGAACGGGCTACGTGTCAGCGACGCCTGTGCCACCAACATCGAGGACCTCGGCTTCGAGCGCGGCCATCGCACCCTGCGGATCGTGGGCGAGGGCAACAAGCCCGCCACCGTGCCGCTCGTGCCCCGAACCGCGTGGACGATCGACCTGGCCGTCGCTGAACGCCACGAGGGCCCGATCCTGCGTCGCCGTGACGGCCAACGCCTCGACCGGCGCACCGCGCATCGCTGGATTCGTTCGATCGGCCAGCGCGCCGGTCTCGGTGCCGTGCACCCGCACATGCTCCGAGCCGCGTTCATCATGGCCGCACTCGACGCCGGCGTGCCGCTGCGAGACGTCCAGATCGCCGCTCGTCACGCCGACCCCCGCACCACAACCATCTACGACCGGCGCCGCCAGAACTTCGACCGCCTCGCCGCCTACGTCGTCGTCGCGTTCGTCGCCGGCGGCTGAGGCCGAGCCGCCTCCCGGCGGCACGTGGGGGATAGCGCAACCGTCGAATCGCCTGCGCGTCATGCGACGCCCGCTGGCTGCGGGCGGCGCCCCCGGATACGTCGTTCCGTCCCGCGCTGCCGTCCCGGCCGGGTGCACCGAGACCATCGGGACCGATCGGTTCGCACTCGAGCCCGGAGACCGTGCGCTTGAGCATCACTGGCTCGATCAGTGGTACTCGATCGGGGGTGGTAGCTCAGGTTGAATCTGGCGGCGCGTCGAACAAGGCCAGCTCGCCAGGATCGGGCGCCTGGAACACGCAGAGCCACCGGTCGAAGTCCGCGCGGCGGATCGGGTAGCTATCCCAGGGTGGCTCCGAGTTCCGCGCCTCGATGCGCCGCCAGAGCTCGTCGGAAGGCGTGTCGAGGTAGTGCAGCTCGACGCCGACACCAAGGCCACGGGCCACGCCTCGCATCTCGTCACGTTCGATCCGCGCCCAGAGCCCAAAGTCGACGACGACGCTCAGACCGAGGCGCAGGATCTCTTGGGCGAGGCGCCAGAGCTCCTGTTCGACCTTCTCCCGGGTCGGATCGTCCCAGGGAGTAGAGCCGAGGGCCCAGAGCCATTCATCCTTCGTGAGGCGCACGGCGCTGCGGTCCGCGGCGAGCTGGGTTGCGAGTGTGGTCTTACCCGCCCCGGGCAACCCGCAGGTCAGAATCAGTCGCGCCTCCCTCACGGTGGCTCAGTCCAGCAGTTCTGCAAGCTGACATGAGCGACCACGGCCTGATGCACCGCGACGGATTCGGCGATCTGCTCCAGCACATCGACGATGCTCCGGCGTCGATCCGGCCGCGCGTTATAGGACAGGTGGCTCGTTGTCGGGGGCAACCCGAGCCGTCGCTTTATACGGCGCGTCGTCGTGGAGCTCAGCCGAATGCGAGCTCATGCCCCACTGACGATCACCATTTCGTTGCCCTCGGGGTCGGCGACCCGCCAGAGACCTTCTGACTCGTCAACGAGCCGGCCACCGGCTGCGACGGCCGCGGCGAGGCGCGTCTGCGCGAGGTCCGACGGCACCGCGAGCTCGAAGTGGATGCGGTTACGCTGCCGGCGCCGCTCCGTCTCCAAAGCATCGAGCTCTTGGAACACCAGCACCGGGTTCAGCCGCCGCGGATCGTGAATGTCGATGACCCCGGCTCGCCGGTCGTGGGTGTATCCGAGTGCGGCGACCCAGTACGCGCGGACTGCGGCGACGTCGGCGGCGTCGAGGAAGAGCTGAGCGAAGCGTGGCACCCCCGGATCCGCAGTGGCCCCGAGTTGGCGGGCAGCCCTCTGGAGGTCTCCAGCGAGGTCGGTGAAGTCGAGCTCGAGGCCGTGGGCCTCGTCTTCCCACTGGTCCTTACCGCTGTCGATGATCACGAGCCCGGAGCGCAGGTCGACCAGCAGCGGGAAGCGCGTGTCGTCGGCCAGCGCCGCTGCTGCGGCGGCCAGATCGCTTTGCTGCGTCGGCGAGGTGGTGCGGTAGCACGCCATCGCGCTGAACACCGCCTGCCAGTCGGCTGTCCCGATCCTCTCGCCGAGCGCCGTGCCCGGCACCAGGTCGACCTCGTTGCCGTCGGGGTCGGTGTGGCAGACCCCGAACGGTCCGGATGCCTCACCAAGACTCGCCTGCTCGACCGCCGCGGCCGGCCGCACCACGTCGAGGTGGATGCGGTTTCGAAGCGGCCGCGGCTCCGTCGACTGCCGGATCCGTATCGCGGGGTCGCGCCGCAACGGATCCGCCAAACCGCCGTCCTCCCCAGGCGCGTAGTCGAGCACGCGCTGCCAGAACCGCCTCACCACAGTCGGGTTCGCGGATTCGAACACGACGCTCAGGTGCTGCAGCACACGAGGGTTCGCCGCCAGCCCGAGATCCCGCGCGGCCGCCGACACCGCCTCGGCGTGCTCGCCTGAGTCGAGACGCACCCGGATGCCTGTCGCGCGCAGGTCGACCGCGATCTCGGCCGACAGCTCCACGATGCGCCCGGCCAGCGCAGCCCCCTCGATCAGCGACGGCGCGTCGAACCATGCCGTCGCGACGCCATCGACCACCCGCCAATCCGTTCCGATCTCTGGCATGCCCGGCACCGTAGAGCCCATTCCGGACGATCTTCTTCCGGATAGTGATGATGTCCCGGCCGGGGCATTGAGGTACGCCGTTGATCATGATCAGGCTCGGCGTCACCTGATCACGTACTGCCGGGCCGCGTGACCAACCACATGGAACCATGTAAGCGATGGGCGGGGCGTCCACCATGCGGTCTCTCGCTTCGAGTTCGCCGTGGCCCGGTATGCCGACTCAATCGCGATCTCGACGTGTGGGTGCCGCTTGCGGTGTTCGCGATCGCGAGTGCACCGAATCGGCGATCGGTGCGGCGGCCCGGCTACCCACCGCGTCCCATACCGCCGGTTCGTGACCGCTACTTCCGTGGTGCGAGGCTGTCGAGAGCTCCGACCACTGCGGCCATGTCGCTCTCGTCGTTGTAGACGTGTAGCGACACACGGATCGCACCGTTGCGGCTGCTGCAGATGACGTTGTGCGTTCTGGCGAGCGCTCGCTGAACGTCTTCAGCCACCAGTGTCGGATGTGTCAACGCGACGATGTGGCTGCTTGCGGCTGGATCGCTCAGCGGACGGAACGGTGCCCAGCCGAGCGGCTCCACCACCTCAATGAGCTCGGTAGCGAGAGAACGGGCGTGGTGCTCGATGCGGACCGGGTCGAGCGCGATGAGCATCGCGATCGACTCGCGCAGACCTATCGCCGAGACGTAGGCGATGGTTGACAACTCGAAGCGGCGGGCATCAGCGGCGAGCGGAAGCGACATCGGCTCGAACGCGAACGGTTGGCGTGTCCCCTTCCAGCCCACCAGTTGCGGAGTCATCTCGGCCAGGTCCGGTGCCAGCGTCAGCACCGCTACCCCGCCATGAGTCGACAGCCACTTGTAGCCGCTACAGACGACGGCATCTGCCCTCCATCGGCGCACGCTCAGCGGTCCAGCGCCGGCGAGCTGAGTCGCGTCCACCACAACCCGGGCGCCGGCGCGGTGGGCGTGATCGGCGACGGCTCCGACATCGACCTGGGAGCCGGTCGCGTACTGCACGGCACTGAAACACACCACCTTGGTGGAGTCGTCGATCGCGTCAATCAGACTCTCGGTCAGGTTCTCGTCGGCACGGTCGTCCACCGTCCTGACGTCGGTGCCGTGCCGCTGTGCCGCCACCAGCCACGGATAGGTGACGCTCGGAAAGTCGGAGGAGACGAGCAGAACCGAACCGTCGATGTCCGCAACCAGGGCGGCGACCTGCCCCAGCGCCTCGCCGGCGCCACCGGTGATCGCCACCCGTTCCGGCGGCACGTCCAGCAGCTGCGCGGCAGCACAGCGCACGTCGTCGAGGACGACAACCTCGTCCTCGTCCGACAACCGAAGATTGCCGAGCTGCGCGATGTCGGCCAGGAAGCTCATCATCGCCGAAACGCTCCTGGCAGGAATCAGACCGAGCGCGGCCTGGTTCAGGTAAACACAACGACCCAGCGCGACATACTCGTCCCGCGCTACGAGCGACTCCACGCGCATCACCACCCCTCAAACGAACCGCCGTGGACTCGGGCGTCGGGACCCCCGGGCATGATCAGACACGGCCGAGTGGAATTGACCCTACCCGGCACGACGCGGGGGGTGTCGACCCGCGATTGACACGGCCACTCTCACGACGCATTCACACTCCCAACGCTGGCTGCGACCTATACCGCTGTCTCGTGCGCGGCCTAGGTCAGCTCGGCACGTCGGCGGCCGGTGCGACCTCGAGCGGACGTGTCGAACCGGCGACCGCGAACCCGAGTGCCAACAGGCCGGCGGTCACGGTCAGGGCGCGCAACACACCCGTCTCGTTGCCGATCAATCCGATCAACGATGGGCCTGCCAGGAATGCGACGTAGCCAAGAGTGGCGACAGTGCTGACGCGGCCAGCGGCGTACCGCGGTTCGTCGGCGGCGGCGCTCATACCAGTCGGGAAGCCGAGCGCGGCGCCCAACCCCCACAGGATGATGCCGATCAGTGCGGTCGCGAGCGACGGACCGACGACCACCAGCAGCACGCCTGCCATCGCGCACAACGCGCCGGCCCGCAGCACCAGTACGCGGCCGAAAGGATCGAGCACGCGCGGGCCGAACCACCGCCCCGCGGTCATCGAGGCGACGAACAGCACGTAGGCGAGCGAGCCGAGCGCGGCGCTGGCGCCGTAGCCGTCGATCGCGGCGACACCCAGCCAGTCGTTGCCTGTGCCCTCGGCGAACGTCATGCACAACACGAACAGACCGATCAGGACCGTGCGTCGTTCGGTCCAGGCCTTGAGCGGGCTGCGCTCGTCACCCTGGTCGGCGTGCTTGTCGACCTCGGCCGGGAGAAAGCCGCGGACAGCGACCTGGGCGCCGAGCGCCACCAGCGCTGCGACCGCGGCGAGGTGGTACATCGGCTGGACGTGCACGGCGTTCATGCCGGCGCCGATCAGCGCTCCGGCGACCGTACCGATGCTGAACGCAGCGTGGAAGCGCGACATGATCGCTCGATCCAGCTGCTGCTCAACCGCACTCCCCTCCACGTTCATGGCGACGTCCCACTGACCGGCGCCGAACCCGAACACGAACAGCCCGGCGCCGACCAACACTGCACCGACCTCAGTGCCCATGGCGACGATCGCCAGGCCTGCCATTGACACCACCGACATGATCGAGACGGTGCGGGCGGCACCGAGTCGGTGGACGACGAGCCCGGACGAGGGCAACGAGAGCAGGGAGCCGATGGCGGTCATCAACAACAACACGCCGAGCGCACCTGGCTTCAGGTGGAGCAGATCGCGGATCTGCGGCACCCGCGACAACAGCGACGCGATCGAGACCCCGGCAAGGATGAACACCGTGTAGACGCTGCGCGTCGCTCGCTCGGTCACCCGGGCACGATACGGGCCAGGGGTGATATCGGATCGATCGACCAGCGCGCGAGCTGTCCCTGATCGCCGCTCGGAGTCACGCCACAACGAAGCAAGCGTTGCCTGACGCGGCACAGCCCGCCCGCCACAGGGATCGGTTGAATCCTTTCAGTGATACCGTCCTCGGCGAGGTGGCGTGACGGTGAGGAGAAGCTCGACCGGCATCAAGGGCGTGGCTGCCCGCGCCGGTGTCTCGGTGGGAACGGTGTCGAACGTCCTGAACCGCCCGGACCTGGTCGCCGACGCGACCCGGGAACGGGTGTTGCAGGACCGTCAAGGGTGCCCGGCGACGAGCAGCCGCCCGCCGGAGGTCTGAGCCCGGTGAGCCGCAAACAGCGCGATCGGCTCAAACCTCGGACGGACCTCGGCCGGGATGGTCGGGCGACACGAAGATGCAGAAGGGGTGGCCGGCGGGGTCGGCGAACACGTACAGCTCCTCCTCGGGATCCGTCGATCGATCCAACAGGATCGACACGCCGAGGGAGACCGCCCGGTCCCGTTGCTCGGCGAGCTGAGCCGAGTCGGCAACGGTCATGTCGACATGCAGCTGCTGTGGCACACCTGGGTCCGGCCACGTGGGGACGCGCAGCTCACTGACCTGCTGGACAGCCATCCGCGCCTCGCCCGTGCGATCCCTGAGCACGAGCCAGTCCTCGCCGTTCGGGTCGGGCTCTCCGAGAGGCGGCGGCTCGTCACCGGGTCGATAGACGTACCCGAGCAGCTCCCGGTAGAACTCGGCAACGGCCCGGGCGTCGGTGGCGTCGACGACCACCGTTCGGAGTGCGGGGAAGGAATCCGGCATGACTCCGATGCTCGCGCACCGCGCGCGCTAGCCGTGCAGCTCGGCCATCTCCTCGGTGGTGGCCTCGCCTGGCTTCTTGCCCATGATGATCATGGCCAGCACCTCGTCCTTGGTCACCGCGTTCTTGTCCACCGTGCCGACGAGCTCCCCCTGGAGCATGACGCTGATGCGATCCGCCAGGTCGAACACGTCGTGGATGTCGTGGCTGATCAGGAAGACACCGATGCCCTCGGTCTTCAGCTGCTCGACGAGCTCGCGCACCTGCTGCGTCTCCGCGGGCCCGAGCGCCGCGGTGGGCTCGTCCATGATGAGGATCTTGGCGTTGAAGTAGATGGCGCGGGCGATGGCAACGGATTGCCGCTGCCCACCTGACAACGATCGGACCGGGGTCTTGAGGTTCTTGAACCGCGGGTTCAGCCGCTTCATGACGTCGCGGGTGGCCGACGCCATGGCTGAGTCGTCGAGGGCACCGGTGAACGTGCGGATCTCGCGTCCGAGGAACACGTTGCCCGCGGCGTCGATGTTGTCGGCCAGCGCAAGCCGCTGGTAGATCGTCTCGATCCCGTGCTTCTGGGCGTCGCGGGGGAAGTGGATCGTGACGGGCTCCCCGTTGATGAGGATCTCGCCCGAGTCTGCCGGGTGGGCGCCCGAGAGCGTGTGGATCAGCGTCGACTTGCCGGCACCGTTCCCGCCGACGAGGGCGACGACCTCGCCCGGATAGAGGTCCACGCTGACCCCGTCGACGGCGTGGAGGCCGCCGAAGGAGACGCGGATGTTCCGCATCTCGACGAGTGGGTCGCGCCCGGCCTTCGACGGGGCCGGCGGCGGAGCGGTGGCGGCATCGGTCATCGTTCGGCCTCCTGCCTCACGGCTGGCCCGTCTGGATCACGATGGCGGTGACGATCAACCCCACGATCAGCGAGGCGACCGCCGCCCGGCGGCGTCCACTCCGCAGCGCGGCGTCGATGGCGACCGCCGCCACGAGAACGACGCCGACCACGATGTCCTGCGACGGTGAGTCGATCCTCAACAGCACCATGCCCGAGCGCAGCGACTGCATGATGATCGCGCCCAGTACGGCACCCGGGACCGTGCCGATGCCGCCGGAGAACGACGTGCCGCCGATGACCGCCGCGGCGATGACGTCCAGCTCGTTCTGGACACCGAGGTTGGTCACCGCCGAGTTGAGCCTCGCCGTCTGGATGGCGGAGCTCACGGCGACCAGGACACCCATGAGGACGAAGGTGAGCATCACCGTCCGGCGGGTGTTGATGCCGCTCAGCTCGGCGGCCTCGGGGTTGCCGCCGTACGCGTACACATAGCGGCCGAAGCGACGGCGCCGGGAGAGATAGGTCATGATCAGCGTCACGCCGATCAGGATCACGACGGGATAGGCGACACCTGTCGCTTCTCCCGTGACGGGCGAGGTGTACCGGTTGGCGATGAGCGCGACGCCGGCGACGACGGCCCCGCAGCCCACGACACCCAGCCCGACGTCGAACCACATCGGCCGCACGGCCAGGTCATAGCGGCGGCGACGCCGACGGGACAGCAGGATGCTGAGCACGATGCCGCCACA
The DNA here is from genome assembly GCA_963829955.1 of uncultured Acidimicrobiales bacterium. Lineage (GTDB taxonomy): Bacteria > Actinomycetota > Acidimicrobiia > Acidimicrobiales > Ilumatobacteraceae > DASTFY01. Next base: position 71,049 of record CAWHKS010000005.1, read on the forward strand.
GGCGAGGATCGCCAGCAACCAGCTCCGCCAGTCGCCGAGCGCGCCCGTGGCGCCACCACCGAGGCGCTGGAACGTCTCGTTGAGCGGGGCGAGCGTCTGCCCTTGCTTGCCACCGGTGCGGAAGATGGCACCTCGCCAGACGAGGAAGCCGCCGAGCGTCACGATGAACGAGGGCACCCCGCCGTAGGCGACGATGAACCCGGTCAGTCCGCCGATCAGCGCGCCCAGGACGACGCCGACCGCGAGGGCGACCACCCACGACCAGGAGCTGCCCCGCATGCCCCCGATCGTGATGTCCAGACCGAAGAACGCGATGACCCCATCGGTCTGGACGAGCGCCATCGTGTAGCCGAGGAAGCCCAACAACGAGCCCACGGAGAGGTCGATGTTGCGCGAGACGATGATCAGGACCATGCCCGTCGCCATGATGGCGATGGACGTGCTCTGTACGGACAGGTTCCACAGGTTCCGGGCGGTCAGGAAGCCGCCGTCGGAGCGGATGTTGAAGGCGATCCAGATGACCGCCAGCGCGATCAGCATGCCGAACAACCGGGTGTCCAGCTCGGTGTCGGCCACCACCGAACGCCACGAGCGGGCCGGCGCGGAGGCCGGTGGGCTCGGGCTTCCCATTGTCGCCGGTTGGTCGGGCGAACGAACCTCAGTCATCCATCACGCCTTCTCGTGAGCGGATCGCCAGCTGCCATCCTCGGTTCACCGCCAATGACGGCTTACAGACCGGGTGGGTGAGCGTGGCACGCGCCCCCGCCCAGGAGAACCCTGAGCGGTGGGCGCGCTCCACCACGCTTGCGGAAGGGGTCAGGGACAGACAGCCACCGAGCCCGCTTCGACGCCCTGGCACACGTTGGCCGTGTCGGTCCAGCCCGCGTCGATGACTACGTCGAGGTTGTCCTGGGTGATGGGAAGCGGCGTGAGCAGGATCGACGTCACGTCGATGCCCCCAGGCGTCGTGAACGGCGCGGTGTCGGCCACGGCGGACACGTCCGGGTTGGCGCACAGCTGGACGGCGGCCTCACCGGCAGCCGTGCCCAGCTCACGGGCATCCTTCCAGACACTCACGGCCTGCGTGCCGAGGGCGACCCGGTTGAGGGCCGCCTGGTCACCGTCCTGCCCGGAGACCGGCACCTGACCGGCTAGACCCTGGGCCTGGAGGGCAGCCACCACACCGCCGGCCATGCCGTCGTTCTCCGAGAGAATGGCCTGGACGTCGTTGTTGGCGGCGGTCAGGAACTGCTCGGTCTGGGTCTGTGCGATGGCCGGATCCCAGTTGTCGGTGTAGGTCTCGCCGACGATCGTGATGTCACCAGCCGTCACAGCCTCACCGATGATCTCCTCGTAACCGGCACGGAGGAAGTCGGCGTTGGCATCGGCCTGGTTGCCCTTAATGATGATGTAGTTGCCGCTCGGCACCAGGTCGAAGATGGTCTGGGCCTGCAGCCGTCCGACCTCGACGTTGTCGAACGTGATGTAGAGCGCGTTCTCGTCCTCGATGAGGCGGTCATAGGCGATGACCGGGACCCCGTTCGAGATGGCGCTGGCGACCGACGGCTTCACCGCGGTGCCGTCTTGCGCGAGGACCACGAGCACGTTGGCGCCCTGGGACATGAGGTTCTCGATGTTGCTCGCCTGCGTCTCGGCCGAGGACTTGGCGTCGTTCGAGATGTACGTGCCGCCACCCGCTTCGACAGCCGCCTTGATCGCCGGCTCATCGAACTTGGCCCAGCGCTCTTCCTGGTAGTTGTTCCAGGAGACACCGACCACGCAATCGCCCCCGGCAGCGCCTGCGGCGGTCGTGTCGCCACCAGCGGCCGCGGTCGTCTCGCCGCCGGCCGCGGCGGTCGTCTCAGCGCCACCGGCAGCGGTCGTGTCGGCACTGTCGCCATCGTCGTCACTGCCACATGCGGCCATTACCAGGGCTGCGCCCATAACGAGCGGTACCCATCGACGAACCTTCATGTACCCCTCCCCCTTTCGATGAGCCGCGGACGTACACCGGCCGCGGAGCGAGCGCAGTGTAGCCCGTCGCCCACGCGGGGTCGTGTTCCGACGACCTGCCCGGTGCCGGCGGTCGTAGGATGCGCCCCGACGACCGGGCCAACGGGGGGAGGATGTGACCAGCCGGACGCTCACGCTCGGCGGGACCGCCTACCCCGTGCTCCTGCCGAAGGCCCGCGACTCGCGCCTGCACGTCGCCGCGGTCATCGTCACGATCCACGTCCTCGGACAGCTCGGGCTCGGCTTCCAGGTCAGCGTGCCGCAGATCCTCGCCGCCATCCTCAGCTGCGCGGTGATCGAGGTGGCGATCACCTTCCGGAGGACGCGGTCGTTCGTGTGGCCGGCGAGCGCGATGTTGACCGGGAGCGGCGTGGCGCTGATCCTGCGGGTCCCGGGGACACCGTCCGACGAGCCCTGGTCCACCTACTCCTGGTACGTGTTCGCCGCGGTCGCCGCGTTCTCCCTACTGACGAAGTACGTCATCCGCTACCGCGGCTCGCACATCTTCAACCCGTCGAACATCGGCCTGGTGATCGCGTTCATCGTGCTCGGCGAGACGCGCGTCGAACCGCTCGACTTCTGGTGGGCGCCGCTGAACGCGTGGATGCTCACGGCCTACGCGGTCATCCTCGTGGGCGGCTTCCTGATAACCGCCCGGCTCCGCCTGCTCGCCGTCGCCGCCACCTTCTGGATCACCCTCGCCGCCGCGGTCGGGATCCTGGCCGCCTTCGGGCACTGCATGACGGCCCGGTGGGCCTTCGCACCCGTCTGCGGCTTCGACTTCTGGCGGGTGATCGTCATCTCCCCCGAAGTGCTCATTTTCATGTACTTCATGATCACGGACCCCAAGACCGTCCCAGCCGGACGGGTCGGTCGCGTGGTGTTCGGGTTCCTGGTCGCCATCGTCAGCACGCTCCTCATGGCGCCCCAGTCCGAGGAGTTCGGCACCAAGGTCGCGCTGCTCGGCGGTCTCGTGCTCGTCTGCGCGATCCGGCCCCTGATCGACCGTTGGGCTCCCGAGCCGGGATCGGAGGCGGACGACGTCCGGCGGTGGGCCGGAGGTCTCGTGAACGGTGGGCAGGCGGGTCCCGGTCTCCTCGGTGGTGCCGTCCGGGTGGCGCTGCTCGCCCTCGCCATCGTCGTCGTCGGGTCGGGCATCGTGGCCGCCGGTTCGCCCACGCGGGGTCGTCGCCCCCGACACGGCCGACATCCTGGGCCGTGTGCCCCACGACGTGGACCCGGCAACCTTCCCGTCGATCACCGTCCAGCAGGACGTCGCCGACTGGAACCACGAGATCGCAGGGCCGGGGGTCCGCGAGCTCGTCCTGACCCTGGCCGAGAACCTGGAGCTGGAGCGCCAGGCACTACGCCGATCGGATCCCGAGATCCTCGAAGCCGTCGACCACGGGGACCGCCTCGACGAGATGCGGGCGCGGCTCGAGGAGGCCGAGGCCACCGGCACGACGGTCGTCGAGCACTACCAGATCGACGACGTCAACGTGACCCTTCTCGTCCCGTTCGGCCGGCAGGACGGCCTCAGCCTCGGCCTCGACTCCCGGGGCACCGTGACCACCGAGACCTACGCCGCCGACGGCCAGCTGCAGGCGCAGGAGACATCGCCGTTCGCCGAGATGTTCGTCCTCCGGCGGGCCACGGGCGGGCGCTGGCTCAACGTCGCCGTCCTGCCTCCGCCAGCCGACGACTGATGCCGAAGCGCGGGCGTGCTCCGGCGATCGTCATCGGCGGCCTCGTCGCCGCGCTCATCGCCGCCACCGGCATCGCGCTCGCCCTCGCGCGCCGGTGGAGACGCCGGGGAGCCCGGCGCACCGCACTTCGTGGAGGAGGCGCAAGCAGCCGGGATCGACCACGTGTACGACGGCGAGTTCGAGCACTTCGTCGGTGGCGGCGTGGCCGCGTTCGACTGCGACGACGACGGACGCCCCGAGCTGTACCTGGCCGGGGGGAGCGAACCGGCCGCGCTCTACCGGAACGAGAGCCCGATCGGGGGCGCGACGCGGTTCGCGCGGCTGCCGTCGCCGTCCACCGACCTGAACGCGGTCACCGGGGCCTACCCGCTCGACATCGACAGCGACCGCACGATGGACCTCGTCGTCCTGCGCCGCGGCGGCAACGTCGTGCTCCGGGGTCTGGGTGACTGTCGCTTCGAACCGGCCAACGACCAGTTCGGCATCGACGGCGGCGAGGCCTGGACGGCCGCGTTCAGCGCCACCTGGGAGGGGGCGAACGCGCTCCCCACGCTCGCCTTCGGGAACTACCTCGTGCCGGGAACGACGGACTGCGACGACAGCCAGCTCGTCCGGCCCGACGCGGCCGGTGACGCCTACGCCGCGCCGGAGCCGCTGACCCCCGGCTACTGCACGCTGTCCGTGCTGTTCAGCGACTGGGGCCGGTCGGGCCGTCGCGACCTGCGGGTGACGAACGATCGCCACTACTACCTGGACGGGGAGGATCAGATGTGGCGCATCGACCCCGGCCAGCCACCGCGGTCCTACACCGAGGCCGACGGCTGGCGGCCCCTTCACCTGTGGGGCATGGGCATCGCCAGCCGGGACCTCACGGGCGACGGCTACCCGGAGATCTTCATCACCAGCCAGGGCGACAACAAGCTGCAGACCCTCTCCGACGGCCCCGAGCACCCCACCTACCAGGACATCGCGCTGGCCCGCGGCGTCACCGCGCAGCGTCCCGCCGTGGGCGGTGACGTGCTCCCGTCAACGGCGTGGCACCCGCAGTTCGAGGACGTCAACAACGACGGCTTCGTCGATCTGTTCGTGACCAAGGGCAACGTCGAGGCGCAGGTGGACTACGCCAGTCGCGACCCGAGTGACCTCTTCCTCGGGCGCGCCGACGGCACCTTCGCGCCGGCGACGGAGGACGCCGGCATCGTCAGCTTCGAGCGGGCCCGCGGCGCCGCCATGGCCGATCTCAACCTGGACGGGATGCTCGACCTCGTCGTCGTGAACCGGCGCGAACCGGTGAAGGTGTGGCGGAACGTCGGCCAGGGCGACGCCGAGGGCGCCGTCCCGACTGGGCACTGGCTCGCCGTGCGCCTCGAGCAACCGGCGCCGAACGTCGACGCCATCGGCGCGTGGCTGGAGGTCCGGACCGACGACCTGACCACGTCCAGGGAGGTCACCGTCGGCGGAGGCCACGCCAGCGGACAGGCGGGCTGGCTCCACACCGGGCTCGGCGACGCCACCGAGGCGGAGGTGCGCGTCCAGTGGCCGGACGGCGAGACCGGGCCGTGGATGCCGGTCGCGGCGGACAGTTTCGTGACGATCGAGCGAGGTGCGGCCCACGCCGTGCCGTGGCTCCCGGAGGGCTGACGATGAGCAAGATGGGCTTGACCAGGGCACACCTGGCCGACGTGTCGCTTCCGGACTTCGGGATGCCGGCCGGCGAGCCGGTGCTCCCGCCGGAGCTCTACGCGGCCCGGATGGATCGGCTGCGGGCGGGGATGGGCGAGCGGGGCTACGACCACCTCGTCGTCTGGGGCGACCGGGAGCACAGCGCCAACCTCTCCTACCTGACCGGGTTCGACCCACGGTTCGAGGAGGCCATCCTCATCCTCGGGCGCACCGACGGGCCCGTCGAGCAGCCGGCGATCCTCGTGGGCAACGAGTGCTATGGGATGGCCGAGGCCGCCCCGCTCCCGATGCGGCTGGTGCGCTTCCAAGACCTGAGCCTGCCGAGCCAGCCCCGCGGGGAGTCGAGCCCACTGCCGGACATCTTCCGCGAGGAGGGCATCGGATCCGGGAGCCGGGTGGGCGTGATCGGCTGGAAGACCTACGCCCGGCGCACGTCGATGGAGGCACCGGCGTTCCTGGTCGACGAGCTGCGTGACACCGTCGGCGCGGCCGGGCTGGTGGAGAACGCCACGGACCTCCTCATCGACCCCGCCGAGGGGCTGCGGGTGCTCAACGAGGTCGAGCAACTGGCCGCGTTCGAATGGTCCGCGTGCCAGACGTCGCGCGCGGTCGGCGCCGTGCTCGACGGCCTCCGGCCCGGCATGACCGAGCGGGAGGCCGCGCAGCTCCTGGCCTGGAACGGGGCGCCGCTCTCCTGCCACCTCATGCTCACGGCCGGACCGAGGGCCCGGTACGGGCTGCTCAGTCCCGGCGACCGCCCGATCGAGCGCGGCGACCCGTTCACCATCGCCTTCGGGATCTGGGGGGCCCTCAACTGCCGGGCCGGGTTCGTGGTCGATGACGCATCGGAGCTGCCGGACGGCGTGCAGGACTACGTCGATCGGCTCGTCGCGCCGTACTTCGAGACGGTCGCCGAATGGTACGGCGCCCTCCACGTCGGGCAGGTGGGCGGCGCGCTACAGGAGATCGTCGACCGCCGCCTCGGCGACCCGTTCTTCGGGATCTTCATCAATCCCGGGCACCAGCTCCACCTCGACGAGTGGGTCAACTCGCCGGTCTTCCCGGACTCGACGATCGAGTTGCGCTCAGGCACGGCGCTGCAATGCGACATCATCCCGGCCACCGGCACGCCGTACTTCACCACCAACATCGAGGACGGCGTCGCGCTGGCCGACGAGCCGTTGCGTGCCGAGCTCGCCGCTCGCTACCCCGACGCGTGGCAGCGGATCCAGGCGCGGCGGAGGTTCATGACGGACACACTCGGCATCGACCTGCACCCCGATGTGCTGCCGTTCTCGAACCTGGCCGCCCATCTCCCACCGTTTCTCCTGCGGACGGACCGCGCGATGACCCTCGCCGCTTGATCAGGCTGATGTCACGCGGTGACGGACGCCAGGATCCGCTCGAGCACCACCATGTTCGCGACGGCGTCCGACGGCGGCGTCGGCACCGGCTCCCCTGATCGGATGGCGGCCGAGAAGGCGTCGCACTGCTCGGCGTACTGATCGGCCGGCGGGATCTCGATGATCTCCATGCCGGGCTCGACCGGCGGTGAACCACCAGCGGCACGGATGATGCGCGTCGGCCGATCGGGCGGGATGTTGAACGGGATCTCGACCAGCAGCCGTCCCTCGGTCCCCATGAGGTGGACCCGCTGATCGTCCTCGAGCTGGGTCGAGCACGTGAACGTGGCGTGCCTGCCGCCGAAGTCGAGCACCGCGGACGTGAGCGCGTCGGTGCCGAAGCTCGGGTCCCGGCGCACCACCCCGGCCACCGTGACGGGTTCGGCGTCGAACATCATCCTCGCCACGTTGACGGGGTAGCAGCCGATGTCCATGAGCGCTCCACCGCCGAAGTCGGTCACGTTGCGGATGTTGGCAGGATCGAGGTTGCGGTAGGAGAAGAAGGCCTGGATCGCCTCCAGCTCGCCCACCGCACCGTCCCGCACGAGCTCCCGCACCCGGACCCACAGCGGATGCAGCCGGTACATGAACGCCTCCATGAGGGCCACGCCCGCTGCTTGGCAGCCGTCGACCATCTCCTGCGCCTCCGCGGACGACATCGCCAGCGGCTTCTCGCACAGCACGTGCTTGCCGGCGGCGGCCGCCCGCAACGTCCAGGGGGCGTGGAGGTGGTTCGGCAGCGGGATGTAGACGGCCTCGATGTCCGGATCGTCGAGGATCTCCTGGTAACCGCCGTAGGACTTGGGGATGCCCAGCTCGGCGGCCGCGGCAGTGGCGCGGGGCTCATCCGCGAAGCGATCGCCGTGACGTCGCACAGCTTCGACCGCTGCATCGCCGGGATCACCTTGTTCACCGCGATCGACGCGCAGCCGAGGACTCCCCACCGCACCCGTTCGGTCACGGCGACGTCATACCACGCCCCTCCTGCCGGACGTGGCGGAGGCAGATATCTGACTAAGGTCAGCGATATGGAGCCTGATGGGGTCGAGGTCGTCCGACGGTTCAACCGGGTCGTCACGCAGCGGATCGGCGCGCTCGACGAGGAGTACCTGGCCCGGGGCCGGCCCCTCGGCGCGTCCCGCCTCCTGTGGGAGATCGGCGCCGGGGACGACGGAGGTGGCGCGGATGGCGAGGACGCCGCCGAGGTCCGAGCGTTGCGCCACCGGCTCGAGCTGGACTCGGGCTACCTGAGCCGGCTCCTACGCCGGCTGGAGGCGGACGACCTCGTCACCGTCGACGCCGGCCCGGGCGACGGCCGGCGGCGCGAGGTCCGCCTGACGGAGGCCGGCCGCGCCGAGCGTGCCGTGCTCGACGAGCGCAGCGACGCGCTGGCCTGGTCCGTGCTCGACGCCCTGGACCCACCACGCCGGGCCGAGCTGGTCGCCGCCATGTCGACGGTCGTGCGGTTGCTGACAGCAGGCGCCGTCCGCGTCACGGTCGAGGACCCTGCCAGCGCTGGCGCGCAGGTCTGCATGCGCTCGTACTTCGCCGAGCTGGACGCGCGCTTCCACACCGGCTTCGATCCTGCCCGCGCCCTCCCGGTGGACGCCGACGAGCTGGTCCCACCGCGAGGGCTGCTCCTGGTGGCCCGCCTGCACGGAGAGCCCGTGGGATGCGGGGCGCTGAAGCTGCACCGCGACAGGATCGCGGAGATCAAGCGCCTCTGGGTGTCACCCGCGACGCGGGGGTTGGGCGTGGGACGGCGGCTCCTCGCGAGCTCGAGCAGCACGCGGCCGACCGGGGCGCGAAGCGGACGAGGCTCGACACCAACCGCACGCTGACCGAGGCGATCGCTCTGTACCGGAAGGACGGCTACCGCGAGGTGTCGCCGTTCAATGGCGAGCCGTACGCTGACCACTGGTTCGAGAAGACGTTGGAACGGTGATGGTCGCTCGTCACGTAGGCATCCGGACGGCATTGCCGTCGCAGGAGGACCTCGAGAAGCGGCGCGAGCACTGCTCCGTCGACCCTCGGAAGCTGCTCGAGCTCGGCGCCGACGTCGGCAGCCAGGTACGGATCCTCACGACTGCGGACGATCAGGTGCTCTACACCATCAGCGAGGCCCCCGACGAGGACCCCGACAGCACCGTGCGCATGGGCCTGACCGCCCGCCGGCGGTTCGGCACCGACGACGAGTTCGACGGCGTGATCGACTCGCAGGTGCCGCACCCGACGCTGAGCGACACCGACGCCGAAGAGCTGGGCGAGTTCGTCGAGCGACTCCACGACGGCGCGAGCGCGACGGTCATCGCCATCGCGCCGCATGGCGGCGACATCGAGCTCAACACCGACCGGCAGGCCGAGCACGTTGCTCGCGCCTGGCCGCGCTGGAGCCAGCTCGTGGATCTGCAGGGGCTGGAAGTCCGGCAACCGTGCCTTCGAGAGCTGGCACATCACCTCGGACGAGACCGACCCCGGCAGCTTTCCGTTGCTCGGCTCGGTGATGTCGCGTGGGTTCGCCGATGCCGTCAGCTTCCATGGGTTCAAGGAGCCGATCGTTCTCGTCGGCGGCCTCGCACCTGTCGAGCTGCGGGAGGAGATCCGCGAGGCTATCGACGACGCCACCGGGCCTGAGGTCGTGGTGCGCGTCGCCACGCCTGACGACCCCTTCAATGGGGACAGCCCGCGCAACATCGTGAACCGCTTGACGGCGGGCGGCGCGAACGGCGTCCAGATCGAGCAGAGCCTGACGGCGCGCGAGCAGCACTGGGCCGAGATCGCCGAGGCCGTGGCCCGCGTGTACGAGACCCGGTTGCGGCGAGTGCCGCCGTCGTGGGTGGATCGTGCTCGCGCCCTCCTCGAGCGGGTGCGGCAGTTGGTGCGGCGATTCACGAGGTCCGGGTAGCACTTGCCATAGTGGCGGCCCGGCGCTGATCGCTGATCGGCCGCTGATCGACTGAGGAGACTCCTCGTGCACATCGCCGACATCGAGTACCGGCACGACGGACTGCGGCTGGTGGGCCAGCTCGCCGTGGACGACGAGCGTCCGGGGCGGCGGCCCGCCATCCTCGTCTCCCACGAGGGCAACGGGCTGAGTGATCACTCGAAGCGCTCAGCGCGGCGCCTGGCCGAGCTCGGCTATGTCGCGTTCGCGCTCGACTACTACGGCGACGGGCAGATGCTGCCCCCGGAGGAGCTACCGGCCCGCTTCACCGCGCTGGCCGGCGACCCGCTTGAGACGAGGGCCATCGCGCAGGCCGGCCTCGACGTGCTGCTCGCCGACGAGCGGGCGGACCCGGCCCGCGTGGCAGCCATCGGCTACTGCTTCGGCGGGACCATGTCACTCGAACTGGCGAGGGGAGGCGCCGACCTGTCCGCGGTCGTCGGCTTCCACTCGGGTCTGTCGACCAGCCGGCCGGAGGACGCCGCCAACATCAAGGCCGCCGTCCTCGTGTGCATCGGCGCCGAGGACCCGCTGATCTCGGCGGAACAGCGCGCCGCCTTCGAGGAGGAGATGCGGGTCGGTGGGGTGGACTGGCGCATGAACCTCTACGGCGGCGCCGTGCACAGCTTCACCAACCCCGCCGCCGACGGCACGAGGCCGGGCATCAAGTACGAGGCGAAGGCGGACGCCCGATCGTGGCGGGCGATGCTGGACTTCTTCCACGAACGCTTCGGGCCGATCTGACCCGCGCCGCGTCGGGCTCCGGGACGACCAGCCACACGAGCAGGGCGAGGCCGATCAGCGAGGCGGCGAACCCCGAGACGGCCTTCCAACCGGCCGCTTCGTACAGCGCTCCGGCAACCGCGGTCAACAGCGCGCCGCCGGCGAAGATGACGGTCATGGCGGCGACGGCCAGGCCGCACGCCACCGCCATGGCGGCGGTGACGGTGGACAGCGATCGTGCGGGCGGGGCGTCGATAGTCGTCAGGGCGCGACGCGCTCGAGCGCGGCGCAGGCCGCCTCGACATCGTCGGCGTCGTTGTAGATGTGGAAGGACAAGCGGCAGCCGTCCGCTCGCGCCGCGGCCTTGATGCCACAGGCCGACAACCGCTCCTCGATCCCCGCGCCCAGGCCGGCGATCGACACGATGGCCGAGCCCGCGGGCGCAAGGCCGAGCCTCTGGCGCAGCCCGTCGGCCAGCCGCACGTCGTGGTCGTGAATGGCATCGATGCCGGTCTCGCCCAGCACCTCGAGCGAAGCCGCCGCACCCACCCATGCGTGCCAGGCCGGGGAGAGATCGAGGCGGCGGGCGTCCTCGGCCAGGCGCAGCGGCGGACCATAGAACGCGCCGTACACGTCCGGCGCCGCGAACCAGCTGGCTCCGCTCGGCCGGCACATCGACAGGAGCGCGGGCGAGACGACCATGAAGGCCGTCCCCCGCGGGCAGCACAGCCACTTGTAGGCCGAGCACACGGTGGCGTCGATGCGGTCGAGGGGGAGGCGCAGCCACGGGAGTGCCTGCGTGCCGTCGACGACGGTCAGAGCACCGACCGCGGCGGCCGCGGCAAGCACGGCGTCGATATCGGCGATGCGGCCGTCGGACGACTGCACGGCGCTCCACGCCACCAGCGTCGTCCGGTCCGTGACGGCGTCGGCCAGCGTGTCGAGCGGTACCGGGCGGATCGTGACGCCTCGCGACGCCTGGGCGAGGAACGGGAACAGCAGCGCGGTGAAGTCCTCTTCGGCCACGACCACTTCGGCGGTGTCGGGCAGGCTGGCGGCTACCAGTCCGAGGAAGGTGGACGCGGCCGGGCCGATCGCGACCTGACCAGGCGCCGCGCCGACGAGCGCGGCGAACGATCGCCTCGCCGTGTCCGCGGCGTCGTTCCACACCCGCCACTGGCCCGAGCCGTCAGCCCATTCCTCGAGGGCACGGTGGCCGGCCTCCACTGTTGCGAGCGGCGGCAGCCCGTAGGTCGCCGTGTCGAGGTAGCCGCGGGCCGATCGCCAGGCGGCGGCCGGCGCGACGGTGCCATCTGCCATCGTCCGCACCCTACGGCGAGTCGATGGCCGGGACCTCGGGCGCTGCTCGACCCCGTTCGTAGTCTGCGTACGTGGCTGCGCTGCGAGATGGGGAGATCACACTGGAGGCGGTGCGGGCCGGCGTCTCGAAGTTCGCGGCGTCCTACGGCGCCGACGGCAGTGAGGCAGGCCTCGCGGCGGACGGCGGTGAGATCGACCTCTCACTCGTAGAGCGCCGGCGGGTGCTCCACCGCTGGCTCAATGCCTGGGGCTGCCGCATCCGCTACGCCCGGCCGGGCGAGCCCGATCTCTTCGACGCCGGGATCGCGGTCTGGTGGGGTCGGCGGGGCGCCCACCTGGCCACCGTCACCGGGTCGCTCAGCGACCTCAGCGACGACCAGATCACGTGCCTGAGCGCCGCGTTCGAGGACCTGAGGTCGCTTCCGATCGCTCGTACCGTCGCGGGGACCGACCGCACGATGGGTCCGACGGCCGCTGCCAAGGCCCTGTACGCACTCCGGCCGCGGGCCGTCATGCCGTGGGACCTGATGATCGCCGAACGGCTCCACGGCGGCCGGGACGCGGTCGCGTTCATGGCCCACCTGCGCCTCGGCCGGGACTGGGCCCGGCAACTGTTGCGCGACACAGGCTGGGACGAGCCGCGGCTGGCCGCCGAGCTCGGCCAGCCGGGCGCCACCCTGGCCCGGCTGCTCGACCAGTACTGCTACGTCCGGTTCACGCTCGGGGCGTGAGGTGGGTCGGTCCTAACACCGGACTGCTCTGCTGGCTCCCACCTCGAGCTCGTCCATCGCCTTGTGCCGAGAACCTCCGCGTCACCGCCAGCGGTCGCTGGCGCATCGAGCCGAGCTCGCCGCGTGACCCAGCCCCTATTCGACGCGCAGGCCGGAGATGGCGCGGCTGATGACCAGGCGCTGGATCTCCGAGGTGCCTTCGAAGATCGTGTAGATCTTGGCGTCCCGGTGCCAACGCTCGACGGGGTACTCGCGCGTATAGCCGTACCCACCGAGGATCTGGATGGCCTGCTCGGTCGCCCAGACCGCGACCTCGCCGGCCTTCAGCTTGGACATGGAGCCCTCGGCGTTGCGGTAGCCGCCGTTGCGGGCCAGCCACGCGGCGCGCCACACCAGCAGGCGGGCGGCGTCGATCTCCATGGCCATGTCGGCCAACTTGAAGGCAACCGCCTGGTTCATGATGATCGGCCTGCCGAACGCCGTGCGTTCCTTGGCGTACTCGAGCGAGTATTCGTAGGCGGCGCGGGCGATGCCGAGCGCCTGCGCGCCGACGGCGGGCCGGGTGGCCTCGAACGTCGACATCGCCGGCTGCTTCTCACCCGTGCTCTGCATCTCGCGGGCCCGGGCCAGCTTGGCGTCCAGCTTCTCCTTGCCGCCGAGCAGGCAGCGGCCGGGCACCCGCACGTCCTCCAACACGACCTCCGCGGTGTGGGAGGCCCGGATGCCGTGCTTCTTGTACTTCTGTCCCTGCGACAGGCCCTTCGTGCCCGGCGGGACGATGAACGAGGCCTGGCCGCGGCCCCTGAGCGCAGGGTCCACCGCCGCCACGACGACGTGCACGTCGGCGATGCCACCGTTGGTGATCCACGCCTTCGTGCCGTTGAGGACCCACTCGTCATTGGCCTCGTCGTAGACGGCCCGCGTCCGCAGCGAGGAGACGTCAGAACCGGCGTCGGGCTCGGAGACGCAGAAGGCGCCGAGCTTGACGTCGTCCGCCGTGCCATAGCACTGCGGCACCCACTCCAGGGACTGCTCGGGCGTTCCGATGCCGAAGATGCCGGCGGCCGCGAGGGCCGAGCCGAAGATGGCCAGGCCGATGCCGGCGTCACCCCAGAACAGCTCCTCGAGGGCGACCGGCAGCGTCAGGCCGGTCGGGTCGCCCATGGCGTTGGCCATGAAGTCGAACCCGTACAGACCGTTACGGGCAGCCTCCTCCACGATGGGCCACGGGAACTCTTCCCGTTCGTCCCACTCGTGGGCGGCGGGCCGCACGACGTTCTCGGCGAAGTCGTGCACCCACTTCTGGATCTGCTGCTGGTCCTCGTTGAGTTCGAGGGAGAAGTCGGCCATGCCCCTAAGTTACCCGTGAGTAACATTCGCCACAACCCCGCCCGAGGGTTACGGTCCGGGCCGGCTGGGCAGCGTTGCCCCAGCCAATCGCACGATCGAAGGGGGATTCCTCGTGCCACGCAGAACCCGTACCACCGTCCTCGCCGCCACGGCGCTCGCCGGTCTCATCGTCGCGCTCGTTCCCGGCAGTGCGTCAGCGCAGGCGACGGCCACCGAGAACGCCGAGAACGCACCGGCCGCTTGCAAGAGCCGTCCGAACGACACGCTCCGGGACCTCCTGGAGTGCGTGACGGTCAACGGCGTCCGGTCCCACCTGGAGGCCTTCCAGCGCATCGCCGACAACACCGGCGGGACCCGCGCGTCCGGGACGCCCGGGTACGACCGCTCGGTCGACTACGTGCTCAAGAAGCTCCGCCAGGCCGGCTATTCCCCCAGCGTGCAGCGGTTCGACTTCCCCTTCTTCGAGGAGCTCTCACCGCCCGTGTTCGAGCAGACCGCTCCGACGGCAAGGACGTTCGTCGCGGACACCGACTTCGCCACGATGGAGTTCTCCGGCAGCGGGGAGGTCGTGGCTCCGATCACTGCGGTCGATCTGCTGCTGCCCCCCGTCGGTGGGTCAACGAGCGGATGCGAGGCGTCGGACTTCGCCGGGTTCCCGGCAGGCAACGTGGCGCTCATCCAGCGCGGCACGTGCGGCTTCGTGGACAAGGCCGTCAACGCTGAGGCGGCTGGCGCCTCGGCGGCGATCATCTTCAACGAGGGCAACAGCACTCCCGATCGCACCGAGCTCCTCTTCGGGACCCTGGGGGAGCCGGGTGTGACGATCCCCGTCCTCGGCACGACCTTCGCGCTCGGCGAGGACCTGGCGGGCGGACCGGCCACCGTGCATATCGAGACCGACACGTTCGGTGAGATCCGACGCACGGCCAACGTGATCGCCGACCTCCCTGGCAAGCGCGCGCGGGTCATCCAGGTCGGCGGCCACCTGGACTCCGTGACGGCCGGGCCGGGCATCAACGACAACGGCACCGGCAGCGCCGCGATCCTCGAGCTGGCCGTCCAGATGGCCCACTCGCACCCGATCAACACCGTGCGCTTCTCCTGGTGGGGCGCCGAGGAGGCGAACCTGGTCGGTTCCGACTTCTACGTGAACGACCTCGCCGCCAACGCACCCCGGGAGCTCAACCGGATCAAGGCCTACCTGAACTTCGACATGGTCGGCTCGCCGAACTTCGCCCGCTTCATCTACGACGGCAACCAGTCCGAGTTCCCCGAGGACCTCGTGCCGGTGCCGCCGGGCTCGGCCGAGATCGAGGCGCTCTTCGAGAAGTTCTACTCGGACCGTGGTCTGGCCTTCGAGGACACGGCCTTCGACGGCCGAAGCGACTACCAGGCGTTCGCCCTCGCGGGCATCCCGGCTGGCGGTCTGTTCACCGGCGCCGAGGACACCAAGACGCCCGAGCAGGCCGCCCTCTACGGCGGCCAGGCGGGCGAGGCGTTCGACCCGTGCTACCACCAGGAGTGCGACACGATCGGCAACTTCAACCGTGAGGTGCTGCGGCAGAACGCCGACGCCATCGCCTTCGCCACCTTCAAGCTGGCCACCGCCCGGGACCTGCCCGGCGAGGCCGCCTCGGCAACGGCCACCGCCGAAGCCGCCGGCCGCGATCGGACCGGGTTCAACCCGCACCGGGCTGCCGCCTAGCGCTCGATGGCTCTTCGCCGTCCGGGTCTGAACGATTCAGATCTGGATGGCGAGGAGCTGGGGCGCGATCTTCTCGAACACCAGCCCGGCCCCCGGCCGGTAGTAGTGCACGCCGTCCCACCGGTAGCCGAGGTCGGTCGCGATCGCCTCGTCCTCACACCACTCAGTGGGGCCGGAGATGAAGGTCGTGCTGGCCGGGTTGGCCGCGGCGACCTGCCGGAACAGCTCGTTGAGGTGGGCAGTTCGGTCCTCGTCACCCCGCTCCGGCAGCGCCACGAGGCCGCCGCCGTCGACCGGCTCATAGCACGGGATCTCCAGCAGCGCGACCTTGCTGCCGGCATAGGCCAGCGCGTCGATCCCCCGCTGCAGCTGAGTGGTCACGTAGGCGTCGTGCTCCGGCGTGCCGAACTGGAGCAGGCCCTCGTCGCGGGCGAGATCGAACACGTCCCAGGCGCCCAGCACGACGAGGGTGATCTGGGCCTGACCGTCGGCGGCGGCTTCGGCCCACTCGGTCGGCCAGCCCTCGCAGTTGCCGAAGACCCGCCGGAAGTTCGCCGCCGTGCTGATGGTCCCTTCGTCGTAGAGCCCGCAGCCGTCGAGGGCCCCGTCGTCGAGGTCGAGAGTCGACCCGAGACCCTTGGGCGCGTTCTTGAGCAGGGCGGTGGCCTGCGAGTCACCGACGACCGTGACGCGGCGCGGGAGGTTGGGCGGGAGTGTGCCGACGGCGGGCGCCGTGCTGGCGGCCGCGCCCGCGGCGACGGGCGCCACCTCTTCGAGCGCGCCACCGACCGGGGCGACGAACTCCTGCTCGGCTCCGCCGGTCGTCAGGTCCACGGGATCGGCGGTGGCCACACGGCTCCCCACCACACCGACGGTCAGGAGGGCCGCCACCGCACCCACCGTGACCCAGCCGCGGGCGCGGGCGCGGAGGTCGAGGTCGGCCCGCCACTCGCGGATCCACCGCATCGCCGAGCCGTCCCTGACCGGCCGCTCGACGAGCCGGAAGCTGAGCTCGGTCAACGCGAACGTGATGGCGACCCTGAGCCAGAACCGCACGGAGCTGTTCATCCAGGGGTAGTCCTGCTGGCGCGTCACCATGAAGACCGGCCAGTGCCACAGGTACAGCCCGTAGCTGCGCGAGCCGAGCCAGCGCAGGAATGGCAGCGAAAGGGCGGCACGGAACGTCGCCGCGCCCGGATGGACCGAGATCGCCACGACGGCGATCGAAAGGAGCGCCACGACGAGGAACCCGCCGCGGTAGAGGTAGGTGCCGTCCTCGCCCCAGCGCAGCATCACGAACACGAGCAGCACCAGTGACGACCAGCCGGCGGCGTCGAGGCCGGGCAGGCGCCAGCGGCCGGCCTGCGGCCACCGCCACGGCGTCCACACCATCGCCGTCGCCGCGCCGATGAGCAGGCCCGAGATGCGGGTGTCCGTGCCGAAGTAGGCGCGGGAGGCGTCGGCGCCGGGGTCGAAGACCACGGCCATCCACACGGTCGACGCCAGCGCGGCGAGCAGCACCGGCACCACCAGACGCTCGACCCGTCCCCGCACGAGGCCCACCGCCACCACGAACACGAGCGGCCACAGCAGGTACCACTGCTCCTCGACGGCCAGCGACCACAGGTGCCGCAACAGCGGCGGGCGGCCGAGCGCCTCGAAGTAGCTCTGGTTGCTGGCGATCAACCACCAGTTGGTCGAGTAGGTGGCGGCGGCGACCACGTCAGTGCGCAGCCGGTAGAGGGCGTCGGGCACGAACGCTGCCGCGTACGCGCAGGTCACGATCAGCATCGTGACCAGCGCCGGCAGGAGGCGCCTGGCCCGCCGGAGCCAGAACCGCTTGAGGTCCGTCGTCATCGTGCCCCGGCGCTCCTCGAGGAGGAGGGACGTGATGAGGTAGCCGCTGACGACGAAGAAGACGTCGACACCGAGGAAGCCGCCCGGGATCCAACGCAGATCGGCGTGGTAGAGGAGCACCGCCAGCACGGCGATGGCGCGGATGCCGTCGAGGGACGGCTGGTAGCCCATCGCGCCCGGCGGGGCGGGCGCGGCGGCCGGCGCGGTGTGCGCTTCTGCCGGGGATGGGACCGTCTGCACCATCGGGAAGTCTCGTCGCCCACCCGGGCCACTGGGCGGACCCGTCAAGCCGACGAGGCTACCGCCAGGGACGACTGGGCCCGCGTGAGGAGCCCCAGCGCGACGAGGGTGAGAGCGGCTCCGGCCACGTACGGCGCGGGCACCCCGACCGCCTGGAAAAGCGCTCCGGCCACGATGGGGCCGACGATGCGCCCAAAGCTCTGCCATCGCTGCTGGAAGCCCAGCGCCTCACCCCGCTCGTCGTCCGGGGCGCGGTCGGCCACGGTGGCAGCCAGGTTCGGGATGGCCAGGCCCTGCCCGAGGGTCAAGAGCGCGAGAGAGGGCACGAGGAGGACCCAGCTGTGGGTCAGGGACAGCAGCCCAAGTCCCAGCGCGTTGAACACGAGGCCGATCTGGAGCGCACCGAGCGGACCGAACCGATCGCTGGCCGGGCCCACCAGTCGGATTTGGACGAGGACGAGCAGCAGGCCGACCCCCAGGAAGATCAGCGCCACCGGGCCCTCGGTCAGGCCGAACCGCCGGTCGGCGAACAGCGAGAAGGTGGTCTCGAAACCGCTGAACGCGCAGATGGCCGTGAACCCGACGAGGGCCAGGACCCAGATGCGGGTGAGAGCCGGGCGTGATGAGGCCCGGCCGGGTTCGGGCGCGCTCGCCGCCGTCTTCCGTTCCGGCCTCGGTTCGTGCCGGCGCAACGTCTCGGGGAGGCGGCGGATGGCGATCAGCCCGTTCACCAACGCGACGGTCCCGGCCACCACGAACGGGACGTGCGGCCCGCCGAGCGACGCCAGCCCGCCAATGGCCGGGCCGACCACGAAGCCCACGCCGAACGCGGCGCCGAGCATCCCCAGGAGCCGCGGGCGATCCTCCGGTGAGGCCAGGTCCGTCACCGCGCCCTGGGCGACGGCGACGCTCCCACCCGACGCGCCGTCGATGATCCGGCCCGCGAACAGCACCCACAGCGCACCGGCGGCGCCGGTCACGAAGCTCCCGACCGCTGTCCCGAACAGCGAGAGCAGGAGGACCGGCTTGCGGCCCACGCGGTCGGAGAGCCGACCGAGGAGCGGGGCGCACACGAACTGCGCCGCTGAGAAGGAGGCCACCAGCAGGCCGACTTCGAAGCCGCTGGCCCCGAAGCGCTCGGCGTACCGGCCCAGGATCGGCACGACGATGCCGAAGCCCACGAGGTCGAGGGCGACCGTCGTCCAGATGATCCAGAACCCGGCCGGGTAGCTGGGTGAGGAGCCGTGGCGGCGGGCGAGCACAGCGCTCAAGCGTGATGCGGGAGCGCGAGGGTGGGCAAGTCCGCAATCGGGTCCCGTGATCAGGCGGGCCGGGCGCGGCGCACGCTGGTGCCGTCCTTCGTGGTCTCGACGACCCAGCCGTCGCTCTGGAGCGCGGCCCGCAGCTCGTCGGCAACGGCGAAGTCGCGCTCGGCCCGAGCGTCATCGAGCGCCTTGGCCCGGGCGGCCACCTCCTCGGGGATCTCGTCCTCGGCTCTCGGCACGAGGCCGATGGCGCCGCCCATGGACCAGACCGCCGCCACCAGGGGCGCCGCCGCGGCGTCGTCACCCTGGTCCAGCAGGCTGTTGGCGCTGGAGACGGCGTCGAACAGCACGGCCATCGCACCCGGGGTGTCGAGGTCGTCGTCCATCCGGGCGGCGAAGGCCTCCAGCGTGGCGGGGTCGGGTTCCGCGTCGGGCAGCGTGACCGTGCGGCGGGCCAAGGCGTCGATCCGATCCAGCGAGCGGGCGGCGGCCTCGAGCCGGTCCGGTCCGACCCGCACGGGCGAGCGGTAATGGGCCTGCAGGAGCACCATCCGGAAGGCGCGGCCGTCGACCTGCGCGAGCAGGTCCAGCAGGTTCTCGAAGTTGCCCAGCGACTTGGACATCTTCTCGCCCGTCTCGTCGACCACGAACGCGTGGTGCATCCAGTGGCCGGCGAAGCCCTTGCCGAGCGCCACCGCCTGGGCGCGCTCGTTCTCGTGGTGCGGGAACTTGAGATCGAGCCCGCCGCTGTGGAGGTCGAACCCCTCCCCCAGCAGGTCGAGGGCCATCACGACGCACTCGGTGTGCCAGCCCGGACGGCCCTCACCCCAGGGTGAGGGCCAGCTCGGCTCTCCGGGCTTGGCCAGCTTCCAGAGGGCGAAGTCGGCCGGGTCGTGCTTCTGCTCGGCGCCGTACACCTCCCGATCGCCGCCGCCCGCCAGCATCTGGTCGAGCGATTGGTGGGCGAGCAGGCCGTAATCCTCGACGGAGCGGACGTCGAGGTAGACGCCGTCATCGGTGGGGTAGGCGCGGCCGATCTCGATGAGCTGACCGATCATCGCCACCATCAGCTCGACGTAGTCGGTGGCGCGGGGGATGTCGGTCGGACGTTCGACGCCGATGCCTTCCATGGCCTGGAACCAGACGGCCTCACAGCGGGACGCGATCTCGGCGGCGTCCCGGCCCTCGCGCTGGGCGCGGGCGATGATCTTGTCGTCGATGTCGGTGATGTTCGACACCAGGCGGACCCCGAGGCCCGACCACTCGAGGTAGCGGCGGAGGACGTCGTAGGTGAGGGTGGCCCGGCCGTGGCCCAAGTGGGGAGGGCCGTAGACGGTGGGCCCGCACAGGTAGATGTCCACCTGACCGGGCTGACGCAGCGCCAGCTCGCGGACCTCGCCGGTGGCCGTGTCGTACAGGCGGAGCACCCGGGCAGCGTAGGCGGCACTCGTCCGGCGAATCGGCGGCGATTCGCCGGACGAGCAATGCACAGGAGAAACAGGCATCCGGATCCAGCGGTGGTTTCGTACTAAATGCGTCTGGACACGGCGCCGTCCTCCGGCGCCCTGACTCGAAGGGACCTGACCATGAAGCAATCCCGTGTGAAGCGGACCTTGGTCCGGCTGGGCCTCGTGACCGCGCTGGCCGTCACAGCCGGCACGGCCACCACTGCGGTGCAGGCGTCCGCCGACACCGCACAAGCCTCCGCTCTTGCCTCGATCACGCTCGTCCACGGCATCCCCGACCTCCCGGTCGACATCTACGTGAACGGCGGAGCACCCGTGGAGGACGTGGTCTTCACCACCGTCGCCACCGTGCCCGGCAAGAAGGGCCTGAACAACGTCGAGATCCGGCCCGCCAACGCCCCGCCCCGGAGCGCCCCGGTCCTGGCCCGCTCCTTCTACCTGAGGGAGAACCAGAGCAAGTCGGTTGTCGCCCACCTGAGCGAGTCCGGCAGCCCGAAGATCACGGTCTTCGCCAACGACCAGTCACCGCTGGCGGCCGGTACTGCCCGCCTCACCGTGCGGCACACCGCCGCCGCGCCGGCCGTCGACATCGTGGCCGACAACTCCCTGACGCTGTTCGCCGGCCTCCGGAACCCCCGCCAGGGCAAGGCCGACGTCCCAGCCGCCACCTACCTGGTCGACGTCCGCGCCGCGGGCACCTCGACCGCCGTGCTCGACGACGCGCCGGTCGACCTCGCCGCTGGCACCAACACCATCGTCTACGCCATCGGCGACCTCGCCGGCGGATCGTTCACGGTGGCTGCGGAAGTTCTCTCCGTACGCCCCTTCTGAGCACAGCGCACCCGGAGACCCGGCCGATCGACTGGCCGGGTCTCCGGCGCGCTCAGGTACCGTCATGGACCCATGTCCACCGTTCCTGACCGGCCCACGCTCGACGGCATCGACGACCGCTGGGCCCAGCGCTGGGCCGAGGACGGCACCTACCACTTCGACCGCTCGGTCCCCCGCTCAAACGTGTTCTCGATCGACACCCCGCCGCTCACCGTCTCGGGCTCGCTCCACATCGGGCACGTGTTCAGCTTCACCCACACGGACACCGTGGCCCGCTACCACCGCATGCGGGGCCAGCAGGTCTTCTACCCCATGGGCTGGGACGACAACGGCCTCCCCACCGAACGGCGGGTGCAGATCTACTACGGCGTCCGCTGCGACCCGTCGCTCCCATACGACTGTGGGTTCAAGCCGCCCGAGACGCCCGGCAAGCAGCAGATCCCCGTCGGCCGCCGGAACTTCGTGGAGCTGTGCGAGCAGCTCACGGCCGTCGACGAGCAGGCCTTCGAGGCCGTGTGGCGACACCTCGGGCTGTCCGTGGACTGGCGCCACTACTACACGACCATCGACGAGCGCTCCCGTCGCACCAGCCAGGCCGCTTTCCTGCGCAACCTGGCGCGCGGCGAGGCCTACCAGCAGGAGGCGCCGACGCTCTGGGACGTCGACGACCGCACCGCCGTGGCCCAGGCCGAGATGGAGGACCGGGAGATCCCCGGCGCCTACCACCAGCTCGCCTTCCACCGCACCGACGGTGGCGGGGACGTGGTCATCGACACCAGCCGCCCCGAACTCGTGGCGTCGTGTGTGGCGCTGGTGGCCCACCCCGACGACGACCGCCACCGCGCGCTGATCGGCGACACGGTCACCACGCCGCTGTTCGGCGTCGAGGTCCCGGTCGTGGCCCACGAGCTGGCCGACCCCGAGAAGGGCACCGGGATCGCCATGATCTGCACGTTCGGCGATCTGACGGACGTCATCTGGTGGCGCGAGCTCCGGCTCCCGACGCGGGCCGTCATCGGCCGGGACGGGCGGCTGGCGACCGCCACCCCGGAGTGGATCACCGACGACGACGGCCGGACGGCCTACGGCGAGCTGGCCGGCGCGACGGCCAAGCAGGCGCAGCGCCGCGTGGTCGAGCTGCTGGGCGAGAGCGGCGAGCTCCTCGGTGAACCTCGCCCGATCACCCATGCGGTCAAGTTCTACGAGCGCGGCTCGCGGCCGCTCGAGATCGTCACGAGCCGGCAGTGGTACATCCGCAACGGCGGGCGGGATCCGGAGCTGCGGGAGCGGTTCCTGGATCGGGGCCGGGAGCTGGCCTGGTACCCCGAGTTCATGCGCCACCGGTACGAGAACTGGGTGGGCGGACTCAACGGTGACTGGCTGATCTCCCGGCAGCGCTTCTTCGGTGTGCCCTTCCCCGTCTGGTACCGCCTCGGCGCCGACGGCGAGATCGACCACGACCATCCGATCGTGCCGGACGAGTCCACGCTGCCCATCGACCCGTCATCGGACGTGCCGCCGGGCTTCACGGCCGACCAGCGGGGCCAGCCGGGTGGCTTCACAGGCGACCCCGACGTGATGGACACGTGGGCGACCTCGTCGCTCACCCCCCAGATCGCCGGCGGCTGGATCGACGACCCGGACCTGTTCTCCCGGGTCTTTCCCATGGACCTCCGCCCGCAGGCGCACGACATCATCCGCACCTGGCTGTTCGGCGCGGTCGTCCGGTCCGACATGGAGCACGGCACGTTGCCGTTCACCAATGCGGCCATCTCCGGCTGGATCCTCGACCCCGACCGCAAGAAGATGTCGAAGTCCAAGGGGAACGTCGTGACCCCCATGGCGCTGCTCGACACCCACGGGGCCGACGCCGTGCGGTACTGGGCCGCCGCGGCCCGCCCCGGTGTGGACACCGCCTTCGACGAGGGCCAGATGCGCATCGGGCGCAAGCTGGCCACCAAGCTCCTCAACGTCACCAAGTTCGTGCTGAGCTTCGACGAGCCGCCGGCGGACGCCGAGATCACCGAGACCCTCGACCGCGCCATGCTCGTGCGCCTGGCCGGCGTGGTCGGGGAGGCCACCACCAGCTTCGACGCGTTCGACTACGCAAGGGCGCTGGAGCGCACCGAGGAGTTCTTCTGGTGGTTCTGCGACGACCACGTCGAGCTGGTGAAGAACCGGGCCTACGGCGGGCAGGGCGATGCCGTCGGCGCCTCCGCCGTGGCCGCGCTGCGGCGGGCCCTCGACACCCTGCAGCGCCTGCTGGCACCGATCCTGCCCTTCGTGACCGACGAGGTGTGGAGCTGGTGGCACACCGGCTCCGTCCACCGGACCTCGTGGCCCGTCGCGACTGAGGTGGCGCCGGTCGAGGCCGCCGATCCCGGCGTGCTCGACGCCGTCGGCGAGGTCCTCTCGCAGGTCCGCCGGACCAAGACGGAGAACAAGGTCTCCCAGCGCGCTGGTGTGGACCGCGTCCGCGTGGCCGCACCGGCCGAGTTCCTGGCCGCGCTGGCCCAGGGTGAGAACGACCTGCGGGCCGCCGGGGGTATCGCCGAGCTCGAGGTGGTCGAGAGCACCAACGGCGTCACGATCGACGTCGTCCTCGCCGCGACCACCTGACGCGCGTACGCTGCGCCGATGCGATGGTGGGCGCGGCGAGGCGTCGCATTGGCAGGCGGACTGGCCGCTGCCGTCCTCGTTGCCCCCCTGGCCCTGGCCGAAGCGCCCTCGCCCAGGACCACGACCGCCACGACCGCGCCGGCCGACTCCGCCGACTCGGCTGACCCTGACGGCTCGTCCGGTCGCCGGTCCACCACGACGGCGGCGGCGGATGGTACCTCGGCGGACGGGGCCGGCGGCACGACGGAAGACACGGCGCGGGCCGAGCGCACGACGACGACGGACGGGAAGCCGCCGCGCACCACGACGACCACCATCGCCACGACGACCACCATCGCCGCCCGAGCCTCCGGCACCTGGGTGACCATCCCCGGGTACAACCCGGAGTGGCGCAACATCAACCCGCCGTGGGTACCCAAGCCACCGTGGGGTTCGGGGATCGGGCGCCGCATCGTCTACTCCAAGGGTCAGCAGCGGGTGTGGATGATGGAGGCCAACGGCTACATCGCCCACACCCACCTCGTGTCGGGCCGGCTCGACATCCCCGCCCTCGGCACCTACCACGTGTACTCGAAGTCGTACGCCACCTTCGCCACGCACAACCCGTCGATCACCTGGAACTACATGGTGCGCTTCGCCGTCGGCCCCCAGGGCGGGGGCATCGGCCTCCACGAGATCCCTTGGCAGTACGGGCGGCCGGTGCAGACCGCCGCGGAGCTCGGCCAACCGCTCAGCGGTGGGTGCCTGCGCCAGACCCATGAGGATGCGATCTTCACGTGGAACTGGACGCCGATCGGGACGCCCGTCATCGTGATGGCCTAGTCAGTCCCTACGGGTTTGCGTCCGGGTAGGGTTCGGCCAGCGGAGGCCCGACGAGCCGCTCGTCCTTGAACGCGGCCAGAACGCCCGATTGGATGGCCCGCTTCACGTCATCCTGCGCTCCCTTGGCCACCTTCACCGACACCCGGAGGACCACCTTGGCGTCGGTGATTTGCTGGATGCCCACCACCTTCGGCGGCTCGAGGATGCGCGACGACAGGTCAGGTTCGGCCACCGCCCGCTGGGCGATCTCACCGAGGAGTGAGGAGGCGGCGTCGATGTCGCTGTCACGGGCGACGGCCACGTCCACGACCG
Organism: uncultured Acidimicrobiales bacterium; assembly: GCA_963829955.1. Lineage (GTDB taxonomy): Bacteria > Actinomycetota > Acidimicrobiia > Acidimicrobiales > Ilumatobacteraceae > DASTFY01. The sequence continues at coordinate 96,039 of CAWHKS010000005.1, forward strand.
CACGCGCCCAGTCCTGGGTCTCGTTGCCGGCCCGCATGATCTGACCGTTGGGAACCCACCAGACCTTGCCGCTCGCGTCACGGATGCGCGTGACGCGCAGCGTGACCTTCTCGACCGTGCCGGTGGCCGGTCCGAGGTCGACGACGTCACCGACGGCGTACTGATCCTCCAAGAGGATGAAGAAGCCCGACAGAAGGTCGCGGATCAGGCTCTGGGCGCCGAACGTGAGCGCGCTGCCGAGGAGGGTGATGGCGAGCACGAACGAACTGATCGCGTTGTTGACGACCTGCAGGATCGCCAGCATGGCGATGAGCCAGATCGCGCCGAGCGTCGCGCTCTGCGTGACCGCCGACAGGGTCCGGACCCGGGCCGCCTCGCGGGCCGGATCCGTGGACACCGTCCCGAAGCGGGCCAGCAAGGCCGTTGCCCGCTTGGTGAGGAGCCGCCGCGCCAGGATCGTCAGCACGATGGCCACGAGCAGGATGGCGATGACCTTGATGAGGGGAGCCCAGTCCTGGAGCGCGGCCAGCACCATGCCGGGGCACGCTAGCCACCGCCCTTTCGAACGGCGGGTCCACCGCTAGCGTCTCCCGCCGTGCCCAAGGACGCCGCCCGGCCCCGCCGTACCTGGCCGCAACGTGGCGTCCTCGTCTTCAACTGCCTCGTCATCGTCGGCGCGCTGGCCGCTGCCGGCCTGGTGTGGGCGGCCAACGACACCCTCGCCGGCACCCGACGCGTCGTCATCCACGGCGCCGCCGACACCTCGGCGCCGACGACCGTCGCCGACGGTCCGGTCCTCCCAGGCCAGACCACGACGACGATCGACGTCAGTGGGGACGTGGAGGCCAAGAACTTCCTCATCGTCGGGTCCGACAGCCGCGACTGCATCGACCCCGGGTCGCCTTACGCCGGTGCCTTCCTCACCGAGGGCAACGACATCGGCGACCGGTCGGACACGATCATGGTCTTGCGGGTCGACCCCGACGAGTCGCAGGCCGCCATCCTCTCGTTCCCCCGGGACCTCTGGGTGCGCATCGGGTCGTCGAACCGCAAGTCACGCATCAACTCGGCCTTCGACAAGGACGACCCCAGCCGGCTCGTGGAGACCATCGAGGAGAACTTCGAGTTCCCGGTCGACCACTACATCGAGGTCGACTTCTGCGCGTTCAAGTACCTGGTCGACGCCGTCGGCGGCGTGAAGATCCCCTTCGAGTACCCGACGAGGGATCGATACACGGGCCTCGACATCGCCGAGCCCGGGTGCTTCACGATGACGGGCGACGCCGCCCTCGCCTACGTCCGCTCCCGCCACTACCAGTACGAGGAGGACGGCCGCTGGAAGGAGGACGGCTCCAGCGACCGCGGGCGCATCCGCCGCCAGCAGGACTTCATCAAGCGCATGCTGCGCAAGGCGATCGACCGGGGCGCCACCCGACCCGACGTGGCCAAGAAGCTGATCGACACCGCCCTCGATCACGTCCGCATCGACGAGACGCTGACCGTGAACGACCTCCTCCGCGTCTCGGCCCGCCTGCGCTCATTCGACCCCGAGGCCGTGCGCACCTACCGCATGGACGGCGACGGGACGAACATCGGCGGCGCCTCGGTGATCGTGCCCGACCTCGACGACCCCGCCACGCAGGACGTCCTACGGGTGTTCCGCGGCGAGGCGAGCGTCGCCGATGCCCCTCCGGCCGACCCCGCCGCGACGGATCCCTCGGCGACGGACGATTCGACGGCGACCTCGGAACAGCCGGACCCCACGACCACAGGGGGCACGACGACCACGGTGGCGACCCCGACCGACGGGACAGGCCCCACCACGACGATCGGGCCGAGCGTGCTGATCGAGGACAACGGCGTCGGCATCTTCCCGCCCGACGACCCCACTTGCCGCTAGGAGGGCTGCGAGCGGTCGTCGCCCAGCACCGCGGCCAGTGCCGCGGGGATCGTGCTCGGGCCGTCCACGAGGGCCAGACGGGCACCGGTCGACGCGGCCAGGGCGCGGGCCTCGTCGGCGTCCGACGCGGGTGCGACGATGCACAGCTCCTCGAGCGCCTTCGCCGCGCCCAGCACGTCGCCCGGCGCGGTGGCCCGGCAGTCGGACAGCAGGACGGCGATCCGCCGTCCTGCGGGGGAGCGCTGGAGCTGCCCGCCGGCCACCCGCAGGGCACCCACCAGGTCCGTGGTGCCGAACCCGCGGAGGGCGAGGACGTCGGTGACCACCCGGTCGGCAGGTCTCGGGACGTCCTGGGCTTTGGCCACGACGACGTCGGGGCCGAAGGCCAGGACGCTGTAGTCGGCAGGGGCGCGAAGGGCGACGGCGGCCGCCGCCACGGCCGACGTCGCCAGAGGGCGGCCGCCCATCGAGCCGCTGCGATCCACCAGCAGGCACACAGCCGTGCCCGGCTTGCGCCATCCGCGGATCCGCAGGCGCTCCGGGTCTGGAGCACCCGCCGTCGCCCGCGCCTCGGCGATCGCTTCCATGCTGGCGTCGAGATCGAGGTCGCCGCCGTCGGGCCGGAAGGGCTGGCTGGTGATCCGGCCGATGCCCCTCTGACGGGCCCGGCCCCGCCGACCGACGTCGACCATGATCTGGCCAGCCAGTCGCCGCGCCAGCTCCCGCAGCTTCGGGTCGGTGGCCCCGGTGAGGTCCGCCAGCAGCGCCAGCGCCTCGTCGGGATCCTCCTCCATGAGTCGCTGGAAGGCCTTCTCGTCGAGGTGCCCGACCTCGGGCGAGATCGCCTGGAAGTGCTCGTGGCGGCCCAGCTCCCTGCGAGAAGCCGTGCGCCGGGAAGCTTCGGCCACCGCCTCGTCGGCCGCTGCCCCCTCCCTCACGAGGGGGAGCTGGTGGCCCCATCCGGGGCGCCAGCTTTTCCCTGGCCTTCCCCGTCGGCGCGGCGGCCGAAGACCTCCGCCCACAACTCGGTGACGATCTCCTCGGCCGTCCGCGAGGAGCCCTCGCGGAGGCGGATCCGGCCGGACAAGGCGATCATCGCTGCGTCCAGGCCCACGCTGGGGTTGGACACCGGGAGCCCGCGCAGCTCCGAGAGGCTCGCGGCGACTGCGGTGGCGTCGATCGCCCCTCGCACCGACGAGCCGATGCGGACCTCCGGATGGGTCCGCGTCCGCCGGACGAGCTCGACGAGCTTCTCGCGCCACGCCTCGTCCACCTCCGCCACCTCGACCTTGGTGACGGCCCGCTCGACGATGGCCCCCTCCTCCTGCGCGCTCTGGTAATCGACCAGGAGGCGGCAGGTCCGGTCGTACACCGCGCTCGAGATGCGCGCCGTCCCCACGGCGTCGAAGGGGTTCATCGCCGCCACCAGCCGGAAGCCGGGCGACGCCACGACCCGGCCGAGGCGGGGCACGTGCAGCTCCGCCTCGCTCATCACCGTGATGAGGACGTTCAGCGTCTCCTCGGGGATGCGGTTGATCTCCTCCACGTACAGCAGCGAGCCGTCGTGCAGGGCCGAGACGAGCGGACCGTCCACGAACACGTCCGGGGCGTATCCGTCGGTCATGACCCGCGCCGGGTCGAAGTGCCCGACGAGCCGGGCCGGCGTCAGCTCGGCGTTCCCCTCCACGAACTCGAAGCCGATGCCGAGTTCGTCGGCGACCGCCCGCAGGAGCGTCGACTTCCCCGTCCCGGGTGGACCCTCGAGCAGGATGTGCCGACCGGCGGCGAGCGCGGCCACCACGAGCTCGAGCTCCCGCCGCCGGCCGACGACGTGCCGGCCCAGGCGGTCGAGCAGCGGCTCAGTCGAAGACGATGACGCCACGGATGTTGGTGCCGTCCCGCATGTCCTGGTAGCCCTCGTTGATCTCGTCCAGGGAGTACCTGCGAGTGATGAGCTCGTCCAGCTTGAGCTGGCCCTGGCGGTAGAGGTCGAGGAGGCGCGGGATGTCGGCACGGGGGTTGAGGGAGCCGAAGATCGTGCCCTTGATCTCCTTCTGCCACATGGCGAGTTGGAACAGGTTGACGCTGGCCTCGGTCTGGATGATGGGAGCGACGCCCGTGACGACCATCGTGCCGCCCTTGCCGCACAGCTCGTTGGCGCCGGCCATCAGCTCGCCGTAGAGCACGCTGGGCGTCATGATCACGCGGTCGGCCATCTGACCCCAGGTCATCTCCATCACCGCGGGGATGGCCTCCTCCATCGACGTGAAGGTGTGCGTGGCGCCCAGCTCCATGGCCTTCTCGCGCTTGAACTCGATGGGGTCGACGGCGATGACGCGGCGCGCGCCGGCCATCCGCGCTCCCTGCACCGCGTTGATGCCGATGCCGCCGATGCCCACGACGACCACGGTGTCACCGGCCTGGGTGCCGGCCCGCACGACCGCCGAGCCCCAGCCGGTGGCGACACCGCACGACACGAGGGCGACGCGGTCGAGCGGCAGATCAGGCTCGACCTTGATCACCGACGCTTCTGCCACCACGGTGTGCTCGCTGAACGTGCCGAGCTTGGCCATGAGGTTCAGCTCGTGCTCGCCGCAGAAGTGACGGGACGTGCCGTCGGTGATCTGGCCCCGCATGAAGGCCGACCCGCCGAGGTCGCAGAGGTTCTGGCGCCCGGTCGAGCAGTAGCGGCAGCGGCCGCACGACGGGATGAAGCTGGCCGAGACGTGATCGCCGGGCTGGACGCTGGTGACCCCTGGACCGACCTCGACGACGACCCCGGCGCCCTCGTGGCCGCCGATGATCGGGAACGTCTCGGGCAGCCCCATCTGCGCGCGGATCTCGTCCGGTAGGACCATGTCCCCGGTGACCAGATGCTCGTCCGAATGGCACAACCCGGCCGCGGCCATCTTGACGAGGACCTCACCCGCCCTCGGTGCGTCGAGATCGATCTCCTCGACCTTCCACGGCTGGCCGAGGCCCCAGAGGACCGCCGCTCGCGTCTTCATTCGTAGATCAGGACCCCCCTGATGTTCGTCCCCTCCCGCATGTCGACGTAGCCCTGGTTGACATCCTCGAGCGAGTAGGTGTTGGTCACCAGGCCGTCGAGGTCGAGCTGGCCCTCGCGGTACAGGCCGAGCAGCTTGGGGATGTCGGCGCGCGGGTTGCCCGAGCCGAACAGGGAGCCGACGACCTGCTTCTCCATGAGCGTGAGGTCAAGCAGGCTCATGGTGGCGCTCGTCTCCAACGCGGGGTGGATGTTCGTGACGACCACGCGGCCGCGCTTCGCGGTCAGCGCCAGTGCCCCGGCCATCAGCTCGCCGCTCCCGACGCCCATGGTCATCACGACCTTGTTGGCCATCGTGCCCCACGTGGCTTCCTGCACCAGCGGGAGCGCCTCATCGAGAGAAGCGGCGGTGTGGGTGGCGCCGAACTCCATGGCCTTCTCACGCTTGTTCTCGAGCGGGTCGACGGCGAAGATCCGCTTGGCGCCGGCCAGGCGCGCGCCCTGGATGGCGTTAGCACCGATGCCGCCGACACCGACCACCACGACGTTGTCGCCGGGTTGCACCTCGGCGGCGTAGACCGACGAGCCCCAGCCGGTCACCACGCCGCAGCCGAGCAGGCAGGCCCGGTCGAGCGGGACGTCGTCGTCGATCTTGATGCAACTCGCCTCGTTCACGACGGTGTGCTTGGCGAAGGTCCCCAGCAGGCACATCAGCTTCAGGTCCTGGCCTTGGGCGTGGTGGCGGGACGTCCCGTCGGCGATCTGCATGCCGAGGCCCAGCGCCGCACCCAGGTCACAGAGGTTCTGATGACCGGTGGAGCAACTCGGGCAGCGTCCGCACGAGGGGATGAACCCGAACACGACGTGGTCACCGGGCTTGAGCCAGCTCACGCCCTCGCCGACCTCCTGGACCGTGCCAGCGCCCTCGTGCCCGCCGACGATGGGCAGCTCGAAGGGCAGATCCCCCGTGACCAGGTGCTCGTCGGAGTGGCACATGCCGGAGGCGGCCATCTTCACCAGCACCTCGCCTGGGCCGGGCGGGTCCAGCTCGATCTCCTCGACGCTCCACTCGGCCCCGATCTCCCAGAGGATGGCGGCAGTGGTCTTCATGGCGAACCCCCTACGGTCTTGGTCCCGCTCCCGGACGAGCCGGACGATAACCGGTGATCCGCTCTGGCGACGGCGTCGAACGTTTCAGCTATGGCCACTACGGTTGCCGCGATGTCCACGCCGGACACGCGTCTGTCGGAAGCGGACGGCTCGCTGGTCGATCGCATCGTCGCCGGCGACGACGGTGCCCTCGGCCACGTCTACGACCGCTACGGCAGCCTCGTCTACGGCGTGGCCCGTCGCGTGACCAACTCCACCGCGGCGGCCGAGGAGATCACGCAGGAGGTGTTCGTGCAGCTCTGGGAACATGCAGACCGCTTCGACCCGGCCAAGGGCTCGTTGCGCGCGTTCCTGGGCGCCATCACCCACCGGCGAGCGGTGGACTGGGTGCGCGGCGAGATCCGCCGGCGCGACCGTGAGTCCCGCACGGCCCGGGACGCGGCGACGGGCACCGCCACGACGCTGGCGGACATCACCGCCGAGCTGTCCAACCAGGACACGGCGGCCAAGGTCCGTGCCGCCGTCGAGACGCTGCCGCTCGAGCAGCGCGAAGCCGTGGTCCTCGCGTACTTCGGCGGGCTGACGTTCAGGGAGGTGGCGGCGACGCTCGGCCTCCCGGAGGGCACCGCGAAGTCGCGGCTGCGGCTGGGCTTGGCCAAGCTCTCGAACGTGCTCGCTGCCGACGGGGTGACGTCATGGACCTGAACCCCGGCTCGACCGACGACCTGGCCGTCGAGGAACCTCCGTCCGGGCTTCGTGACCGGGCGCTCTCGGCGGCGAGGGCACGACGGCCGCTCGGGAGGCCCCTGAACCCGCCGGAGGACCTCCCCGCCAACGAGGCCTTCATCCGGACGATCGACGCGCTCGGGCGGCTGCTCTCGGAGCTCAGCCCGGAGGACTGGAGCGCACCGACGATCGAGGGCTGGACGGTGAAGGGCCTCATCGCCCACCTGGTGGCCGTCGAGGAGTACTTCGGGCGCCAGCTCGGGCTTTGGCCACTGGAGATCGACGAGTCGCTGGAGGCGGACCATCTGGGGATGACGCGAGCGTTCGTGGCCGCGTGGTCCGATCGGCCGGTCCGAGAGGTGCTGGCCCGCTGGCGGGAGCGGACCGCGGCGATCACGAGCCACCTGCGAAGCCTGGACCGAGCGGCTGGCCGGGAGCCGATCCGCTTCCACTTCCTGGAGACGTCGCTCTCGACCGTCCTGATCACGCGGGTGTTCGAGATCTGGACTCACGACGAGGACATTCGGCGCGCCACCGGGCGGCCGTCGGCCCCACCGGAGGCGGCGCGGTTGCGGCGGATGAGCCGGATCGCCGTTCCTAGCCTGCCCTTCGGCATGGCCATGGCCGGCCTCCAGGGCGGCGGGCGTACGGCGCGCATCGTCCTGACCGGAGCCGGCGGAGGCACCTGGGACCAGGCGCTCGACCTGGGCGCGGCGCCCGGCGATCCCGAGGCCACCGTGGTCCTCGACGTCGTCGACTACTGCCGGCTGGCGGCCCGTCGGGTGACCCCCGATCAGCTCGATGCCGTCATCGACGGTGACCGCGAGCTCGCCCGGCGGGTCCTCGTCGGCGCGGGCGTGTTCTCCGCCTGAGGGGGACGGGTACGCTCCCGCGTATGGACGATCCGACCGAGCTGGTGGTGGCGGACGAAGTTGCCGACGAGAGCGCCGACGACGTCGAGGAGGAGCTCCTGATCGAGGAGATCTCGATCGACGGGATGTGCGGCGTCTACTGATCCGGTGGAGGTGACGCTCGACCGACCGCTGGAGCTCCATCCCGACGTGGCCCTGCGGCCCGAGCCGTTCGGCGCGTTGGCCTACCACTACGGGAACCGCCGCCTGGTGTTCCTGAAGCACCCGGACGTCGTGGCCGTCGTGCGCACGCTGGGCGACGAGCCGAGCGTCCGAGCGGCGCTCGAAGCATGCGGCGTCGCCCCGTCCCGTTGGGACAGCTTCATCCGGGCGCTCTCCGCCCTCGAGTCGTCGGAGGTGGTGCGTGCGCGCGTCGAGCCTGGTTGAGCAGCTCAAGGGCGGCCTGGACGCGCCCATCTGCCTGACCTGGGAGCTCACCTACGCCTGCAACCTGGCGTGCGTCCACTGCTTGTCGTCCTCCGGCAGGCGTGACCCGGCCGAGCTCTCGACCACCGAGGCCATGACCGTCCTCGACGAGCTGGCCGCGCTGCAGGTCTTCTACATCAACATCGGCGGCGGGGAGCCGATGATCCGCAGGGACTTCTTCGACCTGGTCTCGTACGCGGTGGATGTCGGGATCGGAGTGAAGTTCTCGACGAACGGCACGTTCATCGATCCCCAGGCGGCGCGACGGCTGGCCGCCATGGACTACCTCGACGTCCAGATCAGCATCGACGGGCTCGACGCAGCCACCAACGACGCCGTTCGGGGCGCGGGCTCGTACGCCGTCGCGCGGCGGGCCATGGACAACCTGGCCGGCGCCGGGTTCGGACCGTTCAAGATCTCGGTGGTCGTGACGCGCGAGAACGTGGCGCAGCTCGACGGCTTCAAGGCCCTGGCCGATTCGTACGGCGCCCAACTGCGGGTGACGAGGCTCCGGCCGTCCGGCCGAGCGGTCGACTCCTGGGCCTCGCTCCACCCCACCGCCGAACAGCAGCGCTTGCTCTACGCCTGGCTGCTGTCGAACGGGCAGGACGTCCTCACCGGCGATTCTTTCTTCCACCTCAACGCACTCGGGGACCCGCTGCCCGGGCTCAACCTGTGCGGTGCCGGGCGCGTCGTGTGCCTCATCGATCCGGTCGGTGACGTGTACGCCTGTCCGTTCGTCATCCACGACGAGTTCAAGGCCGGCAACGTCCGCGATGCGGGCGGCTTCGGCGCCGTGTGGCGAGGAAGCGAGCTGTTCCGGTCGTTGCGGGAGCCTGACGCCGCCGGCGCCTGTTCGAGCTGCGGGAGCTACGACGCCTGCCAGGGCGGCTGCATGGCGGCCAAGTTCTTCACCGGCCTGCCCCTCGACGGTCCCGATCCTGAGTGCGTCCGCGGTGGCGGGCTGGAGGGCTTGGCCGTTGTCGACCCCGCCACGGTCCCCCGGCCGGCGATCGACCACTCCAAGCCCGTCCGGCTCACCCGCAAGCCCGTCGTCACCGCCATCTGAGAACGGCTCGCCGAGCTGCCACGCCGTGAAGGCGGGGAACCAGCTCTCCGGGGCGCCGGCCAACCGGGGATCGATGGCACGCGGCGCCGGTCCTCGCGCCCGGTAGACACCGCGCCGAACCCGCTCCGCCCGCCCTTCGAGCGTCTCGTACCCGAGGCTGTCGGCGAGGGTCTTGACCGGTATCCGGCTCAGGATCTCGTAGCCGTACACGTGGATGAGCGTGTGCAGCTCGACCAGGGCGAGCTCACCGTGGCGATGCAGGAGAGCGCAGCAGAGCGAGCGCAGCGCCGCACCGCGGACGGCGTGGGGCTTCACCACCTGGGGTGCCATCGGCGAGCGGCCCGGACGAGGCGGACGACGACCCCACCCGGCCTCGACGGCCGGCCAGAGGATCTCGTGGATCTCCTCGGCCTCGTCGAGCGCCTCGCGCCGTTCGCGCATCCACGACGCGACGATGGTGTCGAGCTCGTCGAGCCATTCCACGAGCTGTTGACGGCGCTGGTCGAGCCGGATCCGCTCGCCGCACCGGAGCCCCGCCGTCAGTCGAGCGACCCGGTACGGGTCGTCGTTCATCCACCGCGGCGAGGGCGGCAGCGATCCGTCTGGTCGTGCATGCATGGCCCGGTGACCTCCGTTCCCAACGGGATGGATGCGAGAGGGCGCCGTACCACCCAGCGATGCGCCGAAGAGCTGGGCATTGCTCATGGTGCCAGCAGGGTGTGACATCGATCCGTGGCCCATCCCACCCGCCCGCCCCGGCCGACCACCACGACGACGCCTCCCCCCGACGTCCACCCCAGCCCCACTCGTCCGGCGAATCTGCGGCGAATCGCCGGACGAGTGCGCGAAGGGCGGGTGCCGGTGGGGGGCGGGGGAGTGGGCGTGGGGGATGGAAGAGGTGGGCGGGCGACGCGCTGGGATGGGTCATGATGCGGCGGTGGCTTCCGGTGGAGCTTGGGCGGCGGGCGGTGTGGCCGTCATCGCCTGCCTGACGGCCCTCGGGGTGAGTGGCTGCGGGGACGACGGAGGCGACGACGGAACCGCCGGGACGCCGGATCTGCGTGGGGTCGACGTCACCGTCGGGTGGGTCGGCGGCGACGACGTCACCGACGCGCTGCTCGGAGAGCTGTACGCCCAGGCGCTGGAAGCCCGGGGGGCGACCGTCGAACGACGACCGGCGTTGGCCGATCGCCAGACCGCCCTTCGGGAGCTCGAGGCCGGCAACGTGACCGTCGTGCCCGAGCGGAGCCACGCGCTGCTCGCCGACCTGACGGCGCCCACCGTTCCCGGAGCGACGACGACACCCGAGCAGCTCGTCGCGCTCCGCGACGCCCTGCCGGCCGGGCTCACGGTGCTCACGCCGTCCAGCGCCCACGACAGCGAGATCGTCGCCTGTCCGCCGGCGGTCGTCGAGAAGCTCGTGGCGGACCAGCCCGCCGAACTGACCGACGATGACTGCCAGACCGTCACCGCCACCGATCCGGTGATCGCCCGAGACGGCCTCGTCCCGCTCGTCCAGGACCCGGTCGAGACGCCTATCGAGGCGCTGACCCCTCTGGTGAGGACCAGCTCGGCGACGCCGGAGCTGCAGGCGACGCTGGACGCGCTCAGCAGCACGCTCGAGCCGGCGACGTTGCCGGCGCTCCTCGCCCGGGTGCGCTTCGACGGTGACGAGGTCTCGGGCGTCGTGGAGGACTGGCTGGAGACCGTCGACATCACCTGACGCCCGTTAGGGTCCCCCGCCGTGATCGAGGCCAAGGGGCTCACCAAGCGCTACGGGTCGGTCCTCGCCGTGGACGACCTCACCTTCACCGTGCCGCCCGGTCGGGTGACGGGCTTCCTCGGCCCCAACGGCTCGGGCAAGAGCACGACGATGCGCCTGCTCTTGCAGCTCGACCGTCCGAACGGTGGCGAGGCCACGTTCAAGGGGCAGTCGTACCGATCGTTCAAGCATCCGGCCACCCAGGTCGGCGCGCTCCTCGACGCCGCGTATGCCCACCCGTCCCGCAACGCCTACAACCACCTCTGGGCGGTCGCCGCCGCCAGCAAGCTGCCACGCGCACGGGTGGACGAGGCGCTGGCCATGGTCGGCCTCACCGAGGTGGCCAAGCGGCCGGTCGGCGGCTTCTCGCTCGGCATGCGCCAGCGGCTCGGCCTGGCGACGGCGCTGCTCGGCGATCCGCACACCCTCGTCCTCGACGAACCGGCCAACGGGCTCGACCCAGAGGGAATCCAGTGGATCCGCCAGCTCCTCACCTACCTGGCCGGGCAGGGCCGGTGCATCTTCCTCTCCAGCCACCTCCTCTCCGAGATGGCGCTGATGGCCGATCACCTGGTGGTGATCGGCCAGGGCCGGTTGATCGCCGACTCCTCCGTCGAAGACTTCGTCACCAAGTACGCGTGGACGTGGGTGCGCGTCCGGAGCCCTCGCATGGCGGCGCTGGGCGCGGCATTGGAACGCCAGGGCGCCACGCTCGTGTGGGACGGCCCGGACGGAGCAGACGTACGCGGCGTCCCTGCCGCGACCGTCGGGGACACGGCGGCCCACCTGGGGATCGCGGTCCACGAGCTGTCACCACAGTCATCGACCCTGGAGGAGGCCTTCCTCGAAGGCACCCGCGCCGCCCAGGACTTCACCGCAGGAGCGCCGACCGAACCGTGACCGACGCCATCCGCTCGGAGTGGATCAAGCTCCGCAGCGCCCGCTCCAACCTGGTCCTGCTCATCCTCGCCGCCGCGGTCCCCATCGCACTGACGCTGCTGCTCGCGTTCACGGTCCAGCCCGAGGACCTGACCGCGGAGGACACGTTCGGCCTCGTGCTCGTCGGCGACTACATCGGGCAAGTCCTCATCGGCGTGCTCGGCGTGTTGGTCATCGGCCAGGAGTACCGGCACACGACGATCCGCGTGACCTTCACGGCCGATCCCAACCGAAGCCGCGTCATGGCGGCCAAAGCCCTGGTCGTCGCCGCGACCGGGCTGGTGGTCGGCGGTGTGGCCACCCTGCTCTCCTACGTGCTGGGCAACGCCATCCTCACGAGTCGGGACATGGAGCTCGTGCTGGACGGGAGCACGCAGCTCCGGGCGCTGGCCGGCGCGGTCATCCTCTTCGCGCTGTACGGGCTGGTCGGCCTCGGTCTGGGTGCGATCATCCGGGCGACGGCCGGGGCCATCACGCTGCTGGTCGTCTGGCCGGTCGTCGTCGAGAGCATCATCAGCGGCTTCTTCCCCAAGTTCGGGCGCTGGCTGCCGTTCAACGCCGGAAGCCAGTTGATGAGCACGTCCAGCACGTTCGACGCCGAGGAGGCCCTGACCCCACGGGCCGGTGGTGTCGTGTTCACGCTGTTCGCCCTGGTGCTGCTGCTCGTCGGATCGGCCCTCGTCATCCGGCGTGACGCCTGAGCCACCTGCGAGAGGATTGGTCCATGCGCATCACGCTCCCGTCAGGTACCGAAGCCGAGCTGGCCCGGCCCTCGTCCGAGGGGAGCCCCGCCGCCACCACCGGCCTCGTGATCGCGCCTGACATCTTCGGTCTGCGACCGCTCTTCGACGGCCTGTGCGCCCGGCTCGCCGACGAGTGGAACGTGGTCGTCTGCGCGCCGGAGCCGTTCGCCGGGATTGACCTCGGGCCCGATGTCGACACCCGTCGCGCCACCGTCAAAATCCTGGAGGACGACGACCGCCTGCGGGACTTCCGGGAAGCGGCCGACGCCACGGGCTGTGAGCGCATCGTGATGATCGGCTTCTGCATGGGCGGCATGTACGTCCACAAGGCCTCGGCCGATCCCCGGTTCGAGCGACTCGTGAGCTTCTACGGCATGATCCGCGTGCCCAACGACTGGCGTTCGGACGGGCAAGGCGAGCCGCTCGACGCCCTGACGTCGAACGACGCCGGCCGCGTCCTGGCCATCATCGGCGAGCAGGACGCGTACACGCCGCCGGGGGATGTCGACGCCCTCGAAGCGGTCGGGGTCATCGTCGCCCGCTACCCGGAGGCCGAGCACGGCTTCGTCCACGACCCCGACCGTCCGGCCCACCGCCCCGACGACGCCGCGGACGCGTGGCAGCGGGCTCGTGACTGGCTGGAGGTCTAGCGAGCCCTGAGCTCCAACCGATCGCGCTGGAGGATGCGGTAGCGGCGATCGGCCTGCTCCAGCCAGCCGAGCCGGATGAAACTGGCGATGGCCTTGTTGACCCGCTCACGCGAGGCCCCGACCATGCCGGCCAGCTCCTCCTGCGTGACGGGGAGCAGGAACTCGCTGGCCCCATTGGCCAGCTCCAGCAGCCGCTTGGCGGTGCGGCCGGTGACGTCGAGGAAGACCGAATCGGCCAGCGCCTCGTCCATGCCCCGCAGCCGGTCGGCCAACATGCGCACGACGCCCCACAGCAGCTCGGGGTGGCGCGCGAGCAGCTCCCGCACCGGCTCGTACTGGAGCTCCAGGACCTCGGACGGTTCGAGCGCGCGGCCCTCGGCCGAGCGCGGACGCCCGTCCAGCATGCCCATCTCGCCGAACAGGTCGCCCGGCTCCATGAGCGCCACCACGCTCTCCCGACCGTCGAAGGACTTGTTGGCGATGGCGACCCGGCCCCGGAGGACGACGTAGAGCGCGTCCGGCTCCTCGCCCTCGTTGAAGAGGATGTCGCCGCGCACGAGCCGGCGAGTGCCGGCGTGGCGCGCCAGTTCGGTGAGTTCGTCGGGGCTCACCGCTTGGAAGAGCTCGGTGGCCGCGAGCACGTCTTCGTAGGCCATGGCGCGGGCGAGGGTACTACCCTCGCCCGGCGTGCCTGAGGCTGTGTGGGCGATCGTCGTCGCCGCCGGCTCCGGCGAACGCTTCGGGGGGCCCAAGCAGTACGAGTCGCTCGGTGACGGCACCGTGCTGGACCGGTCGGTCGCCGTCGCACGCGCGGTCGCAGACAAAGTGATCGTGGTCGTCCCGCCTGGTCGGGCACGGGGCTCGGGCGACGTCGAAGGCGGCCCGACGCGCAGCGAGTCGGTCCGGCGGGGCCTGGCGGCCTTGCCCGACCAGGCCGAGATCGTCGTGGTGCACGACGGCGCCCGGCCCTTCGCGTCGCCTGAGCTCTATCGAGCCGTCATCGATGCCGTCCGAGCAGGCGCCGATGCCGCCGTGCCCGGAGTCGCGGTCAGCGACACGATCAAGGTCGTTGATACTGCAATGACCGTCGTCGACACGCCGGACCGGGCGACGCTGGTGGCCGTGCAGACACCGCAGGCCTTCGCGGCGGACCGGCTGCGGGCCGCCCACACCGGCCAGCCCGAAGGCACTGACGACGCTTCGTTGGTCGAGGCGATCGGCGGCCGGGTGGTCGTGGTGCCGGGCGAGCCGGACAACCGCAAGATCACGGTGGCCGACGACCTGCAATGGGCCCGCCAGCGCGTCGCGGAGGAGCGCTGATGGCGGTCCGGGTCGGCCAGGGCTTCGATGTGCACCGCTTCACGGACGACACCGTTCGACCGCTGGTGCTCGGCGGGGTGACGTTCCCGGGCGAGCCGGGCCTCGACGGGCACAGCGACGCCGACGTGATCGCCCACGCCGCCGCCGAGGCCGTGCTGGGCGCCGCGGGGCTGGGCGACTTGGGCCAGCACTTCCCCGACACTGACCCGGCCTGGGCCGGTGCCGATTCCCTGCGCATCCTGGCCGCCTCGGCGGCGATGGTGCGGGAGGCGGGGTGGGAGATCGGCAACGTCGACGTGAGCGTGGTGTGCGAGACCCCGAAGTTGGCGCCCCACAGGACGGCCATCGAGCGCAACCTGAGCGACGCCGCGCTGGCCCCGGTGACCGTCAAGGGGCGCCGGGCCGAAGGGCTCGGCGCGCTCGGACGCCGGGAGGGCATCGCCTGCTGGGCGGTGGCCGTCGTCACCCGCCCCTGACGCGGACGGCGCGCGGTACGGTCCGCCGCCATGCCCCGCCCTCCCCGCCCCCGCCGGCCGCAGCAACGCTCGCGGCCGGCGGCGCCTCCCCCACGGCGACGGCGCACGCCGCCGAAGGGGCTGGGCGGCGAGCAGGTGGAGGGCCGGCAGGCGGTACGTGAGCTGCTCCTCGCCGGGCGGCGCAAGGTCCGGGAGCTGTGGGTGGCGACCGGTGACGGCGAGCGGGGCCCGGCCGAGATCCTCGCCCTCGCCGCGGACCTCCGGGTGCCCGTGCAGGAGGTCAGCCGTAAGCGCCTCGACTCCGAGGCCCGCAGCGAGGCCCCCCAGGGCGTACTGGCCCGGGCCGCGCCGCTCCAGGAGACCGACCTCGACGACCTGGTGAAGCGGGGTCGCGGGACCCGCGGTGTCCCGTTCATCGTGCTCGTCGACGGGGTGACCGACCCCGGCAACCTGGGCGCCATCCTGCGTTCGGTGGACGGCGCCGGTGGGACCGGCGTCGTCCTCCCCCGCCACCGGGCCGTCCACATCACGCCGACTGCGGCCAAGGCCGCGGCCGGCGCCATCGAACACATCCCCATTGCCGTCGTCTCCGGCCTCCCGACTGCCATCGAGCGCATCCGCAAGGCCGGCATCTGGATCGTGGGCTTGGACGACGCCGCCGCCGACAGCCTCTTCGACCTGGGCGACGCGGCCACGGAGCCGATCGGCCTCGTGCTCGGCGCGGAGGGCGCGGGTCTCTCCCGCCTCGTCCGGGAGCGCTGCGACCTGCTGGTCCATATCCCGATGCGCGGCCGGCTGTCGTCGCTCAACGTGAGCGCGGCGGCCGCACTGGCCTGCTACGAGATCACCCGCCGCCGCCAGTCCTGACCGGCACGCGTACCCTGACCGTCGATGGCCTACCGCTACCTCTGGTCGCCGCTGGTGCTGGGCCCCGTCACCGTCCGCAACCGCATCGTGTTCAGCGCGCATCTGACCAACTACGCGCGCGATGGCCTGCCGACCGAGCAGCACGCGGCCTACTACGCCGCGCGCGCCGCCGGCGGCACCGGGCTGATCATCACGGAGGAGCACTCCACCCACCCGACCGACTGGCCCTACGAGAAGCTGATCCACGGCTTCCACCGAGACGTCGTCTCCGGCTACCTGCGCATCACCGAAGCGGTCCACCGCTACCGCACGCCGATCTTCGCCCAGATCAACCACAACGGCGGACAGGCCTCGTCCATGTACTCCCGGCAGGCGGTCTGGGCGCCGTCCCCAGTTGCCGACCCCTTGTTCCGGGAGGTGCCCAAAGCCGTCGATCAGGCCGAGATCGACGAGATCGTGGCCGGCTATGCCCTCGTGGCCGAGCACTGCGCCGAGGGTGGGTTCGACGGCATCGAGCTCCAGTGCTCGCACTCCTCGATCGTGCGTGGCTTCCTTTCCCAGGCCACGAACCGCCGGACCGACGACTACGGCGGGCCGCTGGAACAACGGGCCCGCCTGCTGCTCGAGATCGTCGACGCCGTGCGCCGCGTCATCGGCAACCGACTGGCGCTCGGCGTGCGCATCTGTGGCGACGAGCTGATCGACGGCGGGACGACCATCGACGACGCGGTGCGGGTGGCGGAGCTGGTCGAGCAGACCGGACAGGTCGACTACATCAACACGTCGATCGGGGTGGCGACGGCCAGCCTGTTCATGATCGAGGCGTCGATGCACGTGCCGCCCGGGTACGCGCTGTTCATCCCCAGCGCGCTGCGCAAGGCGGTGGACCTGCCCGTCATCGGCGTGGGGCGGTTCAAGGATCCGCTGCAGGCCGAGCGGGCCCTGGCCGAGGGCCACTGCGACCTGGTGGGCGTGGTGCGGGGCCAGATCGCCGATGCCGACTTCGCGGCCAAGGCCCGCGCCGGCGCCACCGAGGACATCCGCCTGTGCCTGTCCTGCAACCAGGAGTGCGTCGGTCGCATGGGCCTCAACCGGTGGCTGGGCTGCATCGAGAACCCGCACACCGGTCGGGAGGCCGAGCTCCTGCACGCCGCGGACCGCCCCCGCGGGCGGGCGGTGACGGTGGCGAAGGACGTGATGGTCGTGGGCGCGGGGCCGGCCGGCCTCCAGGCCGCCATCGCCGCCGCCCGCAATGGCCACCGGGTGACGGTGTACGAGAAGGAGGGCCAGGCCGGGGGTCAGGTCCGGCTGGCCGCCACCGTCCCCAACCGGGCCGAGCTGGGCGACCTGGTCCGCAACCAGCTCACCGAGTGCCGGCGGCTCGGCGTGCGCATCGAGCTGGGCGTGGGGGTGTGGCCGGGCCTCGTGGACGAGAAGCGACCGGACGTCGTGATCGTGGCCACGGGCGCCGAGCCGGCCCGACCCTGGTGGGCACCGGCCGACGCCGAGCATGTGGTCGACGTGCGGCACGTGCTCGACGGCTCGGCGCCCGCCGGCGGACCGGCGGCCGGCGACAGCGTCGTGGTCATCGACGAGATCGGCTTCCACCACGCCACCTCGGTGGCCGAGCTGCTGGCCGACCGCGGCTGCCAGGTCGAGATCGTCACCAACGGGATGGTCGTCGGCCAGGACCTCGGGGTGACGCTCGACATGGAGGGCTGGTGGGCGCGGGCGGAGACGAAGGGCGTCGTGCAGTCGACCGACCTCGTCCCGATGGGCCTCGAGGGCCGCGCCCTCCACCTGCTGCACCACCCCACGGGGCACATGCAGGACCGGACCCCGGACTGGGTGGTGCTCGCCGTCCCCGCCACCCCGGTCGACTGGCTGTTCCAGGAGCTCAGGCAGCGGGGCCTGGTCGTCGAGCGCATCGGCGACTGCGTTGCTCCCCGCCGGGCGCACGCCGCGGTCATCGACGGCGAGCGGGTGGGGGCGGCGCTGTGATCGCGCTCGTGCCCGTGCGGGACGGCGAGCCGGCCAGCGGGGGCGCCGAGGCGGTCGCCGAGTGCGGCGGCCGGGCCGTGCTCGTCGGCAGCGACGTGGCCAAGGCAGTGGCCGAGCTGCTCGGAGCCGCGACGGACGTGCGCTTGTGGGAAGCCGGACCGTTCCGTCCGGGGACGTGGGCGGCGACGCTGGCCCCGCTCCTCGGCGACGAGCCGGTCGTGGTGCTACCAGGCTCGGCCGACGGCCGGGACCTGGCGCCGCGGCTCGCGCACGCGATGGGCCGGCCGCTCCTCGCGGGAGCGCTCGCCGTCCACGAGTCCGGCGCCTCGGTCGCGCGGTGGGGCGGGCTCGCCATCGAGGACGTCGTGGTCCGGGAGGGCTTCGTGGCGACGCTGCAGCCGGGCGTGCGGGGGGTCGACCCGGGCAGCGACGAGCCGCCCACCGTGACGGAGCTCGATCTCCGGCCCGCCGACGGGGCCGCCGACGACATCGCCGACGCCACGACGCTCGAGGTCCTCCCGCCCGATCCGGCCACGATGGACCTGGCCGAGGCGGTGCGCATCGTGGCCGGGGGCGCCGGTTTGGACTCGGCCGAGCGGTTCGTGCAGCTCGCCGAGATCGCAGCGGCGCTCGGCGGGTCGCTCGGTGCCACCCGCGTCGTGACGGACCGCGGGTGGCTGGGCCACGAACGGCAGATCGGCACGACCGGCGTCGTCGTCGATCCCCGCCTGTACGTCGCGCTCGGGATCAGCGGCGCCGTGCAGCACACGAGCGGGCTGGGGCACCCCGAACACGTCCTCAGCGTCAACATCGATCCGCACTGCCCGATGATGCAGCTGGCCGACCTGGCCATCGTCAGCGACGCCAACGCTGTGCTCGACGAGCTCCTCGCGGCGCTGCGCCGCATCAGGTCGACCGCCGATGCCTGACGTCGACGTCATCGTCGTGGGCGGTGGGCCGGCAGGGGCCTGCGCAGCGATGACCCTGGCCCGCGCCGGGCGGGAGGTCGTGCTGCTCGAGCGCGGGCCGTTCCCGGGTTCGAAGAACATGTACGGCGGCGTCGTCTACCCGCGGGTGCTCGACTCGCTGATCCCGGCGTGGTGGGAGGAGGCGCCCATCCAGCGCTGGGTGACCCGCCGGTGCACCATGCTCATGACGCCGACCCAGGCCCTCAGCGTCGACTACCGCACGAATGCCTGGGGCCGGGCGCCCTACAACGGCGCCACCGCCTACCGGCCGGATTGGGACGCCTGGCTGGCCGGGAAGGCTGAGGCGGACGGTGCGCAGCTCGTGTGCTCGACGACGGCCACCGGGCTCCTGCGCGATGGTGAGCGCGTCGTCGGTGTCCGCACCGACCGGCCGGGCGGGGACCTCACGGCGTGGGTGGTGATCGCCTGCGACGGGGTGAACAGCTTCCTGGCCAAGGAGGCCGGGCTGTACCACCTGGTCGACCCCGCCAACTACACGGTCGGCGTCAAGGAGACCATCGCCCTGCCGAAGGAGGTCATCGACGAGCGCTTCGGCGTGCGGGGCCGCGACGGCGTCGACCTCGAGATCCTCGGGTGCACGGACGACGTCCCCGGTGGCGCCTTCGTGTACACGAACCTCGACACGGTGGCCGTCGGGGTCGTCCTCAACGTGCCTGCCCTGGCCGGCCAGCAGCGGCGGCCGGAGCAGATCATCGCCGACCTGAAGGCCCACCCGGCCGTCGCGCCCCTCGTCGAGGGCGGCGAGCTGAAGGAGTACTCCGCCCACCTCATCCCCGAGGGCGGCTGGGACATGATGCCGACGCTGGGAGGCCCCGGGCTGCTGGTGGCCGGTGATGCCGCTGCGTTCTGCCTCGCTGCGGGGATATGGCTGGAAGGCGTCAACTTCGCCATGGGGTCGGGAATGATCGCGGGGCGCGTCGTGGACGAGGCGATGAAGGCGGGCACGATCGCCGGCGCCGACCTGGCCGACCGTTACCGGGCCGAGCTGGCCCGCACCTTCGTGCTGAAGGACCACAAGAAGCTGCGGCGGGCGCCGCACCTCGTGCTGTCCGAGCGGGTGCAGCAGCGCTACCCGCTGATGGTCAACAACGTCGTCGAGCGCATGTTCCGGGTCGACAACCCCGACCACAAGCCGGGCCTCCGCCGCATCCTGCGGGAGGAGCGGCAGCGGGCCGGCGTGCGGGTCCGCGAAATGGTGCGCGATGCGTATTCGGGCTGGCGGTCGTTCGGGTGAGCATGCCGTCCGTCCCGTCCGTCCCGACCGTCACGCCGGGGACGAGCTGGGCCGCCATCAGCTTCGAGGACCGGATGGCGACGACGGACTTCGTCGTCCACGAGCGCGCGCACATCACGGTCGACGGGGACGCCTGCCGGGGCTGCACCACGCGGGCCTGCGTGGTCGCCTGTCCGGCCAACCTCTTTGTCCCTACCGCGGACGGCGGCATCCTCTTCAACTACGAGCAGTGCTTCGAGTGCGGGACGTGCTACCTGGCGTGCGACACCGCCGGCGCCATCACGTGGACCTACCCAGACGGCGGCCACGGCGTCGTGTTCCGCCGGACGTGAGGGCGCAGTGATCGCGGCCTGCCTCAAGTGGGTCGACCGGCGACCGGAGATCGACCCACTGAACGCGCAGGTGCGCACCGACGCCCGCTCGGCCGGCGCCTCTGCCGCCGACGAGGCGGCGCTCGAGTGGGCGCTGCGGACCGGGGAGGCCACCGGGCGACCGGTGCTGGCCGTCAGCGCCGGCCCTCCAGCGGCCGAGGCGGTGCTCCGCCAGGCCCTGGCCGCGGGCGCCGACCGGGCCGTGCTCGCCCCCGTTACCGGCGCCGAACCGTCCGATGCGGTGGCCGCCGGCCTCGCCGCCGTCCTGCGCGAGGCCGGAGCGAGCATGGTGTGGTGCGGCGACCATTCGCTCGACCGGGGCTCCGGCTCGGTTCCCGCGTACCTGGCCGCCGAGCTCGGGCTGCCGCAGGCCCTCGGCCTGGTCGAGGTGGGGCTGGCCGGAGGTGCCGCGCTGACGGGACTCCGCCGCCTGGACAAGGGACGCCGTGAGCGTCTGGCCCTCGACGGAGACGGGGTGATCTCGGTGGAGGGCGCGACGGCCCAGCTGCGGCGGGCGTCGCTGGCGGCCTCTCGATTGGCGCGCGCGGCGACGATCGAGCGGATCGGTGCCGAGCCGGTCGACCAGCCCGCGATCGAGCAGGTGCTCCGGCCCTTCCGCCCCCGCGCCCGGGTGCTGCCGGCGCCTCGGGGCGCTGCTGCGCTCGACCGGATCGCCGTCCTGACCGATGCCGGGACCGCGAAGGCCCACAGCGAGGTGGTGACCCTCGCTCCCGCGGATGCGGCGGCGCGCATCCTGGAGGCCATCGCCTCCTGGGGCTACGACCTGCCGGGCTGACGTGCGCGTCGCGCTCGACCGCACCGCCCGCCGGCTGGACGGCGGGCGCGTCCTGCTCGGCGGGTCGCCGCTGACCGTGTTCCGGCTGGGCCCGGGCGGCCGGCGGGTGCTCGACGCCATCGAGCAAGGCGACGAGATCCCCGCCGCCGCCCACGACCTGCTCGACCGCCTGCTCGACACCGGCACGGCGCATCCCCGCCCTGGCCCAGGGCCGTTCAACGCCCGCGACGTCACCGTCATCGTGCCCGTGCACGACGAGGACCCGCGACCGACCCTCGAGGCCCTCGGCGCTGTGGGGGCCACCATCGTGGTCGACGACGCCAGTGGGGTGCCCGTGCCGGCGGGGGTTCTTCATATCTCTCCCGGGGACCGGCTCCTCCGCCACGCGACGAACCGAGGCCCGGCGGCTGCCCGGGCCACGGGCCGAGCGGCCGCCACCACCCCGCTGCTGGCCTTCGTCGACGCCGACTGCGTGCCCGACGAGGGATGGCTCGAAGCCCTGCTCGGCCACTTCGAGGACGAGCGCGTGGGGCTGGTGGCGCCCCGGGTGCGCAGCCTGCGGGGACCGGGCGCAATCGCCCGCTACGAGACCATGCGCAGCCCCCTCGACCTCGGGCCGGTCGAGGGCCGGGTGGCGCCCGCCACCCGTGTCGCCTACGTGCCCGCCGCGGCGGTGGTCGTGCGGGCGGCCGCGCTCGACAGCGTGGGCGGCTTCGACCCGACGCTGCGGGTGGGCGAGGACGTCGACCTCGTCTGGCGATTGGTGAGCGAGGGATGGCGCTGCCGGTACGAACCCCGAGCCGTTGTGTCCCACCGCAGCCGCGAGTCTCTCGCTGCCCTGGCCCGGCAGCGGTTCGGCTACGGCCGTTCCGCCGCCGCGCTGGACCGGCGCCATCCCGGCCTCGTCGCGCCCGCCGTCCTCCAACCGTGGGCCGTCGCCGGTTGGACGGCCATCGCTGCCGGGTGGCCGCTGGCCGGCGCGCTGGCCGGCCTCGCCCCGGCCGTCTCCCTCCGGCGGCGGCTCCCGGCGATGCCCGAGCGCGACCGTGAGGCGGTTCGCCTCGCCGCGCTCGGCTTCATCCGGGCGGGCGAGCAACTGGCCTCGTGCCTCACCCGGGTGTGGTGGCCAGTCGCCCTCACCGCCTCGTTCGTCTCGAGGCGGGCCCGCCGTCCGCTGCTCGCCACCGCGGCGGTACCGATCGCGATCGGCTGGGTCCGGACCCTGGGCGGCCCGGGCGAGTCCCGCTCGAACCCATTGGCGTACGTCGTGCTGCGGGCCGTCGACGACCTGTCGTACGGGGCCGGCGTGTGGGCCGGCGCGCTCCGGGAGCGGCGGCCGGGCGCGATCCTCCCCCGGCGGCCCGGGAAGGTCAGGTTCCGCTCTCGGCCGCGTCGACCGCCGACGGGGGCCCGGCGATGAGCTCCACCAGGACGACCACGACGATGACGATCAGCGCCGCCAGCAGCACCAGGCCGACTGTGATCTTCGCGGCGTTGAGCAGCACCAGGATGCCGATGGCGACGGCGATCAGCTGGATGGGCCGGCGGAAGCGCCCGACGAAACGGGCGAAGCCCCCCGGAGGCCCGGCCGCCCGGTCACCCCGGAGTCGGCCGATGCCGCTGCGCAGCCCCTCCCGAGTGCCCGCCGCGGCCTTCGATCCGCCCAGCAGCCAGCCGGCCACGGCCACCACCAACGCCAGCAGGACCGCCACCAGGACCTGCGTCCGCAGGCCGCTGAGGAGCTGACTCCAGATCGAGTCGACGGCGTCGCGGGTGATCGGATCGTCGATGCCGTTGATGACGGTGCGGCGCACGAGCCGAATCACGATGGCCAGGATGGCGAAGGTGATGATGCTGCCCAGCCCGATCCACATGAGCGTGCGGGGACGCCGGGGCGAGATCAGGATGGCGATGACGAACAGCACGAGAGCGATGATCGGCAGCACGAAGGCCAGCCGGTCCAGCCACTTGACCGCTTGGCGAGCCGTGTCCAGCTGCTCCTGGGTGGCCACGACGAACTGCCCGGCCTCGTTGATCCGGTCCCGATCGATGGGTAGCTCGATCCCCCGCTCCTGCAGCCGGGCGTCCAGGTCCCGCACCGTCGTGCCGAAGTCGAGCACGGCCTGTTTGGTCTCGGTCGAGACCACGTCGCCCTCGAGGATGTTGACCACCTGGGTGTGAGCGACGCGGTTGGCCTCGACCCAGATCGTGCGGAACTGGTCGGACTCGACGACGCGGTCCAGCAGGTCCGCGGCGTACCGCTCCACGATCGCCACGAGCGCAGGAGCCAGCGCCTGGGCCCGGTCCGGCAGGAGTCCCTCGACAGTCGCCTCCACGTCGACGGCGGCGAACAACCGATCGGACAACCTGGTCGACAGCGCCGTGGTGACGGCCTCGTCCTCCACCAACGGACCGACGGTCTCGACGTACGTGTCGGTGTCGAGCGCGGTGAGCTTGATCCAGGTGGCCGCCACGCTCAACGCGGCGAGGATGCACCCGAGGGTGACGCACAGCGGGACGACGATGCGCCGCCAGAGGGCCGGGCGGGCCGGCTTCGACGGCGGAGCCGCGGCGACGGTGTCGGCCGGAGGCGGCGGCGGCGGAGCCGCGGCGACGTCGGCGGCCGCGTCGCTAGCGGTGCCGGCGGGAGGCGACAGCGGCGCCCCCGCGGACGGGGCGGGCTCAGGGCTTGGCGGTACGTCGGCCACGGATGATCTGATCCCCCAAGATGACGAGCATGGCGCCCAGGATGCTGCCGATGATCCCGCTCGGGCGCAGCGCGAGCCCGTCCCCGAAGATGAGACTGAGGACGAGACCGCCGACGAAGGATCCGATGAGCCCGTAGAGGATCGTGCGTCCCCAGCTCAGGTCGCTTCGGCCCAGGATCGTCCGGGCGACCCAGCCCGCGACGACGCCGAACAGGATGATGCCAAGGATGAGCACGGGCGGGAGGGTAGCCGCGGCATCATGAGGGCATGGAGAATGACGCCACACCCACGGGCGAGCCACCGGCCCAGCGCTCCGAGGCCGAGTGGCGGGAGACCCTCACGCCGATGCAGTACCACGTGCTGCGGGAGGCCGGCACCGAGCGCGCCTTCAGCGGCGCGCTGTTGAACGAGCACGCCGACGGCATGTACCACTCCGCGGCCTGCGGCGCGGTGCTGTTCACGTCCGACACGAAGTTCGACTCCGGATCGGGCTGGCCCAGCTTCTACGACACCGTGGACGCCGACGCCGTCGACCTGGTGGAGGACCGCAGCCACGGCATGGTGCGCACCGAGGTGCGCTGCCACCGCTGCGGCTCCCACCTCGGCCACCTCTTCCCGGACGGCCCGCAGCCGACGGGCCAGCGCTACTGCATGAACAGCGTGTCGCTCAGCCTTGAGCAGGCCGCCGAGGAGGGCTGACTACGCTCGCCCCTCTGGGACGCGGCGAGTTCGCCCGCGTCCGCGACCGATGAGGGGATCGCATGCAGGAGTTCACGACGCCCGGTGCCGTTGACGTGCCGCCGGGCGACAACGTCGTCACCGCGCTGCTGGCCAACGGGGAGCGCTCCCCGGAGCGGCCGGCCTTGGCCTACCGGGCCGCCGACCGGTTCGTCGACGTGTCCACCGCGCAGCTGATCACGACCGTGCGGGAGCTGGCCGCGGGGCTCATCAGCCTCGGCATCGAGCCGGGTTCCCGGGTGTGCCTGTTCATGCCGGCTCGGATCGAGTTTACCTACTTCGACTACGCCATCTGGGCCGCGGGCTGCGCGACGGTCACGGTCTACGAGACCTCGTCGGCCGATCAGGTCGAGTGGATCGTCGGCAACAGCGATGCGGTGGCCGTCATCTGCGGCTCCGATCAGCAGCGCGAGGTCTTCGACTCGGTGGCCGGCAAGCTCCCAAACGCGAAGCACACGTTCACGGTCGACGACGGGGCCGTGGCCGAGCTCATCAAGCTCGGGCACCAGGTCCCCCAGAGCGAGGTGGACGCCCGGATCGAGGCGATCAGCCACGACGACCTGGGGACGCTGGTCTACACGTCGGGCACCACGGGCCGGCCGAAGGGGTGCGCGCTCACCCACCACAACCTCATCTGGGACGCCAGACAGGCCGCGGTCGCGTTCCGCGAGGTGCTCGATGCCGACAGCTCGACACTCGCCTTCCTGCCGCTGGCTCACATCCTCGCCCGCGTGGTGCAGGTGGCCTGTGTGACCAACGGGGTGCGCATCGGCTACGCCAGCAGCGCCGCCCGCCTGGTGCCGGAGATGCAGGAGTTCAAGCCCACGTTCATCGTGGCCGTGCCCCGCGTCTTCGAGAAGGTCTTCGGCGCGGCCCAGAGCGGCGCCAGCAAGGGCGCCAAGAAACGGATCTTCGAGCGGGCCGCCGCCGTGGCCATCGACTACTCCAAGCAGGCCAGGGTCGGCGGAGGCGTCGGCGGCCGCACGAAGGCCGAGCACGCGGTGCTCGACCGACTCGTCTACGGCAAGCTGCGCGCTGCGTTCGGCGGGCGGCTGCGGTTCGCGCTGTCCGGCGGTGCCCCGCTCGGGGAACGGCTCGGCCACTTCTTCGACGGGGCGGGCGTCCTCATCATGGAGGGCTACGGGCTCACCGAGACGACGGGCGGCGCCACGGTCAACACGCCCGACAGCGTGCGTATCGGCACCGTCGGCCGGCCGCTGCCCGGCGCGTCGGCCCGCATCGCCGAGGACGGCGAGGTCCTCCTCAAGGGCGGCCACGTCTTCCGCGGCTACTGGGAGAACCCCGAGGCCACGGCCGAGGTGCTGGGCGACGACGGTTGGTTCGCCACCGGCGACATCGGCCGCATCGACGACGGCGGTTTCCTGCGGATCACCGGACGCAAGAAGGACCTCATCGTCACCGCGGGAGGCAAGAACGTGGCGCCCGCGGTGCTGGAGGACCTGGTGCGCTCCGATCGCCTCATCAGCCAGTGCGTGGTGGTGGGCGACGCCAAGCCCTTCATCGCCTGCCTGGTGACGCTCGATCCGGAGGAGCTCCCGGCGTTCGCGACCCAACACGGGCTGGCCTCGACGGTGGACGCCGAGGGTCGGCAGGCCGTCGAGCGGGAGGTCCAGAAGGCCATCGACCACGCAAACGAAGCTGTCTCGCACGCCGAGGCCATCAAGGCGTTCCGCGTCCTGCCCGGCGACTTCAGCATCGAGAGCGGGGAGCTGACGCCCAGCATGAAGGTCATCCGACCCAAGGTGCTGGCCCTCCACGCCGAGGTGATCGACGAGATCTACTCGTCGTGATCCCCAGCTGAGCCGGCAGAGGCCAGGGCCTGCTGGACCGTCGCGGCCAGCTGGGCCCGATGGTCGCGCAGCTGCTCGGCGAACCATCGCCGCTCGCCCCGCGCCGCCCGCCAGGCCAGCAGCGTGCGGGTGTTGAGGATGGCCGTCTCGAGGGCCCACAACCCTGCGAACCCGGAGATGGCGAACAGGAGGAACAACCCGAACGCCTCCCAGTCGTCGGCCAGCAGGACGGACAGCACGATCCACGTCAGGGGGAAAACGGCGATCCCGACCAGCATGCGCACGGTGCCCTTGGTGACCGGCACCCGCACGCGTCGTGAGGCCAGCCGGACGATGAGGTACGGCACGACGTTGGCGGCCAGGCCGATGACGATCAACGGCGAGAACAGCAGGAAGAGCACCAGCGCGGTAACGGCCTTGCGCAGGCGTCCGATGAGACCCGGTCCGGGCGTGATCTCCGCGTCCGTGAGCTGACCGAGGCGCAGGTCGAGCGCATAGTCGGCCACCGCCGTCTCGACCTCCTGGCGCTCGGCCGCCGGCGCCCGCGCCAGCCGGCGGGCCGTGCGCTCCACCTCGCCGAAGTCGGGCTCGTGCTGGGCGACACCGTCGGGGCGCAACGCCACCTTGGCCGCCATCTGCAGCACCGCCTCCTCGCGCGGGGTGTCGTAGTTCGGGGCACAGGCGCGCAGGTGGGTCTCGATCTCGGCCGTCAGCCGGTCGACGGCGGCGTGGTCGTCCTCGCTGGCCGTGACGCCGTCCGAGGCCACGCGAGCAACGGCTTCAGCTATGCGGATCGGCGGGCCCACGTCCGCGAAGGCGCGGCCGCGGAACGCGACGCGGTCCTCGAACGCGAGGCCGAGCGGCACGATGACGAGGTCGTCCACGCCCGCCGCGTAGGCGCCGAGCGCGATGCGCGCCGCGCCTGTCTTCATCGGGGCGAGCTGCGACCGGGCGCTCGTGGTTCCCTCGGGGAAGATGGCCACGGTCCCGCCCTTGGCCAGCACGTCGTGGCAGGCGGAGAACGCCGAGCGGTTGCCGGCGCCGGCGTCGCGGGCGTCGACTGACTGGTCCACGGTCCGGTACACGGGGATGAGGCCGGCGAGGGCCAGGAAGGGCCGGGCCAGGGTCACCTTCCACAAGGTCGCCTTTGCAATGAAGCGGGGCAGTCGCCCGAGCGCGTGGACTGCGACCACCGGGTCGACGAGCCCGTTGAAGTGGTTGATGACGATGAGCACGGGGCCGCCGTCCGGCATCCGCATCAGTCCCTCGACCGTCACCTCCCGGAAGTAGCCCCGCACGACGACGCCGGCAGCGGTGGCGATGAAGTGGTCCACGCCGGCTCTCGCCGCGCCCTCGCCGCGGGGGGACTGCGAGAGCACCGCTCGGGCCCACACGAGCGCCAGCACGGCCGTGGCGACGTGCCACACGCCGTGGAACTGGAAGATGCTGTCGTCGTCGCACACCGGTGAACTGGTCCGCCCGAGCACGAACGCCAGGCCGGCGAACACGGCGATGGCGACGAAAGGCAGATCGGACCACGCCGGCCGGGTCCGCAGGCGGATCCTGCGGATCACGAACGCGACGAGCGCCGCCGCCACCAGCACCGCGACCGCGCCGTTCGTGGCGTCGGGCTCGATGATCAGCACCACGCCCATCACGAGGAGCGTGAGGACCGCGGTGCCCGTCGCCACCCAACCGGCCGATGCCGCTCCGTCACGCCGCAGCAGGCCGAGGTGCCAACCGGCGATGAAGGCCAGCGCAGCAACGAGCGTCAAGTCGTGCAGCCACCGGCCGGGACCGTTCGCGGCCGCGTGGAAGGCCACGCTTCCCACCCCGCAGGCCGCCACCAGCGCCCCGAACACCGTGGCCGACGGATCGAGGTGCCAGGCCCGGCGGCGCACGATGATCCAGACCCCGGCGACGACGTAGGCCAAGCTCGTCAGCGTGTTGAACGGCTGGGCGATGAGCCCCGAGCCGATCTCCTCGCAGTCGCTGGCCGCGATGGCCGCCAGCACGGGCGCTGTCACGGGGACGCCGCCGTCTGCGACACGGTTCGGGCCGCCGCCAACGTGGCCGTCCCCCGACGCACGGAGAGGCGCCACAAGGCGACGGTGATCCACCCGATCGGGATGATCGCGATCCACGTCGCCAAGCGGAAGAGCATGACACCGGCCGTGACCTGGTTGACGTATGCCGACCCGGCGTAACCCGTGAGCAGGCCGATGTAGCCGAGCTCGACGACGCCCGCGCCCCCCGCGGTGATCGGCACCACCGTCAGCAGCTCGACGATGGCGTACGTCATGAAGATCTGGCTGACCGTCAGGTCCTCACGGGGCACGCCGACGAAGCGGAGCGACATCACCAAGAGGAGCAGCCGAGTGAGGGTCAGGAGCACCGTGGCCAGAACGGCCAGCGGCCAGCGAGGAGCCAGCAAGGTGATGGCCTGCTGCCGAGCCTCCACGAGGCGGTCGCCCAGCCCCTCAGGGCCGGTGCGCCCGACGCGGCGCAGGACGGCGCCGATGACCCGCTCGGCCAGGTCGCCCACCCGGACCGCAAACGCCGGCTTCCACAGGGCAAACCCCACGATGACGACGACGGCGATGGCGATGGTGGCGCCGATGAGCGCGAAGCGACCTGTATCCCCGGTGAGCCGGCCGGTGAAGAAGAGTGGCACGGCGGCGACCGCGGGGAGCACGAGCTTCGTTCCGACGGTCACCATGCCGCTCGCCGCCACGGACACCGTGGAGACGGTGGTCGAGTAGCCCCACGACCGGTACATGAGGAGCCGCAGGGCGAGATCGCCCGGACCGGGGAACGTGCTCGAGACGGCGCTGGAGCCGAGGTAGGCGGTGACACCCCTTCGAACGGGCAGCTTCGGCACCACCGACGCGGTCAGGAACCCGTTGGCCCAGATCGTCGACGCGAAGACGGCCAGGAACGCCGTCCACTCACCGGCGCTCAGCGAACCGATGGCCCGGCGGACGGTCGCCAGGTCGAGATCCTCGTAGACCGGCTTCAGCACGAGCGCGGCGATGACGAGCGCGGCGATGCTCAGACCGACGCGCAGCAGGGTCTTGAGCGCGTGGCCGTGGCGGAGCGGCTGCGCCTGGGCCTCCGCCGCCTCGAGCTCCTCGGCGTCGGCCGTCGTGGCGTCCTCGGAGCTCATGACGGCCGCATGCTACGTAGTCCGGCGGACGAGCATCCCCGTCGCCTCTGACCGACGTTCCTAGTCTTCCGCCCATGGCTGCACTGTTCATGATCATCGTCTTCGCCGTCGTCGGCTCGTTCCCCGCCACCTGGTTGCTCATGCTGTTCCTCGGCAACCTGGGCGCGACGCAGGTGGGCTTCTGGGGTGCGCTGCCCGCGGGCATCCTGCTGACCTTCATCTTCGCCGGCGCCGGCACCGCCAGCCGAAACTGGTGAGCCCGTCCCCACGGTGGCTCACACCGTGGGACGATGACCGCTGATGGACGCGGTCACCTACGAGCATGACGTCCGCGGCTGGCCCCTCCGAGCGCTGATCGGCGGCACGGTCGTCGCGGTCGTCAGCGCGATCCTCGCCAGCTCCGGTGACGTCGCCGGCTGGGAGAAGGAGATCTTCCACGCCATCAACGACCTGCCGGACTGGCTGCGGGCGCCCATGTGGGTCGCCCAGCTTGCGGGCCTGCTGCTGCTCCCGCTCGTCGTCGCCGTCGTGGCCCTCGTGTTCCGGCGCTTCCGCCTGGCCATCGCCCTCGTCGCCCTGATCCCGCTCAAGCTGTTCGTGGAGAAGGCCGTGGTGAAGCAGGTCGTCGAGCGGGAGCGGCCCGGAACGTCGATCTGCCACCTGGACGAGACGTGCGGCAACTTCCGGGACACGCCGCTGGAAGGACTCTCGTTCGTCTCGGGCCACGCGATCATCGCCTGGGCGGTGGCGACGCTGCTCTGGCCCTACCTGCCGGGGCGGTGGCGGTGGCTGCCGGTCGCGGTGGCGCTCGCCAACGCCGTGGCCCGCATCTACCTCGGTGCGCACAACGCACTCGACGTCGTCGGCGGCGCGGGCATCGGCGTGGCGCTCGGCGCGTTGCTGACGATGATCGTCGGGAGCCCGGTCCGGCGGGCGTCCGCCGCGGTCCTTCGTTAGCCTTCAGGTCGTGGCTGACATCCGGCCCGACCCTCCTGCCCGCGTCCGCGCGGCCGGCCTGCGGATGGGATCGGCCCGGCGGCAGGTGATCGACGCGTTGAGCCGGCTGCAGGGCCCGCTCACCGCCGAGGAGGTGGCGGCATCGCTGCCCGACATCCACGTCAGCTCGGTGTACCGGTCGCTGAACGTCCTCGAGGACCTCGGCGTGGTGCGCCACGTCCACCTCGCCCACGGACCCGCGCTGTACGAGCTCACTGACGCCGCCGAGCAGGTCCGCCATCTCGCCTGCGAGGGCTGCGGGCGGGACATCGTGGTGCCGAGCGAGCTGTTCGACGAGGTGCGGGCCACCATCCTGCGGGACTACGGCTTCGTCATGGACGGTGGTCACTTCGCCATCCCCGGTCGCTGCGCCGACTGTGCCGGGTGAACTTCGGGCTCACGACCGTTGGCGTCGTGGAACGAAGCCCGCAATCAGACGTCGGCCAGGCCAGTGTGTTCCTCCCCGACGCCTGGAGCAGGATGTGCCTTTCCTACCCGTCGACGTCCCGATAGTCATCGTGGATGACGCGCCATCGGATGCGGCCGCGCAGCTCGTCCAGCTTGGTGAGGGGTCGGGCGGGTCTGGGGACCGCGTCGTTGTCGTGACGGTCGGCGTGGCGGTTGTGGGTGGCGCACTCCAGCCGGCCGTTGAACTGGCTGGTCTCGCCGCCCCGGCTGTGGGGGACGATGTGGTCGACGTCGCACTTGTTGGCGGGCACGTCGCAGCCGGCGGGGTGCTGGCAGTGCCGGTCCCGGACCTCGACGGCGCGACGGACCGCGCCGGCGAAGGCCCGCCGGTGGGAGACCGAGAGCACGGTCGACGGCCCGTCGAACAGGATCGTCTCCAGCTCGGCGGCATCAAGCCAGGGGGCCAACTGGCGCGGTGTGATGACGGTGCCGTTGGCGAGCTCGCACAGTTCGGTGAACGCGGCGTCTCCAACCAGGACGCTGAACAACGGCCGGGGCGGGCGGCCGCCGGCCGGCGTGGTGGCTGAGCGTTGCGCCATCACGACGAGCGCCGCCGTGCCGCCGGGGTACGGGCGGTGCCGTCGCGCTGCCCGGCGAGGTAGAGCTCGCGCTCCAGGCGTTGCAACTCGTCGAGCACCGCGGCACCACCGACAGGATCGAGCACCCCACTGACGACGACCGCCCCGCCCTTGGTCGCGGCGGCATGGAGATGGGCGTCGTCAATGGCGTGACCGGCGTGGTCGTCTGGATGGCTCTCGGCATCGACGCGCTGGCACCAGTATCCGATGACCCGGGTGGCCGGCGCGAATCGCAGCCGCGTGCACTGCTCGACGAGGACTGCCTCGTCCCGGGCCAGGTGCGCGGCACGGTGGGCCTGGTTCGCCCGGCCGAGCAGACCGATGTGGTCGAGCGAGAGCTCGCCTCGCCCGATCGCGGTCATGGTCGCGGGCAGGCCGCGCTGCTGGCGGGCGCGCCGCATCTCCAGCCCCGCGCTGGCCGGTGAGCAGGCCGTCTCCCGCACCAACCGCGCCGCCGCGCTGCGCGAGCCGTCCCCAGCCCAGATCCGGCGGGCATCCCAGCGCCCGAGCAGGGCCGCGGCCAACGCGCCCAGGCGCGCCCGCTCGCGCTGCACGGCGACCACGAGCTCGTGCAGCTCCTGGTCGGCCAGCTCCGGCCCGTCGACCGCCCGGAGCTCGTCGATCGCGTCGTGGAGCGCTTCTAGCACCGAGTCCGCCGCCGGCATGCGGCCTGTATAGCGAACAGGTGTTCGCTATACAACCCCATGGACGGTGGTCACTTCGCCATTCCCGGTCATTGCGCCGACTGCGCGGAGTGATATTCGGACTTGCCGGGCCTGATGGACGACAACGCCGGATGACGTAAGCCGGCAGCGGGGCTACCGTTCGGTCGTGGGAGAGGGGCCCACGGGCACCCAATCAAACCCAGCAACGGCTGGCGCGATGCGCCGGCGGGACGATCTCGGTCGCGCCGGCGTGGCTCTTCTCGTGGCCGGGTCGATCCTCACGATGCTCTTCGCAGTGTCGCTGTGGAGCTGGCGGACGTTCGCGAACTCGGAGGGCTTCGCCGACGCCGCCACCGATTCGCTGAAGGAGCCCGCGGTCGCCCAGACCATCGCCGACCAGATCGTCGACGTGCTGCAGGACCACGTGGCCACCGCGGACACCGCCGTCGCGGTGCGGCCGATCCTTCGAGGGGTCGTCGCCGAGGTGGTATCGAGCGAGGCGTTCCGCGGCGTGTTCCACGCCGGCGTGCGGGAGATGCACGGCGCCATCGTCCAGGGTCACCGCAGCCGCCCACTGGTCCAGGTCGACGACTCCGCCCAACTCGTGAAGGAGGCGCTCGCTGTCTTCAGCCCGGACATGGCCGCCTCGATCTCCGACGACGCGCTGTCCGTTCCCGTCGAGCTCTCACAGAGCCCCATGGCGGACCTGTTCATGCGGGCCGCCGATCTCGCGGGCTGGCTGACCGTGCCACTCGCATTGGGCGCGATCGTCTGCTTCGCCGCCGCGGTGCGCCGCGCCTCCGATCGGCGGCGGGCCTTCGAGGTGGTCGGGGCGTGTCTGGTCGGGGTAGGCGGGGTGATCTTCGTGGTCCTCGCCGCGCTGCTCAACGTCGCCGCCGACGTGGGGCAGGACCCGCGCCAGCGCACGGCCCTGCGGGCGCTGTTCTGGAGCGCCGTGCACGTCCTCAACGTCACTGCCAAGGTGTTGATCGTCGTCGGCGCGGTCGTCAGCTTTGCCGCCGCCCTGGCCGGCGGCGGGCCCATGGCTGAGCGCGTCGGGGCGCTGGTCGACCGGGGACGGGCCACGCTGGCCGATCCTCGGGCCAAGGCGCTTGCCGCCGCTGTCGCCATCGGCCTCGGGGTGCTGGGGCTCATCTGGCCCCTCGCCATGGCCGAGGTGCTCGTGCGCGTCGGTGCCGTTGGCTTGGTCGTGCTGGGCACCGTCTGGGTGTTCGACCTCGTCGGGGCGTCGTCGTGGGTGGCTGGCGAGACGAGCGCTGCGCCTCGGCGGTTCACGCCGCGGCGCCTCGCCCTGGGCGGCACCACCGGCGTGGCCACGTTCTCACTCGTCCTCCTACTGGGCGGCATGTCCTTCGTCCGGGCCGTACGGGCGCCGGACCTCGATCGCAGGAACATCGACGAGGCCGGCTGCAACGGCTTCGTCGCCCTGTGCGACCGCCCCATCGACGAGGTGGCCTTCGCCGGGACGCACAACTCGATGGCCGCCAGCTCCGAGGAAGGATGGGTCTTCGGCCGCCAGACCGGCGGGCTACTCGCCCAGCTCTCGTTCGGCGTCCGGGCGTTCCTCGTCGACATGCACTCCGGTGCCCCGATCAAGGATCTCGTTCGTACGAGCTTCCTCACTCCAGCCGAGCGGGCACTCTCCGATAGGCAGATGGGAGCCAAGGAACGGGCGGCGTTGGCGCGCACCATCGCCTTGTTCGGCGGCGACCCTGGCGACAAGCGGGTGTACCTCTGCCACCTGTATTGCGAGCTGGGCGCTACACCGGCCAGGTCGGAATTCCAGAAGCTCCACGACTGGCTACGGGTCAATCCCAACGAGGTCATCATCCTGGTCCTGGAGGACCATGTGGAGGCCGAGGACGCTGTCGACGTCCTCGAGTCGAGCGGGTTGGCGGACCGGGCCTACGCCTGGGTGGCCGGCTCGCCCGCGCCGACCATGCGCCAGCTCATCGAGACGAAGAAGAACGTCATCGTGCTGGCCGAGAATCACGGTGGCGCAGTCGCGCACTGGTACAACGCCGCCTACGACACGCTCCTGCAGGACACACCGTACGGGTTCGAGTCGGTCGAGAAGATGGCCGAGTCAAGCTCCTGTGCGCTCAATCGGGGAAAACGCAGCGCACCGCTGCTGCTGCTGAACCACTGGCTCGATACCGGTGGCCTGCCCCGGAAGAGCCTGGCCCCGGACGTCAACAGCACGGACGTCCTGCTGGCCCGGGCGGAGACGTGCGCCCAGCAACGGGGTCAGATCCCCAACATCGTCGCCGTCGACTTCTACAGCGAGGGCGACCTCCGCCGCGTCATCAATCGGCTCAACCGCGTCGATGTGGCGGAACCGGTGCTGGCGGCGACGCCGGGCCTGCCCTCGTAGCCCGCCCGCCGCAGCGCGCGCTCCTAGAGTCACCGGCCGGTGAGCGAGCCGGTCGTGAGCAGCGGTGTTCCCCGCGGGTTCCTGGGGCTGGACCGCCGGGGCTGGCCGGGCACCGTCATCGTGGCGCTGATCGCCGCGCTCATCGCCCTCGGTCTCCCACTGCTCAACGGCCTGGTCTCGGGCGATCGTCCGGTGCCCGCGGGCAGCACCGTCGAGGTCGGCCGCGGCGTGACGTTCACGGCCGCCGACGGGTGGACCCTCGACGCCGAGCAGACCAGCACCCGGGCCGGCCGCGTCGTGCTCGCCCGGGGGGCGGTGACGTACGCCGTGGAGGCAGCGGCGGCGACGCGCAGTCTGCCCGAGGAGTACGAGCGCATGGCGACGGAGATTCGCGACAGCTCGGGCGCGCAGCTGTTCAACGGGCCCGGCCCCTTCACCACCGACGACGGGTTGGTCGGTTTCGTCGGCTCGTACGGCAGCCCGACCTCCGAGGGGCGGTTCGGCGTGTTCCAGGCCGGAACGACCGTGGTGCGGGTGCTCGCCCAAGGCCCGCCTGACGCCATGGCGGCCGGACTGGACGGCGTCAGCTTCATGACCCGCACGCTGCGGATCGTGCCGCCGTGACGGCCACCGGTCGCGCGTCTGCACCGGCACCCGGTCCGCCGGTCCCGCATAGCTGGGGTGACACCACCTCGGTCATGCAGCCTCGCCAGCCGGCCTTCTGGCTGCTGGTCGGGCTGATGGCGCTGGGTACAGCGCGCATCGGCTGGATCGTCCTGCAGGCGTTCGCGCAGTACCCGACCGGCGCGGTCCTCGCCGCCTTGTTGCTCACGCTCTACGCCATCCCCTTCTTCCTGTTCGTCCACCGGCTCGACCTGTTCGAGCGCGAACCCGCGACCATGGTCGGTGCGGCCTTCGCGTGGGGCGGCCTCGTCGCCACCTCGCTGGCCCTGTCGGGCAACCACGCGGTGTTCGACCTGACCTCCAAGCTGGGGAGCCCCGAGCTGGCCGGCCGCTGGGGTCCCGCCCTCGCCGCGCCGCCGATCGAGGAGACGCTCAAGGTGCTCGGCGTGGTCGTGCTCCTGCTGATCGCCCGCGACCAGTTCGACACCCCGCTCGACGGGATGGTCTACGGCGCGCTCGTCGGCCTCGGCTTTCAGGTGGTCGAGAACTTCATCTACTGCATGAACGCCATCGAGCTGGCCGGCGGCGACCGGGAGATCGTGCCGGTCCTCGGCGTCTTCCTCGTGCGCTCGCTGATCGGGCTGTGGAGCCACGCCACCTACACGGCCATCGCCGGCTACGGCGTGGGCTACTTCGTCACCCGGACCGACCGCAGCCTGGCCGCCC
Organism: uncultured Acidimicrobiales bacterium; assembly: GCA_963829955.1. GTDB lineage: Bacteria > Actinomycetota > Acidimicrobiia > Acidimicrobiales > Ilumatobacteraceae > DASTFY01. The sequence goes on from CAWHKS010000005.1 coordinate 132,211, forward strand.
GCACGGGTGCGGTCGTGCTGGCGTTCGCACTGGCCTTCGCCGCGCACTTCGTCTGGAACTCACCGCTGCTCACGGACGCGTTCGGCGAAGGGATGGGGATCCTGCTCGGGCTGGTGCTGAAAGGCATCCCCGTCCTCGTGCTGCTGGTCGTGATGTACCGGTTGGCCCGCGACCAGGAGGCGACCTGGTTCCGCGAGGCCACCGCGGGCGAGGTCGGCACGGACGTTCTCCTGCCGGACGAGCTGGACGAGCTGATGACCCTCTCCCGGCGCAGGGACGTCCGCCGGATGGTGCGACGCGTCCGCGGCCGGACCGCGGCCCGCCTGGTCGATCGCCTTCAGCACGCGCAACTGGACCTCGGCCTGGCCTGCAGCCGGACCGGCCAGGTGGCCGAGCGGGACGCCGACGAGGCGCGGCGGACGATCCGTCTGCTCCGCGTGCAACTGGCCGAGGTCGGCGTGGTCCGGCCCGGCGCGGTCTCGGTACGGCAGGGGGCAGACTGACCGTATGGAGACCGCCGAGGCCCTCGAGTACATCCGCACCAACCATCGCGGCGTGCTGATCACGTTCCGATCGGACGGCGGCCTGCAGTCATCGCCCGTCACCGCCTCCACGGACGACGAGGGACGCGTCATCGTGAGCAGCCGCGAGACCGCCATCAAGGTCAAGAACCTCCGGCGCGACCCGCGCGCCACGTACTGCGGGTTCGCCGACGGGTTCTACGGGCCGTGGGTACAGGTGGAGGGACCGGCGGAGATCGTCAGCCTGCCCGAGGCGCTCGAGCTCCTCGTGGACTACTACCGCGACGTGGCCGGCGAGCACCCGGACTGGGACGACTACCGGGCGGCGATGGTGCGCGAGCAGCGGGTCCTGATCCGCATCACCGTCGAGCGGGCGGGGCCTTCACGGTCAGGCTGACCGGATCGGGCTCGGCTACGGGCCGTTCTCCTGGACCTCGGGCGACACGACGCCGTTCTGCATGCGGATCCGCACCCTCGTCCGGCCGGCGGCGCCCTCGAAGCGGACCTCGATGTCGTCGGTCTCGGCCTTCTGCTCGGCGACGGCATAGCCCGCTGAGGGCCGCACGCTCACCAGGACCAGGTTGCCGGCGTCGACCCGCACCGTCACCTGACCGCCGAGTCCGCCGTAGGTCTGCGGGCCGCTCGAGGGTGGAGGGCTCTGCGTCGTCGGCGCCGCCGTGGGTGCGACCGTCGCCGCCGTCGGGGCTGGCCCGCCGCTGCTGACCGCTGGCGTCGAGGGCGACACGACCGGCGACGAAGGCGTGGCACTGGTGGGGACCGTCGTGGCGACGGACGTGGTCACGGTCGATGTGGGACCGGTCGTGGCCGGCGTGGCCGGGCTCGTGCCGTCGGTCCCGGGACTCGGAGTCGTGGCGATCGATGGCGAATCGACGGTGTCCACCTGAGTCGAGCCCGGCGGTCGCGCCCCCAGCCACACGGCGCCGACTACTGCCGCCACGGCGAGGGCCGCGCCCGCCCGCACGGCGGCCCGGCGGCGACGCACGATGCGGGACCGAGCGGTCACGCGAGCCAGCGCGGCGTCGGGGTCACCGACCGGGATGGTGTCGAGCGAGCGCCCGAGGGCCCGGGTCAGTTCGTCATCGTGCTGGTTCATGCCCGCTGCCCTCCGTCATCGACTCCCTCCACGGTCCGCCGCAACCGCTCCCGCCCTCCGTGCAGGTGGAACTTCACGGCCCCCTCCGACAACCCCATCTCCGACGCCACCTCGCGGACCGGCAGACCCTCGACGTAATGAAGTGCGAGTGCGGTCCGCTGTTGGGGCGGGAGGCTGCGGAGCGCCTCCAGCAGATCTACCGGCTGCTCAGCCGGTGCGCTGCTGCGATCGTGGGCCTGTCCCTCCACCGCCAGGCGATCCTTCGCCTTGCGCTTGCGGGCGGCGCGACGGGCGTGGTCACGGGCGAGGTTCAGGGCGACCCGCCGCACCCACCCGACCGGATCGTCGTACTCGCCGATCCGCCGCCAGCGGACATGCGCCCGCACGAAGGCCTCCTGCACGCAGTCGGCGGCGACCTCGGCGTCATCGGTGGTGGCCGTGAGCAGCCGGACGAGTCGGGAGTAGGACGAGCGGAACACGTCGTCGAACTCGTGCGTCGTCACCATGGGCAGCTCGCGGCCGGCAGACACCAGGTGCGTCGGCGGCGCCAGACCGCCGCCGACGCTACCGGCGGGCAGGGCCAGCACCGCCGGGCCCGCGCCGATCACCACCGTGCTCCACGCCTTCAGTCGTCGCCGCCGTGACCGCTGTTGTCGTCGTCATCGCCGCCGTGGCCAGGACCGCTGTTGTCGTCGTCCCTGTCATCGTCGTCGCCACCGCGACCCGGGCCGCTGTTGTCGTCATCATCTCGGCCGTCGTCGTCGCGGTTCCCGCCGTGATCGTCGACGTTCGTCGGCGATGAGACGTCGGGGGCGGTGCCATCAGGGACGGAGGAATCGGGCGCGGTCACGGTCGGAGCGATGGAGCTGCCCGTGGTCGAGTCGGGGGCGGTCGCCGCCGGGGCCACGGTGACGGCGACGGTCGTGCCGGTGGTGCCGGTCGTGGTCGCCGTGCTCGTGCCGGTGGTGCTGTCCGGAGCGGAGGCGGACGGGATGGTGACGTCACTCGACGTGCCGGGCTGGTCGTCGCCGGACGAACCTCCACCGGCCTGGGCGAAGGCCGCGCCGCCGGTCAAGGCCAGCAGGCCGGCCGTGGTGACGGTGGCGATCAGGGTGCGTCGCTGCATGGGATGGGACCTCCAGGGGATCTGTGGGTTCTGGAGGAGACACGACGGACCCGGCCAGGAGGTTTGGTCGGGTTCGCAGATCTCATGCCAGGGTTGGTCATGACCATCCGCGTCGAGACCAGCGGTCCGATCGTCATCGTCACCATCGACCGGCCCGAGCGGCGCAACGCGGTCGACCGCGAGCACGCCGAGGAGCTGGCGCAGGCCTTCCGCCGGTTCGACGACGACGACAGCCTGGCCGTGGCCATCCTCACCGGAGCCGGAGGGGCGTTCTGCTCCGGCGCCGATCTCAAGGCCGTGGCCGCGGGGCACGGCAATCGGGCCGTGTCGGAGGGAGACGGCCCCATGGGTCCGACCCGCTTGGAGCTGGGAAAGCCCGTCATCGCCGCGATCGAGGGCCATGCCGTGGCCGGCGGGCTGGAGTTGGCGCTGTGGTGCGACCTGCGGGTGGCCGCGGAAGGAGCGACGCTCGGCGTCTACTGCCGCCGTTGGGGGGTGCCCCTCATCGACGGGGGCACGGTGCGGCTGCCCCGGCTCATCGGCCACAGCAGGGCGATGGACCTCATCCTCACCGGGCGGGGTGTGGGCGGCGAGGAGGCCCTGGCCATGGGGCTCGTCAACCGCGTCGCGCCGGACGGTGAGGCGCTGTCGGCCGCCGTGGCCCTGGCCGAGCAACTGGCGGGCTTCCCGCAGCGCTGCCTGCGCGGCGACCGGCGCTCGGCCATCGAGCAGTGGTCACTCGACGAACCGGCGGCGATGGTCCGGGAATTCGAACTCGGCCTGGCCACGATCAACAGCGGTGAGACCGGGGCCGGCGCGGCCCGCTTCGCCGGCGGCGCCGGCCGCCACGGTGAAGGCGTCTGAGACACTCGTCCGGCGATTCGCCGCCGATTCGCCGGACGAGGTCTGAGCCCGGTGAATCGGAAACGGCGCGTCTGACTCGGAGTTCCAGACCAGCAGCGGCAAGGGGCGGCGGCGGGCGCGGCAGCGTCAGGCGGGGGCGAGGATGCGCACGGGAAGCCGTCGTGGGCCCCGGACCTGGCCCGCGGACCAGGTGACGGCGTCGGGGTCGGCCAGCTCGAAGTCGGGGAAGCGGGCGATCCACTCCTGCAGCGCCACCTTCAGCTCCATGCGGGCCAGGTTGGAGCCCAGGCAGCGGTGGATGCCCAGGCCGAACGACGTGTGGCGGTTGACGGCGCGATCCAATACCACCCGATCGGCGTCCTCGAACACCTCGGGATCCCGGTTGGCGGCGGGGAAGGGCAGCAGCACCCAGTCCCCGGCCTTGAGCTCACGGCCGCCCAGCTCCACGTCCTTGGCGACGATCCGGGCCATGGTCACCGGCGCGTAGGCCCGCAGGAGCTCCTCGACGGCCACGTCGAGCAGTTCGGGGTGGCCGGCCAGGCGGCGTCGGTCCTCGGGATGGGAGGCGAGGTGCCACAGCGCGGCCCCGATGGCGCTCCACGTCGTGTCGATGCCGGCGATCAGGAGCAGGATGACCGTGCCCCGCACGTGCTCGGGCGAGAGCTTCGACCCTTCGATCTCGACGTCGAGCAGGTAGCTGATGAGGTCGTCGCGAGGGTTGGCCTCGTGGTCGGCGACGTGGCGATCCAGGTAGGTGTCGAGGTTCTCGAACTTGGCCTCGCGGGTCTCCTCGTCCGCGCTGAGGTTCTCCAGCACGTCGTGGATGAAGCCCCGGAACAGCTCGTCATCCTCCGGCGGCAGGCCCAGCATGCGGGCGATGACCGCGGGCGGGATGTTCTGGGCGTAGTCGAGCGCAGCGTCGCTCAGCCCACCGTCGGCATCGAGGCGGCCGGCGATGCCGTCCAGCAGGTCCCGGCACAGCTGCCGGGTCGCCGGTTCCAGGTCCTGGATCGGCCGGGGCGCGAACGCCGGGAGCAGCAGGCGGCGGGCGAAGGCGTGGAACGGCGGGTCAGAGGTGATGGGCGGGGCGCCGCCGATGGGCGCCGGCTCCTCCGGCTTCAGCTCGGACACCACCACGCCCTGGCTCGAGAAGTGCTCGGTGTCGTAGGCGATGGCGGAGATGTCCTCGTGCCTGGTGGGGAGCCAGACGCCGCCGTAGCGGTCGGAGTGGGCGACCGGGCAACGGCCGCGCAGGTCCTCCCAGATGGGGAAAGGGTCGCGCACCCATGTCGGGTCGGTGTGGTCGAAATCGGTGGAGAAGTCCTCCACGGGCGGCCGAGCGGGGGCGGTCACGACGGCGCTCCTTCCATGACCGGCTCCGATCCGCCGTCGTCGATGACGATGGCGAACTCGGGACAGTTGGCGGCGGCGAGGCGAGCCTTGTCCTCCTGGTCGGGCAGCACGATCCCGTCGTTCAACTCGTGGGACTGGCCGAAGTCGTCGACGTCGAACAGCTCCGGCGCGATGGCGAAGCAGCGGTTGTGGCCCTGGCACTTCTCCTGGTCGACATGGACCCTCATGGCACCTCCCTCATGGCCGCCCTTCCCCAGGGCTCCGCACCGGCCCCGACGATGAAGGACGTCCCGACCATACTGGTCGGCGTGCTGAGCGAGAGTTGGGCCACGCTCTGGGAGGCCATCGCCGACGCCCTCCCGGACCATCCCGCGGTCGTGGTCGGCGAGCAGCGGATGACCTGGCGGCAGCTGGACGACCGGGCCGCCCGCCTGGCGACCTCGTTCACGTCGCTCGACGTCGGCCCCGACACGAAGGTCGGCCAGCTCCTCTACAACTGCCCCGAGTACCTGGAAACCGTCTACGCGGCTCTCAAGGTGCGCGCCGCGCCCCACAACATCAACCACCGCTACCTGGCCGACGAGATCGCGTACGTCGTCGACAACGCCGACACCGAGGTGCTCGTCTTCCACGGCGCGCTGGCCGAGCGGGTGGCGGACGTCCGGTCGCGCGTACCCGGTCTACGGGACGTCATCCAGGTCGACGACGGGAGCCCGCACCTCGAGGGTGCCCTGCGCTACGAGGAGCTCGTCGGCGGTCACGAGCCCGCAGCCCGCATCGACCGCTCGGGGGCCGACCACCTGCTGCTCTTCACGGGCGGGACCACCGGCCTCCCCAAGGGCGTGGTCTGGGCCCACGAGGACCTGTGGGGTGCGCTGGCCTTCACCGGCTACGTCTCGATGGGGCTGGAGGTGCCGGAGACGGCCGCAGAGGTCGGCCGGGTGGCCGCGGAGCTCAACGCCGACGGTCGCAGCCCCGTCAACCTGTGCGCGCCACCGCTCATGCACGGGACGGCGCTGTTCCTCGCCATCTCGACGTTCGTGCTCGGGGGCACCGTCGTGCTGCTCGCCGGCCGCCACTACGACGCCGATGAGCTCCTGTCGCTCGTCGAGCGCGAGCGGGTGACCCAGCTGTCGATCGTCGGCGACGCCTTCGCCCGCCCGGTGGTCGCCGCGCTGGAGGCCGCCGAGGCAGCCGGCCGGCCCTACGACCTGTCGTCGCTCCAGCGGGTGGTGTCCACGGGCGCCACGCTCAGCGCCGTCGGCAAGCGGGCGCTGGCCGCCCGGCAGCCGATGGCGATCATCGACATGATCGGCGCCAGCGAGGGCGGGCCGTACGCCATCAACATGACGTTGCCCGGCCAGGACCCGGGCGAGACAGCGGTCTTCACGGTGACCCCGCAGACCGTGCTCTTCGACGACCTGACCTGGGAACCGATCCCCCCCGGCAGCGGGCGCAGCGGCGTGCTGGCGGTCGCGGGCGCCATGCCCCGCGGGTACTACAAGGATCCGGACAAGACCGCCTCGACGTTCCGCGAGATCGGCGGCAAGCGCTACACGGTGCCCGGTGACTACGCCACCATCGACGACGACGGGACGGTCCACCTGCTGGGCCGCGGGTCCGTTTGCATCAACACCGGAGGCGAGAAGGTCTACCCGGAGGAGGTGGAGGTGGCCGCGCGCGCCCATCCGGGCGTGGCCGACTGCAACGCCGTCGGTGTCCCGGACGACCGCTACGGAGAGGCCGTGACCCTGGTGGTCGCCCGCACGCCCGGACAGCCACCGGTGGGTGAGGACGACGTCATCGCCGCCGTGCGATCGCGCCTCGCCACGTACAAGGCGCCCCGCCGGGTGGTCTTCGTGGAGGAGATCCGCCGCAGCCCCGCGGGCAAGGCCGACTACCGGTGGGCCCGCGAGGTGGCCGCAGGAGTGGGATAGCTCCTTCCTGGGTACGTCATCGGACGGATCTACGGCGCCTGCGAGATTTTCGAGGGAGACAGGGTGCGACTACGGCGAACCGGCAGCAGCAACGCAGACGTCCAGGATCGTCGGGGCTCCGGCGGTATCCCCGGCGGCGTCGCGATCGGCGGCGGTGTGGGCGGCCTCGTCACCGTGATCATCGGCCTTCTCCTCGGCACCGGGCAGTGCTCGTCCGGCGGCGGGCTCGGCGGCGCCGGCTTCCCGGCCGGGTTCGACCAGAGCGACATGGGCCAGGGGACCCCCAGCGGTGTCACCTGCGACACGGAGACGGCTCGGCTCTTGTGCGACGCCACCACGTCGGTCCAGGACTACTGGACTTCCAACCTGGCCGACTACCAGCGCACGCAGACGGTCTTCTTCAGCGGGGCCACGCAGACCGGCTGCGGCCCCGCCTCGGCCCAGACCGGACCCTTCTACTGCCCGGTCGACGGGTTGGTGTACTTCGACCTCGACTTCCTGAACCAGCTCCAATCCCGCTTCGGCGCCCAGGGCGATTTCGCCACGGCCTACATCACGGCTCACGAGTACGGCCACCACGTGCAGAACCTGCTCGGGTTGAGCCGCCAGGTCACCGAGCTCTCCCAGCAGCAACCCAGCCGGGCCAACGAGCTGTCGATCCGCCTGGAGCTCCAGGCCGACTGCCTCGCGGGGGCGTGGGGCGCCAGCGTGCAGGACCAGCTCGAACGGGGTGACCTGGAGGAGGGACTGAACGCCGCGGCCGCCGTGGGCGACGATCAGATCCAGATCGCCACCCAGGGTCGGACGGACCCGGAGAGCTGGAACCACGGCAGCTCGGAGGACCGGGTCCGTTGGTTCCGGCACGGCTTCGACACCGCCGACCCGGACGCCTGCGACACGTTCGCCGGCGACGCCCCCATCAGCTCGATCGGCTGACTCCGTCGGCGCTGCCGCTTCGGTCGCCGGACGGCATCTCGGCGTCGGCGATCGTCTCGATGGCCGTCTCGACGACCGGCTCCGTCCCCGGCCCCTCGGACGCGGGGCGGCCACGGTGGCGCATCCACCGGATCAGTTCGATGACACCCGTGACGCCGAGGGCGATCCCGAAAGCGACGAGGAAGGCGAGTGCATGGTTGTCAGCAAACGCCTTCCCGCCGATGAAGCCGAGGAGGGCCGCGTAACAGGCCCACACGATGGTGGCGAACGCGATGAACCCGACGAAGCGCCGGAACGGCTGGCGGGTCAACCCGGAGGTGAACGTGACGACGGTCCGGCCGCCGGGTACGAAGCGCGCGGTGACGAGGAGCATCCCGCCCCGCACCTCGAGCTGGCGGCGCGCCCACTCGAGGCGGGCCTGGCTCTTCGGCCGCTTGAAGAACCGGCGCTCGATGGCGGGACCGAAGTGCCGGCCGAGCAGGTACGCGGTGGTGTCCCCGAGGAAGGCTCCGGCGAACGCGCAGGCGATCACGAGGCCCAGCCACAAGTCGCCCTGACCGGCAGCCACGCCGCCGAGGATGACCATCGTCTCGCTCGGCACGATCGGGATCATCGAGTCGAAGTACGCGATGAGGAAGATGACGAGGTAGAACCACGGCGAGGTCGACAGCTCCTCCAAGTGGTGGAGGAAGTCGCCCAGCACGTCGAACATCCGACGCACGCTACCCAGCGGGTGACGGCCGGGGCCGAGCGGTCAGCGCTCGACGATGCGGTCGACGAGCGTCCGGGTGAGCGGATGCTGCACATCGACCTGATCGCCGATCGACGGGATCGGATCACCGGTGGGCACGAAGACCATCGACGTGTGCATGTGCGGCGCCTCGAGCAGGGCCAGGCGCCGGCGGGCGAAGTGGAAGGGGCTGAGATCACCGGCCAGGGGATGGACGCCGTGGGCCGTGCCGGCTGTGACCATCACGAGGTGCCCATCGGCGGGCACGGGGTGGAGCCGGTAGCCGGCGCGCTGGCCAGCGGCGACCGGCCGCACCTGGGCCACGTCCGCGGTCAGGTGGAGGAACGACTTGTCGCCGTGCCACAGCGCGGTGCCGAGACGGATGCGCCAACGCTGCCCAGGAGCCGCTTGGCGGAGAACGGCATAGCTGTCGGCGTCGAGGTGCGACACGTAGATCGTGCTGCCGGCGGGGAGGGCGCGGGCCACGGCCTCGGCCTCCGCGCGGTGGTCGTCCGCGGTCCCGGCCAGCGGCGGGTGCACCGCGTAGCCGTGCACGTCCATCCCTGCCGCCTCGGCCATTTGCCGCAGCCCGGGCAGCTCGTCCACGGCGCTCCCGTAACGCTGCATGGCGCCGGCGGCCTTCAGGACGACTGGCGCCCGAAGGCCGGCATCGACGAGCGCGGCGAGGTGCGCCTCGGTGCCGACGGTGAGGACGGCGGGGCCGACGCCCGGTCGCAGGTCCCGCCCGACGGCCGGCGTCAGCACGATCGGCCGCGGCCCGTCGAGGGCGAGGCCGGCCAGCTCGTGCACGGTGCCGACGGCCAGCTCCCGCGGCGTGTCGCCGTCGTCGCCTCCAGCGTCCCCCCACTCGTCGACGGTGTCGACGAGGAACGTCCGGCCGAACCCGTAGCCGTTGCCCTTGACCACCGGGACCAGGCCGGGATGAGTGGCCCGGACCGCCGCCACGTGGGCCTGCCATCTGGCCCGGTCGACGGTCAAGGTCAGGGCCATGCGCCCGGCGACGCTAGCCCACGCCCTCCCGGCAATTCCCGAGTTGTCCGGTCAGGTTTTCGGACCTAGCCTCGCCTCGTGAGCCTGCCCGAGGTGCTCCGGTTCCCGAACCCCGTCAACGAGGTGGCGGCCCGGCTCGTGGCGGCTGGCGTGGTCGTCCAGGCCCTCGCCTTCCTCGTCACCCGGTGGCCGGTGCTCCTGTTCACGCTCGCCGCAGGATTCGTGCTCCGCGTGCTCGCCGGCCCGCGCTTGAGCCCGCTCGCCCTCCTGGTGACCAGGGTCGTCGTGCCCCGCCTTTCCGTGCCGGAGAAACCGGTGCCCGGCCCGCCGAAGCGCTTCGCCCAGGGCATCGGTGCCACGCTCAGCGTGGGCGCGCTCGCAGCCTGGCTGGCCGGCGCGTCCGGTCTGGCGATGGTGTTGGTGGCGATGGTCGCCGTCGCCGCCACCCTGGAAGCGGCGCTGGCGTTGTGCCTCGGATGCCAGGTGTTCGCGCTGCTCATGCGGGCCGGCATCATCCCGCCGGAGATCTGCGTCGCCTGCAACGACCTTCCCGCACGGCTCGCCGCGCAGGGAGCCGTCGGGTCCGACCGCTAGGTCTGGCGGCCGAGGAAGCCGGCCAGCCGATCGGCGACCGGTGCACCATCCGGGACGTCCACGCGAGGGCCGAAGGGGGCGTCAGGGTCAGGGCCGCGGAAGTCGTCGGACATCATCCCGGTGGCGAAAGCGAGCAGGTGCTCACCCGTCTCGGCATCCAGCTCGGTGGGCTGACCGGTCGAACGGGCGAGGTCCCAGCCGTGCGTGTAGACGTCAGCCGCGGCGATCATCACGAACGCCGACCCCGGCATCTCGCCGAACGGAGGCTTCATGATCCGCTCCATGGCGCCGTCGGCGTGGAAGGCGGCCAGCGCCCGGGCCGAACCGTCAACGAACGAGGCGTGGTAGTCGCTGGCGCTGTAGTCGGGACGCTCGGCCGCTGCCATCGGCTCCTCGCCTGTGGCGACGGCGGCGAAGAAGTAGCCCCCCGCGACGACGTGGTTGATGATGTCCCGCACCTTCCACGACGCGCACGGCGTCGGCAGGTCGAGTTGGTCCGGCGTGATGTTGGCCACGACCGCGTTGGTGGCCGCGTAGGCCCGGTCGAGCAGTTCGGCGCCCATGGTGATCGCCCCCTCCCCCACCCGACGGGCGGGCGCACCGAGGGTACTCGTGCCCCAGTTGTCAGCCGGCCGGAACCTCGACGGCGAGATCGGGCACCACTTCGACCATCGGCTGAGCCGTGAGCAAGGCCGGCGGACCGACGACCTTGCACGAGCGACTGCCTCCTCCGAGCACGATGCGGGGCCGCTCGACCACACGGGCGTCGACCCAGATGGGTAGGTCGTCGGGCAGACCGAACGGCGTCACCCCGCCGATGAGCATGCCGGTCAGCTCGCGTGTCTGGTCGGGATCGGCGAAAGAGGCCTTCTTCACGCCGAGACGCTTTCGGACCACCCGGTTGACGTCCAGCCGCGTGGTCGCCAGCACGATGCAGGCCACGTACTTCGGCGGGTCGCTCTTGCCGATCACCACGATGGTGTTGGCGGAGTCCTCGGGGGCATAGCCGTACGCGGCACAGAACGCTGCGGTGTCGGCCAGCGCCGGATCGCAGGGGATGATCTCGTGGTCGATGGCGAGTGCCCCGAGGTGGTCGCGGACCCGCTCCTCGGCGGCGTCGACGGTCATCCGGCGAACCTAACCGCCCCTCGGCTTCACACCAGCCAGCGCGTCGCCCCGGTCGGCTGGCGGAGGGTGGGGCGGTCGAAGGCGAACTGCGCCAGGTCGTCGGGGGCGGGCGCGCCCGCCGCCAGCGCGGCCAGCGTCCGCCCGAACCACGCTGCGAACTTGAAGCCGTGCGCGGCGCCTTGGGCCACGAGCACGCGGGGGTATCCGGGCACGCGGTCGAGCACGAAGTCACGATCAGGGGTGAGGGTGTACAGGCAGGTCGCGGTGTGCAGGGCCGCGCCCAAACGGCCGCCGAAGAACCGGTGGGCGAAGTCGTCCGTGCGACGGAGGATGGCGGCGTCCGGCTCGAAGCGGCGCGTGCCGGCGGTGACCTCGCCGCCCCCGCAGTCCTGCGAGATCTTGACCCCTGACCGGCCGAAGGAGGGGAACCCGTAGAAGCTCGGCTCGTCCATCCAGATCCATACCGGGAGCCGTCCCATCGCGAACGGCTCGGGCTCGGGGGCGTCGTAGTACGTGACCTGCTCCTGCAGCACCGTCAACGGGAGCTCGGCGTCGAGACCGCGCAGCAGCTCGTTGGTCCAAGCGTCGGCCGCCAGCACGACCGTGCCGGCCCGGACCGGCACGTCGACCCCATCCATCATCAGCTCGACGTGATCGTCGCCGGGGCGAAGCTCCCGCACTGCGACGCCGCCCCTCAGGTCGGCGCCGTGGTCGCGGGCGAGACGTTGCAGCAGCGGTACCGCGCGGTCGGGGGAGACGAGGCCGGTGTCGGCCTGGACCAGGCCGACGACGTCGTCGTCCACCGTGATGGCCGGCCACCGGCGGCGAACCTCGGCGCCATCCACCACTTCGAAGGGCACGCCCGCGGCGCGCATGGACGACGTGTAGGTGGCGGCATCGATCGCCGCGCCGGGCGGGAAGAGATCGAGCCCTCCGGTCACCCACACGCACTGCTCACCGGAGACGGTCTCCACCTCCCGCCAGGCGTCGTAGGCGCCAGCGGTCAGCCGGACGTAGTGCTCGGTGTGGTAGCTGCGGCGGATGATCCGGCTGTGGTCGTGCGAGGCGCCCCGATGGTGGCCTCCGAGCTCGAACTGCTCGAGCCCCAGCACGCGTTGACCGAGACGGGCCGCGAACAGCGCGGTCGCGCTGCCGATGCCCCCCAACCCGACGATCGCCACATCGGTGTCAGGCATCGCCATCACCCAGACCGGATGTCCGCTCGTCGCCCATCAGCCCGCGGTACCACTGGGCGATGTCGGCGGAGTCGTCCTCCATCGGCGCGAACCAGCCGCGCTCGGCCGCGAACGACGACATGCCCCGCTGCACGCTCTCGCCGATGCGCCAGTCCTGCCGGTTGACGAGGTCCCAGAAGTCGACGGCGTCCGACGGGTCGAAGTCGGGGTCGGTCAACGCGTCGGGCGCGAAGAGGAAGTCGCAGACCACGCTCGTGTTGCCCGCCGACCGTGGCATCAGCGTGAACGCGGCCACGTGGTCGGCGGACAGGCTGAGCAGCAGGTTGGGGTAGACGAGGCACCCCTTGTGGCCGACCCGCTCGGCGTCGTTCAAGGCCGGGAAGGGCGAGCGGGTCGTGGTGCCGGTGGCGGTGAACGTCCACGCGCCGTCCCGATGCGGGATGCCGTCGTTCCAGGACAGGTCGGCGCCGCCACCGCGGCGGAAGGCGGGCACCAGCTCGCACAGCTCGGGGTGGACAGGACCGCAGTGGTAGCACTCGTTGTAGTTCTCGACGATGACCTTCCAGTTCGCCGCGACCTCGTAGGTGAGCCGGGCACCGGTGCGTAACTCGTCGAGCGGATAGTTGCGCGTCTGTTCGTCGGTGTCGCCGAGCTGCACCGAGAGCGGCGGCGTATCCTCAGGGTGCAGGCAGACGAACACGAAGCCCCGCCAGACCGTGACGCCCACCGAGTAGAGGGAGGTCCCCTCGGGCACGTCGGTGAGGTGCGGCGCGGCGCGCAGCGCGCCGTCCAGGCCGTACGTCCAGTGGTGATACGGACAGCGCAGGACCCGGCCGGCGTGACCGGACTCGGGGCCGTCGGCAGGGCACAGCTCGGCGCCCCGGTGGCGGCAGGTGTTGGCGAACCCCCGCAGCTCGCCGTCGTCACCCCGGACCAGCAGCAGCGCCTCGCCTCCCACCTCCACCCGCTGCCAGTCGCCGGGGCGGACGAGGCCCTCGTCCCTCCCCACGTGGACCCACTGGCGGGCGAACAGCCGCCGGCGCTCATCGGCGAAGGCGGCCTCGTCCAGGTACAGCCGGAAGGGCAGCGTCTCGCGCACGGCCGGAGCCTACGAGGGCGATTCCCGTGGAGGCAGGTTGTAGTCCGACCCATTGCGATATATCGTGACCGCACACAACATTCCCAAGAAGTGACACAGGAGAGCACCATGAGAGAGGGACGAGGGCGCGGAGAGCGTCATTTCGAGCACAGGTACGAGCGGGGCGGATGGGGCCCGCCGGGACGGCGCGACGGGCGCCGGCGGCGAGGCGACATCCGCACGGCCCTGCTGGCCGCGCTGGCCGAGGGACCTGGCCACGGCTACGAGCTGATGCAGCGCATCGAGGACAAGAGCGAAGGCGCCTGGCGCCCCTCGCCGGGGTCGGTCTACCCGAGCCTCCAGCTGCTGGAGGACGAGGGTCTGGTCAGGAGCAGCGAGCGCGACGGCAAGCGGACTTACGAGATCACCGACGCCGGCCGCGCCGAGGCCGAGCGCCGGGTGGAAGAAGCCGGCGCGGCACCCTGGGCGCAGGGCGAGCGGGGCGGCAGCTACGGCAAGCTGTTCAGCCTGCTGCGCCAGGTGGCGCTGGCCGCCCGCCAGGTGGCCAAGGTCGGCACACCCGCACAGGTCGAGCAGGCGGCCACCATCATGGAGGACGCCCGCAAGCGCCTGTACCAACTGCTGATCGCCGAGTGATCCAGGCCAGCACCTGAGCGGGCCCGCTACCCTTGGGTGGCCCGTCGGGGCGGGTGCGAAGGGGGCTGCGGGACCTGTCCTACGACGGATTCATCTCGTACAGCCACGAGGCTGACGGCCGGCTGGCCCCCGAGATCCAACAGGGTCTGGGGCGGGTGGCACGGCCGTGGTACCGGCGAAGGGCGCTGCACGTCTTTCGTGACGACACAAGCCTCGCGGTGAGCCCCGAGCTGTGGGGCTCGATCGCCAAGGCGCTCGACGAGTCCCGCTATCTGATCGTGCTCGCGAGCCACCCGGCGGCCGCGTCGACCTGGGTGAACCGCGAGATCGAACACTGGCTCGGCACGAAACCCATCTCCACGGTGCTCCCGGTGCTCACCGGTGGCGAGTGGACGTGGGACGACGAGCGCCACGCCTTCTCCGCCGGCTCGACCGCCCTACCCCCAGCCCTTGCCGCGGCCTTCACCGAGGAGCCGAGGCACCTCGATCTCCGGTGGGCCCACGACGAGAACGCCTTCGACGCCCGCTCGGCCCGATTCCGGCTCGCGCTGGGCGAGCTGGCCGCCCCGATGCGCGGGATGTCCAAGGACGAGCTGATGGGCGAGGACCTCCGTCAGCACCGGCGGACCATCAGGCTGGCGTGGACAGTGGCCGCCGTCCTCGTCGTCCTGCTGGGGGCGGCGGTCATCGCCAGCGTCGTCGCCGTGGGCAACGCCGACCGGGCCCGTCGCAACGAGGCTCGAGCAGAGGAGCAGGCGTCGATCGCCACGTCGCGCCAGTTGGCGGCCGAGGCTCGCACCTACCTGGAGGACGACCTGGACCTCGCGCTCCTCCTCGCGGTGACGAGCCACCAGGAGCGGCCAACGGTCGAGTCCCGCGCCGTCCTGGTCGACGCGCTCGGGACGGCGCCCAAGATGCTCCGCTACCTCCACGGCGGAGGTGAGCCACTGTTGAATGTCGCGCCAGGCGTCGATCCGTCGCAACAACTGGCGGTCGACGCCGCGGGGAACGTGCGCCGGTGGGACCTGAACGGGGCGACGGCCGGCGATCTCGACCTCGGGCTGAATCCCAGTGAGCCGGGTCGAGCCGTTCGCGTCGCTGTGCGCCCCCACCACGACGAGGTGGCGGCGGCGAGGCCGGAAGGCCTGTCGATCTGGCGCGCCGCCGACGGTCAGTGGCGCCGGCTGGACTGGGCGCCACCCGTGCTCGCGGAGGGAGCCCTCGCCTTCAGCGACGACGGCCAGTTCCTGGCCGCCACACGGGACGACGGGCGCGTCGTGATCCTCAACCTCGATGCGGAGGACACCTACCTCCTCGACAGCGCGATCGACGACACGACCGGTCTGTCCACCTTCGGCTTCGCGTTCAGCCCCGACAAGAGTTGGATGGCCGCGACCTTCGGTGACGGCGGGGTGGCCGTCGTCGATCTGAGCAGCGGGGAGGTCAGGCTGCTCCGCCAGCAGTACGGCCACACCGAGCGGGTGGCGTTCAGCCCGGACAGTCGCACCCTCGCTCTCGCGGCAGCAGGGGGCCAGGTCAAGCTCGTCAGCCTGCCGGGCCTCGAGGAGACCATCCTGCGACCAGTGGACCCCGAGGTCACGGAGTTCACCGGGCTGCTGTCGGACGTGTTCCCGCTGGTGTTCAGCCCCTCCGGCTCCACGCTGCTCGTGGGCGGTCCGGACGGGGCCGTCCACCACTGGTCCCTCCCTGCATCGGGCGACTCCGCGAGCGTTCCCGCTCGTGTCCTCCCCCTGTCGCGTTCGGGCATCTCCGAGCTGGCCTTCGCCGACGCCTCGACGCTCCTCGTCGCCGACCAGTCGGGCACGATCGAGCAGTGGGATCTCGGTGCAGCCGAGTCGTTCGGCACCCAGGTGGGGCCCGCCGCCGAGGCCCAGACGGTCACGGTGTCGGCGTCCGGGGACCTCGTCGCCGTCGGCGGCTGCGACCAGTCGGCGGTCAGCGATCTCGGTGAAGGCGGCGTGGGGTGCTCGGACGGCGTCATCGTCGTCGCACCGACCACCGGAGGACCGGCGACCACGATCCATGCCCACCCCGACTTCGTCGATGCGCTCACGTTCACCGCCGACGGCTCGGCCATCATCTCCGGCGGCAGGGACGGGACGATCGTCCGTTCCGAGCTCAACGATGGCGCCCCTCGCACGCTGGCCGATCCCGGCGGCTCGGTGACCGACATCGCGCTGAGCCCCGACGGCGCCACGGTCGCCTCGTCCAACTTCAACGGTGCCGTCCTCCTCACCTCGGTCGACACGGGCCAGACCGACGTGCTCCAGCCGGCGGGTGACACCAGCGGCTTGGGGAGATTCGAGTGGATGTCCTCCGTCGCGTTCACTCCGGATGGCGCCGCGCTCTACGGCGGCTCGACGGACGGTCGGCTCAGGCGCTGGTCGCTGCCTTCCGCCCCCGTCGAAGAACTCGCCGACCTGGGCGCGGGCAACAGGATCGCGGACCTGGCGGTGAGCCTCGACGGCACGAGCCTCGCCGTGGTCACGGCCGGCACCGTGCGATGGCTCGACACCGCCAGCGGCCGGTGGTCGGATGAGCCGCCCATCGAAGGGGCTTCCGGTGCTGTTGCCTTCTCACCCGACGGCAGGCACCTGGCGTACTCGACATCGGGAGGGTTGGGTGTCCGGGACCTGGAGAGCCGGCGGCTGGTCGGCGAGCCGTGGAGACCGGCATCGTCCCCGTACGACGCCGTCACTTGGGGCGGCCTTCGTGGCGATCCGGTGCTCGCCATGACCGACGCGAACGGCGCCACCTGGTGGCGAACAGGTGACGACCACCTCGTGCGCGCCGCCTGTGCACGGGCCAATCGCGGGCTCGGCGCCGATGAGCGCACGCGTTTCCTGCTGGAACCGTCCGCCACGGCAGGAGCCTGCACGACCTGACGCTCCGACGGCAAGGGTCCACCATCCCTCGGCCCGCAGTTGACACGATGAACCGCCGATGGCGTCGACGGCGTCCCCCCAGCCGCCGGCCCGCCTCGGCGGTAGCCGCACCCACGCGCACGTGCGCAGCGCGCAAGCCGCCCGGAAGCTGGCCGACCACGAGCGGCGGATCTACCTGCCGCTCGTGCTCTCGGCCATCCTCCCGATCGTCGTGGCCGCCTCCCGTGCGGCCACCGATTCGCGAGTCTCGATCGTCGTCAACGTCATCACCTGGCTGGTCTTCGTCTACGACCTGATCGTCCACATGCGCTACGTCCGCGGCTACCTGCGCACGGGCGTCGGCCTTTTCGACCTCGCCGTCGTCATCCTCACCGCACCCTGGTTCCTGCTTCCGGGCGCCGGCGGCTCCCAGATCCTGGTGCTGGCCCGACTGGCCCGCCTCGTGCGGCTGTTCTTCGTCAGCCCTGGAGCCCGGCAGGCCGGCCGGCGCCTCGGTGGGGTCGGCCTGTTCGCCCTCGCCATGCTGCTGTTCGGCAGCTGGATGGCCTACGTGGCCGAGCACCCGGCCAACCCCGGCTTCGCCACCTTCGGCGATGCCCTCTGGTGGGGCATCGTGACGCTCACCACGGTGGGGTACGGCGACATCGTGCCCGAGACCACGAAGGGCCGGACGGCGGCGGTGTTCCTCATGCTGACGGGTATCGCCACGCTCGGCATCATCTCCGGCACGCTGGCCAGCGCGTTCCGCCGCTCGGCCGCGGAGACGGCTGCCGCCGAGGCAGCCTCCGCAAACACAACCGGGGACGACCTGCGGTCCGAGGTGGTCCGCCTGCGCCACCAGTACGCCGCCATCGAGCAGCACCTGGCCGTGCTCGCCGCCGCGGGGTCGCAGGGATCGCCGAGCCCGCCGGAGCCGCCACCGGCACCGTCGCCACCGGCCCCCTGACCGGCTGTTCGACCGGCGGCGGCCGCCTCTGCCGCCCGACCCACCTACGCTGGTCCCATGACGATGACCGCCGAGGTCCCGCCGGCCGCCGCCCCTCCAAAGCCCGAGCGGTGGACGGCGCAGTGGAAGGAGCTCTACGCCGAGGTCATCACCACCGGCCTGTGCACGGGGTGCGCGGGCTGCGTCGTCACCTGCCCCCACGACGTCATCGGGTACGAGCACGAGGAGGGCAAGTACCTGCCCTTCCACCTGGAAGAGGAGCTCGGACTCGACAACTGCATCCACGGTGAGAAGGGCTGCACGACGTGCACCCGGGCCTGCCCGCGCTTCCGGGCCTGGGAGCCGGCGGCCGACCTCCACCTCTTCGGGCGGGTGCGGGAGTCGGACGAGATGGCCGGCATCTGGCGGCAGCTGCTCCTGACTCGGGCCGTCGACAGCACACAGCACCAGGTGGGCCAGGACGGCGGATTCGTCTCCGCCATGCTGATCTGGCTCCTCGAGCATGACTACATCGAGGCCGCGCTCGTGAGCGGGGTCGAGCCCGACGACGCCTGGAAGGCGAAGCCGGTGCTGGCTCACACGAAGGAGGAGGTGCTGGCCACGGCCGGGAGCCGCTACACGTACTGCGCCAACCCGCTGGCGTTGCGGGAGGCGAAGGCCGAGGGCCTCAGCCGGCTGGCCCTCGTGGGCATGGGCTGTCAGACGAGCTCGCCGCCGGTCATGTGGGATCGCAAGGCGGGCAAGGTGTCGCGGCCGTTCCTCTTCAACATCGGCCTGCTCTGCTCCAAGACTTTCGACGACGCCATCTTCGCCGAGCTCTTCGAAGCCAAGTACGGGCTGAAGAAGGCCGACATGGTGAAGATGAACATCAAGGGCGTCTTCCAGATCTGGATGAAGGACGGCTCGTACCACGAGATCGATCTCAAGGAGTGCCACGCGTGGACGAGGCAGGGCTGCACGAGCTGCCCCGACTTCGCCGCCGAGCACTCGGACATCGCCACCGGCGGCATCGGCGAGGACAACGACTGGACCCTCACGATCGTGCGCACGGAGCTGGGCGAGGAGGTCGTCACCCGGATGCTGGCCGACGGTGTCATCGAGGCCCGCCCCGCGCAGGAGGACGAGAAGGCCATGAAGCTCCTGCGGCTCCTGTCGATCGTCAGCAGGCGGCGCTGGCCCGAGTTCGCCGACCCCGCTCCCAAGGTTGGCGTGCCGCCACCCAAGAAGAAGGCCGGCACTCCCGCCCCCGCGGCCCACTAGACAACCGCGAGCGGTGTCTCCCGTCCCGCCGATGCGAGGGTGCGCGCCCACGATGCGGCCACGTCATAACGTGGCCGTCCGACCGATGGGCCAGGACAGGAGGGCTGACGAATGACCGACGCCATGATCGAGGATGCTCGAACGCTGACGCGGGGCTGGGGCTGGTTCCTGGCCGCCGGCATCGCCTGGCTCCTCTTCGCGTTCCTCGTCCTGTCGTTCAACTACCGGACGGTGTGGGCGGTGGCCGTCTTCTTCGGCATCGGCTTCATCATCGGCGGGATGATGGAGCTGATGGTCGGCGCCGTCTCCCCGAGCTGGAAGTGGTTGCACATCCTGTTCGGTGTGGTGTCGATCATCGCGGGGTTCATGGCGCTCATCTGGCCCGGTCAGACGCTGCTGGTGCTGGGCGCCATCGTGGGCTGGCTGCTCCTCGCCTACGGCATCATCGACATCGTGTTCGCATTCAGCACACGCGGCATCGACGACATGTGGTGGCTCACCCTGATCACGGGCATCCTCGCCATCGTCATCGGCTTCTGGGCGATCAGCCCGGACGCCACGACGGTGGCCAACTACCGCGGCGTCGTGCTGGTCGTCGTCTGGGTCGGCGCCGCAGCCATCCTGCGGGGGATCACCGACATCATCGTCGGCTTCCGCATGCGCTCCGCTCGAAGGACCTGAGCACCGCAGGCTGATGCGTCCGCAGCCGATGATCGTGCT
This sequence comes from uncultured Acidimicrobiales bacterium, assembly GCA_963829955.1. Lineage (GTDB taxonomy): Bacteria > Actinomycetota > Acidimicrobiia > Acidimicrobiales > Ilumatobacteraceae > DASTFY01. Next base: position 152,288 of record CAWHKS010000005.1, read on the forward strand.
GGCCGATGTCGGGGCCGGCTCGAAGTGGTTCCAGGACGTGCTGGGGCTGACCTCCGGTCACGGCGGCCCCGAGTACGAGATGCTGCTGCACGGCGACGAGCTCGTCGTGCAGCTCCACAGCTGGGAGGCGGACGAGCACCCGGCGATGGGTGACCCGGACGACGCGTCGCGGGGCAACGGGGTGCTGCTGTGGTTCGGCACGGACGACATGGCCGGCCTGCTTGCACGCGTCGACCAGCACCGGCCCACCGTCGTCGACGGCCCACTGGTCAACCCGAACTCCGGCCTCCAGGAGGTGTGGCTGCGCGGTCCTGAGGGCTACGTCGTGGTGGTGGCCGGACCGCCGGCCTCGTGAGCCGTCAGAGCCAGCGGGACGCCTCGTCGATGCGGTCGAGGCCGAGCTCCGCGCGCCAGGCGACCATCACCTCGGCCACGCCGTGGTCCGCCAACCGCTGGCGCGTCGGGCTGCCCTGATCGACCCATTCCGGCTCGAACGGACCCTCGACGCTCGCCGGGGGTGCGGGTCGCCCGGCGACCTCGGCCGCTCCCTGGACCGTCGCCACGAGACCGGCCAGGTCCTCCTCGGCAGCGTGGAAGTTCACGCCGTCGGCCACCCGACCGGCCACCTCGGCCAGGCGGGGTCCGTTGGCTCCGAGGATGATGGGCGGCGGGGGCGACGGCATGATCACGCCCCGGACGTCCGCGAAGCCGGCCCAGGTCCCGTCGTAGCGATCGGCCCCGTCCCAGAGCGCCCTCAGGAAGGCCACGACCTCCTCCAACCGGGCTCGCCGCTCGCCGGCCGGCCTCGGTTCCAGCAGGAACATCTCCCACTCGACGGCGAAGGGAGAACCCGGACCGGCGCCGGCGCCCAGTCCCAGTTTGAGCCGCCCGGCAGACAGCGACTGGATCGTGGCCGCCGCGACGGCGAGCTGCGCGGGATGGCGCGTCGTGGCGTTGGCCACCAGCGGTCCGACGGCCACGTCCGTGGTCGCGGTGGAAACCGCCCCGAGCACGGCCCACACGTCCAGAGCGCTGTCACCCCTCAGGACCACGCCCGACAAGTGGTCGTAGCACCAGACCGCGGAGAAGCCGGCCGCCTCCGCCCGCCGAGCGGCTTCCACGTAGGTCGGCGCGTCCACCCCGATCGTGCTCAGGGAGATCCCCGTGCTCACCCCGCCTGTCTAGCCCCGGACCCGGTGCGTCCGGCTCGGCCGGCGCACCGCAGCGCGATCCGACGCTCTGCCGAGCGGAGCGAGTAGGAGCCGGCCATGGGCCGGCGACGAAGATTCAGCGCTCCCGGGTACCGTCCCTCCGTGGACGAGCGCGCCGACGACTTCGCACCCAACACCGACGAGCTGCTGGCCAACAACGCCCGCTTCGCCGGCAGCTACAGCGATCAGGCGCTCGAGCTGTACCCGCGGCGGCGGCTCGTCATCGTGGCCTGCATGGACAGCCGCATGGACATCTTCGAGATGCTCGGTCTGGCCCACGGCGATGCGCACATCATCCGCAACGCCGGCGGCGTCGTCACGGACGACGTGATCCGCTCCATCGTCCTCTCGCAGCGACTGCTCCGCACCCGGGAGATCATCCTCATCCACCACACGGACTGCGGCCTGCAGAAGGTCGTGGACGATTCGCTGAAGGACGAGCTCGAGGCGGAGACCGGGCTGCGACCGGAATGGGCGATCGAGAGCTTCAAGGATCCGTTCCAGGACGTCCGTCAGTCGATCCGCCGCCTCCGGGTCAACCCGTTCGTGACGAACAAGGACCTCGTCCGCGGTTTCGTCTACCAGGTACAGGACGGACGGCTGGTCGAGGCGACGGCCTGAGCGCGGGATCGTACGCTCGGCCCGATGACCGATCCCACCGACGCGAACCCGCCCCTCGCCTCCCGCCACTACACCCGCTGGCCGGTGGTCGAGGGCTACCCGGAGCGCCTCAGCTACCGGCCGGGCGAGGAGGTGGCCGTCCAGTGCTCCAGCCGGTCGGGGAGGTTCACCGCCGAGGTGACGCGGGTGGGCGGGAAGCGGCAGGTCGTGTGGAGCGAGCAGGGGATCACCGGCACCGAGCGCGAGGTGCCTGAACGGGCGTGGGCAACGGGGTGCGACTGGCCGGTGTCCTTCACCGTGCCGATCGACCCGTCGTGGCCGTGCGGTTTCTACGAGATCGACCTGGTGGCGGAGGACCTGGCCGACGGGGAGGACGAGCGGCGCCGATCGTCGCAGGCGTTCTTCGTGGTGCAGGCCGCGCCGGAAGCACCCGCGCCTGCCCTCATCGTGCTGGCGTCCAACACCTACAACGCGTACAACCAGTGGGGCGGCCACTGCCTCTACAGCGGGGCCGACCGGGTGTCCTTCAGTCGGCCGTTCGAGCGGGGTTACGTGCGGCGACCGGCGGCGCCCGACGAGGCGGACTACGACGGCCGCGTCGGCAGCGTCGAGGTGGAGCCCGACGAGGAGCATCGCCGGCTGCCCGCCTACCTCCGCGAGCACGAGTACCCGCTGTGGTGCGCGTCGGGCGGGTGGCACAGCTGGGAGCGGCGCTTCGTGCGCTGGGCCGAGACCGCCGGGGTGGCGCTCGACTACGCCGTCAGCTCCGACCTCGACCTGCATCCCGAGGTGCTCGACGGCCACCGCCTGCTGTTGAGCGTGGGCCACGACGAGTACTGGTCGTGGGGCATGCGGGACAGCGTCGACGCCTTCGTCGACGGCGGCGGTTCGTGGGCCATCTTCTCGGGGAACACCTCGTTCTGGCAGGTGCGCTACGAGGACGACGGGCGGACGATGGTGTGCCACAAGATGCGGGCGCACAAGGACGATCCGGTGGCCCGAACCGACGACCGCCGATTCCTGACGACCATCTGGTCCGCGCCGGCCGTCGGCCGCCCGGAGTCCCTGTCCACCGGCCTGAGCTTCACGAGGGGCGGCTACGCCCGGGTGGGCGAGGCCACGCCGCGCAGCTCCGGCGGCTACAGCGTCCACCGGCCCGAGCACCCGTTCTTCGCCGGAACCGGCCTCCGCTACGGCGACGTGCTCGGCGGGAACGACCGGATCGTTGCCTACGAGGTCGACGGCTGCGAGCTGACGATGGTCAACGGCCTGCCCGTGCCCACCTACGCCGACGGCACACCGGCGGGGTTCGAGGTGCTCGGGACGGCGCCCGCCCGCCTGCTGTCCATCACGGCCGAGCACTGCGAGGCGCCCGTCGCGCTCTGGGGGAGCACCCAGCCGCCCGGCGACCTCGAGGCGGTGGCGATGGTGCTCTTCGGCGACGCCTCGCCGGCCAACCTGGCCAAGGTCGCCCACGGGCACGCCGTGATGGGCACGTTCGAGCGGGGACGGGGACGGGTGTTCAACGCCGGCACCACGGATTGGTCGTTCGGGCTCGATCGTGACCCGCTCGTCCAGCAGGTCACGCTCAACGTGCTGCGGGAGCTGGGCGGACTCGGCTGACCGGCCCGAGGTGTATCTCCGAACCCGTCCGGGTGCTCTTCCGTACCATTGCCTATGGCGCGCTCGTCCGGTGCGCCTGAAGGAGGCCGGTTGGCCCGATGATGACCACCGCCCACCTCGAGCAGATCCTTCCCGCCCAGCCCGGTCTCGACGCCGTGGCCACGGCCGCGACCGTCGCCGCCACGGTGCTGGCCTCGGCGAGCCCGCCGGCCCGCACGGTGCTGTCGGCCCGGTTGCTCGGTGGCTGCTGGGTGACCATCGACCACCGGCCGGTGCCGCTTGCCAACAGCCGTCGCACGCGCGCCCTCCTCGCCTTCCTGGTCGATCGCCCCTCACGGCCGGTCCCCCGGGACGTGCTGATGGACGTGTTCTGGCCGGACTCGAGCCCCGACGCGGCCCGCAACAGCCTGCACGTCGCCATGCACGGGCTCCGCAAGGCGCTGGCGCAGGCCTGGGACGGCCCCGTCATCGAGTGCCGGGGCGACACCTACCGCTTGTCCGATGCCGTCGAGGTCTGGAGCGATGCCGCCGAGCTGGAGCGCCGTAACGAGCTTGGAGCCATCGCCGCGGCCGACGGGCGGCTGGACGACGCCGTCGCCGAGTACGAGACCGGGCTGGCCCTCTACGGCGGCGAGTTCATGGCGGACGATCCGTACCTCGACTGGGCTCTGACCCGCCGCGAGGAGCTCCGCCTGCGAGCGGTCGACTGCGCCGAGCAGCTCAGCGAGCTGCACCTGCGCCGGGGCGATCTGCGCCGGGCCCTTGCCATCTCAAGCCAGGTGCTGCGGGAGGAGCCGTGCCACGAGCCGGCGGCCCGCCGCCTCATGATCGCCTACGCCCGCCTGGGTCAGCCCCACATGGCGCTGCGCCTCTACGAGCGGATCGTCGGTCTCCTCGGGCGCGAGCTCGGCGTGGCCGCCGCCACCGAGACCGAGGCGCTGGCCGACCAGATCCGCCGCCGCACCCCCGTCTGACCCCTTCCGGGCGTGGCGAGTGCCACACCAGGACACAGCGGCGATTAAGCGCTGGCTCAGCAGCGAGGACGAGGGTGACGGCGTCCGGTGAGTTCCACCGGCATTCCCCCCAAACAAGGAGCAGACATGGCCACCTTCGATCCCAACGTGCCGTCGGGCTTCCTCACCATCACGGGCGACTTCACGTCCACCGTGCTGGTCGAAGAGTTGCCCGCCATCGGCGTTGGCAACCTCGTGCTCGATCCGACCCGAGAGTTCAAGATCAAGCTGGACTGGGCGATCGACGGCAACGTCGCCGAGCTCTGGCTCAGCGCCCTCGCCATCGACTCCCCGGACTGGATCGTGACTGCGTACGCCGAGTCGGTGGGCCCAGGCCCCGAGCAGATCCTCGTGACGAAGAACGTCCCGGTGAACCCGCTGCCGTCGGCCAACCCGCCGTTCGAGTACTCGACGACCCTGACGGTCCCGCCGGGAACCCTCGCCGAGGAGAACCCCGGTGACCCGCTGGTGTCCGGCGTCTACAAGCTCGTCGTCACCGTCTTCCTGGACTCCACGTTCGGCTCGGTCGGCTACGACATCATGGGCTTCGTCGAGGGCCCGGTCGTCAAGGTCGAGGATCCCAACTGACCTGACCCCACCTGGACCGGACGGCGCTGGAAGACCTCCTTCGGCGCCGTCCGTTCCGCGTCTGTCGAACCGTGGCAGGCTGGGAGCGAGAGCTCTCAGCGGAGGTGCCACATGGACGACCACGTCATGACTGCCGAGTCATCGCAGCCGGGCGAGATGCTGCTCACCTGCGGGACCGACGGATGTGGCCGGCGGGTGGTCGTGCGACCGACGAGCATGGTGGTCCTCGACCGGGGCGAGGTCGGCGTGTTCCACAGCGGCGCCGCGGCGCCTCCGGGGATGCTGCTCACCATCGGCCCACCCGCCGCCGGCGACGCTCGGCTCGACCGCGGCTGACGCCCGGGCGGGAAGCCATCAGCGCTGCCTGCGTGCTGGGCTGAGCGACCGCTATCCAGACGGAAGGACGGGCATGGCCAAGCGAGCGCTGCTGATCGGGAGCCAGACCTACGGGCTGACCGGCGTGAACGGCGACGTGGCGCTGATGGCCGAGACGCTCGAAGCCCGCGGCTTCCGGAGCGAGGTACGGATCGAGGACGACGCCACCAGAGCCGGCATCATCGCCGCCTACGAGCGACTCATCGACGAGACGCCGAGTGGGTCGACCGATCCGGTGGTCATCTACTACTCGGGTCACGGCGGCCGGACACCGCTCGAGGGCTGGGAGGAGCTCCAACGTCGAGGCGAGCGCTCGCACCTCCGCTACCTGGTCCCCTTCGACATGAAGGCCAGCAGCGAGAGCGATTTCCGCGGCCTGCTGTCCGAGGAGCTGAGCAGCCTGCAGCGGCGGCTGACGGCCAAGACCGAGAACGTGACGACGATCCTCGACTGCTGCCACTCGGGCACGATGTCGCGCGACGTGGACCTGATGCCCAAGGCCGCTCCCCGCTCCTTCCCGTACGATGCCGCGCTCCCGCTGCTGGCTGCACTGGAGGCAGAGAGCGGCGCCGCGACCTCGCTCGACGACTCGAACCCGTTGGCGGTGCGCGTCGTAGCCTGCGATCCCCTGCAGTCCGCCTACGAGCGGCCCAGCTCGCTGGGCGGCCGGCACGGAGCCCTCACCGAGCAGCTCGTGCTGTCGCTCCGCGAGCTCGGTGACCGGCCGCTCACGTGGCGCGTCCTCGGCAATCGGATCCGCCGCACGATCACGACGTCGTTGCCGACGCAACGACCGGAGGTCGAGGGCCCTTCGGATCGCCTGCTGTTCTCGCTGACCACAAGGGACGCCGCCAACGCACTCCCGGTCGTCGTCACCGACGGGGCCGTGCGCATCGAGGCGGCCCGCCTCCTCGACGTCTCTGTCGGCGACCGGTACGAGCTGCTGTCGCCCGACGACACCTCGCTCGGTGAGGCCGAGGTCGAACGCATTGACGGCGATGCCGCCGTCCTCGGCGTTGCCGGCAAGGCCAAGGCGGGAGCCACGTACACCGATGCGGTCGCCGTGCCGCTGCGCACGAGCCGGACCAAGGCGGTCGCGGTGGACCTCCAGCCCCCGGTCCGCGCCGCGGTCGAGGAGCGCCTGGCCGCGTCGACGATGCTCCGTGCCGCCGCCGACGGCGAGGCTGCGGTGGCGCGCATCGCCGGGAGCAGTGACGGTGACGGCGCGCTGGTCGTGCTCGACAGCGGTGGATTCGCCGTGCAGGACGGGACGTTCGCGTCCGACAAGACCGGGATCGGCGAGGCCATCAAGGTCGTGGAGCGCGTGGCGCGGGCAGAGCGCCTGCGCGGCCTCGACCGCGGGGATGCGGACCTCGCAGGACAGATCCACGTGGAGCTGCGATCGCACGGCAGCGAGGGGGGCGGCGACGTCCGGACTCGGGCCGCCAGTGGCGAGCGCCTCTACCGCGGGGAGCTCATCAGCCTCCAGGTGACCAACAACTCCGAACGAGACCTGTACGTCGGCCTCTTCGACATCGATACCGCCTACGCCATCACGCTCCTGAGCTCCGACGAGCCGATGGGCTGGCGCATTCGGCCGGGTGAGTCCAAGACGCCCGGCGGCCCGGACGGCATCCCGCTCGAGTGGGACCCGGGCGTGCCCGACGACGGGGAGCGCCCGGAGACGTTGCTCGTGGTCGCCGCCACCCAGCCGCAGCAATTCAACGCTCTGACGACCAGTGGCGTCACCCGCGGCGAGCCCGGCGGCAGCCCGTTGGAGTCACTGCTGGCCGAGGCCGGCACCGGGACGAGAGGCTGGCCGGCCAGCCGATCGCAGTCGGTGGCGTACTGCGCCAAGCCGGTGGACTTCTATCTCGTGCCGGCCGCGCCGCCCGCGCTCGGCGAGCCTCCTTTCGCCATCGAGGATTTGCCGGACCTCTCGCAGCGGGGCCTGCAGCCTCGCAGCGCCATCGCCCCGCCTTCCCGTCTGGCGGTGCGCCTGGTCAACCTGCGAGTCCGGAACAACAAGGCCCTGTTCAAGGCCGCGGTCAGGGTGGACGCGCTCGTCCTCACCGGCGGCGATCAGCAGGTCGTCGCCACACCGTTCACGTTCCGGTTCCCGGACGTCGCCGACGGCGATCTGCTCCCGGCCGACAACCTCCTGCTCTACCACGGTGACGTGAAGGACTTCCTGGACATCGCCATCTGGGCCAACCGGGACGACGAGAAGGGCGTGGACCTCGCGGTGCTCTTCGAGGAGGCCGTCAACGATCCCAAGGTCAAAGGAGCCCTGACGATCGTGGCCGGTCTGGTCATCGCCGCCGCGCCCGCAGCCGCCGCGGTCGCCACGGTCGGCGCGGTGGCGACCGTGGTTCGGGTCGGCGCGTCGTTGATCAGCGCCGCGGTCGGCAAGGAGATCGGCCTCTACCGCACCAGCTTCTTGCCCTTCGAGCAATTCGGACTGGGCCGCCAGCCGAAGGAAGGGTTCCGCACGGCGAAGGGCATCGAGTTCGCGTACGAGGTCATCGACCCGGGCTGACGAGGCTCACTCGGCGGGCAGCCAGCGTGACCGCATCTTGTCGGCACCCTCGAGCAGCGGGGCCTTGAGCTCGTGGTCGGCGTCGAGAAGGGTTCCGATGTCGACCAGGTGTTCGATGACCGATCGGCGGTTGAACGCACTCGACCGCAGTCGGAACGCCGTCTCGTACGCCTCGACCATGTCGTCGACCGACCCTTCGGCCGGCTCACCGGTGAACTTCTGCTCGACCAACCGCGTCAGCCGCCAGTCCCCGATCCGATTGCGGGTCCAGAAGTCAGCAGGTGGCTCGGCGAGCAGCTTCCGGAACCGCTCCTCGTCGCCACGGACGACGTTCGGGACCTGGTCGTCCCACTGCCCGACGACGGCCGCGAGCTGCCGGGCGTTGAGCTCGTGATAGGGGTCCGGCGGTTCGTTGTTCGCCTCGTCCGCGCTCAGTGCCCGGATGTAGTACCCGAGCGCCCGCCGGACGTCGTTGCGGTCCGGAGGATCCGACAGGCAGCTCCGTCTCTTGTAGAAGCTGCCCCACAGCGCCTGCCGTTCGCCGGTCACGCCCAAGGTCTGCAGCGCCCGCAACTTGCGCTGGGCACTGCGCAGCAGCTCGCGACGTGGCGCTCCGTCGTCCAGCTCCCTCGCCCGCCGTACCGACAGGTTGATGAGCTGCTCGACGGCGGCCAGTGGCACGTCGCGACCACCTGCTCTCACGGCCTCCTCGTAGCGCTCGACCGCCAGGTCGAACCGCCCGAGCTGGGCCCAGGCTCCGGCGAGGTCGGCCGAGATGTCGGCCCTGACAGAGCCACGGCCGTTCGCGTACAGGGGGTCGCGCTCGAGTCGCTCCAGCTCCGTCGCCAGATCGAGGCTGCTCTCGGGCTCCTCCGATGCGAGCTCCGCCACGGCACGGATGTCCTGCTGCAACGACCGCACGGAACTGGTCCGATCGCTCACCAACCCGGTCGTGGCCCTGATCCGGCGCCTCAGCTCCGAGACGGTCAGGCTCGCCTTGAGCTCGGCGCCGCCGCGGCCACGGCGCGCCGCCAACCGGAAGCCAGGATCGCCGTAGCACTGGTAGGCGCCCCACGTGATGCTGCCAGGATCGTGGCGGTGAACCGCTGCGCGCGCGTGCCGAACGGCATCGCCCAGCTCCCACCCTTGGAGCAGCTCGGAGTACAGCTGATGGGCGAAGACGACGGCCGGCTCGTCCTCGACCGCCCAGCCGGCGACGACGACGGCCCGCACACCGATCTGCATCAGCTGGCGGGCGAAGCTGGCCGCCACCCGGTTCATCCCGTCGAGCTGGCGGGTGACTGCGCCCAGGTGGCACGCGTTGACGACGACAAGATCGGGCACCACACTGAGCTGCCCGATCGTGGCGGCGGTGAGCCGGCGACCAGAGCCGAGCACGACACCGCTCTTGACGGCGTTGCCGCTCTCGTCGAGCATCCCGTGGGCCGCGATGTGCACCACACGCCACGACCCGTTCAGCAGTTCGTGGATCACCTCTTCGGCAGGATCGTCCGCGGTCTGTTCGTCCGTTGGCGTCCCCATGTACGCCCCTTCCTCGTCCCAGATGCGGGCCGTCACCGTCCACGGTGGATCCACCGTCGGCAGCTCAAGGTCACCGAGCGGATCCTTGAAGTCGAGCTCGGCACCGAACGCCTTCGCCACGATGGCAGCCTCCCGCTTGGCCCCCGGAAGGGGGAGGAAACCGGGGCCGGGGGGCGGGTTCCCTATCACGAGCACCGCGTGCTCGGGTGTCCGCACCGTCCCCCGCCGCCCGCCGCGCGCCTCGAGGAACTGGCGCAGGAACCCGCCTCCGAGGGCGAAGGGACGGCTGTCACGGAACGCCTCGGCGCGGGGCGTGAGGAGCTCCCACGGGAGGTCGGCCGTGCTCTCGTCGAGCAGCAGGTGGAGATGGCTGCCACTTCCCAGCGGCTGCTTCAGGTCATGGGGCACGAGGAGCTCGTAGAGCGTCGAGCCGATGCGGGGATCCGACGATCGGTTGATCGACTGAGCCACCAGGCTGTCGACGAGGTCCCCGTCGAGCTGATGGACGAGGGACTCCGCGCGGGACGCGCGTCCGAGCAGCGAATAGGTCAGCCCTGCCAGCCCGTCCGACTGTTCGGCAACCCGCACGATGCTGATCCGTGCCCATACGTCGTTGGCGCTGTCGTCGGGAGGGTTGGGACCGGCCGCACCTTCGCCCATGACCGGTTGGGGTCCGCAGGAGACCGCGTAGTCGCCCTCGGTGTGCGAGCTCTCGTTGTTGAGGCGCTCGAGGGAGCGGGCTGCCAGCTCGACGATGTCCTCGTGGCGCTCGACGAACCACAGGTCGCTGAATCGCACCGGTCGGTCGACCACACCGGCCGGTCCCTCGACCGGCACCGTCAGCGGGATCTGGCTCAGTCTCACGTTGGCGGCGACGGTCCCGGCGATGATGGCGCGGATGGAGCTCTCGACCGTCAGGCCACCGGACCGGGAGCTGCCGATGAGCACGGCGGCCAGGCCGAGACGTCCGTCGAAGGCCTGCTGAGGAGCCGACCGCCCCACCACGGAGGCGCGAGCCCGATCACGAGGCTCGCTGGCGAACCGGGTCAACGACCTGGTCACCACGGACGAGAGCTGCGACTCCGTCAGCTCTCCCATGGGACCGAGCCCGACGACGATGGCGCCCGGCGGAGGGGTGATCTCCTCGAAGCCGGGGAAATGGCGGAACTCCCCCAATGCCTCCGGGTAGTCGCGGGCCACCTGGGCCCGGCTCAGACGGTGGTCGAGGCAGTCGTCGAGCCGCTCCTCGGCGCCGCTGAGGGGCGAGCCGGCCACGTGGCCGACCAGGACGGGATAGACGGCGTGTTCGAGGCTGGCGTGCAGCAGACGCACCGTCAGCCGCGCGTCGTCATCACTGTCCGCGTCGCCGCCGCCGTTGCGCGAAGGCCCGCGGCGCGTCCCGGACGCACCCCCTTTGCCCGCTGGGCCAGCCGCGGCCTTGCTCCAACCTCTCGTCTGGGGCCCGTCTCCCAGCTCCTCCACGAGGCTCGTTCCGCTGTCCTTTTCCGGAGGCTCCATGGCGTGATCCTCCTTCCCTGCGCGCACGCTGTCCAGCAGGCCGGCGCGCGGCCGGCGCGTTGCTGGACAGCGCGAAGCGTGGGCGCGAAGCTGCCGACACTGTTTCACTCGTCAACCATTTGGCGCGTGTGCGGACCGTGGAGGGGAGCGCCGAGATGGCCGACGACTGGGTGGATCCGTCCGACGACGCCGAAGGGGTGGACGGCGAGCAGCCCGTCGGCACCGACGAGGATCTCGACGAGTCCGGGTACGACTCCGGTGACGACCCCGGAACGAGGGCCCCCGAGTTCCCCGCCGAGCCGCCGAGGAGTCCAGACCGGGGGCCGCTCCCCATCTCACCAGCCGCCATCCCCGCGTGGGTCAAGCCGCTGGGCAACGGCAAGGTGCCTATGGATCGGATGATCAAGGTCGCTCCCCTCGGCGTGGGCTACCTGATCCCGGAGGCCGCCGCCGCGTGGAGGAACCTCCAGAACGCGGCGCAGCAGGCCGGCTTCGCGCTCGACCATGACGGGCGCCTACCGCTCGTACGACCAGCAGGTCTCGCTCTTCCAGCAGCGGTACTCCACGACCAACACGGGCGGGTCGTCGAAGGTGTGGAACGGGACCCGCTACTGGCTGAAGCCGAAGATGGCCATGGCCGCCGTACCCGGGACCAGCAACCACGGATGGGGCTGCGCGGTGGACGCCGCGCTCGACGGGTACGGCAACAGCGCCCGGGTGGTCGACCAGGCGTTCGTCCAGTGGGCCCGGCAGGCGGCACTCGCCAACGGTTGGTCGTGGGAGGTGCAGTCCGAACCGTGGCACTTCCGGCTCGTCCAGTTCAGCGCCGTGCCACAGGCCGCGGCGGGCGGCCCGCCGCCGACACTGCAGTCCGCGCCGACCCCGACCCTCCAGCTGAACAGCTCCGGCGGGCAGGTGGCCGCGCTCCAGTTCTTCTGCCTGAAGTTCAAGTGGGGTGACTGCGGATCCGCCGACGGGCAGTTCGGACAACGGACCGAAACCGCCATCAAGGCCATGCAGACGGCACTCGGCGTCAAGGCCGACGGCCAGTACGGACCCAAGTCGGCGGCGGCGCTCGACGCCTTCCTGAAGAAGGGGCCGGCCGCGCCGGCCTGATCCACCCCGCACCACCGCACCGTCACCGTCACACTGGAGGACAGGCATGGCCACAGGGATGTCGTTGCACATCGGGCTCAACACCGTCGATCCCGCTCACTACCAGGGCTGGGACGGCCAGCTCGCCGCCTGCGAGAACGACGCCACTTCCATGGAGACGTTGGCGGAGGCGCTCGGCTACTCACCGCGGACCGTGCTGCTCACGAAGGATGCCACCGCGCGGAAGGTGACCGCGGCCATCAAGAAGGCGGCGACGAAGCTGGTGGCCGGCGACACCTTCTTCATCAGCTACGCCGGCCACGGCGGCCAGGTCCCCGACACGAACGGTGACGAGGCCCGCAAGGCCCGGAACGAGGTGGGCGAGCTCGGTGACGCGTACGACGAGACATGGCTGCTCTACGACCGCGAGCTCGTCGACGACGAGCTCTACCAGCTCTGGGCGCTCTTCAAGCCCAAGGTCCGCGTCGTCATGCTGTCGGACAGCTGCCACAGTGGCACCGTCGCCCGGCCGGCGCCGTGGGACACCGAGAACGTCGACCCATGGCCGAACCGCCGCATCCCGCTCGAGCTCCAGGACCGGGTGTACGAGGCCAACAAGCGGACCTACGACGGCATCCAGCGCAAGACCAAGAGCAGGGACGAGAAGGCGGTCAAGGCCGGCGTCATCCTCATCTCTGGTTGCATGGACAACCAGACGAGCGGCGACGGCCCCCGCAACGGCCGGTTCACCGGCCAGCTGCTCGAGGTCTGGAAGGACGGCCGCTTCAAAGGCACCCTCCCCGATCTCCACAAGGCGATTGTGGCCACCATGCCGCCGTACCAGACGCCCAACCTCTACTTCGTCGGCGGCCGCGACAAGACTCTCTCCGACCGTGCCGCTTTCGCCCTCTGACCACGGTCATCGCGTGCGGACGAGGAGCAGGACGAGCACTCCGCAGATGAGGTAGACGCCGGCCTGCGCGTCGAGCAGCGGCACGAGCGCGACATGATCGACCAGCACGCCGGCCAGGATCGAGCCGACCGACGCGCCGACCGCCTCGCTCGCCATGAGCACGCCGGCGACGCGGCCCAGCGTGCCGGGTGGGCTGGTGGTCTGCACGACGGTGAACAGGCCGACTTGCAGCGCGGCACCGGGAAGACCCGACAGCGCGAAGAGGACCACGAACACGCCGATCGCCGTCGTCCAACCTGCGGCGTTCCAGAACACGAGTGACACCGCGCCCATGCCGAGGTAGCCGACCGCCAACAGCAGCAGTGGCGCGACGCGAGGACCGAGGCGGCCGATGATCGCCGCTCCGGCGACCGCACCGACGGCCATCGTCCCCCGGATGATCCCGACCCCGCCACCGTCACCGCCGACGGCCTCGATCACGTACACGACGAAGAGCACCACGAAGGCGCCCTGCGCGATCTGAGCGATGCCGTGGATGGTCAGCACCGACGTGAGGGGCGGATTGGCGGCAACCGCCCGCAGCCCTGCCCGCACGCCCGTAGGGACGACATCCGCGTGCGCGCCGACCGGACGGGTGTCGGCGGTGATGCACGCCACCGCGGCTGCCGCGGCGAGGAAGCTGACGGCATCGACGAGCACGACCGGCGCCAGCCCACCGACGGCGACGACGAGGCCGCCGAGTGGAGAGCCGATCAGCCGGGCCATGCTGCGGCTGGCCGAGAGCGCGGCGTTGGCACTGGTCAGCTGCTGGTCGGCGACGAGCCGCGGCAGCAGGGCGACGTTGGCCGGGTTGTTGAGCTGTGACAGCGCCGCCTGCACGACGGTCACCACGTAGGCCGGCCACGTCCGCGACGGCGTCACCGCCAGCAGGGGCACGAGCGTGACGGCCTGCGCGAGGTTCGTGCCGATCAGGCAGCGGCGCAGATCCCACCGGTCGACGAGGCTGCCGCCGATCGGCCCGAGCACGGCCGCGACGAGAAGCTGGCAGAGGAACAAGAGGGCCGTCGTCGTGCCCGAGCCCGTTTCGCTGAACACGTAGACGGGCAGCGCGACCATGAGCACCCAGTCGCCGGTGTCGTTGACGAAGCCGGCGGCCCACGCCAGCCGGAAGTCGTGCGATCGCCAGACCGGCGGGGCGCGCTCGGTGATCTCCAGATCGGTCATCCGGCATCGACCCGCGGGAAGGCCTGGACGACCACGTGGACAGGCCGCACGTCGTGATCCCGGGCAGGCATCTCCTTCCGGGCGCCGACGCGGTACGGACGCAGCAGGTCGTCCACGGCTGAGGTCAACTCACGCAACTCGGCCGCGGTCAGCGCCAGTTCGAACGTCGCGAACTCGGCTGCGTCCTGCCACTCGGTGGGCAACTCAGCCACGTGCTCGACGAACAGCTGAGCCATCCGGTCGTTCTCGACGCGATCCGCCTCTCGCAGCGCGGCGAACACCGCACGACCGGATGCCGGCTCGTCGCTCAGCGGCCTCCCGAGCGAGAAGCCAACCGCCGCGGCCCTCCACGGCCGCGTGCGGCCGTCACCGGCCACGGACTCGTCGCGCACGACGAAGCCGAAGCGCTCGAGCTCGCGGAGGTGATAGCTGCACGCGGACGGAGAGGCACCGACGGCCCGCGCGCACTCGGTCGCCGTGCGGGCCACACCGGCCATGAGCAGCCGCAGGATCGCCACCCGGTCCGGGTGCGCGAGCGCCCGCAGCGCCCGGATGTCCGTCACGACCTTGCGCGGCGGCTCCTGCGAGTCGATCGTCACAGGTGTGAAGGATATCCTTCACATCTGCACCTGGCACTCCCAGCCGGCGCGGGCGCGCTGCCGCTCAGTCGGCCAGGGCGGAGTACGTGCAGGTCCAGAAGTCGGAGATGACGGCCGGCGGCGGGAACGCGGCGGTGAACATGTCCGTCGTGAGGATCACGCCGATGAGGCGTTCGCTGGGATCGTTGGCCCACGCCGACCCCAGCCCCCCAGCCCATCCGTAGCAGCCCACGGCGGGGACCGGCCCGGTGCGCCGCACCTGGACGCCGACGCCGAACCCCCAACCCTGTGAACCGTCCGGCGTCGGTCCCGGCGCCCCTTCGAGGACGCGGAGCTGATCGGTCGTCATGGCCTCGACGGACGCCCGTGCCAGGAGGCGTCCGCCATCGGGAAGACAGCCGCCGGACAGCAGCATGCGCCCGAACGCGAGCATGTCGTCGACGGTGGACACGAGCCCGCCGCCTCCGGACGGAAAGACAGGTGGTGTCGCCCACTGCCCGTCGGGACCGTCGTACACGAGCAGGGCGCCGGTGTCGGGGTCCCTCGTGTAGCAGGTGCCGAACCGGCCCGCCTCTCGCGCCACGAAGGCGGTGTCGACCATCCCCAGCGGGTCGAGCACTCGTTCCCGCAGGTACTCGTCGAGCGGCTGGCCGGCGGCGCGAGCGACGAGGACGCCCAACACGTCCGCGCCGGTGTTGTAGAGCCAGCGCTCGCCGGGTTGGTACAGGAGCGGCAGGGTGGACAACCGCCGCATCCACTCGTCGGGTGCCGGCGGCACCTGGGGTTCCGGGGCCCCGCCACCCATGCCCAGCCGGTCCATCTGCTCGAGGAGCGGCTGGGGCCAGGGTGCCTCGAAGTCCATGCCCAGCCCGAGGCGGAAGGTGAGTACGTCGCGCACCGTGATGGGCGCCCGGGCAGGGACGGTCGGGCCGTCGATCGGACCCCGCGGATCGATCAGCACCCGGCGGTCAGCGAGCTCGGGCAGCAGTTCGTCGACCGGATCGTCGAGGCGGAGCCGGCACTCCTCGACGAGGATGAGCGCGGCAACGGCCACGATCGGCTTCGTCATCGACGAGATGCGGAACAGGCTGTCGCGTCCCACCGCCACCGGCTCGCCCCGGGTGAGCGTGCCGGCCAGCCCGGCCTCGACCTGCCCGTCCCTCGCCACCAGCCAGGCGACGCCACCGACGCCACCACGGTCGACGTGGGCCGCCATGCCATCCCGCAATCGCTGGAGGCGCTTGGGTTCGAAGCCGATCATCGTCGTTCTGACGTCCCGGCCGTCCGGGACTCATCGGGGCGATGGCTAGCGTGCGCCTTCGTGGACCTCGAGCTCGAAGGCGTCTACGTGCCGGTCGTGACCCCGTTCGACGCCGAGGGCGAGGTCGATCACGTCGCTCTCGCCGTCGTCGTCGAACGCTGCCTCGAAGCCGGGGTGCGGGGCATCGTGTCCTGCGGGACCACCGGCGAGTACTACGCGTTGAGCGAGACCGAACGCGTGGACGTCATGCGGTCCACGCGCGATGTCGTCACTGGCCGGGCCCAGCTCGTGGCCGGCTGCAACGCGGGATCGACCCGGCAGGCCGTCGGGTTCGCCTGCACCGCGCGTGACCTCGGGTACGACGCGCTGATGTTGGCCGTGCCGCCGACCTCGCTGCCCGACCAGCGGGAGCTGGCGGTGCACTTCCTCACCATCGTGGACGCGTCCGGCCTGCCGGCGATCCTCTACAACTACCCGGCCCGAGCTGGTGTCGAGATCGCCTTCGACTGCCTCGATCGTGTGGCCGACCACCCGTTGGTCGTCGGCCTGAAGGAGTCCAGCGGTGACTTCTCCCGCTTGCTGACCGAGAGCAGCCGGTACGCCGGTCGCATCAGCCTGATGTGCGGCTCGGACGACCAGGCCGTCGACTACTTCTTCTGGGGCATCCGCTCCTGGCTGGCCGGGACAGCCAACGTGCTCCCGCAGCAGCACGTCGACATCCTCGATGCCGCGCTCAGCGGCGACCTCGACGGCGCCCGGAAGCGCTTCGAGCGTCTGCTCCCCTGGGTGCAGCACATGGAGGCCGGGGCCTACAACCAGAAGGCGAAGCTGGGCCTGCGTCACCTGGGCATCGACTGCGGGGACGTCCGGGGGCCGCTGCTGCCGCTCGGCGACGACGACGCCGGGACCCTCATCGAGGTGCTCGACGCCGTGCTGCGCTGATGCGGCTGGCCCGGAGCCACGCCGCCATCGAGGTCCACGCCGAAGGGGAACAGGGAACGTGCTACCTGGGCTCGATCTTCGAGATCCCCGGCCGAACGGCGCGCGAGAAGCTGCACCACGTCAACGCCGTGGACGACACGGTCCGCCGCCTGCTGACGCTCGAGCCGCGGGGACGGCCCCAGGCCAGCGCCAATCTCGTGTTCCCCTCGACGGATCCAGGTGCCGACGCCGGCTTCATCGTCCTCCAGGCCGACCGGGCGCACGCCATGAGCGGATCGAACACGATCTGCGTCGTCACCGCGCTGCTCGAGACCGGCACACTGCCGATGACCGAGCCAACGACGGTGGTGACGCTGGAGACGGCCGCGGGTCTGGTGCGGACCGAGGCCACCTGCCGCGACGGCCGTTGTGAGCGGGTGAGCTTCGCAGGGATCCCGTCGTTCGTGGAGGCGTTGGACGTCCCCCTCGACGTGCCGGGGTTCGGCACCGTCAGCGTGGACGTCGCGTACGGCGGCTGCTTTTACGTCCTGGTCGACGGGGCCGCGCTGGGCCTGCGCCTCGTGCGGGAGCAGGCCCGGGACATCGTCGAGCGCGCGGAGGCGGTCATGGTGGCGGCGCGGAAGCAGCTCGACGTGCGGCACCCCGAGGTGTCCGAGATCGACTTCCTCTCCTACGTCATGGTGACCGGGGACGACGAGCCCTCGGCGGGGCTGCTGCGCGGGGCCACGGTGCTGAGCGGGAGGATCGACCGCTCCCCGTGCGGGACCGGTACCTCGGCCCGGCTGGCCTGCCTCGCCGCCCGTGGCCAGGCGCAGCCCGGCTCGACCTTCACCGCCCGCTCGCTCATCGACAGCGAGTTCACGGCCTCCGTCGGCGGGACGACCGTCGTCGGCGACCGGTCGGCCGTGTTGCCCACCATCTCCGGCCGCGGGTGGATCGTCGGGACGAGGACGACCACCCTCGATCCGACCGATCCGTACCCCACCGGCTTCGTTCTGCCCGATCTGTGGGGCACCGACCTACCGGCGTGACGGTGCGTTGGACGGACGCGTCCGGACTGGTCAGCGGTCCGGATCGAACGGAGCGAGGTCGGTGGACGCACGGCCGTCGACGAGCAGCTCCGCCACGGCACGGCCGGTGGCCGGCGCCAGGGTCAGCCCGTACATCCCGTGGCCGCCGGCGACGACGACGTTCGCGAACCGTCGAGTGCGACCGAGCAGCGGGAGACCGTCGGCGCTCATCGGCCTCGAGCCCGCCCAGGGGTCGAAGCGCTCCTCCCAGGCCAGGTCGAGGAAGCGGCGCATCGAGCGGAGGATGGCATCGACCCGGTGCTGGTCGAAGGGCGGTGCGTCGCCCGCCAGCTCCATCGTCCCGCCCAGCCGGATGCGATCGACGAACGGGGTCGCCACGGCATGGACCTCCTCCACGATCACCGGGTGCTCCAGCTCGGGCGTCGTCGGGAGGGCGACGTTGTAGCCCTGACCGGCGACGACCTCCAGCCGCAGACCGAGCAGGCGGCCCAGGGCGCGGATCCCGGCCCCCGCCGCCAGCACCACCTCGTCGGCCTCCAACGTGCCTCGGTCCGTCTGTATCCCACGCACCCTGGTGCCGGTCACCTCGAAGCCGGAGATCGAGCAGTGTTCGAGCAATGTGACATCACGCGCTCTGAGGACCTCGATCACCGAGTCGACGTAACGCCTCGGGTCCGCGGCCCGGTTGCCAGGAAGCACGAAGCCGGCGCCGACGTGGTCGGTCAGAGCCGGGACCACCCGGCGCACACCTTCGCCGTCGAGCATCGGCCCGGGACCGCTCATCCCGAAGTGCTCCATGTGCTGCAACTCGGCTCGGAATCGCTCAGCCAGCGCGACGTCGTGGAACGGCACCACGATCTCCCCGCCCTGCGTCACGTCGACGCCGAGCGCCGCGAGGTCGGCCAGCAACCCGTCGAGGTCCTTGTTCAGCTCGGCCAGCGCCGCCCGCCCGGCCTCGAAGCGCTCGGCGTTGGCCGCCCGCAGGAGTGCGATGCTCCAGCGGGTCATCGACGGAACGGCACGGGGCCGGACGCGCAGTGGACCGTCGCGGGACAGCAGCCCGCGGGCGACGGTGCCAAGCATGCCCGGACCGGCGAGCGGGGCCATCAGCGTGGGCGACAGGAAGCCGGCGTTGCCCCGCGCGGCGCCCGAGCCGAGCGCAGCCCGGTCGACGACGGTCACGTCCGCCCCTCGCTCGTCGAGCGCGAGCGCCGTCGTGAGACCGATCAGACCCCCGCCGACAACGATGACCGACGGAGGCGGCACGGCCGCGACGCTACTGGTGCACTCGGGCGCCGGCCATCGGCGCGGCGGGCGCGTCGCCAAGTCGGGCCGCCAACCACGTGGCGTCGACGACGGCGTGCCCCTCGTAGTCGTTGTTGAAGTAGCAGTAGACGTCGCCGCCCTGCTCCAGTACCTCGCTCATCTTGTCGGCCATCCGCCACAGCCGCCGTCCGCCGTACCGACCCCGGTACGGCCGCTCACGGGCGTCGGGTCCGTGGAAGCGGACATAGGTCCACGGCGTCGTCAGCACGAACGGGTGGCTCTCGAGCAGGTCGTGGATGCACAGCGCGGCGCCGTGTCGTCGCAGCACGTCGAACACGTCGTCGTCGAGCCAGGACCGCTCACGCAACTCCACCGCCCATCGCTGCCCGGGCGGTGTCGCGGCGAGGAACTCGTCGAGGCGTCCAACGTTCCGCCGCCACCTCGGCGGAAGTTGGACGAGGGTCGGCCCGAGGTGATCGCCGAGAAGCTCGAACGCGCCGACGTGGTTGGGGAGCCACCACTCCGCATCGCGCAGCTTCATGCGGTGGGAGCCGAACGCGCCCATCTTGAGGGCGAACACGAAGCCCGGCGGCACGGCCTCCGCCCAACCGGAGACCGTCGAAGAGCGGGGCAGGCGGTAGAAGGTGCTGTTGAGCTCGACGGTCGAGAACATCGACGTGTACTGCGGCAGCCACCGTGAGGTCGGCAGGCCGTCCGGATAGACGATCCCGCGCCAGTCCCGGTACAGCCAGCCCGAGCAGCCGACACGGGCCCGGCCGGGGGACCTGTCAGCAGCGCTCATGCCGTCGACGGCTCAGCGATGGATGGCCAGGTCGTCGAGCCACCCGGCGAAGGCGTCGCGGGGATCGGTCGACCCCGGCTTCTTGCCGATGGTCACCGGTGGATTCCCCGGCCCGACATCGCCCACGTTGCCGGCCGAGACCGAGGCGGTCACACCGTCCACGGTGAGCACGGCCCGGTCCCCGCGACGCTCGGCCACGACCGAGTGCCAGTGGGCGTCATCGATCCGCACGGCGCTCGTGACGACCGCTGAGCGCGAACCGTCCGACACCACCCAACGCAGCCGGCCGGTGGACGAACCGTCGCCGGAGAGCTCGAGCTTCCAGAAGCCGCCGGGCTGGTCGGCACGGCCCTTCTGCACGATGTTGAACGACGCCGCGGGAGCGGACGGCAGCCGGCCCGCACCGGTCAGCGCCGAACGCAGCCGGAGGGACACCGTGAACGATCCCTGGCCGGGCTCCAGCACAGCCCATTGGTCCGGCACGCTAACGGCACCGCCAGCGGCGGAGACCTCGCCGACGAGCCGCCCCGCGCCGTCGACGTTCGCGGTCCAGCCCGGGAAGCGGTAGGTACCGTCGCCGACCGCCACGCCGGCACCGATCGTGCCGTGCAGGCCGGATCCGGAGCTGTCGGCCATGACGGAACCGGCCTGCTCGTCCATGGTCCAGCGGGCGGTGAGATCCACACCCATCGCGATCCCATCAGGCGGGGCGCATGCGGTCGCCAGCGCGGCCACCACGACTGCACTGACTGCGGCCGCCGTCCCGGTCACCATCCGGGCCTGAGTCCGCCTGAGCGCCTGGACCGCCCGACTACCGGTCCCACCGCGTGTCATCGCCTTCGCTCCTCTCCTACGGGACCC
The DNA here is from genome assembly GCA_963829955.1 of uncultured Acidimicrobiales bacterium. GTDB lineage: Bacteria > Actinomycetota > Acidimicrobiia > Acidimicrobiales > Ilumatobacteraceae > DASTFY01. The sequence goes on from CAWHKS010000005.1 coordinate 173,312, forward strand.
GCCCCGGGTGGCGCGTACCCCCAACCGGCCCCGTCCAACCTCCGGGAGGATTGAGCGGCGGCGTGCGTGGGGGAAGGTGGTCCCGATGGCGAGGACCAACGGCACCCATGTGGCTGACGCGGCTGGCGCGCCGTACGCGCCGATCCGCGCCGACCACCTCTCGAAGCGATTCGGTTCCACGACGGTCCTGGACGACGTGAGCCTCCAAGTTCCCGCCGGCGCCATCGTGGCTCTGGTGGGCCCGAGTGGATGCGGCAAGACGACCCTGCTGCGCCTCCTGACCGGCGTCTACCGCCCGAGTGACGGCTCGGCGGAGGTCCTCGGCGCCGATCCCGTCCACTTCTCGGCCGCCCACCGCCGCCGCCTGGGCTACCAGGCGCAGGCCAGCGTCCTCTTCCCGCACCTCACCCTGCGTGGGAACCTGGCCTTCGTCGCCGCGCTCTACGGCGTGCCGCTACGCCGCCGCCGTCGCCGGCTGCGGGAGACGCTGCAGCTCGTCGACCTGTGGAACGACCGCTCGACGCTGCTGTCGCACGCGTCGGGAGGCATGCAGCGCCGCCTTGCCCTCGCGGCCACGCTCGTCCACGACCCCGAGCTGGTCATGCTGGACGAGCCCACCGCGGGTGTGGACCCGATCCTGCGTGAGCGCTTCTGGGCCAGCTTCAGGACGCTGCGCGACGCCGGGCGCACGATCCTCGTCTCCACGCAGTACGTCGGCGAGGCCGCGCACTGCGATCTCGTCGGCCTCATGGCGGACGGGAACCTGGTGACGATGGCGACCCCGGACCAGCTTCGGAAGCAGGCCTACGGCGGGGAGCTGGTCGACGTCTGCGTGGGGGACGACGAGCAGCGCGCCGCCCGCGCACACTCGACCGCGCGCCGTGGGTCAACGAGGTCATCCAGCGCCCCGATCGCCTCAGCGTGGTGGTTGCAGACGGGACGAACGACCAGCGTGCCATCCTCCGCACGCTGGAGCAGGCCGGTGTCGGGTCGGCGGAGGTGGTCCCGCCCACCCTTGACTACGACGAGGTGTTCGTTCGCCTCGTCCGGGCCCACCGCCGAGCCCATCGTGACGGGGACGAGCGGCTGTCGACCGAGGAGACCGGTCGCGCGGTGGCCGTCGGGAGCCGGCCGTGACGGCCGTGCTGCGGTCCGGCCAGCGCCGGCCCTCCCGACTGCCCCTCGCGACCTGGGCCTTCGCCAGGAAGGAAGCCCTCGACGTCCTGCGGCAGCCGAGGCTCCTGCTCGTGCTCGTGCTCGGGCCGTTCCTCATCCTTCTGCTGTTCGGCCTCGGCTACCGCGACGAGGTGCGGCCGTACCGCACGATCCTGGTGGGCGACGCGGATGCCGCGCTCACCCGGGAGATGGAGGCGTCGGCGTCGCGGTTGGGACCGCTCGTCGAGCTCGCCGCCGTGGAGTCCGACGAGGCGGCCGCTCGGGAGCGATTGGCCGACGGTGACGTGGACGCCGTCGTCGTCCTCCCCCCGGATCCGCTCGGCACCGTGCTCAGCGGGGAGCGGGCCACACTGCGGATCCTCCACTCCCGGCTGGATCCGGTCGAGCTCTCGATCATCCAGTTCGCGTCCCGGCTCGCCGTGGCCGAGGTGAACGCCGCCGTGCTCGCCTCGCTGGTCGCGGGCGGCCAGGGAACGGAGCTGCCGGTCGGGGAGGCGCTAGGTGTCGTCTCGGACACGCTGGGCCAGGCCGTCCAACAGGTCGAGGCCGGTGATCTGGTGCGCGCCGACGCGACGCTCGAGGACGTGGACCGAGGGCTCCGCCGCGTCGACGTGGCGGCCACCTCGGCCCGTGCGCTGGCCGAGGACGGGACCGGGAGCGGTGAGCCCGGCAGCGCTTTGGCCCGCTCCGCGGCGTCGTTCGGGACGGCCATCGGCGCGGCGCGGGCAGCCATCGACGAGGCCCGACGCGCCATCGGGCAAGGGCAGGTGGACACCGCCCGTGAGCAGCTCGGTCAGGCCCAACAGCTCCTCCAGCAGGCTCCGGCCTTGGCCGAGCAACTGCTCGCCGTCGACGCCGAGGTGCTCGTGCAACCGTTCACCGGCGAGGTGGAGAGCATCGTGCCGGGGCAGCGCACGTTCACCGACTACTACGCACCGGCCGCCATCGTGCTGCTCCTCCAGCAGTTCGGCGTGGCCTTCGCGGCCTTGTCCTTCGTGCGCGAGCGACAGCTCGGTGCCGCCGAGCTCTTCCGGGTGGCGCCCGTCGGGGCGCGCCAGGTGGTGGTGGGCAAGTACGTCGGGCACTTCGTCATCGGCGGGCTGGTGGCGGCAGCCCTGCTCGCGCTCGTGCGGTGGGTGCTCGACGTCCCCCTTCTCGGCTCCGCCGGCCACCTCGCCGTCAGCCTGGCGCTCGTGGTGCTCGCATCGGTCGGTCTCGGCTTCCTCGTGTCCCTGACCTCCCGCACGGACATGCAGGCTGTCCTGTCGACGATGCTCATCCTGCTGGCGACCCTGTTCTTCAGTGGCTTCTTCCTGCCCATCGACCAGCTCGGGGGCGCTGCCCAGTACGTGGCCTGGGCCCTCCCGGCCACCTACGGCATCGAGCAGGCGCGCAGCATCATGCTCCGCGGCGAGGACCTCCCGGTCGACTCGGCCCTCGCCTTGGCGGCGTACGCCGCCGTCACCGCGATCGTCGTCCTCGCGCTGACGAGACGGCGGATGACGGTGCTGGCCTGAGCGGCAGGGTCGACCCATCTCAGAGGTGTGAAGCCGCACACTGCTGGGTAGTCCTGGCGCCATGCGGATCGCCGGCACCCAGCCCGTCGCGCAGGTGCTCTTCGTTACCGTCGATGAGCCGAGGATCCGGTTCGACGTGGTCCTCCTGGACCCGGCGACCTGGGGCGGGCAGCACCTGCCGGCCGGCACTCCGATCAGCATCTCGTTCGACATCGACCAGCCCGGTCACCAGTCGCCCGTCACCGCGATGGCTCGGGCCTGGGCCGCGGACCTGGCACCCATCCAGCTGACCCTCACCGAGGACGAGGGGCGTCAGCTGGTCGTCATGGCGGCCGGGGACGAGAAGCTCGTGCTCTCGATGGCACCCATCCGCTGATCAGGCCTCTCAGGCCTCGCTCAAGGGATGCAGTTCTCGCGGGATCCCGTGGCCGCTGCCGCGTCGGCGGCCGCGAGAACGCCGGTTCAACCGGCCGGCTCGGTCAGGCCCCCGAAGGCGGCATCGCGTCGTCCTCGAAGCGATGATCCTGGGCGCGGCGGAGCAGTCCCACCTCGGCCTCGGAGGCCTCCGGCCCGTACATGACCACGATGGTCCCCATCGTGTTGCAGGCCGGGCAGGCGGTGGCGAGAACGGCAGCCATGTCGGCCGGGTCCGACGCTCCCTCCAGTCGCCGTAAGGATCGGACCTCGATCTGCTCGGCTGTTACCACGGAGTTGCAGGCGCTGCAATGCACGCCGTCGTCGGCGACGCGGAGCTGGCCCGCGTACCCCGCTGCGGCGTAGTCGGCCAAGACGGCCGACAGCGTCGTGTTGTCGGACGGTCCAGAGGTGACGCCCATCCGCTCCTCCTCACTCGGTCACCGCGGCCCGCGGCGACCGGACGAATACCCCTCACCTTCAGATTTCACTCCTGGGCGCAGCATGATCGACGACGGGGCATGATCAACGTCCATGGACCTCGCGGAGTACGACGCCCTGAGCTTCGACTGCTACGGGACCCTCATCGACTGGGAGGCCGGCCTCGCCGCCGTGCTCGGCCCATGGGCCCGGCGGCAGCAGCCCGGCCTGTCCGACGAGGACCTGCTCGCCGCCTACTCCGGCCATGAGGCGGAGGTGGAGGCGGAGCTCCCCACCCTGCTGTACCCCGACGTGCTCGCGGAGTCTCTTCGTCGCACGGGGGCAGCCCTCGGCGCGGCGGTCTCGGATGAGGACGCAGCGGCGCTCGGCAGCTCGGTGGCCGACTGGCCGGCGTTCCCGGACTCGGCCGATGCGCTGGCCCGGCTGAAACGGCACTACCGGCTCTTCATCCTCTCGAACATCGACCGGGCCGGGTTCGCGGCGAGCAACCGGCGCCTCGGCGTGGAGTTCGACACCGTCCTGACCGCGCAGGACATCGGCTCTTACAAGCCGAACCCCGCCAACTTCGATGCGCTCCTCACCAGGATCGACGAGCTCGGGGTACCGCGTGGGCGGTTGCTCCACGTGGCCCAGTCGCTGTTCCACGACCATGTCCCTGCGAAGGCGAAGGGCCTCCCGACGGTCTGGATCAACCGCCGCCAGGACCAGAAGGGATGGGGAGCCACACCGCCGCCCGCGGCCGGCGTGCAGCCCGACGCGGAGTTCCCGTCGATGCGCGCCTTCGCCGACGCTGTCGACACCGTGTTCGGCACCGCCGACCCCTGAGGCTGCCCGGCCTCCTGCTCCCGAGTACGTTCCCCTACATGCCCTACCGCACACTCGGACACACCGGGATGCAGGTTTCGAGCGTCTGCCTCGGCGCGATGATGTTCGGTGGCTTCGGCAACCGCGACCACGATGATTGCGTTCGCATCATCCACCGTGCGCTCGACTCCGGCATCAACTTCATCGACACCGCCGACGTCTACTCGTCAGGCGAGAGCGAAGAGATCGTCGCCAAGGCACTGGCCGGCGGGCGACGGGACGACATCATCCTCGCCACCAAGTGCCACTTCCCCGTCGTGGGCGGTCCGTTCGAACCGGACCGGAAGCCCAACACCTGGGGCAGCAGCCGGCGCCACATCATCCGCTCGTGCGAGGACAGCCTGCGCCGCCTCGGCACCGAATGGATCGACCTGTACCAGATGCACCGGCCTGACTACACGACGGACGTCGACGAGACGCTCGGCGCGCTCTCCGACCTCATCCACCAGGGCAAGGTCCGCGCCATCGGCTCCTCGACGTTCCCGACCGAGCTCATCGTGGAAGCCCAATGGACGGCGGAGCGGCGGGGGCGCGAGCGGTTCCGGTGCGAGCAGCCGCCGTACTCGATCTTCGTGCGGGGGATCGAACGGGGCCTCCTGCCGGTGTGTGAGCGGTACGGCATGGGCGTCATCGTCTGGAGCCCGCTGAACGGCGGCTGGTTGAGCGGCAAGTACCGGCGCGACTCCGAGGCGGAGACGTTCACCAGTGGCCGGGCCCGCCGGTTCCCTGAACGGTTCGACCCGTCGGAACCCGACAACGCCCGCAAGCTCGACATGGTGGAAGAGCTCGACAAGCTGGCCGGCGACGCTGGCATGAGCCTGCCGCACCTGGCGCTCGCCTGGACGCTCGAGCACCCGGCGGTGACGTCGACGATCGTCGGGCCTCGCACGATGGAGCACCTCGAAGGACTCCTCGGCGCCGACGAGCGGCGCGTGCCGGTGGAGGTGCTCGACCGCATCGACGAGATGGTCCCGCCCGGGACCATGGTGCGCTCCGCCGAGGATCCCTTCCTCCCGCCCTGGCTCACCGACGCCGGCCAGCGCCGCCGCCCGTCAGCGCGCTAGAGACCGCCGCCCGAAGTCGTACGGTACGCCAAGTTTCACTCCTGTCGCGCAACTCCAAAGTTGTACGGTACGCTTTCGATTGCCCTTATCGTACGACTTTGGAGAGGACCGATGCCCGGGCGCCCGAGCAGAGAGCAGATCCATCGACGCCTCCAGGAGGCGACCGCCGAGCTGACAGAGCGGATGGGAGGTCTGCCGGACCCGGTCGAGGCCGAGGACATCTGGACCACCATCTGGTACCAGGAAGCCCACAACTCCACCGCCATCGAGGGGAACACGCTCGTGCTTCGTCAGGTGGAGGTCCTCCTGCGCGATGGCCGAGCCGTCGGCGACAAGGAGCTCAAGGAGTACCTAGAGGTCCGCAGCTACGCCGACGCCGCCCGCTGGGTCTACCGCCACGCACTGGAGCCCGGGCCGTGGACGGACGGTTCACTCGTCACACTCACCGAGGTCAGGCACGTGCACGAGCTGACGCTCGGGCCGGTCTGGGATGTCGCTCCGCATCCGAACGCGACCGCGCGAGAAGCCCCAGGGGCCTTCCGCGAGCACGACATCGCTCCCTTCCCCGGGGGCATGGTGCCACCGCCCTGGACAGAGGTGCCCGCGGCGATGCGCGACTGGATACGAGGCCCCGGCGAACTTCGAGAGGCTGACCGCCCACTCGAGGGGCTCGCTCGGGTCCACAGCGAATTCGAGCGCATCCACCCGTTCCTCGACGGCAACGGCCGTACCGGGCGCCTCCTGCTCAACCTCGTACTGCTCCGCCTCGGGTACGCCCCGGCGATCATCTACCTCCGCGATCGCTCCCGGTACCTGCGAGCGCTGCAGGCCGCTGACGGCGGCGATGCGGGCCCTCTCGGCGAGCTGCTCGCCCGGTCGGTGCTCGACAACCTCTACCGCTTCATCGTCCCAGCGGTCGCAGGGCCGAAGCGGCTCGTTCCCCTGACGGCGCTCGCCGATCGCGATCTCTCCGAAGGCGCGCTCCGCACCGCTGCCAATCGCGGCCGGCTACGGGCTCAGAAGGGCGACGACGGGCAGTGGCGTAGCACCCGCGCTTGGGTTGACGAGTACAAGGCAAAGCGCCATCAACGGAAGGTGTGAAGTCCTGGCGGTCATCCGCGTTCACTCCTCGGGCTGAGCGGCGTACGCAAAGAGTCGTCGCTCGCCGTCGAGGCCCTTGAGCGAATGCAGGCCGCGGTCCTCGAACCTGAAGCCCGCCGCGCTGACAAGGACTCGTACCGTCTCCGACACCAGGATCTCGTTCGGTCCTGCGGCTGCCATCACCCGTGCGGCCTCGTGCACGGCGACGCCACGCACGCCCGCGCCGACAAGCTGCACCTCGCCGACATGCACACCCGCTCGTACCTGGAGATCGAGGTCCGTCCCATCACGAAGGACGGCCGTCGCGCACTGTATTGCTGCGGCTGGACCCTCGAATCTTGCGAGCACCCCGTCTCCCGTGGTTTCGATCTCGCGGCCACGGAACCGTTCAAGCTGGCGACGAACCGACTCGTAGTGCTGGGAGAGCAAGTCCTGCCAGGCGACATCCCCGAGCCGTGTTGCGCGCTCGGTCGATCCGACGAGGTCCGTGAACAGCAGCGTCGCCAGCACACGGTTGCCCAGGCCGAGCGGGAACCCACTCGTCGCCCGCACGCCTACCCACTCGAGCAGGATGCAGTCCTGGTCACCCAGCGTGTAGCCGTCATGTCCCGCTGGGATGTCGAACACGTCGTCGGCCTCGACCTCCACAGTCGTGCCGTCCTCGAACGTGAAGCCGAACCGGCCCCCGAGCACGACACCCACGTGCCGGGCCTGGCACAACTCGCCACCGACGACCGCGGGCATGAACGACGACCACCGCCAGCCGGGGTGGAACACGATTCGCGCCACGGTCAGGTCCCCGAGCTCCACGAGGGCCTGAGACGCATACTCGAACTCTTCGACCTCGTCCGGCGCCTGCAAGCTCTTCACATGTCGCTGCTGCACAGGCTGTTCATGATGCTCGCCACGCCGCGCAGCCTCAAGACGAAACCAATCGCGCGCGTACGGGCTTCGTCAGCGTGATCGACCTGACCCATGGAAGGGCACTCGTGCGCCTCACCGGGGATGATGCCGCGGCCGTGCTGTCCGCGGTGTGCGGCGTGGACCTGGCGGACGCCGTGACACCCAACCACTCTGCGTTCCGCTCGTGGGTGGCCAAGGTGGTCACCGACGTCGTGCGGGACGACGTCGCCGCCACGCCGTCGTACCTGCTCCACTGCGAACGGTCGTCAGGGCAGTACCTGTTCGACGTGCTCGTCGACGCCGGTGCCGATTACGGCCTCGACGTCACGGGCTTCGTCAGCGGACGGTCGAGGGAGTAGCGGTACGGTCCTGCGCGAGGTCCGTTCGAAGAGGTGGAGGCTGTGGCTGAGAAGAAGGTCTGGTTCATCACCGGCGCCGGGCGTGGGATGGGAGCGTCGTTCACCAAGGCGGCGCTGGGCGCTGGTCAGGCGGTGGTCGCGACCGGCCGTCACGCGGAGAGTGTCGCCGAGGCGATCGGAGACTCGGACGATCTGATGGCGGTCACCCTCGACGTCACGAGCACCGAGGATTCAGCGACGGCTGTGGAAGCAGCGATTGAACGGTTCGGGCGGATCGATGTGCTGGTCAACAACGCGGGGAGCTCGTTCAAGGGTTACTTCGAGGAGATGTCGCCTCGGCAGGTCGAGCAGCAGCTGGCGACGAACCTGCTCGGGCCCATGAACGTGACGAGGGCGGTTCTCCCCGTCATGCGGCAGCAGCGGTCGGGGCACGTGATCTCGATCTCGTCCGGTGCCGGTCTGATGGCGTTCGAGTACTCCTCGGTGTACGGAGCGTCGAAGTTCGGGTTGGAGGGATGGATGGGTGCTCTCGAACAGGAGATCTCGCCGTTCGGCATCCGGACCACGATCGTCAATCCGGGCTTCTTCCGCACCGGGCTGGCCAGTCCTGGTTCGCTGATCTGGCCGGAGTTCTCGGTCGCCGACTACGCCGAGCGCAGCGCGGCGCAGCGGGAGTGGTGGGAGGCTCAGGACGGTCAACAGCCGGGTGATCCGGACAAGCTCGCTCAGGCTGTGCTCGCCATCGTCGATGAGGACCCGCCGCCGCGACGCTTCATCGCGGGCGCGGATGTGATCGCGTTGGCGGAGCGCAAGATCGGCGAACTTCAAGACCAGATCGCATCCCATCGGGAGCTGTCGACCTCATTGACCATCAGCGACTGAGCACCGCACAGCACTGACGGGCGTCTCGGACACCTACGTGGAGACGACGATCAGAACGGACAGCACGAGCGATCCCACAAACGCGGTCACGGTGATCGCCAGCGGCCAGCGAGGCTTCGCGGCGTCCTGGCCCCGATCGAGGAGACGCCAGACGTGTGCATGTTGGAGATAGCCGATCACGACGAGCGCCACACCACTCAAGACGATGAGGACTCCTACGGCGCTGTAGAGGTCCTTGTTGTCGAGAAGAGTCCTGTCGGCCTCGACGAACAGGGAGATCTTCGCGACAACGAACCCGAGGCCGAACACGGCGATCCCGGTCCGAAGCCACGCAAGAAACGTGCGGTCGTTCGCTAGTTCGCTATCCATTGGCGAAGTAGATCACGAACTCTGCGCCCACGAGATCGACAGGCGACTGTCCTTCGCTCGCCTCCAGGGCGGGATACGTTGCGTCGATGGCGGTGTTCGCGTTGTGGAGCGCACCACGAGCGCGCTCGACGGCCTTCTTTCGCTCGATGCTCGCCCGCGGCGATCTGCTCGCTCTCCATGAACCGATCGAAGGCCTCACCTACTTCGGGGACACAGAGGTTGAAGGACGCGCGTTCGAGACGCCCGCGTCACTCCTCGCATGGTTGCGGGATGAGACCCATGGCATCAGCGTGTTCCTGAAGGAGACGACCGACCATCAGGTCCATGAGGTCGTCCTGGCCGACCGGCGCTTCCTCGCCGAAGCCCGACATGCGTTCCTCATTCGCCGCCCCGACGAGATCGCAGCATCCTTGTACACGCTGAGGTCCGACATGTGCGTCGAGGACATCGGGCTCGAGGCGCTGCACGAGCTGCACGCCGCGGTCCACGACGCCGGGGGTGCCCGCCCGGTGATCATCGACTCCGCCGACCTCGTGGCCCGACCCGAAGCGACGATGGCGGCCTACTGCGCAGCCGTCGAGCTGCCATTCCTCCCACAAGCGCTCGCCTGGGAGCCCGGCGACCGACCTGAGTGGCGCCGCAGCGCACGCTGGCACGTGGACGTCAGTGCAAGCGCTGGTTTCGAGCAACGCCACCGCCACTACACGGTCACCGTTGAGAACTCCGACGAACTGGCGAGCTTTGCCGCTCACCATCTGCCGTTCTACGAGCAGCTTCACGCGCAGCGGCTCGACGTGGACTGCGAGCCAACAACTGGCTCCTGACCGAGGAGTCCGCCGCCTCCGAGCGCGCGATCGGCTGACCAGAACGTGCGGTCAGTGCTCGACGTAGGCGATCGCTTCGATCTCGACCAGCATCTCGGGCTCGGCGAGCAGTGCCTGGACCGTCGTGCGCGCCGGCGGGTCCTCGGCGAAAACCTCGGCGAAAACCTCGTTCATGACCTGGAAGTGGCGGATGTCAGCCAGGTAGACGTTGCACTTCAGGACGTCGGCCAGCGTTGCCCCGCCCTCGCGCAGGATCGACTCGACGTTGGCCAGCACCTGGCGGGTCTGCACCCGCGGGTCGCCCATGCCGACGAGCTCGGCCCGCTCGTTCCAGGCGACCTGGCCCGCGGTGTAGATCAGCCGCCCACCCCGCGTGCCGGGCGAGTAGGGGTACTCGGGCCTCGGTTGGAAGCTGAGGTTCGCCGGACGAAGGACCTGCTTCGGCATGTCATCCTCCTCGAGGAGTTGGGCGCACGAGCAAGGCACAGTCTCGACGAGACTGAGAGCATGCGCGACGGTGACCGCGGACGAGCGCGGGCGGCGCGCCGATGACGTCGCCCGACGCCGAGCAGGTCCTGGAGCAAGTCGACCGGTTGTCGGTCGACCTCCTGGAAGAGGCAGCGGCGCTCGTGCGCATCCCGAGCGTCGGCGGGACGGCCGGCGAGCACGAAGCGCAGGCCGAGATGGCCCGACGCTTCGCGGCCGATGGCCTGGAGGTGGACCACTGGCCGATCGATCTGGCGGTGATCGTGGACCGGCCCGGCTTCCCGGGCACGGAGGTGGAGCGCAGCGAGGCGTGGGGTCTGGTCGGAAGGCGGCCCGGGACGGGCGACGGTGCCTGCCTCATGCTCAACGGGCACGTCGACGTGGTGCCCATCGGCGACCCCTCCGCATGGACCGTCGATCCGTTCGGGGGTGAGGTCCGCGGCCGGCGCCTGTACGGCCGGGGCTCGTGCGACATGAAAGCGGGAATCGTCGCCGCGCACGTCGCCGTCCGCGCCCTGCAGCTCGCCGGTGTCAGCCTGCGCGGCGACGTGATCCTTGCCTCGGTGGAGGGCGAGGAGGACGGAGGCCTCGGGACGTTCGCGTTGTTGGAGCGCGGCTGGACGGCGGACGCCTGTGTGATCGCTGAGCCGACCCAGCTCGACGCCATCCCCGCCAACGCCGGCGCGCTCACGTTTCGCTTGCGCATCCGAGGCAGGGCCACACACGCCGCCCGCCGGACGGAGGGCGTGAGCGCCGTCGCCAAGCTCTGGCCCGTGTGGCGGGCGCTGGAGGCCCTCGAAGCCCGGCGCCACGAGTCCGTGGATCCGCTGGCCGTCCGGTGGGACCTTGCCCACCCCTTGTCCATCGGGATCGTCAGGTCCGGCGACTGGCCCTCCTCGGTGCCCGATCTCCTCGTGGCCGAGGGTCGGCTGGGCGTTGCCATCGGCGAGCCGGTCGAGGCGGCCCGAGCGCAGCTCGAGGAAGCCATGGCCGAGGCGTCGGACGCCGACCCATGGCTGCGTGACCATCCCGTCGAAGTCGAGTGGTGGGGAGGGCAGTTCGCTTCGGGCCGGCTGCCGCACGACAGCGATCTGCTGGACCGGCTGCGCCGTGCCCACGAGGGCGCCGGCGGCGGCCGACCGCATGCCGTCTACGCCGCTCCGTACGGCAGCGACCTCCGGTTGCTCACGGGGCTGGGCGGCATCCCCACTGTGCAGTACGGACCAGGCGACGCCGCGCTGGCCCACGGACCCGACGAGTCCGTGCCGATCGACGAGGTCCTCACGACGGCACGGACCCTCGCGCTACTGGCGCTCGACATCTGCTCCTGAGCCACGGGCCTCGTCACCCTCCGGCCGCGGACGAGGTCCGGGGATCGACGTGGACCTTCGGCCCCGGTCCCCAATCGTCGCGGCGACCCCCGGCGAGCACGAACGGGACATCGTCGAGTCCGACGGTGGCGGCGAGGAGCGGACGGGGGTCGACAGCGCCCGAGGCGAAGAGCTCGATGACGGGCGCCAGCCCGGCCGACGCACCGAGCACGCCCACGACCGTGACGTCCTTCAGCGCGATGGTCCTGGTGTCGACACGACTCGGCTGACCGGCGAGGCCGATGTAGACCACACGGCGGCCCACCTCCACCAGGTCGAGCGCCGTCGCCGGCATCGATGCGTCGTTGGTGGCGTCGATCACGGCGTCCCATTGCAGCGTGGGCAGGGTGGCGGCAGTCCAGGTGTCCTCGAATCCGATCGACCGTGCGAACTCGACCGACGCGTCGGTCACCCCCAGGACGTGAACCTCGACTCCCTTGGCCTTGGCGATGAGACCGGCCAGGAGCCCGATGGTGCCCGGCCCGAGAATCAGCAGCCGCTCGCCGGCGTCCACGTCTGCGCTGGCGACGGCCCGGTAGGCGTTGCCGCTGGGCTCGACGAACGCACCGACGGTGGGATCGAGCGGCTCCGGCACACGGTGCAGACCCTTGACCGGCAGCGACATCTGCTCGGCGAGCGCGCCCGGCCACCCATCACGGACCCCGATCTCGTGTCGCCGCGCGCAGACGTGGTGCCGGCCGCTCCGGCACCGCTCGCACGCGCCGCAGCCGACCATGACATCGGCCATGACACGCTGGTCGAGCCAGGTGCGGTCGACCCCGTCGCCGACCTCGCTCACCACGCCGCAGAACTCGTGCCCGATGCGGACGGGGTACGTGGTCTCGCCGCTCTGGAGGTACACCATGTCGCCCGCGTAGATCTCGGCGTCGGTGCCACACACGCCCGCCCGCTCGACGTCGATGACGACCTGGTCCGGTCCTGGCGTGGGCACGGGCACATCGATGACATCGGTGCGCCGAGGCCCCGTGATCACGAAGGCACGCATCATCGCCACTGGCTCATCTTGGCCCCGACCGCCGTCCCGCCGGAAACAGGACAGCAGGTGTCCGGAATGGCTTCGTATGGTGGCGTCATCGACCGTGCGAAGGAGTGACGAGATGCGCGACGGCTACATCCCGGGTGTCCCCTGCTGGGTGGACACGAGCCAGCCCGATCCCGAGGCGGCCGCCCAGTTCTACGGCGGCCTGTTCGGCTGGGAGTTCGAGAACGCGCTGCCAGCCGGATCGGGCCCGAGCTACCTCATCGCCCGACTGGGCGGTGGCGACGTGGCCGCCATTGGTTCGGCACAGGACCAGGCACCGCCGCAAGCAACGTGGAACACCTACATCTGGGTGACGAGCGCCGACAAGACCGCGTCGAAGGTCCGCGAAGCCGGGGGGAATGTCGTCACGGAGCCATTCGACATCATGGACTTCGGTCGGAGGGCCGTCTTCACCGATCCTGATGGGGCAGCCTTCAGCGTCTGGCAAGCGAAGCAGCACAAGGGCGCGAACGTCGTCAACGAGCCCGGCTCGGTGAACTTCAATGACCTCTACACATCGGACCCGGAAGGAGCACGGTCGTTCTACGGCTCCGTGTTCGGATGGACGACGCTCACGCTGGGGCCCGGCATGGAGGCCTGGACGCTCCCCGGTTACGGCGACCACCTCGAGCTTGACGACCCCGACCTGCGCAAGCGGAACGCGGAGTTCGGGGCACCTCAAGGCTTCGAGGACGTCGTCGCCACGCTCAACCCGATCACGGCCGACCGGCCGGACACGCCGCACTGGGGCGTGACGTTCGCGGTGGACGACGCCGACGGCGTGGCCGCGAAGACCACAACACTCGGCGGCGAGGTCGTCATCCCCCCGTTCGACGCCCCGTGGGTCAGGATGACCGTGCTCCGGGACCCGAGCGGGGCCACGTTCGTGGCCAGCAAGTTCGTTCCGGAGAACGCCTCCTGAGGAACCGCCAGTGAGGAGGCAGACTGACCGACCATGACCGCTCGGGACCAGCCGCTGAAGGACCGGGTCGCCTTGGTGGCCGGCGCGACGCGCGGCTCTGGGCGTGGCATCGCGATCGAGCTGGGCGCGGCCGGGGCGACGGTGTACTGCACTGGGCGGACGACCCGAGCTGAACGGTCGGAGATGGACCGGACGGAGACGATCGAGGAGACGGCCGACCTGGTCGACGCCGCCGGCGGCCGCGGGATCGCGGTGCAGGTCGACCACCTCGACCCTGACCAGGTGGCCGCGATGGTGGAGCGCATCCGGGCCGAGCAAGGTGCGCTGCACGTGCTCGTCAACGACATCTGGGGCGCGACGAAGATGGAGTGGAACGCCACCGTCTGGGAGTCGGATCTGGACTACGGGCTGCACCTGCTCCGCCTGGCCGTCGACACGCATGCGATCACGGCGCACTTCGCCTTGCCACTCCTCATTCGCCAGCCCGGGGGTCTGGTGGTGGAGGTGACCGATGGGACGGTCGAGTACAACGCGGGGAACTACCGGGTGTCGTTCTTCTACGACATGGCCAAGGCCGCGAACCTCCGCATGGCGTTCGCCCTCGCCCACGAGCTGGAGCCGCACGGCGCCTGCGCGGTCGCACTGACGCCGGGGTGGCTGCGGTCCGAGGCGATGCTCGAGGTCTACGGGGTCACGGAGCCGAACTGGCGCGACGCGACACAGGTCCAGCCGCACTTCGCCATCTCCGAGAGCCCGGCGTTCGTCGGCCGTGCCGTCGCCGCCCTTGCCGCTGATCCCGACGTCTCCCGGTGGAACGGCCAGTCGCTCTCCAGCGGGCAGCTCGCCCGCGTCTACGGGTTCACGGACCTGGACGGCAGCCAGCCCGACGCCTGGCGGTACCTGGTCGAGGTCCAGGACACCGGCCGGCCGGCTGACACCACCGGCTACCGCTGACGATCGCTCGCCGGTTCAGGCCCGCTGCATGTCCCCGTCGATGGGGATCACCTGCCCGGAGATCGACCGCGCCACGTCCGAGGCGAGGAACACGGCGAGCGCGCCGATGTCGGACGGATCGACCAACGCCTGGAGGGACTGGTTCACCATCCCGAGGCGCTTCTCCTCCTCGATCGGCCGACCGGACGCTCGCGCCCGCTCCTGGTACACACGCTCGGCCCGCTCACCCGCGACCGCGCCCGGCGCGATGGCGTTGACGCGGATGTCGTGCTGCCCCAGCTCCATCGAGAGGGTCTTCGTGAACCCGATCAGCGCCCACTTGGTCGACGAGTACGGGCTGCGGTTGGCGTAGCCGAAGCGGCCGGCCGCGGACGAGATGTTGATGACGGTGCCACCACCGGCGCGAATGAGATGAGGGATTGCCCTTCGGGTCACGTCGAAGGTGCCGGTCAGGTTCACCCGCACGACGGCGTCCCACTCGTCGGGTTCGATCTCGTGGACCGGTTTCGTCGGCCCACCGATCCCGGCGTTGTTCACGAGCACGTCGATGCCACCCAGCCGAGCTGCAGCGTCCGCCACCATCGCCGTGACCTGCTCGCGGTCACCGAGATCGCAGCGGCCGGTGAGCAGGCCCGGCAACTCGTCCCGTGCACGCTCGAGGCCGGCGACGTCGATGTCGCAGACGTACACCTCCGCCTGCCCGGCGTGGTGGAAGGCCCACCGCGATGGCCAGACCGATACCCGACGCGCCGGCCGTGACGAGGACGCTGGTCATCCGCATGGCGCTTCGGTGACCGGATCGGGTGACCCGGTCACCGAAGCGGAGAGGTCGATCAGTCGAGATCGAATCGGTCGAGGTTCATGACCTTGTCCCACACGGCCACGAAGTCCTTCACGAACCTCTCCTTCGCATCGTCCGATGCGTAGACCTCCGCGAGCGCGCGGAGCTGGGAGTTCGCGCCGAACACCAGGTCGACAGCGGTCGCCGTCCACTTGTCTTCGCCGGACTTGCGATCACGACCCTGGTAGACGTTCTCGGTCGACACCGAGGTCGACCACTCCGTGCCCATGTCGAGCAGGTTCACGAAGAAGTCGTTGGTCAACGTCCCGGGCCGGTCGGTGAAGACGCCGTGCTGAGACTGGCCGACGTTGGCGCCCAGGGCCCGCAGACCCCCGATGAGGGCGGTCATCTCGGGAGCCGTGAGCGTCAGCATGTACGCCCGCTCCACGAGCAGCGTCTCAGGCGACAACTTCTCTCCGGCCTCGAGGTAGTTGCGGAAGCCGTCGGCGTTCGGCTCGAGCACAGCGAACGACTCGACATCGGTCTGCTCCTGCGAGGCATCCGTGCGGCCCGGCGAGAACGGAACCGTGACGTCGTGTCCGGCGTCCTTCGCCGCCTTCTCGACCGCCGCGCAGCCACCGAGGACGATCAGGTCCGCCAGCGAGACCTTTGTTCCTCCCGACTGCGAGCCGTTGAAGTCCTGCTGGATCCCCTCCAGGGTCTGGAGCACCGTCGCCAGCTCGGCCGGGTTGTTGACCTCCCAGTCCTTCTGCGGCGCGAGCCGGATCCGGGCGCCGTTGGCCCCACCCCGCTTGTCGGTGCCGCGGAAGCTGGCCGCCGACGCCCACGCGGTCGAGACCAGTTGGGAGACGGACAGCCCGGAGTCGAGGAGCTTGCCCTTCAGGGCCGCGATGTCCGCCTCGCCGATCAGGTCGTGGTCGACGGCGGGGACGGGGTCCTGCCAGAGCTGCGCTTCCGGGACCCACGGTCCGAGGTACCGCGCGATGGGCCCCAGGTCGCGGTGCAACAGCTTGTACCACGCCTTGGCGAAGGCGTCGGCGAGCTGGTCGGGGTTCTCGTAGAAGCGCCGGGAGATGGGCTCGTAGATCGGGTCGAACTTCGAGCGCGAGGTCTGACGTGAGCATCATCGGCGCGTGCCGCTTCGAGGGGTCGTGCGCGTCCGGCACGGTGCCCTGGGCCTCCGGGTTGGTGGGCGTCCACTGCTGGGCGCCGGCGGGGCTCCTGGTGAGCTCGTAGTCGTACTTGAACAGGTTCTCCAGGTATCCGTTGTCCCACTTCGTCGGCTCGTTGGTCCACGCGCCTTCCAGCCCGCTGGTGAGCGCGTACGCACCCGAGCCGGTCTCGAAGCTGTTCTTCCAGCCCAGTCCCTGGTGCTCCACCGGGCAGCCCTCCGGCTCCGGCCCCAAGTACTCGGGGTCGACGGCGCCGTGGCACTTGCCGAACGTGTGGCCGCCGACGATCAACGCCACGGTCTCCTCGTCGTTCATCGCCATGCGGGCGAACGTCTCACGGATGTCCCGGGCCGAGGCCAGCGGGTCCGGGTTGCCGTTCGGGCCCTCAGGATTGACGTAGATGAGGCCCATCTGCACGGCGCCGAAGGGGCCGGACAGCTCACGGTCACCGCTGTAGCGCTCGTCGCCGAGCCAGGTGTCCTCGGAACCCCAGAAGATCTCTTCCGGCTCCCAGACGTCAGGGCGACCGAAGCCGAAGCCGAAGGTCTTGAACCCCATCGACTCCAGCGCGACGTTGCCGGTGAAGACCAGGAGGTCGGCCCACGAGATCTTCTGGCCGTACTTCTGCTTGATGGGCCAGAGCAGCCGTCGAGCCTTGTCGAGGCTGACGTTGTCCGGCCAGCTGTTGAGAGGGGCGAAGCGCTGCGCGCCCTCGCCGCCACCGCCCCGGCCGTCGGCGATGCGATACGTGCCGGCGGCGTGCCAGGTCATGCGGATGAAGAGTCCCCCGTAGTGGCCGTAGTCGGCGGGCCACCAGTCCTGCGAGGCGGTCATCAGCTCGGTGAGGTCCTTCTTCAGCGCCTCCACGTCGAGCGACTTGAACTCTTCCGCGTAGTCGAAGTCCTCGCCCAGGGGGTTGGACACGTTCGGGTGCTGGTGCAGGACGTCCAGGGCCAGCTGGTTCGGCCACCAGTCCTGGTTCGACCTGGGACGAGTCGCCTTGGGCGTGGGGGACGGGACGGCTGGGTTTTCGCTTTCAGACACGACGGTCCTTCTCCTGTCTCGGTGGTTCGTTCTGCTCACTGGTTGCCGTGGCACAGTCCGGGCATCGGCCCCAGTAGGTGACCTCGGCCTCGTCGACCTCGTAGCCGGAGTCGTCGGCGGCGGAGAGGCAGGGCGTGTAGCCCACTGCGCAGTCCACGTCGACCATCCGGCCGCACGTCCGGCAGATGAGATGGTGGTGGTTGTCTCCGACCCGATCCTCGTAGCGGGCGGGCGATCCGGCCGGCTGGATGCGCCGGAGGAGTCCCTTGTCGGTGAGGACTCCGAGCGCGTCGTAGACCGCCTGGCGCGAGATGGCACCGAGCTCGGCCCGTACCACGCTGTCGATGTCGTCCGCTGAGCTGTGCGGCCGGTCGATCACCGCCCGCAGGACAGCCAGCCGCTGAGCCGTGACCTGCACACCGTGCTGGCGAAGCACGGCAGCCTGGTCGGCGAACATCTCCCGGGTCACGAATCGCATTCTGGCGCAGATCCTGGATTGAGTCCAGATCTCGGGCCGACCTACTCCGACCTGTCCGCGTAAGGCCCGCTCGACCTTCTGAGCGGTCACTGCTCCCAGCGCACGCGGATCTGGCCCTGCAGAGCGGGGATCGGGAACGAGTGCGCCTCGAGCTCAACTGCCTGACGGGCTGCCGACGAGAGTCGACCCCACGGCTGGATCGTGACGACCGCTCCCGCCCGTCGCCACGTCCCCGCCACCTCTCCCCCGACCACGACAGCACCGGGCCACACGCGCGGCGTCCAGAGCGCACCGCGCCGGCCTGGATCGGGGACGAGCAGATCCCGATCCGCCCGCTGCAGCAGGAAGAAGGCGTCGCCGCTGGGAAGCAATCGTGTCGACGCCGCCACTTGGCCAGCGGCCGCACGAACCGCGTTCTCGTCCTTGGTCAGGATCCATGCGTCACCGACGGGCGTGCGGACCGGCGTCAACGATCCGGCCAGCGTGTCGAACGTGGCCCGCGACTGTGCCGGCGCGATGCCCGCCCACTCTGCGAAGGCTTCCGCGGTCGCCGGCCCGAAGACGTGGACGTACCGACGGGCCAGTTCGCGCCGAGCGTCACCCGGGTCGGTCGCCGGGCGCGGCACCATCCAGATCGTCGGCGGCCGTGCGCCATCCCATCGGATCGCCACGCGGCCGGTCGGCGCGGCGTACCGCAGCGAGCTGGGGTGGCGGCCCAGCCCGCGCCCCACCTCGCCGTACGGCAGCCGGCGGCCGTCGAGGAACGTGTCCAGGCGGTCCGCCAACTCCTCGAACGCACGGCGGCGGGCCGGATCGTCCGGCATGCGCCCAACGGTGAACACCGCCCGGTCCGGTGCGGCGATGACGTACGCGCTGAACCGCGGCCCCCACACCTGCACGAGCGACGGGTCCTCCCAGCTGTCGGGCTGGGTCCCCTCGAGACGAGCATGGATCGACAGCAGCGCGGCTCGCGGCATGCTGTCCTGCAGCCCCGCCCATGCCGCCGCTCTCAGCGAGCGCGGACCAGGCGGCAGCCGCTGTTCGAGGCCCCCGGCACGGCGTCGGAAGGCGAGGACTTGCGCTCGGGTCAGCTCGAGCCGGCGTTTCGTCACATCACTCCGAGCTCGATTCAAACGCCGGCACTTGTGCGTGCACCTCGAGCTCGCCGACGAGATCGATCGTGCGAGCCTCGTCGGCCATCGTCGCGGCCAACCGCTGTGCCGCGGCCGCGAAGTCGGGTCGGGTGAGGACGTCTTGCGTGGCCTTGGCGATGCGATCCGCCGAGGAGCGAGTCGACAGGCGGACGCCCGCGCCGTGGTGTACGAGCCGAGCGGCGTTGTCGTTCTGATCCCGCCCCATGGGGATGCATACCATCGGCACGCCCGCGGCCAGGGACTTCATGACCGTGCCGTGCCCGCCGTGCGTGATCGTCAGCGAGGCCTCGCGCAGGATAGGCCCGTGTGGCGCGGAGGGTACGACGACGACGTTGTCCGTCGAGACGACTTCGCCGTCGGGGAGCATCTGGCCCAGCGTCACCACCGCGCGCACGGGCAGTGACGAGAGGGCCTCGACCACGCTTCGGAGCAGCGGGCCCTGCTGCTGGAACGTAGAGCTGAAGCCCACCAGGACCAACGGGTCACGGTTGGTCTCGGTCCACGGCGCCTGCCAGACCTCCGCCCAGCTCGGCTCGTCGAGGATCGGACCGGTGTAGGTCACGTTCCTCGGTACGAACGGGGAGGCGAAGTCGAACGTCGGGCTGGAGAGCACCAGGATCCGGTCGGTGTCGAGGACCTGGTCGTAGAACGAGCGCAGCGGCGGGAGCCCGAGATCGTTCCGGGCGGCGTTCAACGTCGGCAGCCCTCGGCCGAGGAGCCTGTTGACGGCGCCCCGCAACACAGCGTCCCTCGTGCGACCCGGGGCTCCCTTGGCGAGCGGGAAACCGGGCCCGATCGCCGGCGCGCCGCTGGTGGGCAGAGCCCAGATGTTGGGCACGATCGGCACCACGGGTAGATGGGCCGCCTGCGCAGCCATGATCGCGCCGAACAGGAGGTAGTCGGGGACGACGATGTCGGGTTGCGTGGCGGTGATCGCATCGGCCGTATCAGCCGCGTACGCCGCCGCCGGACCGGCCACGAAGCGGTCGCGCAACCGGGCGAGCATAACGAGCGGGTTGCTCGTCTCCCAGTCCTTCATGAGGTCCTGGGCCGGGTCGAGCGCGGTGCGGTGAGGTGCGCGCTGCCAGGGCGAGAACGAGCATCCGACCGAAACCGCCTGCTCGCGGATGGTCGGATCGCCGAGGACGTGGACGGAATGCCCGCGGGCGAGGAGCCGCCGGGCGACTCCGAGCTGAGGCGGCACCGTTCCACCGCCCTCCCACATCGGCATGAGGCAGCGACGAGGCATGTTCACGAGGTCTCCTTGTTGGTGGTGAGCGCGCCCAGCGCACCCTCGACGAGTTGGCGGATGATCGACTCGGTGCGGGGCCGGGTGCAGCCCAGATCCCGCCGCAGCAGCTTCCAGACGGTGACGTCCGTGGCCGCGTAGAGCGCCAGGATCAGTTCCTCGCGGCGGGCTCCTCGGGCGGACGTGAGCCACGGCGAGAAGGTGCGTTCGATCCAGCCCCGGTGGCTCGGATCGCGCTTCGGTGAGGAGGCGGTCGACGGGCGCCACCCTGCCCTCGAGCTCGAGGAGGCGCACGTTTGCATCGCCCATCGTCTCGTAGCGATCGACCAGACGGTGCACGGCCGTGACGGTGTCCCCCGGGTCGGCGGCGCGGGCCTCTTCCTCGATGGGCCGCTGCCAGGCGACGATGGCCGAGCGCGAGATCGTCCTTGGAGCCGAAGTGCCGGATGACCGTCTGCCGGCTGACACCGGCGGACTCGGCCACCGCGTCGAGGGTCACTTGGTCGTAGGGGCGGTCGAGCCACGCCGCGTACCCCGCCTGCAGGATGCGCTCCCGGGTCTCTTCGACCATCTCGCGCCGCTGCGTCATGCGGTAGGGCCGGGTCACGTTCATGTGACTTGTTGTAACACGGATATTTTCGTGTGACAAGGGGGACCACGAATTTGGGTTTGCGAGGGCGCCCCGCCCGGCCCGTTCCGGGCGGGGCTCTCCTGCTGCCTCAGGCCCCCTTGTAGTTGAGGACCTGATGCAGCGAATGCAGGACCTCGACCAGGTCCGACTGGTCGGCCATCACCTGGTCGATGTCCTTGTAGGCGGCTGGGATCTCGTCCAAGAGCGCCTGAGCCCTCTGGGCGAGCCAGACCTTCCCCACCATCTGGTCCGCGAGGTCCGTCGTGGTGAAGAGCTTCTTGGCCGCCGTCCGGCTGTACCGGCGGCCGGCGCCGTGCGAGCACGACGTCCAGCTGGCGGCATTGCCCTTGCCCCGGACGATGTAGCTGCGAGTGCCCATCGATCCGGGGATGACGCCGAGGTCACCGGTGTCGGCCTTGATCGCACCCTTGCGGGTGATCCACAGCTCCTGGCCACCGTGGACCTCGCGCTGGGTGAAGTTGTGGTGGCAGTTGATGCGCTGCGTCTCTCGGCCGAAGCCGAGGAACGCGAACACCTCGCGCATCGCGTTGTCCATCATCTGATCGCGGTTGGCGCGGGCGTAGTCCTGGGCCCACAGCATGTCGCCGATGTAGGCCTGGAACTCCGGCGTGCCCTCCATGAAGTAGGCGAGGTTCGGGTCCTCCAGACGGAGCTCGAGATCCTCGGCCAGCCCCCGTGCCTTGGCGATGTGGGCCTGGGCGAGCATGTTGCCGATGCCCCGGCTCCCCGAGTGCAGCACCACCCATACCCGGGCACGCTCGTCGACGCACAGCTCGAAGAAGTGGTTGCCCGAGCCGAGCGTGCCGAACTGCTTCGCCGCCTTGTTGACACGGTCGGCAGCCAGCTCGGTGGCTGGCTTGTTCGCGGCCAGCCAGTGCCGGGCGTTGTCGGCGGCACGGCTGTGGCGGTGGCCCACACCGGCGGGGATGGCCCGCTCGATGCGGCTGAGCAGCGGCACGAGCGAGTCAGGGAGCTGGCGCTCGAAAACGTCCAACTCGGCAGCGACCATGCCGCAGCCGATGTCGACGCCGACGGCAGCGGGGATCACGGCGCTCTTGGTCGGGATGACGGAGCCGACGGTCGCCCCGATTCCGATGTGGGCATCGGGCATGAGGGCGACATGGCCCTCGACGATCGGCAGACGTGCCGTCTTCTCGGCCTGGCCGATGGCCCGGTCGTCGATCTCCGACGCCCAGGAGATCAGCTTGTCATTGATTCGAGTGGGCATGTCACCCCTCCTTTCTTCATTGAGCTGCGGGTTGCCTTGGTGTTGGATCGGTGTCGACGGCAGGGATCGAACCTGCAGTCTCCGGTTTCGTAGACCGGCGCCTTGTCCATTCGGCCACGTCGACAGGCGTGCGTTATCCGATGAGATGGCACACGCACACGACGTCGTACGTGCTGCCGACAGGAGAATGCTGACGAGTTCAGCGAGAACGCTGTGGGCTACCAGCGCTCGACGGCTTTGCCGGTTTCGGCATGCCGTCGTTCCGGCCTCGGCTCGCCATGGCGGCCTGGGCGCGGCTGGCACATGGTCGCGCCGAAGCTCGACAGGGCTTGGCCCTGGAGCTCTTCTTCGGCGGCGAGAGTCTGTGCCATAGGACGCAGATGATGCGCTCGACCGCTACACCTGTCAATGGAATTTCCGCGAATGGACGCTCGGACCGCCATCAACTTCACGGAAAGGGGTCGTCCGCGAGGTAGCCATATCCGACCAACCCGCCGTAGCGTTCTCGAGTCCCGCGAGCCCACGCCCGGGAGACCGGCCGCACCTCGCCGCTACCGTGTCGGCAGTGGCGTTCCAGGAGATCCCCGTCGTGTCGCTGTCCGGCTGGACCGTGGGCGGTACCGGTTCGCAGGCCTTCGCCGAGCGGCTGCGAGGGATCTGCCACGAAGTGGGGTTCTTCCAACTCGTCGACCACGGCGTCGATCCCATGTTCGTCGAGGACTACTTCACCGCCCTGCGCTCCTTCTTCACCCTCCCGGACTCGATCAAGGCGAGAATCGACAAGGCGCAGTCGCCGTGGTTCCGCGGCTGGGAACGGGTCGGCTCCGAGCTCACCGATCTCAGCGTCGACTATCGCGAGCAGGTCGACGTCTGGACCGAGCTCCCCCGCGGCCTCGTGACATCGAGCCGGCATATCTCCGTCTCGAGGGCCCGAACCAGTGGCCCGACGACACGGCGTTGCCCGGCTTCCGCAGCCTCGTCGAACGCTTCCAGAGGGAGATGGGCGCCATCGCCGACCAGCTCATGGCGGCCATGTGCGTCGGGCTCGGTCTCCCACCCGACCATCTCGACAAGCTCTTCGGCGAGCGGCGCTCGTCGCTGGTGAAGTTGATCCACTATCCCCCGACTCCGCCCGGCGAAGCAGGCGTCAACGCCCATCACGATGCCGGCTTCCTGACGCTGCTCTGGCAGCACGGTGTGGCCGGTCTGCAAGTCCAGAACGAGGACGGCGAGTGGATCGATGTGCCCGCCTCCGACGACGCGATCGTCGTCAACCTGGGCGAGATCCTCCAGTCGATGACCGGCAACTACTTCGTCGCCACGACCCACCGGGTCATCGCCGGTCAGGAGCGCTACTCGTCGGGCTACTTCCATGGGCCGGATCTGCGCACCGTCCTCGACCCCTTGCCGCTGGACCACGGCTTCACCGAAGCCGTGGCGGCTAGTCCTCGGCACCGCGACGCGGGCTTCATGGCCAAGCACGACGAGCTGCTCGGCGGCGAACGAGGCACCGGGTCGGCCAGTGCCGCGTGCTACGGCGAGCAGCTCTGGAACTACTTCGTCCGCAGCTACCCGGACCTCGTGCGGCGGCACCACCCCGACGTCGCAATGAGTGGTTGACAGGACCCCTCAACCCGGTCAACGACCCGTCGGCGCCCGGCTCGGCTCGATGGCGAACAGCTCATGGAGGAACTGGACCGCGATGGAGCCTTCGCCGACCGCGGACGCGACCCGCTTCACCGCGCCGTGCCGCGCGTCACCGGCGGCAAACACGCCCGGCATGCTCGTCTCCAGCAGGAACGGACGGCGCTCCAGGGGCCAGACCTGGCCGTCGGCCACGTCCGGGCCCGTCAGGATGAACCCCTTCGCGTCCCGCTCGATCGTCGGCGGGAGCCAGCTGGTCAGTGGGCGGGCACCGATCAGGAGGAACAGCGCGTGCGCTTCGACCGTGACCTCGTCCCCCGAGGTCAGGTCGCGGAGGACGACCTGCTCGAGCCGCTCGTCGCCGCATCCACTCACCACCTCGGTGTCGACTCGCACCTGGATGCTGTCCGTGGCCTCGATCTGGCGCACCAGGTACTCCGACATCCCGGCGCGGAGGGATGCCGCCCGGACGACCATGGTGACGCGCTTGGCGTATCGGACGAGGTGGAGTGCGGCCTGACCGGCGGAGTTGGCGCCGCCGACGACGAAGACCTCGCGGCCGACCAGCCCAGGCGCCTCCGAGGTCGTGCCGCCGTAGTAGACGCCGGCACCGGTTAGCGCCTCGAGGGACGGCACGCCGAGCCGGCGGTAGCTCGCCCCCATGGCCAGGAGCACTGCCCTCGTCCGCACCGGGCCGCCATCCGACAGCTCGACGAGGAGGTGGTCGCCCTCCCGCGCCAGGCCGCTGACGGTCTGCATGAAGGCGAAGTTCGCTCCGAACACCCAGGCCTGGTTGTAGGCCCGTTGTGCGAGTTGCCGACCGCTGAGTCCGCGAGGGAAGCCGAGGTAGTTGCGGATCAGTGAGCTGGAGGTGGCCTGGCCGCCGATGCCGCCCTTGTCGACCACGAGCGTCGCCAGGCCCTCGGATGCCCCGTACACGGCCGCCGAGAGGCCGGCAGGCCCAGCACCGACGATGACGACGTCGAAGTCCATCGTCTCGGGGTTGACGGGGGATCCGGCGGCGACGGCGATCTCGGCGTTGGACGGGTCCTCCAGGACCGTCCCGTCGGGGAAGACGACGATCGGCAGCGTCGCCCCCGTCCCTGCCGCAGCGACGAGCTCACGCCCTTGCGCAGAGTCGGCGAGGCAGAAGTTGTGCGAGATGGCGCACTGCCGGAGTGCATCACGTAGCTCGTGAGCCCGCCCCGACCACGACTCGCCGACGATGTGGACGGTGTACGGCGCGGCCCGCTGAGACTCGGACCAATCGAGCAGCAACCCGGAGATGGCCTGGTGAAACAGCTCATCGGGTGAGCCAGCCGGTCGGAGCACGTAGCTGTCGAAGTGGCCTTGCGCGATGCCGTCGAAGATCGCTTCGCCCGTGGCCCTCTGGCCCCAGTCACCCCACGCGATCAGCAGCGAGCGCATGGCGTGCGGGTGGATCTGGCGCACCTCCCGGAGAAGCTCGCTCCCGGTGGTGCCGTCGAGCCACGGCCCGGCCAGGACCAGAGCGACCTCCACGCCGGACGTGGCGTACTCCGCCAGGCGCTCCCGGGCGTCACCAGGCGAGCGGAGGCAGACGACCTCGTACTGCCGGCTGTACCGGTCTTCCATCTCGCGACCGACCTCGGCCAGCATGTCCGCGTCGTCGTCCACTGCGAGCAGCACCGGCCGGGGCACGGCCGAGCACTGTATGCCGCCAACCCGGATCGCGCCGCCGGCGGCCCTATTGGTGGGACCAGGCGGCCTCGTCGCGGAGCTCCTTCAGCCCCGCGCCGATGCGGTCGCGGGCCTGCTCCCTCAGCATGGCCACATCGGCCAGGGTGAGCCCCTCCGTGGAGATCGGCTCGAGCACGCGCACCACGGCGGTGCTGTCTCCGAGTCGCCAGCTGTGCTTGCGCAGCGCGGTGGCCGTCCCGGCGACGGCCAACGGCAGCACGGGTGTCCCCGCCTCGATGGCCAACCTGAATGCCCCGTCCTTGAACGGCAGCAGCACACCCTCCTCGGCACGTGTGCCCTCGGGGAAGACCATCACCGAAACTCGCTTGTCCAGCCG
Organism: uncultured Acidimicrobiales bacterium; assembly: GCA_963829955.1. Classification (GTDB taxonomy): domain Bacteria; phylum Actinomycetota; class Acidimicrobiia; order Acidimicrobiales; family Ilumatobacteraceae; genus DASTFY01. The sequence goes on from CAWHKS010000005.1 coordinate 199,479, forward strand.
GTCACGGCACTGGCGCAGCGCTTCGACCGCGCTGTCGGTCGTGCCGCGGGTGACCGGCACGTCGCCGGCCATGCGCATGAGCCAACCGACGACGGGGATCCTGAACATCTCCACCTTGCTGAGCCATTTCATCTCCCACGGCAGGTGGGAGATCAGGAGGATGTCGACGAACGACTCGTGGTTCGAGACAACCACATAGGGTCGGCGCGGATCGTCAGGGAGCGTCCCGGTCACCCGGAAGTGCCAGAGCGGCGTCAGTCGTTGGTGGACGACAGCCAGCTTTCGGAACAGGAACCCGGTCCAGTACCGGCCCTTGTCGAACGGCGCGGTGACCAGCCAGACGATGGCCATCATCGGCAGCCAGATGGCGACGCAGATCCCGAGCACCGCCCACGAACAGAGGGACCACAACGTGACGCGGAGCCCCCCGACCATCAGCCCGACACTACGCACTCGACGACGCGGACGCCGACCGTCGCGCCGGCTCGTACGCGGGTGACGGTCGGAGGGAGCGCTACATCGGGAACGTCAGGATCCACAACGTCGTGCCGACGACAATGCCGCCCGACACGATCACGAGCCCGAGGCGCAGCTCGAACACGCCGATGCGGCTCTGAATGCCCAGCCGGCTCACTGCGTTGTCGGCGGCGGTGGCGTCCACCTGCAGCCTGATGGCGTCCGCGTGGGCGGCGTTCTCCTTGCTCGCGAACCGCGCCGATTGGTACGCGCACCACGCCGACACCAGGGCGGAGGCGGCGAGGAGGATCGTGACGACGAACTCGAGCCGCCGCTCGCGTGGTGAGTCGGCTACTTGCTCGACTCCGGTCGGTTCCTCGTCGCGCTCGACACCGTCGCGACGTTAGGTGGCAGGTCTCGGCCTCGTCCGCCTCAGTCGTCGCCGGCGGGCTCGCCCGTCCGGCGCGTGTAGATGTCGGTCTGCCTGTCGGGTTCGAAGCCGACGCCGAGGTAGAGGTTTCTCGACGCCGGGTTGTCCGGCTCGTAGCAGATCTTGATGCGCTCGGCGCCGGCCTCCGCGAGCATGCCGAGGCCGACGGTGAGGATGTGGCGGGCAAGACCTCGACGCTGGTGAGCGTCTTCCGTGCGCATGGGTTCGACGAGACCGGTGGCGGTCTCGGGGTCGTTCCAGAACAGCCCGTACGCGGCAACGCGGTCGCCACGATCGTGGACCACGAGGTCGAGGTCCGGGCGGTACAACGAAGTCTGACGAAGACGCGGCTCGGGGTCGGGGTGGTTGCGTTTGGGGCTGATCATGTGATGCGGACGCCGCATCGTGTCGAGGCGACTGGACAACCGATAGCCTTCGGGCAGCGGGCTGATCTCCGGTCGCGCGTCGGCGGCCAGCCACGTTTCGACCAGCCCGTCCTTCTCGATCGCGAAGCCATGGCCCACCAGCACCTCGCGCAGGACGCCGTCGCTGCGGTCGACCTCGAGGCCGACGGCGTCGAACCCCTGCTCACCGGCGTGAGCGAGCCCGCGCTCCATGACGTGGGCCATCCAGTCGGGAGAGGAGTCGGGCATGACCATCGGGTCGAGCGCGATCCGGTCACCCCAGTCGGTTGCGATGACCGCGGCTTCCGGGCGACCGAGGTGATCGAACCAGAAGAGCTGAGGGATGCCATCGGTCGAGCGCGGCATCCGCCACCACCACTGCAGGTCGGCGGCCTCGTACAACCCGGCAGTCGGGTGAGCTATGCGGATCCGCTGCAGCAGCGCCGTCACGTTCTCCAAGTAGTCGAGACCGACCCGATGCCCTTCTCGCAGTTCGCGCACTCCCCGAAGGTACGGCGTCGACTCGACCCCGAACGCACCGCAGACATCGATCTGGCCACGACGAACGGGTGAGTACGGTGGGGCACGATGTTCAACTTCTGGACGGTCATGTACCTCATCGTCATCGGTCTGATCGCGGGCTATGCGGCCCGGTTGCTCGTCAAGGGCGCCGACGCCTTCTCGTGGTGGCAGACGATGCTGCTCGGCATCGTGGGATCGTTCATCGGCGGCTTCGGCGCCTATCTCCTCTTCGGCTGGGACGACGACGAGGGGTTCTTCCAGCCGAGCGGTCTGATCTTCTCGATCCTGGGCGCCATCGTCGCGCTGCTCATCTGGAGAGCTGCGACGAAGCGAACGGCCCGCGCCTGACCGTTGACTGATCAGCGGGTCGAGATGCGTACGCAGCAGTAGCCCGGGGCCGGGTCGGGGCGCGCACTGAGCCGGCCGTCCGGCCCGAGCCCGTCGAGAAGGCCCTCGAGGAAGTCGAGGTTCATCCCGCACACCAGCTCGCGGTGCGCTTCAGCGAGCCGGTGAAACGGGCAGTTGCCGAGTTTGATCCCGGAGTCGGCCTCGTCCTCGGGTTCACGTCGGGTGCCGGTCGTCCAAGCGGTCAGTGCTGCCGGAACGACGTCACGCCGAGCTGGGAGCGGCGAGGAGGTTGACCTCGCCGGCCGCGCCGAGTGGGTTGCGCAGGACCCGCCACAGGGACATCCCCAAGGCGTAGGTGATCACGCGGTCGGGCAGCGCCAACCGTAGGAAGCAGCCGCCGTCGAGGTCCATCTCACCGTGTGCCGTGATCCGCTTGAGCCGGCCGGCGGATGCGAGGCGGACGATCTCGGGGTCGTCGTTGGTGAGGATGACGGCCGACGACTGGAACTGGATGCTGGCTGGCGGACCCACTGGCAGGCGCCGGACGGCGATGGTCACGGCGGCGACGCCGTGGGCAGCGACGTTGCGGGCCTTCCGGCTGGCGCGGTGGGTGCTCACGAACAGGACGTCGTCGACGCACTGGTAGAGCACGGTCGCGGCGTGTGGACGGCCGTTCGTCGACACGGTGGCGATGGTGGCGACGGAGTGTCGCTCGATGGCCCGCCGGATGGTGGCCGGGTCGGGATGGAAGACGGAGGGGGCGGAGGTGGTCACGGTGGAAGTAGTCATGCCGTCCAGCATCGAGGAAAGAACCAGATGTTTCCATGGCGATCCGTCCGTCATCGTGTGCTGATCGTCCAAGTCGGTGGCGTAACGGGGCGAGCGCGGGCACGATGGTCCCGTGGTCCTCGATGCCGCCACCGTGCCCGCCATCGGCGATGCCCTGCGCCACATCACGATCAGCGGCGTCTTCTACTGCCCGTCGTATCTCCGTGAACCGTGGGGTGGGGTTCTGCCCCCGATGCCCGGATGCCTGTGGTTCCACGTCGTCACGTCGGGCCAGTGCGAGTTGGTCGTCGGCGACGATCGTCGCCAGCTGCGGTCCGGCGATCTCGCCCTCGTGCCCCACGGCGCCGGCCATCGCATCGCGGCCGGCGACCCGACCGAGTACCCGCTGATCCCCGACCTGCCGCACGAGGAGCAGTCCGAGAACTACGCCGTGCTGCGTTACGGCGAGGACGGTCCGCTCACGGAGCTGGTCTGCGGCGGGCTGCGCCTGGAGCATCCCGCGGCGCGGCGCCTGCTCGACGGCCTACCGCCGGTCGTGCATGTCAGCACCGTCCGTCGCACCGTGCTCGGCGCCACGCTCGATCTGTTGGCCGAGGAAGTGCGAGGCCGGGAGGTCGGGAGCGAGGCAGTGATCAGCCGGTTGTGCGACATCCTGGTAATCCAGGCCATTCGCCAGTGGATGGCACATGGCGACACGACCGGCTCTCCATGGCTGCGGGCGATGGTCGATCCACGCGTCGGCCCGGCGCTCGCCGCGCTGCACGCCGACCCGGCCGCGCCGTGGACGGTCGGGTCACTGGCCTCGCAGGCGGCGATGTCGCGCTCGGCGTTCGCTGCTCGCTTCCGCGAGCTCCTCGGTCAACCTGTGATGACCTACCTGACCGAGCTGCGCATGCAGCTCGCGGTCGACCTGCTCCACCGCAGCGACCGAACCGTGGCCGAAGTCGCCACCGCCGTCGGCTACGAGTCCGACGCCTCGTTCAGTCGCGTGTTCAGGCGTCATCTCGGGACCTCGCCCCGCCGGTTGCGTCAGGCGTCCTGAGCATCCGGTCCGTCGAGACGAAGCGTGGATGATCGAGGACGATGCATCCCTCATCGCAACGAGCTGATCAGGTCGTTGTCCGGCCCGTAGGAACAGAACCTCGTCCTCAGACGTGCGTCGATCAGCGGGCCGGTTGGGCCACGCCGCAGCTGCGCGGCTGAGAGCGGACGCCCACCACGCGCACTGACACGCGGGACCGCCTACGGCCTCGGTCGTCGCTTCGACCCACGGGGCGGAGGAGACCTCATCCACCGAGCAGAACGACACGTGGCGGATTCTGGTCCCGGAGCCCTCGAGGAGCCGCAGGGGATCCGGCAGCGCGGCCCCGTCGTTGAAGCCCAAGTTGGCGTGCCGCGAGTAGGTGGCGACGTGGCAGATCCTGTCCTGCCAGCGTCGTGTCGGGCTGTAGACGAGCGACACCGCGTTGGTCGCGTCCCACACGAACTCGTGGGCGTTCGGCATGACGCCGAGCACACGATCCCGCAGGGCATGAACGATCTCGGCCACGTCGTCGTCGAAAGGCGACAAGAAGGTCTCGAGGGCGGCCGGCACGTCTCGACCCACGCGTCGCACGTTAGGTCTCCCGCCACCTTCAACGTACCCCAGGGCTGGGGTCTTGCTGCAAGGACCCCGAATGTGCTGTGAATGCTCTCGTCGACCGACGAGCCGGGCGACCGTTGGAGGCCACGACATGCACACCGTCCAGCCCGACTGCTACGTGCTGGGTTTCGAGGAGATCGACCGGGCGCAGGTCGCGCTCGTTGGTGGCAAGGGCGCGCACCTGGGGGAGCTCTCGCGGATCGAAGGCATCCGCGTGCCGTCCGGCTTCTGTGTGACAACGGACGCGTTCCGGCGGATCATGGCGGAAGCGCCGTCGATCGATGATCGGCTTGATCGGCTGTCGCGCCTGAGTCCGAACGACCGGGAGTCGATCCGCCCGCTCAGCGCAGAGATCCGGCGGACCGTCGACGAGATCGCCATGCCGCACGATCTGGCGGCGGCGATCACCGGTGCGCTCACCCGGCTCGGCGGGCAGGCGGCCTACGCCGTCCGATCCAGCGCCACGGCGGAGGACCTGCCGTCGGCCTCGTTCGCGGGCCAGCACGAGACTTACCTCAACATCGTTGGGCCAGCGGCGATCCTGCGGCACGTCAGCCGGTGCTGGGCCTCCCTCTTCACCGAGCGGGCCGTGACCTATCGCCTGCGGAACGGCTTCGACCACCGGAGGGTCCACATGGCCGTGGTCGTGCAGCGGATGGTCTCTCCGGTGGCCGCCGGCGTCCTGTTCACGGCCGACCCTGTCACGTCGAACCGGAAGGTCGTCTCGGTCGAGGCGGGCTTCGGCCTCGGCGAGGCCTTGGTCTCCGGTCTGGTGAACGCTGACGTCTTCAAGGTGCGCGACGGTGGCGTCGTCACCAAGGCCGTCGCCACCAAGCGGTTCGCCGTTCACGCCTCGGCGGGCGGCGGGGCGATGGAACAGCCGATCGATCCCGAACGGCGGGAGCAGCCGGCGCTGACCGACGCGCAGGTCGTCCGGCTCGCGCGGTTGGGCCAGCTGATCGAATCGCACTTCGGATGCCCCCAGGACATCGAATGGTGCCTGGCCGACGATCGTTTCCAGATCGTCCAGAGCCGGCCGATCACGACGCTGTTCCCGATCCCGCTGGCCGGCGACGGAGAGAACCACGTCTACGTCTCCGTCGGTCACCAGCAGATGATGACGGACCCGATGAAGCCCCTCGGGCTCTCCTTGTGGCAGCTCACAGCCCTCAGGCCGATGTACGAGGCGGGCGGGAGGCTGTTCGTCGACGTCACCCTCGGCTTGGCTTCGCCATCGAGCCGGGCAGGCCTCTTGAAGGTACTGGGGAAGGGGGATCCGCTGATCGGGGACGCGCTGCAGACCATCCTCGACCGCGGCGACTTCATCCCTTCGCTCCCGGACGAGGATCCTGCCCCGTCGCGGGCCGACGAGTCGCCCGCCCAGATCGAAACCGACCCGGCCGTCGTCATCGAACTGATCGGGCGCAACCAGGCCTCCATCACCGCCCTGGAACGAGACATCCAGGCGAAGTCCGGAGAGGCGCTGCTCGACTTCATCCTCGTCGACCTCGAGGAACTGAAGCGACTCCTGCTACATCCGCAGAGCCATCAGGTGATCATGGCGGGGATGGAGGCCACGTGGTGGCTCAACGAGCAGATGCACGCGTGGCTGGGCGAAGAGAACGCTGCCGACACGCTCACGCAGTCCGTCCCCCACAACGTCACGTCGGACATGGGGCTGGCACTCCTGGACGTTGCTGACGTCATCCGCCCCCATCCGGATGTGGTGGCCTTTCTGCGCGATGTCGACGGCGAAGGCTTCCTGGACGAGCTGCCCGAGCTGGCGGGCGGGCAAGAGGCGCACGACGCCATCCGGGCCTACCTCGACATGTACGGCATGCGCTGTTTCGGCGAGATCGACATCACGAGGCCGCGTTGGAGCGAACGCCCCACGACGCTCGTTCCTGTCATCCTCGCCAACGTCAAGAACTTCCAGCCGGGTGCCCGTCAGCGGCGCTTCGAGCAAGGACAGCAGGAGGCGCGCACGAAGAAACAGGAGCTGCTCGAGCGCTTGCGCGCGTTGCCGGACGGAGCGCAAAAGGCCGAAGAGACGAAGCGGATGATCGACCGCGTCCGGACGTTCGCCGGGTACCGCGAGTATCCGAAGTACGGCATCGTCAGCCGCTACTTCGTGTACAAACAGGCGTTGCTCGAAGAGGCCGAGCGCCTCGTGCAGGCCCAGGTGCTCGGCGAGACGGACGACGTCTTCTACCTCACGTTCCAGGAGCTCCACGACGTCGTACGCACGAACCAGGTGGATGACGAGCTCATCCGCCAACGTAAGGACGCGTTCAGGTCGTACCAAGCGCTCACACCGCCACGGGTCCTCACGTCAGACGGCGAGATCGTGGCCGGGACGTACCGTCGCGACGACCTGCCGACCGGCGCGCTGGTCGGCTTACCGGTTTCCGCCGGGACGGTCGAGGGGCGGGCCCGCGTCATCATCGACATGGCGGAAGCCGACCTCGAACCTGGCGACATCCTCGTCACCGCCTACACGGATCCCAGCTGGTCGCCCCTGTTCGTCGCCATCAACGGCCTGGTGACCGAGGTCGGGGGCTTGATGACCCACGGCGCCGTGATCGCACGGGAGTACGGCCTGCCCGCGGTCGTGGGCGTCGAGAACGCGACGCACCTGATCCAGGATGGGCAGCGGATCCGGGTCAACGGAACGCAGGGCTACGTCGAGATCCTCCCCGCGACCTGACCGCCAACCGCAGAGCTACGTGGCATCGACCTTGGGCATGATCTCCTCCTTGAGCCGCTTGAGATCGTCGAGCGTCTTCGCCACCGGCACGTCCTGGAACGGCGGCCAGAGGAGTGGCATCGTCAGCCCGACCTCCTTGTAGCGCTTGAGGATGTCGGTGATCTGCGCGGCGGTCCCCGCCATCAGGTTGCTGCCCTTGCCCTGCGGCGTCTGATCCGTCTCCTCGTCCGTGATGACGAACCAGATCATGCTGCAGATCTCGAGATCGTCGACCGAACGGGAGCTCCCGAGCTCCTCGAGCTCGCGCTGGATGGAGCCGCGCCACTGCGCGAGCTCGTCCGGCGTGTCCTGGATGCCGATCCAGCCCGACAGGCCGTACTTCGCGATGCGGCTCGCCGAACGCTTCGGGTCCTTGAGCCCACTGAAGAAGATCGGCGGGTGCGGTTGCTGCAGAGGCTTCGCTCCGAATCCGCACCGGTCGAAGTCGGCGAACTCGCCGTGGTACTCGAACAGGTCGTTCGTCCAGATGCCCTGCATGATCTCGATCGTCTCGCGCACGTGCGTGTGCCGCTTGGGGAAGATGTGCGAGGCGCTCGCGGCTGCGAACTCCTCGGGCATCCAGCCGGACCCGACGCCCACGTTGACCCTGCCGTTCGAGAGGTGGTCGACGGTGGCGATCTCCGCCGCGAGGACACCGGGCGCGCGGTAGGGCGTGTCGGTGATGCTCATGCCGATCCGCACCTTCGTCGTCTTCGCGGCGAGCCACGGGATCAGCGGCCAGCCTTGGAGCCACTCACCTCCGGAGGACACCGGCAACGCCTTCGGGAACTCCTCCATCATGCCGAACGAGTACTGGAGCTCCGCGCGATCGGACGCTTCCGGGACGACGATCCGGTCGAGCGTCCAGACGGAGTCGAAGTCGAGCTCCTCGGCGAGGTTCGTGAGATCCTCGAGCTCCTTGACGGTCACCTTGTCACGGAAGTTCGGCAAGTAAAGAGCGAGCTTCATGGGAGACAGCCTCCTCACCGTTCGTCAGTGGGTCGCAACGGGCCGACGTTGATGTCGAGCGGCACACCCCCGAGCCCCTCGACCTGCCTGCGAGGCGGAACCTAACAGGTGGCCGAACCACCCTCCTCTGCTTCGGCCCGGAGCCGATCGCGGAGTTCCCGCTTGACGACCTTGCCGTAGTTGTTGGTCGGCAGGGCGTCGACGAACAGGTAGTCCTTGGGACGCTTGAAGCGGGCGATGTTGTCGAGGCACGTCCGATCGAGGTCCTCGACCGGCGGCGGGGCAGCGCCGTCGGCCGCGACGACGAACGCCACGACCGCCTCGCCCCACTCCGTGTCGGGCCGGCCGACGACGGCGGCTGCTCGGACGCCAGGGTGGCGGAGCAGCGCCTCTTCGACCTCCCGGGGATAGATGTTCATCCCCCCGCTGATGATCAGGTCCTTGGACCGGTCCCGCAGCGTGAGGTATCCGTCGTCGTCGAAGCTCCCGACGTCGCCGGTGTGCAGCCAACCTGCTCGCAGGGCCTCGGCGGTGGCATCGGGCTGCTTCCAGTAGCCGGCCATGACCACGTCGCCCCGGACCACCACCTCGCCGACGGCGCCGGCGGGAAGGTCGCGGTCGTCGTCGTCGACGACGCGGACGTCGACATCGGTGCGGGGGACACCGACGCTCTGCAGGCGGTCCCCCCACCGGGGATGGTCCCGGTCGGCGTGGTCCTCCTTGGACAGGGCGGTGATCGTCATCGGGCTCTCGCCCTGCCCGTAGATCTGGGCCAAGCGGGGACCGAAGACCTCGAGTGCGTCCTCCAGGTCGGCCAGGTACATCGGAGCGCCGCCGTAGATGATCGTCTTCAGGGGGGAGAGATCCGCGGTGGCGACAGCCCGGTCGCTGGTCAGCCGCTTCACCATGGTGGGTGCGGCGAAGAACGACATGCCCGGCCAGCGCCGCAGGAGGGCGGCGATCTCATCGCCGTCCACGCCGCCGGACTCCGGAACCACGCTCACGGCCCCCCGGGCCACGTGGGGTAGCCCGTAGAGCCCCGAACCGTGCGACAGCGGCGCGGCATGGAGGATGCAGTCCTTCGGCATCACAGGGTCGATGTCGGCGAAGTAGCTGAGCGTCGCCATGAGCAGGTTGCGGTGTGTGAGCGTGGCTCCCTTGGGCCGGCCTGTGGTGCCGCTCGTGTAGAACAGCCAGGCCGGGTCTTCCGGCTGCCGCCCGACGAGCGGCACCGGCGACGAGGCCGTGAGCCGGTCCCACCGCTCACCGGGCGCCACCATCGCTGCCTTGAGTGAAGCGACGGTGCCGACCAGTGACTCGACATCGCCGGCATGGTCGGCGTCGGTCACGACGACAGCCGACTCGCTGTGGTCGAGGATGTAGGCGATCTCGTCGCGATGGAGGCGAGCGTTGACCGGCACGGCCACGAGACCGGCATGCCAGATGGCGAACAGCGCCTCGAGGTACTCGGGCCGGTTGCGCATCACGATGGCGACCCGGTCACCGGGCGACAGACCGAAGTCGTCGCGCAGACCGGAGGCCGCGCTCGCCGTCCGGGCGGCGAACTCGCCCCAGCCGGCGTGGATGCGTTCGCCGTCAGCCAGCGCCGGGCCGTCGGGCCGCTGGCGGCCGTTCCGCTCCACCCACACGGCGAGGTTCATCGCCGCGTCCCGTCCTCGAAGAGGTGGCACCAGCAGGGCGGATCCCCGCCCTCGTCAATGAACGTCGGGTCCGGTCCGGCGGTCGAACGGCGATCTGGCCGAACAGCAGGCCGTTCTCCTCGTGGATCCGCGGGGTGGGTGTCCGCCTCGATCTCCTCCACGCCGCACAGCTTGCCGCAACGCACCTGCGGCGATCGCGCGGGTCCCCGGCGTGGGCCAGCCGGGTCCATCGCGCCGAGGCCGAACGGTTCCGGGCGCTACGGGCTACCCCACGAGGATGAGTCCCCGCGGGCCGCGATCACTACCAGGCCGGCAGCCACGGCGACGATCGCCGGTCGCCGATGCGGACGAGCGCGGGTGCAGGGACGTCATGTCGCGATGGCGCGAGATGTGCCCGCCCGAAGTGGGTGGGAATCACTCGGCGGGGTCGAGCGGTGGGTGCTCGAGGACGCGGGGCCGGTACTCGACCAGCTGGATGCGGCCGTCGAAGGTGCGGTGGTCGATCATCTCGAGGGCGACATCCGGGTAGCCGTCGTAGATGCGTTCTGCGCCCGTCGCCCCGGTGATCACCGGGAACATCACGACCCGGAAGCGATCCACGAGCCCGGCTCGCAGCAGCGACCGGCACAGGCTGATGCTGCCGATCGTGCTCAACAGACCCGAGCCGCCCTGTTTCATCGCCCGGACGGCTTCGACCGCGTCATCGCGTACGAGCGTGGCGTTCGCCCATGTGAGCGGCTCCTCGAGCGATGCGGAGAACACCACCTTCGCGGCTCGCGTCAGTTCGTCGACGGACGCCTCCTCGTCGGCGTTGAACTCGTCCGTTCCCGCTGGCATCTCTCCGGCAGCGAAGCCCGACATCAGCCGGTAGGTGTTCGCTCCCATCACGTACGTGACTTCGGGTTGCTCACCCAGCCAGGCGAGGTACTCAGGACCCTGCAAACCCCAGAAGCCGGGCCAGCCCTCCGCGGACGCGTAACCGTCGAGGGAAGTGATGAAGTCGACGAGGAGTTCTCGCATGCTCGTGTCCTTGTCCTTGAGTATCGGGTAGCTGCTTCTGGCTTCGCTACCACAGCGGCACGAGGTTGGACGGACGGCGCGCCGAGAACTCATCGCCAGCGCGCGACCGAGTCGGCGATGTGGACGGTGGCAGATGGTGCCGAGCGCCCAGCGGCGCTGCCTCCGCGAGCGCGCCCGAGGCTCGCACCACGAGAGTTCGGTGAACGGCCCGCCGGAGCCACGTCGCGAGCACCTCGGCAGGGGTCACCGGCGCGTCACCGCTCACACCGGCCGAACTACGCCTGCTCCCCTATGTGCAGACCCAGCCCGCATCACGAGGAACTGATGAATCCACCATGCAGCCCTCGCGTGTCGACCAGAGGTCGAGCCGCTCGTGGCCTCACCGATCGGACTCGGATGCAGGGACATCCACCGACGCGCGTTGTGTGCTGTTGAGCCCAGAGAGGTAGCGGGTGGCCAGCGGTCGCGCCGTGATGCCGTGCGCGATGACGCTGAACACGATCGTCACGGCGATCGTGTTCACGGCGACCATGACACGCGGGTCGGTGCCGCCGAGCTCCTCGATGGCCAGCAGGGCGAACACCACAGACGCCAGCCCACGCGGGCCGAACCAACCGACGAACGCCACCGTCGCCCGTCCCTGTCGGGTTCCGATGAGTGCGAGTGCCACCGGCACCATCCGCACCACGGTGAGGCTGACGACGGCGTAGATCACGATCCGGGCATCGAGATCCTCGAACGCGGGGATCACGAAAGCGGCGCCGAAGATGAACCACAGCGCGAGCGACAGCAGGTTCCCGCCTAGCTCGGTGAGCTCGACCGCCTCGACCGCGTCGTCCCGGGCTGACCACCCAAAGACGAACCCGCCGACGAAGGCGGACACGAACGGGTTCCCACCAGCCTCTGACGCCACGAGAAACGCCAGCAGGGCAAGGGCCAGGGTGGCCAGCTGTCGAGGCCCTGACTGCATCCAGCCGCGCTGGTGAGCGAAGGCGATGAGCCGGCCGCCGACGAACGCAACCGCAGCGCCGACCGCCGCGCCGACCAGCAGCTGGCCCAACGCCCCGAACCCGTGCTCGAAGTCGCTTCCGACCACGCCGAGCGCCGTCGCGGCAGCGGCGATGCAGAACGTGACGACCGGCGTGGCGATCCCGTCATTGAGGCCGCTCTCGACGTTGAGCACCCGCCTGACACGGGCAGGGAGCCGCTCGTCGGCGATCACCGACGCGCTCGAGGGCGGCATCGGTCGGCGCCAGGCTCGCCGCGATCAGCCCGGCCACGGCCAACGGCAGACTCGGGAACACCAGAACCGCCAACGCGGCGCCGGCGACGATCGACAGCGGCAGCCCGATCGCCAACAGTCGGGTCGTCAAGGACAGATCGTGGCGTGCCGCGGCCGGCCGCACCACGGAAGCGTCACCGAACAGCAGCAGCGCCAGGGTGATCTCGGCCATTCCGTGCACCGTCGAGCCCTCTACGTCGATGCTGCCGATCCCCCAGCTCGAGTTCGCCAGGACCAACCCGGCGACCATGAACACGAGCGGCCCGGTCAGGTTGTGCCGGGCGAACCAGCCCGACAGGATCGCCCACCCGAAGATGACGACCGACAACGCGGCCAGGGCAGCTTCGTTCATCTACGGACCCCGTCTTGATGGTGGACGTCCTCCGCATTGTGAGCGCCCCGACGACGACCCACATTACGAGGACATGGTGATTCCGTCCTCTGGTCGAACACACCCACCGGCTGGGTGTCACCCATCGAGGCACTCAGCCACTGCTGCGGGGGACAACCTCCCCGCTGGGCACGCCGAGCTAGGCGCCCCACCGCTGGTCGTACCAGATGCGCCAGACCGCGTTGTCGAGACCGCGCACGAACACGTCGATGCGATTGAGGCCCCACGAGACAGCAGCGACACCAGAGCCGAACACCCCTCCTAGGGACTCCCAGCCAGACCAATTGCCGTCGTACCAGCGGTGCCGGAGGGCGTTGTCTTGACCTCGGGCGAACACGTCCAGCCTGCTGTTCCCCCATGAGCTCACGGCCGGCGCCGACGTCAGCACACCGCCTAAGGACTCCCATCCCGACCAACCGTTGTCGTACCACCGGTGCACGAGATCATTGCTCGAGCCCTGCGCGAAGACGTCGATGCGGTTGGGACCCCACGAGACCGCGGCCGGCGCGGAGGCCAGCACCCCTCCCAACGACTCCCACGATGACCAACTGTTCTCGTACCACCGGTGCCAGAGCGCGTCGTCCTGACCCCGAGCGAACACGTCCAACCGCCCGGGTCCCCACGAGCTCACCGTCGGTGCCGAGGTCAGCACCCCTCCGAGTGATTCCCAAACGGACCAGCGGCCGTCGAACCACCGGTGCCAAAGGGTCCGGTCCTGCCCTTGGGCGAACACGTCGATGCGGTACGGCCCCCACGACACGGCCGCGGGACCGGAGCTCAACACCGCTCCCAACGACTCCCACGGTGACCAACTGTTCTCGTACCACCGGTGCCAGAGCGCGTTGTCCTGACCCCGAGCGAAGAGGTCCAACCGCCGGGCTCCCCACGAGCACACGGCCGGAGCCGAGGTTGCCGATCCGCCCTGGTACTCCCATCGGCTCGGCGGCGTTGGCCGTCGCGGCACGAGGAACTCGGCGATCTGCTCAGCCAGATACGCCGGGCGCTCGAAGTGGACGGAATGACCGGTGTTCAGCAGGAAGAGGCTCGTGCCAGGGGTTGTCCGCATGAGGCCGGCCAGCTTCCGGGTGGCGTCGAAGATGTTCGAGCCAGCGAAGTTGTCCTCCGCGCTGGCGATCAGCAACTGGCGTACGACGTTGAGCTCGTAGCGCCACGGAGTGTTGTTGTCACGGTGGACCACTCGGTCGACGTGGCTGTAGATGAGCTGCTCCCCCGCGACCCGCCAGTGCCACTGCCGGAGGTTCGTGCTGTAGACCTCGCGCCTCGCCCGGCGCGAGCCATCGATGTTGAAGCTCTTGCAGGGCTCCCAGCCACTGCTGTACCACAGCTGGGGTTGGGTGAAAGGCACGATCCCTGGAAGGACCGTCTTCTCATAGACCTCGTGGAAGTAGTTCTTGCGGGAGTCCGTGAACTCCGGCGCCTCCCAGTTCGCGACGCACTGACCGGGAGCGATGCTCTTCAAGTGGTCGTTGACCATCGGGTCCCAAACGGACGCCGCGTTCCACGACACAATCCCGGCGGTGAGCCAGACCGGCATCACGCTGCGCCGCCCGAGCCGCAACCCAAGGTTCCCCCCGAGGCTGCCGCCGAAGACGCCCAGAAACCGATCCCTGATCGGGGTGACGGCGTCGAGCGCGTTCACGAAGGCGACGACGAAGTCTTCGATGAAGTCGAGGACTGGCGTGCGGATGGGCTCGTTGTCGAAGGGTCCAGACGGGTAACTGGTCGCGCTCGACGCGGCGACCCTCGTGTGGCTGAAGGTCTCGGAGTAGCCGCAGTTCGGCAGGTCAACCGAGATGATGGACAAGGACTTGCCCCGGGCCAGGCCCGCACGGTGCAGGAGGGGGATGATCGCAAGCGCCTCCTCGGCGCCCGACACGTGACCGTGCAGGAAGAGCAGCACGCCGTCGCCGTCAGGAACGCTCGGCCGAGGATTCGGGGGCAGCTGGCGGCGGGGGATGGAGGTGGGCACGGCACCGGCCACTGGTGACTGGCCGGACGCGATGAGGAACCGGGTCTGCAGGGTCAGAGCGGCGTGGCTCGGCGTGCCGGGCACGGTCACGGGGATCTCGTACTGCTCGAACGGTGGTGCCGGCAGGTTGGTCGGTCGGTGAGGCATGTCGTCCTCGCCCGAGACGGCGATCCAGCCGAGTGCCGGTCGCTTGGCGTTCTGCACGGTCACAGGACCGCGAATCGCCCAGGCAGTGGCGAAGGCCCGATCGAGCGCTGCGAGCGTCCCGATCAGCCTCTGCGTCGGTGTCGCGGACACGAGCGGCACGAGCAGGGCGTCGATCTTGTCGAGCAGCTCAGACTCGGTGTACGGCGCCGTCTGCAGGTCGACATGGGCGCCCGAGCCGACGAGTCGGCTTGCGTCCGCTGGGGTGCGCGCCGGCGTCGCCAGGAGGCAGTACGTTCGCCGGCCGGTGACGGCGAGATCGGCGAGCGCGTTGCCCAGTCGGTACTGCTCCTGTGGCACCGGCACGTACCCCGGGTTCTGGGCGCGGACGAACGCTGCTGCGGACCGGGCGAGGATCTGGTACGGATCGCGAGTCTGCGCCGCGCTGCGAAGGGCAGGAATCAGTCGCAGCTCGTTGGTCGCATCGACCGCCCACGCAGGAGGGCTGACGAAGCCGGCTGGCAGACCCGTTGCCGTACACGGCTCCGGCGGCGGAAGTACCGCGGGCGTCTCCTGCATGGCTGCACCCTCCAGCGCCCGCGCCTTGGTGAGATCGACGCTACTTCGCCCCGCGCCAGGTCAGTGCCGACAGACTCGTCGCGCGTCCAGACTCGCCGAGATGGTGGTCGGCCGCGCTCGCTCGTGAAGCTGATCGAAGTGAGCGTGACAAGTGCCGTGAGATGGCCGCTCGCGCGGCCAACGTCGGCGGGGCGCTGATCCGACTCGGGATCGTCTTGGTGGATGAAGCTCACCACGTCGCACCGTCACCGCATCGCGCCGCAATGCTTTCGCAGCCTGAACGGCACGATGAGAACGACGGCGATGGTCAGATGCCCGACGATCGCGACGATCGGCGGGGACCGCCCAATGATCACCACCGCGGCTCCCGGACGACGGTGACGCCCAAGGTCGGCGGTCTACGAGGCGTTGAGCAGGTAGCGAGTGCCGACGACGCTGGGCGCGTAGCCGGTCGTGTTGTATGCGTTCGCCAGTGCGGCGGCGGCTCGCCAGCCGGTGCAGTGTCCTGGTGCGACGATCCGGGGTGTGACGAGGTTGGTGAGGTCGTGCATGGTCGGTTCGATGCGGTCTTCGACGGTTGTGCCGGCGAGGTGGTAGCCGCCGAGCAGGAGGTCGACCTGCTGGTCGGGGAGGAGCCGCCGTGCTTCGAGGCCGACGTTGACGACGCCGGCGTGTCGAGCACGCGGTGAGCACCGTCGTTCCCCGGCCGCGCACGGTAGCGGCGAGGAAGCGCTCGTCGTGGATGCCCGTGTCGAGGGTGACCTGGTCGCCGTGCCATGTGTGGTGGCCCGGCAGGCCGGTTTCGTAGCTGGTCTGACGTGGGATGTCGCCGCTGGCGAGGAAGTGATCGGCGACGACGTGCACGTCGGAGTGGGTGGCGACGTTGCCGCCGGCGGTCTCGATGGCTTCGAGGGTTGGTTCGGGCGGGAGCATGGCGAAGACGTCGAGTGGCGTGAGGATGCCGCGCTGGTCGGGCCGGTCGGGGTGGACGTCGACGACGAGCGGTGGGCGACCGGCATGGTCGCGGGCCGCGGCGATGGCAGCGACGACGGTGGTGATGCCGCCGGAGTGGTCCCAGTGCCAGTGCGACAGGAACAGCACGTCGATGGTGGACAGGTCGACGGCCAGCCGTTCGGCATTGGCGAGCCAGACGTCGCCGTAGGGGCCGACGTCGAACAGCACGGTTGCCGTGCGGTCGTCCTGGCGTGCGGTGGCGAGCGCGGAAAAGCCGTGGCAGGCGACGCAGAGGTGGTCGAAGGCGACGACGCAGTTGTGGCCATCGTGCTGGCCGGTGGGCGAGATTCCGCTGAGCAGGTAGGCGATTTCGGGGAGCTGCGGCAGGCCTGGGGCGATGCTCGAGAGAGTGTCGGTGGCGTTGTCGATGACGATCGTGATGGTGAGCTCGTCGAGGTCGGGCGTGCCCTGGAGCGATGTCATCGGAGCATCGTCCCAGAGTAGGCACCGATGGGCTCATCCTGGACGGCTGGCTCGGTGTCCTCGCTGGTTTGGCTGAGGTCGATCGAAGGTTCGCGGGCGGGCGGTGTGGTCGGTGCCGGTGCCTCGTGGAGCCCGAATCGCTGATGGAAGCGACGCAATGGTGCGGGGGCCCACCAGTTGCGTTCGCCGAGGAGGTTCATGGTGGCGGGCACGAGGAGGGTGCGGACGATGGTGGCGTCGACGAGGACGGCGATGGCGAGCCCGACCCCGAGCTGTTTGATGGCCAGAACTTCACCGGCGGCGAAGCCGGCGAAGACGATGACGATGAGGAGGGCGGCGGAGGTGATGATGCGTCCGCTGCGCTGCAGGCCGACGGCGACGGCGAGGTCACTGTCGCCGGTCTCGTCGTGCACCTCCTTGATCCGGGAGAGCAGGAAGACCTCGTAGTCCATCGAGAGCCCGAAGGCGAAGATGAGGATGAGCACCGGCATCCACAGATCGAGGGCGCCGACGGAGTCGAAGCCGACAATCCTGGCGAGGTGTCCTTCCTGGAAGATCCAGACCAGCGCTCCGAAGCTGGCGCAGAGGCTGAGGATGTTCATGACGACGGCCTTGATCGGCACGATGATCGAGCCGGTCATGAGGAACAGCAGCACGAGGGTGGCGGCGACGACCATGAGGGCGGCCAACGGGAGGCGTTCGCTGAGCCGGGCCTTGATGTCGATGAGCTCGGCGGCGATGCCGCCGACCTCGGTGTCGAATGTCGGCTGGCCACCGCGAAGCTGAGCGACGAGTCCGGACGCTTCGGGACCCTGTGAGGTCCCGGCGGGCGTGGCGTCGACGACGGTGAGGCCTGACGGTGTGTCGGGCCGGATGGAGGTGCCGACGACGCCGGGCGTGGTCGAGAGCTGCTCGTACCAGGCCGCGAATTCGGCGCTGTCGGCGTCGGTGCCGGCGATGACGGTGACGGGGTCGGTGCCGCGGGCCGGGAACCGGTCGGCGAGGGTGAGGGCGACGTCGCGGACCTCGGACGAGCGGGGCAGGGTGCGGGCGTCGCCGATCTCGAAGCGCGAGCCGAGGAACGGCACGCCGAGGAGGATCAGCACGACCACGGCGGCGGCGCCGACAGCGACGGCGTGGCCTTGCACCCAGCGGGTGAGGCGGTAGAAGCGGCCGGCGACGTCGGCGACGGGAGCGGTCGACGGGATTCTGCCGCCGACGGCGGCGAGGGTCGCCGGGAGCAGCGTGACGGCGGCGGTCATGCAGAGCAGGACGACGCCGAGGCCGGCGATGCCGAACGAGGTGAGGATGGGCAGCCCGAAGACGAACAGGCCGCACATCGCGACAGCGACGGTGAGGGCGGAGAAGACGACGGTCTTGCCGGCGGTGGCGACGGTCTGGACGACGGCGTCGTGCAGGTCGCGTCCGCGGCCGCGTTCCTCGCGGAACCGGCTGACCATGAGTAGGCCGTAGTCGATCCCGAGGCCGATGCCGAGCATGTTGACGACGTTGATCGAGAAGATCGACACGTCGCCGAGCACCGTTGCTGCGACGAGCACGGCGAGCGAGGTGATGACACCTGCGAGGGCGACGAGCATGGGCATGCCGGCGGCGCGGAGGCCACCGAGGAGGAAGATCATGGCCAGGAACGCGATCGGTAGAGCGATCGCTTCGCCGCGCAGGAGGTCATTTTCGGAGGCGGTGCCGAACTGCTCACCGACAAGCACGTTGCCGCCGACGAGCACGTCGGGGGCGTCGAGGTCGCGGGCGACATCGGTGATCCGGTGGGCAAGGTCGACTTCGGCTCCCTCGTCGAGGCCGCCGGTGACGGTGACGACGGCGAGAGCGGCGCGACCGTCGCTGGCGCGAAGGGCATCCGAGCCCGTTGACCACGGGTCGGCAATGGCGATCACTCCGTTGATCGCGGCGACGCGGGCGAGCCCGGCAGCTAGGGATGCGGCGACGGCGGGGTCGTCGACGTCGATGCCGTCGGCGATGATGGCGATCTCGCCGCCGGTTCCGGCGAGTTCGTCGAGTCGCTCAGCGACGCGGCCCGATTCGGTGCTCGGTCCGGCGCCGAAGCTGGAGGAGAGCACGGAGAAGGCCGAGCTGCCGACGGTGCCGGCGCCGATGAGCAGCACGATCCAGATCATGATGACCGCACGACGGCGGCGAACGACCAGCGAGGCGAGCGAGGACATCACGCGGCCACCTCCAAGGTTGTGGCTTCTGTGAGACCGGTGGGCAATTCGGGTTGTGCGGCGTGGGCGCGGTACCACTCGACGGTGCTGGCGACGATGTCGGCCCAGTGCGTCGTCTGGCCGCCGAAGGCGTGGCGGAACGCCGAGTCGTCGACAACGAACGGCGCAGCGAACTGGTAGTAGGTGTGCAAGAGCTCGCGGACGTTGCGGTTGAACAGCCCCAGCGCTCGCAGCATCGGTCGCTTGAGGGCGGTGACGTCGGTGCGGCGCTGCCCCGCCGCGGCGTACACGTCGATGATGACGTGCCGGGTGGTGCGGGTCTCGGGGTTCGGCAGGTGCCACACCTGGCCGTAGGCGTCGGGGCGCGTGCCGAGCAGGACGAGGTTGCGGCCCACGTCGGGGACGTAGCTGTAGGTGTGTTGGGTGTCGGGTCGTCCCATCGTCTGGGCCCGCTTGCCGGCCAGAGCGGGTTGGAACACGAACTGGCCGAGGGCGGAGTCGCGCACGCCGGGGCCGACGAAGTCCGAGGCTCGACCGATGACGACGCGGACCTCGCCGCGCTGGTGTGCGTCGAGGAGCTCGGCGGACATGGCGGCGCGAGTCCGGCTCTTCGCGCTCGTCGGGTTGACCGGGGTTGTCTCACGGAGCAGCCCGGTGCTCGGACCGTACATGTAGAGGTTCTCAAGGACGACGAGCTTGGCGTCTGCTGACCTGGCCGCGCCGACCACGGCGCGCTGGAGGGGCGGGAACTCTTCGGCCCAGCGGTGGTAGTTGGGCGCGTTGAGGCAGAAGTACACGGTGTCGGCGTCGGCGGCCACATGGCGGGCGAAGTCGACGTCGGTGGCGTCACCGCCGATCGTCTCCACGCCCGTGAGGACCGGGGCGCCGGTTCGGTTGACCATGCGAACACGGATGCCCTGATCGAGGAGTGCAGTTGCGACCGCTCGGCCGGCGGGGCCGGTGCCGAACACGACGTGCGTCCCGGCGGCGGTCATGGCTGCGCCGCCTTGCCCGGAATGAACGAGCCGATGATCATGCTCTGGAGGAAGGTCGATGTGATCGCGCCATAGGCGCCGAACACCACGAACTGCTGATCGACGCTGATGCCACCGGCGGTTGTGACGCTCCAGCCGGCGGCCCACAGGACGGCGGTGACGGCGCTCCAACCGAGCATGCGCTTGGTGTTGCCGAGCACGGCGCCTTGGGCGATGCCCACGGCCAGTCCGCAGATCGCACCCATGAGTGCGAGGGACGTGATGTCGGTGCGATACGAAACGAGTGCGGCTCCGACGGCGAGACCGGCACCGAGCCCGACGGCGGTTGCCGGTATCCAGCCGACACCGACGCCGCGGCGGCGTAGCAGCGCCCATTGGGCGGCGCCGATTCCGGCACCCGTGACGACGCCGCCGAGGACGGCTGCCGACAGCGAGTCGACCCGGCCGGCGACGAGATGACCGATCTCGCCCGCCACGGGAAAGGCCAGGGCAACGAGCAGCCAACGCCACCACGGTCGGAACGAGCGGCGACCTGGGAGCTGGTCAACGGGCGAATCGATGCTGGTCGCGGTGGTGGTGACGCTGGTGGAGGGGATCATGACGGGTCCTTCCGGGTTGGTGGTTGTGGGTGGGTGTTGGCACTGATCCAGGCGACCAGGACGCTGTCGGGATGGTCGACGAGGTGGTCGCGGGCGAGGACGTCGACACGATCGGCGTCGCCGGCGACGTGGGCGACGGCGATCGCGACGACTTGGCGGTCGCGCGTCGTCTGCGCGACCCCGGCGGCCCGCTGCAGCAGATCGTCAGGAACGGGAGCGAACAGTGCAGCGGCCACCATGGTGGTCACGTCGTCACTGGTCTGGGCCCGCTCGATGATCTCGGCGATGGCGGCGTCGCCGCCCACCACCAGCTGGTAGATCACGTTGTCGAGTTCGGCGGGCATGGGTGCAGCGTGGGCGGAACCCCTGACACCGCGCTGTCACGAAAGCCTCGGGCGTACCCTGACGTGGTGATCGCGGTGTCAGTGCTCGACGTCGTCGAGCTGCACCGGGACGGTGAGCGCGTCCCCGTCCGGCGTGGCAAGACGACCGAAGTGCTGGTGCGTCTCTCCCTCGAGGCCGGTGTGATGGTCCGCACCGAGCGCTTGATCGAGGATCTCTGGGCTGACGAGGCGCCTGGCACGGCGCGCAACGTGCTGCAGACAAAGGTGTCCCGGCTGCGCCGCGCGCTGGGCGACCCCGCGCTGGTGACGGGGACGAGTGCCGGTTACACGCTGGAGGTCGACCCGAGCGCGGTCGATGCGCTCGAGGTGCTCCGTCTCGCCGAACAGGCCGCAGCGTTTCGAGGCGCCGGCGACCCGTCCGCGGCGCTGGAGACGAGCACGACGGCGCTGTCGCTCTTCGGGGGCGAGATCCTGTCCGCCGCCGGTGATGGCGACTGGGTCACGCCGTACCGTGCCCGCCTCGAGGAGGTTCGGCTCGGTCTCGTCGAGGACCAGCTCGCGGCGCGGCTCGATCTCGGCGCCTCGGGCGAGGTGATCGGCGAACTCGAAGGACTCGTCAGCGAGAGTCCGCTGCGCGAGGGCTTGTGGGCGTTGCTGATGGTCGCCTTGTACCGCGACGGCCGTCAGGCCGATGCGCTGGCGACGTACCAGCGAGCCAGGAACCGATTGGCCGACGAACTCGGCCTCGAGCCTGGACGGCAACTACAGCAACTCGAGCACCAGGTCCTGGTCCACCACCCGTCACTGGGCGTCGCCTCGTCCGCGGTACGAGGCCTCGGGCCGGACAGGCCGGCCGGAAACCTGCCGTCGATCTCGGCTGAACTGGTCGGTCGCGACAGCGAAGTGGCGGCGGTCGCCGATCTACTCGTCGACGGGCGACTCGTCGAGATCGTCGGGCCGGGCGGCGTCGGGAAGACAGCGGTGGCGACGTCGGTCGGCCGCAGGCTGAGCTCATCGGACGGCGTCGCGCCCGATGGCGTCTGGTTGGCCAGACTCGAAACCGCGGCCTCCGCAGACGATGTAGTCGACACATTGGTCGCCGCCTTGAACGTGGGCGGCGAGGCGGCGCTGTTCGAGCGCCTCAAGAGCAGCATCGCGTTGGTCATCCTCGACAACTGCGAGCACGTCATCGACGCGGCCGCGGCGCTCGCGGTGCGCCTCCTTGACGCCGCCCCCGGGGTGCGGATCCTGTGCACCAGCCAGGTCCCACTCGACGCCGACGGTGAGGTTGTGTTCGAACTCGCACCGCTTGCGCTCTCCGACGCCGTCGAGTTGTTTGGTCGTCGAGCAAATGCGCAACGCCTGAAGCGCGCTTCGAGCGAGGCGGACGACGCCGTGCACGAGTTGTGCCGGTCGCTCGATGGTCTGCCGCTGGCGATCGAGCTCGCCGCGGCACGAACCAAGACCTTGTCGCTCGAGGAGATCACTCGCCGGCTCGACGATCGGTTCAACGTGTTGAGCGACCCGACCAGCCGCCGCCCAGAACGTCGCCGAGCATTGAAGTCGACGATCCGGTGGAGCTACGACCTGTTGTTCCCGGACGATCAGCGGGGGCTGTGGGCGCTGGCGACCTTCGCCGGCGGCGCTCCCTTACCGGCCGTCGAGTCCGTCCTCGCCGTGCTCGACGTGCCCGCAGCCGCCGCGATCGACGTGGTCGGCCGACTCGCCAGCCGTTCTCTGGTGATCGTCGACGACGAAGAAGCGCCGATGACCGTTCGTTACCGGCTGCTGGACAGCATTCGCGCGTTCGCACTCGACGCGATGACCGAGGCCGGACTGTCCGAGCGCGCCTTCGCCGCCCACGCCGCATGGTTCGCCGACGCCGCCGGATCATCCACGCCGGGTGTCCGCAGCAGTCGGCAAGCGGAGCATCTCGCCTTCGCTCGGGCCGAGCGCGCCAACATCGACGCCGCGTTGAGCTGGAGCATCGTGAACGACCCGCCGGTCGCGTTCAGCCTCGTCAACGGGTTCGGATGGGCGTGGGTCGTGCTTGGCGACAGCAGAGGCGCGCAACGGATTCTGGCCGCCCTCGATGCGGCCGGCGACGCCGCACCCGCCCGCAACCGAGCCAACGCCCTGCTGCTCGCAGGGTGGATCGAAGCGTCGATGGATCGCCTCGAACTCGCCCGCGACCACATCGCCGACGCCACCGACCTCGCCGACACGATCAACGATGTCGACCTGCAGGCACGCTGCTGTTATTACCTCGCCTACGTCGTGTCACATGCCGGGGACTTCACGCAAGCGATCGGGCTGACCGAGCGCTGTGACGCCCTCTATACCGGTTTGGACCGACCATGGGATCAGGCCGCCAACTGGCTCTTCGCCGCTCGAGCCGCGATCTCAGCCGATGACGAGGAGCGTAGCGTCGACGCTGTCGATCACGTCCAGCACTGGCTGCGAACAGTCGACGACCCGTGGCTGCATGTTCGCGGCGAAACAGTGCTCGGCGAGCTGGCCCGCATCCAGCACCGGTTCGACGATGCCGTCGCCCACCTCGGTCGCGCCGCGGAAACATCGCGACGTCTCGGCTTCCTGCAGACAGAGGCGTATCAACTGTCCAGTCTCGGACGAGCGCAATGCCAAGCCCGTGACTACCACGCTGGTGCTTCCACCCTCGGACTGGCAATCGACAAGGCTGAGGCGACCGGTGATGTACGGCTAGCGGCGCTCACCCGAGTTCACCTCGGTCGCGTCCTGCGGGCGCTCGGCCAGGTCGCCGACGCGCGGACGGCCCTCGAAGCGGCGGCTGTGTGGCACCGCGCCGCCGGGGGCGGCGAACAGGCCGCGCTCGGCGAATGCCTGCTCGCCGCGATGGACGCGGCGGACCGGGAACCGGGCGCCGAGGGACGTCTCCTCGCCATCCTCGACGAGGCCCGACGCAACGACCACGCCCACGTCGAAGTCTTCGCCCTCGACGCGCTGGCCCGCATCGCAGCCGAAGCGGGCGACATCGCCACAGCACGCGACCTCTGTGAGACGGCCGATCGGCGGATGGACGCCGCCACCCACTTCATCACCGACCTCGACCGAACCGACGCCCACACTGTCAGACAGATCGCCTGAACGTCTGAGCTCACCGTCGTCAGATCAGAGCACCACCGGCGCGCCGGGACCCTCACTGGCCATCGGTGGTACGACCACTTCCTTCGTCCGGCGCTGTTCGCCGCGCTGGTTGATCACGATGAAGACGAGCAGCACGCTCAGCGCGATTGCGATGCCAACGAACTGCCCGCCCCGCAGCGTCTCTCCCAGGAGCAAGAACGACCACACCACCGCGAGAGCAGGCTGAACCACCTGGGCGATCGCGATCGTCCCGATCGCGATCGTCTTCTCGCGCGTACACCAACAGCCCGTTGGCCGCGACCCCGGAAACAAGCGTGAGGATCAGCATGTACGTCTTGAGCACCTCGTGCACCTTCGTACCAACGGCGGGCGGACCAGGCGGGTCTGGCGTCATGTCGGTCAGGCCTTGCGCCACTCCACGTCGGTGCGCTAGTCGGCCACGACCGACCAGACATCTTCCGGCGAACAAGCGACGGTCACCGACTGTCAACATGGATCGGACGAGACATCAGGCTGCCCCCGTTCGTCGACTCAGGCTACCCGGGGCGACGTCGCGAAGACCAACGCCCTCAGGCCACGGTGACGCCCCCGTCGCCCTGCGACGGTTCCGATGACGACCCAGGTTCACGTCGCCATAGGTCTTCGACCACCTAGCGCAGGCGCATTGTGTGCCGACGCGAATCGGGCCTCCGGGCTCCGGTCACCTGCAATGGCGACGCCGGTAGCGTCCACCAACGATGGCTGAACTCGTCACCGGACGCCTTCGACGGTTGGCCGAGGACCTCGAGGAGAGCGGACTGCCCTCGGAAGGATCCGACGCCTTCCGCGAGATGCTCATCGAGGAGATCGATCACGCCCTCCGCCCGACTGTCCATGAACGGCGCGTCGCGAGCAGCGGGACAATTCTCGAACCCAGATCGGATCCAGCCACATGGGCGTCGGGGACACTGCTCGACATCACCCGTGAGCCACTCGGTGAGCAGCCCCTTCCCGCCGCTCGCCGCTTTGCCGATGGGTTGTCGAGCTGGCTGGTGCGCCACACCGACCACCGCGACGAGTGGATGGTCTTCGATCGACCCGCGGGCTCCGAGCGTGACCTCGTTGTGCTGGCCGAGGTGCTCAACGCGACGATCGTGCAACGACATCCCGCCGGGTCAGTCCGGGTTGTCGGAGAGTTCGGGGTGCTGCGATGGGAGGGCTTCAGCTGGCACTACGAGCCCCCAGTCAGCAAATGGATCGACGCCGTCACCGCCTGTTCAGCCCACGGCGATCCCGAAGTTCTCGAAGCCATGCTCGAGTTCGCCGTCCACGACCTCGGATCGATGGGCATCGGCGCACTGCTCATCTACCGGCCCGACACCGATCCGGGACCGCCGGTCGAGGAGCGCCTTCCCACACCTCCAGCCCTGCACGTCCGCCGACCCTTTCATCTCGCCCCGCTGCGACACGCCCTGACCCAGGTCGACGGCGCAGCCATCTTCGATGCGAGCGGCGTGCTGCGCCAGCTCGGGGTGCGGCTGGTGCCGAGCGCGGCCGCCGAGGAGACCGTCGACGCGCTCGGCGGCACGCGACACACGTCAGGCCGCCGCTACAGCCGCGACGACCCGCTCTCCACCGTCATCGCCGTCAGCGAGGACGGCCCGGTCTCCGTTCTACGCAACGGCGCCCTGCTCGGGGACTCCCCCGACGACGACTGACCTGCCACCACCGAGAGGACGTTCTGCGCGCCAAGGATGTGCCCATCAAGGTCGTCACCGAACGCCTCGGCCATTCCCATCCCCGGTTCACCACGCACACCTACCAACACCTCCTAACCGGCATGAGCGCCGCCGCCGCCGAGCAGTTTCGCCATCCTCGTCGCCACCGGCGAGCCGGCAGACGTCTACCGGCTCAGGCTCGACGTTCAGCCAGGTCAGCGGGCATTGAGCCGGTAGACGATCTCGGCGCGGCAGCGCCCGCCGGACGCGAGAGGCACCGACCCAGCTCTCGCGACTCTCGATGACCTCGATACCTGCGGCGACCCGGCTGGTCGGAAGGGGTCGGCGACGGGAGGAACGTCGCCAGAGGTGACCGGTCCGCTCACGACACACTCGGCAGCAGCAGGCACACGCCGGCTCGGTACCCGCCGCCGACAGCCTGGATGTCGACGACGGCCGGCGTGCCGCCCGTGGGGAGGATCGTGTCGGTGGCGTTGCTCGTGTCGCGACCGGGCCGCGCCGAGTAGGGCCTCCGGGCCAGCACCTCGTCGTTGATGTGCTCGGGGAAGTACAGCTGACTGGTGAGGGCACCGTCGCCGACCTGCACGATCAGGTGGATGTGCACGGTCCGCCCGGGATACCAGCCCGGAAAGATGGTGCGAAACTCGATCATGCCGGCCGCGTCGGTTGACTGGCTGCCGCGCAGGAAGCTGTCCTCCGGCAAGTACTGCACGCCGGGTGCGGTTGCGGCGGTCACCACGCTCGAATCCTTCGGCGGCGGGAATCCTGAGTAAAGGCCGAGGGCGTCGCAGTGCCAGATCTCCACCGTCGCGGAAGCTGGCGAGCCGTCCTCGTGCGCGAGGCGGATGCCGAGTTGGAGCGCGGTGCCTGGACGGTCTTCAACGATGTCCCGCCGTACTGGTTGTTGGTCGCGGTGGTACGGGCCCTCGTCCTGCTCGGCCCACGACCGGAAGGTGGCGCATCCAGACAGCATCGTGGCCAGCTCGTCCGTGACCGCGGGGTTCGCGCTCATCGCGGTGCGAACTCCTGGAATGCCTCGAAGGCACGAGGGGCGTGGGTGGCCATGCAGCCGTCACGCTGCTTGGTGACGGCGAGGGCGATGAGCTCCTTGAATTTGGCGTCGAGGGCACCGTCGACGAACGCGGAGCCGCTCAGCGCGCCGTAGCCTTCGACGACGGCCGGGATGTGCTCGCGCAGCGCTCGGACCGATTGGCGCAGCTCGTCGAGGATCGCCAGGCGGGTCATGGCTCGGCTCCTGGTTCAGGGGTGCGATGGTGACGGCGGCGCACCCTCGACCTCGAAGAACAGCTCGTCCGGGTAGCACCACCACCAGTCCTCGCCCGGTTCGTACGAGCGGATCAACGGGTGGTCTGCGTGTTCGGTCCAGTGGGCGCTGGCGTGACGGTTCGGGGAGTTGTCGCAGCAGCCGACGTGCCCGCAGCGCATGCACAGCCGCAGGTGCACCCATCGGCCGCCGGTGTGCATGCAGTCCTCGCATCCGGCACTGGAGGGCGTGACCTCGGCGACGGTGTCAAGGTGGGTGCAGGTGTCAGCCATCGTCGCGGGCTGCGTTCGATCGTTCGAGGGAGTCACGGTCCCATCCGGCGGTGGTGGCGGTCGCCTCGTAGGTGGACTGCAGGAACGCGAGCAGCAACGCGTCGGGGTCGCCCGCGGTGCGCACCACCTCGTAGGGCAGCACGAACTCTCTCAGGTCGTCGTCCCAGCGGGCACCAGCAGGCGCGACGACCGAGTCGCGGTAGCCGGGCGGTTCCGGGTAGGCGTAGGCGTAGAACACGCCTTCCTCACCGGGCGGGCCCGGCCAGTAGCCGCAGCTGCTCACCTCGTGGGAGTACGCCTCCCACATCACGTGCGGCCCGCAGTTCGGGGCGCCGCCTGGATGCGGGGGCGCAGGCCGCCCCGAGAACCGGGTGTAGGCGAGGTCAAGCGCGCCCCAGAACAGATGCACCGGGCTCGCCTTGCCCACGAAGCGGGTCCGGAAGACTTTGAACACCCGCTCCATCTCGACCAGCGCCAGCCAGAACCGCCGGACCGCGTCAGCGTCGTAGCTGCCATGCGTGAGATCGTCGCGAAACGGGATCGCGCCTGGGATCTCCACCGGCACCGGCCAGATCGCGGTACCGACGTCGAGTTCGCCGAGCAGACGCATCACCTCGTCGTAGAAGTCGGCGACCGATCGCGGCTCGAGCGACAGCAACCGGCGGTCGCCGGTGGCGGTGACGACCTCAAGGCGATCGTCGACGAAGTCGAAGTCGATCTGGAAGGCGGGACCGGTCGGGTGCGGCATCGGCAGGGTGGTGAGCCCGCGGGCGGTGACGTACAGGGCCACGTTCCACCAGTGGTTCGTCAGCGGCTCGTTGGCCAGACGGACCTTGCCCACCACCTGCGTGTAGAGCTGCAAGGTGTCACGCGTGTCCTGCCATCCTGCCACCGGGATAGCGGGCCAACGCTGGGTCTCGGTCACGGCGTCCTCCTCCTCCCGCCGGTGCAGTCTCGTCGCTCGTCATGCGAGGTGCTACCGAGGTGCAGGAACGCCGCCTTCGTCGGCGCTGTCAGGCTGGGCGTAAGGGTCATCGTCGGCGTCCGTCACTACCGCACCCCTGGCGAGGGCGACTGTCTGCTGCATGAGCTGCTTGTTGTCCATCGGGGTCTCCTTCAGTCAGTGGTCGGGTCCTCTCTACTGTCCGCTCGCCGCGCGGTGCGGAGCTCGCGTTGGAGGGCTTCGGTCAGTGTGGGGAGGTCATGGCGGCCGTGGTGGCGGCGGCCGTTGATGAAGAACGTGGGCGTGCCAGTGGCGCCGCTGTCGTCGGCGCTGGCGACATCGCGCTCAACGCGCAGAGCGTGGCGTCGGCTCTCCTGCTCGCCCGTGAAGCGGTCGACGTCGAGGCCGAGGTCTTCGGCGTAGGACCTGAGGTCCGGCTCGCGGAGGGCGTCCTGGTGGGCAAAGAGGGCGTCGTGCATCTCCCAGAACTGGCCCTGGGAGGCAGCGGCCTCGGCGGCTTCGGCAGCTAGGCGGGCGTGCTCGTGGACCTGGTCGAGCGGAAGGTGGCGGAAGACGAACGCCATGTCATCGCCGAAGACGGCGATGAGGTCGTTGAGCACCCCTTCGGCGCGGAGGCAATGCGGGCACTCGAAGTCGCCGTACTCGACGAGCATCAGGGGTGCGTCGAGTGAGCCACGCACGTGGTCGACCTCGGGATCGACGGGGTCGGAGAGATCGACGATCGGCGCCACCAGCCCACGACTCTTCGCCCGGTCGCCGATCCGGTCGATGACTCGGAAGGCGACCCAGGAAAGGACAGCGGCGAGGATCGACGCGCCGAGGATCCCCAGCTTGGCCTCGACGAGTTCCTGGCCCTCGAACGAGATGTCCGCGATGAGCAGCGAGACCGTGAAACCGATGCCCGCCACGGTGGCGACCCCGACCAGCGACGGCCACGGGACGGTAAGCGGGAACCGGCCGTACCGCCACGCCAGCCAGGTCGCGGTGGTGATGCCACCTAGCTTGCCGACGATGAGCGCTGCGATGATCCCGAGGGTGATCGGTGAGGTCGCCGCGTCTCGGAGCCCGTCACCACTGATCTCGACGCCGGCGTTCGCCAGCGCGAACAGTGGGACGATGACGAAGCTAGTCCAGGGGTGGAAGAGGTGCTGCAGCCGTTCGTTCGGTGACACCGTGAGCGCGACTGTGCGGCTGGCGGTCCGGGCCAGCGCCGGGGACGGCTGCTCCCGGAACAGCCGCCAGGTGCTGCCGGCCTGGGCAAGGTCGTCGCGGGTCGGCGGGTACGCGGTCGCCATCAGGCCGATGGCCACGCCGGCGATCGTGGCGTGCACGCCCGATGCGAGGGTGGCCAACCAGACGCCCAAGCCCGCAAGGAAGTAGGGCACACCGTGGCGAACCCCGGCGGCCTGCAGGCCGATGACCGCGAGGAGGAGCCCGACAGCGACGACCAATGGGACGACGGCGAGATCCTCGGTGTAGGCGACGGCGATCACCGTGAGGGCGACGGCGTCATCGACCACGACCATGCTCAGAAGGAAGGTGCGAACCCGTGGACTGGCGCCGCCAACCAGGGTCAGGACGCCGACCGCGAACGCAGTATCGGTACCCATGGCGATGCCCCATCCACGCGCTGATGGCTCGCCGAGGTTGACAAGCAGGTAGATCAGCGCCGGAAGGATCATCCCGCCCACCGCGGCCACCACCGGCAGCGCGACACGGGACCGCTCACGGAAGTCGCCCATGTCGATCTCCCGACGGATCTCGAGACCGGCCACGAAGAAGAAGAAGGCCATCAGCCCGTCGTTCACCCAGTGCTGGAGGTCCAGGGTCAGCTCGTCAGACCCAACCCGGAGTGCCAGCTCGGTGTTCCACAGGTCGTTGTAGGCCGCCGACCATGGCGAGTTCGCCCACACGAGGGCGGCAACCGTCGCGGCGAGCAGGATGGACGCGCTGGCGTTCTCCGTGTGTGCAAACTGGCGGACCCCGCTCAGGTCCAGCACTCCGCGGGGGGTCGTGGCTGCAGCGGTGGAGTCGTGTGGGTCCGGTCCGGTCACGAATGCGACGGGCCCGCTGGCTGGGCGGCGAAGTCGGTGTCCTTCACATCGATGCAGGTCTCCGTGATGATCGCGATCCCCGACACGAAGCCTCAGCGCATCAGGGGACCCGGTCGACTGATGTGACGCCGGATCAGGAGAGCGCTACCCCTGAGCGGTCTAGCCTGCGATGTCACGACGACAGCATGGCCGATGACGACAGGTCGCGCACCGGAATCGTCGGATCCGAGGACTCGATGAGGACGCCAGACACGGTCACCGAAGCGGTCGCCTTCCTGGCGAGGCAGGGGTACGTGGACGACTATCGCCTGTGCGAGACCGGAATCGTCGCCGACGACATGCATGAGACCCACCCGATCGAGACAGCGGTCGTCGACTTCACGTTCCGGTTCGAAGGCCCGAGCGATCCCGGTGACGAGGCGATCGTCCTGGGCGTGTCATGCATTGAGTGGGGCAGAAAGGGGATTGTCGTGTCTGCCTACGGGCCTGACGCCGACCCCGAGGAGGCTGCCCTGCTGGTCGCACTCGCGCGCGGCGGCTCGTAGGCGGCTCGATGCCGCACGGCGCCACCGATGAGGCCGGGGCTGGGACAGTGGTGTCCGCGACCGCCGGCACTCCCGCACTACAGAACGTAAAGGTGTTCGCGTGCGCGACCTGCCGGATCGGCTGCCGATGAGCATCAGGCGCGCTCGGGTGCGCCAACCAACATGACAGCCACGCCGAACGCCGAGTCGGGGGCACGGCTGCGAGCCGCGCCCCATCGGGCATTCGGCGCTCGTCGGCGCATCGCCCGAACCGGGCGTTCGCCGTCGCGATCGAGGATGCCGTTGATCGGTCTCGCACCGGAGACTACAGCGCTACCGTTGACGTGTGTACCGCGCATTGGTGATGTTCCCCCAGTCAGCAGGTCCGGTCGAGGTCGACGCTCTGATCGAGGGCATCGCTTCGTCGTTCAAAGCCAGTGCAGGCAGCCAGCCGATCACGCGCAGCGTGGGCTCACTCATGGGTCCGGGAGCCAAGGCCGGAGAAGCGGGCTGG
Source organism: uncultured Acidimicrobiales bacterium (assembly GCA_963829955.1). GTDB lineage: Bacteria > Actinomycetota > Acidimicrobiia > Acidimicrobiales > Ilumatobacteraceae > DASTFY01. The sequence continues at coordinate 230,885 of CAWHKS010000005.1, forward strand.
ATCCTCGAAGCCGACTTCCCCACCCTCGAGGATGCGATGACGGCACTGGACGCCGAAGACTTCCAAGACGTGAAGGCGGCCACTGAGACGCTGGCATCCACAATCTTCCTGTTTGAGGTTCGGGAAGTGTGAGCGCCCCTGAAGTGCGGATAGGCCCGCAGCGTTTGCTCGCGATCACGAGCAGGTCGTCCACGGCCGGTTGGTGGGGCGTCCGCCCACATCGACGGATCGGGAGCGCGTTGACTGGCGCTGAGCCGAGTCGTCGGCGGTGACCGGTCAGTCCCGCTGAGCCACCGCGGACCAGGTCGAGCACACCGAACGACGCAACACGTGGATCGGGCCGATCTTCGGGTTGGCTCCGAACGCGGCAGCTTCGCTGACGATCGCGACGCGGAACGGACGTTCGCGCTCGGGGCATGATGCGCGAACCGAGGTGCTTACGGCAGGGCACTACCGGCAGGACCGCCTTCTCGACACGGCGCGATGGATCATTTGATGTGCGTGCCACCCAACCCGCCGATGGTCGCGTGGAGTCAGCTACGTGAATTCACAAGACCTTGGAGATGCTCGGCAGCGATCCGAGCCGGAGGGGGACCACTACAGGGGAGTGACGTGCTGTGACGCGCTTCATTGAAGATTCGACGCAGGCTCGCGTCCACCGAGCGCGCGTCGGCGTCCAGTCGCCGGAACCTCGGAACGACTGCGGTCACGATCCAGCTCCAGCGGTCGTCGAAGCGGGTGACCCGTGGCCATGCACGCGAACGCAGCACCGCTGGAAGCCCTCGTCCGAAGGAGTACAGGTAGAAGGACGAGAAGTACGAGAGTTCCTCGCGTAGCCCCCGTGCCTCGAAGCTCAAGCTCGATCCCGCGGAGAACAGTGCACCGAAGGTGCGGGAGAGACGGTCGAAGTTGGGCTGCACCACGGTGCGTTGCTCGTGCTCGAGGAGCTGGATGTTCCCGTCCCAGATCAGATCAGTCGCGACCTGGCGCGCAGTCGCCGATGCCGCGGGGTCTTCCAGTACGCGGCGGCCCGCGTCGATCGTCTCGAAGCCAGCGAGGACCGGACCGTAGTGCTGGTCGTTTCCCAGAAGCCCACGTAGACGTTCGATCCCGTCGTCCGTGGACGCATACACGAGGTGCACCCAGAAGATGTCGTCGAAGATCGCGTTGTTCGTCGCACGGACTGTGTTCACGTCTCCTAGCAGCAGGATGCTGCGGTGACGGAGGCTCCGCGGGATGTCCGAGTAGCCGCTCCTGTCGGTGTGGAGCCGGAAGGGGTAGAGCGCGAGCCGGGCGTGATGCGACGCGAAGGAAGCCATGCCAGCCCACTTGAGGCACGTGGGCAAAGAAATGTAGATCCAGGCGTACCCCGACGAGATCTCCAAGTTGCGGTGGAACACGCACGAGTGCTCGGTCAGGAAGCTGTCGGCCAGCGCCTGCCACCCCTCGACCGTGTTCGGCGACCCGATTCGCCGAACCAGTTCCTTCGGGTTTGGGGCGAGCTCCTCGGCGGCGATGAGCGCGCGTGCCTGGAGGTCTGCCGGAACGTGTTGCGCGATCGGTTCGCGAGGCTCGTCAGACGGCAAGGACTTCACGATCGCTCGCGAGGGTGTGCTTGCGGCTGATCTCTGCGGCAGGCGGGCGTCTCCTCGTTGACGCATCGCTTGAGGAAGACGGTGCAGGTGAGGGCAGAGATGGACGCTGACATTGGGTGAGGGTGCCTACCCACCTCACGGACGCTCGCGCTGGTACGAGTTGCAGGTGGTACACCCGGCTCGCCGCGGAGTGTATATGTCCACCCGCGCAGGCATGGTGCCCACCGCTCTGCGCTGCTGATGATCATGTTGCCGCCCGAGACGAAGCTCGGCTTCAAGACCAGCGAGTTCTACGTCATGGTGGTGTTCGTCGCCGGCGTGCTGCTTGCCACGTACGCCGACCAGGACAGCCTGGCCCGCAGAGACGGCTGGTTCTTCGCTGCGCTCGCCGTCGGCGCCTACACATCGTAAGCCGTGGACTGGCCAAGTTGGCCACCCGCGAGCCCTACGACGAGCACAGGGATCGCTAGACCCGACGTTCCTGCGGAAACGGCGTCAGCGCAGCTGCGCCCTCGGTCCCCCCGACCGAGGGCCGCTGCGTATCAGCGTCCGCCCGACGGCCGCGGCAGGATCATCGGCGGGCACCGGTACGAAGTGCACCTGGCCGTCGTCGTCGACCTGCTCGATCGCACGACCGACCCGAACCGGCTTGGACAATCGGCGCACGGCGTCGTCCTGGCGCCGGTTCTGTGCGAGGCCCGTTCGTACAGATCGCCGATCGTGGCCGGTCATCGAATGCTCGCAACGCCCGCCGCGGGGTCGCACCGGTGGGCCCTGTTCGGGGTCCGGGGCTCTGGTGCGAGGGTGAGGACGCGGCGCCGGCGGGGCGTCGGGATGGCACGGCGGCTCAGCGCAGACGACGGAAGAAGGCACGAAGTTCGGAAACCAGGAGTTCGGGTTCCTCCACCCCCGGGAAGTGGCCACCTCTGGGCATCTCGACCCACCGTTGGATGTTGTACTCGCGCTCAGCCCACGGCCGTGGCGCTCGCTTCACGTCGCGGGGGAAGATCGCGCAGCCTGTGGGGACCTCGACACGCTGGCGCCGCGACGCGTGTGTTCCTTCCTGGGCGCGCTCGTAGTACAGCCGGGAGGCCGAGGCGATGGTCCCGGTCACCCAGTAGGTCGTGATGTGCGCCAGGAGCTCGTCCTTGGTGAAACTGCGTTCGACGTCCCCCTCGCAGTCGCTGTATGAGCGGTACTTGTCCAACAGCCAGGCGGCCAGCCCCGCGGGAGAATCGTTCAATGCGAAGGCGAGGGTGTGCGGGCGTGTGCTGTTGATCTGCACGTGAACGACAGTCCCGTTGGTCTGGTGGGCGGCCCAATCCTCGAGTCCCTTGCGGTCGGTCTCGCTGAGCTGCTCCTGATCGTCGTCGGCCAATGGCTCGCCGTGCGGCGACGTGAGATGCAGTCCGCACACATGCCGGCCCTCGTCTACGCGGGCGAGCTGAGTCGTGATGATCGCTCCCCAGTCACCTCCGCCCGCCCCGTACCGGTCGTAGCCCAGGGTCTCCATCAGCACCTCGAAGGCCGCGGCGATGCGACGCGGTCCCCAGCCGGGCGCGACCGTCGGCCCCGAGAACCCATAGCCCGGTATTGAAGGTGCGACGACGTGGAATGCGTCGGTCTCGTCGCCGCCGTGGGCGACAGGATCGCACAACGGTCCGATGACCTTCGTGAACTCGAAGATCGAGCCGGGCCAGCCGTGGACGAGCAGCAGAGGAAGAGCCGCAGGGTTGGTCGAACGGGCATGGATGAAATGGACCGGCTGACCATCGAGACGGGTCTGGAATTGATCGAAGGAGTTGAGGATCGCTTCCTGGGCACGCCAATCGAAGCTCGTCCGCCAGTACTCGCACAGCTCCTGCAAATACGAACGGCTCACCCCATACGTCCACCCAGCCCCGTCGAACTCATCGATGAACCGCGTCCGCTCGAGTCGCTCGCGGAGATCGACGAGAGTGTCCTCAGCGACAGCCACCGTATACGGCGTACAAGCCCCCACAGCCACCTCCTACTCACCTTGAACCCAACGTAGAACACGCCCACATTGGGTCCGCTGGCCGCCCAGGATGCCGCAACCGCGCGCGAGACCGAGCACCTTCACGACGAACGTGGAGGCTGCCGCATGGTGACCGGGTAGCGGTTCTCCAGGTGCGCGCGCACCGCAGCGGGTGCGGAGTCCACGGACGGCGACGACGACAGGGTGCACGTCGCGATGACGAGCGCAGCGGTCCCGACGACTCCCGACACGGCACCGGCGCGCTCCCACGCCGCCGGCCCATGGGGCCGACGGCGGGGAGAGCGCAGCGTGCGGGTCGCGGCTGGGGCGTGCGTCATGTCACCTGGCCGCGTGGCCGGGCCGTGAAACCTCGGGGCCTGTCTGCCTCGTCAGCTCGTGCGTCTCGTGTCGGACGACCGACGCAAGCCACAGCTCGAGGCTGCCGTACAGGAGAGCGAACCACCCGATCGCCCAGGTGATGCCGATCGCGCCGTCACCGGGGCTGATGACGAGGAGAATGCCCAGGAGCACCAACACGACACCGCCGAACGCGATGGACCACGCCCCTGACACCTGCTTGCGCGCCGAGATCGCGAACGCGATCCGGGAGCCACCGATGAGCTTCCTTGCGCCGCCGCGCCCGTCGCACCACTCGCCGTACAGCAGCTGCGTTCGCGACGTGTCGGTCGCGATCGTGGAGCGCGAGAGCTCGTCGAGCGCCAGACGGAAGTGCTCGTCGGCCTCGTCGCCGTTCGCAACGAGCGCCCGCGCGAGCGAGCAGCCCTCGCGCCCACAGTGTCCCCGACGCCGTGGCTCGTTCCGACAGCCGCGCCAGTGCCTGTTCGGCGATGACCAATTCGCTGCATCGAGCTGCGGCCTCGACGAGGTCCGGCAACGCGAGGGTCCCGAGGACGATGCTGTCGTGGTCGAAGATGTGTCGCGCGGCTCGCAGAGCTGCGTCGTACCGACCGCAAGCTTGGTGTGGGCCTTGGTGCTGGCCAAGCGGCCGCGCCGTTCCTGGCCGCCCCTCGCATCCGGCCATCCGGAGCCCTTCGGGGGGCCTCTCGTCGTGGGCGACACCGACGTTCGAGGTCACCTCCGGCGTCCCGATCGAGATGAGGCCCGACAGGTAGACCAGGTCATGGACTCGCCTTTGCGCTTCTCGATCCGCCCGTCCCCGGTCCGCGTCCGGCTCCCGAAGCAGGCCATCGGCTACTCGCCCGCTGCCCACTCGCTCGGCTGGCGGAAGACCCTGCGACGGGGCGACCACCCTCGGTACGATCCCACAGTGAGCGACGCGCCCGATCGCGGCCCGCGGGTCCCGCCGGCAGAACGGCTCGCAGAGGTGATGGAGGCCCGCGCGACGCCCCGGCGATCGGTCGCCGCCAAGGCACTGCACGAGTTCGCCCAGGTCGACCTTGCCGTCTACCGAGCGATCGCCGGCACACCGACGCCCACGCTCGACGGACCGCTGCGTCGCCTCTCCGGACTCGCGAACCACTCGAAGCTGTGGATCGGAGCCGCGGCGGCGCTGTTCGCGCTTGGTGGGCCCACAGGGCGAAGGGCAGCGGCGACAGGGCTCATCGCGGTGGGTATCAACTCGGCCGTCGTGAACCTGCCGATGAAGCTGGCTAGCAGACGGGATCGCCCAGACCGCGACGCGGCGGGTGTGCCGGAGGGGCGCCACGTACCGATGCCGACCTCCACCTCGTTCCCGTCGGGCCACTCGGCGTCGGCCTTCGCGTTCGCCGGGGCCGTCGGAGGGTCGATGCCAGTGGTCGGCGCACCGTTGCGCGGCCTGGCCGCGGCGGTCGCCTACTCGCGTGTACACACGGGCGTGCACTACCCCGGCGACGTCATCATCGGGTCGGTCATCGGGGCGACGATCGGCGAAGCGACCATGCTCGCTGCGCGTGCCCTGCGCCGCCGTCACGACCAGACCTAGTCGCTCAACGAACCAGGCCGACGCGGCCTCATCGTGGGAGAGGGCCCACCGCCGTCGAGGAAGTCCGACGAGGTTGTACACGATCGCCGAGAGGAGAAGCGCGTACAGGCCGTCGGCCTCGGACACCGCGATGGCTGGGTGTTCACCGACGGCGACGGCAAACCCATCCATCCCCACGCCCTCTCACAGACGTTCGAGCGCATCGCCCGCCGCGCCGGCGTCCCGGCCAGGGACTCGCGCGACACGACCGGCCGGGGAGTGGAGGTGATGGAGCGCTGGCGGCACGGTGCCGCGATCGGCGGCATCAACGGTCGATGTCGGGTCCATTGCGCCGAGCTGCTGCGGATCTCGGGTCCGTGCGATCTCGCCGAGGCGGAAGCGCTCAGGGCCTGTGAGGAACTGCGACCGTGGATGCGCCGCGAGTTCGGCTGGCCGCTAGTGGAGCCCGGCACCATCCGGTTACGCAAAGGCGATCTGGCCCGGGCCGAAGAGGCGTTCGTCGCCGCTGACGAGCGCGCGTGGTCGCCCCATCCCGGCCTCGCCCTGTTGCGATTGGCCCAGGGTGACGTCGCCTCGGCGTCGGCCCTCATCGCGGAGGCGATCGCTCACCCGTTCGCCACCCCATCGAAGGAACGCCCACCGTTCGGCGACCTGCGCCTGGCGCCGCTTCTCGACGCCCAAGCTGAGATCGCCGCCGCCGCTGGTGACGTCGACACGGCTCGCCGTGCCGCGGATCAACTGGCGTCGATCGCAGCGTCGTATCACAGCCGCGCCATCGATGCGTGCGCTGCGCTCGCCGGGGGCCAGGGCGGCACTGATCGACGGGCGAGCTCGCCCACGCGATCGACGGTGCCACAACAGCGCTCGAGACATGGTCCGACATCGGCGCCCCGTTCGAGACCGCCGTGTCACGAATGGTGCTCGGCGACGCCCATCACCGGTTCGGCGACATCGATGCGGCACGGACCGAGTGGCAGGCAGCCCGAGACGCGTTCACGGCGTTCGGCGCGCAATGGTGGGCACAGCGGGCCGAAACTCTCGTCGCCCAGACTCCTCCTCCTCCTCCCGCCGCCACCACGACACCGAACCGACCGGCCGTGAACGCAACGTTCAGGTGGGCCGCCACGGCCGCTCGGCGCCGGGTGCAGAACGAGATCATCGGACGCCGCCGCCGCAAGCCCGACCCGCTCTACCGCGCTCGGCGACTGTTGACCATCGCCCCCGAACGGCTACCCGACGAACGCCGCGAGCGGCTCGTCGGGCTGCTCGCCGCCGGAGAACCCCAGGGGTGAGGTCAAGCTGGCCTGGCACGCCGGTTATCGGATAAGAGGTCGTCAGGGCGATCTACGACCACACCGATCCCGAGCTGGCCGCAGCCTGGGTCGATGAGATCATCCGCGACTTCGCCGACCCAGAGATGCCAATCGAAATGCGCCGGCTTGGCCGGACCATCCGCCGCTGGCGGGACCAGATCGTGGCTTGGCATCGCTCGCACGTCAGCAACGGGCCCACCGAGGCGATCAACAACCTCGTGAAGCGCATCAAGCGGGTGGCGTTCGGAATGCGCCGCTTCCGCAACTACCGAATCCGGGCACTGCTCTACGCCGGCCGACCCAACTGGGATCTGCTCGACACCCTCACCCCACCATGAGATCCGAAGAGCCGTCACTCGACGGTCAGGCTGCCCTTCATGCCGGCGTCGAAGTGCGTCGGAATGCCGCAGATCACTTGATAGGTGCCCGCTTCGTCGACAGTGAACTTCTCGGTGGTGGAGTCGTCCGCTGGGACCTCCTCGACCTCGAAGAGGATCTTGTCCTCCGCGAAATCGTCTTCAGAGGCGAGGTCCTCGCCGAGCTTGATCACCGCCCACTCGTGCGGGACCGACCCGTCGTTCTTGAAGTCGATGGTGAACTCCTCACCAGCGGGCACGGTCCAGGAGTCCGGCTCGAACTCGAACTCCGACGCAGTCGCCTCAATCGAGGTCGACACCCCGCCGCCGCCGCCGCCGCTGTCATTCTCATCGCTCCCGCAGGCTCCGAGCACCAGCCCGGACGCGGCAACAACACCAATCACTGCAACTCGAACTCGCATCGTCCGCTCCCTTCCGTGGGAAACACCCATCTCTACTTGGCATCGCAACACCTCGCCGGGGCTGCGGCCAGGGCCGAACGTCCCTCCTGCTCCGTAGTCCGTCAATCCGAGCGAACACCGGGAGGAACCGAACTACGCGGGAGGTCGCGGACGTTGCCGAGGGTGCCCACGAGCGCGACGACGACGGCCAGCCGGTCAAGGAGCGCCATGTCTGCCGTCAGAGAGGCGATGGACGGCGCGCGTGCGACCTGCACCAAGCGAGCCCGACGCCGATCTCGCGGTACCGGACAGCTGGTCAACGGCGAGGCTCCATGACTGGACCGGCCGGGGGGCGACCACTTCTGCCGTCCCGCGTCAGGGGTCAGTGGGGACACCCCGCGTACGCCCGGCTGGGTTCTCGCTCACCCGTGCGGCCAAACGCCCCGGTGGACGCCTCCTCGTCAAGGCGCAGGACTACATCAGCTCCGGGACCTACCAGAACGGCACGGCTGGGTGATCCAGGACGCCGAGGCCCTGGGGTTGGGGCTGACCGACCGGTTCGAGTACATCACCAAGCCCCGGCCCCAGCCCGGGAGCCGACGCCAGGTCCACGGCCACCGGAACAGCTACCGCAACGAACCCGCCATTCGGCCGCTGAACTGGCAATGCTCGAGAAGCCACATGCTCGGCAGGGACTTCTGACCCTGGCCGAACCGCGCCGACGCGCGCGACGATCAAGTCGCGACAGTCAATTGAGAGGCGCAGGGATTGCCGAACATTGGCCCCGATGTGTCGGCGCTCTCGCGCGTCGTTCCGAAAGCGAGGCGACATGACGTTGATGAGTCGAATCCTCCCTCCCGTTCCCGTGACGAGCTTGGAGGAGTACGTGCGGGATGGTGGCGGGCGAGCCTTGGCCGCGGCGCGAGAGGTCGATCCCCAAGCGGTGATCGCCGAAATCGAGGAATCAGGTCTGCGAGCCCGGGGCGGCGCTGGGATTCCCTGTGGGCCCAAGTGGCGGACCGTGCGCGCCTACGGAACCGGTGCCGCTGTGCCACCGTCGGTGGTCGTCAATGCGGCTGAAGGCGAGCCTGGATCGTTCAAAGACCGTGCGATTCTATTGCGGAACCCGTACCGGGTGCTGGAGGGCGCGCTCATCGCCGCTCGCGCTGTCGGGGCAAGCGACATCATCATCGCTTTGAAACGCGCGCAGTCCGAGGTCCGGCGCCGAACCGAGAAGGCACTCGCTGAGGCTCGAGCGGCGGGCTGGCTGGACGGAGTCGAGCTGCACGTGTTCGAGGGTCCGAACGAATACCTGTACGGTGAGGAAACCGCGATGTTGGAGGCGATTGACGGGCATCCTCCGTTTCCGCGAATCGCGCCGCCGTATCGGCGTGGTGTGCATGACGTCGTCGACCGCGCGGTGGGCGTCGATTCGCCGAGCACGTCGGCTGCGCTGGTGGAACTGGCCGGCCCCAGTCGTGACACTGTCGGGTCGCCGGCGTTGGTCAACAACGTAGAGACGCTCGCCAACGTGCCCGCGATCATGGTCGAGGGGCCCGCATGGTTCCGTTCCGTCGGTACACCGGAGTCGCCGGGTTCGTTGGTCTGCACGGTGACGGGCGCGACTCGGCGCCACGGAGTCGGCGAGGTGCCGATGGGGACGCCGCTTCAAGAGGTGCTCCGTCTCATTGGGGAGGGGCCCAATCCGGGACGTGTCATCAAGGCGGTCATGGGTGGTGCTGCAACCCCGCTGTTGACGGCGGACCACCTCGATACGCCGGTCAGCATCGAAGGCATGCAGAGAGTCGGCGGCCGCTTGGGCTGTGCTGGGTTCATCGTCTTCGACGACCGCAGCGATATGGCTGCGGTCGCTGAGGGCGTGGCCAGATTCCTGTCGATCGAGTCGTGCGGATTGTGCGTGCCGTGCAAAGCGGACGGGATGGCGCTGGCTGAGCTGTTCGGTCGCGTACGGCGCTCGCAGGCCAACGACCGCGATCTCGACGCGATCAAGGACCGCTTGCGTACTGTCACGAACGGAGCACGGTGCGACCTCGCAACCCAGTATCAACTGGTCCTGCAAAGCGTTCTCGACGACTTCGCTGACGAGATCGACGCCCACGTACACGGCAGCGCGGCCGCTGCCGCTGCGGAGCTCATTGCCTCCATCGTCGATATTGATGGGTCCGTCGCGATACTCGATGAGTCCCATCTTCGCAAGCAGCCGGACTGGACTTTCGACGCCCATTGGTCCGGAAAGTCTCCGGCTGACCGACTCTCGAACCTCGGACGCACACACATGGTCTGAGCGACCCCACGACCGGCCGTCCGCGATTGAAGTGCGGTCCAGGCGCCAGTCGTACGACGGGAACGAGGGCCTCGACCGGCTGTCGGCCCGTACGCTGGGGACTGCCGCGTGATCGGGTGACATCTGAGCTGTGGTGCCGTGAGGTGCCGCTGGAAGGATGTTCTCCATGCCCAGGCCCTATCCGCGGGAGTTCCGCGAGGACGTGATCCGGGTGGCCCGCAACCGCGAGCCCGGCGTCCGGATCAGAGACGTCGCGGCCGACTTCGGGATCTCCGAGGGGTGTCTGACGAACTGGCTCGCTCGTGCTGATGTCGAAGACGGCATCAAGCCGGGCACGACTGCGGTGGAGAACGCGGAGCTGCGCGCCGCGAAGCGCCGGATCCGGCTGCTCGAGCAAGAGAACGAGGTCCTGTGTCGAGCGGCGGCGTATCTGTCGCAGGCGAACCTGCCGGGAAAATGATGTACCCGCTCGTCCGTGAGCTCGCCGCCGACGGGATCCCCGTCACGGTGACGTGCCGGGTCCTCGATATCGCCCGTCAGCCCTCCTACCGCTGGCTCGCCAGCCCGGTCACCGAGGCGGAGCTCGGCGAGGCGCAGCTCGCGAACGCGGTGTTCGACGCGCATCGTGATGACCCCGAGTTCGGCTACCGCTTTCTCGCCGACGAAGTCCGCAAAGGTGGCTTCGAGGTCTGTGATCGAACGGTGTGGCGGATCTGCCAGGACAACGGCTGGTGGTCGACGTTCGCCAAGCCCAAGAACCGCAAGAAGGGCAAGCCCGGAACGCCGGCCCACGACGACCTCGTCCGTCGGGACTTCCGCGGACGGGCCGAACCAGCTGTGGCTCGCCGACATCACCGAGCACCACACCGGCGAAGGCAAGCTCTACCTCTGCGCGATCAAGGACTGCTTCTCGAACCGGATCGTCGGCTGGGCCATCGACTCCCGCATGAAGGCCCGCATCGTCGTCGCCGCGATCGAGATGGCTGTCGCTCGCCGCGGTGACGTCGCCGGCTGCATCCTTCACTCCGACAGGGGCAGTCAGTTCCACGCTCGGAAGGCGCAGCGCGCACTGACCCGCTACCGGATGGTCGGCTCCATGGGCCAGGTCGGATCGGCCGGCGACAACGCGGCCATGGAATCGTTCTTCGCGCTCGTCCAGAAGAACGTCTTGAACCGGCGCCGATGGGCGACCCGCGACGACCTGCGCATCGCGATCGTCACCTGGATCGAACGCACCTACCACCGTCGCCGGCGACAGGCCGCGCTCGGCCGCATGACCCCCGTCGACTACGAGATGATCATGACCCCACAAGCCACCCATGCCGCCTAACCCAACCTGTCACCAGATCGTGCAGCAGTCCCAGCGACCAGCGACGTCGCTCTCGAACGCTCGCGAGAGCAAGCACACCTCGCAATGGACGGCTGCAACGACGCCGGATAGCCGGCGTTCCATGACGCGGAGGATCGGGCTTATCCCCGCGTTATCCGGCCACTCGCCGGTCAGGTCCAGGGCGCCGAGTCGACGTTGTCAGTCAGGCGGCATCATGGCGGATGTGGCTGCGCAGCTCTCGGACCTCGAGTGGCCCGTTCGCACCAGCCGCCTCCTGCTTCGACCGGCGGAGGAGCGGGACGAGGACGCGATCTGGTCGTACCGGCGCGATGAAGAGACCGCTCGCTGGTTGTCCTCCTGGCCTACGGATCGGTCGGGCTTTCACCCGTCGATCGAACAGCCGGCCGAGTGGGCCGGCACGATCGTGATCGAGCTCGATGGTGTCGTGATCGGCAACGTGCTCGTGCGAATCGAGGACCCATGGTCACAGATCGAGGCTCGAGCGGAGGCGGCAGCCACGCAGGCGGAGATCGGATGGGTCCTGCACCCGGACCACGTCGGGCTGGGCTATGGCACAGAAGTCCTCGAGGTCGTGCTGCGCATCTGCTTCGAACGGCTGGGCCTGCGTCGCGTCGTCGCAGGTTGCTTCGCGGCGAACACGGCGTCATGGAGGCTGATGGAGCGACTGGGGATGCGGCGGGAGCAACACGCCGTCAGCGACGCTCTGCACCGCTCGGGTCAATGGATGGACAGCTTTGCCTACGCCCTCCTCGCCGAGGAGTGGCGGGCACGGTCGCAGTCGTAGTTCGTCGGTCGTCTCGACCGCACGACAAGGCCAGGATCCGGCGTTCTCGGGCCACTAGATCGAGCGCGGTCGCTTCTACCCATTCAGGCGGATCACGTCGTGGTGCACGGCGAACAGCGCAGCAGCGGCCCGAGTCGAGACGCCGATCTTGGCGTAGATGTGTTGGGCGTGATGCTCGGCCGTACGGCGCGAGATGAACAGGCGCTGAGCGACCTCGGCGTTGCTGTAGCCGGCTGCGATCAAGGCGAGAACTTCGACCTCGCGCCCGCTGAGTCCAGCGGGTCGAGGTGGCCGCCGAACCCCGAGGGCGTGGCCGGCCTCGGCGAGCACGGCAGTGACAGCATCGTGGTCGAGCCCGCCAGCCTCGGCCTCGGCCGTGAGCATGGCGGCGGCGTGGTCCGCGGCGAACGCCGGCCGGTATGGACGAGGCTGGAGCAGCGCCGAGTAGACGTCCGCGGCGGCGACGAGGCGGGCTGCCATTGGCGTGGCGGCTGCGGTGCTGCACCGGTGGTAGCCGGATCCGTCAAGCCGCTCGTGATGCATACCAGCGGTGATCGCGACTGGTTCGAGCGCCGGCGAGCCAGCCAGGATCCGTTCTGAGTAGTAGCTGTGCATCCGTACCTGCTCCCACTCCACCCCGGTCAGTGCCGCCGGCTTCTCCCAGATGGCGTTGGAGACGCCGACTCGGCCGATGTCGTGCAGTAGGCCGGCGATCTCGATGCGATCGACTTCGACGTCGTCCAGGCCGAGCCGCCCCGCCCCGCCCGCTGCCAGCCGGGCCACCTGCTTGGCGTGACCGTGAAAGTACGGCGCCTTCACGTCGGCGAGATCGCCAAACGCTGCCGCCACATCGCGGAGTTCTGTGCGGCCGCGCTCGATGACCGGGGACGGCTCGACCTCGAGCATGCGGAGGCGAGGATCGCCGTCGTCCACCTCGGCCAGGATGGCCACTGGGTCCTCCACGAAGGTGGCCACCACCGCTGGATCAAGGATGATGCCGGCCCGCTGCTGCAGCGCGAAGACGGCCGCGTCGACCCCGCCGAGCTGACCGAAGAACGCGGCATCCATCGCCGCCCGAGCGACACGCGAACCAATGGCGATGTCGTCACCCTTGCGTCCCTCGGGAACCCAGCCGCCGACCCAGGACTCGTAGACGTGATAGAGCGCGTCCTGCGTCGCGGCGGGAAGACCGAGCCGCCGGGCCGTGTCCCGAGCCACCTCGCAGACGCCCACATCTGTGCGCCTCCCCCACTCCGCCCCGTGAGCGATCGCGAACGCCGAGGCCCGCGCTGCGACCTCGGGCGTCATCCCCCAGGTCATCTCGGGGAGCAGCGTGGCAACCACATCACCGGGGTCGGCCATGTTCGTGCGCGCCACGGCCCGATTGAGCGCGATGTCGTCGCCGAACGCCGCCGCCGACTCGTGCGCGACACCGACGCATCCCACGTGCATCAGCAGTGCCGTGTAGAAGCTGTCGCGAATCTCGTCATCGCGCAGGTGCAGGCGGCGAGCCAACGCCGCCGCGACGACGCACGACCGCACCGCCGTACCCGGTGGCAGCCCGAAACCCAGGTCCGCGGTGATCGACAGCCCCCCGAGCAGTTCAGCTAGCCGCAGGTCTCCCGCCACGGGCCAAGGCTACGTGCCGCCCCCGAACGCCCAGATCACCAACGGCCGGCGGACCCGACAGTCGGTCGTGGGGATCGACGCGCATCTCTCAGTCGTCCTGGTCCCGAGTTGCCCACAACTCGGTGTACTGGCCCGGGGTCAACTCATCGACGGTAAAGCCGGCAGCCGTTACCGCCTCGGCCAAGGCATCGGCGGCCCACACCCTGTACCACCGTCGCCCGTCAGGCTCATCGAGCCAGCCTGTCTCCCCCGATGACCTCACGCTGACGAAGAGCTTTCCTGCGGGCCGCAACAGCACGCCCAACTGGCCGAGCACGTCGTGCATGTCGACCGTCGGCAGATGGACGAGCGCCGCCGACGCCCAGATTCCGTCAAAGAACCCACTCGGGAAGTGAGCAGCGACGTCGCGGACGTCGCAATACGTCGTTGGTGCATGCCGACAGGCACGAGCGACGAACTCGGGGTTCAACTCGACGCCTCTGACCACGTGCCCGTGGACGGTGAAGCGTTCCAGGTCGCGACCGGGACCACAACCGACATCGAGGATCAACGACGGCGTCGGGAGCGACGCAGCGAACCTGGCGACGATGCCAGCGAACTTCGACGCGTACGCAGCCTCGTACTCGTCGACGCCCGCGCTGTACGCACCAACCGACGCCAGAACGGGATCGGGCGTCGCCTCGCCAGAGCTCACCGCCGCATCATGCCAGCGACTGCCGACCCCGACTTCTCGGTCACCACCGCGAGCCCTGCCTGCGCCTGAGTCTGACCGATACCCACGCCTCACATCGACGAGGGCACTGTCATCCCACGCCGCCTCGTGGGGGTGCTCCGTGTTCGTCACAGCGCGCGCTTGCGTCGGTTCTGGCGCCATCGAAGCCACACGCGGGGCAGCGCTCATGGCGTCGAGGCACCGTACGACTCTGCTCCGTCACCGCGCCGGCCCGTCCGAGTATGACGACGAGCGAGTGAACGCATGCGCGTCCGCAACCACCGGACGGGAGACGGTGGTGACCAGGCTGCGGGCCTTGCCCAGCTACCGTGGAATGTGTCATGTCGTTCCCTGTGGTCGACGGGCTCCGTGCCATCGAGTTCGGGACGCCGGGTGAGATGCGTCGGCGGCTGGTCGATTTGGTCGTGAACGGCAACAAGCGGGCCACGGCTGGGTTGCTATCGGAGTACGAGACGGAGAACGAACCCCTCGAGCACGTCGGTGAGCAACTGGTCGTCGTCGATGACGATGGTCGGCGCGTCGCCACGGTGAGAGTGACCGGCGTGGACGTCTCGCGTTTCGCCGACGTCCCCGACCGGTTTGCGTTGGCCGAGGCCGAAGGAGACCTCAACGCTGAGGACTTCCGAGGGAGCCACACGAAGTATTGGTCGTCAGTGGGCACCCCGGTGACCGACGACACCCTGGTCGTCCAGGTGTACTTCGAGCTCTTGGCGGGAGAGCGGTCTGCGTGATCTCCCTGGCGCCGGCATGAGACGGCACAGCGTCTCTGCGCGCGCATCCGAGGGTGTTCGCGACCATGGTGACAATGCCGAGTGGCCGTGTCCGAGTTCACCGGCAACCTGGCCGTCCCTCGGCGCGACCTCGATCGTTGCGAGCGATGGGGGTCGCTGATACCAGTGGATCGAGCAAAGGGGTGGGACGTGCGGCTCATCGGGCCACTCACTCCAGGGCGCCGGCGATCGTGGCGACGTGCTCGTCGTCGATACAGCAGCAGTCACCGCTCAGCCGCAGGTCGATCGCCGAGCCGAAGCGAGGCGTACAGTCGGCGGAGCTCGTCGATGTCGCCGCGAACCAACTCGGTGGCCTCGTCGAGCTCGGCATGGCTGAGGCGGGACGCGTTGGGCCGTTCATCATGAACCCGTGCGAGCCACGAGGCGCGGGCATCCGAGCTCGCCGAGGAAGTGCGTTGGGTGGGCACAGTTCACCATGTAGTAGATGGGAGCCACGCGACAGGCATCACCGACCTGGGCGATGGCGTCGCCAACCGCCGGGCCCGACGGCAGGCGGCCGTCGCTCTCCACGGTGAAGGAGATGACGGCGGGCAGGCCGACGGCGTCGGCCGCGCGTGCGACGCCGATCGGTTCCTCTACATAGGTCATCGTGATGGCCGACATCATCTGGGCGCCGGCCTCGGCGAAGGCACGGCCCTGGAGGCCAGTGGTACGCGGCGCTTCGGAGGCCGACATCGTCGTGTCCCACGACGTCGCCGTCACCGCGGGGCCGAACACGCCGTTGACGATCGTAGTGACAACCGGGCGTTCGGCGGCGGGCTCGGCCGCGAACTCGGCGGCACGATGGTGGACGGCGGCGAGGCGAACGGCGTCGTAGCCGAGGCAGGCGCCCCAGTCGAGGTTGGCTCGCCACGTCGGCGTGGCGAGCACGACCCGCTGCCGAGACGCTCGGCGAGAACCAGGTACGGCGTGTGGTAGGCGACCAGGCTGGCGCGCCCCTCGTCGGTGTCGAGCAGCGGTAAGGCGGTGAAGTCGGGCAGGTCGAGGCCCTGGTGGAACAAGAGTTGGTCTCGAGGCCGCCGTCGTCAGGTCCGGACGTCGGGGGTGAGCTGGGGAAGGGACATGTCTGGGCTCCTCTCGGGTGTTCGTCGCGCTTTCGAGTAGTGAGATCGGCGCACTGCAACCCCGGATCGGGTGTGGGCCCCGACCCGGAGGTGGTTGCGTTAGAACAGCAGTGCCGGAACCCTGGGGAGTTCCTCGATGGCACCCAGCTGCGTGAGCAGCCCGAGGGCGTCGGAATTGGCGTGTTCGACGACGATCTTGCCTCTGGTGATTTTGGCGATCGCGATGGCCGTGACGCGCACACGCCGGCCTGTGGGCGGGATGCCGCCGAAGTCGCCGGTGTGGGTCGCTTCCACGGTGTAGCGGGCGGCGACCTGGTCGTTCACACCGAAGATGTGGTCGATGGTGATGTGCGCGTCGGGGAATGCGGTCGTGAGCCGGAAGAAGTGCTGTCTGTAGCCCTCGATGCCGGAGATGACCTCCGGCTCGGCCGGGTCGACGCCGACGTAGTTCGACGCGATGAAACGTTCGATGGCGCTGGAATCGCTCTTGTTCCAGATCTGCTCGATCGAATCCTGAAAGACTGCGATGGACATTTCGTGTTCTCCTGGGGGTGTTCCCGCCGTGAGCGGGAGATGAGTGGTGATTGGACCGCGGTCTCCGGGCGCGCTCGTACGAACGAGATAGCCCCGAGGGCAACGGAGTGGGCCGGGCCGGATGTGGTGGTTGGTCAGCGCGGGTCGCGCCACATCGGCCACAGCGTTGGGCCGTCGGGGAGGGTGAACTCGCCCTGTCTGACGTAGCCGTGCCGCTCATAGAGGGCGCGGTTCCGGGGGCTGGTCGCCTCGTGGTAGGCGGGCATGCCTTCCCCGTCGGCCCGTGCGAGCATGTCGCGTAGGAAGGCCGAGCCGATGCCGCGGCGCTGCATGGCCGGCACCGTCGCCAGGAACTGGCAGTAGTACAGGGGCTGCGTCGGGTGGTAGCGCTCGAAGGTCTCAGCGAGCAGGGCGTGGCGCTCCACGTCGGGTCCGACGAGCTCCTCCAGCGCCTGGACGAACGACTCCTCCCCCTGGTCGGTGAGCAGCTGCGCGCCCGGCGGGAGCCAGACCGCGGCACCGTTGCCGTCGGCGGTCAGGTACGTCTCCCCGATGCGTACGTAGGGTGCGACGTACAGCTCGAACAGCGGCTGGACGAGCTGCCGGCGACGGTGCTCGTCGGGCAGCAGCCATTGGGTCACCGGGTCGTCGTAGAACCCGGCGGCGACGGTGGCGGCGACGGCGACGGTGTCGCTGACGTCGGCTCGCCGGATGCCGAGATCGATTGCTGAGGTGAGGGTCATCGGTGTGCTCCTGTGTCGCGGGGTGTTCGGGAGCACGATGACGGGTGAGCGCCCACGGGCGAATCGGCAGATCTACCCATTGAGGCCGACGAGACCTTGCTGCACGGCGAACAGGCGCGGCGGCGGCCCGGGTCGACACCCCGATCCTCGTGTAGATGTGCTTGGTGTCGTGCTCGGCCGTGCGCCGCGCGATAGTGCGCCCACCCGTCACGCGGGAACGTCGCTCACCGGGGCGGAGCGGGTTCCGCCGTCTGAAGCGCTGGCTCTTGGTCATGACAAGGCAACTTGGGGTGATGGAGACAACGCTCAGCGCCACCAGCTGGTGCTGATCGTCGTCGTGGTGCAGCCCGTGAGACCACAGCGCCGTCCGCACGCTTGTCGGCCCTCGTCGCCGGTGCTACCAAGGGTTGGCGGGCTGGAGGGACCGGTCGGGCGGACCGGAACCGGGCCCCGACCCCCGCAGGTGTCCGGCAGCCGCGGCGCGTCATGGACCGGGTGACATAAGGTGCTTGTCCGTGGGGGCGGGCGGCCAGCCAGATGTCGAGGCCTATCTCCGCCGCACCACGTCGGGTGACCTCGTCTGGGAGCTTCACGGCGTGATCTATGAAGCTCGCGACGAGGACCACACGCTGACGCTTCGACGCGAGAACCGGGCACTGATACTCACCATGGCACTCCACTCACCAGGCGCGTCCTCGACCATCGTGCGATCTTCCGACGCCGGTGAGGGTGAGCGCGACAAGTGGGAGCAGTTGATGGCCCTGGTCGAAACGCAGGCCATCTAGCCCCTCATCGCCCCGACGGCTCGCTGCAGTTCGCTACGGGGACCGTGTCACGTCGGCACCCGCGTAGGCACCGCGGATCACCTCGGCGCCCATCGCCTGGGCGTCGCTGCTTCGCGAGTATCCCTGTGAGCCGTCAATGGCGATGACATTGCGATTCGTGAGCTCGAGCAGCGCGTCGTCGACGACGACCTCGCACACGAGGTCGAACGATCCCGCCGTCACGACGAGGTAGTCGATGTGGTCTAGAGGTGTCGTGGGCTGGCTGATCGCTTGGGATCGTGGACTCTTCGTGCGGGTGGGCCGCGCCCCCCTTCCTATGGCACCCGCGAGGCGGTGACGGGAACGCGGGTCGACGACCTCACATCGCTCGGATCCTTCCGGCACCGGGAGGTCTCGTTACGTAGGCAGATCTCCTGGGAACAACGTCGAGCTGGGAGTGCTCGGTGGATCTTGCCCGGGCTACTCTTGTTCCATTCGCGGTGGCCCGGGGATGCGCGGGCTCTTGTGATGTCTCGATTGACGGAGGTGGCTGATGTTCGTCGTCCGACGACGCCTCGCGCTGGTGGCGGCCGCAATGGTCGCGGGCCTGGTCGCTCCGGCCGGCGATGCGACCGCGGTCCAAGCGCCCGTCCGGTTCGCGACTTTTAACGCATCGCTCAACCGTAACTTCGCTGGACAGGCGCTGGCGCAGCTCTCGGTGCCGGGCAACGCCCAAGCAGACGCTGTGGCGGAGATCATCCAGCGAGTCCGGCCGGAGGTGCTCCTTGTCAACGAGTTCGACTTCGAGCCGAACAACGCGTTGGCAGAGGCCTTCCAGGAGAACTACCTCGACCTGTCGCACAATGCCGGCGGCTCGGTTACCACCCCGATCGTCTATCCGTACGTCTTCGTCGCCCCGTCGAACACCGGGATCCCGTCGGGCTTCGACCTGAACAACAACGGGGTGGTCGCGGGTCCGGACGACGCGCTCGGGTTTGGCTTCTTCCCGGGACAGTTCGGAATGGCGGTCTTCTCGCAGTATCCGATCTTGTACGACCAGGTGCGGACCTTCCAGCACTTCCTCTGGAAGGACATGCCGGACGCGCGCCTTCCGGATGATCCGGCGACCCCGGCGCCGGCCGACTGGTACAGCCCGGCCGAGCTGGGCATCTTCCGGCTGTCGTCGAAGAGCCACTGGGACGTTCCGATCGACATTGACGGCAAGGTCGTCCACTTCCTCGTGAGTCATCCGACGCCTCCGGTCTTCGACGGCCCGGAGGACCGCAACGGCACCCGCAACTTCGACGAGATCCGCTTCTGGGCCGACTACATCACCCCCGGTCCAACGTCGCGGTACATCTACGATGACGTGGGGGGCAGGGGCGGGCTCAAGCCTGGAGACATGTTCGTCATCGCCGGGGATCAGAACTCCGATCCGCTCGACGGCGACAGCATCCCCGGCTCGATCCAGCAGCTGCTCGAGCATCCGCTCGTCAGCACGGGGTTCACCCCGCAGAGCGCGGGCGCGGTCGAGGCCACCGCACTGCAGGGCGGGCTCAACGCGTCCCACCGCAGCGATCCGCGCTTCGACACAGCGGACTTCACCGACAGCGCGCCGGGCAACTTGCGCGCCGACTACGTGCTGCCGCGAAAGAACCTCCGGATCGTCGACGGGGCTGTGTTCTGGCCGGTCCAGGTCAGCCCGCTGTTCCCCCTGACCGGCGTTTTCCCCTTCCCCAGCTCGGATCATCGTGCGGTCTGGATCGATGTGCGCGTCCCGGGCTGACGCCGG
Organism: uncultured Acidimicrobiales bacterium; assembly: GCA_963829955.1. Taxonomy (GTDB): domain Bacteria; phylum Actinomycetota; class Acidimicrobiia; order Acidimicrobiales; family Ilumatobacteraceae; genus DASTFY01. The sequence goes on from CAWHKS010000005.1 coordinate 250,984, forward strand.
AGGCTCCTTGCAGAGTCGGCGCCCCGCGCACCGCTCGGTCCGCGCAGCCCGGGGCCTGTGACTGTAGGTGCGCTGCCGATCACATGGCAGGCCTCGGCGACGAGGTGCGTTCCATCGTCCCGGGAGCACGGTTCCGCGGTCATGGCGTCCACCTCGGTTCCTACGAGTACGAGCGGCGAGCTCAACGGGAGCCAGAGATGCAGGGCGATCCCGAACCCACACGCCTCGCGAATCCTGGGCTCGGCCCGCCGCGGCATGCGGCGACTCGTCGAGTCCACGCCCGGGTGATCCTTGACGCCCTTCTACTGTTGTGCGAGCGTTCCCCGTTGGGCGTCTGTGCGAGTCGCAGAGAGAGGGAGCACGAAACGTGCGTAGCGGGCGTAGTCGCGTCGTCACCCTGCGACGTCGCGCGTGGCGGTGTATGGCTGGACTCGATGCGGAGCGCGCTCGCCCGCGTGGACGGCGGTTGAAGATCACTCGGCACATGAGGGGGTAATCGTGAGCCAGCAGATTGAACGAACGCGACGCGAGTTCCTGCGGGACTCCGCGCTGGGCGCGGCGATCCTGAGCGCCCTTGCGAGTGGGCTCTCTCTGGCGCGGCCGTCGCAGGCGCACGCTCAGAGCGGGCCGGCCTGCCCGCGGTTCGGCGTGTTCGATTCGCACACCTTCGAGACGCTGGCCCACGTCGCCGAGCAAGTCGTGCCCGCCGACCAGGAGCCGGGCGGCATGCAGACGTGCCTGGCGAGCTTCGTGGAGGTCGTGGCCCTGGGCGATCCGGCATTTGGCGGGTTCATGACGTTTGGCGCGGCGGCTCTCGACGACTCGAGCCAAGTGCTCCACGGCAAGAATTTCGCTGACCTCGCGTTCGACGAGCAGACGCAGTTGTTGCAGCAGGTGGAGGCCAACTCAGCTCCTGGTACGGCGTGGCCCAACCTCGGCCCCGGCGGACAGGCCGCATGGTTCGGCGCAGCGCGGACCCTGATCAAGGTCGCCTGGGTGAACAACTGGCCGGAGACCACTGTGCGCGAGTCCGCCACCGGCCTGCCCATCTTCGCTGACCCCGAGCACCTGATCAGCGACCCCAACGTGCCCGACACCGGCACGGGCTGGGACGTCATGCGTTTCCACGCCATCGACTGGGAGGTCGAACAGCTCTTGTGGGCCTGGCAGGGCGGCCTTCGGGTCATCGACTTCGACGGCGTCCCGATCCTCGACGAGGGCCATCCGCTGTCCGAGGCCGAGCGGCTGGCGGCACGCGACGCGCTGTACGAGCTGTCCAACGCCGGAGAGGCCTAGGAGGGTCGTCACATGGTCTACGACGCCATCATCATCGGCACCGGGTCTGGGGGCGGCATCCTCGCCGACCGTCTGACCGACGGCACGGGCAAGCAGGTTCTGGTGCTCGAGGCCGGCCCCGACTTCGAGACGATGTATCCCGGCACGGACCCTGCCGATGAGCGCTCGCGCCTGCGGTCTGTGCGCGCCAATTGCACTCAGCACGGCATGGACACGTTCCATTGGGCATACACCGACTCGAGCGGCAACCAGATTCCGTACGGCAAGAACGTGGGTGGCAGCGGATCTCACAACGGCATGCAGTCGTACCGCGCGACGCGCCTGCAGCACTCGCGCTGGCCCCCGGGCTGGCACTACGAAGACTTCGCCCCGTACTACGACGCGGTCGGGCGGCGGATGAATGTGCATCCCCTGCCCCGCATCGCCATGGATCCAGCCGCCCTCGCCTTCGAGCAATCAGCGCTCGACCTGGGCTACCCGGCGATCGAGGACTTCAACGACACGCCCGGCAACAACATCACTCGTGGTGTGGGGCCGAACCCGTACAACGCGCGTGGCCTGGTCGACCCCGCCTCGGGCAATGGCCTCATCGACAAGTACGGCGGGCGACAGGGGCCGCTGGAGGTCTACATCCGTCCCGCGCGGCGCGTTCCAACTTCACCCTGATCCCGGACGCGGTCGTCGATCGCGTCCTGTATGAGCCGCGGCGCGGCGGCTGGCACGCGCACGCCGTCCGCTACACCGACCGTGGCGGCGCGACCCACACGGCCGAGGGCGAGCTCATCATCGTTTGCGCCAGCGCGTTCGGCAGCCCGACGCTGCTCATGCGGTCCGGCATCGGCGCCGGTCTGCAGGTCAACTTGACGCAGGTCGGACGCAACTACGTGAACCAGGCCGTCGGCTTCATGTCGGTCGAATACGACCGGCCGCTGCACGGCCAGTTCGGCTACTCGATCGGCACCGTGGTGCAGGTCGACTATCACCGCCCGGGCCGCTCCTACCTCATCGCCACGATCTCCCAGGGTCACCTGGGTCTGATGCTGGGTACCCAGTGGGGTCGGCGCTTCAAGGACAACATCCGCAACTGGCGCAATTGGGGTGGCGCATTCGTCTTCCCGGTTTTCACCACCGCCGTCGGCCAGGTGACCCTCGACCCCACGAAGGCCAACGGGGCGCGCATCGACTACGCGATCACCCCAGAGGACCAGGCCCTCATCCAGACCGGATACGACGAGGCGACACGCATCTTGTCGAACATGAACCGCGTTGGCGGCCCGCAGGTGAAGAGCATCGAGACCGTGCCGCAGCCGCTGATGGCCTCTCATGCCCAGGGCACCTGCCGAATGGGTCGCCGCCCCGAGGATTCCGTGGTTGACCTGAACCTCGTCGTCCACGGCTTCGACAACTTGATGGTGGTCGACGGCAGCGTGATGCCCGTGCAGGTGCAGAGCCCCCACTACCCGATCTCCGCGCTGGCCCACAAGATCGCAGACACATTCATCCGCCGCGATCTCTGGAACATTCGCTAGGAAGCCGCGGACTGCGGCCGCCCGTCCCCCTCTCAGCAGGCGAACACCCCGAAGCCCAGCGGCATCAGTCCCGACGCCGGTCCTGCGCCACCTCCGGCTGGAGCACAGCTCACGCCCGGCACGTCAGGCCACGGTGCCCCAACCCGGCAGGTTCGCAAGCACTCGCTCACCGAAAACAGTCGATGTGGGAGGACCTCGGCGGCCGAGCGTGGGCAACCATTCGGTTTGTCCACTGCGGAACTCAAGCAAGGAGGTCCTCGATGAGCATCGTATGTGGCTTGGATCTGCACTATGAGCAGATCACGTTCGACGCGATGGACAGCGTGTCGGGGGACGTGTCAACAACCCCCGCCGCCGGCGCTCCTACTGTCAAGTGCTCGGCCCGGCCGACTACGAAGCCGCCCACACCGCTGCTGCCACCGCGGCATGATCACCCGACCAACCTGTCCGCCGAGCCGGGGTACTTCCAGCCGAAGCTCCGAGCAGTGTGTAGAACGCGCACACGGCGAGTCGTCCACCAGTCACATGCTGAACCCTCGCACACCGCCGACCTCCGAGAGGACACCATCACCACCTCCTCGGCCGGCAGCACACGCACCGCCTGGCGCAAGCCGTCAGGGCGCGGTGCACGCTCGGCCCTGCGCACCTCGAGCGCCCCGTCACGATCGAGGTCGCCTCCGGCGAGCGCATGCGTCACCGGCTGTCACGCAGGGGAGACCGGCACCTGAACTCGGCGATCCACCTCATCGCGGTCCCCCAGGTCCGCATGCATGACAGCATCGGCCGCCACAACTTCGACGCCAAGATCGCCACGGGCAAGACCCGCAACGAGGCGATGCGCTGCTTGACGCGACAACTCGCCAACCATCTCTGGCACCTCATGATCGCTGCTCGTCGCTGGGAGTCGGTGCGATTCGCATTGACAAACCGTTGACACCCGACGCTGTCCGTGACACAGCAGCGCCTACAAGGGCGGATGGTGCTAGGCCGCAAGGTCAGGCTGGGGGAGTCTCGACCAACATGGATCGACATCCGCGCAGCGCGGCACGTCATTCAGTCGCCTCGGGCGTCGCGCATACGGAGACACTGACTTCGGAGAACTACGTTCGTGCCAAGAGACCAATTCAGCCTCTTCCTACTGATCGCTCGAGCGCTTCCAGAGGTTGATACCTGCGTCGGTGGCATGTTGATCGATCTCCGCTAGCTCGTCGGCTGTCAGCGACATGTTCCGCAGCGCGGCGATGTTGTCCTCGAGTTGGGTCACGTTGCTGGCTCCGATCACGAGCGAGGTCATCCGTGGGTCGCGCAAAGCCCACACGAGTGCCAACTCGGCCAGACTCTGGCCACGGCGAGCTGCGATCTCGTTGAGGGCCCGAACGCGGGCGAGTCGCTCATCGGTGATCGAGTCGGCGCTCAGTGCGCCACCCGTTGCTGCCCGCGAGTCGGACGGGACCCCGTGCAGGTAGCGGTTGGTGAGCAGGCCCTGGGCCAGCGGTGAGAAGGCGATGCAGCCGGCGCCGACGTCTTCGAGCGTGTCGAGCAGCTGGTCGGGTTCTGTCCACCGGTTGAACATGGAGTACGACGGCTGATGGATCAGTAGCGGAACCTTGTGCTCGGCAAGGAGCTCCGCCATGCGGCGTGTGCGTTCCGAGGAGTACGACGAGATCCCGACGTACAAGGCCTTGCCCTGCGTGACGGCCGACGCGAGCGCGCCTGCCGTTTCTTCCATCGGCGTGTCGGGGTCGACACGGTGGGAGTAGAAGATGTCGACGTAGTCGAGACCCATCCGGGTGAGCGATTGATCGAGTGACGCGAGCACGTACTTGCGTGATCCGAGGTCACCATAGGGACCCGGCCACATGTCGTAACCGGCCTTCGTAGAGATGAGGAGCTCGTCGCGGTGGGCAGCGAAGTCGGTGCCCAGGATGCGCCCGAAGTTCGACTCTGCTCCTCCGTAGGGTGGCCCGTAGTTGTTGGCCAGATCGAAATGGGTGACGCCGAGATCGAAGGCTCGCCGGCAGATCTCGCGCTGGGTCTCCCATGGTCGATCATCGCCGAAGTTGTGCCACAACCCCAGCGAAATGGCAGGTAGCCGAACGCCACTGCGACCACAACGGCGGTAGATCATCGATTCGTAGCGAGCGGGATCCGCGACGAACGGCATGAAACGAGATGCTAGAGGTCGGCTCGGAAACGATCGACTTCGAGTGGATCACCTCTTGGACTCGACAGGCCAGCACTCGGCGATAGGCAGGCGTGGGCTCTCACGCTCGCTGGCTTGAGCGCGCACATTCCACTCCTGCATCGAGTGATCCGAAGCGCCGATCGGGGCGGTCCGTCGGCCGACCGCGGGGCGCCGTTCTGATCTGGGCGTTCTGTGCCTTCATGGACGGTGCGTAACCGGAAGTCACCGGGACTGACCGGTGTCTTGCCCTCCTGTCCCCGTCCTCCAACGACCGTTCGCAAGGCGCACACTCCTTGCCGTGGGCTTGCGCGCGCCTGAGCCTGCCGGTGTCTGCCCGCCCATCTACGGTGATCGCATGTCGCAGGTCCATCGCACCCTCGATCCCGACGGTGTCCCTGCAGCGGTCGGCGGCTACAGCCACGCTGCGGTGGTCCCGGCCGGGACCGAGCTGTTGTTCGTCTCCGGGCAGGTCCCCGAAGACCTTGAGGGTTTGGTCCCCGTCGACTTAGCGGATCAGGCGCGCCTGGCGTGGCGCAACGTCGAGCGGTGCCTCACGGCTGGCGGGTTCACGCTCGACCATCTTGTGAAGGTGTCGATGTACATCCGCGACCGTACGTACCGCGTCGCCAATCGCGAGGTGCGTCACGAGGTGTTGGGCGACCGCCGGCCGGCGCTCACCGTGCTCGTCACCGATCACTGGGACGAGCGCTGGCTGATCGAGATCGAGGCGGTCGCAGCCTGGCCGGTGCCGGTGTGAGCGGTGATCTCATCGACCCGCCGGCCACTGCGCTTGGTGTCGAGGTGCGGCGGCTCCTCGACCAATGCGCGCCGGTCGTCGCCGCCCACTGCGAGCGCAGCTATCAGTTCGCGGCTGCGTTCGCCGCCTCTGACGGCGTCGAGCTCGACGACGAGGTGCTCTACCTCGGCACGATCCTGCACGACATCGGCCTCTCACCAGCCGCCGACGGCAGCGAGCGGTTCGAGGTGCGCGGCGCCAACCTCGTGCGGGCACTGCTGCTCAATCACGGGATGGAGCGCGACCGGATCGACAATGTCTGGGACTGCATCGCGATGCACGCCTCCACCCCGCTCGCCCGCCACAAGAGTCTCGAGACCCGCTACGCGAACCGCGGCATCGCGCTCGACGTGCGCGGCTCGGGCGTCGAAGCGCTCGAACCCACGCTGGTCCGCACGGTGCTCGACCGCTGGCCGCGGCGCGACTTCCCCACCGAGTTCGAGGCAGTACTCGCCGACGAGGTGCGCACCCATCCCGCCTCGGTCCGCATGTCGTGGCTCGAATCGGTCGCCTCGGTGCACGTGCCCGGCTTCGTGCCGACCGACTTCCTCGCCGACCTCCGCGCCACCGAACGCTTCGCCTGAAATGTCGCCTCGAGGTCGGTCTGGACGTATCAAAGGCCGCCGCGCGCGGTGGCCTCAGATATGGGGCGCCCGGGGAAGGGCCGAAGTAGGGCTTGGCGGTGGGCGCCGCCGGGTCGGGCGCTTGTTGAGCGGCGGGCACGGTGCGTGCTGACGATCGGGGGTGGGCATTGGCGCTCGGGGACGGCTATTGGCCGGTCGAGCCGGTCGTCGAGGGGGACGGTCAGCTCGCGGGGCTTTCGGTCGTACAAGGGGCCCGTAGACGTTCATCGTGACGCCGATCTCGCTGTGGCCTGATCGGGTGCGCGCCGAGGTCGTGACCCGCTACCGCGGCCACTCACGTATGCCAGCGCGACGTCAGGATGGATGGCGGCGAGCCGGTCGACGATGTCCTCGTCGTAGAGTGCCGGATCCCGGACGGTCGATCGAAAGGCAACGAACGCGTCGGTGGCGGCTGCTTTGCCAGATGCGCTTGGCAACGAGGACGAGCAGAGGCTCGCCGACGAAGCGGGCCGCGTTCGACCCTGTCGGGCGCTCGCCGAGGCGTCGCCGACACCAGCTCGCGAATGACCTTGGCGCCGATGGTCTTCTTGCCGCCGAACGCGCCGGCCTCGTTGGGCGACGAGAGCCTCGCCTCAGTCAGGCTGGATGCTCGCTGCAGCCGACGTACATCTGTTCGCCGGCGGCGAGTCGGAGGTCCGGCCTGCCGGTTCATGCCTGCCGCTCGGGGGGCAGTCCTGTACACGGCCAGGTACGACCTGCCGCTGCGCGAGCCGGCGGGTACCTGGTTTGTCGTCGTTGCAGCAGGCCGTCGTTCGGGATCGACGTCTGCATGCGTCGACCCGCTGGGGCGCACACCGGCATCGTAGGGCGACCGACGCGTCTGCCTCGGCGAGGAGAAATGGCCAGGGGCGGGGGCGCCGCAGTTCATCCCCGCGGATCGAGGGAAGCCGCTGTCTGACCGGATGGCGCATATCGATTGGGCGCAGCGGCGCCCCGATCGCACGATCGGCCAACAGGTCGCGCTGGCGAGAGGCAGCAGGAGGCTTTGTGGCACACCGGCTCGGCGTGTGCCTAGCAGCTCGGGCGCTGAGCCGCTGTTGCTTCCTGTGCATCACGCAAGCTCAGGACGACGAGCATGAGCAGCAGGATGGGTACGACGAGAGTCCAAATGGTCGGCAGCAGTCCGAGGGCGCATCCGGCAGCCAGCAGTGAGAACCCGGGCCAGGTGCGGCTCGGCTGGAGGAGCGTCCCGCTCAGGACCAAGACCCCGCCGCCGACGAGTGTGCCGAACCAGAACACCAGGCCCCCATCCCCACTCACGATCACACGGATGGTCTCTGCGGTGCCGGCGGCCACGAGGAGCAGACCCAGACCGATTCCGAGCCTTCGAGTCCAAGGGTTTCGCTTCACCTGTCGAAGCTAAGCCTGAGCCGCTCACACAAACAATGAAACGTCGCAGTCACCGGGTCTATGCGAACTTCTGCGGGATCGTTTGTCTCACGTCGCCATGAGTCGAGTGTCGTCTCCACCGTCGGTTAGGCCGTCGATCTCGGCCCAGTCCTTCGACAGCTCGGCGTAGCGGTGGAGGAGCCAGGGTCACTCTCGCTGACGAGCGGGGGGCCATCGCCGCCGAGCGGCAGCCACTCGAGCTCGTAGCCCTTCGGTCATGCAAACAGATGTCGGCGCAATCCCCGGTGTCCACTGACCGGGGGCTGCACCGTCCCACAGCCGGCTCTGGCGGCCAGCCAGGCTGACGCTACGCGCCCGTCGCGGCTGCGGCGTCAGCCCCGACGGCGACCTCGCCGGTGACTCTGGCTTCGTCCTCCTGGGTGAAGATCTCGTACAGGCCGGCAATGCTCAGCACCCGCTCGACCTGACGGGAGCACGCTTCGATCTGCAGCGTGCAGTCCCGACGGGGGCAGCGCTTCCACAAGCGGACAAGTGCGGCGATGCCGGTCGAGTCCATGAACGTGACGCCGTGGAGATCGAGCAGGAGCGGTCCGTGCACGTCCTCCAGGTGGTCCAGCTGAGGAGCGGTCGCCAGGTCGATCTCCCCGGTGAGGCTGTACCGGCCAGGGCCCCGCTCGATGATTGCCAGCGGCCCGAGTACAGGTTTCACTGCAGTTTGTCTCCGTGACAGTCGGTACCCCCTTGGCTCCGCTCCCAAGGATCTGGGGGAGTGAAGCCCCGAATGCCGGGCGGCCGCAGGGTCTGGACGACCGCGACGTCAAGGATAAGTCTCCGGTCCGTCGATGGCTAGACGATCACCCGTTCGGGGAGCACGCGTAGCGGCCCCCAGACAAGAGCTCCGTCGGCATCGTCCGCACTGGCGGACATGCGAGTGGCCCGTCGCCGAACTCCTTTCACCGTCGACGACGTTTGCATGAGAGTAGGTTCGGATCCCGACCTCGTTCTTGATGGTTCGGGCATAACGCTCCTTCGCTAGTGCTGGACGTCGTGGACGCCCGCAACCGGCGGCGCCCCCCACGACGCAGCGGCTCCTGGAGGGGAGCCGCTCCGTCGGGCCGGCAGCCGGCCGCCTCAGGCGGCGACGGAGGCGGCCGTCACGGCCTGAGCCCCGCCTGCCGGGATGGTGATCTCGACCTTACGGGGCTTGGCCTCCTCGGCTACTGGGATGGTGATCGTGAGCACACCGTTGTCGTAGGCGGCGGTGATGTGGTCGCGGTCCAGGCTCTCCCCGAGGAACAGCTGACGGCTGAACTCGCCCTGGGCCCTCTCGGTGATTTGAACCTGATCGTCCTCCGCTGGCATCCAAGTGCGCGTGGCCCGCACGGTGAGGACATCCTTCTCAACGGTCAGCTCGATAGAACCGGGATCCACGCCAGGCAGGTCGAGGTGAACCTTGAACTCGTTGCCTCGACGGTAAGCGTCGACCGGGATCTGGCGCGCTCGGCGTTCGCTGAGCAGCTCCTGGGTGATCCGGTCGAACTCGCGGAACGGCTCGAATCGCATCAACATGACGGGATCCTTTCGGTGAGCCTCGAATGCCAACGGTCGGCGACCGGCGAACTTCGGGGTTTGGCTCCACCATAGACTGGCAACCAGTAACTAGCAATAGATTTCTAGCAATTTCTCGGGTACTGTAACGATTTGTGTCGGAGTGGAGCTTCCTCACCAACCATGCCCGGGTCCTAATGTGCATCGCCCACGACCCCGGGGTGCGCCTGCGCGACATCGCCACCACGCTGGGCATCACCGAGCGCAGCGCCTACGGCATCGTCACCAACCTGGCCGAAGACGGCTACGTGGTGAAAGAGAAGGACGGCCGTCGCAACCGCTACCACATCCAGGTTCACCTCCCGCTACGCGAAGCCATCGGCCGGGAACGGACCATCGGCGACGTACTGGACGTCCTGCTCGACACCAACACCCACAAGCCACGCACAGGAAAACCCAGGTGAAGCTCAGGCAGCGAGGCCTGCCTACCTCGCCGAGGGGACGGGGGATGCCGAGAGCCGTCACACTGATCGCGAGGCATCGAGCAGAGAGTGACTGGGACGAACCGGCTCCAAGCGAACGTCGATCTGCACGCCCCGAGGCGACCAAAGTCGGCCGAAATCAGTCTCGCCGAGGTCGAGCCACCGCTCGCAGGTGGGCCGAGTGCACCGGCGCGGGTGTGCTGCTCACCCGGGTCGGCGACGGTTGACTACGACGTCACCTCGTTGACTGTCGCCGCCGCGCCGCCGTCAAACCGCGTCGGACGCCCTCCGAGTCGGGCTGTGGGGCAAGATGTGCTCGTACCTCGTACGTGGGAGGCTGGCGATGGCTGTCGCACTCCTGTTCACCCCGGCGTCGATGAGTGTTGAGCAGTACGACCGGGTCACCAAGCTGTTGAAAGCCTCCGGGTCCGACGCGCCGCCGGGCCGCCGCTTTCACGCATGCTTCGGTCCAGCTGGGCACTTGACAGTGTTCGAGGTGTGGGACAGCGTGGACGAGCTCGAGACCTTCGGTGCGACGGTTCTGCCGCTCCTGGCCAACGAACAAGTCGCGATGGCACCGGCTGAGCCGCTGGAGATCCACGGCCTTATCGAGGAGGGTGACGCGAGCGCCCTGCGGAAGACGATCGTCGCACTTCGAGAGCAGGCCTTTTTCCGGCGCCCGGTCGACAAGCTCCGGGAGAAGATCCACAAGGCGAGGAAGTCCTCGGACAGAGAACCCGAACGGTCGCACGGCCACGAGGTGAAGGATGATCGCGCTCGGTGAATGCGTGACGACCTCCGCCATGATGCTTGACGGTGCCGTGGACGGGGGCCTCGTGGCGAGCAAGCCAAGCGGCGACGGGTCCCTTTCGTCGGCGATGCGGTTCCGTGAAGTCCTCAGATCTGGGCTCGGCAGCGAGCGGTATCGTCGACGGGCGTGAGCCTCGACATCGACATCGAAGACGTAGCCGAGGTGCTCCTTGCCGACGGCTGGCACGTCGTTCACGGTAAGTCCTTTGAGCTTGATGGCTTCGACTTCACACTCGCGGGCCGCCGTGTGCATGGCGGCGGGGACAGCGGCGTCTGTGCGACCGGGTTCAGCTTCGTCACCGACCAGGAGGGGTCGCGCATCGCCGGTCCGCTCACCTCGATACTCGCGCTCCGCCACGGTGTATCGCACCCTGACCGCTTTCCGTCCCGTGACGTGTCGTGACAGTCAGTTCTCCTAGACCCCGCGACGGGGCTATCGCTCAGGTCCGGGAGTCGCGCCGGAGGATCTCCATGTCAGTGCAGCAGCCCACCTGTGGGCGAGCCGCCAGGTCCGCGGTGCGTCGCTGCTCCGGAGTCGATCCCCGAGCGAGATCGGGGCAGTGGTCGGCCGGTCGGGCCTGCCAGGTCGATGACCACGTCGCGCATGTCGGAGCGGGAGCGCAGCTGACTATCGGCGCCTGAGCGTCGGTAGGCACGATGTTCCCGGGCTCTCGGCGCTGGAGCCGGGTGCGGGTTGAACCCGCGGCTACCGCCCCGGCGAAGAGATCGCGAAGGCCACGGTGCCCGGACGCGAGTCGAGTGCGAGTGGCCCGAGCAGGGGCGTTGGACGGCAAGGCCAAGCTCGCGCCGAACCCGACGCCGTTTCATCGATAACCGACCGTCGGTTCCGCCGTCGTTCGAGGGCGCAACTTGCCCGTCTGGCATGTCGCATCAGCCGCGGGCTTTGCGGCGACGCGCGCATGATGGTCTCGTGAGCCGCCAGGGCGAGGCGTCGACAGCATCGGCCAATGGCGATCCGTGGTGGCGGGCCGTCGCCAAAGGGGAGCCGTTTATGCGGCTCATGGTCGTCCACTTCGTCACGGGCGGAGCCGACGCGGCGTTCACAGTGTCACTGGCCGGATCGTTGTTCCTCAGCGTCTCGGTCGATGCTGCCCGCCCCCGCATCCTCCTGTACCTCATGTGCACGCTCGCACCGTTCGCACTGGTGGTTCCGATCCTTGCTCCGTTCACGGATCGCTTCCGTGGCGGCTACCGCGCCATCATCGTCGCCACAGCGGTTGGGCGGTCAGCGGTGTGCTTGTTGATGGCCAACCACCTGACGACGCTGTTCTTCTTTCCAGAAGCGTTCGCGGTCCTGGTGCTCGGCAAGACGTACTCGATCGCGAAGAGCGCCCTCGTGCCGCGGCTCGTCGCTGACCCACGCAGCCTGGTCGACGCCAACGCCCAAATGTCGCGGGTGTCGACGGTGGGCGGGCTCCTCGGTGGTCTGGCCGGCGTTCTCGCGCTTCGACTCGTAGGCCCTCCGGCAGCGGTCATCTTCGCGGCGATGGGCCACGCCGGCGCCGCGATGCTGGCCACCCGCATACCCCGGCCACCTCCACCGCCGCCCACCCGGTTGGTGGAGGCGGCCGAGCTCACCAGCGCGCCGCTCAGCCTGGCCGCCTCCGCGATGATCGTGCTGCGCTTCGCAGTCGGCTTCATCACCTTCTTGCTGGCGCTCAGCCTCAAGACGGCCAGCGAGCCCGCGTGGGTCTACGGGATCGTCTTGGTCGCCGGTGTGCTCGGCGGTCTGGCCGGGACCGTCATCGGCCCGCTGGTGCGGAGGCGCGTGCCCGAGGAGGCACTGTTGACGGCTTCGCTGGCGGTACCGGGGGCGCTGTGCCTGCTCGCGGCGGCCCAGGACCGCCGCACCAGCGCAATCCTGGTGTCCCTCGTGGTCGGTGTGGCGGCGACCGTCGCGCGCCAGGCCTTCGACAGCTCCGCCCAGCGGCTCGCCCCCGACGCCGAGATGGGGCGGGCCTTCGCCCGGTTCGAGACGTGGTTCCAGCTTGCCTGGGTGGCGGGGGCTGTCGGCCCTGTGCTGGTGCGGCCGTCGGGTTTCGTGGGCCTTCTCGTGGTCGGTGTGGTTCTCGGGGTTGGCGCGCTCGCGTACCTGATCGCTCGGCGAGCCCTTCGCTCCGAGCAGCTGCTGCAGCCGATCCTGATCCCAGCGATCCAGTCGGGTCGCTCGTGGCTCTGGCTCACCTTCTCCACCTGCAGGGCGCATCGGGGCTCGCCGTGTTCACCGCCGCGGAAGCGGTACGCGTCGCTGGCGCCCGCCGTCCGTCTGGTGATGACGCCCTCCCAGCCGAGCTCGCCGCCGTGTGGCTCCACGTCACCCACGGCGGCGTCCCGTCGGATGCTGACGTCACCCGTGCGGTGGGACTGGCCGAGCAGGCACGGGACGCCCGCGACCACGTGGCTGGCCCGACTACACCTCCGGAGGAAGAGGACCCTCGGCGATGACACGAGCGGACCAGCCCTCACCGTTCGAGCGCGCCGACAAGGTGACCAGCTGCTGGTCGGTGAGGGTGCGGTACCGGTCCGCCGTGACCTCGATGGGATCGCCGGCCGCGACGGGGCCGAGTCGCAAGAGGACGCCCTCCTTCACGGGTCGGCCGTCGACTGCGCTGTCGACGGCCTCGTCGTCGTCGTCGACGAAACGGACCGCAACCTCGCCTGTCAGATCGTCGACCACAGCTGCTTGGACACTGAGGGGGATCGGCTTGGCATCCGGCCGCGGGGCGACGAACACCACTGGGAGCGGTTGATCGGCCGAGTGTCCCCCCGCAAACGCCAGGATCACCGCACCGTAGACGGCCGCCATTCGCTCCTCGTCGGGCCTACCAGCCTCTCCGCCTCCCTCGCATGCGGCAAGAGCTCCCAGTGCCAGCGCAGCTGATGCGAGTCCGCGTACGCTTCGCCGGACCCAGGCCAGGGTCATTGCGTGACCGTACCTTCGGCACCGGCCGGGGGTCGACCGTGAGCACGCACTCTCGCCGGCCAAACCCGTCCCCTGCTCCTCGAGAACGAGAGAGGGGCGGTGCACTTCGTGCTCGAGTGGGTCATCGAGCTGAGCCGGTCGAGGTCTGATCCGACCCGCGATCAAGGCGCCCAATGTGGACTCCTGAACAGGTTGCCCAGCTCACGCGAGCGACCACCGACGGCTCGGTGCGTTGGCACCGGTCAGGCGAGGGCCGCCTCCGCGCTGATGACGGGCACCACACGCTGACCACCGTGCACAACGGCGAGCCAGGGGACACCGTCCTCGCCGAGTCAATGAATCCACCGCTCGACGCCGCGCTCACGGGGTTATGGGAAGCCGCGACGGCCTCGATCGCCAGTGTCGGGATCGGGCACGCCCGTCACGACACTCCCTATGCGACCGCCTCCAAGCGCAGCATTACGGCTGATCGCCCGGTAGTGCCGAACGTCCCATCGCCGGTCGCGGCGGACGAGGCGTGGGACCTCGGCGCGAGCGGCGGGCCGGAACGAGCACCCTGAGCGCCCGTGGATCCGACTCGAACACGAGCGGCGCCCGCATCGCCACGCTCTCACCGTCGATCCCGAGCGCGACGGCCGTCGCCGAGTCGACGCGAAACGTCGTCCCGATGGTCCACTCCGACAAGCGGCCTGGCGGCGGCCCCGTGACGGCGATGATCCCGAGCACACCTCCGTCGAGGTCCCCCCTCGTGCCGTGTTGCGGCCGCGGGTCGATCACATACCGGTTGTTGGCGACCAACACCAGCGCGGCGGTGTCGTGCACCCGGCCGTCCTGTCCGATGAAGCGGAGGTCGAACGGTTCGGCGGCCGGTCCGATTAGCTCCGGCATCATGTCGATCACCGTGCGCACCTTGTGTTCCCGGTATGCCGGCGACTGCACGACCGCGCCGTACACCCCCATGGCCACGTTGTTCACGAAGGCGCGGCCGTTGACGCGGCCGAGATCGATGCGCCGTTCATGCCCGTCGCTGAACGCGTCGAGCGCGCCGACGACGTCGTTGCGGTCGATGCCGAGGTCGATGGCGAAGTGGTTTCGGGTCCCGGCGGGAACACACACGTACGGGAGATCGTGCTCGGCGGCGATCGCGGCGACCGCGGCTTGCGACCCGTCACCGCCTGCCATGCCGAGGGCGTCGGCGCCGGCTCGCACCGCGGCCGTCGCCAGGGTCGTGAGATCGTCGCTAGGTTCGAAGAGGATCGGATCGATGCCTCGCGCCCGGCACTGCACGACCAGGTCGAAGCGAGCCGCTTTCCCCCGCCCGAACGCGGGTTGACGATGAGGACGGATTTGGCGGGGCGCGACGTCATCGGACTATGGGCGCGGGTCGGGTGATGCAGCAGGGTGCCCGCCCACGAACGGTACAACTCGGACGCGTCGTAGAGCTGACGTAGCGGACGCTCGAGGATGGGACTGCCGGCGGCGGCGACTCGTGCGGCTATAGGTCACGGATGGAGGAACTCGGCGATGAGTGCGCCAGAGTGCGGGGGCGATCACGCGCAACCCCGTGCGCATGGCGACCAGTGCGGTGAAGAGCATGATCTCGGCGAAGGTCTCGCCGAGGATCGGTAGCTGGCTGGCGAGGCGCAGTCGAGGACCACGAGCGAGCTGGCCCCCATGTCGACGGCGATGCGCATGGGGACGTTGGCGACGATTCCGCCGTCGTAGAGGCGGCGCCCGCCGTGGTCGACCCGTGGATAGATGCCGGGGACGGCGGCGCTGGCCAGGGGGGCCGGCAGGAGCGGGCCGTGGCGGATCGGGTGGGCGCGTCCCGTGGCGACGTCCATGGCGACGGCGGTGAACGGCACGACCAGGTCGTCAAGAGTGCGATCCGGGCGCCGAGGAACTGCTCGATCACGGCGGCGAGGCCGGTGCTCGGGAACAGGTGAGCCTTGGTCTGCTGCAACGTCCGCGCTTGCGCGAGCAGCCCTCCGGGGAAAATCTGCGCAGTGGTCATTCGCGCCCACACGTGCGACAGCCGGTTGGCGCCCGACGTCGGGTCGCGGGCGAGGGCGGCGCCCTTGAGGGAGCCGACGGAGGTGCCAGCGACGAGGTCGGGCACGACGCCGTGCTCCGACAGCGCTTGGAGAACGCTGACCTGGATCGCGCCGAGGCTCGCGCCGCCGCCGAGCACGTAGCCGATCGGTCGGGGGAGTTCGGCGAGCCCGGTCACATCCAACCCACGCGCTTGAAGTACCAGCGGAGCACGACGACGGTGAGGACCATTATCGCGATCGCCATTGGGTAGCCGAAGATCCAGTCGAGCTCGGGCATGTGGCGGAAGTTCATGCCATAGATGCCGGTGATGATGGTGGCCACGGCGGCGATCGCGGCCCAGGCGGACACCTGCTGGATGATGACGTTCTGACGTACGGTGACCCGCGCCAGGTTGGCGTTGAGCAATCCGTCGAGCGCTTCGCCGAGCATCGTGACCTCCTCGGACAGGCGGCGGGCGTGGTCACTGACGTCACCGAGGAGCGGCGACAGCCCCTGGGGAACCTCCTCGAGCTCGCCCCGCTCGAGTCTGTCGAGGATCGCGAGCATGGGATGCATGGCGCGAGCGAGCCGCGCCGCCTCGCGGAGCTGGAGGTAGATCGGCTCGCTCTGGTCCTGATCATCCTGGAACACAGCCACCTGGACTCTCTCGAGCTGATCGCCGAGCCCGTCGACGACGCGTTCGCTGTCGTCGATCACCGCGTCGAGCACTGCCCATGCCGCCGCCATGGACCCGTGCGTGGCAACCTCCGGCCGTGTCCTGAGGCGCTCGCTTGCACCTTCGAGAGCATCGGGACTCGACTGGCCAATGGCGATCGCGTAGCGCGCACCGACGAAGATGTCGACAACACCGATCTCGAGCTGCGTCCCGGCCTCGTCCTGGCGCACCGTCTTCACCGTCAGGACGGTGCTCTCGCCGTGATGCTCCAGCTTCGGACGCTGGTATCCCTCCGGCGTGTCCTGGACCGCGAGATGACGCAGATCGAAGGCCGTGCTCAGCTCGTCCAGGTCGTCGGCAGCAGGGTCGCTCAGCGCTACCCACACGAACCCCGCTGCCTCACCGGCCCGCCTGCCCGCATCGCGGAGGCTCATCGGCTCGACGTCTCGAACGCCAGCCGCGAAGTGAGCGCAATCGATGATCATGACGAAACGATGCTGCCAGTTCGAGCAACCCCTGATCTCCACGGGCCCTGCGATGCCTTCGCCCGCCGAGCGTCCCTCGCTGTCGTGAGCTCGGCAACCTGAAGTTCGGGGCTCAACGATGCTTCTGCTCGGGTGGGTCGTCGCGCTCGCCGTCGTGAGCTTCGCCGTCTACTTCGTGTCGGGCGCCAGCGACCCATCCACGAGCAGCGGTGCCGCCGACGCGATCTCCTGGGGCAAGGTCGTCCGCGGCGCCCTCCTCCCGGTTCTGGCCTTGCGCAGCTGGCGCAACCGGCCGGCGCCCGGCGAACAACCGGACATGCCGAAGTGGATGGATGGCATCGACGGCCTCGCGCCCGGCAAAGCGCTCGTCCTGGGCGTGCTGCTGGCCGGCGTGAACCCGAAGAACCTGATTCTCACCATCGGCGCGGCGGCCAGCCTCGCCCAGCTCGGCTGGAAACCGACCACGCGGTGGTGTCGCTGATCGTCTTCGTCGTGGTCGGCAGTCTCAGCATCGCTGTCCCGGTCGTCTACTCCTGGTCGGGGGCGACCGTGCCCACGCCACGCTCGACAACCTGAAGGCGTGGCTGACGGTCCGCAACGACGTGTCATGTCCGTCCTGTTCCTCGTGTTTGGTGCCAACTTGATCGCCAAGGCCATCCCGCCGCTCACCGGCTGAGGCGGCCCATGACCGACGAGTGCGAGCGCCGATCAACTGAGCCCCCGACGGCGCCGGTGGGGGGATCCCGGTCTGCTTCGCCCACCCCAACGCCTGCAACCCGGCGCCGACCGCGAGAGCAACTGGCCCTCACCACAGCACTGGCCAACGCAGCGGCTCACTTGCGACTCCGCGAGTGGAGCGGCCAAACCAACCACCTGCGCTTCACGGAGCATCGACCTTCGGGTTATGAGCATGCAGCGGAGCGAGGCGTCTCCCTGGTAGTAGGCCGTTTTCACCTGGCCAGGGCGCCCAGTCAAGTGCCCGTTGTTCCCTGCTGTTGCCCGCTGTTTTACCGATGGCTTGGTGCATCGTTTGTACATCGGCGGTCGCCGCCGGGCACGTCTCTTGCCTCCGGCGCGCCTCAAGGATTCGGTCAGCACCGGGCTGTCGGCTCCGAGAGGCGCGGAGTCACGTCAGCCGTTCGCCTCTGCCTGCGGGTGTGGGTCGCCGAAGGCCGTTGTCGCTCAGGACCGGTGTCTCGTGGCCAGTGTCGGCCTCGGCACGCTCGACTCGCCGTTCGTGGCGGTGGGCGATGACGATGACGGTGATCATGACGGCGGCGACGTCGAGGAAGCCGAGGATGGACGCCCACGGGAGATCGATGTCACCGGCGTTGACCTGAGCGAAGAAGCTGCCCAGGGGTGTGAGCAGTGGCCACAGCACCAGCAGGTTGCTGGTGAGCTGGTAGGCGATGGCATACACGACGCCGAGGCCGAGCAGGAAGGTCATCTCGTCGAGGCCCATGCCGTAGCCGACGTGGTATAGCCCGTACAGCCCGGCGGCGGCGGCGATGCCGACACCGGGGCCGAACATTGCGACGAGCCGTCCTTGCAGGAAGCCGCGGAAGAAGATCGACTCGAAGATCCCCACGACGAGGGCCATGACGAGCAGCGGCACCCAGTCCTCACCCGAGGCCGGCAGGTCGTAGCCCCACAGGGTGAGGGCGAACTGGATGCCGGCGAACAACAATCCGAGCGCGATGGTCAGCGGGAGGTCGTGCAAGCCGAGGCCGAGCGATGTGAGCGGTCGGTGTCGCCGCCA
This sequence comes from uncultured Acidimicrobiales bacterium, assembly GCA_963829955.1. Lineage (GTDB taxonomy): Bacteria > Actinomycetota > Acidimicrobiia > Acidimicrobiales > Ilumatobacteraceae > DASTFY01. Next base: position 269,522 of record CAWHKS010000005.1, read on the forward strand.
GACCGTGTACACCACCGGCACGGAGACGCCGGCCACGAGCCCGGCGGCGAAGCACAGGAACAACCCGAGCACGCTGTCGGTGCCGAACAGTCGGAACACGGCGAAGAACAGCGCGACGACGGCCAGGTAGGTGGCACCGATCACCTGCACGTCACGCCGGTCGATCGGGGGTCGCGTACCTGGTGTGGCTCGGCGGCCGATGGCCAGGTAGAGGGCGACGGCCGCTACAGGGACGACGATGCCGTACACGGTCAGGTCGAGGAATTCGAGAGCTATGAGCGCGCCCGCGACGAAGGCGGCCCACGGCAGGAGGCCGGGCGGGCGGGCCATGTACTCAGGTGCGTCCATGACGACCACCTCTCCACCATCGGCGCGCCCCGAGGCGCAGGCCAGGGCCAAACGTCCCGGTTCGGGACCGCTCCAGGCGGGGGTGTCGAGCCCAAGAGCGCAGCTGACGTGCCCCCCCACTGCGCGACTACCAGAATCTCCACGTACATTATCTGCGTGGATGCGCAGATAGTTGAGGAACCGACCGGCGGGCAGCTCGACGCGGCGACCACGACGCTAAAGCTCCTGGCCGACCGGACCCGGCTGCATCTCGTGTGGGCGTTGCTGCACGGAGAGCACTCGGTGAACGAGCTGGCTGCCCATGTCGGGGTGGCGGCGCCGGCGGTGTCGCAGCATCTGGCCAAGCTGCGGCTGGCGCAGCTCGTGTCGACCCGCCGCGAAGGAAACCGGATCTTCTACTCGGCGATGAACGGGCACGTGTTGCGGCTGGTGACCGAGGCGTTGTTCCACGCCGACCACGTCACCAGCGAGGGCCTGCCGGCCCATCACGGCGGGGCGGGAGAGCTGGCGTCATGAGCCACGACCACGGTCACCACCACGTCGATCATGGTGGCGACAGGCACGCCCACGGCTCGGGGTTGCGGGAGGCGATCTCGGAGGTCTTCCGGCCCCACAGCCATGACGCGGCCGACAATGTGGACTCGGCGTTGGAGGCGAGCGAGCGGGGGTTGCGGGCGGTGAAGATCTCGTTCGCGGCGTTGATGGTCACGGCTCTGTTGCAGGTGCTGGTGATCGCGGCGACGGGCTCGGTGGCGTTGTTGGCCGACACGATCCACAACTTCTCTGACGCGTTGACGGCGGTGCCGTTGTTCGTGGCGTTCCGGTTGAGCCGCCGGCCGCCGACCCGGCGGTACACGTACGGCTACCGACGGGCAGAGGACCTGGCCGGCGTGATCGTCATCGCCATGATCACCCTGTCGGCGGTGATCGCCGCCTGGCAGGGGATCGATCGGCTGATCAACCCGCGCCCGATCACCAACATCGGGTGGCTGTTTCTGGCCGGGCTGATCGGCTTCGCCGGCAACGAGCTCGTCGCCCTGTATCGGATCGGGATCGGCCGCCGGATCGGATCAGCAGCCCTGGAGGCCGACGGCTACCACGCCCGCACCGATGGGTTCACCTCGCTGGCCGTGTCACTCGGCGCAGTCGGCGTGTGGCTCGGGTTCGAGTGGGCCGACCCGATCGTCGGGCTGGTCATCTCGATCGCCATCTTCGCCGTGCTGCTCACCGCCGCCCGCCAGGTGTTCCACCGACTCATGGACGCCGTCGACCCGGCGATCGTCGCATCGATCGAGCACACTGCATCCAACGTTGATGGGGTGCAGCGGGTCGGTGCCGTGCAGGCCCGCTGGGTCGGGCACCGCCTGGCCGCCTCGATCGCCGTCGTGGTCGATGAAGACCTCACCGTGCGCCAGGGCCACGACGTGGCCGAGGCCGTGCGCCACGACCTGCTCCACGAGGTCCGCCATCTCGACGACGTCGACGTGCACGTCGACCCGTGCGGCCACCACGGCACCGACCCCCACGTTGCGGTCGACCATCACGGGTGACCTCACGGTGAGCGGGTGGGCTGCGGCCGGCCCGCGGTGCGGGTTGCTGGCAGTTGCGGGCGCCGCCGGCCCCGGGGACGCCGTCGATTCCGATGGTGTCGACGTCGACCGAGTCGATGCGCCGGTCGAAGCCGACGGCCTTGTGGGCCAAGGACAGAGACAGGCCGACGGCGATGTCGGCACGGACGACGCCGAGCTTGCGGGCGGTGACGGCGATGCGGGTCCGGCAGCGGCGGTCGATGGAGTGGATCACGGCGGTCTTGGCTGCCGAGCCGGCGGAGATGCCGAGGTCGACGTCGCGCGGGTTGGAAGCGACGTCTGGGCGTGCTTCGCCGGGTGCTAGCGGGTTCACTGCTTCCGAAGCGTGATGCGCCACAGCTTGCGGGGCAGCTCGCCTTCTTCGAACTCGTGCAACTCGACGATCGCGAACCCTGCGGCGAGGCGTTCGACGAGTGACCGGTCGAAGAAGTGGACGATGAAGCCGCCGTTCTCGAACATGCCGTCGCCGTGAGCGATCCCGGTACCGAAGTGCGCGTCACCGACGTGACGGACGGTGTAGACGTGCAGGCCGTTGGGGCGCAGGAGGCGGTGCACCTCAGCGGCGAGCGCTTCCAGCTGGCCGGTGCTCAAGGCCATGTTGAACAGCATGTGCGAGTAGACGGCATCAAACGTGGCGTCCGACCAGGGAAGTGGATCGCGAACGTCGTGGGCGACCACCCCGAGCCGATCCGTCATCCCCAGCTGTCGCGCCGTGTCCTCGAGCCGGCGTAGCGCATCGGTCTCGTAGTCCAGTGCGGTCACATCAAATCCCGCCGCGAGGAATGCGAGCGTGTCACGTCCCTGGCCGGCGCCGAGCTCGAGGATGTCATGACAGAGCTCGCGGCTGAACAGGTCGATCACATACCGACCTGGCTCGCTCGGCTGCGTGCCGTACATGTCGGGATGGTCGGCGAACGTGCGCCGCCAGTGCTGTCGCTGCTCGTCACCGGAGTTGCGATCGGGCATCATCGCCTCGCCGTCACGCAGACCGGGCAACCGCGAAGACACGGCGCCGGTACGGATCGATCTGCAAGGTCACGGACATCTCCCCCAGCAGCGCATCCATGGCATCATCCCCCAACTCGGGACGCAGAGCGGGTTCGCCGGCGACGACCGCGGAGTAGGCCGCGACGAGCCGCTGCCGCCACCCCGGCGTCTCCTCGTAGGTGTCCACGGTGAACCCGACATCGCGAAGCAAGGTCGCGTAGTCGGCGACCGGATCGACTCCGAGGACCGGCACGTCGCGCACCCGTTGCGGATCGACCTCGAAGGCGGTGAACGCGAACCGACCGCCGTGGACGAGCACACGAGCCGCCTCGGCGAACGTCGTTCGCTTGTCGGGCGCGTACTGCAACGAGTCCAGGCTCATCACGCCAACCGCGCACGAGTCCACAAGCGGCAAGCGATCCACGCTGGCGACCATGAACGCGGCGGCCGCCTGGTGCCGGGCAGCGGCGCGTTGGGCCGCGAGCCGGATGCCGACACGGGACAGGTCGACGCCCACGAGGACCCCGTTGGTCTCATGGGCGACCCAGACGCCGGGACCGCCGGCGCCGCACGCCAGATCGACGATGCGATCACCTGCACTCAGATCGAGCATGTCACGTAATCGCTCGAGCTCAGCCACGCGCACGAAGTTCAGGTGTTCAAACCCAGGCGCGACTCCACCTTCCACCGCGTACCGGGCCCACAGCTCGTGGAACGCCGGGCTTGCCGACCATGCCCGGTACACAGCGTCGTAGCCGGCGGCCACCACCTCACTCACAGACCCACACATTGCCCGCTCGCGAACGTCGAAAGCGACAAGCGTTCACCCGCCCGCACACCCTTTGGCGACCGGCCACAGCGTTGATGCGAGGCGAGAGCGTGCTGGCGCCGAGCTGGCTCACTTCGATTGGCGTTCTTGGCGCGTCGGTATTTCCCGCTCGAGGATTCGGGGCGCGGCAGGCCACGCCTCGAAAGCTCGTCGAGTGGGACGTACCGGGCGGCGTAGCGGAACACCAAGGCGACAACGAGCACGTCGTCGAGGGGGCCGATACTGGGATGAACTCGGGTATCAGATCGATCGGCGAGAGCACCCACAGCCCGGCGAGGGCGACGACGACCTCGGCGCGGCGAGGTACCCGCTGGTCGCGTCGAAGCCGCTTCACCGTCGTGACGCAGGCCTGCAGGACGGTGGCGAGAGCCGTGGCCGCCCCCGGTGGGAGTCGACGGGCCAGCACAACCAGCACCGCCCATGACACGAGGACCAGCGAGCCGGCGATCAACGCCAGCCACACCATGCGTCAGCCGTCTCCGAGCCCAGCCATGCTCACGCGCCCAGCCTGCCCAACCCGGCCCCGACAGCGGTCGGCGAGGTGATCCGGTTGGTGCGAGCGGTACCGTCGAGCGGTCGCCGCAATCCATGGACGGGCAATGGACAGACGTGACATCGACGCCGATCTGGAGCGGATCGCGGCAGACTTCCACGACCTGCTCGACTCCGCCACTCCCGCCGAGCTGCGCGCCCCGACCAACGGCACGAAGTGGACAAACCGACAGCTGCTCTTTCACATGCTGTTCGGCTTTCTCCTCGTCCGCGCCCTACTCGTCCTGGTCAAGGCTTTCGGCCGGCTCCCCGACGCCATCTCTGACGCGTTCGCCGCCGCCCTCAACGCCGGCACCCGCCCATTCCACGCCCTCAACTACCTCTGTGCCCTTCCCGGCGCCAGAGTCCTGTCCGAACACGCCATGAGCAAACTCATGGACAGCACGATCGGCCACCTCCGCGCCAGCCTCCAAGGCGAATCAGCACGCACGCTGACGCTCGCCATGCACTTCCCGACCGGGTGGGATCCTTACTTCAACGACGTCATGACCATCGCCGACGTCTACCGCTACCCGATTCAGCACTACGAGCACCACCACCGCCAGCTCACCACGCGCCGCGCACCCGGCAACTGAGCCTGGCGCGCCGAGGGGATTGGAGCGATGCTGCGGGGTCATGGCCACTCGCCAGGTGCTGCTGTCTGTGGGCGCCGCCGCGGTGGGTGTGATGGGGGTCGTCGGTTGCAGTGAGGACTTTCCTGACGGCCGGGTCGACGCGGTGGACGCTGACACCGGAGAGGTTCGGTGGCAGGTCGACGTCGAGCACCCGCTGGTGGGGGCGGCCGGAATTGCCGACGGTCTCCTGGTGGTGTGGGGGCGCGATCGATGCGATGGGCCGGCTTATCTCGTCGTCCACGACGCCGTTTCGGGTGAGGCGCGGTGGTCGGTTGGCCCTGTCGATGCCGCTGGGTCACTCGAGGTCAACACGAGCGGCGACATGGTTCTCGGAGCGGACGATGTCGAGGTGGTGGCGTGGGCCCTGAGCTCGGGCATGGAGCGGTGGCGGGAGCGTGTGGTCGGCAACGTCGATGTGCGAATCGCGGCAGACGACGCCGGGATCGTCACCTCGGCGAGCGAGGCCCCACTCGCGTCGGCGAGGATCACCGATCATGACCCCGTCACTGGGGACGGGCGCTGGTCGGTGTCACTCGAAGCGGGACGTCAGGTGATCGACATGGCGCTGACTGGGGATCTGGTGCTCGTTCGGACCTGGGGAGCGGTCACACCTGCTCTCACGCCGACCACGGAGGTGCAGGCCCTGGACCGAACCGACGGCACCACCCGCTGGCGGACCGATATCGGTGTGAGCGAGACCGCTCCGCCGCTGGTCGTGAACGGTGAGGTGGTCGTCGCGGCGTTGAGCACGATTGCGTTCTCGGTGCCCGACGGCGCGGGCGGAACCCGCGATCTGGGACCGTCGTCGTCAGTCGTCGCCCTGCAAACCACGGATGGCGCGACTCGCTGGCGGCTTGATCGTCCATCGCCTGCCCCGTCGGGCCCGACGAGAGATGCCCCGGGCGGTGTCACGGTGTTCGACGCGGACGCCTTGACGGTTGTCGGTCGCGACAGATCTGCTCTCGTCGCATGGGACGCGGCGACAGGGACCGAGCGCTGGCGAACCGAGTTCGGCGCCGGCGCTGCGTGGGTGGAGTCCCAACTCGTGGTTGCCACCGAGCTGGTGCCCTTTGACCGTTCGTCGCATGCCGTGCGCGCCTTCCAGCTCGACACCGGCGAGCTGCAGTGGACGATCCAGACCCCACGGCCGGTCGTTTCGGTCAGCGACAACATCGCCAACTTGGTGCTCGTCCAGACCGGCGACGGACCTGGCTGCTCGGACTGAAGACAACGGGGCAGGCTGCCCGACAACCCCGGCGGTGCTCCTCGCCGGCTCACGAGCCTCGCCACGCATGGTCGCCCACACTGTCAACCCCGCTGATAGGGCGGAGACCTGCCGGTGACCCGATCGAGAACGGCGGCTCGTGATGAAGGAACTCGCCGCCTTGGGTGTAGGCCTCTCGAACGGCGTTGCCACGCTCAGGCCGTGCCGTCCGGGTCGAGTTGGAGTCGCCCGTCCGACCGCTCGTCGAGGGCCTGTTGAAGCGCGGCGCGGGTGACGAAGCCGATGCCCGATGCGCCTGAGTGACGAACGCGGCGTCCACGTCGCTCGCTGAGCGGAATTGGGCGGTCACGCAGCCACCGTCGAAGATCGTGTACCACATGGTGGCGGGCCCTGACCGGCCGGGATCGGTGCGCTCGTAGCGTCGTGGGTCGACACCCTCATGTTCGAGCCAATGGGCCGATCGTCCGGGGCCCCCAACCGGGATGAGCCTGGCGCAGCTCCACGATCCGCGCCTCCACCTGCGGTGCCATCTGATGCAGACACCAACCCGGCACCGTCGAGCCATCCACCAGGCCGGCCAACCCCTGCGCCGCGTAGCGCTTCAACCATCGATGCACGCTCTGGCGGGTCACCCCGAACCGAGCCGCCACCTCGACGATCGCCACCCCATCGCTGAGGACTTCCAGAACGGCCTGATAGCGCTGCTCCACCACACCGAGCTCCACCAACACGACGCCACCCCCCGATCAAGACCCCGACCAGGAAGCACAGCCCGTCAGCCAGCCACGCGTAACACGACTACCGGAGCCACCGTCGCCCAGCAACCGGAGCCACTGTCGCCCAGGAACCGGGACCGCGCCGGAAGTGTCGCACGACTACCGGAGCCGCAACGTCAAGCATCTACCGGGCTTGGCCTGACCCCGTGCGGTTGGTCCACCCGTGATGAGAGTCCGTTGCCCACGATGGTGGGCTGAAGGAGGATCATCACGATGCCGAGGAGAAGGCACACCCCGGAGCAGGTCGTCCGTAAGCTCCGTGAGGCGGATCGGTTGCTGGCCGAGGGCAAGGACCTTGATGAGGTGGCTCGCCACCTGGAGGTGTCCGAAGCGACCTATCACCGCTGGCGGAATCAGTTCGGTGGGATGAAGGCCGACGACGTGAAGCGGTTGAAGGAGCTGGAAGCGGAGAATGCCCGGCTGAAGCGGATCGTGGCCGACAAGGAGCTCGAGATCGACGCGCTGCGGGAGATCTCACGGGGAAACTGGTGAGCCCGTCGAGGCGACGCCGAGCAGTGGGCATGCTGGAATGCCGGCTCGGTCTGTCGCAGCGGCGGGCTTGTCAGATCGTCGGACAGCATCGCTCCACCCAGCGCCACACCCCGGCCGACCCCGACCCGGACCGGGATCTACGGGTCCGGCTCCGAGCCTTCGCTCGCGGTGCATCCGCGGTGGGGGTATCGGCGGGCCCATGCGGTGCTGGTCCGGGAAGGCCTGGTGGTGAACCGCAAGAAGATCCAGCGTCTGTGGCGCGAGGAGGGCCTCCGGGTGCCTCCGAAGCGGCGCAAGCGTCAGCGCCTCGGGGTTTCCTCGACACCAGCCGACCGGTTGCAGGCCCACCGACCGGATCATGTCTGGGCCTTGGACTACCAGTTCGACGTCACCGCCACCGGGCGGATCATCAAGCTGTTACACGTCGTCGACGAGTTCACCCGCGAGTCCCTCGCCGATGTGGTCGATCACTCCATCGACGCCGACACCACCGTCGCCGCCCTGGACGCCATCGTCGGCCCGACGGGGCACCCACCCCAGCTTCGTGCGCTGCGACAACGGTCCCGAGCTCACCGCCCACGCCCTGCGGGACTGGTGTCGCTTCACCGGCACCGGGGCCAGCTACATCGAACCGGGCTCGCCGTGGCAGAACCCCTGGGTGGAGTCCTATGGGTCACGTGTCCGCGACGAGCTGCTGGCCATCGAGCAGTTCGGCACCCTCCTCGAAGCCCAGGTCGTCATCGAAGCCTGGCGCGTCGAGTACAACACCTACCGACCCCACTCGTCCCTCGGTGGCCTCACCCCCGCCGAGTACGCCGAGCGATGGACCAACAACCAACCAGCGCTCCCATGACAGCTGGACCACTCAACGGGGCCCCGTCAGGCCCGATGAGCACCACAGCTGCGGATCGGCAAGTCCGTCACTGCCTGGCGATTCTGCGCCACGCCGAAGAGGTCACGGGCAACGTGGCAATGACCTGCCGCTACTACGGCGTGACCCGTCAGAGCTTCTACGTGTGGAAGCGCCGCTACGACGAACTCGGCGAGGAAGGCTTGAAGGACCGGTCCCGGCGTCCCAAGCACAGCCCTCGAGCGACCCATGTGGACGTCGTGGGCAAGATCCTCTACCTGCGCCAGCACTACCACTTCGGGCCAGCCAAGATCGCCATGTACCTGCGCCGCTACCACGACGTGACCATCTCCCACTCGGGGGTATGGCGGATCCTCAAGCGGCTCGAGCTCAACCGGCTCCCCGCCTCACAGCGCTACAAGCGACTCGACCGCCGCTACCAGCGCTACGAGAAACAGCTCCCCGGCCACCAGGTGCAGGTCGACGTCAAATTCATCGCCCCCGTCGCCGGCGCCAAGGCCCGCAAGTACTACCAGTTCACCGCCATCGACGACTGCACCCGGCTCCGGGTCCTGCGCATCTACCCACGCCTCGACCAACGCACCGCCATCCAGTTCGCCGACTACGTCCTGGAGCGGCTCCCCTTCCAAGTCCAGCTCATCCAGACCGACAACGGCTCCGAGTTCGGCTCATCATTCCACTACCACCTGCTCGACAAAGGTGTCGGACACCGCTACATCAAACCCCGCACCCCCCGTCTCAACGGCAAGATTGAGCGCTCCCACCGCATCGACGCCGAAGAGTTCTACCGGCTCCTCGACGGCACCGTCATCGACGACGCCAACGTCTTCAACAACAAGCTCCGAGAGTGGGAGGACTACTACAACTACCATCGCCCCCACGGAGCCCTCGCCGGCCAGACCCCCTACGAGAGACTCCGCCTCAAGACCCAGCCCACACCCAAAACCCGAGCCCGGGTGTAACGCGACTACGTCAGTTGCACACACGAGTGCTCGTCGTCGTGGTACATCCTTGGTACATCGACATAGCAAAAGGCCCTTCCTGTTGAGCCAGGAAGGGCCTCTGAGCTGGTGTTTCTTGGTGGCGGGGGTGGGATTTGAACCTACGACCTTCGGGTTATGAGCATTCAGCCGGAGTGAGGCGTTCTCCCTGGTAGAAGGCAGTTTTCACCGGATTGTAGGCCCCCGTCAAGTCCCCGTTGTTCCCTGCTGTTCCCCGTTGTTTACCGTTGGCGTGGTACATGGTTGGTCCATCGCCGCCAACAGGCGCTCTACGGTCTCGGTCGGATGTGAGGCCGAGGTCAGGGTCGGCGGTGACGCTCGAGCGCTCGATGTGCGACGGCGATGACGTCGTGACGGCTGGCGGTCGCAGCGTTGGCGACGAGCGTCGCGATCCTGTCTGGAGGGAGGTTCGTCGTAGTGGAGTCGTTGGGGTGCTCGGTGATGGGTGGTGCGTCGGGCGCGTGGTTTGCGGCTGCCTCGAGGTAGACGGCGGTCTCCTGGTCGCCGATGGTGCGGAGGAGTCGTGCGAGGTTGCGGAGCGTCGTCCATTGCTGGATCCAGCCACCGGTGCGGGCCCAGTAGTCGATGAGGGCGTGGTAGCCGTCGAGTGCCTCGGCAAGGCGGTCGGCGCTGGCGAGGGCGGTGACGTGACCGACTGAGGCGATGGCTTCGAGGAATGTGGCGCCGCTGTGGCGGGCGAGGTTGGTTGCCAGTTGGTAGTGGTGCTCTGCTCGGTCGGTCTTGCCGGCGAGGGCGTCGATCTCGCCGGCGACATAGGAGTGGAATCCCTTCAGCGTCGGGGAGATGGCGATGGCGGCGAACTGGTCGTTGAGACTGGTCGCTGTAGGCAGGTTTCCGTTGTAGGCGTGGGCGAGCGCAGCGATGCCGAGGCTCTGGTCGGGCCGGTCGGCGCTGTGTGCGGCTCTGGTCGCGAGGGCTCCTGCTGCTTTCAGGTCGGCGTGGCTGAGGGCAACGAGCGCGAGCGCGGCGTGGCAACGCCACGCTGCGCCGCGTCGACGGTCGAGGCCCCGTCGTGCGAGTCGTTCAGCAGCGGCGAGATCACCGCGTGACCAGGCACTGGCGGCGGCGATGGCGAGCACGGATGCGACTTCGGGGTGGTTGTCGGATTCGTCATCGTCGGCGAGCTCTTGGGCCCAGTCCCATACTTCGGTGAGGTCGCGCCAGGTGGCGGCGTCGCCGAAGGCGACGGCCAGGCGCACGGCGTCGTCGAGCCGCTGGTGGTTGCGGGCGAGCCGCCAGGCGGAACGCAGATTGACGATCTCGCGGCGCAGCACCCGGTCGGCGAGAGGTTCGTCGTCGGTGTCGATCGTCTGCTCGAACCATGTTGCGAGATGCACCGCCCAGTGCAGGAAGCGTTCGGTGGCGGCGTTGCCCTCGTCGGCGGCGGTGAGGCGGTCATGGGCGAATGAGCGGATCGTGTCGAGCATCCGGTATCGGGCGACATCACCGAGGATGGCGTCGACCATCGAGGCGTCAACCAAGTGCGCGAGGGCGCCGGCGGCGTCGGCGGGCACGCCGAGGTCGCCGGCGACGGACTCTGCGGTGGCCAGGTCGAATCCATCCGGGAAGACGCCGAGGTGTCGGAACAGTCGTTGCTCGTGGTCGGGGAGCAGGTCGTAGGACCATTCGATGGTGCGTCTGAGCGTGACGGTGCGACCGTCGCCGAGCAAGTCCAGGGAACGGTCCAACCGGGCGTGGAGGTGGGCGAGGTCGAGCGTCGACATCCGTGCTGCGGCCAGTTCGATGGCCAGCGGCATCCCGTCGAGACGGCGCACGATGTCACCGACCAACCCCAGCTCGCGCGGATCGGGTGAGAAGTCGGGACGGACGCGGCGGGCACGATCGACAAACACTGCCACCGCTGGGGACCCGGCGACGCTGTCGAGGTCAACGGGGCTGGTCACCGCTAGTGGCGCGAGTCGCACCTGCTGTTCGGCGGGGTGTCCGAGCGGCTCCCGACTGGTGGCCATGATTGTGAGGTGTGGACAGCTGTCGCCGAGCGTGGCGACGAGGTCGCGTACGCAGGGCAAGAGATGTTCGCAGTTGTCGAACACGAGCAGTTGCGGGCCGGCGCCGAGCAGCGCAGCGCAGGCCGACAGGACGTCGCCGTGCACGACGTGCAGGTCGAGCGCCGCGGCGAGCGCCTGGGGGATGGCGGCTGGGTCGGTGATCGGGGCGAGCGCCACGACGGTGACGTGGTCGGCTCGGGCGGCGATCTCCGCCGCCAGGGCGGTCTTGCCGACACCGCCGGCGCCGAGCACGGTGACCAGTCGCTGGTGGGTGAGCAATCGTTGCACCGCCGCCACTTCGGCGTCGCGACCCCGCAGGCCGCTCGTCGCGCGGGGCAGTGAGGTCGGCCGCATCCGTGTCCGCGAGGCGATGGTTCGCTCGAGCTCGTTGAGGGCGGGTGAGGGTTCGAGGCCGGTCTCGGTGAGAAGACGGTGACGATGGTCGTGGCCGGCGCGCAGCGAGTCGGCGGCTCGACCGGCGGCGTCGAGGGCGCGCATCAGGATCAGTACGTCCGGTTCCGACATCGGGTCAGCGGCGACGAGGGTGGAGGCGACCTCGACGGCTTCGTTGGCCGCACCGGCGTCGATGGCGGCGGTGGCGTAGGCCCGCTCGACGCTGTCGCGCAGCGCGTGGAGGGTGACGGCCAGCGCCGCCAATGGGCCGACGTCGTCGAACTCGGCCAGTGCCACGCCCCGCCACAGCGATCGAGCTTCGCCCAGTAGTCGGCGGGCGTCGGCAGGGTCAGCGCCAGCGGCGGTCGCCAGCAACACTCGTGCGCGGGCAATGTCGGTGCCGCTGCCCGCCTCGTCGAGGCGCAGCCGGTAGGCGCCGCTCAACCCCTCGAGCAGCACGGCGGCCGGCCCCAGGTGGCCGCGAAGCCGTGACACGTGACTCTGTAGCGTGGCGCGTGCCGAGTCCGGCAGCCCTAGAGGCCACAGCGCGTCCAGGATGTCGGCGGTCGCAACGGCCCGGCCCTCTGCCGCGGCGAGCAGGGCGAGCACGGCGCGCCGCTTCGGACCAGGGACGTCCACCACCTCGTCGCCGACGAACAGGCGCAACGGGCCGAGCATCTCCACCCGCACGGCCGGCGTCACCGCGTTGGTCGCGGTGCCGACGGCGCTCATACCGTTCATCCTCGCGTGGCCGCATCGTTCAAGTGCCGTGCAAGGAGCTGGGGTGACCCTGGCCGTATGACATACACCGCCACCACAGTCCCACTGACACCGCACGCCGAACGGGCGATGAGCGACGCGCTGCGCGCCGCGCTGCACGGCGAGGTCATCGACCGCGATCACGCCGCCTACGCCGACGCCCGGCGCGTATGGAACGGGCTCATCGACCGCTACCCCGCCGTCATCGCTCGCTGCGCCGACGTGGCCGACGTCGTCGAGGCCGTACGAGTCGCACGGCACCATCGCCCCGTCACGAGCATCCGCGGTGGCGGCCACCAGGTGGCGGGCAGCGCGGTCTGCGACGACGGCCTGGTCATCGACCTCTCCGCCATGCGGGCTGTCCACGTCGACGCCACCGCCCGAACCGCCCGCGTGCAGGCCGGCGCCACCTGGGGCGAGGTCGACCGGGCCACGCAGGTCCACGGGCTGGCTACCCCCGGCGGAGAGGTGTCGGTCACGGGCGTGGCCGGCCTCACCCTCGGGGGTGGACTCGGCGTGATGATGCGCACCCACGGCCTCAGCTGCGACAACCTGCGCTCGGTCGAGATCGTCACCGCCGACGGCATGGTCCGCACCGCCAGCCGCGATGAGCACACCGACCTGTTCTGGGCCGTCCGCGGCGGCGGCCGCGGTCTCGGCGTGGTCACCTCTCTGGAGTTCGATCTCCACCCCCTCGGCCCCGACGTGGCCGCCGCGCTCGTCCTGTACCCGTACGAGGACGCGGCGTCGGTGTTGCGGGCGTGGCGTGACGCCGCTCGCCGGGCTCCCGACACGCTCGCCCCCGAGATCGGCCTGTGGAGCATCCCCCCGCTGCCCGACGTCCCTGCCGAGATGCACGGCGCGCCGGTCGTCATGGTCGCCGGCGTCTACATCGGACCGCCCGCCGAGGCGGGTCCCGCGCTCGCCCCGCTGCAGCAGCTCGGCACCCCGCTCGCCGACATGACCGCCACGATGCCCTACGTCGAATCGCAAAGCGCAGTCGACGCCCTGTTCCCCGACGGCGGCCGCTACTACTGGAAGTCCCACTTCGTCGACGAGATCACCGACGAACTGATCGACACACTCGTCGCACTCGACGCCCACCGACCCAGCCCACAGTCGGTGATCATGATCCGTACCCTCGGCGGCGCCATCGGCGGCGTCGGCGACCACGAGACTGCCTACCCTCACCGCTCAGCACGCTTCAACGTCAGCGTGGACGCCTCGTGGCAGGACCCCGAGCTCGACGACGTCGCCATCGCCTGGGCCCGATCGACCTGGGACGCCATCGCTCCCTACGCCACCGGTGGCGTGTACATCAACTTCGCCGGTCTCGGCGACGACGCCAACCTTCGGGCCGCCGCACTCGGCACCAACGAGGCCCGGGTCGAAGAGATCCGCCGGGCCTACGACCCCGGCAGCCTCTTCGGCGCCGCCGCACACCGGCCATGAGCCCCGGAGCGTCTCCGGTCCCCCGCGGTGGCCGGCACCGTCGCACACAGGCAGCGGTCGAGGTTGCCGCAGTACGTGCCTGGTGCCAACCGATCCGACCACAAGCCGACAAGCACAATGACGAGCGCAGCGTGCAGCCCAACCCCCACTTCCACCTCGGGGCGACCGCCGCCACCGGCTCCCGTCCCCATCCGTCCACCCACAGCGGCGTCGGCCAATGAACGAGCTGCTTGCCGCGGTCGGGATGGCGCTCCTAGCGATCACCAGCGTTGGGCTATGGACCCTTCGCGTCGCGCTCACCGCACGCGGCCGCAGAACCATCGGGGCGACCGTGGCAGCCGTCGAAGCCGTCATCTTCGCCGTCGCCTTCACGAACGTCGCCGCCCATCTCGACTCGCCCATCCGGATAGCCGGCTACGCCGCCGGGGTGGCATTCGGCACCGTGCTCGGACTGACCGCCGACCGCCGCCTCTCTGCAGGGGTCTCAGAAGTCGACATCGTCGTACCCGGATCCGACACCGACACCGCCGACCGGCTGCACCGCCTCGGATGGCCAACCACGACCCTCGCAGCACGCGGCCCCAACGGACCGGTCACCGTGATCTGCGTCGCCGTCGACGACTCCCGGCTGACCGAACTCACAACAGCTGTACGTCAGGCAGCCCCCGATGCCTTCTGGACCGTCCAACACCTCGGCACCGCACACGCGTCGGCACTCCCGGACGGCTACCTGCAGATCGCCAGCCAATCAACCGGATTGACCGACTGACGGAACCATCTCGCATGCCCTCCCCCGTGCCGGTCGGCCGCCCATGCGACCGCGAGCTACCTCGCCAGCCACGCGAGGTGGCGAGTCGGCTCGGAGCTGGTGGCCTGCATCCAGGCACGCATGGTTGTGATCATCTCGCGGTCCACGTCTCCGGTCCTCGACGCGCTCGCGGTTGGGATCGTGGTGCTTGAGCGAGTAGGGCGACGTTGACGTCGATGAGCTGACGGCGGGTCGCGTCAGCCAGGGCCGAACGGACGATGACGTGAGCGTCTTAGACGGCCTTGGGCGCCAGTGCCGCGCCGGTGTGCCCGCCGCGGGTGAGCAGGTCGGCGTACAGCTCGTCGAGGTGGTCAGCGCGTAGCCGCCAGAGCGGTACGGGCCGTCGGCGCCGGCCGCGGTCCGCGCACCGGGCACGGTCTCCGTCATCGCATCGGCTGCCCCGCATCATCGCCAGCACCGGCCCGCGCTCGCCGGTCACGAAGAGAGCCGGCTGACGGATGCGAACATCGTCGAAGCCTCGGGTGAGCTCCCAGGTGGCGTCGGCGCTCCGGTACCAGGACAGGCCGCCCCGGAAGCCCGTGCGTGCGAACTCGCCCACGTAGTAGGCCAGGTCGTCCGCGGTGAACCAGTAGGAACGACCGGCTGGAGTGAACGCGGCGTTGCTCAGCTTCCTGTCGGACACGTTCCCGGCCTGAGCCCTTACCAACGGGCGCCGGCTGTGTCCGGCACCAACGTCGGATGGAGTTGGGAAGATGTCGCCGTAAAGAACGGTTGACTCGCCCATGGCGACTCCCGACCGACTCACGTACTACTTCGACCCGGCCTGTCCGTGGACCTGGATGACCTCTCGCTGGCTCGTCGACGCAGCCGGCCAGACCGGTGCGGACATCGAGTGGCGCAACCTGAGCCTGGCGGTCGTCAACGCGGACCGCGAGATCCCCGAGCAGTACCGGTCGGCGGTGGAGGCTGGAGTCCGGGCGCATCGCGTGATCGCCGCGCTGCGGGCCGAGGACCGGAACCACATGGTCGGCGAGTTCTACACCGAGTGGGGCCGGCGCGTGCATCACGACGGGCGCGAGCCGTCGACGACCCTGGCCGCCGAGGTGGCCGAGGCCGTGGGCGCCGGCAAGTGGGCGCCGGCGGCAGACGACGAGTCGTGGGACGCCGAGGTCAAGCGCTCGACCGACGAAGGCCAAGCACTGGCCGGAGGCGACGTCGGGTCCCCTGTCCTCTCGTTCGGTTCGCCGGCCGTCGGCGTGTTCGGGCCGATCGTGTCACCACCGCCGCTGGGCGCCGAGGCCGTGGCGCTGCTCGAGCACGTGACCGCCACGATCGCCAGCCCGGGCTTCTACGAGCTCAAGCGCAACCGCACCGCCGGCCCTCAACTCGGTCCTCGTCCATAGCCAACGCCCTGGCAGCGGCCCGTCGAGCCGCTCACGCCTCGCGTTGTACCGCCAGCGTTCGTCGGCCGGTCGGTAGGCGCTGGAGCGTTCGAACCCTCTCTCCTCCTTGTGACGCGGGAACGGGACTGCTGCACGATCTGGTGACAGGTTGGGTTAGGCGGCCTGGGTGGCTTGTGGGGTCATGATCATCTCGTAGTCGACGGGGGTCATGCGGCCGAGCGCGGCCTGTCGCCGGCGACGGTGGTAGGTGCGTTCGATCCAGGTGACGATCGCGATGCGCAGGTCGTCGCGGGTCGCCCATCGGCGCCGGTTCAAGACGTTCTTCTGGACGAGCGCGAAGAACGATTCCATGGCTGCGTTGTCGCCGGCCGATCCGACCTGGCCCATGGAGCCGACCATCCGGTAGCGGGTCAGTGCGCGCTGCGCCTTCCGAGCGCGGAACTGACTGCCCCTGTCGGAGTGAAGGATGCAGCCGGCGACGTCACCGCGGCGAGCGACAGCCATCTCGATCGCGGCGACGACGATGCGGGCCTTCATGCGGGAGTCGATGGCCCAGCCGACGATCCGGTTCGAGAAGCAGTCCTTGATCGCGCAGAGGTAGAGCTTGCCTTCGCCGGTGTGGTGCTCGGTGATGTCGGCGAGCCACAGCTGGTTCGGCCCGTCCGCGGAAGTCCCGACGGACGAGGTCGTCGTGGGCCGGCGTTCCGGGCTTGCCCTTCTTGCGGTTCTTGGGCTTGGCGAACGTCGACCACCAGCCGTTGTCCTGGCAGATCCGCCACACCGTTCGATCACAGACCTCGAAGCCACCTTGGCGGACTTCGTCGGCGAGAAAGCGGAGCGATCGGGGTCATCACGATGCGCGTCGAACACCGCGTTCGCGAGCTGCGCCTCGCCGAGCTCCGCCTCGGTGACCGGGCTGGCGACCTCGTTCTCTCGCTCGAGCAGCCGCATCCGGCGCTTCGCGGCCCGCAGCTCCGCGTTCTCCACCGCAGTCGTGCCCGGCTTGATGCCGTCTTCGACATCAGCACGAGCGAGCCAGTTCGTCAGACACCCCTCGGAGATCCGAAGTCGGCCGCGACGTCGAACGTCCACCGCCTGCGCACTCGACGAGTATCCGGAATCGTCAAGCTGGTGGCTCAACGGAGATCGGTCGGCCACGCTGGCTAGCGACAGCCTCGAAGTATGGCTTCTCGGTTCACTAGGACTCGTCGTGGGGCGGGCGGTAGACCCATCTCAGATCCGGCGCAATGCCGGCGAGGATCGCGCTGACCGCTTCCGCTGGACGTATGCAGATCTCCCGGTATGTCACATCGGTCAATCCCGCGACGTGGGGCGTCACGAGCACGCGGTCGTCGGACCACAGGGGATCGTCTGCACTCGGGGGTTCGGTGTCCCAGACGTCGGTGGCGTAGCCACCCAACGAGTTGCGGGCGAGCGCGTCGGCAAGGGCGACATGATCGACGACCGCACCCCTCGACGTGTTCACCAACAGTGCACCCGGCTTCATCGCAAAGAACTGGGCCTCTCCGATGATCGATCGTGTCGATTCGGTCAGCGGGACGCACAGTTGCACGACGTCGGACGTGGCGAGCAGCTCGTCGAGATCCAACCGCTCGACGTCGGCGTCGCGCTGTCGGCGCGTCGCGCAGACCACATCCATGTCGAGCATCCTTCCGAAGTTGGCCAGTTTTGTTCCGATGGCACCGAGACCGACCACCCCCATCCGTTTGCCACGCAACTCGATGCTCTCGAAGCCGTCACGCACGTTCCATCGCCCGGCTTTCACTGCACCGTCGACCTCCACCACCCTTCGCGACAGGGACAACATCAACATGAGGGCATGTTCGGCGACCGCGGACGTGGTGAGCCCAGGCGCGTGGACCACCGCCACGCCGGCCGCCGCCGCTGCTCGTGTGTCGACGTTGTCTAGGCCAGCTCCGCATCGAGCCACCACCTGGAGATCCGGAAAGGCTGCGATCATCGCCCGATCGACCTGCCCTCGTCCGCGGGTGACGACCGCTCGCACACCGTGCCCGTACGATCGAGGGTCGAAGGCAGCCAGATCCTCGACCAGCTCCACGGCGTCGGCCGCCTCGAGGATGCTCTGCGCGTCCGGATGCACCGATTCGAGGAGGAGGATCACGGTGCGCTGGTCAGCTCGACCGGTAGTCCTCGTTGGACTGTGGGTCGACGAAGTCGAGCTCGAACACGGCGTCGTCGACGGGTTGGTCGGGAGCGCACGAGAGTTCGATGAGGTTGGCGGAGGGGTCACGCACGAAGGCCTGCATCACACCACTCGGTAGCCGGCACACCTTGCCCCACGTTGCGGTGTCGATGAGGTCGTGTTCCCGTGCCCGCGCGAACACACCGTTGAAGTCGTCGACACGAAGGCAGAAGTGCGACCGCTGTGGGTGGACGTCGACGAGCTGGTTGACGTGGATCTGCTGGAAATCGCCAACCCGGTAGAACTGTGCCGGGAAGCCGAGATCGGGCGTCGGCGCTCGTTCGAGCCCGAGCACCTCGGTGTAGAACGCATCGGCGACGGTGAGGTCGTCGACCATCACGTTCACGTGTTGGATGGAAACTCCGTCACTCATCAGGTCACCTCGTACTCATCGAGAAAATCGGATCGTGGTGTGACACCGAATCCGGGCTCGGTCGGCGCGCTGACCAGCCCGTCGACGACCTGCGGTGCTCGTTCCGGCATCTCTCGCAACAGCGGGTTCCCACCGAGCGAGTACTCGATGGTACGCGCCGCGGAGCTGGCGAACGCGAGGCTGACGCCGGCGTTGAACGAAAGTGCGGAGCCCCAACAGTGGGGAGCGAGCTCGAGCTGATGGGCCTCGGCCAAGGCGGCGATGTGCCGTCCCTCCGACGGCCCGCCGCAGATGGCGAGGTCCGGCTGGAGGACGTCGACCGTCTCGCGTTCGATGAGGTCGCGGAAGTCGAAGCGGGTGAACTCGCTCTCGCCCGCAGCGATCGGGATGTGGGTGGACGCGCGGACCCGCCGTGCGCCCGCGTGATCGTCGGCGTTCACCGGTTCTTCGAACCACCGGAGCCCGAGGTCGGAGACATCGGCGGCGAAGCGCATCGCCTCTGGTGCGCTGTACGTGCCGTGGGCATCGACCATCAAACCGACGTCGGGACCGATGGCAGTGCGGGCGGCGTGAACACGTTCCACGCTGGTCTCGACGTTGCCGTCCATGACGCCGACGCGCATCTTGACACTCCCGAATCCCTGCGCCACGTAGCCGAGGAGCTGTTCGCCGATCCCGGCCGCATGGGCCCACCCACCGCTCGCGTAGGCAGGAAGGCTGTCGGTGCGCGGTCCGCCCCACAGATCCACGACGGGCACGTCGAGCGACTTGCCGAGCAGGTCCCACAGGGCCATGTCGATCCCGCTCATCGCGGCGACCGCGAGACCTCGCCGTCCCAGTACCGGAAAGCCTCGTCCATGCTCGAACGCGTAGCCGGCACGCGATCCGTTGTACATCGTGTCCCACGCGGCGGTGAGGCGCCGCGCATCCTGCCCGACGATCGCCGGCCCCAGGTCGTCTCGTACGGCCGCCACCACTGCACGACAGGAGCCCGAGCTGCCGACACCAGCCTTGGCCTCACCCCATCCGACCAGGCCGTCTGCGACCTCGATGCGCACGATCGTGGTGTCGAAGCTGGTGATTCTGCCGAAGTCGGACACGTGCTGTTGTTCGACCGGGATCGGACAGCGCAACCAGGTGGCGCGCACGTCGCGGATCAGCATCGTGGCATCAGATCAGGCACGTGTCAGATCAACGGGAGCAGGGTCGTCGCGCACTTCTCGACGAGCATGTCGTAGAAGCTCTCCGACAGCAAACTGCTGCCGTGGTCGATGATGAACTGCAGCTCCTCGGGGCTGATGTCGACCGGGTTGGTCTCGATCGCGTCGGGGAACTTGTTGGCCGGCGTGCGGTCGATGGGTGCGACGAACTCGACGGTGAGTGCCCCGTCGTAGCCGACCTCTTGCAAGGTCGCCACGATCGAGGTCCAGTCGAGCTGGCCCATGCCACACGCCATCCGGTTGTTGTCGGCGACGTGGAAGTCGACGAGCCGATCTCCGACATCGCGGATGGCTTGGTGGAAGTCGATCTCCTCGATGTTCATGTGGAACGCGTCGAGGCAGACGCCGACGTCGGGAGCGACGGCATCGGCCAACGCCAGCGCCTGGTCACCCCGATTGATGAAGTACGTCTCGAACCGGTTGAGCCCCTCGATCGCCATTCGGACCCCGGACGTGCTGGCGAGTTCATGGACTTCCTTCAACCCTTCGACGCACCACCCCCACTCTTCGTCTGGGGTGCCGTCCGGAACGACCTTGCCGACCGTGGCGGGCACGATGGTGATCTCCTGACCGTCGAGTTCCTTGACCATCGTCACCACGTCTTTCATGTATTGGACACTGGCCGCCCGTTGCTGTTCGTCCTTGGCGCACAGGTTTCGGTCGCCCAGCGTCAGCGTGACCGCGCCCCAGCACGACAACTTGTAGTCGTCGAGCAACTTGCGAACGTCCTTGGTGTCGTACTGGTCGGGCTCCCCCTTGATTTCGATGCTGCCGTACCCGCAGCGGGCGAGTCGCGCCAGCGTGACCTCCAGCGGCTCCGATCGCATCCAGTTGTGCATTGACAGGTGCATGATGTGCTCCGTTTCCTACCGGCGAGCCGCCGTTGTTTCCAATAGAGATGTGCTGTCGTCGGCTGATGCGTCGGGGTCTATATCCGCAGCGACGCCCACGGTTCTTCGGTCGATGCATCGACGACCTCGTAGCCGGCGATCCCGTGACTCGGACCGAGTACGACCAGCAATCGGGCCGGCTCGATGGCATCGGGAGCCACGAAGGTGGCGTGCACGGCGTCCATCGGGATGAACGCGGCGTCGCCGGGATTGAGGTCGCGGCGTTGATCGCGAACCCACTGCTCGACGACGCCGGTGCGGAGCAGAATCACTTCTTCCTGGTTGGGATGGCGGTGGAAGTCGTGGCCCTGTCCTGGTCGGATCTTCACGTCGAGCACGCAGAGCCTGGACCCCTCCGGGACGTTGGCAGGGCGCACGACCCAACCGAGATCACCCCAGTCGAGTTCTTCCCACTCGACGTCATCGACGCAGATGAAGCACATGATTCTGCTTTCCTTTCATCAGAAGGTGATCGCTTTGAACGCTTCGGTCTGAGCGGTGAGCGCGCGTTCGGTCGGCAGCCGTTCCATGCTCGATGCCCCGTAGAACCCGTGGACGCCGACCGAGCGCTGCAGCACGTAGGTCGCGTCGTCGGGCGTGGCGATGGGCCCGCCGTGGCAGAGCACGATCACGTCGGGTCGCTCGGAGCGGGCTGCCTCCGCCCACGCGTCGATGCGTTCGACGCAGTCGTCGAGTGTCAGCGCGGTCTCCGCGCCGATCGACCCGCCGGTGGTCAGGCCCATGTGGCACACGATGATGTCGCAGCCTGCCTCGGTCATCGCCACGGCGTCGGCCGCACTGAACACGTAGGGGGTGGTCAACAGGTCGAGCGACGACGCTTCGGCGATCATTGCCACCTCGAGCGCGTAGCTCATGCCGGTCTCTTCGAGGTTCTGGCGAAACACGCCGTCGATGAGTCCGACCGTCGGAAAGTTCTGCACCCCGGCGAAGCCCAGCCTGGCGAGTTCGGGGAGGAAGATCTCGGGCCGGTAGAACGGGTCGGTGCCGTTGACGCCAGCGAGCACGGGTGTGTGCTTGACGACGGGCAGCACTTCTTTGGCCATGTCGAGCACGATCTCGTTGGCGTTGCCGTACGCCAGGAGGCCGGCGAGTGATCCGCGTCCAGCCATCCGGTATCGCCCGGAGTTGTAGATGACGATGAGGTCGATGCCTCCGTCCTCCTCACACTTGGCCGACAGTCCCGTACCTGCACCGCCGCCGACGATGGGCTCACGTCGTTCGATCATCCCGTGGAAGCGCTCGAGGATCTGGTGTCGTGTCGAAGCCATCAGTGCGCGCCGGTCGCTGTGTCGCCGTCGCTCGCGACGGTGAGCATGACGTCATCGAATGCCGCGAGCACTGCTTCGACGAACGTCTCGTCGTTGATGTTCGCGGCCACACGGCCCACTGTGCGGTTCTCGGTCCGCACCACGTTGGCTTCGATCGTCGCGAACAAGGCCTCGTCGGCCTCGGGGTCGTGGAACGGTTGGCCGGGGGCGTCGATCATCGACACGCCGCCTTCGGGCAGCAGGAACCGGACGGGCCCGTGACAGGCGTTGAGTTTGTGGGCGATGAACTCGCCGACGGCGACGTTCTCCTCCGGCGTCGTGCGCATGAGCGTGACCTGGGAGTTGTGCACGTGCAGATTCCGCTCGGCGAAGCGTGCCGGCACCGTGTCGAGGGCGCCGAAGTTGACCATGTCGACGGCGCCGACAGAACCGACATAGGGCACTCCCGTGCGGGCGATCGCACCGATGCGGTCGGACCCGGCCGAGAAGACGCCGCCCGCGACGTAATCGGCGACCTCTGTGGTGGTCATGTCGAGAACCCCGACGATCAGTCCCGAGTCGACCAGCTTTTCCATCGACTGCCCGCCGGTACCGGTGGCGTGGAACACGAGGGGATCGAACCGTCCGGCCAGTTCCGCGGCGAGGCGCGTCACCAGGGGAGTGGTGACACCGAACATCGTCAGTCCGATCGGTGCGAGGTCATCGCTGCTAGCCGGTATCGGGTTGGCGACCATGCCGGCCATCGCGTTGGCCGCGTTGCCAAGCACGTGCCGGGAGATGCGGTTGAGACCGGCGACGTCGGTGACCGAGTACATCATGGCGATGTCGGAGGGACCGACGTACGGGGCAACGTTCGACGATGCCACGGTCGACACCATCAGTTTGGGTA
>CAWHKS010000006.1:0-32121 GCA_963829955.1 uncultured Acidimicrobiales bacterium
GGCGGCCACACGGCGACGAACAGCCTCACCCCGACAGCAACCGCCGCCGCAACAGGTCGAGCGCGGAGATCACGGACATCTGCCGCATCTGCAACCGCTGCCCCGGCATCCGGACCGTGGCCGCCGTGAGGTCCTCGCCGAGGGCCAGACCGATGCACAGCGTCCCCACGGGCATCCCGTCCAGCTCCGCAGGCCCGCGACCCCGGTCAGGCCGAGCCCGACGTCGGCGCCCAGCACGCGGCGGGCGCCCGCCGCCATGGCCATGGCCGTCGACTCGTTGACCACCGGCCCGACGGGCACCTCGAGCAGATCGAACTTCACCTCGCTGGCGTACGACACGATCGACCCCCGCAGCACGTCGCTGGCGCCGGCCACGTCGGTGAGGCGCGCCGCCACCAGCCCGCCGGTGACCGACTCGGCTAGTCCGAGGGTCAGCCCTCGCGCCCGGAGCAGATCGATGACGACCGACTCCATGGTGTCGTCGTCCGTCCCGAACACGATCGGGCCGAGGATCGCCCGCACCTCGGCCTCCACGGGGTCGAGGACAGCGCCGACCCCATCGACCGACGAGACCCGGGCCGTGAGGCGCACCTTGATGCCCTCCCAGCCGCTGGCCAGGAAGGCCAGCGTCACCCCACCGTCCATCTCGAGGCGGTCGATCACGGGCCGCAACCGCTCGTCGAGCCCGCTCTCGCTCTCGCCCCACGTGCGCAGCACCCGGCTGGCGATCACCGACTCGTCACCCGATCGGCGGCGAAGGTCGGGCAGCACCGCCCGTTCGATCACTCGCGCATCTCGTGGGGCACGCCGGGCACGAGGTAGGCCACACGGTCCCCGACCGGGCAGATCAGACCCGGCGCCGTGCCCCTGGTCTGGGGGATGACCGTGGCCCCGACCGGCACCAGCGCCTGGCGGAGGTTGTTCCCGGGCATGGCCCTTCGCCGAGAGGCGAACAACTCGCGGATGCGGTCGGCCACCTCGTCGTCCGGCTCGAGGCCCACGCCCATCACCTCCGCCATCGCTTCACGGGTGATGTCGTCGTGGGTCGGCCCGAGGCCACCGCACACGACGACGGCATCCGACCGGTCGAGAGCTTGACGGATCGCGGCCACGATCCGGGCCTGGTTGTCGCCCACCTTGACCTGATGGTGCGACGCGATGCCCACGGCCGCGAGCTGCTCGCCGATCCACGCCGAATTCGTGTCGACGATCTGGCCCAGGAGCAGCTCGGTCCCGACGGCCACCACCTCGCACGAGATCACGGTCGGCCGGACCCCGCCAGCCCAAACCTCACCGGCCCAACCCTCACCAGTTCGGCCCGACCGGCGCCAGCGGTTCCGTCGCCACCCGGCGCGCCCGCAGCAGGTAGTGGGCGCCCGACACCACCGTCAGCACCACGGCCACCCACAGCAACGTCAGCCACAGCCAACGCCCGTCGACCGCCGTGATCGGGCACAGCGCGGCGCCGACGGCCAGCTGCTGGAAGACCGTCTTCAACTTGGCGACCGGCGTCGCCGGGATGCTCACACCCTTCGCACCCGACGAACGTGCGGTAGAGGCTGATGGCGACCTCCCGCACCGCGATGATGGCCACCGGCAGCACCGGGAAGACGCCGCGGCCGACGAGCGTGAACATCGCCCCGAGGACCAGCACCTTGTCCGCGAGCGGGTCGAGGAACGCACCCGACCGCGTGGACCCGTACCGCCGCGCCAGGTACCCGTCGATGCCGTCGCTTGCGCACAGCACCACCCAGAGGGCCAGCGCCACCCACGAGCCCTCGCTGCCCGTGATGAGCGCGAACAGGACCGGCGACACCATGACACGAGCGACGGTCACCACGTTCGCCCACGTGGCGATAGCGCTCGGATCGTGGCTCACGACCCATGATCCTCGGCGACCAGGTCAGGGCCGAGCGCGTCGACGACGACCACGTCGTGCAGTACCCCCACGGCGAGCGAGTCTGGCACCTGGATGACGCCGTCGATCTCCGGTGCTTCCCGGTGACTGCGGGCGACTCCGGGCGCGTCCACCAGCACCTGGACGCGAGACCCGATCAGCGCGTCCCTCCGGGCGGCGGTGATGTCGTCCTGGAGCGAGCGCAGCTCGGACAGGCGCTCGTCCATCAGGTCGCGGGGCACGACGCCGTCCAGCCCCGCCGCGTACGTTCCGTCCTCCCGGCTGTAGGCGAAGAAGCCGCACCAGTCGAGCTGCGCCGACTCCACGAACGACAGCAGCTCGTCGTGGTCCTCCTCGGTCTCGCCGGGATAGCCGACGATGAAGTTCGACCGGAAGGCGGCCTCCGGGAAGCGGTCGCGGATCTCCTCGATCCGGCGCAGGAACCGCGCGCCGTCACCCCAGCGCCGCATCCGTCGCAGCAACGGCTTCGACACGTGCTGCAGCGAGAGGTCGTAGTAGGGCACGCCGGTCCCGCCGATGACGTCGATGAGCTCGTCCGTGAGGTCCGACGGGTACAGGTAGAGCAACCTGACCCGCGGGACCCGCTCGGCCACCGCCCGCACGAGCGGGACGATGGCGCCCGCGCCGAGCTCGGCCGGACGGTCCTTGCCGTAGCTGGCCAGGTCCTGCGCCACGAGCACGATCTCCTGGGCCTGGAGTTGATCGACCTCGTCGAGGACGGAGGTGACGTCGCGGCTGCGCTGCGGGCCGCGGAAGCTGGGGATGGCGCAGAAGCCGCACGAGCGGTCGCAGCCCTCCGCGATCTTCACGTAGGCCCACGGCGCCTGGGCCGGGGGGCGAGGCAGGTTGAGCAGGTCGAGTTCGGGAACTGCAGGCGTCTCGCCCTCGCGAGCGGCGACGGCCGGGCGCTTGCGGCCAAGCGTGATCGGGACGCCGAAGCCGCTGACGGCGTCCACCTCCGGCAACGCCGAGGCCAGCTCGCTCCCGTACCGCTCGGCCAGGCAGCCGGTGACGACGAGGCGCGCCCCGCTCCGCCGCCGCTCGTCCAGCGCCAGGATCGTGTCGATCGACTCCTGACGGGCCTCCTCGATGAACGCGCAGGTGTTCACGACGACGAGGTCCGCGACGGCAGGGTCCTCGACCGCTTCCAGACCGTCTGCCAGCAGCGTGCCGACCAGCTTGTCCGAGTCGACCTGGTTCTTGGGGCAGCCGAGCGTCTCGATGTAGAAGCGCTCCGGCACAACCAGCCAGCCTACCGGCGGCCCTTCTCGGGCCCGGGGGCTCAGGCGTGGTGGGCGAGCCGTAGACCAGGGCGCGGCCAGGGCATCGACAGCAGCCGGCCGGTGCCGGACGCCGTGATGAAGGCCGTCCGCAGGTCCGGCCCGCCGAAGCAGATGTTGGTCGTCAGGACGTCGCCGGTGGGCACGTGCTCCAGCACTTCGCCGTCCGGCGCGATGACCGTGATGCCTCCGTTGACGAGCGTGGCGACGCACACGTTGCCGTCACCATCCACGGCGAGCGAGTCGAGGAGCTGCATCCCGGGTAGGCCGGCGAGGCACACGCTGGGATCGAGCGGGAGTGCCGGGGCCAGCTGGCCCGGACCCGTCACGGCGCGCCGGTAGACCCGGCCGTCGTGGGTCTCGGCCCAGTAGACGGTGCCGCCGTCGGGAGACAGACCGATCCCGTTGGGCGAGTCGACCGGGAACACGACCTCGGTGATGGAGGACCTGTCCGGCTGCGCGTAGTAGATGCCGGTCCGATCCTTTGATCGGCCGTGCCGGATGCCGTGGTCGGTGAACCAGAAGCCGCCGTGGGCATCGAACACGAGGTCGTTGGGCGCCCGCAGCGGGTGCCCGTCGCATTCGGTGTAGAGGTCGGTGACGGCACCGGTGGAGAGATCGACCCGTTGGATCCGTCCGCCGATGTACCGATCGGGGTCGAACGGCCCGGGCAGCAGCAGCCCGCCCATCTCGACCGGGGTGAAGCACCCGCCGTTGTTGCAGAGGTACAGCGCGCCGTCGGGCC
This sequence comes from uncultured Acidimicrobiales bacterium, assembly GCA_963829955.1. Taxonomy (GTDB): domain Bacteria; phylum Actinomycetota; class Acidimicrobiia; order Acidimicrobiales; family Ilumatobacteraceae; genus DASTFY01. The sequence goes on from CAWHKS010000006.1 coordinate 3,944, forward strand.
CGATGGCGGCGCCGTTGGGCCCACCGGGGATCTCGGCCACGAGCGTCTTCGCCCCGTCGGGCGCCACGCGCGTGATGCCCGGCTTGAACATCTCGACCAACACCACGCTGCCGTCGTCCATGGCGATCGGGCCCTCGGGGAAGCGAAGGCCCGACGTGATCTCCGTGAAGTCAGGCACCGATGCCGTTTCCGTCTCTCTCCGCCTGCTGCAGCAGGTCCAGCTCCTCGACCGTCATCAACACCGCTCGCGCCTTCGAGCCCTCGCTCGGTCCCACCACGCCGCGCTGCTCCAGCAGGTCCATGAGCCGTCCGGCCCGGGCGAAGCCCACCTTGAGCTTGCGCTGCAGCATCGACGTCGATCCCAGCTGGCTGCGGACCACGAGGTCCATGGCCTGGCGGAGGAGCGTCTCGTCTTCGTCGTCGCCGACGGCGTCGCCGTAGAGGCCACTCCCGCCGCTCCCCTCGCCCTCGACGCCGGCGACGTAGACGACGTCGGGGGCTTGGCGCCGCCAGTGGGCCACGACCTTGCGGACCTCCTCCTCGCTCACGAACGCGCCCTGGATTCGCTGGGCCACGTTGGAGTTGCCGGGCAGGAGCAGCATGTCCCCTTGGCCGACCAGCTTCTCCGCCCCGGGTTGGTCGAGGACGACGCGGCTGTCGGTGAGGCTGGACACGGCGAACGCCACCCGGGCCGGGATGTTGGCCTTGATCACGCCGGTGATGACGTTGACACTCGGTCGCTGGGTGGCGACGATCAGGTGGATGCCGACCGCCCGAGCCTTCTGCGCGATGCGGGTGATCGACTCCTCGACGTCGTGGGCCGCCACCATCATGAGGTCGTTCAGCTCGTCCACGACCACGACGATGTACGGCAGCCGCTCCGCCTGCGGGGCGGTGTCGTCCGGGGCGTGTCCGTCGCCGAGGTCGTCCGCACCGGGCTCCGCGGCACCCGACGCGCCGATCGACGGGGGCGGGCCGAGCTCGCCCCGGTCGTAGGCGGCGTTGTAACCGGTGATGTCGCGGAAACCAACCTCGAACAGGAGGTCGTAGCGCCGCTCCATCTCCTTCACGGCCCACCCCAGCGCGTTGGCCGCCTTCTTGGGGTTGGTCACGGGTTGCGTGAGCAGGTGGGGCAAGCGGTTGTACTGCCCCATCTCGACCTGTTTGGGGTCGACGAGGATCAGGCGCACCTGCTCCGGCGTGCTCCGCATGAGCAGGGAGGTGATGATGCAGTTGAGGCTGCTGGACTTGCCGGCGCCCGTCGCGCCGGCGATGAGCAGGTGGGGCGTGGTCGCCAGGTTGAGGAAGACGGCGCGCCCGGCGATGTCCTTGCCGATGGCGACATCGAGCGGATGGGAGGCCTGGCGGGCCTCGGGTGCTCCGAGCAGATCGCCGAGCGACACGAGTTGCCGGGTGTGGTTGGGCACCTCGATGCCGATGGCCGACCGGCCCGGGATGGGCGCCAGGATGCGAACGTCGGTCGCCGCCATCGCGTAGGCGATGTCCCGCTGCAGTGTGGTCACCCGGGCCACCTTCACCCCGGAACCCAGCTCCAGCTCGTACCGCGTGACCGTCGGTCCGACGGTCATCCCGGCCAGCTTGGTCTCCACCCCGTGGCTGGCGAGCGACTGCTCCAGCACCCGTCCGCGGGCCCGCACCTCGGCGTGGTCCAGCTCGAGCGCGTTGCTGCGCGCCAGGTAGGTCGCGGGCGGCAGCTTCCACTGACCGCGCTGCGCGCCCGGCCCGAGGTCGATCTCGAGCTGCTGCGTCTGGCCACTGACCAGCGTGCTCGGGTCGGGTGGGGGGAGGGCCTTCCGGCGGCGCCCGCGTCCACCGTCGGCCCCGCCGTCCTCGCTGGCAAAGTCGTACAGAGGAGGTCCGCCGGAGGCGTCGGTGTCCGCTGGATCGGTGCCGGCCGCCGATGCGCTCGACAGCGTCGAGATGCCCTGGAGCGCGTGCTTCGCCTTTCGCCAGGCGGGACCGGCGCTCCCGCGCACACCTCGGCCGAACCCGACCGCGACCCGCCGCAGCGATGCACGCGTAGCAACGAGGACCCCGGCCAGGACCACGGCGAGGAGCAGGACGACGGCCCCCGCCGAGCCGATGATCTGGCGGAACGGCTCGCCAGCGACGGCGCCCAGCCATCCACCGGCCCCTTCCACCTCCGACGGCGTGATGACGATGTCACGCGGGCCACGGGCCAGGTGCAGCAGGCCCAGGACGGCCAGCGAGGCCATGCCGACGCCGAGGGCCAACCGCCACCGGTGCTCGCGCTGGCCGTCCACGAGGAGCGCTATCCCGCAGGCGATGAGGGCCGGAGGCAGCAGGAACCGGCCGAGGCCGACCAACGCGCCGAGCCCGGTGTCGATGCCGCTTCCCAACGGGCCGGCGACGCGGAGGTAGACGGCCAGGCCCACGAGCGCGCCCACGACGATGAGGACCAGGCCGAGCAGATCTCCCCGGTGCGGGTCGAGCGCACCGCGGACCGCGGCCGAACGCGACGAGGCCGCGCGACCGCTGCTGGACGGGCGTGACGAGCCGCGCGGGGGCGTCTTGGTCGCGCTGGCCCGGCGGGACGGGCCCTTGGCCGGGTTGCGGCTGGCCATGGCGCCTACCGTAGCAATGGGGCGCGCGAGCGTTCGGGCATGGCCCCAGCGTCGGGCTCTCAGGCCTCCATGACGACGGGCACGATCATGGGCCGGCGCCGGGTGCGCTCGCTGACGAACTGGCCCGCGGCCCGCCGCACCTCCCGCTCGAGGCTCTCGACGTCCCGCACGCCCTTGCCGAGCGCCGCCTCCACGGCCTGGGCCACGCGATCGCACGCCTCGTCGAGCAGGTCCTCCGCCTCGGGGGCATAGACCCAGCCACGGGTGATGATCTCTGGACCGGTGAGAACCCGGCTGGCGCCGACGTCGACCGTGGCGACGACCACGACGACGCCTTCCTCGGCCAGGACCCGCCGGTCCCGCAGCACGCCCCGCCCGACATCGCCCACGATGCCGTCGACGTAGAGGTAGCCGGCCGGCACGCGCCCGCTCAACTCGAGACCACCGTCGGCCAGCGTGACGACGTCGCCGTCCTCGCACAGGTGGACGTGGGACGCCGGAACGCCCATGAGAGCGGCCAGCTTGGCGTGAGCCACCATGTGCCGGTACTCGCCGTGGATGGGGACGAAGTAGTCGGGGCGGGTGATGGACAGCAGGGTCTTGAGCTCGTCGGCCTGCGCGTGACCAGTGGCGTGCACGTCGGCCACGCCGCTGTGCACGACGTCCGCGCCGTTGCGCAGCAGCCCGTCGATCACCCGGTTGACGTTGAACTCGTTCCCCGGGATGGCGTGGCTGGAGAGGATGACCGTGTCGTGCTCACCGACCTTCAGCCAGCGGTTCTCGCCGGAGGCCATCAGGCCGAGCGCCGACATCGGTTCGCCCTGCGAGCCGGTGGAGATGATGCACACCTGGTCCGGGGCCAGCCGGTCCACCTCCTCGATGTCGATCAGCGACGCATCCGGGATGGTCAGCAGGCCGAGATCGCGGGCCAGGCGCACGTTCTTCTTGATCGACATCCCCAACGTGGCCACGACGCGCCCACTGGCGATGGCGGCGTCGGCGATCTGCTGGATGCGGTGGATGTGGCTGGCGAAGCTGGAGGTGATGATGCGCCGGCCCCGCTGCTCCGCGAACAGGGCCCGCAGCACTGCGCCGACCCGCCGCTCGCTCGGCGCGTACCCGTGCTCCTGCGCGTTGGTCGAGTCCGACAGCAGCAGGCGGATGCCGTCCGTGGCGGCGATGGAGCCGATCCGCGCCAGGTCGGTCCGGCGGCCGTCCACGGGTGTGAGGTCCAGCTTGAAGTCGCCGGAGTGGAGGATCACGCCCTGCGGCGTGTGGATGGCGATGGCGAAGGCGTGGGGCACCGAGTGGGTGACGGGGATGAACTCCACGTCGAACGGACCGATGGGGCGGCGCTCCCCGTCCGCCACAACCTCGAGGCGGGTCCGGTCGAGGAGGCCTGCCTCCTCGATGCGGTTCCGGGCCAACCCGAGCGTCAGCGCCGAGCCGTAGATCGGGAACGACAGCTCCCGGAGCAGGAAGCTCAGCGCGCCGACGTGGTCCTCATGGCCATGGGTGGCGACGCAGCCCACGATCCGATCGGCGTTGTCGCGCAGGTAGGTGAAGTCCGGCAGCACGAGGTCGATGCCGTGCATGTCGGCGTCCGGGAACATGAGGCCGCAGTCGATGAGCAGGAGGCGGTCCTCCTGCTCGAGGACCATGCAGTTGCGGCCGATCTCGCCCAGCCCGCCGAGGAAGGCGATGGAGATCGGGACCGGCATCGCGTTCAGCCAGGCTGACGATCAGGGCGGCCGGGGAAGGCGTCGCGCCACCGCTCCAGGTTGGCGAGCACCTCCCGGGCACGGTCCTCCAGGCCCGCCGGCGCCGGGCCCATCGGCAGACGGGCCTGGCCGACCGGCAGCTCGAGCACCCTGAGCATCGCCTTGGTGGGCAGCGGGTTGGGGGCGTCATCACCGGTCTCGAAGGCGAAGCTCTCCAGCAGCCGGGAGTTGACCAGCCGGGCGCCGACCACGTCACCCTTCTCCCAGAGGTCGAACAGGTCCTGGTGGTCGGATCCGGTCCAGTGGGTGGCGACACCGATGACGCCGACGGCGCCGCTGGCCAGCAGCGGCAACGTCATCCCGTCATCCCCTGAGTACACCTCGTAGCCCTCGGGCGCGCTGGAGACGAGCGCGGCCGTCTCCCCCGGGTTGCCGGCCGCATCCTTGAGCACCAGCACGTTGGGGATCTCGCGGGCCAGCCGCAGGAGTGTGGCTGTGGTGATCTTCCGCCCGGTCCGGATCGGGATGTCGTAGATGACGACCGGCAGGTCGGTGGCGGCCGCCACCGCGCGGAAGTGCGCGTCGAGCCCGGCCTGCGACGGCCGGTTGTAGTACGGGCAGACGGCCATGACGCCGGCGACGCCGAGGGCCGACGCCTCCTTGGTCAGGTGCACGGAGTGGGCGGTGTCGTTGCTGCCGGTCCCGGCGATGACCGGGATAGTGACCGCCTCGGCCACGGCGGCCCAGAGGCTCAGCTTCTCCTCGTCGCTCAGCACCGGTGCCTCACCCGTCGTGCCGGCCACCACGAGCCCGTCGTTGCCGTGGCTCTCCAGCCAGCGGGCCACCGTGCGGGCGGAATCGAGGTCGAGCCCGCCGTCGGCGTCGAACGGGGTGACCATGGCCGAGAGCACGCGACCGAAGCGGGCCATCAGAACGAGCCCTCCTTCGCGCGGTCGATGCCGAGGGTGAGGATGAGGTCCTCGTGGAGCTCCATCCACACGTCGTGGTACGAGCCGCACATCACGCCGGTGAACATCTGGTGATCGCCGTCGGCGACCCGCTGTGCGGTGGACGAGAGCCGTGGCCCGTACGGCGCCAGGCGGGTGACCTCTACCCCGATGGCGCCCACGACGGGCTGGGTCTGGCTGTCGATGTCGAGCAGCCGCGCGATGACGGCGGCGTCGTGGGCCGCGTCCGTATGGTCGTTCGGACTGCCGTCGCGCAACTGCCAGTCCCCGCAGAGCTCCTTGAAGGCGTCGTTGAGCTCGAGGAACGGCGGGTAGTGAGGCTCGATCAAAGGCCGGAGCGGCGGCGCCTCGGCGTTGAGCTCGTCGGCGTGGACCTCCCGGCCCTTGGGGGTGAGCTGCCAGAGCGCGCGGGCCTCCCGGAAGAGCGCCAGCTCCTCGGCCTGGAAGTCGGCGAGGTGCTGCTCTACCTCGTCCGGCTCCACGGCTGAGAGGTCGGCCAGCACGTCCACCTTGGCGAAGCCCTTGATGCGCAGGGCATGGAGGACACGGAAACGGGGTTCGGAGTCGTACGCCATAGCCGATTGCACGGTACCAGCGGGGCCGGGGGCGCTCTGGACCACCCGGCGTGGTGTCGACCGCCATTCGGGGAAGGTGCACTGGGTGGTGGGCCAGTCTCCGAGCGTGGCGACGGTCACGACGGTGGCGATCGGGTGCTGGTCGGAGCGCCCGGGACCGACAGCGCGCCGGTCGCTCGGAGTTGAACTGACCGTAACGTCTGCAAGTCCCCCACCCGACCGTTGCGCCCCCGCGCCCGGCCGCCGATACACCGAGGAGACCACGTCGCGATGACGCTCAGCCGACGGGAACTGCTGAAGAGGGCGAGCGCGGTGGCCGGCGTGGCCGCGGTGGCGGCCGCCTGTGGACCGCCGGCTCCTCCGCCGCCTCCTCCGCCGCCGAACGGCCCGCGGACGATCGTCGTGATGATCGGCGACGACATGCGCTTCGACTACCGCACAGTCCTCCGCAATCTGAACTCCAGCTGGGTCGACTGCGTCAACGCGGCGGTCGAAGTCCCGATGTGCGGGCCGTCGCGGGCTGCGATGTTCAAGGGCATGTACTCGTCCCGGACCGGGGTGACCGGGAACTCGACCACCTACCTGATGAACGATGCCGACACCATCGCCACGCGGATCCGTGCCCGCGGGTACAAGACGGTGCTCTCCGGCAAGTACCTGAACGACTTCCCGTGGAACCGTCCGGCGACGTACGTGCCGCCGGGTTGGAACGTCTGGAACGCCGCCGGCTCCTCGAACTTCCAGCCCGGGAGCATGTGGGGCTCCGACTACATCTTCCACTTCGCCGCGCAGCAGGTCCTCAGCACGCCTCGTACGACGCCGCTGTTCCTCTGGGTGGCTCCCACCGAGCCGCACCTGCCGGCGAACCCGGCGCCCCGCCACGCCAACGCCGCGGTCAACCTGCCGCCGAAGTCCGCGGCCTTCAACGAAGCCGACGTCAGCGACAAGCCGGCCAACCAGCAGTTCCCGTCCCTGACCTCCTCGCAGATCGCGACCATTGACCGCGACCGCCTCGGCATCGGCCGCTGCCTGCTGGGCGTGAACGACGGGATCGGCGAGCTGATGAACGCCCTCTCGGCAACCGGTCGCCTGAACACCGCCCACATGTTCTTCACCAGCGACAACGGCTACCTGCTGGGCGAGCACCGCATGGTCAAGAAGGGCGAGCCGTACGAGGAGCCCAGCCGCCTCCCCTTCATGGTCCGCTGGCCCGGCGTGGCCGGGCGCGTCGAGCGCAACGTCATCAGCTCGGTCGACCTGTCGGCCACCCTCTGCGGCATCGCCGGCACCACCCCGCCGGGCAACGACGGCCGGAACCTGGCGTCGCTGATCACCCGGGGCACCGCGGTGCGCGACGCGGCCTACATCGAGCCTCCCGGAGGCGGCTCATGGCACGCCCTGCGCACTAATCGCTTCAAGTACGTCGAGTACGGCAACGGCGGGCGGGAGCTCTATGACCTGGCCGGCGACCCGGCCGAGCTGAACAACGCCTACTTCTCCCCCGCCTACCAGAGCACGGTGGCAGCCCTCCGCAGCCGTCTGCAGGCCCTGAAGCCATAGGTGCGGTAGGGCGCCGGCGAGCCGCTGCAACCGCAGCAGCCCGGCCGATCAGCGGAGCGACGCGGGCACGGGCACAGTGCATGCGCCCCCGACACAGCTCCGCAGGGAGAGATAAAGGCTCCGCAGCTGGGCCTCGACCTCGGTGTGGGTGGACGACCCGGCCAGGTTGGTCAGCTCGTTCGGATCCTCTGCGAGGTCGTAGAGCTCACGCTCGCCCGTGGCCGGGAACTCGGCGTAGACCCACCGGCCGGTCCTGACCCCGTCGAACTGGGCCTCGGTCGCGGTGTCGATCCCGCTGGCGATCCGGACCGCACGGTCCACCTCCGACCGGTCGAGCCACTCCTGCAGCCCCGTACCGTCCATGGTCAGCCCAGCGCGGGTGCCGGCCAGGCGGAGGAACGTCGGCGCCAGGTCGGGGAACATCACGGGTGTGCTGACCTCGGCGCGCTCAGCGAACCCCGGGCCGGCAACGTAGAGCGGCACCCTGATGGAGGGTTCGTAGACCACGCTCTTGTTGAACGCGATGCGGTGTTCCCCGTGCGTGTATCCGTTGTCGCTGGCGAACACGAAGAGCGTCGTCTCGAGCTCCCCGGCGGCCTCGATGGCGTCGATGATCTCGCGGATGCCTTCGTCGACCGAGGCCAGGGAGGCGAGCTGCATGCGGTACTTCCCCGTGATGATCTCCGTGCGGTCGGCGCCGATCTCCGGTAGGTCGCGAACCCACTCGGGCTTGTCCGTGACATCGGCCTCCGAGAAGCTCGCGTCCGTCGGCATGGGAGCCGCGGCGTAGGAGTCCCGGTGCCGCGGCGCGGGTCGAGGAGCGCCACCGTTCCAGCGCCTGCCGCGGCTGTCCCGCCCCTGCTCGACGTGGGGAGCGGTGTACCAGACCTGGAGGTAGAACGGATCCGCCTCAGGAGCCGTGTCCTCGACGAAGTCCCGGCTGATCCGGGTGATGACGTCCGTTTCGTAGTCGCTCGGCGCGGTCCCGAAGGGCGTCTCCACGCCGTTGTGGTTGAGCGTGTAGTCGTACATGAGGAATGGGTTCTTCGAGGTGGCCCACCACTCGTCCCATCCGACCGGGCGGGTCCTGTCCGCGCCGTAGCCGTTCATGTACTTGCCGACGTGCGCGGTGCGATAGCCGGCGTCGTGCAGCCAGCGGGCCAGCGTGTTGGTCTGATCCATGCCGTCGAACCCGCCCCCGTCCTCGTTGTTGTTGGACGTCACGCCGTGGTTGTGCGGATACTGGCCCGTCACCAGGCTGGCCCGGGCGGGGCAGCACAGCGGGATGGGCACGATGGCGTTGTCGAAGGTGGTCCCGCGCTGCGCGATGAGCTCCTGCACCGAGGGGAGCGCCGTCATCTGATCCGCCGACTGGTCGTCGGTCAGGAAGAAGACGATGTTCGGCCTCGTCCCGTCGGCCGACGGCAGCTCGCGGGTGGATCGGCCACAGGACGAGGCGACCAGCGCCAGCACGATCGCGCCCGCGATGACGAGCCGTCGCACCACGTCCCGCTGCCTCCCCGCTGGCGTCCGAATGATGGACGTCGGCCACCCACCGACGGCTCCCAACGCTAGCGCTGCGGCCCGCCGGCCCGCTGGACCGTGCCGGGTGCGTCCGATCAGGCGTGGATCGGCGGCGGGGCCTCCTGGCCGAGCTCGAACTGCAGGTACTCCTCGCCGGTGTCGGCCCAGTCCTCGAACTGGATCACGCCCATCTCCTCGAAGCGGCGGCGCAGCCAGGCCTCGTTGCGGTCGAGCAGGCCGAGCTTCTTGCAGTTGGGGACGATCTTCGAGAAGAGCATCTGCTGGAAGAGCCCCCGCATCGGGTCCTGCATGACGAGGGGCACGATCTCCTTGGGCGCCACGCCCATGCGCTCCCACACCTCCTGCTGGAGGAAGCGGTCCCGCATGCGCACGGCAGCCTCGAAGGCGAACTCCTGGCGGTCCTTGATCTCGGCGTCCGTCATGCCGTCGTAGACCTCCCTCAGGCTGAGCACCCCGAAGGCCACGTGGCGGGCCTCGTCGCTCATCACGTAGCGCAGCATCTGCTTCAGCAGGGGCTCGCTCGTGAGCTGGTGCATGAACCCGAAGGCGGCGAGAGCGAGGCCCTCCACCATCACCTGCATACCGAGGTACGTCATGTCCCACCGGCTGTCGTTCACGATGTCGTCCAGCAACATCCGCAGGTGGGCGTTGATCTGGTAGTGACCGCCGAGCTTTTCGTCGATGTAGCGGGCGAAGACCTCGACGTGACGGGCCTCGTCGACGACCTGAGTGGAGGCGTAGAGCTTGGCGTCGTACCAGGGCACCGTCTCCACGATCTTGGCGGTGCACAGGAGTGCGCCCTGCTCGCCGTGCATGAACTGGCTCAGGCTCCAGCGCCGGCCCTCCATGCCGAACTCGACCCACTGCTTCTCGTCCCACTTCTCCACCGGGGTACCGATGTAGATCGTGGGATCGATGCCGGCACCGATCGCCGCCTGGTCCGCGGTGATGGTGGCCTCGAGGTCGACCTCCGTCTCCCACGGCAGGTCCGTGGTGGCGTTCCACTGACCCGTCTTGGCCTTCTCGTACAGCTTGCGCAGCGCGGGCCGAGCCAAGGAGTAGTCCCAGGTGAAGATGGCGTCGGCATTGTCCTTGACGACGTGCTCGACGGCATCGACGTCGGTGTTGGTCACGCTCAGGATGGCCTCGATGTCGTCGACATCGGCACGGCCGATCATCTCTTCGTTGCTCGAGACGGTGGTGGACATGGTGGTCACCTCACGTGGTGCGCGTCGGGTCAGCGACGGTGAAGGCGGGCAGGACGTGGTTGCGGATGAAACGACGGGCCGACTCGGGCTCGCCGAAGTCGACGAAGCGTGACGGGGTCAGGAAGTACGACACGACGAGGCGGCTGAGCAGCTCGGCCAGCTCGGCCGACCGCTCCTCGCCGATCCAGCCGGCGACCAGAGGGGTGAGATACGCGGTCGCCGTCTCGAAGATGACGGGCAGGCCGTCGAAGTTGAGCGTCATGGCAACTTCGCCGGGACGGGAGGCCAGCATCACCTGCAGGTGCTCGTCCGAGCGCAGCTGGCGGGTGGCCTCCACGACGATGCGCACCAGCAGCTCCTCGAGGGAGTCGACCGTGGCGACGTGCTCCTGGAGCTCGATGAAGAAGTCGTTGCTGTCGCGGCGCCGGAGGGCCTCGTACAGGATCTCTTTGCCGCCGGGAAAGAGGCGGTAGAGAGTGGCCCGGGAGATGCCGGCCTCGGCGGCGATGTCGTCCACGGTGACCTTGGCCATGCCCCAGCGCTCGCAGCACCGCTTCGCGGCGTCGAGCACCCGGTCCTCAGCCGTCAGGGCGAGGGCCGGTTCGGCGACGACGGACATGCTGAGACAGTAAGACGGAATCTGTCTCACCGTCAACCGGCCAGCCCGTCACCACGCCCGCACAAATCGCGCCACGTGGCCCTCCGTGGTCGTCCTTTCGCGATTTGTGCGGGGAATGTGCGGGGAAGGCGACCAGGCGTGGGCGTCCAGATGTTGCGGTTGCATCACAACGTTGCGGTTGCATGACAACGTTGCGGTTGTGCTACAACGGCTCCTGTCGCCGCCACGCCGGGCGGGCAAGAGAACACCGAGCGGGAGCCGTCCGCACCAGCACAGCGCACGGCACAGCGGGAAGTCCGGCAGGGGACCAGGGGCGGACCGGAACACCTGGAGGCAAACCACGATGCGCCGATCCTTGGCTGTCATCAGCGTCGCCGTCGCTGCCGCGCTCAGTCGGAGCCGTGGCCTGCGGCCCGCCGTCGCAGGGCGGAAGCGCCCGGCGACCGGGGCAGCCGGTCGGGCCGAGCGCCGGGAGCGCCTCGAGCGGGCCCGGCGGCCCGCGCGACGCCGGCAGCTCGGGAGGCGGCGGGCTGGCCACCTTCCGGATCCTGTGCGGTTCCAGCCACTTCGCCCCGGACGACCCGATCGTCCACCCGAACATGGCCGGCATGTCCCACCTGCACCAGTTCCTGGGCAACCGGACGACCAATGCCGCCTCGACCACACAGTCGCTGGCCGGCCAGGCCACCACGTGCAGCGCGGCGGCCGACAGCTCCGCCTACTGGGGCCCGATGCTGTACCAGAACGGCACCGCCGTGCCCGCCATGTCCGCGCTCATCTACTACCGGGGCGGATCGCACCATGACCCCGGCGCCATCCGGGCCCTCCCGGCCGGGCTGCGGATGATCGCCGGCAGCGCCACCACCACCGCTCCCCTGCCGACCGACGCCGTGGCCTGGATGTGCCAGGGGATGGCCAACCGCTCGGCCACGCCGCCGAACTGCGGAGGCGACACCCTGGTCCTCCAGATCCGGTTCCCCGACTGCTGGGACGGCAAGAACCTCGACTCGGCCGACCACAAGAGCCACATGGCCTACACGGTGAGCGGGATGTGCCCGAGCAACTACCCCGTACCCGTGCCGCTGCTCGAGTACAACTTCCGCTACAAGACGTTCGGCAATACCGGGCTGACCCTGGCGTCCGGATCGGCGTACACGTACCACGCCGACTTCTTCAACGCCTGGAACCAGACGGCGCTGGGCAGCTTCATCAGCTCCTGCCTCCACACCGGGCGGGAGTGCGGCACCGTCTCGTAGCCACCGCCCCGGACGGGCCCAGGTGAGCCCGCGGGCGGCGACGGTACGATCACCCGATGGCCGAGCCTGCGGAGCTGCCCCGGCCCCTGCCCCCTCCGCCGCCCGGCTCCCAACCGGTCGGTGATCCCCTCCCGCCGTCGTGGATCCGTCGCCTGGTGCTGTGCGCCGGCCTCCTCCTGTACGTCGCCGGCACGATCGGCTCCATCATCGGCCTGACGACCGCCAGCGAACACCCGGTCGGCGTGCTGGCGCTGTCCTCGCGCAATCGCAACCTCTTCGCGGCCGTCCCCTTCATCGACCCGCTGCCCTACGCGGTGGTGGGCTTCCTGCGGATCCTCGCTGCCGCGGTCGTCCTCTACCTCATCGGCCGCTGGTACGGCGCCAAGGGCATCGGCTGGGTGGAGGGCCAGGTCGGTGAGCTGCCGGCCACCATCCGGTGGATCCAGAGGGGCATCGACCGTGGCGGAGTTCCCCTCCTCGTGCTGATGCCGGGCAGCAACATCGTGTGCCTCATGGTGGGCCACCGGCGCATGGCGCCCCGGGTGTTCCTGCCGCTCGTGACGGTGGGGATCGTGCTCAAGCTGACCGTCCTGTGGGCGGGCGGGAAGCTGTTCGAGGACCAGATCACCACCTTCCTGGACGTCATCGAGCGGTACCAGTGGTGGGTGATGATCGGCCTCTTCGCACTGACCTTCTTCCAGTCCGCCGGGCGGGCCAGGAAGTCCATTCCCGACGTCATAGAGGAGATCGAGCGACCGGACGAGATCCCGGAGCCGCCCGTGGCACCGCCGGACCCGGCGCGCTACGGTGCGGGCATGGACGGGGGCCCAGACACCAAGTGAGAGGTGTCGCCGTGGCCACAGGCGCTTCGAGCGGGATCGGAGCGGCCACGGAATGGCGGTCGGTGGGAGCGGGGTCTGAGGTCCTGGTCGGCGCGCGGGCTGCCGACGGACTTCACTCGCGCCGCCGTCTCGGCCTCGATCCCGTCGATCTCGCCCAACCCGAGTCAACGCAGAACCACGAGGAGGTTCTATGAACCCGAAACCTGTGTTCACCGGCATCGCAGCAGCACTCGTCACGTTCTTCGACGAGCACGGTCACGTCGACAACGAAGCGACGGCCAAGCATGCTGCCCACCTCTCGACCCGGGGAGTCCGGGCCGTGGTGGTCGCCGGAAGCACGGGTGAGGCCTCCCACCTCGCCATGAAGGAGCGGCTGCAGCTCCTGAAGGCGGTCAAGGCCGCCGTCCCCGCGCACGTGCCGGTCATCCTGGGCACTGGTGACCTGGCCGCGGGGGTCAGTGTGCCGAACCTGACGCGGCGGGCGGCCGAGGCGGGCGCGGACGCCGCCCTCGTCCTGTCACCGCGCCACGGGGACGTGCGCGAGTTCTACGGCGAAGTGGTGGGCGCGGCGGGCACGATGCCGATCATCGCCTACCACTGGCCCAAGGTGTCGCCCCCAGGCATCACGATGGAGGAGCTCAAGGTGCTGAAGGTGGCGGCCATCAAGGACTCCACCGGCGACACCGAGCGCATGCTCGAGATGATGGCGTGCTTCCACCGGCCCATCTACGCCGGGAACTCGTCCGTGGTCGCCTACGCCGGCATGCTCGGCCTGACGGGCGCCATCCTCGCCGCGGCCAACATCGAACCCGAGCTGTGCGCGGACGCCTTCGCCGGCCAGGTGGCCGCCCAGAAGGACCTGCTCTTCGCCCACCGCATCGTGAGCCACTACGGGGTGAAGGGCATCAAGGAGGAGCTGGCCCGCAAGTTCGGCACCTCCACCGTCTGCCGTGACGGCGGCAACTGATCGCCGGCGGCGGCCCGGTCCTCAGCCCAGCCCGAGGTAGGCGTCCAGGCCGACGGTCACGCCCGGGTGGTCGGCCACCCGCTTGATGGCCAGCAGCACGCCGGGCATGAAGCTCTCGCGGCTGTAGCTGTCGTGGCGGATGGTCAGGCTCTGGCCGACCGTCCCCAGCAGCACCTCCTGGTGCGCGACCAGGCCACGCAGCCGCACCGAGTGGACGTGGATGCCCGCGGGCCCCGTGCCGCCACGCGCGCCACCGACGACCTCGCGGGTGGTGGGATCGGGCGCCCAGTCGCCGGACGCGGCCGCCATCCGCCTCGCCGTCATCATGGCCGTCCCCGACGGCGCGTCAGCCTTGGCGTCGTGGTGCAGCTCGATGATCTCGGCCGTCTCGAAAAACGGCGCCGCCAGCTCGGCGAAGCGCATCATGAGCACCGCGCCGATGGCGAAGTTGGGCGCGATGAGGCAGTTGGAGCGGGTGAACGCGACGTGCAGCGCGGCGTGGTCGTCCTCGGTGAAGCCGGTGGTGCCGACGACGGCGTGGACGCCGTGGTCCGCGCACCAGGCCAGGTTGGCGCGGGCGGCATCGAGCACCGTGAAGTCGACGGCCACCTCCGCGCCCGCCTCCTCCAGCGCGGAGATGTCCCCGGCGATGGTGAGACCGGCCACCTCGCCGCCGGGCCCGTGGGGATCGACCGCGGCCACCAGCTCCAGGCCGGGGTCGCCCTCGACGGCGAGGCAGGCTGTGGCACCCATGCGGCCGGCGGCCCCGAGGACCCCGACGCGAATCGACTCGGCGCGGGTCACGGGGCGGCACCGTACCGGGTCGGTCGCGCCGGACCGGCTGCGGTCTCGGTGGTCGGCGCGGCCCATCGGAAGCGGACCTCGTCCCCCGGACGAACCTGCGCGCAGCCGTCCACGTCCATGTGGTCGACAACGGCGATCACCGGGTAGCCGCCGGTGGTCGGGTGGTCAGCCAAGAAGACGAGCGGCTGGCCGTCCGCCGGGACTTGGACCGACCCCAGCACCAGGCCCTCGCTGGGCAGCTCGGTGTTCACGGCCCGACGAAGGGTCGGACCCTCGAGGCGGAGGGCGATGCGGTTCGAGTGCCGGCCGACGAGGTAGGGACGGCTGACCAAGGTGGTCAGCGCCGCCGCGGTGAA
This sequence comes from uncultured Acidimicrobiales bacterium, assembly GCA_963829955.1. Lineage (GTDB taxonomy): Bacteria > Actinomycetota > Acidimicrobiia > Acidimicrobiales > Ilumatobacteraceae > DASTFY01. The sequence continues at coordinate 18,971 of CAWHKS010000006.1, forward strand.
CCAGTCGTCCCGGGGACCGGGCCTGACGGACAGGAGGAGGGGTCCCGACGGCCGGCCACGGTCAGGTATCCGTCCTGTCGCCTGTGTCGCCAGCACGCCGTGCGGCGCCCCCAACGGCAGCACGTCACCGGCCCGCAGAGGCGGGGGTCCGAGCCCCGACAGCACGTCGGTCGAACAGCTCCCGAGCACCGGCTCGAGGGCGATGCCACCGTCGACGGCCACGTACGACCGGAGGCCGGTCCGGGCGGCGCCGACAGCGAGCACCGATCCCGCCCCAACTGCCACCTGCTCGGCCATGGCGACCGTCCGGCCGTCGACTGTCACAGGCGCCGGCGCGCCAGTCACCGCCACGACCACAGCCGCCGTGGCGCGCAGCGCTACCCCGGTGAGTGTCGTCTCCAGTCCCGGCCGGCCGGCCTCGTTGCCGACCAGCCGGTTGGCCTCGGCCAGCGCGCCGCGGTCGAGCGCGCCGGAGCGGGGGACGGCGAGATGGGCATGGCCCTGCCGGCCCTCGTCCTCCACCAGCGTCAGCGCGCCGGGCCGGACGACGACCAGCGTGCGTTCCGGGCCCATCGTCAGCACGTCACGAGGCGATGTTCGTCACGGCTCGACGGCGACGAAGCGCACTTCGACGCCGGGCGCCACCAGGGCGGGTTCGGGCCGCGCCGGATCCCACATCGCCGTCGTGGTGCGACCCAGGAGGTGCCAGCCACCCGGCGAGGGCCGCGGGTAGACGCCGGTGAACTCCCCCGCCACCGCCACAGCGCCCGCGGGCACCTCCGGGCGGGGACGGGGCCGCCGGGGCAGATGGCAACGCTCGGGAAGGCCGACCAGGTAGGCGAAGCCGGGCGCGAACCCGCAGAACGCGGCCCGGAACACGGCCCCGCTGTGGAGCGCGACGGCGCCGGCCGTGCTCGTGCCCCACTGCTCGGCCACCCACGACAGGTCCTCGCCGTCGTAGATGACCGGGATCTCCACCAGAGCACTGGTCGCGAGCGGCGCGGTCGCCGGCGTGCGCGGGCACGCGGCCACGGCGCCGACCATCGCGCCGGTGTCCTCGACGCCGTCGAGCAGCACCGTGCGCGCCGCCGGGACGATGTCGATCACGGCCGGTAGATCGCCGGCGTCGCGCCGCTCGACCAGCGCGGCGTGGAGCGCCTGCACCTGCGCCAAGTCCTCGAGCTCTACCAGCAGCGCGTGCGGGCCGGCGGGCAGGATCCTCATGCGAACGGCGCAACGGTCACGCCACCGGCGACCAGCGCGTCGCGCACCAGGGCCGCCAGCTCGGCCGCGCCCGGGGTGTCGCCGTGGAGGCACAGCGACCGGGCACCGACCTCGAGCACCTCGCCACCGGTCGTGACGACCTCTCCGGCGGTCGCCAGCCGCAGCGCCTGCGCTACGACTACTCGTGCGTCGGTCAGGACCGCGCCTTCCTGCCGCCGGCTGACCAGGGCGCCGTCGGATCCGTAGGCGCGGTCGGCAAAGGCCTCGCCCACGACGGGCAGGCCGGCGGCCGCCGCCGCCCGCAGGAGCTTCGATCCCGGAAAGCCCACGACGGTCAAGTCAGCGCCGGCCCGCCGGATCCCCGTCACGACGGCCTCGGCCTGGTCCGTGTCGCCGATGACCCGGTGGTACAGCGCGCCGTGGGGCTTCACGTACCGCACCCTGTCCCCCGCGGCGTTCGCGAACACGCCCAGTGCACCTATCTGGTACGTCACCTCGTCGGCCAGCTCGTCGGGCGGGACGTCCATCGACCGGCGGCCGAAGCCCGCCAGGTCCCGGTAGGACACCTGGGCGCCGATGCTCACGCCCGCGGCCACCGCCAGCTCGCAGACGCGACGGATCGTCGAGGGGTCACCGGCGTGGAACCCGCAGGCCACGTTGGCACTGGTGACGACGGCCAGCAGGGCGGCGTCGTCGGTGAGGGTCCACCGCCCGAAGCCTTCGCCGAGGTCGGCGTTCAGGTCGATGGTCACCATGCCGGACCTCGCCTCACGCCACTACCGCGACCGCGGCCAGGCCGAGCAGGCCCACGTTGCGGAGCACGCTCAACGCGCTGATCGGCTCGTGGGAGCGGGCACCGAAGCACGCGCACGGCGGTCGCCGGCCCCGGGCCAGGTTGACCACGACGAGCACCGTGAAGAGCACCAGGAGGACGGCAGCCAGCGCCGCGGGCCACGGTCGGAGCAGGCCGGAGATGAGCACCGCACCGAGCCCGATCTCGACCCAGGGCAGCGGTGCGATCGCCCACGCCGGCGCTCCGAGAGCGCGGGCCGCCGCCGGCCACCCTCGGTCGACCCGTTTGGCGATCCCGGCGACGAGGAGAACCAAGCCGAGCACAGCGCCGGCCAGCCAGCCGGCGACGGATCCGCCCATCGCTCACGCCGGCGGCGAGGAGTAGCCGCCGATCTTCCCCCGGAAGAACACCATCGGGTTGGGCCACGGGTCGGCGTGATCGAGCTCCAGCACCCGCCCGACGACGAACCAGTGGTCACCGATGTCGTGGACCTTCTCGATCTCACAGTCGATCCACGCGCCGGCGCCGGCCAGGATCGGGCAGCCCGTCGCCGGGGAGGGCGTCCAGTCGACTCCCTCGAAGCGATCATCGGCTTCCTTCGCGAACCGCCAGCAGAGGTCCACCTGGTCGTCCGCCAGCACGTTCACGCAGAAGGCCCCGGTCGGAGCGATCTCCTGCCAGCTGTCGGAGGTGAAGGCGGGCAGGAACCCCACCAGCGGGGGATCCAGGGAGACCGACGTGAACGAGCCGATGGTCAGGCCCGACGGCTTGGGCCGTAGGCCCGAGCCGGACGGCGCCGGCACCAGCCCGGTGACCACGGTGACGCAGGTCGGGAAGTGGCCCAGCACCTGGCGGAAGCGGAGCGCGTCGAAGGGCACGAAGGGCACACTATGAGACAACACGATGAGACAGGGGCTGCCCGGTCCGGCCCACAAGTGGTGGGTCGGGTCGCCGGCCCCGTAGACTGCCTGGCCGTCTCAAGGACGATTTTCCGGCCACGCGCCCTGCCCGGCCCGACATCACTGCCCGCGTGGAGGCCCGCGCCATGACCGACATCACCCTCACCGCTCAGACCGGTCGCACCACGGGCAGCGCCGCCAGCCGCCGGTTGCGGGCCAAGGACCAGATCCCGGCCGTGCTGTACGGCCACGGCATGGACTCCCTGAGCATCGCCGTCGACCGCCGGGAGCTCCGTCACGCGCTCACCGGCCCGGCCGGGCTCAACGCGCTCATCCACCTCGACGTCGACGGCACCACACACCCGACGATCGTCAAGTCGTTCCAGCGGGATCCCGTGAAGCGCAACGTCGCCCACCTCGACTTCGTGGTCGTGAGCCTCGACGAGGTCATCGAGATCTCCGTGGCCTTCCACGTCGAGGGCGAGGCCAAGGCCGTGCTGACCGAGGGCGGCCTGGTCGACCCGGCCGTCGACACGATCACGGTGCGCACCACACCGCGCAACGTGCCGGGCGCCTTCACGTACGACATCAGCGAGATGCAGATCGGTGACGTCGTCCGCGCCGGCGAGCTCACCATGCCCGAAGGCGTGGAGCTGGTCGACGACCCCGAGATGGCCATCGTGACCGCACTCGCCGCGCAGGCCGAGGTCGTCGAGGAGCCCGAGGAGGGCGAAGAGGGCGAAGGCGCCGAGGGCGAAGGCGAAGCCGGTGGCGAGGGGACCGCGGGCGAGGGCGGCGGCGACTCCGCTGCTTCCGAGGGCGACAGCTCCTCCGGGTGATCTCCCGGCGGGGCAGGTCGGCGGACCTGCTGGCGCTCGGTCTGGGCAATCCGGGCGAGGAATACGCTCGCTCGCGTCACAACGTCGGTGCCGAGGTGATCGAAGAGCTCGCTCGGCGCCATGGTGCGCGCCTGCGCAAGGGCAGGACCCGCGCCTTCACGGCCGAGGTCACCATCGAGGGCCGGCAGCTCGCCCTGGCCATACCGACCACCTACGTCAACCTGTCCGGTGATGCGGCCTCCGGCCTGGTGCGCCGCTACGGCGTGGACGACCCCCGCCGTCTCGTGGTCGTCCACGACGAGTTGGACCTGGCCCCGGGCGTCGTGCGGGTCAAGGAGGGAGGCGGGCTGGCCGGGCACAACGGGCTGCGGTCGGTGACGCAGCACCTCAAGACCCAGGACTACCTCCGCGTCCGCATCGGCGTCGGCAAGCCACCGAGCAAGGAGCGTGGCGCCGAACACGTGCTGCACCGCATCCCCAAGGCCGAGCGCGCGCTGCTGGACGTGGCCGTGCAGGAGGCGGCCGACGCCGTGGAATCCATCCTCACCAACGGCACCGCCGCCACCATGAACCACGTCAACGGTCGTGAGCGATGAGTACATCACCGCGACCGCCCCACCGGCTGGTCATCCTGGGTCCGCCGGGTGCCGGCAAGGGTACCCAAGCCACGCGCCTGGCCGACCGGCTCGGCGTCGTGCACCTCTCGACCGGGGCGATGCTCCGGCGAGCGATGGACGCCGGCACCGAGGTCGGTCGGCTCGCCCGGCCATACGTGGAAGAGGGCGAGCTGGTCCCCGACGACGTCATGCTCGGCGTCGTCGAGCATGCGCTGCACGCGCCCGAGGTGGTCGAGCACGGGTTCCTGCTCGACGGGTTCCCCCGCACCGCGGAGCAGGCGGAGGCGTTCCTGTCCGGCGATCCCGACCGCCTCGACGCCGCGGTGCAGATCGCGCTCGGGCCCGAGGAGGCGCGACGGCGCCTGCTGGCGCGAGGGCGCGGCGACGACAGCCCGGAGGTGGTCGAGCACCGGCTGGCCGTCGACGCCGAGGAGTCCGGGCCCTTGCTCGCCTTCCTCCGCGCAGCTGGGCTGCTGGTCGAAGTCGACGGGGCGGCCGGCGTGGACGAGGTGGCCGACCGCATCTTCGAGGCCCTGTCGCGTCTCGGGGACACCAACTAGCTGAACGGTCAGTCAAGAGCTTCGCGATCTGCGCTACGGTGGGCGGACCCGCACGGCGGACGCGGGACGGCGTCGATCACACGATCGATGTCCCGACTCCATGCCGCGACCAGATGCAGAGGCCCCCTCGGGCGGACTGACAAGAGAGGACTGAGCACCACCATGCCGACCAACTCCCTTCCATGCGCGCGCGCCCGAATCCGGACCTGGGCGGGCATGCTGCTGGCGACCGGCGCCGCCACGGCTGGTCTCGCCTTCGCGACCAACGGGACGGCTGCAGCACTCGCCAACTGCGGCGGCAACAACGACGTGAAGGTGGCACCGCTCTCGTGCACCAACACTCGGACGATCGACGGCACGACCTTCACGGTCGTGCTCGACGTGAATGCTGCCGGCGCCATCACAGTCACGTACACGCTGGACGCGCCCCGCTCCGCCGACACCCCCATCCGGGTGCGGGCTCACCGCGGCATCTCGTCGAACCCCAACACGAACGAGGTGTCCGGCACGATCCCCGCCGGTGCCACGAGCGCGGTGCTGGCCGTCCAGACGAGCTGCGGACAGATCGACGTCAAGGCTGTCTTCACCGGCAACGGTGACGCCCGCGGCCGCGTCGCCGGGCCGTACATCACCACGGCCGACGACTGCTCGAGCACGCCGACGACGGAGGCGACGACCGTCCCGCCGACCACAGGCCCGACCACCGGGCCGACCACCAGCACCGGTGGCTCCACGACGCCGAGCTCGGAGGCCGTCACGACGCTGCCTCCCAGCTCCACCCCGACCTCTTCGGGAAGCTCCGCGCTCAGCAACCGTGCGCTGCCCGAGACCGGTTCGGATGGCGCGCTCCTGCTCGCCCTGAGCGCCGCGCTCGTCGTCGTCGGCGTCGTCCTGGTCACCAAGAGCCGGGCCCGCGACACCCTGCCGGAGTAGGCCGCGAGGAAGGGCGGGCCGGGCGCGGTACGGTGCTCGGCCCGCCGATGAGTCTCCAGTCGCTCCCCCAACTCCTGCGCGACGAGCCCGCCCTGGCGGCCGTGCTCGGCCGTCGCAGCGCGGTCCTGGCCGTCACGGAAGCCGCCCGCCCGCTGACGCTGGCCGGTCTCTCCCGGCTGTCCAGCCGCGCGCCGCTCCTGGTCGCGATGCCCACGGGGACGGCGGCCCAGAGGCTGGTCGACGACCTCCAGCGGTACCTGCCGCCCGACGACGTCGAGCTGTTCCCGGCCTGGGAGACCCTGCCCTTCGAGCGCGTCAGCCCGAGCGTCGAGACGATGGGGCGCCGGCTGCGGGTGCTGTGGCGCCTCGCCGGGGAGGGCCAGCGCGAGCGAGGCGGCCGGCCGCCCCGCGTCGTCGTCGGCGCCATCAGGGCGCTCCTCCAGCGGCTGGGCCCCGGGGACGACCACATCGAGCCGGTCGTCGTCCGCCCCGGCGACGTCCTCGACGCGGAGGACCTCCTGGCCCGCCTCGTCACGTCCGGGTACCGGCGTGAGGAGCTGGTGGAGCATCGCGGTGAGGTGGCCCGCCGCGGGTCGATCATCGACGTGTTCCCGTCCACGTCGGACGCGCCCGTGCGCATCGACCTGTGGGGCGACGAGGTCGACCGTCTCAGCGAGTTCTCGGTGCACGACCAGCGTTCGACCGACAGTCTCGAGGAAGCCATCGTCTTCCCGGCCCGGGAACTGCGGATCACCGATGACGTCCGCCGCCGGGCCGAGGAGCTGATCCGGCAGCAGCCGTGGGGCCGGGACCAGTGGGAGCGCTTGTCGAACGGCCTCACGTTCGACGGCATGGAGAGCTGGCTTCCCTGGCTGGTCGACGGTGACCGGCTCCTGACCGATCGCCTGCCGGACACTTCCCAGGTCGTCCTGGTCGAGCCCCGACGGCTGCGGGACCGGGCCGCGGACGTGCTGGCGGAGGAAGCCGACCTGGCCGCCACCTTGGCCCGCACGTGGGGCGCCGACGAGGGCGAGGGCCTCCCCCGCCTCCACCTGCCGGCTGAGCGGCTGTTGGAGGGCGTGGCGGGTGGGGCCTGGTCACTGGTGGCCACGCCGGATTCGCCGGACACGGCCACGGTCTCGACCCGCGGGTGGGCGGTGACGCCCGGCGACGCCGACGCCATCACCGGCCAGCTCCACGCGCTGCTCGCCGACGGCTACCGGGTGACCGTGGCCGCCGAGGGCGAAGGGTCCGCGACGAACCTCTCGCGCATCCTCAACGAGCACGGGCTCGATCTCGCCGTCCACACGAGCGAGCCGCTGGACGAGCGCCTCACCCGCAGCGGAGGGCGGATCGTGGTGGCACCGCTCCACTTCAGCACCATCCTCCCGGAGGCCAAGCTGGCCGTCCTGGCCGAGGCCGACCTCACCGGTCGCCGCCGGGCCCACCGCGCGCCGCGGCCTCGCAAGCGGCAGTCGGCCAGCGTGTTCGAGGACCTCAAGGCCGGCGACTACGTCGTGCACTACCACCACGGCGTCGGTCGCTACGGAGGGATGGTCAAGCGGACGATCGGCGGCGTCGAGCGGGACTACCTGCTCCTCGAGTACAAGGGCGGCGACAGGCTGTACGTCCCGTCGGACCAGATCGACGCCGTGCGCCACTACGTCGGCGGCGAGTCGCCGTCCCTGCACCGCCTCGGTGGCGCGGACTTCGAGAAGGCCAAGAGCCGCGTGCGCTCGGCCGTCCGGGAGATCGCGCAGGAGCTCGTCGTGCTCTACCAACGGCGGCGCCACGCGCCCGGCTTCGCGTTCGGAGAAGACACACCCTGGCAGCGCGAGCTCGAGGACGGCTTCCCGTTCGTCGAGACGCCCGACCAGCTGCGGGCCGTCGTCGACGTCAAGACGGACATGGAGGCCGGGTTCCCGATGGACCGGCTGTTGTGCGGCGACGTCGGCTTCGGGAAGACCGAGGTCGCCATCCGCGCCGCGTTCAAAGCCATCCAGGCCGGCAAGCAGGTGGCCGTGCTCGTGCCCACCACCCTCCTGGCCCAGCAGCACGGCAACACGTTCGCCGACCGCTTCCGCGGCTACCCGGTGCGGGTCGAGGTCCTGTCCCGGTTCCTCAGCCCGGCCCAGGCCCGCGACGTCGTGGCCGGGCTGAAGTCCGGCGAGGTCGACTGCGTCGTCGGCACCCACCGGCTGCTGACTGAGGGGATCGAGTTCAAGGATCTCGGCCTCCTGGTCATCGACGAGGAGCAGCGCTTCGGGGTCCAGCACAAGGAGAGCATCAAGAAGCTCAAGGCCGACGTCGACGTGCTCACCATGTCGGCCACGCCGATCCCCAGGACGCTGGAGATGAGCCTGACGGGCATCCGCGATCTGTCGCTCATCCAGACGCCCCCCGCCGACCGCCAACCCATCCTCACCTTCGTCGGCGAGTACGACGAGCGGGCCGTCGCAGAGGCCATGCGCCGCGAGCTCCTGCGGGAGGGCCAGGTCTTCTACGTCCACAACCGGGTCCAGTCCATCGACCGCTGCGCAGCCCAGCTGCGGGAGCTGGTCCCGGAGGCCCGCATCGCCGTCGCCCACGGCCAGATGGACGAGGGGACCCTCGAGCAGGTGGTCGTCGACTTCTGGGAGGGCGAGTACGACGTCCTCGTCTGCACCACCATCATCGAATCGGGCATCGACATGCCGACCGTCAACACCCTGGTCGTGGAACGGTCCGACCTCCTGGGCCTCGGCCAGCTCCACCAGCTCCGGGGACGAGTCGGCCGCAGCGGTCAGCGGGCCTATGCGTACCTGTTCCACCCCGCCGACCGCGTCCTCACCGAGGAGGCGTACGAACGCCTGCGGACCATCGGCGAGGCGACCGAGCTGGGCAGCGGATTCAAGATCGCCATGCGCGACCTGGAGATCCGCGGCGCCGGCAACCTGCTCGGGGAGCACCAGAGCGGCCATATCGCCGCCGTGGGCTACGACCTCTACGTCCAGATGGTCAACGAGGCCGTGGCCGAGATGAAGGGCGAGGCGCCGCGAGAGCCGGCCGAGGTCAAGCTGGACGTCCCGACCGACGCCTACCTGCCGCTCGACTACGTCACCAAGGAGGAGCTGCGGCTCGAGGCCTACCGTCGCCTGGCCGCCGTCACCGACCACGCGGAGGTGGACGACATCGAGGCCGAGTGGCAGGACCGCTACGGCCCGGTGCCCGAGCCGGCCGCCAACCTCCTCGCCGTCGGGCACCTCCGGGCGGAGTGCTTCCGCCTCGGCCTGCGCGACGTGTCGATCACGTCCGACAGCGCCCGCCTGGCGCCCATCGAGCTGCGGACGAGCGAGACGATGCGCCTCCGCCGGGTCGCCCGGGACGCCATCTACAAGGAGCCGCTGCGCCAGCTCGTCCTCCCGCTGCGCCGCGGGCAGGACCCGACCCGCCACCTCCTCGGCGTGCTCGGGGAACTGTTCCCGGACGGCGCGGCGCGCCCGGGGGCGCCGCTCCCGGCCGGGGTAGGGTCGCCGCCGTGACGCGGACCCCTCGCACGTTGGGCGCCGGCGCGCTCCTGCTCGCCGGGATGACCGGCCTGACCGGCCTCACCGCCTGCACATCGGTCCCGGCCCGCGCCGCAACGGTGAACGATTCTGTCGTGCGCCGATCGGACTTCGAGCGCGACTTGCGCGAGCTGGCCGCGCACCCTGGGCTGATCGACCTGACGGGTGGCACCGCGTACTCCATGGCCGGTGACAGCGCCCGCGGCTGGCTCAACCAGATCATCACCTGGACGGCCGCCGAGGACGTCCTGGACGATGCCGGCCTGGAGCCGACACAGGAGGCCGTGGACGGCATCCAGGCCCAGCTCTCGTCCAACCCGACCGCGCAGGAGCTTCCGCAAGACATGCTGGACGACGTGGTGCGCGGCGCGGCGGCGGTCGAGTCGCTCTCGCAGATCCCGGCGCCCGCGACGGAGGAGCTGGAGGCCATGTACGCCGAGGCACCGGCCTCCACCGGCGCGCTGTGCGTGAGCCACATCCTCGTCGAGACCGAGGCCGCGGCCCAGGCTGTGCTCGACGAGCTGGAAGCCGGTGCCGACTTCGCCGAGCTGGCCGGCGAACGGTCGATCGAACCGGCCGCGGCCGAGAGTGGTGGGGCGCTGGCAGCCAACGACGGCAACGCCTGCCAGTCCGTGGGCACCTTCCAGACGTCGTTCGATCCCGACTTCACCGCCGGCGCGCTGACGGCCGCCGCCGGGGTGCCCACGGAGCCGGTCCAGAGCCAGTTCGGGTATCACGTGATCCTGGCCCGCCCCTTCGACGAGGTGGGCGAGGACCTGACGGAACTCATCGCCACCGCCCCGGGGGACGCGGCCCTCACCGGCCGGCTGGCCACGGGGGACATCACGGTGGATCCGCGCTACGGCCGGTGGGATGCGGCCCGCGGCAGCGTCGTCTCCCTGCGCTGACCCATGGCGACGCCGCTGGTCGTGGTGGTCGGCCTGGGCCCGGCCGGGCCGGAGCTGGTCACGGCAGAGGCCGTCGATGTACTGCGTCGCCCGGCCCGCCGGTTCCTGCGCACCGCCCGGCATCCATCAGCCGTTGCAGTTGAGGATGCAACTACCTTCGACCACCTCTACGAGCAAGCCGACACGTTCGCCGAGGTCTACGACGCCATCACCGAGGCGCTGGTCGATGCCGCGTCGCGTGACGGTGAGGTGGTGTACGCCGTACCCGGCTCGCCCTTCGTCCTCGAGCGCAGCGTGCGCCACCTGCTGACCGACGAGCGGGTGACCGTGCGGATCGTGCCGGGCCTCTCCTTCCTCGACCTGGCGTACGGACGGCTCGGGATCGACCCCGTGGAGGCCGGTGTGCGCCTGGTGGACGGCCACGAGTTCGCGTCGGCCGCGGCCGGCGAGCGCGGCCCACTGCTGGTGGCCCACGCCCACGCGCCATGGGTGCTCTCGGACATCAAGCTCGCCGCCGAGGGCTCGGGTAACGAAGAGGTCGTCGTGCTGCAGCGGCTGGGCCTGCCGGACGAGCGCGTCACGTCCGTGACCTGGGCGGACCTCGACCGGAGCATCGAACCGGACCACCTGACCTGCCTCTACGTCCCCCACCTCGGCGAGCCGGTGGGTAAAGAGCTCGTCCGCTTCCACGGCATCGTGCGCCGCCTGCGCGAGGAGTGCCCGTGGGACCGCCAGCAGACCCACGCCAGCCTCACCCGCTACGCCATCGAGGAGATCTACGAGCTGGTCGAGGCCATCGGCGCGCTCGATCCCGACGGAACGGCCGGCGACGCTGACGCCGCGCTGGAGGAGGAGCTGGGCGACGTCCTGCTGCAGGTGTTCCTCCATGCCGCCATCGCCGAGCAGGAGGGACGCTTCAGCGTGGCCGACGTCGCCTCCACCATCAGCGAGAAGATGGTGCGCCGCCACCCCCACGTGTTCGGAGACGTGGCCGTCTCGAGCGCCGAACACGTGGCGCTCAACTGGGATGCCATCAAGGCGGCCGAGAAGGGTCAGGACGCTGCCGGCTCACCGCTCGCCGGGGTGCCGGGCGCCCTGCCGGCCCTCGCCTACGCGCGCGAGATGACGGCCAAGGCGGCCAAGATCGGCTTCGACTGGGACGACTCCGCCGGCACCCTCGACAAGGTGAACGAGGAGTTTGACGAGGTCCGGGCGGCGTGGGACGACGACGACGCGCTCCGGGGCGAGGTCGGCGACCTGCTGCTCGCCATCGTCAACCTGGCCCGCCATCGCGGCGTGGACCCGGAGTCGGCGCTGCGGGTGGCGACGGCGAAGTTCCGCGGCCGGGTCGCGGCCTGTGAGGCCCTGGCCGCCGAGCGGGGCATCGAGACCAGGACCGCGGGACTGGCCGCCGTGGACGCGCTCTGGCAAGAGGTCAAGCAGGGCGAACGCGAGCCGTTCACCGATCGCTGAACCGGAAGGCGTCAAGGACGACCGGCTCGCCCCTAGCCTCGGGGGCATGTGTCGCAACATCACCGAACTGCGGGGCCTGCAACCGCCGGCCACGGCCGAGGAGATCACCGCCGCCGCCCGCCAGTACGTCCGCAAGGTGAGCGGCCTCAGCAAGGTCCCCGCCACGGCCGAGGTCGCATTCGAGGAGGCCGTGCGCGAGGTGGCGGAGATCACGACCCGCCTGCTGGAGAGCCTCCCCGACCGGCGTCAGCCGCCGGCGACCGTGCCGCCCCTGCGCCGCCCGGAGGTCCAGGCCCGCATCAAGGCCCGCGCCGCCGCGTCCTGACCTTGGCGGTCACATCCAGGTGACGGTCACGATCGACGACGTGCGGGCCGTGGCCTCGCGCCTGCCCCGCAGCTACGAGGTGCTCGTGCGGGACAGGGTGAAGTTCCGCGTGGGCCGCTTGGTGTATGTGGCCTTCTCCCGGGACGAGACGCTGATGGGCTTCGGCTTTCCGAAGGAGGAGCGTGAGGCGCTGGTCGCCTCCGAGCCGCACAAGTTCATGCTGCCGCGGGCCTCCGACATGCGCTACCACTGGGTGGTCGTCCGGCTGGCCGAGCTCGACCACGACGAGATGGAGGAGCTCGTCCTGGACGCGTGGCGCATGGTCGTGCCCAAGCGGGTGGCCGCCGAACACCTCGGGGAGTGACCGTATGGAAGTTCCCGACTAGGGTTCCATGTCGTTCCACTCCATCGCAAGGATTCCTGGAGCCATGGCGACGATCTCCGACATCGCGGCGAAGGCCGGAGTTGGCATCGGCACCGTGTCACGCGTCCTGAACGGGAGCCACCAGGTGAGCCCGACGACGAGGGCCAGGGTCCAGGCGGCGATGGAGGAGTTGGACTATCGCCCGACGCGATCCCGTGCGGGCAGGGCGGGGCGGCACCAGCGCTTCGTCGGCGTGCTCGTCCCGCACTTCGATGAGCCGTCGACGTACCAACGCCTGCGCGGCATCGTCCGGGCCCTGCAGCCGCACGGCCTCGAGGTCGTGCTCTACAACGTCGACGCGCCCGACCGTGCCCGTCAACGCCTGGTGGAAGTTCCACGGCATCAGCTCGATGGGCTGATCATCGTCTCGTTGCCCTTGCGATCCGACGAGGGCGACCGGCTCGCTCAGGCCCAGTTCCCGATCGTCCTGGTCGACACGTCGCACCCGGCGTTGCCGAGCGTCGTCGTCGATGACCACTACGGGGGTCGGATCGCCACCGACTACCTGCTGTCGCTGGGCCACGAGCGCATCGCATTCCTCGGCGAGCCGGAGCGGAACCCGTTCGGATTCGTGTCGAGCCGCAACCGGGAGGCCGGCTATGCAGACGCCT
>CAWHKS010000007.1:0-121311 GCA_963829955.1 uncultured Acidimicrobiales bacterium
GGAGCCAACATCCAGGAGAACGCCGCCGCGCTGCACCGGTGGGTGCAGGACCGATCGGTGTCGTCGTCGTCAACCCGGACCGGTTCGACACGTCGACTGGCCAGCTCGACACGCCACCGGCCGAGGAGGCCGTCGCTACGCTCGACCGCGACGACCCGGCACGGACCCCGAGCTGCGCGCAGTCCGTCGGATCTGAATCTTCGTCGCCCGCCCCTGTTGATCAGCCGGGGCCAGGATCCAATCGCGGGATCAAACGGGCCCCCCCGGTGGGTGGTCACACAGCGCAAGCTGTCACCACGCTGAGTGGGATACCCACTTGTACGGGCTGTCCAGGCCCTGATCGGAATTCATCCTGGCCGTTCCTTCCAAGGAGGCGGAATACTGGTTGGCGGACACGGTGGGGAACACCTCGAATCAGAGCGGTAGTGAGGCCCGTCCGGGCGGATCGGCAGGGAAAGAACATGAAAATCGCGGTGCTCGGCGTCGGGTACGTCGGGACAGTTACAGCAGCGTGCCTTGCCGAGCGGGTCACGAGGTCGTCGGGATCGATCCCGACATGACCAAGGTCGCCGCATTGGCTGAGGCATCAGCCCGGTGGTCGAGCCCGAGCTCGACACCGTCGTGCGGCGGGCCGTCGACTCCGGTCGGCTGCGGGCCACACAGGACGTGGTCCAAGGGTGAAGGGCGTCGACATCGCCATCGTGTGTGTCGGGACCCCGTCCCGCAGCAACGGGAGCGTGGACCTCACGCACCTCGAGCAGGCGGCGCGGGAACTCGGCGAGCACGTCGCCCGGACGGACGGCTATCTCGCCGTCATAGCCCGGTCGACCGTGCCGCCGGGCACGGTCGGCGACGCGTGCACGCCGCGCTGGCCAAGTCGGCCGGCGACGGGAGCGACCGCTTCGGCGTCGTCATGTGCCCGGAGTTCCTGCGTGAGGGCTCGGGCGTGGCCGACTTCGGTGACCCCCCTCAGCATCATCGGCTCCGACGACGAGCAGGCAACCACAGTCGTCCGGGAGCTGTTCGATCCCCTGCCGGGCCGGGTCATCGTGACCAGCCTGCGCACGGCGGAGTCGCTCAAGTACGCCTGCAACGCGTTCCACGCGGTCAAGATCAGCTTCGCCAACGAGATGGGCCGGGTGCTCCGCTCCGTCGGCGTCGACGCCCGCGAGGTCATGGACATCTTCGTCCAGGACGACCGGCTCAACATCTCGCCCGCCTACCTCAAGCCGGGGTTCGCTTTCGGAGGCTCGTGCCTGCCGAAGGACCTGCGGGCCGTCCTGAGCCTCGCCCGCTTCAACGACGTCGAGGCCCCGATGCTCACCGGTGTCGTCAACACCAACGAGATGGTCGTGCGCTCGCTGGCCCGTGAGGTGCTGGCCACCGGCGCCCGCCGGGTAGCCCTCCTCGGCCTGAGCTTCAAGGCCGAGACCGACGACCTCCGCGAGAGCCCGTACGTCGATCTGGCCGAGCTCCTCATCGGCAAGGGGGTCCAGCTCACGATCTTCGATCCGGTGGTCCGGCCCGAGCTGCTGTTCGGCGCCAACCGCCGTTTCGTGGAGGACCGCCTGCCCCACCTGCGGGGCCTGCTGGCCGATTCGGCCGACACGGCGCTGGCCGGTGCCTCCACCATCATCGTCGGGGTCTCCACCCCGGAGGTGCGAGAAGCGATCCTGGAGGCCTCCCCGACCCACGTGTTCGATCTCGTCGGGTCCCTGGGCCCCGAGATCGAGTCGCTGCCCGGCTACGTCGGCGTGAGCTGGTGAGGCGGGTGCGGCGCTCGCGGCGGCGGCCCCCCGCCGTCCTCGTCATCGTCCAGAACCTCCCCGTCCCCTTCGACCGTCGCGTCTGGCTCGAGTGCCTGGCGCTGCGGGCGGCCGGCTTCGAGGTCTCGGTCGTGTGCCCGAAGGGCACGAACGACCCGGCCTACGAGGTCCTCGAGGGCGTCCACATCTACAAGTACCGGCCCGCGCCCGAGGCTCGGGGGATGGTCGGCTTCGTGGGCGAGTTCACGTACAGCTTCCTGGCCACCCTGCGCCTGGCCGTGAAGGCTTGGCGGCGCCGCCGGTTCAACGTCATCCAGGCCTGCAACCCGCCCGACACCTTCTGGCTGCTGGCGCTGCTCTTCCGGCCGTTCGGCACCAAGTTCGTGTACGACCAGCACGACCTCTGCCCTGAGCTGTACGAGTCTCGCTTCCCGAACGGGTCGAGGCTCGTCAAGCGCGTGCTGCTCGGCCTCGAGCGGGCGACGTACCGCAGCGCGCACCACGTGATCGTGACCAACGGGTCGTACCGCGGGAAGGCGCTGCAGCGGGGCAACGTGCCCGAGGACCGGGTCACCATCGTCCGCACCGGGCCGGATCCGGAGCTGCTGGCCAAGGGCCCGGACAAGGCCGAGCACCTTCGCGGGTTCAAGCACCTCGCCGTCTACATCGGCGTCATGGGTCCGCAGGACGGTGTGGACATCGCCATCCGGGCCGCCGCTCACCTGAAGCACGAGCTGTCCCGCAAGGACATCGGCATCACCCTCATCGGGTCGGGCGACTGCTTCGAGGAGCTCAAGGGCCTGGCGGCCAGCCTCGCGGTCGAGGACCTCGTCCACTTCACCGGACGGGCCCCCGACACGCTGGTCGCCGAGCTCATGTCGACGGCGTCCGTCGGCCTGTCACCCGACCCGAAGAACCCGCTCAACGACGTTTCCACCATGAACAAGACCATGGAGTACATGGCGTTCGGGCTCCCTGTCGTGGCGTTCGACCTGACGGAGACCGCGTGTCCGCCGAGGACGCCGCCGTCTACGCCGAGCCGAACGACGTCGCTGCCTTCGCGCAGGCCATCGCCGACCTCGTCGACGATCCCGACGCGCGGGCGGTGATGAGCCAGCGGGGCCGGGAGCGGGTCGAGACGGTGCTGGCGTGGCCGATCCAGTCGCCGGCCTACATCGGCGTATACCAGTCCCTCACCGGTTTCCACGCCGAGACGATCGGACCGGCTGCCTCGGCCATGGCGCCGCATCCCTTCCCGGCCAAGGACCTGACGATCACCACGGCTCCGGCGGTGGTGGAGCGCTCCGTGGCCCGGTCGGTCCTGTCGAAGGGCACCGGGGTCGGAAATGGCGTTCGCGTCAACGGGGTGCACTACCTGGCATCGACCGAGCCGTCCGGCGGGCAGTAGCCGTGTGCGGCATCGCGGGCCTCGTCGACTGGCCCACCACCGATCTGGCAGTCGCTGCGCGCGCCATGTCGGACCGCATCGCCCACCGTGGCCCGGACGGCGACGGCCTCTACCTCACCGAGGAGGCCCCCGTGCGGGCCGCCCTGGTGCACCGGCGCCTGGCCATCATCGACCTCAGCACGGAGGCCAACCAGCCGTTCGTCAAGGACGGCATCGCCCTCGTCTACAACGGCGAGCTCTACAACTACAAGCAGCTCCGGGCCGAGCTCGAGAGCCACGGGGTGCGCTTCCGCACCGCGTCGGACACCGAGGTCGTGCTCGAGGCGTGGCGCTTCGGCGGCGAGGCCTGGCTGCGTCGCTTCCGCGGCATGTTCGCGCTCGCCCTGCTGGAGCAGGCCACCGGCCGCCTGGTGCTGGCCCGGGACCACTTCGGGATCAAGCCGCTGTTCGTGGCCGAGCGCGGCAAGGGTCTGGCCTTCGCCAGCGAGCTCAAGGCGCTGCGGACCGTGCTGGGCGACGTCGAGGTGGACCCCACGGCCATTGCCGCGTCGCTGCTCTACTACTGGGTGCCCGAGAGCCACTGCGCCATCCGCGGTGTGGAGAAGCTGCCCGCCGGGTGCTGGGCCGAGAAGCGGCCCGGGCAGCCCCTGCGAGTGCACCGGTACTTCGATCCCGTCGAGGAGCTCGGCCACCGGGACCAGGGCATCGAGGCGGAGGAGCTGACGGCGATCCTGGAGGATTCCGTCTCGGCGCACCTGATCGCCGATGTGCCCGTGTCCACCTTCCTGTCAGGTGGGTTGGACTCGAGCCTGGTCACCGCGCTGGCCCGCCGTGAGAACGAGGCCATCGACGCCTACACGATCGGCTTCCGGCCCGAGGACCAGAAGCTCGAGGCGATGCCCGACGACCTCGCGCACGCCCGCATCGTCGCCCGCCAGTTCGGCGTGAAGCTGCACGAGATCGAGATCGCGCCCGACGTCGTCGGGATGCTGCCGTCGATGGTCGACGCCCTCGACGAGCCGATCGGCGACCCCGCCGCCATGAACACCGTCCTGATCTGCCGCGCCGCCCGCGAGGCCGGCGTCAAGGTCCTGCTGTCGGGCATGGGTGCCGACGAGCTCTTCGGCGGCTACCGCAAGCACTACGCCTGCCTGCTGGCCGCCCGCTACCGCAAGGCGCCCCGCGCCGCCCGCGCCGTGCTCGAGGGTGCGGTGGACAAGCTGCCGGTCGCCGTGGGGTCGCGCGGCCTGCGCTCCGTCCGCTTCGCCAAGCGCTTCGTGTCCTTCGCCTCCCTGGCCGAGGAACCCGCGTTCCGGCGGAGCTACACGCAGTACGAGCCGGCCGAGCTGCAGGACCTGCTGCAGCCCCACCTGGCCCCGCACGTGCAGACCTTGGTCGACGAGCACGCCCGCATCTACAACTCGACCGGCTTCGACGATCCCGTCAATCGCATGTGCATGACGGATCTGCAGCTCTTCCTGGTCGGCCTCAACCTGACGTACACCGACCGCTCGAGCATGGCTGCTTCGACCGAGGTGCGGGTCCCGTACGTCGACATCGAGGTGGCACGGGCCGCGTTCCGGGCCACGGGCGCCCAGAAGATCAACGGCCGCAGCAGGAAGGACATCCTGAAGCGCGCCGCCGCCGGCATCCTGCCCGACCAGATCGTCAACCGGCCGAAGGGCCTGTTCTCCGTGCCGCTCCGGGCCTGGGTCCGGCGGGATCTGGCCGAGATGGTCGACGACCTGCTGCCGAACGGCGTCCTCGTCAATGACGGCTACATCCGGCGCGAGACCCTGGAGCAGCTCATCCGCAGCGACCGCTCGGGCGCCGCCGACCGCTCGAAGGAGATCTGGCACCTCCTCACCCTGGAAGAGTGGATGCGCCAGATCAACCGCGACACCCCCGTGGGCGCCCTGTCGTCGGATGCGTCGGTGGACGTCGCGACCCGCACATCGAACCCCTGAGGAACCCGGACACCCCCCATGAAGCAGATCGCGCAGAACTACAAGACCGGTGAGCTGACGCTCGTCGACGCGCCCGTCCCCGCCTGCCGCCCGGGCGGTGTGCTGGTGCGCACCGAGTACTCGTTGATCTCGAGCGGCACCGAGCTGATGAAGGTGGGCGAGGCCAAGCTCTCGCTGCTGGGCAAGGTGCGGGCCCGGCCGGACCAGGTCCGCAGCGTGCTCGACACGCTGGCCCAGCAAGGCCCGGAGGCGACGTTCAAGAAGGTGATGAACCGCCTCGACGCCTACACCCCCCTCGGCTACTCGCTCTGCGGGACGGTCATCGAGGTCGGCGCCGGTGTCACCGGCCTCACCGTGGGCCAGCGCGTGGCCTGCGCCGGCAACCAGTACGCGCTGCACGCCGAAATCAACTGGGTGCCGGCCAACCTGTGTGTGGCCGTGCCCGACGAGGTCGATCCCCGCCACGCCGCATTCACCACGGTCGGCGCCATCGCCATGCAGGGCCTGCGCCAGGCCGACATGGCGCTCGGCGAGGTCGCGTGCGTGATCGGGCTGGGCCTCATCGGCCAGCTCCTCGTGCAGCTCCTGCGGGCCAACGGCGTCCGCGTCGTGGGCATCGACATCTCCCCGGAGCGGTGCGCGCTGGCCGAGGAGCAGGGCGCCATGTGCGCGGCGGGGCCCGAGGGCGCTGACCTGGAGCGGGTCGAAGCCGCCCTGGCCGAGCTGACGGGCGGCTTCGGTGCCGACGCGATCTTCTTGAGCGCTGGCGGCGACACCAATACCCCGGTCGAGCTGGCCGCCCGCCTGGCCCGCGACCGCGGCCGGGTGGTCGACATCGGCAAGTGCTCGCTCGATCTCCCTTGGAACGCGTACTACGAGAAGGAGCTCGACGTCCGGTTCTCCCGCTCGTACGGGCCCGGTCGCTACGACCCCATCTACGAGGAGCAAGGGGTCGACTACCCCGTCGGCTACGTGCGCTGGACCGAAGGCCGCAACCTGGCCTGCTTCGTGGACCTGCTCGCTCAAGGCCAGATCGAGCTGGACCGGCTCATCTCTGCCGTCACCCCGTTCGACACCGCGGCGCAGACCTACGAGCAGCTCGACAAGGGGGAGCTCCGGGGCATCGGCTTCCTCTTCGAGTACCCGGCGGACGTGGCGCTGACCCGCACGGTCGTTCGGCCCCGGCCGGCGCCGGCAGAGACCGCAGGCCGCTCGACGTCGTCCGCGCTGGCCACGAAGCCGGTGCGGATCGGCTTCATCGGTGCCGGCAACTACGCGTCCACCATGCTGCTCCCGCACCTGAAGGACCGGGAAGGCGTCGACCTGGCGCACGTGGCCACGGCCAGCTCGCTCTCCTGCATGACGGCGCAACGCCGCTTCGGCTTCGAGACCGCGGGAACCGACTACCGGGCGCTGCTCGCGGACGAGTCCATCGACGCCGTCGTCATCGCCACCCGTCACCAGTCGCACGCGCCGATGGCCTGTGAGGCGCTGCGGGCCGGCAAGGCCGTCTTCGTCGAGAAGCCCCTCGCCATTACCCAAGAGCAGCTCGAGGCCGTGATGGCCACGGTCGCCGAGACCGACAACGGTCGGTTGCAGGTCGGCTTCAACCGCCGCTTCTCACCGCTCCTCACGACGCTCAAGGAGCGCTTCGGCGCCACGAGCGGTCCGGGCCTGGCCCGGTACCTGGTCAACGCCGGCACGGTCGACCCGTCGAGCTGGTACGCCGATGCCAGCGCCGAGGGCACGCGCTTTTGCGGCGAGGGTGGCCACTTCATCGACACGCTGGCCTGGTGGTTCGACGCGCTGCCCGTCTCCGTGCACGCCACGAGCTGCGGGGGCGTGGACGACCTGCAGATCACCATCAGCTTCGACAATGGCTCGGTCGGTACCGTGAGCTACGTGACCACGGCCAACAAGCGCTTCCCGAAGGAGACGGTGGACCTGCTCGGCGGGGGCAAGGCGGCCCGGCTCGACAACTTCCGCTCAGCCTCCCTCTGGGCCGGCCGGCGCAAGCGCCGCTGGCGGGCGGGCCTGTCGGTCGACAAGGGCCAGAAGGCGGAGCTCGAGGCCTTCGTGCAGGCGGTGCGGACGGGCGGCCCGATGCCGATCCCGCTGGAGTCCCTCTTCGCCGTCACCGACGCCACCCTGGCCGTGAGCGAGAGCGTCACCCGGGGCGACACGCTCAAGCTCGGCTCGCGCCTGTCGTGAAGGCGGGCTGGTACGCCCGCCGGCTGATGGCGATGTCGCCGGCCGAGGTGGCTCACCGCGTCCGGCACCAGGCCGTCAAGAAGGCCTGGCGTCGTTCGTGGACGCCGGACGGGCCCGTGGCGCCGTCGGTCTCGGCTGCGGGCGCGGTGTTCCGGGGGCAGCTGCCGCCCTTCGACGAGCAGGGAGTCGACCCCGCGGCCCTGAAGAGCCTCGTGGCGCGCGCCGACGAGATCCTCGCCGGCTCCTTCGAGGTCCTCGGCGTCGTACGGGAGGACCTCGTCGCGCCCGACTGGTTCCGTGACCCGATCACCGGCCGGCGGGCTCCCGACCGCAGCTACGCGTTCTCGATCCCGTACCGGGACGAGGATCAGGTCGGGACCATCAAGCAGATCTGGGAGCTGTCGCGGCACCACCACCTCACGATCCTGGCCGCCGCCTACCACGTGACCGGCGACGAGGTCTACGCCCGGCGGGTCGAGGACCACCTCCGGGACTGGTGGGCCATGAACCCGTTCCTGACCGGGGTCCACTGGACCAGCGGGATCGAGCTGGGCATCCGGCTGATCTCGTGGACCTGGGTCCGGCGCCTGCTCGACGCCTGGGCTCCGGCCGTGGACCTGTTCGAGCGCAACCCTGCCTTCCACGCGCAGCTCGACGCCCATCACCGCTACCTGGGCGCGCTCGTCAGCACCGGCTCGTCGGCCAACAACCACGTGATCGCCGAGGCCGCGGGGCAGTTCGTGGCCGCCACGGCCTTCCCGTGGTTGCCCTCCAGCGGGCGGTGGGCCGCTGACGCCCTGGAGCTGCTGCAGAACGAGCTGGCGGCGCAGACGTTCCCGTCCGGCCTCAACCGCGAGCTGGCCAGCGACTATCACGGCCTCGTCCTCGAGCTGGCCCTCGTCGCCGCGGCCGAGCGGGTGTGCGCGGGTCGGGCCGTCCCGGCCGGCCTCGCCGACCCGATCGTCCGCATGACCGACGCGCTGGCCGCCATCGTCGACGTCCGGTTCCAGCCACCGCGTCAGGGCGACGGTGACGACGGGATCGGTCTGGTCGTCGACGGTTCCGACGCCAACCGGTGGGCGTCGCTGCTGGTGACGGGGGCCGAGGCCGTCGGGGGGCTGCCGTGGTGGCCGTCGTTGCCCGGCGTCGACGTCCAGGCCCAGCTCCTCGGGGCCGTCTTGCGCGGCCGCCTCGAGGCCCAGCGTCCGCGAGCAGCGACGCGGCCGAGCGTGCTCGGGGACGCCGGCATGGTCATCGTGCGAGGACAGACATCCGAAGGGCAGGAGATCTGGTGTCGCGGTGACGCCGGGCCACATGGGTTCCTGTCCATCGCCGCCCACGCGCACGCCGACGCACTGGCCATCGAGCTCCGGGTCGACGGCGTCGAGGTCGTCGCCGATCCTGGGACGTACTGCTACCACGGCGAGCCGGCCTGGCGGACGTACTTCCGGGGGACGGCCGGGCACGCCACCCTGGAGATCGACGGCCGGGACCAGTCGGAGTCCGGTGGACCATTCCTCTGGACGCGCCACGCGAACACCTGGCTGCTCGAGACCGTCGGGCTCGACGGAACGCCGGTTGCGCGTTGGGTCGCGGAGCACGACGGCTACTCCCGCCGGGAGGAACCCGTGAGACATCGCCGCCGCGTCGAGCTCGATCGCGAGGCCTCGCGGTTGACCGTGATCGACGAGCTGGTCGACGGGTCAGCGCACCCGGTGTGCCTCAGCTTCCCGCTCGGCCCCGACGTCACCTGCCGGCTCGACGGCAACACCGCCGACCTGCAGTGGACGGCGAGCGACCGGGGGGCGACGCTCGTGCTGGACCCCGCGCTCAACTGGATCGTCGTGCGCGGTCAGGACGATCCGCCTAGGGGCTGGTACTCGCCCGGGTTCGGGGTGAAGGTGCCGGCGCCGCTGCTCGCGGGCACTGGAGTGCTGGCGCCCGGTCAGGCGCTGTGCTGCGAGATCGCGTTTTGATCAGACGCGATCGCGTTGTCGGGCGGACGGGGCGTGAGATGCACCCACAGGTGCCACCCCATCAGTGACCCACCCGGCAGCTTGTGGACCGGGAGCGGAGGAGCGTGCATGAAGCGCTTGAAGCTGCGCTCGATCCTGAAGGACGGGAAGTCCTGCTCGACGTCGGCCAGGTCGTAGACCCGGGAGAAGGGGCTCTCCGGGCCATCGGTGCTGTGGTACGTGAACCGCTCGAGCCGCAGGTACTCGCGCAGCCCGACATTGCGGGCCTGGCGGATGTGCTGCCCCAGCATGCCCTTCGGGTGGACGAGGCCGAGACGGGCGAACGGGTAGACGGCGAGGAGGGCGAGACGGCGGACGACCGCGATGGACACCAGGTAGTTCAGCGAACGGCGGGCGTACAGCATCACGACGAGCTTCCCGCCCGGCTTCAGCACCCGGTGGATCTCTGCCTGAGCGCCGAGGATGTCGGGGATGTGGTGGAGCACACCGTGGCTGAAAACAACGTCGAACGAGTCTTCCGGCCAGGGGATCTCCAACGCGCTTCCCTCGCGCACGTCCTCGGAGGGGAGGTGGCGCACCTCGAGGCGGCGCCGCACCCGGCGGACAGACTCGCCGGTCAGATCGAGGCCAGACCAACGGGCGCCGCGGCGGATGAGCTGCTCAGCCTCCGCGCCCTGACCCAGGCCGATCTCGAGCACGCGGAGGCCGTCGACGTCCATGTCGTCGAGACATGCGGGGATGTGGTCCTCCAGCTCATAGCGCCACTGGTCGTAGGCGTCGAAGAAGGTCTCGTGGTCACCACCGAACCGGTCGTCCAGGCCGCCGACGAGCGCGTCACCGCAGGGGTGCGCGGCCCAAAAATGTTCGATCTCCGCTTCGTTCATCTCGTCCGACGAACCCTGTCGTACTGGGAGCCTCCGCTAGGCTCACGCCGCTCGTCATTGTACCGCCTACCTGCGCCTATGCCACTCAGGACGTCGGGTGGTCGTGATGATGGACGTGGGCGCGTTGGCCGTCGCGGTCGAAGATCATGATGAGCTCGGCCGGGCCGTCGATGGCTTCGACGGCGTGCGGCGTCATCGTGGCGAACTCGGCGGCCTCGCCCGTCTCGACGATGATCTCGCGTTCGCCGAGCGACAGGCGCACCCGTCCTGCGAGGACGAAGAACCAGTCGTGACCGGGGTGGACGCGCTGATCGGCGACGGTGCGGGTCGGTTCGAGTCGCATCTTCACGGCGATTGTGCTGCCGGTGGGTCGGCTCAGCATCCAAGTTGTGCGCGCGCCGGCGCTGCTCGGGGCCGGGCGGATGACCACATCGTCGTCGCTGTGCACGTCGAGAAGTGCGTCGAGGTCAACCTGGAGGGCCTCAGCCAGCGGGAGCAGGATGTCGAGGCTGATCGTGCGCTTGCCGGTCTCGACCCTGCTGATGGTGGAGGGACTGAGGTTGGCGCGTGCGCCGAGCTCGTCGAGCGACAGACCCAGCGTGTGCCGAAGACTTCGCAGCCGGGTGCGAACCACCCGTTCGATCTCGTTGCGGTCGGCCATCGCTCCATCAAGCCCTTGCGAATATCGCAAGACTCCATGCACCTTTCGGGTTGGACCCTATCGTGGACATCATGACGAACCACGCCCCGCGTACCGTCGAGCGGCACTGCGACGTTGCCGTCATCGGAGGATCGGCCGCCGGACTCGCTGCCGCGCTCCAGCTCGGGCGACAGCGCCGGTCCGTGATCGTCATCGACGCCGGCGAGCCGCGGAACGCCCCCGCCGCACACATGCACAGCTACCTCGGTCGCGAAGGTCTTCCGCCCGCCGAGCTGATCACCGTCGGTCGTGAGGAGGTCCGCAGCTACGGCGCTGAGGTCCTCGCTGGCCGCGTGAGTCGTGTGACCCGCACCGACGACGACCGTCTCCGCGTCGAGCTCGTCGGCGGTCACACCATCGTCGCTCGTCGAGTTCTTGCCGCCACCGGTCTGGTGGACGTGCTCCCGGACATCGACGGCCTCGCCGAACACTGGGGGCGCGACGTCATCCACTGTCCGTTCTGCCACGGCTACGAGATCCGCGACCGGCGCATCGTCCAGATCGTCACTTCCCCGCGGGGACTCCACACAGCTCCGTTGTTCCGTCAGCTGAGCGCCCAGCTCACGGTCGTGCTCCACGACCCTGCCGAGATCGACGACTTCGAACTCGGTGCCCTGCGAGCCGGCGGAGTGGACGTCGTGCGCGGACAGGTGAGTCGGATCGTCACGGGTCCCGACGGCCACGTCATGGCGGTCGAGTTGCCCGGCGACACCCACATCGACGCCGACACGGTCGTGGTCGGCCCCAGGTTCAAGGTGCGCGTCGAACCGTTCGAGGAGCTCGGCCTTCGAGCGGCGGTGCACCCGACCGGTCTCGGGGACTTCGTGGAGACGGACGCGACCGGGGCGACAGCCGTCCCCGGCCTTTACGCGGCCGGCAACGTGACCGATCCGAGCCAGCAGGTGTTGCAGGCCGCCGCCGACGGCAGCCGGGTCGGCGGCATGATCAGCTTCAGTCTCGCCGAAGATGACATCCGAGCCGCATCCCGACCATCGGCCAACGAGGCTGACTGGGACCATCGTTACGGGGGCGCTCAGATGTGGAGTGGGAACCCGAACGGCACGCTCGTGAAGGAGGTCAGCGGCCTCGCTCCTGGCCGCGCACTCGACGTGGGAGCCGGCGAGGGTGGCGACGCGCTCTGGCTGGCCGAGCAGGGTTGGAACGTGACCGCGAGTGACATCTCGCAGCGCGCGCTGGACCGGGTTCATGACGAGGCCAGGCGCCGCGGTCTACTCGTCGAGCGCCATCACGCGGACGCGAACTCACTCGATGCATACGAGACCGCGGCGTTCGAACTCGTGTCGGCGCAGTACGCATCGATCCCCCGCACACCCGACGCTCGCGGCGTTCAGAACCTGCTGAACGCGGTTGCTCCGGGTGGCACGCTGCTCGTCGTGGGCCACGATCTCGAGCCGATGCAGGCGCCGATCGACACGGGGGCCCACAGCCGGCCATTCGACCCTGATGCCTACCTGCGGGTCGACGACTTCGCTGCTGCGCTCGCCGACTCACCGGGATGGGAGATCGAGGTTCACGAGAAGCGGCCACGCCCGGCCGGTGCCGCCTCTGCTTCGCACCACGTCGACGACATCGTCCTACGTGCCCGACGCCTCCTCGGCTGGCACACCCCCCAACACCTCTACGATCAACTCGCGTTGCACTGACCGTCAGAACCCGCCTGTCGCTCTCGCCGAGATCCGATCGATCTCAGCTTCGCGGTCGTCGACCGCGACCGCTTGATGTGTCGCCTTGTGCGGGTCGACACCGATGATCACCTTCATGAGCCCTCCTGGGTTCCTCGCTGGCTGATGGGACCGCGGCGGGCACTCCTACTTACGGACGTTCGTGCTCGTTCCTCTCTCGAGCCACACCGGCGAGACCGCCGCCGGGCAACACTTCGTTCGAAAGCCAATCCCGAGAACCAGGACGGCAGGCACTTCGTGAGCAACCCGACAGCGACGACGCTACGAACCAGCCGTCGCGCCACCCGAAAGTCTCAAGTAGGCACTTCGGGGCGATGCCCCATGTCGATATGCCCGCGCGTTCGGGGACACTTCGAGACGCTCTTGCCGCTCCCCGTATCCGTCTGTTCTGGCGCGTATGGGAGTGACCGCCACGCGTCGTCGTCCAGCGCGATAAGTGAGCACGTAGGGGCGTCGTGGATGCCCGACGGCGTTCAGCCGGAACAAGCCAACCTTCAGGTGGAGCAAGCCACAATGATGCTCGGTGTGAGGATCGGCGTTTGCTCCGACGTGCACGGTCGCCATGACCGGCTCCTGGCTGTGCTCGGCGCCATGGCGGCAGCCGGGGTCGACGAACGCTGGTGTCTCGGTGATCTGGTCGGGGGCGAGCCGGTCACGGCTGAGCTAGTAGGTGCGGCTCGTCAACTCGACCTACTGATCGCCGGAAATCACGACGCGTGGGCGCTCGGACCAGACCGGGTCGTCGCCCACGGACGCGACGTGTTCAGGTTGTCGAGCCGCGCAAAGGCCAGCCGTCACGGCATCGACTGCTGGCACGGCTCGCCGCGCCACCCCCTGTTCGGGTTCCTCACCGAGGCGTCTGCCGCAAAAGTCCTGCCCGACCGCCCCGTGGGCTCGCTCGGGCTCGTCGGCCATACGCATGAACCGGCGCTCTTCGCCTACGACGGCGCCGCTACGCGCGCGGTGCGGCCCGTTCCGGGCGAGTCTTACGACTGGCTCGCGACCGGCGCCTGCATGGCCAACCCGGGGGCGGTCTGCGGCAACCCGCGCGACGCGGCGAGCTGGTGGCTCATCGTCGACATTGACGCCCGTGTGCTGCAGTGGCACCGCAAGGAGTTCGAGTCCGGAGAAGCTGCCGCTGCCGGCGTGTGAGGCACGTCGTTCCCATCCTCGGGTGACCCGGGTAGTCACCGGCATACGCCACCAGGATCAACCGAGCTTCCAGGGGGACAACGACACCGTGGGAGCACACATTCTGTTCCCAACCCGCTGCACCAGTTCCGTCGATCGGGTCGCCACGCAGCGGCCGGCCAACGTGCCAGGGACAATCACTTCAAGCCGTGGCTCGAGTGGGCCGGTATCGCTGGGCGACCGCCCCCGATCGGAACTCATGGCGATGCACGAGCTCGAGCTGGATCCGCTCCTGCAGACCGGCGAGCAGCGTCGGCCCATGGCCCGCCAGAACCGGCTGCACGAGGAACTCGTACTCGTCGATCAGTCCCAGATCCGCCAAGGCCAGGGGGAGGGCCACGCCACCCACCAACAGGCCCTCGCCTGGTTCCTGCTTGAGCCGCTGAACCGTCTGCCCCAGGTCGCCCTGCACCAGTTCGGCATTCCAATCGACCCCGCTCAGCGTGCTCGACACGACGTACTTCTTCGCCCGGTCGATGGTCTCGGCGAACGGGATCTCCCACTCGTCCATCCAGTCAGGCCACGTGCCCGTCGCCGGCTGCCGCCATGCCGACTCCATCATCTCGTAGGTCACCCGGCCGAACAGCAGGGCATCGGCTCGTCCCAACTGTGCGGTCCAGTAGCGCATCGACTCCTCGTCGGGGACCATCCCCGCCTCGTGATGGCAGCAGCCGTCGAGAGTGACGTTGATCGAGTATCGAAGTGGTCTCATCGCGATGTCCCCCTTGATGCGGCCGCGCCGGCCGGACCGTACTTGGACGGCCGCCTCGACCACTTCTCCATCGGTGGCGGGTCACTCTGTGCTGTGTGAGCAAGTGCACCAGGGCCCGACTGTTAGCACCACCGAATCGATCTGCACGCGGCGTTTGCTTGCCGAACCGTGCCACAGAACGCTCGGCGAAATGGACCGTGCGGGTGCCCCCCAACGCCGGCTCCGGGCGGCCGATCTGTCCGGGTACCTCCGGACGGTCAGCTAGCGCATCACGGCAGATCTGGTGCGGTCAAAGCAATGGGTCGACCCCGAATCGGCGTTCAAGACCGAGTTGAGCGGCGGCGTGGTCAAGCGCCTTCAGGTTTGCTTCAAACCACTCGGTGCCCCCACCCGGGATACGGCGACCGGTACTCCTGTGGAGTTCAGCCTCTGCACGGCGTGCCGCGTCTTGGTCGCCGATGCCTTCCCACACCCGAAGCATTGTGAGCGCGCCCGGTGCGCCGGTTGTTCGTGATGCCGCGGTCATTCGATGCCTAGCATCAGAGGTCGGTCCCGTACCCGCGTACCCGACCTTGGCTACGACCGTCCGTCGAAAACAGGGATGCCGGAATACGTCCAGGCGTACACCTGGAACTCGTGCGTTGCCTCGACCTCTTCTTCAACCTCGTCCTCGATCTCGTCTTCGGCCTCAACTTCGGCCTTCTCGCGGATCGAAGCGAGCCGTTCTTCCAGCACGGTCAGATTCGCCCGTAGATACTGCTCAGTTTGTTGCGAGAGAACGACGGATGTCAGCAGCGAGCGAATCGCCCGCGCGTTCGATCGGACGACTGTCCGGGCGGTGGGCAGATCGCCATCGAGCAGCGTCTTGATTACCCGCTCGTAAATGCCACACGAAGTTCGGACGTGTTGCGCCGCGCGCGGCCTGAATGTCCGCCGGCGTCTCACCCGCCTGCTCCCGCCGGTACACCTCGCCGAGTAGCGACTCGTCGGCGTTCAGAATCTCGATGAGTTCCGCTTGGATCTGCTCCGTCGGCTTCGCCGGGCGTGCAAGCTCGATGGGTTCAGCCATGCCCGGGAAGGCTACGAGACGGCCCAGACAAGTGACTACGGCCGCGCACGCAGAATGCCCTGATGGAGCGCGACCGACGACCCCGCCCCGAGCGACAGTTCGGCGCTCGTTGCGGGCATGACGATCAACGCACGTGCTTGCGATCGCGAGCGCCCTCGACCGGCACTTTCAGGACACGCGAGCAAGGTCGCGGGCGGAGGATGGCTGGCCGAGCGGCCAGGCGGGGGACCGTGACGCGGAGCTGCGGGAGCTACCGACCTTTGTCCATGCCCTGGGCCGCGCTCAGGTAACGATCTCGATTTCGCTCGGCCGCCAGGACCCGTCGAGGCTCTCCTGCCAGCTGTTGTCGATCCAGCGCTTGTGGAAGAACCGCTCGGTCGGGCCGTAGAGGCGCAGGATGGGAACCAACCCTTGCCGGGGAGGGTCTGGACCCAGTTACCCTCCGGGCAGTCGGAACGTCGCTCCGGCCCGAGGACGATCGTCGTCGTGCCGTCGCCGGCGACGGTGGCCGCTGGCGTGGGGTAAGCCTGGCGCCCTTGGAAACGCCTTGTCTCACCCGCACCTACCGGAGCCATCACCTCGACAGCGAGCGGTGGGATCACGTCACGCTGCGGCCCGGGGACGTCGTCATCTCGACCTCGATGAAGGCCGGCACGACCTGGATGCAGCGCATCATGAGCCTGCTCGTCTTTGGTCCGGGCCCCTTGCCCGCACCGCTCGTCGCGTTGTCACCGTGGATCGACGCGGCCTTCCTTGACGACGTGGAATCCGTCGTGGCGACCATCGAGGCCCAGGAGCACCACCGGTTCTTGAAGAGCCATCTGCCGTTCGACGCCGTGCCGTACGACCCGGCGGTCTGGTACGTGTACGTCGGACGCGACACGCGGGACGTGTTCATGTCGGCCTTCAACCACTACAGCGGCTACACCGAGCTCACCTACTCGCTGCTGGATGCCGCTGGTGGCGCGGCCGGCCCGATGCCGCGGTGCCCGGCCACTGAGCGAGAGCTGTGGGCCGATTGGATGACCCGCAGCCTGTTCGATTGGGAGACCGACGGCTGGCCGTTCTGGTCTCATCATCACCACGCCGCGTCGTTCTGGCCGTATCGGGATCTGCCCAACGTGCTGATGGTCCACTACGCCGATCTGCTCGCCGACCTCGAGGCGCAGATGCGCCGCGTCGCCGCCTTCACCCAGATCGAGGTGGCCGAGGATGCGTGGCCCGAGCTCGTGGCCGCCGCTCGGTTCGACGCCATGAAGCAGGAGGCGATCCGCAACGAGGAGCACATCGGGCTGAGCTTTTTCGAGGGCGGCGCCGGTCGGTTCTTCCACAGGGGCACCAACGGACGTTGGCGCGATGTCCTCACCGAGGAGGACCTGGCCCTCTACGAGACAGCAGCCGCTCGACTCGACCCTGAGCTGCGCTCATGGCTCGAAGCCGGCTCAGCACCAACGCTTGACTCCGGCGCTTGACGCAAGCGGCCCTCGCACGCCACGACCTTCGGGCAGGATCCGCTGGGGACGAAGGTACTTACCGGACTCGGAACTTCGCCGTGATGAAGATCGCCCCCCGGATGGTAGGCATGACCCCGCTCCGAGGGCTCGAGCGTTCTGGTGCGCCGAGTGTCCCCAAGCGCCGGGTCGGGAGCCAACGTCTGAGCGCGCCGCAGGGCACCGTGCTCACTGTCGCGAGCGCGACCGATTGCCCGCTCCGTGCTTGTTCTGACGAGCCCGATCGCACACCGATCATTCGATCTGCGCACTGACCCAGAAACGCCGGGCGTGCGACGCAGGAGTGGGCAGGTGACACGCGGCCGCCGGTTTCCGCGAGCTCGTCCCAATGTTCGCTCGCGAGCGGGGTGTCCGAAGAGGCAGAGGTGCTCGACGAAGTGAAGCTTGGCGAACGCGGCGCTCGCTGAGCCTGCACAACGAGGGAAGTGCGCTCCACGTCTGCCTGCCCATAGCAAATCGTCTGCGGGTGACATCACGTCGTGTGGTGGGAGAACGGCGGGCCGACCGACCTGCGGAATCTCCTGCCGCTGTGTGAACAACACCACCACCGCCTCCACGACCAAGGCTGGATCCTCACCCTCGGCGAACAGCGGGAGTTGACCGTCGCCACCCCAGACAGCCAAGTCATGACCACCGGCCCACCAAGCCGCCGCGCCGCCTGAGCGGCCGGCCGGCTGTCGACTGGCCGCGAGTCAGGCTGCGGGCTGGCCGGCTGGGCTGGCGGTGAGGCTGGACTTCGTCTTGAGCCCGGGGCGCTTGGCGATGGCGGCGGCGTGCTCGCGCATGGGAACCACCCGGAAGCCGTCCCGCAGGCGCTCGAGGCAGCCCCGCAGCACCTCGCGCTTGGTGGCGCCGGTCATGCCCATGCCCGGGAAGAAGCCCAGCGCGTCGACGTCGTCGGCGCCGAGCAGGTCGAGCGGGTGGAGCAGGATGCTCGGCTCCACCCCGGCGACGCGGCAGGCCCGTAGGCCGGTGGCGAAGTAGCGCTGCGCCATCGCGGGCGAGAACCCGGCCAGGTACAGCGCGTAGCTGACGTGGAACGGCACCCGAGCACCCGGCACGACGCTCACAGGGATCTCCAGCATCCGCGACGATCCGACCTGCCACCAGTACGGCTTGAGGGGGCGCAAGCCCTCCTTCCAGCTCCCGAACAGGTAGCGGCGCTCCTCGCGCTGCGCGGCGTCGAGCTTGGCCGAGCGGAAGTAGTACTTGCGGGCCAGCGGCCCGATCAGCGTGGGAAGCGTCGAGCAGTCGTACTCGTATCCCCGGTCGACCAGCAGCTGGAGGACGGTCGGCGACAGGCTGTAACCGGGACCACGGAAGCCCACGGTGCGCTGCCCCGTGGCGGCCTCGATGGCCTGCTCGGCGCGGTCGAACTCCTCGCCCAGCTCCTGCTCGGAGTAGCGGTGCAGCCAGGGTTGGTGACGGAACGAGTGGTTGGCGATCTCGTGACCCGCTTCGGCGATCGACTTGAGGGCCGGCCCATTCGCCTCGATGGCGGCGTCCTGGCCGACCACGAAGACCGTGATGCGCAGGCCGAGCTGCTCGAGCTCCTTGAGCATGAGCGGCACGACCGTGTCGAGGTAGCTGTCGTAGCGGTCCCAGCCCTCGTCGCCGTGGGTCATCTGGTACGACCACAGGTTGTCGAGGTCGAGCGACAGCGAGGCCATCGGCTTGTTCATCGGAGCTTCTCCACGAGCGAGAGCGTGTCGTTGACGTTGAGGGTGGCAAAGGGGAGGTTGGCCGAGCCGATGAGCTGGAGGCCGGGGATCGACGTGGTCGTCGGCGGCATCGACGCCGAGTAGCCGAGCGTCGGGACGGCGAAAACCCGCCGCACCCGCGACACGCGGAAGGCCGCCACGTCCTCGGCGCGAACCTGGGGATGGAGCCCTTGCAGGTAGGGCAGGAACTCGTTCTGCACTGCCGCGTCGTCGGCGTCGAACAGCGGATCGTCCGGCGGCGTGTACTTCGGCAGGTAGACGAGCGTCCAGCCGCCCACCTCAGCCGGGTCGACGAACGACGTCATCTCAACCACCGCCGTGAATGGGGAGGCCGGGTCGGTGAGGTACGTCAGGTAGTACGGCGAGAGCTTCTCGGGAAGGAGCAGCGACGCGCAGATCACGCCCATGTAGCGGACGGCTCGCAGCCGTTCCTGCTCGGCGTCCGTGAGCCCGGGGCACAGGTCGGCGGCGAGCGTGGAGGCCGTGGTCACGACGACGTTGTCGAATCTGGCCGCACCGTCGTCCATCAGGAGCTCTAGGCGGGGACCATGGTCGCCACCTTCTGCCTCGGGTACCTGGCGCACCTCGCGCACGGCCACGCCGGCGTTGATCTTGACCCCGGCCGAGGTCAGGTGCCGCTCGAAGACGTCGAAGATGCGGGCGTACCCGCCGCCCTGGACGTACCCGAACTGCTCGACCTTGAGGCCGCTGCGCCGGGCGGCGTAGAGCCGCTGGATGGTCGCCCAGATGAACGCTGCGGAGGCGTAGCGCCACTCGTCGCCGAGCTTGGCCCGCAGCAGCGGGAGCCAGAAGCGCTCGAACGTCCGCTTGCCGGACCACTTGGTCAGCCAGTCCTGGACCGGGATCTGCTCCATCTTCTCGCCATCGGGCTGCCGGGCCCCGGCCAGGATGGTGGCGCCGAGGCGACCCTTGTCGACGAGGTTCAGCGTGGGCAGGCGAAGGAAGTCGACGGCGTCGGAGAACGGCCGCAGACCCACCTCCGGCCCGGCGTAGAAGCCGCTCTGTGTCTGCACCCAGGTCAGCTCGTCTTCGAGCCCGATGGCCCGGAGCATGGCGCGCGTGTTGGCGTCGGAGGCCAGCGTGACGTGGTAGTGCCGGTCCCAGGTGACGTCGCCGAGCTGCCAGGCGCTGGCCAGACCACCCAGGTTGGGGGAGGCCTCGAAGACCGTGACGTTGTCGCCGCGGGCCTTCAGGCGGTGGGCGATGGCCAGGCCGAGGACGCCGGCCCCGATGACGGCTGAGTCGGCCATCAGCCCGGCGGGTCCAGCTCGGTGACGACCTGGTCGGCGATGCGGTAGCGAAGGCCGGTGCGGGGACACGCCACGCTGTCCAGGTCGGGGAGGACACCGTCCACCGCGCGGGCGATGGGGTGACCGTCACGGCCGACGGCGGCGATCGTCCGGGCCGGGAAGCCGGCCACGAGGTGGAAGTCTGGGACGGACTTGGTGACCACGGCGCCCATGCCGACCATCGAGAACCGGCCCAGCTCGAGGCCCGGCCCGATGAGGGCCCTTGCGCCGACGGTGGTCCCGGCCCGCACGATGGTGGCGAGCGTGTCGTCGTCCGGATCGGACGGGCGCAGCTCGGACAGGTCCGGGGTCGTCGCTCGCGGGTACCGGTCGTTGGTGAAGGTCGTGCCCGCCGAGAGCATGACGCCGTCTTCGATCGTGACGGCGGTGCACACATAAACGAACGCGTTGATCTTCACCCGGTCGCCGATGGTGACGCCGTAGGCGATGTAGGACTTCTCGCCCACGATGCAGTCCCGGCCGATGGTGGTACCGGGACCCCGGACATGAACGGCGTCCCAGATGGACGAGCCCTCGCCGATCTCCACCCCCGCCTCGACCAGCGCGGTCGGGTGGATGCGGGCGGGGGTCCCCGTGCTCAACGTCCCCGCGCTCACGGCTGCAGGTCGGCGATCTTGACCCAGGCACCCTGCCTGAGCGACTCGTAGCACGCGTCCACCACCTGGGCCGCGGCGATGCCGTCGGCCGGCGTGACCGCCAGCTCCTCCTCGCCTCGGAGAGCCCGGGCGAACTGCACGACCGCACCACTCATGGCCGGCACCTTGGCATAGCCCGGGCCGATGACCTGCCAGTCCTGCCCGTAGCGGCGCCATGCGGACTCCCGCCAGCCCACGCGGACCTCGCCCTCCGTGCCATAGAGGTGGAGGAAGTCCGAGAGGGACTTGTCGATGCTCCACGAGAGGTCGACCGTGGCGTCCACGTCGTCCTCGGTGCGCAGGTGCAGCGTGACGGTGTCCTCGACGACGAAGCCCTCCGGCCGGGCCGACTCCACGGCTAGGACCTCGGCCACCGGGCCGGCCACGAAGCGGACGAGGTCCACAGAGTGGGTCCCGTTGTCCACGATGACACCACCGCCGCTGATGGCCGGGTCGCTGTTCCAGCGCGAACCCATGTCCACCCGGGAGGTGAAGGCGTTCTCGACCAGGCGCAGACGCCCGAGCGAGCCGTCAGCCAGCAGGTCACGGGCAGCGACGACGTCGTCGCAGAACCGGAACTTGGTGGCCATCCCCAGCAGCAGGCCGGCGTCGGTGGCCGCCCTCGCCATGGCGGTGGCCGCGTGCCGGTCGACGGCAAGCGGCTTTTCCGACAGCACGGCGACACCGTGGCGGAAGAAGAGCTGCGCCATCTCGGGGTGGGTGGCCGGCGGCGTGCAGAGCACCACCGCGTCGGGCTCGAAGGCCAGGACCTCCTCGGCCGTCTCGACGGCCGCGCACCCCATCTTCTCGGCCAGCGCCGAGGCCGCGGGCAGGCGGACGTCGGCCACGGCCACGGCCTCCAGCTCGTCCGTCCCGGCGACGATGTCCACGTAGGCGCCGGCGATGCCCCCGGCCCCGATCACGGCCAGGCGGCTCGCCTGTCGCTCGCTCACGCCTCCACGTCCTCGCCGGCCATGGCCGCGGCGATGCTGCGGGCGAGGAAGTCGACGTGCTCGTCGGTCATCTTCTCGTTCCAGCCGAGGACCAGCACCTGGTCGAGCCCGCCGAACGTGCCGGGGAAGAGCTCGGCCGAGTAGTCGATGGCCTCGGGCCGGGCCAGGTCGTACGGCCAGTGGCTCGTGCCGAAGGTGACCTGCTCGGCGATGACCTTGCACCGGAACGCCGGCTTGTTGATGTACCGGGGTGCCGAGGCGATGTCGTAGAACTTGAGGCGGCGGGCCAGCTCAGCGGGGCCGCCGGGCAGCACCTCGGAGTCCACGCGAACGGCGTAGCGCCAGTACGAGCAGATGTCGCCCTCGGCCACCACTGGCGTGCTGATGCCCGGAACGTCGGCCAGCAGCTTGCTCAGGCGGTCGGCGTTCTCGATGCGCACCTGCACGTGTCCGGCCAGCTTGGGGAGCTGGGCCATGAGGACCGCGCTCTGCAGCTCGGTGATCCGGTAGTTCGGGGCGAGGAACTCGTGGTCCGGGTTGGCCTCGCCGTAGGGCCAGGCCTTGTTGATGAACACCCGCATCCGACGGTTGTAGGCGTCGTCGTTGGTGACGACGATGCCGCCCTCGCCCGACGTGATGTGCTTGCCCTGCTGGGCGCTGAAGCACCCGATGGCACCCATCGAGCCGATCGGGCGACCCTGGGAGACGGCGCCGTAGGCTTGGGCGGCGTCCTCGATGACGGGGATGCCCTTGGCGTCCGCCAGGGCCATGATCTCGTCCATCTCGCACGGGTTGCCGAAGAGGTGGGTGACGATGATGCCCTTCGTCCGGTCCGAGATGCGGTCGGCGATGGTGGCGGCGGTGACGTTGAGCGTCACGGGATCCACGTCGGCGAACACCGGGATGGCGCCCTGGTAGAGGATGGCGCTGATGGCGCCCATGTCGGTGACCGACGTGGTGATGATCTCCTCGCCGGGCTCGGTGTCGAGCGCGGCGACCGCCGTGTGGAGGGCGGCGCTGCCCGACGCGCAGGCGGCGGCGTGGCGCACGCCGACCCGCTCGGCGAATGCCGTCTCGAGCTGCTTGGTGAAGGCGCCCTTGGTCGCCGTCAGGGTCCCGCTGCGCAGAACCTCCGCCAGGGCGTCGAGCTCTTCGTCGCCGAATGAGCGCCCGCTCGCGTCCTGATCCGAGGGTAGGGGAGTCGTCACAATGCCCGCTTCCTGTTCGTGAGGGCCGCTTCTCGCCTCCGCTGCGGAGCGCCGTCCCTCGACCGCACAATTGACGGGGTCAGGGTAGGCGACGGCCTCTCCGCCGCCGAGGGGAGAGCACGCCCTCACCGTGATCGTTCGCAACTGCAACGATCGCCGTCCCAATGGGTGATGACGTGACCACGCAGGGCAGCGCGATCGGCGACCCAGCGTGGGCAGAAGCGCTCTGGCCAGGGCTCAGCGGGACCGGCCCGACCGCCGATGACCACACTCCGTTACCCTCGGCACGGCATTGAAGGGGCATCGAGCGGGATCGAGCGGGAGGGCGGCAAGTGGAAGGACTACTGAGAGAGCGGAGCATCGCGGTCGTCCTCGGGACCCGTCCCGAGATGATCAAGATGATGCCGCTGCTCAAGCTGCTGGGCGACCGGGGGCGGATGATCCACACCGGCCAGCACTTCGACGACGACCTGAGCGGTCAGTTCCTGCGGGAGCTCGGCCTCGGTGCGCCGTCGCTGCACCTCGAGGTCGGTGGCCGGCGCCGGGGCTCCCAGATCGGTGACGCCACGCTGCTCCTCGAGGAGCACTTCAACGCCGACCCGCCCGAGGTGGTCGTGGTGCACGGCGACACCAACGCCGCGCTGGCCGGCGCCCTTGCCGCCAACGCCAGCGGAATCCCGCTCATCCATGTGGAGTCCGGGCTGCGCAGCTTCGACCGCGCCATGCCCGAGGAGCACAACCGCATCGTCGTCGACCACCTGGCCGACCTCTGCCTCGCGCCGACGGAAACGAACCGGGCCAACCTGGCTGCCGAGGGCATCGGCGGGGACCGGGTGATCCTCACCGGCAACACCGTGGTCGACGCCGTGCTCGACCTCCTGCCCCCGCCGCCGGAGCAGCATGCCGTGCTGGCCCAGCACGGGCTGGAGCCCGGCCGCTACGTGCTGTCGACGCTGCACCGCCCGGAGAACGTGGACGACCCCGAGGTGCTCGGCATGATCCTGTCCGAGCTCGGCCGCTGCGATCTCCCTGTCCTCCTGCCCCTGCATCCCCGGACCCGAGCCTCGATCGA
The DNA here is from genome assembly GCA_963829955.1 of uncultured Acidimicrobiales bacterium. Classification (GTDB taxonomy): domain Bacteria; phylum Actinomycetota; class Acidimicrobiia; order Acidimicrobiales; family Ilumatobacteraceae; genus DASTFY01. The sequence continues at coordinate 24,019 of CAWHKS010000007.1, forward strand.
GGACAACGGCCTGTCCGGGCTCCTGGCCAAGGTCAAGGTCCTGGCGCCGATTGGCTACATCGAGTTCCTGAGCCTGGCGGCCAGTTCGGCGCTTCTGGTGTCGGACTCCGGCGGCGTGCAGGAAGAGGCCAGCGTTCTGAAGCGGCCGGTGCTGGTGGTTCGGAACTCCACCGAGCGGCCCGAGATCCTGGGGACGTTCGCGCAGCTCGTCCCCCCGGGGCCGCTCGTGGGCGCCTGGATCGCGCAGCTCCTGGGTCAGGGCCCGCAGCTGCTCAACCGGCTGCAGAACCTGCCCTCGCCTTACGGCGACGGGACGGCATCGCTGCGGTCCTTCGCGGCGATCACGACGCTCCTCTCCCGCCCGACCTCCTCGAGGCGCGCCGCGTCGTAGTTGCCCCGGCCCAGGAAGAGGGGCCTAGACGACGGGCCAGGGATAGCGGCGACCGCTGGTGTCGACCGGGAACTTCGGGTTGCGCATCAGCAGCCGCGCCCGGTGCTGCAGCGCGTCGACCTCCTCGTCGTCGAGCAGCGCCGCGAGGTCGAGCGGGACGCTCGTCGCCAGTCGCTCGATGCCGTGCAGCAGGCCCTCCGGGACGGGCTCGCCGCCGAACTCCCAGATGACGGTGCGCAGCTTGAAGTCGGCCGAGAAGCACAGACCCTGATCCACACCCCAGATCCGGTCGCCGGGGCCGAGCAGCACATGCCCGCTCTTGCGGTCGGTGTTGTTGGCGACGATGTCGAACGCGCACATGGTCCGGAGCTGCGCGTGCAGATCGGGCCGCGCCTCGTGGAGCGTGAAGTAGTGCTGCTCGAAGTCGGCCTCGATGAAGAGCTGGAACGACCCCTCCCCGAGCGGCCCGTCCCGGATGACGGTGGGCGGCACGAGGCCCCAGCCCAGCGCTTCCGACAGGCGATAGGCGGCCAGTTCGCGCCGGTAGAGGCCGTGGGGGAAGTCCCACAGCGGCCGTTCGCCCCGCCCCGGCTTGTACACCGCCTGGCAGGTCCGGGCGCCGTCGGTGATGGTGGCCAGGAAAGTGGCGTTGGAACTCCACGGCATCCGGCCTTGCACCTCGGCCTCACCGCACTCCAGCAGGCTGAGCGCGGCCTGGTCCGGTGAGGCGCCCGCCATCAGCTCATCTCAGTTCATCCGGGGGCACGGATGGCCGTCGGGGTCGATGGGCAGGCCGCAGAAGCGGCAGGACGGTCGCCCGGCCGCCACCAGCTCGACCGCCCGCGCCGCGAAGGCCAGGGCCTGTCCGCGAGACAGCTCGAACCTCAGCCGGCCGCGGTCGAACGTGACCAGCCAGTCCATGGGATCGGACCCGACACCGGACGAGCTGTCGTCGTCATCGTCGTCGTCATCGTCGCCCTCGTCGTCGTCCTCGACGGCTTCGAGGGCCTCTGGATCGAGCTCTTCGACGACCACCACGAAGCGGTCGGCGTCGGCTTCCCAGGCCACGGCCAGCTGGCCCGCCACCCAGACGGCGTCGATGGGGTCGAGCAGCTCGAGCGCCGTGGGGAGGGGCCCGTCACCGGGCGCGGGCAGGTCCTGCAGCAAGCGCTCCAGGTATTGACCGAGCGCCGCCACCTGCTGCTTCTCGCACTTGACGGTCACCACCTGGCCGTCGGCGCGGGCCTGGAGGAAGAAGACGCGCTGACCGGGGGCCCCGACCGTCCCGGCCGTGAACGCGTCGACGGCGCCGAGGTCGAAGCTGGGGCTCGTGCTCATGGCGCGGTCAGCATCGCGGTCAGGAGGGCCGCAGCTCGGCCAGCGAGCCGCCGGTGGAGTTCACGGTCAAGACGACGGGTCCGGCGTCGCCGTAGGCGATGGCCGTGATGGAGCAGGTGGAGATGACGGTGCGCTGGAAGAGATCGAGGTGGGCGCCCATGGCGTGGGTGACCGCCGCCTTGATGGGATCGGCGTGCGAGACTGCGACCAGCACACCGCCCGGATGGCGCGCCCGCAGCTCGGCCAGGGAGTCCGTGATGCGCACCTGCATGGCCGAGAAGCTCTCGCCCTCCGGGAAGCGGAACCCGCTCGGGTAGCGCTGCACCTGGCTCCACTCGGGACGCTTCATGAGCGCCTTCAGCTCCTCGCCGGTCCAGTCGCCGAAGTCGCATTCCAGGAGGCCGGGCTCGATCTGCACCTCGAGCCCGCAGGCGGCCGCGATCGGGGCGGCCGTCTCCTGCGCTCGCTCGAGCGGCGAGGCGTAGACGGCATCGACCTTCTTGAGCTCGCCGATGCGCTTGGCCGCCAGCTCGGCCTGGTGCTGGCCCTCCTCGCTCAGGTGGAGCCCCGGTGCCCGGCCCGGCAGGTGCTTGCCCGTGGTCGGGGTCTGACCGTGGCGGACGAGGAGGACGAGGGTGGGCGGAGTGGGCTTGGCACGCGGCATGGTCGGGCGCCCAACCTACCGCCGGCCGTAGGGTCGAAGCCGTGTCAACCGTGTCGCCGCAGCCTCGCGACCTGGAGCAGGTGACGGCGGAGATCGTGGCCTGCCGGGCCTGTCCTCGTCTGGTCCAGTGGCGCGAGCAGGTGGCCAGGGAGAAGCGGGCGGCGTTCCGGGACGAGACCTACTGGGGCCGCGCTGTGCCTGGCTTCGGCGACCCCCGGGCCGGGATCGTCCTGGTGGGCCTGGCCCCGGCCGCCCACGGCGCCAACCGGACGGGGCGGGTGTTCACGGGCGATCGGTCCGGCGAGTGGCTCTACCGGGCGCTCCACCGGGCCGGCCTGGCCCGGTTGCCGGGGAGCACCCACCGCGACGACGGGCAGGAGCTGACGGGCGCCTACATCACCGCGGCGGTGCGTTGCGCGCCGCCGGCCAACAGGCCCACGCCCGCCGAGCGGGAGACCTGCCGGCCGTTCCTGGAACGGGAGCTCGCCGCCCTGCGTGACGCCCGCGTCTACGTGGCGCTCGGCGCCTTCGCATACGAGGCCCTGGCCGGGATCGTCGGGCTGCGGCCGCGGCCGCGCTTCGGCCACGGCGTCGAGGCTCCGCTGCCCGACGGCCGGGTCGTGCTGTGCTCGTTCCACCCCAGCCAGCAGAACACGTTCACGGGACGGCTCACGGAGGACATGCTGGACGCCGTCTTCCAGCGGGCGCTCGTCCTGGCGGCTCAGAACAACGCCGCCACCTCGCCCGCTCCGTAGGCGACGGCGACGACGACCAGGAACGACCCGAACGCCACCCGCAGCCGGTGGTCGTCGGCACGGATGGCCACGATGGCGCCCAGGGTCGCGCCGGGCACGACGCCCACGGCCAGCCAGAACGCGAACCGCCAGTCGATCGAGCCGTTGATCGAGTGCGTGATCGTTCCTGGCACGGCGAAGCAGCCGACGCAGACGAGCGACGTGGCGATGGCGCGCTTGATGGGCACGCCGAGGAGGCCGTGGAAGCCCGGCACCATCAGCACGCCGCCGCCGATCCCCAGCAGGCCGGACAGCAGACCGGCCGCGGCGCCGATCCCGCCCGTGGCGACGAGACGGCGGGCCCCCGTCGGCGGGACGACGGGGCGGGAGCGTGGCCGCGACGGCCGGTCCCGGATGAGTCTGATGGCGCTCCACAGCAGTAGGAGCGCCGTCATCACCATGAGGGGATGGCCGCCTCCCGGAAGCACGTGCGCCAACACCGCCCCCACCACCGCGGCGACGATCCCGGTGGGGACCGTGGCCGCCACCAACGGCCAGTCGACGAGGCCCTGCGGCTGGTAGCGGGCGGCGCCGCTGACGGCACCGGGAACGATCGAGGGGAGCGTGGTGCCGACGGCCACCGCAGCTGAGGCGCCCAGCAGCCGGATGGCCGGCGTCGAGATCACCGCTCCGCCCACGCCGAACGCGCCCGACATCATCCCGGTCGCCACGCCCGCCACCACCGTCAAGCCGTCGCGCAGCGGCCCCGGATCCACGATCGGGGCGGCTGTCCGTCGGGGCCGGGTCGTCAGGCCAGCGCGGCGGCGAGCGCCTCGCCCGCCGCACTCAGCGCGACCTGACCCTCGTCGACCAGATCGGCCATGGAGACGAACCCGTGCATCATGTGGTCGTAGTGGACGAGGGTCACCTCGACACCGGCCTCCCGCAGGCGATCGGCGTAGAAGGTGCCGTCGTCGCGGAGCGGGTCGTACTCAGCGGTCGCCACCCAGGCCGGGGGCGTGGCCGCGATCACGGCGGGGTCGGCGAGCAGCGGGGAGACGCGCGGATCGTCGGGCGCGCCGGGCCCGCCCGAGAGGTACTGGTCGACGAACCAGTTCATGGCCTTGGCCGTCAGGAGGTAGCCCTCCGCGTGCTCGTCGTGGCTCGGAGCGCAGCAGCGCGCGTCGGTCACCGGGTAGACGAGGAGCTGGAACCGCAGCGGGGCTACCGCGAGCTGGGCCACGACCGCGGCCAGGTTGGCGCCGGCCGAGTCACCGCCGATGGCCAGACGGCCGGGATCGGCCCCGAGCGCCTCGGCGTGGGTGTAGGCCCAGCGCGTCGCTGTGACGGCATCGTCCAGCGCGGCGGGGAACGGGTGCTCCGGGGCGAGCCGGTAGCCGACCGACAGGACGGCGGCGCCGGACCGGTTGGCGACGGCCCGGCACACGTTGTCGTGTCCGTCCAACGAGCCGAGCACCCAGCCACCGCCGTGGAAGAACACGAGCAGGCCGAGCCCGGTGTCGTCCGACGGCCGGTAGAGACGGGCGGGGACGCCGCCGGCATCGACGTCACGCCGCTCGTGGATCTCCTCGGTGGGCGGACGGATGCGGGCTTCCCGCCGGGCCCGGGCCTCGGTCGGGGTGTCCTCGTGGACCGGAGGCTCGCCGAGGGCGGCCATCGCCTCGAGCACGCTCTGGGCCTGCGGGTGGAGCGCCATGCCCGGGAGTCTGACACTGCGCGTCGCCCGCCCGGCGCGGACAGGCACGGCCGCCTCGACGTGCCGGCTCGACTGACCTTGACCGGCGGGTCAAGATAAGGGGATGGAGCTCACCTATCCGCCCGAAGCCGAAGCGTTCCGCAAGGAGATCAGGTCCTGGCTGGAGGACAACCTCCCTGACGGCTGGTTCGACGCGGGCTTCGAGCTGAGCCCGGCCGGGCGGCGGGCGTTCAACGAGGAGTGGCCGACACGCCTCTACGAGGGGGGCTGGATCTGCGCGAGCTGGCCCGAGGAGTACGGCGGCAAGAACCTGTCGATCATGGAGAACGTTGTCCTCGCCGAGGAGTTCGCCCGCGCCAAGGCGCCGCTGCGGGCCGACTTCTTCGGCGACACGCTGGTCGGCCCGACCATCCTCCAGTGGGGGACCGAGAAGCAGAAGAAGGAGTTCCTGCCCAAGATCCTGCGCGGCGAGATGCGCTGGTGCCAGGGCTTCAGCGAGCCCGACAGCGGCTCCGACCTGGCGAGCCTGAAGACATCGGCCATCCTCGACGGCGAGGAGTGGGTCATCAGCGGTCAGAAGGTCTGGACGACCCAGGCGCAGCACGCCGACTACATCTTCCTGCTGGCCCGCACGGATCCCGAAGCCGCCAAGCACCACGGCATCTCGTACCTGCTCGTCCCGATGAAGCAGCCCGGCATCGAGGTGCGGCCGATCACCCAGCCCGACGGCACGGCCGAGTTCAACGAGGTCTTCTTCGACGGCGCCCGCTGCCCCAGCGACAACGTGGTGGGAGGGGTCAACAACGGTTGGGTGGTTGCGAACACGACGCTGGCCCACGAGCGGGGCATGTCCGCCACCACCGGCTACCGGCGCTTCGAGGAAGAGTTCGCCCTCATGGTCGACGCCGCCCGCGAGCGGGGACGGCTGGCGGATCCCCTGCTGCGCCAGGCGCTGACGGCCTACTACACGAAGATCCAGATCCTCCGCATCAACGGGCTCCGCAGCCTGAGCGCGGCCGTGCAGGGGCGCAAGGACCCGGGCGTCGGCGCGCTGGGGGCGACGAACAAGATGTTCTGGTCGGAGATGCACCGCGACGCCATGGAGGTAGCGCTGGACGTCTACGGCGCGGAAGCACTCCTGTCGACGGTCGGGCCCGAAGGGGCGTCATGGCCGGGCAACCAGCGCCACCGCGGCCGGGAGGCCTACCCGGTCAGCTCGATGGCGTCGGCCTTCTTCTTCTCCCGGTCCGAGACGATCTGGGGCGGCACGGCGGAGATCCAGCGCAACATCGTCGGTGAACGGGTTCTCGGTCTGCCGCGCGAGCCCAAGCCGGCGGCGTCCTGATCGCGCGCTCGGCCGATCGCCTCTCCGGAGAGAGCGTTCACGCGGCCGTCATAGAGTGCGAACACCCATGACACCGTGCCCGACTAGCCAGCGAGCGTGAGCACCACGACGGAGACGGGCGCCCCGGTGGTTGCATCGGCCGCGGCGTGGGACGAACTGGTGGCGGCCGACGGCACCCCCCGCCCCGCGGCCGCGCTGCTCATGGCCCAGCTCGGGGAGCTGGGGTTGGCCGAGCTCCAGGAACGGCAGGTCCGGGCCGACCTCGACATCCTCACGATGGGCATCACGTTCACCGTGTACGCCGACGGGCGCGGCATCGACCGTGCCTGGCCGTTCGATGTCATCCCCCGCGTCATCGACGCCGAGGAGTGGCGGACGGTCGAGGCCGGGCTGGTGCAGCGCCTCACCGCGCTCAACCAGTTCATCGACGACGTCTACAACGACCAGCACGTCGTGCGCGATGGTGTCTTCCCCGCCGAGCTGCTGGCCGGGTCGGTGAACTTCCGCCCCGAGTGCCGCGGCGTGCGCCCGGCGTTCGGGGTATGGGCCCACGTCTGCGGCAGCGACCTCGTCCGCGACGCGGACGGCACGCTGTACGTGCTGGAGGACAACCTGCGGGTGCCGTCGGGCGTCAGCTACCTGCTCGAGAACCGGCTGATCTCCAAGCGGGCCTTCGCCGACCTGTTCGCTCGCCAGAGCATCCTCCCTGTCGACGCCTACACCGACGAGCTCTACAAGCTGTTGTCGTCCCTCGCCCCTTCGGGCATGACCCAACCGACCGTCGTCGTGCTCACCCCCGGCGTGTTCAACTCGGCCTACTTCGAGCACTCGTTCCTGGCGCAGCGCATGGGCGTCGAGCTCGTCGAGGGCTCGGACCTCGTGGTCGACGACGACGATGTCGTTTCGATGCGAACGATCGCCGGGTTGCAGCGCGTCGACGTCATCTACCGGCGGGTCGACGACCTGTTCCTCGACCCGGAGGTGTTCCGCGCGGACTCCGTGCTCGGGGTGCCCGGGCTCATGCGGGCGTGGCGGGCGGGGAACGTCGCCATCGCCAACGCGCCCGGTTCCGGCGTGGCCGACGACAAGGCCGTGTACGCCTGGGTGCCGGAGCTGATCCGCTACTACCTGGGCGAGGAGCCGCTCCTGGCCAGCGTGCCGACGTACCGCTGCCACTACGAGGACGAGCGCCGCTACGTGCTCGACCACCTGCGCGAGCTGGTGGTGAAGCCGGCCAACGAGAGCGGCGGGTACGGCCTGCTGATCGGCCGGGGCGCCAGCCCGACCGAGCTGGCGCTGCGCGCCGCGGCGATCGAGGCCGACCCCCGCAACTGGGTGGCCCAGCCGATCCTGTCGCTCTCGACCGCGCCGACCATCTGCGACAACGGTGTCGAGCCCCGCCACGTCGACCTGCGGCCCTTCATCCTGAGTGGACGCACGAGCTACGTGACGGCCGGTGGCCTCACGCGGGTGGCGCTGCGGAACGGCTCGCTGGTGGTGAACTCCTCGCAGGGCGGCGGCAGCAAGGACACCTGGATCGTCGAACGCCAGGGCGGCTGATGCTGCTGTCCCGGGTGGCCGAGAACCTCTACTGGGGCGCCCGCTACCTCGAGCGGGCGGAGGACACAGCCCGCATCATTCGGAGCTACTCCGAAGCCATGGTGGACCTCCCGATGTCCGTGGGCACGTCGTGGGAGCCGCTGCTGGCCATCACCGGTAGCCGCTCCACCTTCGACCTCCAGCAGGACCGGGCGGACGAGGCGACCATCGTGCGCTTCCTCGTCGCCGACGACGCCCATTCCGGCAGCGTCGTCATGAGCATCAGCCAGGCTCGGGAGAACCTGCGCTCCACCCGTGAGGTCATGCCCCGGGACGGTTGGAGGGTCGTGAACGACCTCTACCTGTTCGCGCAGGCCCACCGCCACGACGGCGTCGGCCGCCGAAGCCGGGGCCGGTTCCTCGAGCGCGTGGTGGCCGACGCCCGGCGCGTGGACGGGATCCTCGCGGCCACGATGAGCAGGGACGCCGCGTACGAGTTCCTGCGCCTCGGCCAGGCCATCGAGCGCGCCGACATGACTACCCGGGTGCTGGGCGTGCGGGCCGCGGCCCTGATGGCGTCCACGGATGGGGCCGATGAGCATGCCGAAGTCCAGTGGATGAGCATGCTGGCGTCGCTGTCCGCCCGGCAGATGTACCACCGGAGCACCCGCGAAGCGGTCAACGGCCCCGCGGTCGTGCGCTTCCTCCTGCTCGACGAGACGTTCCCGCGCTCCGTCATGGCCTGCCTCCGTCGGGTGACCACCGGCCTGGAACACCTTCCGCGAGGGGATGAGGTCCTGCCCGCTGTCGCCGGGGCCGAGGCGGAGCTGCTGCTCGTCGATCCGGCCGACATCGATGGCAAGTCGCTCGACGCCGCGATGGACGCGGTGCAGCTCGCCCTCGACGCGCTGCACGACCACCTCACCTCGACCTATCTCTGCCCACCAATGGTGCAGCAGCAACAACAGGTCCAGCAGCAGGGCTGATCACCGAGTGCCGATGGACCCCCTCTTGGCTTCCGCACTGTTCGGGTACGCCCCGTCGCCCTCCCGCTTCGACGAGGCGGTCGACGAGTCCGGCGCGGTCCGGCCCATCTGGCGCAGCCTGGTCGCCACGCTCGCCGACCTGGGAGGGGCCGAGATCGAACAGCGCCGCCGGCAGGCCGACCGGCTCATCGCCGCATCGGGCGCCAGCTACCTGGTGCACGACGAGGCCGATGCCAGCCGCCCGTGGCGGCTCGATCCCGTGCCGGTCGTGGTGACGGCGGACGAATGGCGACCGTTGGCGGAGGCGATCGCCGAGCGGGCGCTGCTCCTCGACGCCGTCCTGACCGATCTCTACGGCCCCCGGACGCTGCTTCGCGGCGTGATCCCGCCCGAGGCCGTGCTGGGGTCGCCGCAGTACGAATGGCCGGTGCTGACCAGCCGGCCGCGACCGTCGCGGTGGCTGACGGTCTACGCCGCCGACCTCGTGCGCACCGGCGACGGCCAGTGGAAGGTCCTGCGCGACCTGACCGATGCACCGTCCGGAGCGGGCTATGCACTCCTGAACCGCACGGTGCTGTCCCGGCTGTTCCCGGGCGAGCACCGGCAGCTCGGTGTGCTCCGGCTGACCGACTTCTTCGTGGCGCTGCGGGCCGCGCTCGCCGCGCTGGGCCCCGAGGACCGGCCGGACCGACGCACCGTCGTGCTCAGCTCAGGGATCGGGCACCCCAGCTACTTCGAGCACACGTACCTGGCCGAGCAGCTCGGCTACAACCTGGCCGAGGGCGGCGACCTCACGGTGCGGCACGGGCGCGTGCTGCTGCGATCGCTCGGCGGGCTGGAGCCGGTCGATGTGCTCCTGCGGAGGGTCGAGGGGGCGGTGGCGGACCCACTGGAGCTGGGTGACGGTGACAGCGGGGGCGTCCCGGGCTTGCTGCACGCCTGCCGCGAGGGAGGTGTGGGCCTGGCCAACGCGCTTGGCTCGGGCGCCGCCGGCGAGCTGGCCCTGCACCCGTTCCTGCCCGCCGCGTCCCAACGGCTCCTCGGCCGTCCGCTCCGCCTCGCGTCGTTGGACACGCTCTGGTGTGGGGACGACGAGCAGCGGACGGAGGTCCTGGCCGAGCTCGACGCGATGGTCGTCCACGAGTCCGGCGCGGGTGAGCGGGGGAGGGCGGTGTTCGCCGATCAGCTCTCCGACACCGACCGTCGAGCACTGGTCGCGCGCATCTCAGCCGATCCTTGCCGTCACGTCGCACAACGCAAGGTTGAGTTTGCAACGACACCGATGCTGCACGACGGCGCCGTCGTGCCGGGAACGGTGGTGCTGCGTGTCCACGTCGTGCTCGGACCTCAGGGTCCCGTGGTGCTGCCGGGCGGTCTGGGGCGCATCCTCGATCCCGCCGTCCCCGTCGTGACGCAGAGCAGCGGCGTCGCCAAGGACGTGTGGGTCGTGGACGGTGAGGTCGCGGGGCGCCGGGAACGGTTGCGGCTCGAGCCTCGGATGCCCCAGGTCGATCTGCGGGCGTCGCTGCCGACGCGCTCAGCGGAGGCCCTCTTCTGGCTCGGCCGGCACGCCGAGCGGGCGGAGGCCGTCGCCCGGCTGGCGCGCGCCGTCCTCGTCCGCACCGAGCAGGACCCCGCGCTGCTGGACCTGGGATCCGGCTGGGCCGCGTGGGCGGCCGGGGGCCTGCGGGCCGTGCGCGGTCAGGCCCCGGCGGACGGACCAGACGGATCGTACGGACCGGAGCCGGGCTCGGGGGACGAGCTCCTGGCCGACGAGGCGCGGGCCGCGCTGTCCGGGCCCGGCGGCCTGGGCGAGCAGACGCAGCTGGTCCGCCGGGCTGCCAGCTCGGTGCGGGAGTTCCTCTCGTCCACGACGTGGGAGGTGCTGGAGAGCCTCGTCGTGGACCCGGCCCGTCCGGCCGAGTCTCTGGACCGGGTCGTCGTGGCGCTGAGCGCGCTGGCCGGGTTGGCCATGGAGAGCACGGTCCGGGGGCCGTCCTGGCGGCTCCTCGACCTCGGCCGCCGTCTGGAGCGGGCCCTGGTGCTGCTCGGCGTGGTGGAGTCCATGCTGGGGCCGGAACCCGATCCGCTCACGGTCGCCGCACGGTACGAGGTGGTGCTCACCGCCCACGAGAGCCTCGTCGCCTACCGGCGGCGCTATCGGAGCGACGCCCGCGTCGAGGCCGTGCTCGACCTGCTGGTCGCCGACGACACGAATCCACGCGCGCTCGCCTTCCAGCTCGATCGCATGGCCGAACACCTCGTCGCCCTGCCGGGGGCAGCCGGGCGATCGCGCCTGGAGGACCTGCTCGACATCTCGGCGCGGACGGTGATGCGGGCCTCGTGGCACGATCCCGAGACCTCGGGGGTCGGTCCTGCTGTCGGTGGACGGTTGCTCGCCGTCGACCGTCTCGTCCTCGACGCCCGCGGTCCACTGTTGGACCTGGCCGACGCGTTCGTGGCCCGCTGGTTCGCCGACCCCGCGGCGGCCCGGCGCATGGGACGCTCGGTGTGACCCGGTACCGCATCGAGCACCGCACGACCTATCACTACGGCGCGCCCATGACCGGTGGTCACAGCGTGGCCCACCTGGTGCCGCGGGCCACCAACAGCCAGGCCGTCGTGAGCTCGGTCGTCCGTTCCGACCCGGAGGCCGACGAGGTGGTCACCTGGCTCGACGCCTTCGACAACCTCGTCACCTACCTGGGCGTGCACCACCCCCATGAGCAGCTCGAGGTGGTGGCGATCAGCGAGGTGGACGTGGCCGTGCCCGAGCTCCCCACCGGCATGGATCTGGCCTGGGACCGCGTCCTGCCCCCTCTGACCGAGGATCGGACGGACGACGGTTTGCTGGCCCGCGCCTGCCGGCTTGCCTCGCCCGCCGTGGAGGTGACAGAAGCGGTCGTCGAGTACGCCGTCCCGTCGTTCCCGGCCGGGCAGTCCTTGCTGGCGGCACTGACCCATCTGACCTCTCGCATCTTCCGGGACTTCACCTTCGACCCATCGTTCTCGGACGTCGCCACGCCCGTCGACGACGTCCTGGCCCACCGTCGCGGCGTGTGCCAAGACTTCGCCCATCTGGCCATTGCCTGCGCGCGCGCCGTCGGCCTCCCCGCCCGCTACGTCAGCGGCTACCTCGAGACCGAGCCGCCCCCTGGCCAGCCCAAGCTCGTGGGGGCGGACGCGTCCCACGCCTGGTGCTCGGTGTACTTCCCGGGCTGGGGATGGCTGGACCTCGACCCGACGAATGACCAGGTGGCACCGTCCCGCCACGTGACGGTGGCCTGGGGGCGGGACTACCGGGACGTCACGCCGCTGCGTGGCGTGGTGGTCGGGCCGGCGGCGCGCCAGGAGCTGACCGTCGCCGTGGACGTGGCCCGCGTCGACGACCCCGCGCCCACGAGCCCCTCCTGATCGTCGTTCCCTCGATCGTTACGTCGTCGCGCAGACCGCGGCGAGGCTGGCCAGCGCGGTGGTGCGGCGGGGTTCCCGCAGGATGTGCTGGTCGAGTCCGTTGGTGACGTAGGCGAAGGAGAGCCCGGTGGCGGGATCGGCCCAGGCGATCTGGCCGCCGGCGCCGTTGTGGCCGACGGTCCGCGGCGAGACGGTGCGCCCCATGCCCCGGTAGTGGGATCGGCCGTCGTCGCCGGCCTGGATCAGCCCGAGCGTGCGGTTGGCCGGCACGCCGGTGAGCGGATCGGGGAAGTGGTTGCGGACGTTCTCCGTGACGTCAGCGAGGATCTCGGGCTTCCACATCCCACCCGGGTTGTTGAGGACCGCCTGGTAGAAGAGCGCGAGGTCCTCTGCCCGCAGCACCGCGCCGCCGCCGGGCATCCCCACCCGCCGCACGGCAGGGTCGTTGAAACTGAGGAGCGCTTCGGGCGTGACCTCGGTGACCGGAAGCTCCGGGATACCGAACACCGCCTCGATCTCCTGGGGCGTCGCGGCCTCACCGACGGTGACGACCTCGGCATACGGATAGGTGCCGGGTTCCAGACCGAGCGCCCGGGGGATGCCGGCCGGCCTCGTGACCCTGGTGTCCACCACGTCGCGGAAGTCCTCGCCGGTGACCAGCTCGAGCAACTCGGCCAGCACCCAGTGGGCCGACGACGCGTGGTACTCGAAGCGGGTCCCGGGCTCCCAGTTGAGCCGCCAGCGGGCGAAGGCCTCGCAGCGGCCGGTGCTGGTGTCGCCCGCGGTGACGAGCATCGGCGCGTGCGGGAAGCCTGCCGTGTGGAGGAGCACCTGCTCCACGGTGATGGCGTCCTTGCCGTTCGTGGCGAACTCGGGGATCAGTTCGACCACCCGCTGGGACGGGTCGAGAAGGCCGTCGCCCATCACGGCCCACACCGCGCCGGCCACCAGGGCCTTCGTCGTGGAGTAGACGACGTAGCAGGTCGCCGGCGTGGCGTCGCCGTACGTCTCGGACACGACGATCTCGCCGTCCAGGGCCAGCGCCAGCTGCCACGAGGGCAACAGGCCGTCGTCGACCTCGCGGCGGGCCCGCGTGAGCAGGGCGTCGACTGCGCTCCGATCCAGGGTGGTCATGCGGTTCCTCCGACGAGCGGGCGGCTCCGGCCGCCGCGTGGTCCGGATGTCAGGTTTCCTGTGACATCCGTCCGGTCCGGGAGACCGGGGGAATGCACCCGACCGGACCGGCGTTGTTCGCCCATCATGGCTTCCGTGACCGCTCCACCGCGCCCCCGGCTGGTCACGGCGCCGTTCGTGATCGTCACCGTGGCGACCCTCGCGTTCTTCGTGTTCGTGGGGATCGCGGTGTCGGTGATGCCGCGGTTCATCGAGAACGAGCTGGGTGGCGACGGGCTGGCCATCGGCGTCAACCTGGCGGTGTTCTCCATCGCGGCCATCGCCGCCCGCCCGGTCATCGCCATGATCGGTGACCGCTTCGGGCGGCGTACCCTCATGATCGGTGGCTCACTGCTGGCCGCAGCCGCCGTGGCCGCGACGGCGTTCGTGTCGTCGATCGCGACGCTGCTCCCCCTGCGGGCGATCTCCGGTGTGGGCGAGGCCGCCCTCTTCGTGGGCGCCGCCACGCTCATCGCCGATCTCTCCCCGGCGGACCGCAGGGCCGAGGGTGCGAGCTACTTCTCCCTCGCCGTGTTCGGAGGGCTCGGCTTCGGGCCCGTCCTCGGCGAGATCGTCCTCGGCGACGGTCGCTACGAGGCCGTGTTCCTGGTGGCGGCGCTGGCCTGCGTCCTGGCGGCCTTGATCGCCCTCGCCGCTCCCAACCGGGTGGCGGGCGTGGCCGTGGCCGCGCCGGATGAGGCTCGGCGGGGTTTCCATCGGGCCGCCGTCCTCCCCGGCCTCGTGCTGGCCTGCGGCGTGGGCAGCTTCGCGGCGTTCAGTGCCTTCCTCCCCACGCACGCCGAGGATCTCGGCATGCCCGTCAGCGGTCCCTTCGTCGTCTACAGCGTGCTGTGCCTGCTGATCCGTCTCCTGGGCGCCCGCCTGCCCGAGCGCATGGGTCTGGGTGTGGCTGTGACCCGGGCGCTGGCGGCGCTGGCCATCGGCCTGCTGTTGCTCACGTTCCTGGACCAGCCGACGGGCGTGTACCTCGGCACGATCGTGTTGTCGATCGGCACCGCCCTGCTGTACCCGTCCCTGATGGCGTTCGCGGTGAACTCGGCGAGTGCCGTCGACCGGACCCGCGTGCTGGCCACGTTCACGATGTTCTTCGAGGTCGGGACGGTCGCCGGCGGGCTCTTCCTCGGCCCGCTGGCCCGCCTGTTCGGTGACCAGGGCGCCTTCGCCGGCGGTGCCGTGATGGCCGTGATCGGGCTGTTCGTGCTGCGCTGGCTGCTCTTGCCGGCCGCAAGGGCCCAGCAAGCCATGCCCGTGCCGGCGACGGTCGCCGCACCGGACTACGCCGGCGGGATGGCCGTCGGCGAGTAGCCGGCCAGGCCCGGGCCACCGGGCGTCAGACCGGCACCACCGTCCGTCCGACTTCGACGTCGATCTCGCCCGACCGGCCGGCGGACAGGCGCGCGTGCGGGCCAGGGCGGTGCCCCCGGGGAGAAAATGCCTCCGGTGGCGGCCTTCGGCGGGGAGGCCGCTACCAGGTCTCAGTTCGGTGACACGACGAGAATGGCGGTGACATCGGTGTCGCACATCAAGCACGCAACGATCGGCTCCCTCATAACCAGCCTGCTCGGCGGGGCGGGGGGCCTGCTGCTGTGGGCCAAGCAGTTCGACTACCGGGGCCCGAACCGGGGCACGATGCGGATGATCGGTTGGATGGGCCTCGGCCTCGTCACCGTCAGCGTGGCCGTGGCCTGCCTCAGCATCGCGTTCCTGCAGTACCTCATGGCTCGGGAGAAGGCGACCGTGCCGCGCGAGCGCAGGACGCGCCGCCGCCTGGTGTCGACGGACGCCTGAGCCTCCCTCTCGCAGGGCTTCCGTCCCGCTCGTCGCGGCGCGACGATGGCGGGACGGGGCGAGAGGAGGGCCTGTGTTCATCCAGCTCATCAAGGCGAAGGTCAAGGATCGGGAGGGCGTCCAGCGGCTGTCGGACCGGTGGATGGCCGAGCTTCGGCCGGGAGCCGAGGGCTTCCTGGGCGCCACGATCGGGATCACCGACGACGGCACGCTCGTCGACGTGGCCCGCTTCGCATCGCGCGAGGCGGCCACGGCCAACGCCGGCCGGCCCGAGCAGGGCGCGTGGTGGACCGAGTTCGAGGCCTGCCTCGACGGTCCCGCGGAGTTCCGGGAAAGCGACGACGTCACGGTCAACGAACGGGGCGATCTCGACCAGGCCGGCTTCGTGCAGGTGATGGAAGGCCGGATGCACGACGTCGAGGCGGCTCGCGCCTTCTCCGCGGAGTCGGTGGACTTGCTGGCCGGCGAGCGTCCAGACGTGCTCGGTGAGGTGGAGATCGTCCACCCGGACGCGACGTACACGAGCGTCGTCTACTTCGTGTCGGAGGCGGCGGCCCGGGAGGCCGAGGCCGCGCCGCCGTCCCCGGCGATGCAGGCGGCTATGGCGCGGATGGACGGGCTGTTCGATGTCGACACGTATTACGACCTGCGCGACCCCTGGCTCGTCTGACGATCGTGGGGGAACGAAGCGTGAGACCTGAGCCCGACGAGGCAGCCGAGATCGAGGTCGAGCTGGGCGACGTCGACATCGAGGCCGTGGCGGACGAGTTCGAGCCGCCGGGCTCTCTCGCCGACGCTCCGGGCCTGGGGTCCGACCTTCCTGAAGCGGACACGCTCGACCAACGCCGGGACGTGCCGCTGGACGACGACGTACAGCAGCGCCGAGATTGACGACGACACCGGCCGGGCGGTGGACCCTGACCTCCGTTCGCGTCGCTCGCGCCCTGAGCTGTCGACTGTTGAGCAGGGGGCCTACACCCTCTAGCGTCGCCCCGGGGCACGCGAGTCCAGCTGACCAACCCAGGAGACATCGATGAGTGATTTCATTGACAAGGCCAAGGACGCGGTCGGCGATGTCGTCGACAAGGCGCAGGACCTGGTCAAGGACCACGGGGACAAGGTGACGGATGCCGTCGACAAGGGAACGGACTTCGTCGACGAGAAGACGGGCGGCAAGGCGTCCGAGCACTTGGAGAAGGTCGATGACCTGACCAAGAAGGCTGTCGACAAGCTGGGCGGCGACGACCCGGCCCCGGCCTGAGAGCCCATCAACCCGTGTCCGACGTCTCGCCCGACGCAGCGAGGGAATTCAACCGCGGAGTGATCGAGGAGTTCCGGGCGAACCAGGGACGCGTCGGCGGTCCGTTCGAGGGGGCGCCGATGATGCTGCTCACCACGACCGGTGCGAAGTCGGGGAAGGCTCGTACCTCCCCCGTCGTCTACACCCAGGACGGTGAGCGGCTGATCATCATCGCCTCCAAGGCCGGTGCGCCCACGCATCCCGACTGGTACCGGAACCTGGTCGCCAACCCGGAGGTCATCGTCGAAGTGGGCGAGGAGACGTTCTCGGCCCGGGCCGTCGTCACCACCGGTGAGGAACGGGCACGCCTGTACGACGCGCAGGCCACGTTGATGCCGAACTTCGGTGAGTACGCCCGCAACACCACCAGGGAGATCCCGGTCGTCGCCCTCGAGCGGCTGACCTGATGGCCGAGGTCAGCATCTTCCTGCGACTCGACGGCATCCCCGGGGACGCCACCGACGCCCGCCACGCTGACGAGATCGTGGTCATGGCCTTCTCGTGGGGCGTGTCGTCCGCCGGTGGCTCGCCAGCCACCGGCACCGGGGCCGCGACCGGCAAAGCGACGTTCGACGGCCTGACCATCGTCGGCGCGCTCGAGCCGGGCGTCGCCCCTGCTGATGCAGGCCTGCGCCCAGGGGCGCCGGCTCGAGAGTGGTGTCCTGACGCTGCAGCGCGCCGGCGAGAAGCCAGTGGACATGATGGTCGTCCGGTTGTCCGACGTGGTGGTCGGCGCCTACTCGGTGAGCGCCGGTGGTGGCGAGGGTGCCGACGAAGAGGTCACGTTGACGTTCGGACGGATCCAGTACGACGTGTCGGACGGCCAGGAGCTGACCACGGCCTCGTGGGACCTCCGCAAGGGAGCGCCCTGACTCAGCGGCGCTCGGCGTCGAAGGCCTGCAACAGCTTCGTCGGGGCGCGCAGCCGCCAGGATTCTGTGAGCAACTCGCTGAGCTCGGCGACGTCGACGGCGTCGAGGCGTACGAGCACCATCGGGTAGCCGTCGTAGTGCGGCGTCGTGAAGAACACGGCCGGCCGCGAGTCGATCATCGCCTGCTTCTCGCCCTCGTCCTCGCACCACATCACGAGGACACCTGGTTCGTCCCGCAACCGGGCGAAGAGCTTGTCCGTGTTCTTGTCCCTCACCCGGAAGCCGGGGGTCCCGTAGGACGGCTTCTCGAACGTTTTCGGTAGCGAGAGCGCGATTCGACGGACGTCCTCGTCTGTTGCCATGCCCGGTCATCGCTCCGGCAGATCCTGCTCCGACTACCGTCCGCGCGATGACCAGTCCCCGTCGTGAGCTGGCCGCGCGGATGGCCGATGCCGCGCTCGCGCTGCTCGCCGCACTCGATGGCGAACGTCAGGCGGCCGCCGCGTGGCCCTTCCCGTCCGAAGACGAGCGGACCCGCTGGTACTACACGCCGACCGACCACGGTGGCGTGGCGCTGGCCGACTTGGCGCCGGCGGAGCAGCGCCTCGCCCTGCAGCTCGTGGCCTCCGGGCTCTCGGCAGCCGGCTACGGGACGGTGGCCACGATCATGGGCCTCGAGAACATCCTCGACCTGACCGAAGGTTGGCGGGCGACGTTCCCGGGCCGCGACCGGGGACGGGATCCGGGCCGGTATTACGTGCGGGTCTTCGGCGACCCCGCGTCCGGGACGTGGGCGTGGCGGTTGGGGGGCCATCACGTCTCACTCCACCACACGGTGATCGACGGCGAGGTCTACGCCTGCACGCCGAGCTTCCTGGGGGCCGATCCCGCCTCGTCGCCGCTGCTCGGTCCGCATCCCCTGCGGCCGCTGGCGGGCGCCGAGGACCTCGGTCGGGAGCTGGTCCGAGCGCTCGACGAGGGACAGCTCGCTACCGCCCTGATCTCGCCCGTGGCGCCGACGGACGTGGCCGGCGGCAATCGGCCGCGGCTGGGCGATGGCGACGCGCCGCTCCCGCTGAGCGAGATCTGGCGCGACCCTGATGACGCCTTCCGGGCTCGGCTGGCCGAGACGCAGCGCCGGGCGGAGGAAGCTCTCGGCCTACAGGCCAACCACGTCGACGCGGTCCGGCTCACGCTGGCGACGCCCAAGGGGCTCGCCGCCGGCGCGATGACCAGGCCCCAGCAGGAACTCCTGCGGGCGGTGCTGGCGGTGTACGTCGAGCGGGTGCCCGACGCGCTGGCCGACGCCGAAGCCGCCAAGTACGCGGACGAGCGGCTGGGCGCGTTCGGCTTCGCCTGGGCCGGCGGTCTGGAGCCGGGGGAGCCGCACTACTACCGGATCCAGGGGCCGCGGCTGCTGGTCGAGTACGACAACACCCAGCGCAACGTGAACCACGCACACGCCGTCTGGCGGGACCCGGACGGCGACTTCGGGGAGGACGTCCTCGCCCAGCACCGTGCCGCGCACCCTCACTGATCCAGGAACCCTCAGTTCCCCGCTGCCGCGACACGGTCCCAGATGGTGAGGAGCTGACCCATCAGCCCGCCGCCACCGTCGTCGCCCGGCACGACCTCGGGCTCGCCGCCCCGGCGGCGCAGCAGCGAGACGTGCGAGCCGTCGCGGGCCACGGAGACGGTCACCCGCAGCCGCTCGCGCCGCGGATGGCGGCTGGGACGAGTCCGCCCGGGCGGGCTGCCCCATCCCTCGACCACGAGGGCGACAGCGATGAAGGACTCGCCGGGGAGCAGGCTGAACAGTTCGACGACGTCGTAGGGGTCGCCCTCGTCCACCATCACCCAGGTGTGGTCGGGGGCGATGCCGAAGAGGCGGGCGGGTTGATCCCAGCCGAGGTGGTGCTGGCAGGACTCCAGCGCGAGGGTGGTGGCCATGAGGGCATCCGGTTCGCTCATGGCCGGTAGTGAGTGCCCCAGTTACCCCGATTCGGAAAGCTGAGCCTCGATGGCTTTGGCCGCGGCCACCACGGCGGGGCCGAAGCGCACACCAGGCCGGCGGCTGAGGCGCTCGACCGGCCCGGAGACGCTCACCGCGGCCAGCACCGCGCCGTCGGGCGCCCAGACCGGCGCGCTCACCGAAGCCACGCCGGGCTCGCGCTCCTCGACCGACGCCACCCAGGTCCCCGCAGCCCGCGCGCCCGCATCCCCCGCGAGCACGTGGCCGGCGGAGCCCCGGTCGAGGGGCAGGAGGGCACCCTCGGGGACGATCCACCGCAACCCGTGCGGCGACTGGAGCGACAGGATGCACCGCCGCTCCTGCCCTCCGTTGCCGGGCTCGACCACGTAGAGCTGCACGGACTCGCCCGTCTGGTCGCGCAGCTCCTCGAGGGCCCGGCGGGCCAGCATCCGCAGCGGCCGGGCGTCTGCGGCAGCCTGGCCGAGGGCGATCAGCCGGAGTCCCAACACGAAGCGGCCCTCGTCGTCGCGTGACACCAGCCCGTGCCGGACGAGCGCCACCGCCAGCCGGTGGGCCGTCGCCCGGGGCAGCCCGGTGGCCGTCACCAGCGAGGAGAGCGCCGCCGGCCCGGGCTCGAGGGCGTCGAGGATGGCAACCACCCGATCCACCACCCCGGCCCGATCGGCGGCCCGACTTGCAGCACGGTCGCCGGTCTGGTCGTCCTGCCCGTCCGCTACCCTTGGTCCCATGGAGCGAGTCTACTGTCTCACTGGATGGGAGCCATGAGCGAGCGCAGCGAGCTTCATGTCACGGCGCAGTGTCCGCCGCAAAGCGGCGGACAGCTCACCGGTGCACCTTGCTGCGGCGACGGCCGTGAACGCTCCCACGATCCGATGGTGCACCAGTGAGCGGGCTCACCCTGCCCCAGAAGGTGTGGGACGGCCACGTCGTGCGCCAGGCGCCCGGCGAGCCCGACCTGCTGTACATCGACCTGCACCTCGTCCACGAGGTGACCAGCCCGCAGGCCTTCGACGGGCTGCGCCTGGCCGGCCGGCGCCTCCGGCGCCCTGACCTCACCATCGCCACCGAGGACCACAACGTCCCCACGGCCGACATCGACCAGCCGATCGCCGATCCCATCTCGGCCCGGCAGGTCGAGGTCATGAGGGCCAACGCGGCCGAGTTCGACATCACGCTCTACCCGATGGGTGACCCCCGCCAGGGCATCGTCCACGTCATCGGTCCGGAGCAGGGCCGCACGCTGCCCGGCATGACGATCGTCTGCGGCGATTCCCACACCGCGACGCACGGCGCGTTCGGCGCGCTGGCCTTCGGCATCGGCACGTCCGAGGTGGAGCACGTGCTGGCCACCCAGACCCTCCCGCAGGCGCGGCCGGGCTGGATGGCCATCGACGTCGAGGGCGAGCTGCCGGCCGACGTCACCGCCAAGGACGTGATCCTGGCCATCATCGGCCGGATCGGGACCGGAGGCGGGATCGGCCACGTGATCGAGTACCGGGGCGCGGCCATCCGCTTGCTCTCCATGGAGGGCCGGATGACGGTCTGCAACATGTCGATCGAGGCCGGGGCCCGGGCCGGGCTCGTCGCGCCCGACGACACGACGTTCGCCTATCTCGAAGGCCGGGCCCATGCGCCGTCGGGCCGGCGATGGGACGAGGCGGTCGAGCACTGGCGGACTCTCCAGTCGGACCCTGACGCCGCCTGGGACAAGCAGGTGACGATCGACGCCGGGCAGCTCCGCCCCCAGGTCAGCTGGGGCACCAACCCGGGCCAGGTGACGAGCATCGACGATGCCGTCCCCGACCCGGACGCGTACGCGGAGCCGAACGAGCGCGACGCGGCGGCGCGGGCCCTGACCTACATGGGGCTCACGGCCGGGACCCCGATGCGGGAGATCCGGCCCGACACGGTGTTCATCGGATCGTGCACGAACTCCCGCATCGAGGACTTGCGGGCGGCCGCCGCAGTGCTCGACGGCCGCCGGGTCACCGTGCCGCGGGTGATGGTCGTCCCCGGCAGTCACGCCGTGAAGGCGCAGGCCGAGGCCGAGGGGCTCGACCGTGTGTTCCGGGCCGCCGGCGCCGACTGGCGGGAGCCGGGCTGCTCGATGTGCCTGGCCATGAACCCGGACAAGCTCAGTGCCGGCGAGCGCTCGGCCAGCACGTCCAACCGCAACTTCGAGGGCCGTCAGGGCAAGGGCGGCCGCACCCACCTGGTGTCGCCCGCGGTCGCCGCCGCCACCGCTGTCGCCGGCCACTTCGCCACCCCCTCCGACCTCGGCGTGACGTCCCCGGTGGTGCCGACATGAAAGCCGTGCGGGTCATTGCCGGGACCGCGGTGCCGCTGCGCCGCTCGGATGTCGACACCGACCAGATCATCCCCGCCGAGTGGCTGAAGCGGGTCGAGCGCACCGGGTTCGGCGCCGGGCTCTTCGCCTCATGGCGGGACGACCGCGGGTTCGTGCTCAATGACGAGCGCTACGCCGGTGCGCGCATCCTCGTGGCCGGCGAGAACTTCGGGACCGGTTCCAGCCGCGAGCACGCCGTGTGGGCGCTCTTGGACTACGGCTTCGACGCCGTGATCTCACCCCGGTTCTCGGACATCTTCCGGAGCAACTGCACGAAGAACGGACTGGTCCCCGTGGTGCTCGATGCCGACGTGGTGGCCCGGCTCCACGACGCCATCGAGGCCGATCCCGGCCTCGAGCTGACCGTGGACATGCAACGGCTGACGGTGGAGGCGCCCGCGCTCGGGCTGGAAGAGCCCTTCCCCCTCGATCCCTCGACGCAGCAGCGGTTCCTCGACGGCCTGGACGACATCGGCATCACGCTGGGCGCGGCCGACGACATCACCGAGTACGAGGCATCCCGTCCGGCATGGCTGCAGGCCGAGGGGTAGCGTCTGGGCATGGTGACACCGGAGTGGCGTGAGAGCGAGGTCCTCGCCTGGACCGAGCACGAAGGACCCGGCCGAGGCCCGAGCCGCGGCCGCACCATCTGGTTCTGGTTGGCCGGCGGGATGGCCGCCGTCTTCGCCGGCATCATGTCGAGCGACGCCCTGTGCCCCGAGCACCGGCTCTGGGTGCTGTTGCTCGGCGGTGGTGCGCTGATCGCCGCCGGCGCCGCGATCGTCGGGCTCATCAGCGGATGGGCCGGCGCACCGCTGCTGGCGCTGGCCAGCGCCCTCGGCGGCGTGGGCATCGGGCTGATCGACACGCTGCACTCGGCCACCCGTGGGCGCACCATCGCGCTGGCCTTCGCGCTCGTCTTCGTCGCGTCGGCCGTGCTCGTGTGGCGTCAGCACCGCCAGCACCGCTGGGACCGTGACGTGGCCCGCTCGCTGCACACCACTCCCGCCGTGCTCCCGGTCCTGGCCTCGCCCTCGCCGGCTCCGGCACCCGCGGACCAGCGCGTCTGAGCCCACTCCGCCGGCACCTCCTCGTCCGGCTGGCCATCGGCGCGCCCCTCGTGCTGTTGGCGGTGGCAGGGCTGGCCCTGACCACGGCCAACGCCAGGGAGTCACGCGCGTTCGAGCGAGGAGCCGCCCGACTCCCGGCCAGCATCGTGGACAACAGGCGGGACGAGGGCAGCTGGCGCCAGCACGTGACGGTGCTGGTCGACCTCGGCGATCGGACCGCGCTCGGGCGGGCGCCGGTGCTCGACTCGGAGGCGTACACGCCGGGCCAGTCCGTCATCGTGCTGTACGACGACAGGCGCGTCCTGCTCGAGGAGGAGCGCTACGACGCCGCATCGCCCGCGCTCTGGTGGAGCGCCATCCTCTTCTGCGGGCTGCTGACGATCGGCATGGGCTGGTGGTGGGTCCACCGCTGCCGGCGCACCGCCTCCGGTGCGGCACCCTCGTTCGCCATGGAGGCCGCGGTCGGCGCGGACCGTCCCCGATGGTGGAACCGGCGCCGTCCCTGGGTGACGCTGTTCCCGCTGCACGGGACCACTCCCGTCGGCGCCTATCCGCTGATGGCGGACGTGCCCGTCGCGGCCTCGGGTGCGGCGAGGATTGCCGCCGAGGTGAAGGGAAACGTCCGCGACGGTGGGTTGGTCGTGGCCCACGGCGACGGGCAGGTGCTCTGGCCGCGGGGCCGCCTGCGGGCGTGAGCGTCCCCTAGCCTCGCCCCCGTGTCCGCTGCTCCCCGACACCTCGACGACCGCACGCCGGTGCTGATCGGCGCCGGCCAGGTCACCCACCGCGCCGAGGGGCTCGAGGACGCTCTGGAGCCGGCGGCCCTGATGGCGGAAGCGGTGGAGCGGGCGGCCGCCGACGCGGGCCTGACCGTCGTCCCCGACGCCGACAGCATCCGCGTCGTCAGCCTCCTGTCCTGGCGTTATCGCGATCCCGCCCACTTCGTGGCCGAGCGCCTGTCGCTCCACCCGCGCGACACCGCCCTGTCGACGCCTGGGGGCAACAGCCCGCAGACGTTGGTCAACGTGACAGCGGCGGAGATCCAGCGCGGCGAGCTGGACCTCGCCATCCTCACCGGGGCGGAGGCCTGGCGCACGCGGATGCGGGCCCGCAAGGCCGATGCCGTGCTGGAGTGGCCCAAGCTGCCGGAGGGCACCGAGCCGGACCGCATCATCGGCCATGACCTGGTGATGAGCTCACAGGAGGAGCTGGCCCGGGGGCTGGTGATGCCCGTGCAGCTCTACCCCATGTTCGAGACCGCGTTGCGAGCGGCGTCCGGCGAGAGCGTCGACGCGCACCAGGTCCGGGTGAGCGAGCTGTGGGCCGGCTTCTCCGCCGTCGCCGCCGGCAACCCCTACGCGTGGATCCAGGAGCCGAAGTCGGCGGCCGAGATCCGCACTCCCGGTCCGTCCAACCGCATGATCGGGCTGCCGTACCCCAAGTACATGAACTCCAACAACGACGTCGACCAGGCCGCGGCGCTGGTCATGTGCTCGGCCGGGCGGGCGCGGTCCCTCGGCGTGCCCGAGGACCGCTGGGTGTTCCCCCATTCGGGCGCCGACTGCCACGAGCACCCGTTCGTGTCCAACCGGTGGTCGTTCAGCGAGACGCCCGCCGTGCGCGCCGGTGGCCGGGCCGCGCTCGACCTGGCCGGCGTCGGGATCGACGACGTCGAGCTGGTGGACCTCTATTCCTGCTTCCCGTCGGCGGTGCAGCTGGGCGCGGCGTCCCTGGGCCTGAACGGCGACCGGCAGCTCACACGTACGGGAGGGCTCTCTTTCGCCGGTGGTCCCTGGAACAACTACGTCATGCACGCCATCGCCACCGTCGTGGGCGAGCTGCGCGAGCGCCCCGGCGCGCTCGGCCTCGTGTGGGCCAACGGGGGGTACGTCACGAAGCACTCGTTCGGCGTCTACGGCACCACCCCGCCGGCCAACGGCTTCCGTCACGCCGAGCCGCAACACGAGATCGACGCCGGCCCGCAGCGGCAGCTGGCTCCACCGGCCGACGCCGCCGGTCCCGCCGTGATCGAGGCCTACACGGTGATGCACGATCGGGAGGGCCGGCCGGAGCACGCCCTCACCAGCTGCCTCTTGGACGACGGCCGGCGGGCATGGGGGTCGAGCGCCGACGGCGACACCGTGGTCGCCCTGTGCGCCGGCGAGTGGGTCGGCCGGCTGGTCTCACTCGACGCCGACGGCACCGTCCGGCTCTGAGCGACTCTGACTCAGGCATGGCACTGCCCGTCATCGTCGACTGCGACCCTGGGCACGACGACGCCATCGCGCTGGTGGTGGCGGCGCGCCACGCCGACCTGCTGGGGGTCACGACGGTGGCCGGCAACGCGCCCGTCGAGCGCACGACCCGCAACGCGCTCGTGCTGCTCGACCTGCTCGGGCACCCCGCGCCCGTGCACCGCGGCGCAGCCCGGCCCCTGCTCGCCGAGCCGAAGCACGCCGCCTACGTCCACGGCGAGAGTGGCCTGGATGGCGCCGACCTGCCCGAGCCCGCCCGCGCCGAGGCGGGGGAGGACGCCGCCGCGTTCATCGTCGAGACCGCCCGTGCGCACGAGGGCGTGTGGCTGGTGCCGACCGGTCCGCTGACCAACGTCGCCCTCGCGCTGCGGCGGGCTCCCGACCTCGTCGATCGGATCGCCGGTATCTCGCTCATGGGCGGCAGCGCCGCGGTGGGCAACAGGACGCCGGTCGCGGAGTTCAACATCTGGGCCGACCCGGAGGCCGCCGCCATCGTCTTCGACTGTGGCGCGCGCGTGATCCAGGCCGGCCTCCACCTGACCCACGGGCTCCAGACGACTCCCGAGCGATTGGCCGAGCTGCGGGCCATGCCCAACCGCCTCGGACCGTTGCTGGGCCAGCTCCTCGGGTTCTTCGCGGCTACCTACGTGGCCCGTCACGACGGCTTCGTCGGTGCACCCATCCACGACGTGTGCGCCGTCCTGGCCCTCACCCATCCTGAGCTGTTCGCTCGGCGGCTCACCCATGTGACGGTGGAGACGGACGGCACGCACACCCGCGGCATGACCGTGGTCGATCTCCGTCCGCTCAAGGAGCTGGCCGGCCGGCCCGAAGCCACCACCGAGGTGCTGATGAGTGTGGACCAGCACCAGGCCTTTCGGGTGATCCTCGACGCGATCGGCTCGTTCCCGTAGCACCCCCTACGCTCGCCGCCCATGCGAGCCGCGGTGATGACCAACTGGGAGCTGTCCGTCGACGATCTGCCCGATCCGGTCCCCCAGTCCGGTCAGGCCCTGACTCGCGTGCTGGCCTGCGGGATCTGCGGCAGCGACCTCCACGTGCTCCAGCACGGCGCCCAGCAGATCGCCCTGCGCGACGAGCTGGCCGCCGAGAACCCGCCCGATCCGCTGTCCCCCCAGCCGTTCGAGGCCGATCAGCCGGTGGTGATGGGTCACGAGTTCTGCTGCGAGGTGGTGGAGCTGGGGCCTGGCTGCGAGAACCTGGCCGTGGGCGACATGGTGGTGTCGATGCCCGGGGCGTTCGACGCCACCGGGGTCCACGCCATCGGCTACTCCAACCGGTACCCGGGCGGCTACGGCGAGCTCCTCGTCGTCAGCGACCTCTTGGCCCTGAAGGTGCCGTCTGGCCTGCCGGCCCGCGCCGCGGCGCTGACCGAGCCGCTGGCCGTCGGCGCCCACGCCGTGGCCAAGAGCGGGATCGGCAGCTCCGATGCCGCGGTCGTGCTGGGCTGCGGGCCGGTCGGCCTGGCCGTCATCGCCGATCTCGCTGCCCGCGGCGTGGGGCCCATCGTCGCCTCGGACTACTCGCCGGCCCGCCGCCGGCTGGCCGAGCACGTCGGCGCGCACGAGGTCGTCGACCCCGGGCAGGAACACGTGATGGCGGCCTGGCGGCGGGTCGACGGGATCCGGCCGGTGGTCATCTTCGAGGCCGTCGGGGTGCCCGGCATGCTCGAAGCCTGCATGCGCATGGCGCCGAAGGGGACCCGCATCACGGTCGTCGGGGTGTGCCTCGAGACCGATTCGGTGCGGCCCGCCATCGGCATCTTCAAGGAGCTGGCGATCCAGTTCGTGCTGGGCTACGAGCCTCACGAGTTCGCGGGCTCGCTCCTCGCCATCGCGGAGGGGAAGGTCGACCTCGGCCCGCTCGTGACGAGCACGGTCGACATCGATGGGGTGCCGCAGGCGTTCAGCGATCTCGCCCACCCGGACGACCACGTCAAGATCCTGGTCGAGCCGTGACCGACGCGGTCACCGACAGCTTCCCCCGTCAGTACGCCCGGACCCAGCGCCTCACGCTGGGCGAGCCGAGGAACATCACCGTGTCGCCCGAGGGGCGGCGCGTGGTCTTCGCGCGCTCGCGTGGCGGCAGCGATCCCGTCAACTGCCTCTGGGTCCTCGACGTCGAGCCGGCGCTGGACGGCCCGCCGGTGGTCGGTGAGGAGCGCCTCGTCGCCGATCCCCGCGCGCTCCTGGCCGGGGACGAGGGTGACTTGCCCCCCGAGGAGCGGGCCCGCCGGGAGCGGGCCCGGGAGGGGGCCGGCGGGGTGGTGGCCTACGCCACCGACCGGATGGTCACGGTGGCCGCGTTCGCGCTTTCCGGCCGCCTGTTCGTGGCCGGGCTCCTGACGGGAGCCGGTCGGGAGCTCGTCGTGGACGGCCCGGTGTTCGACCCCCGGCCCGAGCCGCTGGCCCGCCGGCTGGCCTACGTCAGCGGCCGGAACCTGTGCGTGGCCGAGCTGGACGGCACCAGCCGGGCGCTGGCCGGCGAGGACAGCGAGGAAGTCACGTGGGGCTCGGCTGACTTCGTGGCGGCCGAGGAGATGGACCGCGGCCGGGGCTACTGGTGGGCTCCCGACGGTTCGGCCATCGTCGCCACACGGGTCGACACGTCCGCCGTGGCCCGCTGGTGGATCGGCGATCCGGCCCGACCCGACCAGGCGCCGCAGGAGCACGCCTATCCGGCTTCCGGGACGGCCAACGCCGAGGTGACGCTCTGGGTGCTCGCCCTCGACGGCACCCGCCGCGAGATCGCGTGGGACCGCACCGAGTTCCCGTACCTGGCCGACGTCCAGTGGCCCGAGCCCGAGCGCATCGTGCTGACGGTGCAGAGCCGGGACCAGCGCCACCTGCAGGTCCTGGCCGCCGCCGTCGGCGACGACCCCGCGATCCAGACCACCGTGCTGTTCGAGGACAGCGACGACACCTGGGTGGAGCTCGTGCACGGCGCTCCCGCGGTGCTCGACGACGGCCGCGTCGTGATGGCGGCCGACCACGAAGGCGCGCGGCGGCTGGTCGCGGCCAGCGTGCCGCTGACCCCGCCCGAGCTGCAGGTGCGATCCATCGTGGGCGTCGTCGGTCATTCGATGCTCTTCACCGCCAACCCGGTTGCAGATGCAACGAGTGTGGGTCTCTGGCGGTTCAGTGACGGTGCCACCGCCGAGCCGCTCGTCGTGGAGTCCGGTGTCCACACCGGCTGGGGCGGCGGCAAGACGGTGGTCGCCCGGTCGTCGACGCTCGAGGGCGAACGCAGCGTCACCCGGGTGCTGGGTGGGCCGGAGATCGCCAACCACGCCGAGACGGCGCTGGTCCGCCCGAAGGTCTCCCTTGTGCGGGCCGGGCGCCGGGAGATCGCAACCGCGGTGCTCCTGCCCGAGGACGGCCGGGCCGGGGACGCCGCCTCGCTCCCCGTGCTGCTCGATCCGTACGGCGGCCCCCACGCGCAACGGGTCCTGGCTGCCCGCTCCGCCTACTACACGTCACAGTGGTTCGCCGACCAAGGCTTCGCCGTCGTCGTGGCCGACGGCCGCGGTACCCCGGGCCGGGGGAGTGCCTGGGAGCGGGCCGTCCACCTGGACCTCGCCTCACCGGTCCTCGAGGACCAGATCGACGCCCTGCAGTCCGCGGCGGAGCAGCACCCGCAGCTCGATCTCTCCCGCGTGGCCATCCGCGGGTGGAGCTTCGGCGGCTACCTGGCCGGTCTGGCGGTGCTCCGCCGGCCGGACGTCTTCCACGCCGCCATCGCCGGGGCGCCGGTGGCCGACTGGCGGCTGTACGACACGCACTACACCGAGCGCTATCTCGGCACGCCCCAGGCCGAGCCCGAGGTGTACGACCGCACGTCGCTCGTCGCCGAGGTCGCCCGGGCCGCTGCGGAAGGGCGCCCGACCCGCCCGCTGCTCCTGATCCACGGCCTGGCCGACGACAACGTCGTGGCCGCCCACACGCTGCAGCTGTCGTCGGCGCTCCTGGCCGCCGGGCGCCCGCATCGCGTACTCCCGCTGTCCGGCGTCACCCACATGACCCCGCAGGAGGTCGTGGCCGAGAACCTGCTCTTGCTGCAGCTCGACTTCCTGCGGGAGTCCCTCGGGCTCGGGTGACGCCGCCCAGGTCAGGGGCGGCGGGCGACGAGGATGCGGTCGAGGCCGGCCAGGTCCGGACGGACCTCCCTGCCGACCAGACCGGCTCCCGCGGCCAGCGCCGACACCGCGGCGCCCTGATCGGCGCCGATCTCGCAGACCAGCGCGCCGCCCGGGCGGAGCCAGGCGGGCGAGCCGGTGATGATCTCCCGCAGCGCGTCGAGCCCGTCGCCACCGGCGAACAGCGCCGTGGCGGGCTCCCAGTCCCGGACCGATGCCTCGACGGCGGGATCGTCCTCGCCCAGGTAGGGCGGGTTGCTCACGACGAGCGCCAACTCGCCGGCCAGCTCGGGCGGCAGGGCGTCGAACCACGAGCCCGAGGCCATCCGCACGGTCGTGCCAGCCCGGCCCACGCCGGCCAGGTTGGCGCGCGCCACGTCGAGGGCGGCCTCCGCGGCCTCGCAGGCCCAGATGGTCACGGGGCGCGGGAACAGCTCATCGGCCAGCGCGAGCGCGATGGACCCCGACCCGGTCCCGAGGTCCGCGATCACCAGCGGATCCGGTTGCCCGGCGGCCAGCTCGAGGGCGACCTCGGCGACCAGCTCCGTCTCCGGCCGGGGGATCAGCACCCGCCGGTCGACGAGCAGGTCGAGCCGTCGGAAGGCCCAGTGCCCGAGCACGTACTGGAGCGGTTCGCCGCTCCGCCTCCGCGCCACCATCGCGTCCAGCCGGACGACGGCGCGCTGCGTGGCGGGCTCGTCCAGCCCGAGCGCCCACTCCGCGCCCTCCAGACCACTGGCCTCCTGGCACAGCCAGCGGGCCTCCCCCTCGTCCCCGAGCACCTCGGCAGTCGTGGCGAGGAGCTGGCGCCAGGTGGTCACGCGGGTTCAGGTGCGGAGAGCTGGCGGGCCCGCTCGTCGGCCATCAGCGCGTCGACGACCTCGTCCAGCTCACCGGCCAGGACGAGTTGCAGCCTGTAGAGGGTGAGGCCGATGCGGTGGTCGGAGACCCGGTTCTCCTTGAAGTTGTAGGTCCGGATCTTCTCGCTGCGACCGCCCCCGCCGACCTGGGACCGCCGTTCGGCCGAGAGCGCTTCGGCGTGCTCTTCCTGCTTGACCTTGAGCAGACGGGCCCGCAGCACCGTCATGGCCCGGGCCCGGTTCTGGAGCTGGCTGCGCTCGTCCTGCATGGCGACCGTGATGCCGCTCGGCTTGTGGGTGATCCGCACGGCTGAATCGGTGGTGTTGACCCCCTGCCCGCCCGGGCCGGACGAGCGGTAGACGTCGATCTGGAGGTCGTTGGGGTCGATCTCGACATCGACCTCCTCGGCCTCCGGCAGCACCAGCACCGTCGCCGACGAGGTGTGGATGCGGCCGGAGCTCTCCGTCACCGGCACCCGCTGGACCCGGTGTGGTCCCCCCTCGAACTTCAGGTGGGCCCACGCCGAGTCGCCCTTCACCATGAACGTCACCTGGTTGAGCCCACCGAGATCGGAGGGAGCGACGGAGAGCACCTCGACCGGCCAGCCCATCCGGGCGGCGTAGGCCTTGTACATCTCGAACAGGTCGCGGGCGAAGAGGTTGGCCTCTTCGCCTCCCTCGGCACCCCGGATCTCGACGATGACGTTCTTGCCGTCGTTGGGGTCGGCGGGGATCAGCAGGACCTTGAGCTGCTCCTCCAGCTCCGCCAGCTCGGTCTCGGCGGCCAGCACCTCGGCGCGGGCCAGCTCCCGCTCGTCGCCGCTGGCCTCGGCCTGCAGCTCGCGGGCCGCTTCCAGGTCGGACTCCAGGGCGCGGTAGCGGCGGTAGGCCTCGACCACCGGGGTCAGGTCCTTGTGCCGCTTGGAGACTCGGCGGAGCTGCTCGTGGTCGGACAGGACGGCGGGGTCGGCGAGCTGCGCCTCGACGGCGTCGTACTCCCCCTCCAGGTCCTGCAGGCGCTCCAGCACGGGGGCAGGCTACGAGACGGGGATCACGGTGGCCGGGTGGACGAGCCGTGCCGCCAATCGCCGGGTGACGGGATGCGCATCCGCCGCGGGCACGGCGAGGAGGAGCGGGGTGGCCGGTCCGCCGAGCGCTTCCCGGGCGTCGGCGGCGAACGGCACGGCATCCAGATCGACCCCGGCCGAGCAGACCACGACCACCTCGTCACCGTCGGGGGTCCGGCCCCGGGCTACGCAGGGCATGGCGTCCTTCACGTTCGTGCGGGGGACGGGCGGCGGCGCGGCCGCCAGCTCGGCGAGGCCGAACACCTGCGGCCGGTGGATGAGCTCGTGGCGAAGGGCCCGTTCGCGGGCGATGCGGTTCAGCGGATGCGCCGGCGCGCCCGGCCGGCGGTGGACGCCCACCGTCCGCACGACCTCGGCCAAGGCCTCGACCAGGGCGTCATCGGCCAGGTCGTCGCCGTGCACGAGGCGGAACGCTTCCCGGTCGTGCGGGCCGATGCCGATGTCGAGCCGCATGCCCCCGGGGGGATCGGCGGGGACGGCGCGGCAGACCTCGAGGCCGGCCACCTCGCCGGTGAGCACGCCGTGCTCCTCGACCGGCTCGGCGCCCGCGGCCTCGACCAGGGGGATGAGCGCCCGGGCCGCATCAGGCAGGTCCGGAGCGGCCGGACGCGGCGTCGCTACCGCAGGCACGAGCTCACGGCCGTCCGCCCGCCAGACCGTCGGCGCGGGCGCGAACGCGGCGGCCCGACGCGCCAGGAGCCCCGTGTCCTGGTCGGCCAGGACGTGCAGGGTGTCGTCCCCTCCCTGCGACTGTTGGTCGGCCCAGGCCAGCGCGCCACCGAGGCTTCGGCCGGGTTCGTCGTCCAGCAGGATCCACGTCTCGCCGGGGGCCAGCAGGGCGGCGCCGCCCGCGTACGGACGGGGCGTGCCGTCAGCGGGACCACCGTGGTCCCGCACGAGGGCCTGCAGCTTCAGCGCCGCCAGCGCGGCGCGCCGGTCGCCGATGACGGCTACTTGGCCGGCGTGCCCTTGGCCGGCTTGCGCTCCCCGTACCGCCGCTGGAAGCGCTCCACCCGACCGCCGGCGTCCACCAGCTTCTGCTTGCCGGTGAAGAACGGATGGCACTCGCTGCACAGGTCGGCGTGGATCTCGCTGCCCTTGGTCGAGCGGGTCTCGAAGGTGGCGCCGCACGAGCAGCGCACCGTCACGGTCTCGTAGTTCGGATGGATGCCGGTTTTCATCGCGAAGGGCTCCCGGGAGGGCAGGGTGTCGGGCAGATCAGCCTACCGTCCGATCACATGGTCGGTTGCTTGGCGATCTCGCCCAGGAACTCGTCGTTGCTGCGGAACGTCTTGAGGCGGTCCATCAGCAGCTCCAGGCCGGGAGCGGCGTTGCCGTCGGCGGCCAGACCGGACAGCACCCGCCGCAGCTTCCACACCTGCTGCAGCTGCTTGCGGTCGAACAGCAGCTCCTCGTGGCGGGTGCTGGAGGCGTCGACGTCGATGGCGGGGAAGATGCGGCGCTCGGCCAGCTTGCGGTCGAGACGCAGCTCCATGTTCCCGGTGCCCTTGAACTCCTCGAAGATGGCGTCGTCCATGCGGGAGTTCGTCTCCACCAGCGCCGTCGCCAGGATGGTCAGGGAGCCACCCTCCTCGATGTTGCGGGCGGCACCGAAGAACTTCTTCGGCGGGTAGAGGGCGCCGGCGTCGATGCCGCCGGACATGATGCGCCCGGTGGCCGGCGCGGCCAGGTTGTAGGCCCGGCTCAGCCTCGTGATGCCGTCGAGGATCACCACGACGTCGTGGCCGGCCTCGACCAGGCGCTTGGCCTTCTCGATGGCCAGCTCGGCCAGGTGCGTGTGCTCGTCGCTCGGGCGGTCGAACGTCGAGGCGATCACCTCGCCCTGGACCGTGCGCCGCATGTCGGTGACCTCTTCGGGCCGCTCGTCGATGAGCAGCACGATCAGCTTCACCTCCGGGTTGTTGCGCTCGATCGCAGTGGCGATCGTCTTCATGACAAAGGTCTTGCCGGCCTTGGGCGGTGAGACGATCAGGCCCCGCTGGCCCTTTCCGATCGGCGCGATGAGGTCGATGATCCGCGCCGTCATGTTCCCGGCGTCAACCGGGTCCTCCAGGCGCAGCTTCTCGTCGGGGAAGAGCGGCGTCAGGTCCTCGAAGCGGGGGCGCTGGCGCATCTCCTCCGGGTCGCCGCCGTTGACCGTCAGCAGTTGGAGCAGCGCCGGGTTCTTCTCGTTGCGACCGGCCAGACGGGACAGCCCGGTGACGTGGTCCCCCCTGCGTAGGCCGTACTGGCGGGTCTGCTTCACGGACACGTAGACGTCGTCGCGGCTCGGCAGGTAGCCGTTGACGCGCAGGAAGCCGTATCCCTCGTCACGCAGGTCGAGGTAGCCCGCCACCTCCACCGGCTCGCCGGCGGAGATGTCGTCGGCCGGCCGCGGCTCCCGCTGCTCCCGCGGCTGGTCGCGGCCGTCGGCCCGGTCGATGCCCTGGGGGCCCTCCTCCAGGCCACCGCCCTTGCGCCGCCGTCGGCGCCGGCGCCGTCCTCCGCCCGGACCCTCGCCGTCACCCTCACCGCGGTCCCCGTAGGGCTCCCCGGCCGGTCCGGCGGGAGCAGGGAAGTCGCGCCTGCGCGTGGCTGCCTCGGCCGCCTCGGAAGTCGACGACGCGAGCCCTGGCCGTTCCGGCGCGCGCGCCTCGGTCACCTCGTCAGGTCCCTCGTCCTCGTCCCGGCCGCGCAACTCGAGCTCCCAGTCGGCCAGCGGCTCGGTGCCGCCGGGTTCGTCGCGATCGTCGGGATCGTCGGTGCTGCTGACCGGTTCGGGCGCGTGGTGCGCGCCGTTCGCCGCGCCGTTGCCATCGCCTGGCCCGCCGCCGTTGGGGCTGCCGGTCTGTTCCAGGATGCGGTCGATGATGTCGCCCTTCTTGGCCCGCGAGAGCGCCTTCAGCCCGAGCGCCGACGCGATGGCGATGAGCTGGTCACGGTCCTTGCCTTCGAGGACCGAGCGTTCGAGGGTCTCCGCGCTCATGGCGCACCTGCTTTCGTGGTTCTCTGCGTCGACGACGGACGCCAACGCGAGGTCGCGACCATTGGCCTGGCCGACGGAGGGGTGAGACCCACCCCAGCCTGCCCGCGGCCAGCACAGTGGGATGGACAGCGCGATCACCGTTTGGGACGGCGAACCACAGAAGACTCGGAGGGAGATCTCCGGTGAGGCTGACCGCTCGGGGATCCGAGCAAGGTGCACTGTAGCGACCGGTGTCCGCCGGACGCAACGATCCGTCAGGCCCGCGGCGACGTGACCCGCTCGACCACCGCCTCGACGGCCACTAGGTCGGCGGCGACGCGCTCCGTGCGTTCCGGCCTGTCGTGGAGGTCCGCCAGGTGGTCGGGCAGCGCGGGGCGCATGCCGGTGGCACGCTCGACGGCTTCGCCGAACTTGGCTGGATGGGCGGTGGCGAGGGCGACCATCGCCGCGCCCGGCTCGCGGCAGGCCCGGGCCGCGCCGATGCCAACCGCGGTGTGGGGATCGACCAGCAGGCCGGTTTCCGAGTGCACCGAGCGCATCACCGCCACGGTCTCCTCGTCGTCGAGCCGGGCGGCCCGGAAGACCGGGGTGAGCCAGCGGGCCTGCTGGTCCTCCTCGACGGCCAGCCGTCCGACCGCCCGGAGCTGGTGGAGCTGCTCGGCCGTCAGGCCACCGTCCCGGCCGTTCATCTCGAACAGCAACCGCTCGAAGTTGGACGACACCTGGATGTCCATGCTGGGGCTCAGCGTGGGCACCACGTCAGCGATCGCCATGGTGCGGGTGTCGAAGAAGCGGGTGAGCATGTCGTTGCAGTTAGAACCGACGATGAGACGGTCGATCGGAGCTCCGGTCTCCCGGGCGATCCAGCCGGACAGCACGTTGCCGAAGTTCCCGGTCGGTACCGCGAACGACACGCGTCGGTCACCGAGGAGCGCGACTGTTGTTGCGTAGTAAACGATCTGGGCCATCACGCGAGCCCAGTTGATGGAGTTGACCGCGGAGAGCTGGTGCCGCTGCCGGAAGGCCGAATCGTTGAACATGGCCTTTACGAGGTCTTGACAGTCGTCGAATGTCCCTTCGACGGCTACCGCATGCACGTTGGGCGCGTTGCTGGTCGTCATCTGCAGGCGCTGGACCTCGCTGACCCGGCCCAGCGGGTAGAGCATGACGATGTCAACGTTGCGCCGCCCGAACACGGCGTCGATCGCCGCGCTGCCGGTGTCGCCACTGGTGGCCCCGACGATCGTCACCCGCTCGCCGCGCGCTCCCAGCACGTGGTCGAACAGCCGGCCCACCACCTGCAGCGCGATGTCCTTGAAGGCCAACGTGGGCCCGTGGAACAGCTCTAGCAGCCACTCGTCGTCCCCGATCTGGACGAGCGGGCACACCGCCGGATGGCGGAACGTCGCGTATGCCGCGTCGCACACCTCGGTCAGCACGGCCGGCGCCACGTCATCGCCGACGTAGGGCGCCATGACGACGGCGGCGTTGGCGGCGTAGCCGGCCTGGGGATCGAGAGCCGGCAGGCGGGGCCATTCAGCCGGGACGTAGAGCCCGCCGTCGGTGGCCAGCCCGGTCAGGAGCGTGTCAGCGAACCCGAGCTCGGGTGCGTTCCCGCGCGTCGAGATGTAGCGCATCGCTCGCTCAGGCGCCGATGACCCGCAGGAAGCCGCCCACCTGGCGCACCACGTCCAGGTCCCGGAGCTCCCGCAGCGTGGCCTGCACGGCGGCCTCCTGGGCGGCGTGGGTGATGAACACCAGCCGGGCGTCGTCGCCCAGACCCTCCTGCTCGGCGGTGCGGATGCTCACGTCGTGCCGGGCGAACACGCCCGTGACGGCATGCAGTACGCCGGGACGGTCGAGCACCTCGAGGACCACGTGGTACTCGGCGGTCGTCTCGTCGATGGCCCGGATGGGCACCCGGCCGAACGTGCCCAGCGAGGCGTGGGTGCCCTTCTGGCGGTTGATGGCGGCGTCGATGAGGTCGCCGAGCACGGCGCTCGCCGTCGGCATGCCGCCCGCTCCCCGCCCGTAGAACATCAGCGAACCGACCGCGTCACCCTCGACGAAGACCGCGTTGTAGCTGTCTCGGACGCTGGCCAGCGGGTGCTGCACCGGGAGCATCACCGGGTGGACCCGCACGGCCACCGCCCCGCTGCCCGGATCCTGCTCGCAGATGGCGAGGAGCTTGACGACGTAGCCGAGCCGCTGCGCGCTGGCGATGTCGGCGGCGGTGATCCGGCTGATGCCCTCGTGGTAGACGTCACCCGCCACCACCCGGGCCCCGAAGGCGATGCTGGCGATGATCGCCGCTTTGGCCCCCGCGTCGAAGCCCTCGACGTCGGCGGTCGGATCCCGCTCGGCGTAGCCCAAGCGCTGGGCCTCGCTCAGGGCGTCGCCGTAGTCGGCACCCTCTTCCGCCATCTTCGTGAGGATGTAGTTGGTGGTCCCGTTGACGATGCCGAGGACCCGGCGCACCGGCTCGCCCCGAAGGCTCTCCCGTAGGGCCCGTACCAGCGGGATGCCGCCGCCCACCGCAGCCTCGAACAGGAGGTCCTGCCCGTTCTCGTCCGCTGCGGTGAAGAGCTCGGTCCCCACGTTGGCCAGGAGCTCCTTGTTGGCGGTGACCACCGGCTTGCCGTGGCGCAGGGCGGTGAGGATGAGCTCGCGCGCCGGCTCGATGCCGCCGATCACCTCGACGATCACGTCGATGTCCGGATCTTCGACCAGGGCATGGCTGTCCCTGGTCAGCAGTCCCGCAGCCAGTTCGACGTCGCGCTCCCGGGCCAGGTTGCGAACCGCCACCCGTGCCACCTCGAGCTGCAGACCGGTGCGGGACTCGACGACCTTGCGCTGCCGGTCGATGAGTTGGACGAGCGCCGCGCCCACGTTGCCGCACCCCAGCACGCCGACGCGCACGACCGGCCCGGACGTCTTGCTCACGGCGAGCGAGGGTATCGCCCGTCGGCCCGCCCGCCCTCAGCGGTTGCCGTCGCCGTCCCGTGAGCCGTCTTCGTCAGCGGGGCGGGTGGGACCGTTCGTAGGCCTGGACGGCGGCGACCAGGTGGTCGAAGCGGGCGCGGTCGAGGATGGCGCCCTCCCGGCGGACGCCGGCTGGTGGGACCCGCAGGACGTCGTCGATCTTGGCGTAGCTGTTCCGTTGGCTGCGGTCCCACTCGCCCGAGCCGACCTCGACCTCGTCCTCGCGGCCCGGGTGGCGCTTCGTGGTCAACGGCACCAGCACGAGGTCAGCCCCGTCGACGCCGATCACGACCGCGGGCCGGTCCTTTCCCTGCGAGGGATCGTCGTCGTAGGGGATCCAGGCCCACACGACCTCGCCGGGGTCGGGCTCGCCGTCGAGGTCCGGGGCGTAGACCACCTGCAGGCCGGAGCCGGGGATCTTGACCGCCGTGGCCCCCTTGTCGGCTGCCGCCTTCCGGCCGGTGACCCGGTCGACGAGGCTACGGAACATCGGGGCGAGGGAACATCGGCCTACGGGACGTCGCGCTACTCGACATCGAGGCGCAGCAGGTCGTCATACGTCTCCCTCCGGACGGTGAGCCGGGCGCGGCCATCCGACACGAAGACGACGGCGGGCCGCGGCACCTTGTTGTAGTTGCTCCCCATGGAGTGCCCGTACGCGCCGGTGACGGGGGTGGCCAGCAGGTCGCCGACGGCGACATCGCCCGGCACCCAGCCGTCGCGGACCAGCAGGTCGCCGCTCTCGCAGTGCTTGCCCACCACCCGCACGGGGCGCGTGCGGTCGGCATCGACCGCCCGGGGGAGGAAGGTCTCGTAGCCGCTCCCGTAGAGCACCGGCCGCGGGTTGTCGCTCATCCCGCCGTCCACGGCCACGTAGGTACGGACGCCGGGGATGTCCTTGATCGTTCCCACCGTGTACAGCGTCACCGCGGCCGACGCCACGATGGCGCGACCGGGCTCGACCAGCAGCCGGCCCTCGAAGCCGGCCTCCTCCACGGCCTTGTGCAGCACACGGGACCACTCGGTGATGGACGGCGCCGACTCGTCCTCCACGTAGGCGACGCCGAGACCGCCACCGAGGGTCAGCGTCGGGAGCCCGAACGGTCGGACGAACTCGGTCATCACCTCGGCAACGCGGGCGAAGTTGTCGGCGGCGAACACCTGGGAGCCGACGTGGGCGTGGAAGCCGACCAGGTTGACGGCCGGAGACCCCATCGCCCGCTCGGCCGCCGCGGCCGCGGCGCCGCTCGGGAGGCCGAAACCGAACTTCGAGTCCTCCTGGCCGGTGCGCACGAACTCATGCGTGTGCGCTTCGACACCGGGCGTGATCCGCAGCTGGACGTCCGGCACCCGCCGCCCGTCGTGATGGAGGCGCTCGAGCCGGTCCAGCTCGTCGAAGCTGTCGACGACCAGGAGACCGACGCCGGCGTCGAGCGCGTGACGGAGCTCGTCGTCGGACTTGTTGTTGCCGTGGAACACGACGCGCTCGGCCGGGACACCGGCAGCCAGGGCCACATGGAGCTCGCCGCCGGTGGCGACGTCGAGGAGCAGCCCCTCTTCGTGGGCGAGCTTCGCCATGGCCAGGCAGAGGAACGCCTTGGTTGCATACACGACGTTCCCGCCGCCGAAGGCCTCCACGGCCTCGCGGCAGCGGGCCCGCAGGTGGTCCTCGTCGTACACGAACAGTGGTGTGCTGTGCTCGGCCGCGAGGAGGGCCACGTCGACGCCTCCGATGAGGAGCTGACCGTCGTGGCCCACAGAGGCGTTGTCGGGCAGCAGATCCCGGGGCAGTGTCGTCACGCCCGGCTCACATGCGCTCGGGGACGTCGATGCCGAGCAGGCCCAGCCCGTGCGCGAGGACCCGGGCGGTGAGGTCGGCGAGAGCCAGGCGGCTGTCGCGGGTCGTCTCGTCGGGCGCCCGCAGCATGGGGCAGGCCTCGTAGAAGGCGGTGAAGTCGAGGGCGAGGTCGAACAGGTAGGCCGTCAGCCGGTGCGGGCTGTACCGCTCGAGGGTGTCCGCGACCGTGGCGTCGTAACCGAGCAGGCGGAGCGCGAGCGCCCGTTCCTCCGGCTCACCGAGCACGGGCTGCACTTCGCGCGCCGTCCCCCGGTCGATGCCGGCCCGCCGGAAGATGGAGCAGATGCGGGCGTGCGCGTACTGGAGGTACGGCGCGGTGTCGCCGTCGAAGGACAGCATCCGCTCCCAGTCGAAGACGTAGTCCTTGATGCGGTCTGTCGACAGGTCGGCGTACTTCACCGCGCCGATGCCGACGACGCGGGCGACGGCCGACCGCTCCTCGGGGGCCAGCTCCGGGTTCTTCTCGGCGATGGCCTCCTCGGCCCGCTGGACCGCTTCGTCGAGCAGGTCGACCAGCTTCACGCTGTCGCCGGAGCGGCTCTTGAGCATCTTGCGGTCCGGGCCCAGGACGTTGCCGAACGGGACGTGCACCGCCCGGGCCGCCGGGCTCAGCCATCCGGCCTCCTCGGCCACGGCCCACACCATCTGGAGATGCTGCGATTGGGGTGCGCCGACGACGTACAGCAGCAGCGTCGCGCCCAGCCGCTCGACGCGGTCGATCACCGTGGCGAGATCCGTGGCCGCGTACCCGTAACCGCCGTCGGACTTGCGAACGATGAGCGGCAGGGGCTCGCCGTGGCGGTTGGTGAACCCGGGCGGGAACACGACGGCCGCCCCGTCCGAAATCTGCAGGAGGTGGGCGTCGTCGAGGCGGCGCACCACCTCGGGAAGGAGCTCGTTGTACGCGCTCTCGCCCATGAGATCTTCAGGTTCCAGGAGGACACCGAGCCGGTCGTAGACGGCGTCGAAGTAGCGGGTGCTCTCGTCGACGAGCACGTGCCAGAGCCGCAGCGTCTCCGGATCGCCGCTCTGCAGAGCCACCACCCGGGCCCGGGCCCGCTCCTGGAAGGCCGGATCGGCGTCGAAGGCGCTCCGGGCGCCGCGGTAGAACCCGTTGAGGTCGCCCACGGACAGCTCGTGGGCCGCCTCGTCCTCCCCGAGGTCGAGCAGGTGCTCGATCAGCATGCCGAACGGCGTGCCCCAGTCGCCGATGTGGTTCTCGCGGATGATCGTGTGGCCGACGAACGCCAGCATGCGGGTCAAGGCGTCGCCGATGATCGTCGTCCGCAGGTGGCCGACGTGCATCTCCTTCGCCACGTTCGGATGGGAGTAGTCGATGACCACCGTCTCGGGCTCCGTGGACCAGCGGGATGCCGAGCCGTTCGTCGGCGGCGACGGCCACGAGGCCACGGGCGAGGAAGTCGTCGCAGAAGGTGATGTTGAGGAAGCCGGGCCCGGCGACCTCGAGGGAGGCGACGTCGTCCATGGTGCCGTCGAGGGCCCCGAGCACGGCTTCGGCGACCTCGCGCGGCGCCCGGCCGAGCGTCTTGGCCAGGGCCAGCGCGCCGTTGGCCTGCGCGTCGGCACGGTCGGACGGCCGGACGACGGGGTCCACCGCGTGCCCCGCGACGGCCGCGAAGGCGGGCGCGAGGGCCTCGCTGGCGATGCGGAGCGGGTCGGTCATGGAACTGCCATTGTGGCC
This sequence comes from uncultured Acidimicrobiales bacterium, assembly GCA_963829955.1. Lineage (GTDB taxonomy): Bacteria > Actinomycetota > Acidimicrobiia > Acidimicrobiales > Ilumatobacteraceae > DASTFY01. Next base: position 64,597 of record CAWHKS010000007.1, read on the forward strand.
CACGAGGGTGGGGAGGTCCGCTCCGGTTCGGCCGGCCGCCCTCCGGCCGGGCGTCTCTCGCTATCCTTGGTCTCTCCCGCCCTCGTAGCTCAGGGGATAGAGCGACTGCCTCCGGAGCAGTAGGCCACAGGTTCGAATCCTGTCGAGGGCGCCAGTGGACTGGCGGAGGACCGGGTCAGCCTCCGAGCCCGTAGGACCCGAACGACCAGATGTTCTGCTCGGGGTCCCGGATCGCGAAGCCCATGCCGTCAGGGTCGTAGTCGGGCGCCTCCGGCTCGCGCACGACGGTCACTCCTGCGGCCTGGCAGCGCTCCCAAACCGCGTGCGGGTCGGCGGTCACGACGTACAGCGCCTGCGACCCCGGTGGGTGGCTGAACTCGTTGGCCGGGTCGTGCGTTCCGGCCTGGACCACACCGCCCTCGGGCCACCGCAACTGGCTGTGCACGACGGTGCGCTCGTCGGAGCCGGTGACGACGAGCTGCTCCTCGAACCCGAGCACGTCGACCATGAAGCGGATGCCGGCCAGCGCGTCCTCGTAGAAGACGCCGGCCCATATCCCGCCGCCCGTGCCGGGCCGGTCGGCCGCCGTGACCGCTTCGTCGGGCCCGGCGCCAACGACGTCGAAGCCGCTGCCCTCCGAACGCCCGCGGTAGGTGTCGAGATCGAACGCCTCGACTTGCTGCGACAGCATCCACCGGTGCCCGAACGGGTCGAGCAGGGTTCCGTGCCGGGCGCCATGGGGCTGGTCGGCCGGCGCCGACAGCGTGGTCGCGCCGGCGTCGACGGCTCGGGCGAAGAGCGCATCGACCTCGCTCACCGACAGGTGGAGCGCAGCTCCGGCGCCGCCGAGCGTCGTCGGCGAGGCGACACCGATCTCGGGGTATTCATCGGACAGCATGAAGTGCGCCGTGCCGATGGTGAACTCGGCGTGGCCCAGCCGCCCGTCATCGCCGACGACGCGGAACTGCTCCTCGGCGCCGAACGCCCGCCCGTACCACTGGAGGGCGGCGGCGCCGTCCGAGACCGCGAGGTACGGCGTGACCTCGCTGGCGATCGGTCGTGTAGCAGTCGGGGTGGCGGTGGTCGAAGGTGGCATCGCGCTCGTCCTCTCGATTTGGGGAATCGTCACTTCATCGCTTCACGATCCCCAACTCCTACACCCAAGCCGTAGGACGTCTACTGGACCAGCCTGGCCTCGAGGGTGATCTCGGGCACCGAGGCCAGAGCCCGGCTCACCGGGCAGCCGGCCTTCGCAGCCGCGGCGTGCTCGGCGAAGGCCGCTTCGTCGATCCCGGGCACCCGACCCTCGGTGACGAGGGCGATCTTCGCGATGGTGGGCGCGCCGTCGATCATGCGCAGCGTGACGGCGGCGTCGGTGCGGATGCTTTCGGGCGGGAAGCCCGCGCCCGAGAGCAAGTTGGCGAACGCCATCGAGAAGCACGCGGCGTGAGCGGTCGCGATCAGCTGCTCCGGGTTCGATCCCGGGCCGTCCTCGAAGCGGGACTTGAAGGTGTAGCCACCGCTGATGCTGTCGCCCGCCGTGAAGGTCCCCGACCCGGTGGGCAGGTCCCCCTTCCACTCCGCGCTACCGGTTGCCGGCACGGCCTACCTCCTGCTCGAAGCTGACCTGAAGCGGACGATTGTAGGCCTGATACGCTCGGACGACCGACTGAGAGGGGGGACTCTCGTGGTTGCTGTGCGTCGCTTCGTCCTCGTCGCCGGACTTCTCGGGCTCGCCGTGCCCATCGGTCTCGCGCAGCCCGCCCAGGCCCTCGCGGATGACCTCTTCTTCTCGGAGTACATCGAGGGCAGCAGCAACAACAAGGCGCTCGAGATCTTCAACGGGACCGGGGCTGCGGTGAGCCTCGGCACCGATGGCTACAACGTCCAGATGTTCTTCAACGGCAGCGCCTCGGCGGGGTTGACCATCAACCTCACCGGCATCGTCGCGGCCGGCGACGTGTACGTGGTCGCCCAGTCCTCGGCCGCCGCCCCGATCTTGGCTCAGGCTGACCAGACGAACGGCGCCGGCTGGTTCAACGGTGATGACGCCGTTGTGCTCCGCATGGGTACGACCGTGCTCGATGTCATCGGTCAGATCGGATTCGACCCGGGCGCGGAGTGGGGCACCACCACGGCCGACAACACGCTACGGCGGAAGAGCACGATGTGCGCCGGCGACGCGAACGGCAGCGATGCGTTCGATCCGTCGATCGAGTGGGACCCCTTCACCATCGACACCTTCGACGGACTCGGCAGCCATCCCGACCCCTGCGGCGGAGGTGACGCCGCGCCGGATGTCACCACGACGGCCCCCGCCAACGGCGCCGTTGGTGTCACCGTGAACGCCAACCTCTCGGTCACGTTCAGCGAGCCCGTGACCGTCTCGCCGACGGCGTTCGACCTGTCCTGCGCCACGAGCGGCGCCCATGCGGTCGTCACCAGCGGGGGACCGACGACCTTCACGCTCGATCCGACGGCTGACTTCGCGTCCGCGGAGTCGTGCACCCTCACGGTTCAGGCCGCTCAGGTGTCCGATCAGGACCTGGACGACCCACCCGACTCGATGACGGGGAACCACGTCGTGACCTTCACCACGGAAGCCGCGGCCATCCCGATCCACGACATCCAGCAGGCGTCCCATCGCTCGAGTCTCGCCGGCGCCGCCGTCACGACGACCGGCATCGTCACCGCCAAGCTGACGAACGGCTTCTACCTCCAGGATCCGGCCGCCGACAGCGACGTCGCCACGTCCGAGGCGGTCTTCGTCTTCACGTCGTCAGCCCCCGCCGTCGAGGTGGGTGACGCCCTCAAGGTCAGCGGCGTGGTCAGCGAGTTCCGCCCCGGCGGAGCCGCATCAGCGAACCTGACGACCACCGAGATCACCGGGCCGTCCGTCGTCGTGCAGTCGAGCGGCAACCCGTTGCCCGCCGCCACGGTGATCGGAGCCAGCGGACGGGTCCCGCCGACGCAGGTGATCGAGGACGACGCCACCGGGAGCGTCGAGACGAGCGGGGTGTTCGATCCCGCGAGCGACGGCATCGACTTCTACGAGAGCCTCGAAGCCATGCGGGTCCAGGTGAACAACCCGATCGCGGTCGGGCCGACAAGCGGGTTCGGCGAGATCCCGGTCGTCGTGGACGGTGGGGCGAACGCGTCCGTTCGATCCCCACGCGGTGGGGTACTCATCCGCCCGAACGACTTCAACCCCGAGCGGGTGATCCTCGATGACACGGTTCTAGGCTCCACTGCCACGCCGGACGCGCACGTCGGCGACGGGTTCACGACGCCGGCAGTCGGCGTGCTCGACTACAGCTTCGGCAATTTCAAGCTCAACGTGACACAGGCTCTCACCCGGGTGGACAACGGGCTCGCCAAAGAGGTCACGACCAGCCCCGCGACCGGCGTGCTCGCCGTGGCGACGTTCAACGTCGAGAACCTCAGGCCCGATGACCCGCCGTCGAAGTTCGAGGCGCTGGCCGACCAGATCGTGGACAACCTCCGGTCGCCCGACGTGATCGCGTTGGAGGAGATCCAGGACAACAGCGGAGCCACCAACAACGGCGTGGTCGACGCCAACGTCACGCTGGATCAGCTCGTCGCCGCGATCGCCGCTGCGGGCGGCCCGGCCTACGAGTGGCGCCAGATCAACCCCGTCAACAACCAGGACGGCGGCGAGCCGGGCGGCAACATCCGGGTCGGGTTCCTCTACCGCACCGACCGCGGCCTGGCGTTCGTCGATCGCCCTGGCGGAGGATCCACGACGCCGACGACCGTTGTGAGCAGCGCGTCCGGTCCGACGCTTTCGTTCAGCCCGGGACGGATCGAGCCGGACAACACCGCCTGGAACGCGAGCCGCAAGCCGCTGGTTGGCGAGTTCACCTACCGGGGTGAGACAGTGTTCGTGATCGCCAACCACTTCAACTCCAAGGGTGGTGACCAGCCGCTCTTCGGACACTTCCAGCCGCCCGACCGCGTCACCGAGGTGCAGCGGCACCAGCAGGCGCAGGTCGTCAACAACTTCGTCGACTCGATCCTGGCCGTCGACGGCGCCGCCAATGTCGTGGTGCTCGGCGACATCAACGACTTCGACTTCTCCGAGACGGTCTCGATCCTGAGGGGCGGCGTGCTGCACAACCTGATGGACACGTTGCCGGCCAACGAGCGCTACAGCTACGTGTTCGAGGGGAACTCGCAGGTGCTGGACCAGATCCTGGTGAGCAACGGGCTCGAACATCGCGGATCCGTTCTTCGATCCGGTCCACATCAACGCCGAGTTCGCCGACCAGCAGTCCGACCATGATCCGTCCGTGACGCTCATCGACTTCGATGACGTGTGGACCTTCACCGGGTTCCTCCAGCCGGTCGACACCGGGGGCGTGCTGAACTCCGTTAGGGCAGGGCAATCAGTGCCGGTGAGGTTCCAGCTCGGTGGCGACCGTGGCCTCGACATCCTCGCCACGGGCTCGCCGACCTCGGCGTCGATCCCCTGTGCCGGAGGGGCGCCCGGCGACCCGATCGAGGAGACGGCGACTGCCGGCGGCAGCGGGCTCCAATACGACGCCGTCCACCCAGACCTACACCTACGTCTGGAAGACCCAGAGGGGGTGGAGCGGCACGTGCCGCCGGTTCGTGCTCCGACTCGACGACGGCACGGTGCGCACGGCCGACTTCAGGTTCAACTGACCCGGAGAGGTCCTCGACGTGGTCGAGCGGGGCGGCTCGCTGCTCCGCGACACCCTGTCGGAGATACTGGGGGCATGACAGCGAGTCCCCGCATGGTGTTCCTGGGCTTCGGCAAGTTCGCCCGGGCCGACAAGATCTACGCCCTGGAGCCCTTGCGGGGCGATGAACGGGGCGAGGGGCGGCGCACCCGGGTCTGGGTGGAAGGGATGACGACGCCGATCGTCGCCTCGCGGACCGAGCGGACCATCCTGCAGGACATGGGTGAGGATGCGGCGGCGCAGGCGCCGATCGTCGCCGATGCCCTCGACCTGGCCCGCCGCCTCGCCGACGCGGCCGACGCTGGCAGAGTCGACCTCGGCGACCTCGGGCGCCGCGCCCGGCGGCTGCTCGAGTCGAGCACGGGCGTCGAGGAAGGGTGACACACCCCTCTGCCTACGATCCCTCCGGACGCCTCATCGGCGTCCGGTACGTCCAGTGACGATCCACCTTCAGGAGGTATCGAGATGGCCGGAAAAGTCGTGCACTTCGAGGTCCCCTACGACGATGTCGAGCGGGCCACCAGCTTCTACCAGGACGTGTTCGGCTGGCAGATCCAGGGCATCCCGGAGCTGGACTACCACATCGCGTCCACTGGTCCATCGGGTGACCAAGGGCCGACCGAGCCGGGCTACATCGGCGGCGGCATGTTCGCCCGCCAGGCCAACATCGCCACCCCGATCATCACCATCGACGTCGACGACATCGACGCCACGCTGGCCACGATCGAGTCCCGTGGAGGCTCGACGGTGGAGAAGAAGATGCCCGTCGGTGACATGGGGTTCGCGGCCTACTTCACCGACTGCGAGGGCAACCTGCTCGGGCTCTGGCAGAACGCCGGCTGAGCCTGGCTGACAGTCAGGCGCCCACGGGTCAGGGCGGCTGGGCACCGACCGTGCCCACCGCCCGCGCCGCGGCGCGGCTGCCGCGGGTGAGGCGGGCCGCGGCGTCGGCGCCGTCGAGGAGCGCGGCCAGGTAGCCGGCTGCGAACGCGTCGCCTGCGCCCGTGGTGTCGACGACGCGGTCGACCTCGACTGCGCTCACAGTGAGCGCCGTCGCCATGGACGTCGCGGTCGACGTAGATGGCAATGCCGACGCCGACACGGCTCCTGCTGCGCCGTCCGTCACCACCACGGTGTGGGCGACCTCGAGCAGCGACACGGCCGCGGTCCCGGCGTCTGCGGTGGCGGCGCCGGTCAACAGGCGAGCCTCGGCCAGGTTGGGGAGCAGGAGGTCGACCCCGCCGACCAGGGCGAGGAACCGTTCCACGCCGAAGCGCGAGAGCTCGGCACTCGACGCCGGGTCGACGGAGATGCCGAGCCCGCGGTCCTCGGCCGAACGTCGGACCGCGGCCATCACGGCCGGTCCGTACGCGCCGAACAGGGCGTAGCCGGACACGTGCACCCACCGGCGGGTGGACGTGAGACCCCGGGTCAGGTCGCGCGCGGTGAGCGCGGCACCGGCCCCGCGATCGCTGAACATGTCGCGCTCGCCGGTGGCCGGGTCGACCAGCACGACGATCCGCGCGGTCGGCCGGGCCGCATCACCGGTGAGGAACGGGACAACGCCCGCCGCCCGCAGCGACCGTTCCCGCCGAGCCAGGCCCGCCCGGCCGACCCGCGCTGCGAGGCCGGCGCGGACACCCTCGGCCGCCAGCCAACGGGCCTGGTTGGCCCCCTGCCCGCCGTCGCGCTCCTCGATCCGGGACGGCGTATCGGTCCCTGCGGCACGGGGACCACCGCCGAGCACCAGGACGTCCGTGGCGAGGTCGCCCACGACGAGGACGTCGACCGGTTCGACGATGGGTTCACCATCGGCCCTGGCCATGATCGCTACCCGGTGTTGCGCAGGCCGGCGGCGATGCCGTTGACCGTCAGCAGGAGGGCTCGAGCGAGCTCCGGATCGTCCTCGCCTTCCCGGCGGCGCACGAGCAGCTCGATCTGCAGTTGGTGGAGCGGCTCCAGATAGAGGTCCCGCACCCCGAGTGTGCGTTGGAGGAGGGGGTTGGCGTCCAGGAGGTGTGCCTCGCCGGTCAGGCGCAGGACTTCGGTCACGGTCCGGTCGTGCTCGGCCCTGATGAGCTCGAACAGCGGCCACAAGTCCGGTTCCCCCAGCCGCTCGACGTACCGGTGGGCGATCCCGAGGTCGGACTTCATGAGGGTCATCTCGACGTTGGAGACGAAGGTGGCGAAGAAGTGCCAGCGCTCGCGCATGTCGTCGAGCACGTCGCCCAGCCCGGCCTCCCTGGCGGCGGCCAGGCCGGCACCGACGCCGAACCACCCGGGCACGATCTGGCGGGACTGCGTCCAGCCGAACACCCACGGGATGGCCCGGAGCCCGGCCAGACCGCCGTCGCCGTCCGGTCGGCGGGCCGGGCGGGAGCCCAGGTTGAGCGCTCCCAGCAGCTCGGTCGGGGTCGTCGACCAGAAGTAGCGCGGTAGGTCAGGATCATCGACCAGCCGCCGGTAGCTGCCAGCGGCCGCCTCGCTCACCGTGTCCATGGCCACCCCCCACCGGGCCAGTTCTGTGTCGGGCTGGCGGGGCGCCGTGTGCAGCACCGCGGCCTGCACGACCGCGGCCACCGTCAGCTCCAGGTTTTCGCGGGCCAGCGCCGGCAGCAGGTACTTGTCGCTGATCACCTCGCCCTGCTCCGTCACCTTGATCGCGCCGTCGAGCGTGCTCCACGGCTGGGCGAGGATGGCGTCGTGGGTCGGTCCGCCGCCGCGGCCGACGGTCCCGCCCCGACCGTGGAAGAGGCGCAAGCGGACGCCGTGCCGGGCGGCGACGTCCCGGAGGGCCCGCTGGGCGCGGTGGATCTCCCACTGACTGGTGGTGATCCCGGCGTCCTTGTTGGAGTCCGAGTAGCCGAGCATCACCTCCTGCACCCCGCCCCGGGCGGTGACGACCGTCCGATACTCCGGCACCGACAGCAGTTCGTCGAGCAGCGGGCCGGCGTTGTGGAGCTCGTTCACCTGCTCGAGCAGGGGAACGAAGCCGATGCGTGCCGTTCCCCCGTGGACATCGACCAGCCCGGCCTCCCGGGCCAGCACGACCGCGGCGAGCACGTCGTCGACGCCTTCGGTCATCGAGATGATGTAGGACTCGACGACGCCGGCGCCGAAGCGGGCCTGCGCCCGCCGGATGGTGTTGAAGACCTCGAAGACCTCGGCCGGCCGCCCGGCCAGGGGGGCGAACGCACCCGCCAGCGGGCGACGGCCGCCGAGCTCACGCACCAGCCAGGCGGTGCGCTGCGGCGCGTCGAGCTCGCCGTAGGGCCGGTCGGTCTCACCGAGCCGATCGACCATCGCGGCCAGCGCGAGGTGGTGCGCAGCCGCGTGCTCGCGCACGTCCATCGTGGCGAGGTGGAGGCCCATGGCGCTCACGGTCCGCACCAGCGTGGACACCCGGCCGCCGGCCACCAGCTCGCCGTGGTGCTCCATGAGCGATCGGCGCAGGACCTCGAGGTCCTCGACCAGGCCCCCGGCGCCGAGGTAGTCGGTGCCGGGATCGTGGCGTCCGCCGGCGCCGGCGGCGAGGCGGGCCCGGGTGCGGGCCAGCTTGGCGCGGATGCACGAGATCTTGAGCCGGTACGGCTCTTCGACGTTGATGCGGCGGTAGCGGGGATCGACCTCCGGGAGCCGGTCCAGATCGCCGGCGAGCGAGTCCAGCAGCTCGGCCGACGCGCCGGCGACCCGGGACGACACGCTCAGCTCCTCCACGAGCGACTCGAGGAACCGTTCGACGACCCGGATCCCCTGCTCGTGCTGCAGCGTCAGCACCTGCATCGTGACGTCGGCCGTCACGTTCGGGTTGCCGTCACGGTCGCCGCCCGTCCATGTGCCGAACCGGAGCGGCGTGGAGGTGACCGGGAGATCGACCCCGAACCGGGCGAACATCGCGGCCAGATCGGTCAGCACGATGGGCACGGTCGACCGAGCGGCGTCCTCCAGGTGGTAGACGAGGTTGCGGGCCTCGTCGATCGGCTCCGGCCGCTCCCGCCTGAGCTCGTCGGTGAGCCAGAGCAGGTCGATGATCTCGGCCAGCCGCCGATCCGTGCGCTCGCTCAGCCCCGGGCCGGGGGCGAGAGCCGCTTCCGCCGCCTCGGCATCGAGCACGTCGGCGATCGACCGCAGCTTGGTCAGCGTCGATCGGCGGGCCGCCTCCGTCGGGTGGGCGGTGAAGACCGGTCGGACCTCGAGGCGCGTCGCAACCCGCTCGAGCTCGGCCTGGCTCACGTCCCGCGCGGCGATGAGTGCCGCGGCGCGGTCCAGCCAGCCGCCGTGCTCCGCCCGTCGTCGGCGCAGCTCCCGGCCGCGATGGACCTGCTCCACCACGTTCGCGAGGTGGAAGTAGGTGTCGAAGGCGCGGACCAGCCGGGCGGCCGTGACACCGCCCACTTCGCGCACCCGGTCGGCCACGGCGACCGGGTCGCGGCGGGCGAGGAGGCGGACGTGCTCGACCAGGTCCAGGAGCTCGGGTCCTTCCTGGCGGGCGAGCGTCTGGCCGAGCAGGGTGGTGATCCGACGTACGTCCGCCCGCAGGCTGTCATCACGGTCCTGCGGTCCGGCGGCCGCTCGGGCACGCTCGCTCACGCCCCCAGGATCGCACGCGGGATCGCGAACGGGTGGCTGGGCGCTGCGAGGTGTACAGCTAGGGGGCGGGCACAAGCACGTCGACGGCGCGGCCGCCTACCCGGCCCGTCACGTGGGCCTCGGCCTGCACTTCCCAGTCGTTCCAAGTGGCCTGCAGCGAACCGCCGCCCGCTCCGGCGAGCCGCATGGTCGCGGACGCCTCGCCCGTCGTTCGGTCCCAGCGCACCCGCCCGCTCACCCGGAGATCGTCGACCCAGCGGAGGTCGTCCATCTCGAAGCTCACGTCGTCGAGACCGGTCGTCGTGAAAGACCCGCCCCGCAACCCCACGCCGGCCTCGCCGTACATCGACCACCACCGGGCGATCATGTCGCCGACGGTCTGGACGGCGGCCGTGACGACCTTGGCCGTGCGGTCGATGCCCGCTCCAGGCGCCGGTGTGACGTCCTGCAGGCGCTCGGGGAACTCCTCGACCGTGCGAACCTCCTGGTAATCGGCTGCACACGACGTATCGCCGGCATCGCCGCCGGTCTCCACGAAGCGCACGGCGATGTCCGACGCGCACCGCGAGAAGTCGGCCAGCGCCGTCACGTGGGTCATGTTGGCGACCTCGACGTACGTCGAGCGAGGGAAGTTGTCGGCCACGATGCGCGAGCCTTCGGGCGATGTGATCGTGTCGAGATCACCCACCAGCACGAGCGCCGGGACGTCGGGATGGACGGCCGGCTCGGGGACCGCCGGGACCCAGATGGACGGCGGGTGCCAGCCGATGCAGCTCTCGAACTCCGTCCAGGGCGAGGCCAGCCACTCGTCGATGGTGAAGGGGGCAAACACGTCCGGCGTGGTCGCCTTCAGCTCGGCGACGGCCTCGTCGAACTGGGCCGGCCGGGTTCCGAGGGGCGAGGTGATGTCCCAGAGCTGGGGGTAGTCGTTGCAGATGACCGCGGCGTACAGACCTTCCGAGGAGTCGGCGAGGTCGCCGGCATCGCCGGGCACGTTCTGCTCGGACGCGATGCGCAGGAGCGGTGCCGGATCGCCGTCCTCCAGGTAGGCGCGTCCGGCGGCGTCGAGCTCGCGGTAGACGCTCGTACTGAAGGTGGCCGCGGCGGCGAGCGACGACAGCATCGGCGCGTCGATGGTCATCGCCTGTATGTCTCCGTCAGCCGTGGGCGCCCGCCCGGTCAGCGGCTCCTCGGCCAGCTCGTCGGCCAGGCGGCGCAGGCGCTCGACCGGGTCGCCGCCGAGCGCCGCGCAACCCGGATCGCGCCCGCAGACGGTGCGGAACGAGTCGGCGATGGCGCGGGTCATGTCGGGGTACCACGGGTCCTGGTCGGCGACCGGGTACGTGGCGTCGAGCACGATCGTGCGGACCCGTTCGGGGTGGCGCACGGCGAAGGCCTGCGTGAAGAAGCTGCCGTAGGAGTCGCCGTACATGTCGACGCGGTCGATGTCGAGGTGATCGAGGACGGCCACCATGTCCTCGACGGCGAACGCGGTGCCCCAGACGTCGTTGTCGGCGCCGAGCCGACGGCTGCACGCCCGCACGTTGCGGGAGTAGTCGCCCTCGTACGACTGCAGGTCCGGGCAGTCGACGACCGCCGAGTCGCCGGTGCCACGACTGTCGACCAGGAGCAGCTGGTGCGTGTCGAGGAGCGGCTCGAACAGCTCGAGGTAGTAGTCGCGGCTCGATGACGTGGTGTAGCCCGGCCCGCCCTCGACGGCGACGATTGTGCCTTCGGGTGACCTCGGCTGCCGCCGGGCGCGGTGCAGCTCGAAGGCGACGTCGATGGCCCGCCCGCCCGGCCGGGTCGGGTCGAGAGGCCGCGAGACCGTGCCGCAGCGGGCTCCGGGCACACCGGGGCAGCGGGACAGGTCGGGTGCTGCGGCTGCGGGGCGCACCACGGCCGGGATGGAACCACCGAGCGCCACCACCACCAGCGCCGCCACCATCCGCGGGACCCGCACGGCGGGATCGTACCGGGAGCACGGGAACCTGGCGTCGGGAAGTCGCAGGCGGTCACCGCACGCCGGCGCCTACCGTGGCCACCCGTGTCGTCGTCGCAGATCCTTGCCTTCCTCCTGTCGGCCGAGGCGCTCCTCATCGTGCCCGGACCGAGCGTGCTGTTCGTGGTGAGCCGCGGCGTCGCCTACGGGCGCCTGGCGGCCGTGGCGACCGTGGCCGGCAACACGCTGGGCGCTTGTGTCCAGGTGGTCGCGGTGGCGGCGGGTCTCGGCGCGGTGGTGGCCACGTCCAGCGCCGTCTTCACGGCCATGAAGCTGATCGGCGGCGGGTACCTCGTGTTCCTCGGGGTGCGGGCGTGGCGGGACCGGCGCTCGCTGTCGGCGGCGATCGCCGCCGGGACCGCCGCCACGGTCCGGACCACGGGCCAGCTGGTGAGGGACGGGTTCCTGGTCGGCGTCAGCAACCCCAAGACGACGCTGTTCTTCCTGGCCATCCTGCCGCAGTTCGTGCGGCCCGGGGCCGGGCATCCGACGGTCCAGCTCCTCGTGCTCGGGATGCTGTTCTGTCTGCTGGCCCTGCTGTCCGACGGCGCCTACGGCATCGCCGCCGGCACGGTGCGGAGCTGGTTCGAGAGCTCCCCGCGGCGGATCGAGGTGATGGGCGGAGCCGGTGGCCTGGTGATGGTCGCGCTCGGGCTGCGCCTGGTCCTGACCGGACGCAGAGACTGATCCAGCGGTCCGGTGCGTCCGGCCGCTCCCGTCGGGACCTTCGGCCCGGTCGCGACGAGCTCGGCCCGTGGTAGGACGGAGCAGGAGGACCCATGACCATGACCGACATCAGCATGACCGACACCAATGTGACCGGCGGGAACCTGACGGGCAGCAGCCTGACCGAGGGCACCGAGACCCAACCGACCATCGGTGGGCGTGCCTCCGTGCGCATCTACGCCGCCGACACCGTCATCACCATCCCGCCCGACGCCTCGCTGCTGGCCGTGGCCGACGAGCTGGTGGGCGACCAGGTCGGCATCCTCGTGGTCGGGTCGATGCACGACGTGGAGGGCGTGATCTCCGAGCGCGACATCGTGCGGGCGGTGGCCGATGGTCTCGACCCGGACGAGACGACCGCCCGGGAGCTGGCCAGCAAGAAGGTGGTGTGGTGCGATCCCTCGGCCACCGTCCACGAGGTGGCCGAGCTGATGATGGAGGAGTACGTCCGCCATGTGCTGCTCGGCGAGGACAACCGGCTGGTCGGGATCGTGTCCGCGCGCGACCTGCTCGGCGCCTACGCCATGGAGCCCGACGAGGACTGAGACGAGAACTGGGACGGGGACTGGGAGGACTGAGCGGCGAGGGGCGCCGACCGCCTCGCCAACCAGGCTGCCTCGGCTTCGCCCATCGGTGTCGAGGGAGGGCCGCTCACCATGGGCCACAGCTCCTCCGCGATCTTGCGGTAGTTGGCCGTGGCGCCGAGGTGGCCGAGGATGGCGTAGAGCCCGAGGTTGATGCGCTGGATGACGACGAAGTCCGCGGGCACAGTCGCGTACTGCGCGATCGGGGAGTTGCGGTCGAACGTCCGCCGAACGGTGGCCGACGCGTAGGCGGTCGTCCAGGTGATGGTCTGATCGGTCCGCACCGCCTCGTAGAAGTGGTCGAAGTAGCGGCCGACCTCCTCGGTGCTCACCGGCGCGCCCCGCCGGAGCAACCCCGCCCCCTCGACGGCGCCGCGGAAACGGGCGTGGTCCGGTTCGAGCACCGCCGAGCCGATCATCGACTGGAACGTCTCCATGGCTCCGTCGTCGAAGTGCTTGACGAGCCCGAAGTCGAGGAAGGTGACCTGCCCGCCGGGCCGGAACACGTAGTTGCCCGGGTGCGGGTCGCCGTTGAACGCGTGGAACCGGTACAGGCTCCGGAACACGAAGCGGAAGATCGCCTCCGCGGCCAGGTCCTTCTCCGCCTGGCTCCACGTGAGCAGCTCATCCCATCCGGCCCCGGCCGCCAGGTCGGTCGTCAGCACCCGTCCCGTCGACATCGGGCCGACGACGGCGGGGACGTGGATGAACGGATGGCCGTCGTAGAAGTCGGCGAAGGCACACTGGTTGGCGGCCTCGACGCGGTAGTCGAGCTCCTCGCCGATCCGGGCCTGGATCTCGGCCACCATCGGTGCAGGGTCGAGGCCCTTGAAGAGCTGGCTCATCATCGAGCCCAGCAGATCGGCGTTGGCCAGATCGGCGCGGATGGCGTCCGCGACCCCCGGGTACTGAACCTTGACGGCGACGGCGCGCTCCACGCCCTGTTCGGCGTCCCACCACAGCGCCCGGTGGACCTGACCGATGGACGCCGCGGCGATGGGCTCGGGATCCCACTCGACGAAGAGCTCGTCCGGGGCAGCGCCGAGCTCCCGGCGGACCACGCCGGCCGCCAGCTCGGGGCTCATCGGCGGCGCGCTCGGCCAGGAGGTCACCGAGCGCGAGCCGCAGCGGTTCGGGCAGGCCGTCGTCGAGGTAGCTCGCCATCTGCCCGAGCTTCATGAGGGCGCCCTTCATCTGACCGAGGCTGGCGGCCACGTCCTCGGCCGTGCGCAGCTCCCGCTGGCGATCGAGCATCTCCGCCCGTTCGGCCGACGCGAACAGCTTGCGGGCGGCGGTCGACGCGTAGGTGCGTCCGACGCGCGCGCCGAGACGGGCCAGCTCGGTGTTCCGGGCCCGCCGGGACCCGTGGCGCAGTCTGTGCTCGTCTCCGGTGGGGCCACGGCGCCTGCGGCGGAGCGCGGCCAGCGCCATGAACGCCGCAGCCGCGGTGGCGCCGAGGAGCGCCGCCGCCCAGCGACGCGTGCGCCGGACCGAAAGGACCGCCGGCGCGGTCACGTCGCGGTGGTCAGACGGGCTCGCTCGGCCACGTACGTGCAGGCGCTGACGAGCGTAGGGACGAAGCGGGCCGCGTTGGCGACGCACGCGTCGTGATCCCCGTCGACGCGGTACGCCTTCGCTCCCGGAATCGATTCGAACAGGCGGATCTGCCGGGCCAGCGGGACGACGTGGTCCCGCATGGTGAGCAGGAGAGCCGTGGGGACGTCGATCTCGCCGATCCACTCGCGGGACGAGAACCGCCCGATGGCCCGCCCCGCCTCGAGGATCTTCGTCCAGTCGTGCCGCCCCACCTGCTCCATCGCCCAGGTGTCGTAGCGGCCGGCCCGCCGGGTCAGGTAGACGCCCGACAGGCGGTCGCGCAGCACGCTCGGGGTCATGCGTGCGGCGCGGGCCAGGGCGGACATGCCGGCGAAGGCCAACCGTTCGTCCCGGGTGGTGGAGAAGCGGTTGGCGGTGGCGCACAGCACGAGGCCGTCCACCCGGTCGCGGTGGCGCCGCCACATGAGCTGCGCGACCGGCCCGCCCATGGAGTAGCCGACGGGGATGACCCGGTCGACGCCGAGCTCGTCGGCCAGCGCGATGCCGTCGTCGGCGCAGTCGCGCAGGCGGAAGACCTCCGACGTGCGGATGCCCCGACCGTGGCCACGATGGTCCATCGCCAGCACCCGGAACCGGCGCCCGAGCGCGGCGAACGACGTGAACCAGTTGAGGTCCGCCGTCGCCGTCCAGCCGTGCAGCAGCAGCACGGTCGGAGCCCCCGGCGGCCCGCCCACCTCCCGGATGAACGTGGTGCCCCGTCCCGGGAGCTCCACGTCCCGACCCGGAGGCAGGTCGGGGGTCGCCGGTGCGGCCTCCTCGTCGGTGGGCTCGGCCATGGGGGGTGCGACCAGCTCAGATCGTGACGGGCGTCAGGACGTGGCCTTCAGGATGTGCACCTTGAGCACCCCACCCGGGGCGTCGTACTCGATCTCGTCACCGGCGCGCTTGCCCACAAGGGCCGCGCCCAACGGCGAGGTCGGCGATATGACGTCGTGCTCTGCCTTCTCCTCGATGTGGCCGACCAGGTAGGTCTCGGCCAGGTCGTCATCGTCGCCCTCGTAGCGGATGGTGACGATGGAGCCGGCGGACACCACGCCCTCCACGGCATCGTCGACGATCTCGGCGTTCTCCAGGATCGCCTCGAGCGCTCGGATGCGACCCTCCATGTGGCCCTGCTGGTCCTTCGCGGCGTGGTAGTCGCCGTTCTCGGAGAGATCGCCCATCTCGCGCGCCCGCTCGATGGCCTGCGCGATCTCGATGCGGCCGCGGGTCGTCAGGTCGTCGTGCTCGGCCTGCAACCGCTCGTACGCGCGCCGGGACAGCTGGTGGGTCTGCGCCATGCCCGCGGAGGCTATCGCCACCGATGCCCGCCGGTGCTGGGCGTTGCGGCCGCCCCCCGGCCTGCCCGGGCGGATGCCACTCATTGCCGGCCTGCGTATCGTGCCCGGGCATGACGCACCGGATCGCTGTGATCGGAGGAGACGGCATCGGTCCCGAGGTGACCGCCGAGGCCCTGAAGGTCGCCGCTGCCTCGGGCGTCGACCTCCGCACGACCGAGTTCGACCTGGGCGGCGCCCGCTACCTGCGTGACGGCACGATCCTCCCGGACGACGTTCTGGACGAGCTGCGGTCCTTCGATGCCATCCTGCTGGGCGCCGTCGGTACTCCTGAGGTCCCGCCCGGCGTGATCGAGCGGGGGCTGCTGCTCAGGATGCGCTTCGAGCTCGATCTGTACGTGAACCAGCGGCCGTTCCAGGGCACCGGGCCCGGTCAGGACCGCCCTCACGACTTCGTCGTCATCCGCGAGAACACCGAAGGGCCTTACGTCGGGGAAGGTGGCCTCCTGCGCAAGGGGACGCCGCACGAGGTGGCCACCCAGGGCAGCGTCAACACGCGGATGGGCGTGGAGCGCTGCGTGCGCTACGCGTTCGACCTCGCGATGGCCCGGCCGCGGCGGCACCTCACGCTCGTGCACAAGACCAATGTGCTCACGTTCGCCGGTGACCTCTGGCAACGCACCTTCGACGAGGTCGCCGCCGGCTACCCGGATGTCGGCACCGCGTACAACCACGTCGACGCGGCCTGCATCTACTTCGTCCAGGACCCCCACCGGTACGACGTGGTCGTCACCGACAACCTCTTCGGCGACATCCTCACCGACTTGGGGGGCGCGGTGAGCGGCGGCATCGGCCTCGCCTCGAGCGCCAACCTCAACCCCGCCCGCACGGGTCCGTCGATGTTCGAGCCCGTGCACGGCTCGGCCCCCGACATCGTGGGCACCGGGAAGGCCAACCCGACCGCGGCCGTGCTCTCCGCGGCCCACATGCTCGAGTTCCTCGGCGAGGGTGAGGCGGCGGAAAGGGTGCGGGCGGCTTGCGCCGTGTCTCTCGCTCGGCCCCTCGCCGGGACCACGCAGGAGATCGGGGACGACTTGGCGCGGGCGCGCCAAGGCCGCTCAGGCCTGACCAGCCGGCGCTGCCGAAGGCGAACACCAGTTCTGCGAACATGAGTTCGATCGTACGCCGGGCCCGGCACCCGCGCAACGGGCCGATGCGCGGGTGCCGGCCCCGGGCGCGCCTTGACGTTGTCAACTCCGCCCGACGAGACTCCCCCCTGATGGCCAGCCGCCTGCCCCAGGTACTCATCATCGTCTAGCGCACGCCGGGTCCCGTCGTGCGCTCCAAAGCCGTCCCTCCGGGGGCGGCTTTCATCATTCTCGGACCACATACCCGGACCAACACCGCCGGAGGACACCATGGCGATCACGCCCACTCCCAAGATCTGGATGAACGGAGACCTCGTCGACTGGGAGAGCGCGCGCATCCACGTGCTGACGCACACGCTGCACTATGGGACCGGCGTCTTCGAGGGGATCCGCGCCTACGAGACCGAGCAGGGTCCGGCTGTGTTCCGCCTCACCGACCACATCGTGCGCCTCTTCAACTCGGCGAAGATCGTCGGGATGGACATCCCCTACACGGTGGAGGAGATGATCCAGGCGACCAAGGACACCGTCGCCTCGACCGGACTCCCGGGGTGCTATGTCCGGCCGATCGCCTACTACGGCTACGGCGAGATGGGGCTCAACACGCTGCCCTGCTCGGTCGACGTGGCCATCGCCTGCTGGCCGTGGGGCGCCTACCTGGGCGACGACGCGGTGACGAAGGGCGTCCGGATGAAGGTCAGCTCCTGGACCCGGCACGACCACAACACCATGCCGCCGGCCTCGAAGACCACAGGCAACTACGCCAACTCGTCGCTCGCCAAGGTCGAGGCGCTCAAGGCCGGGTACGACGAAGCGATCATGCTGGCGCCCAATGGCCTCGTTGCCGAGTGCACCGGCGAGAACATCTTCGCGGCGCGCAACGGCATCCTCATCACGCCGCCGCTCTCCGCCGGCGCGCTCGAGGGGATCACCCAGGCCTCGGTGACGACCATCGCCCGTGACCTCGGCTTCGACGTTCGGGTCGACAACCTCGCCCGGAGCGACCTCTACATCGCCGAGGAGATGTTCGTGTGCGGCACGGCGGCCGAGGTGAGCGCCGTCAACTCCGTCGACGATCGTCTGCTGCCGTGCCCCGGCCCGATGACACGGGCGGTAGCCGAGGTGTTCAGCCGCGCCGTGCGCGGTCAGGAGGACAAGTACAAGGACTGGTGCGAGCATGTCGGCTGACGTCGAACCCGTAGATCGCGTAGATCACGTTGGTCACGCAGATCACGTCGAGATCTTCGACACGACCCTCCGGGACGGGTGCCAGCTCGAGGGCGTGTCGGTCACGGTCGAGGACAAGCTGCGCATCGCCGAGCAGCTCGACCAGCTCGGCGTGCACTACATCGAGGGCGGCTGGCCGGGAGCCAACCCCAAGGACGAGGAGTTCTTCCGTCGTGCCGCCGGTGAGCTGCGCCTCGACACCTCCACGCTCGTCGCCTTCGGCTCCACCCGGCGGGCGAAGGGCAAGGTCGACGACGATGCCACGCTGCGCAACCTCGTGGAGGCCGGGACGTCGGCCGTCTGCATCGTGGGCAAGAGCTGGGACTACCACGTGACCGACACCCTCGGCACCTCGCTGGCCGAGGGCGAGGCGATGGTCAGCGACAGCGTCGAGTTCCTGGTCGGCAACGGTCTGCGGGTGCTCTTTGACGCCGAGCACTTCTTCGATGGCTTCAAGCGCAACCCGGAGTTCGCTCTCCGGGTGCTCGAGGCGGCGGTCGAGAAGGGTGCGTCCCACCTGGTCCTCTGCGACACCAACGGCGGTTCGCTGCCGTTCGAGGTCGATCAGATCGTCGCTGCCGTGACGGGGCACTTCCGTGACGATGCAACCATCGCCATCCACACGCACGACGACACCGGCTGCGCAGTGGCCAACGCCATCGCCGCGGTGAAGGCGGGCGCCCGCCAGGTCCAGGGCACCATGAACGGGCTGGGGGAGCGCACCGGCAACTGCAACCTGACGACGGTGATCCCCAACCTCACCCTGAAGATGGGGTTCACCACGCTGCCCGAAGGTCGCCTGCCGCTGCTGACCGGGGTCAGCCACCACATCGCCGAGCTGGTCAACCGGCCGCTCAACCCGCAGGCGCCTTACGTCGGCGCGTCCGCGTTCGCGCACAAGGCCGGCCTCCACGTCTCGGCCATCGCCAAGCGCAAGGACGCGTACGAGCACGTCGATCCGGAGTCCGTGGGCAACGGGACCAGGTTCGTCGTCAGCGAGATGGCGGGCCGGGCCACGATCAAGCTGAAGGCCGAGGAGATCGGGCTCGACATGGACGGCGCCGCCGTCAGCCAGGTGATCGACGACCTCAAGCGGCTCGAGCACGAGGGCTACCACTTCGAGGCGGCCGACGCCTCGCTGGAGCTCCTCATGCGTCGCGCCGACGGCTGGGAGAACGAGTTCTTCCGGGTGGAGTCGATGCGGGTCATCACCGACGAGCTGCCCAACGGTGACTTCACGACCGAGGCGACCGTGAAGGTCTGGGTGCCGGGCGACGGGCGACCGGAAGCTCACCGCTACGTCCATACCGCCGAGGGCAACGGTCCCGTCAACGCCATCGACACCGCCCTGCGGGCCGCCGTGAGTACCTACTACCCGGAGCTGGCCCGTGTGCACCTGACGGATTACAAGGTCCGGATCCTCGACGGCGCGACCGCGACGGGAGCCATCACTCGGGTGCTGATCGACGCGTCCGACGGGGAGCGCTCGTGGACCACCATCGGGGTGTCGAGCAACATCATCGAGGCGTCGTGGCAGGCGCTGGCCGACTCGATCGTCTACGGACTCATCCACGCCGGCGCACGCTCCCCAGCCGAGTAGAACAGGGTCATGGCCGCGCCCCAGTTCGTCCCCACATCGCCGGTGGACAGGCCTCGTTCGTACGAATCACCCGACCACGTCCCCGAGGCGTGGAAGGCCGACCGTCCGGCCGAGGTGACCGGTCGCCAGCCCACCGGGCCGCAGCTCGGTTACCAGGGGCCGGACCAGGGGTATGGACTGCTCCTCGCCGAGCGGTTCCGGGATCGGTTGCAGCTGCAACCAGGTGAGGTGGCCGACGACGCGATCCAAGGGTGCCTCGGGGTCGCGCTGCGGCGGGCGTCGATCTTCGGCCGGGCGCCGACGATCCACGACTTCACGGTGGCGTTCACGGTCTGGGGCTTCCTCGACCCGTCCCCACCCGCCGAGCTCGTGACGCTTCGCCGGCCGTTGTTCGAGGGCGTTCGCCACGTGGTCCACTACGCCGAGGCCCGGGCCATCGCCGGTGGCGTCCCCGAGGAGACGCTGCGCCGTGCCCACGGCGACGTGGTGAGCGCGTACCCCGCCTCCTGGCGGGACCTGCTCGGCGCTTGAGCGCGGCGGTCGTCGACGCCCCGGTCGATGTCGCCGTCGACGTTGCCGTGGTTGGTGGAGGCATCGCCGGGGTCTCAGCAGCCTGCGAGCTGGCGGACGCCGGATGCTCGGTGGTGCTGCTGGAGCAGGAGGAGCAGCTCGCGCACCACACCACCGGCCGATCGGCGGCCGTCTTCCTCCAGAGCTACGGGCCCCCGACGGTCCGGGCGCTGACGGCCGCCAGCCGGGCCGACTACGACGCCGCGCCGCAGCGCTTCGGGACCTCGCCGCTGCTGGAACCGCGATCCGCGCTCTGGGTGGCACCGGAGGGACAACTGCGCCTGCTCGACCGCCTGGTGTCCGAGGTGCCGTCGCTGCGACCGCTTCCGGCGGATGAGGCGCGGGACCGCTGCCCGGCGTTGTCGAAGGAGTACGTCGCCGCCGCGGCCCTCGAGCCCGACGCCGCCGCCATCGACGTGCTCGGCCTTCACCAGGGCTACCTGCGCGGTCTCGCGCAGGCGGGCGGGTCGGTGGTCCGTTCGGCGCAGGTGCGCGACCTGCGTCCGGACGGTGCGGGATGGCGGGTCGGTTGGGCCGCGGGCGAGATCAGGGCCGGCGCGGTCGTGCTGGCCGCGGGCGCGTGGTGCGACGAACTGGCGGTGCTGGCCGGCGCCCGCCCCGTCGGGTTGCGCCCCCTCCGCCGCACCATCGCGGTCTGCCGTGTCCCGGCTGGCTCCGTGCTCGACGCCGAGGGGCCGCTGGTGTCCGACGCGGCCCACTCGTGGTACTTCAAGCCGGAGGGTCCGAACGTGCTGGTGTCGCCGGCCGACGAGACGCCCAGCCGCGCCGTGCGACGCCCGGCCCGAGGAGGCGGACGTCGCCCTGGGGATGGAGCGCGTCAACGGGGCCACGACGTTGGGTCTGCGATCGGTGGTCAGCGCCTGGGCCGGCCTGCGGACCTTCGCCCCCGACGGCGTCCCGGTCGTCGGCGAGGACTCAACTCTCGCCGGCCTTTTCTGGCTGGCCGGCCAGGGTGGCTATGGCATCCAGACCGCGCCGGCCATGGCCCGTTGCCTCGCCGGCCTGGTGACCGGCAGCGGCCTCCCAGCCGAGGTGGCGGCGCGGGGCGTGACTGCTGAGGCCCTCTCGCCCGCCCGCTTCGCGGAGCCGGGTCCGGGCTGATCCTACCGTGGTAGGATCGCACCGTGACGGTGTCGAAGCTGAGCGTCTCGTTCGAGCCCGAGCTGGCGGACGCCATCAAGGAAGCAGCTGAGGACGAGGGCGAGACGGTCTCCGCGTGGCTGGCCGAGGCGGCCCGCCAGCGGGTCAGGAATCGCCTGCTCGGGAAGTTCATCGCCGAGATGATGGAAGAGCACGGCTGGACCGAGGCCGATCTGGAAGCCGCCGCCAAGGAGGCACGGGCGAGGTCGATGACGTATGACCCGGAGACTGGCGAGTGGCGGACGGGGGTCGGGTGATGGCGCTCGTCCTCGATGCTGGTGCGCTCATCGCGTCGGAGCGGGGAGACCTGCGCGTGACCGCGTTGCTGCACAGTGCCGAGCGGGCGCAGGTGCCGATCCGCACCTCCTCCGCCGTGGTCGCCCAGGTGTGCCGGGGCGGGCCGCGACAGGCCAGGCTCGCCCGCGCCCTGGCGACCGTCGACGAGCGGGCACTCGATCCGGAGCGGTCGCGACCGATCGGCGTGCTGCTCGGGCTCGCCGACATGGACGACGTGATCGACGCGTCCGTGGTCGACATCGCCGTCGACGGTGACGAGATCCTCACCAGCAACGCCGAGGACATCCGTGCGCTCGTCCGCGCGGCGGGCCGCCGCGTCACCGTGACCGCGATCTGAGCGATCGGGCTGCCCGCTCGGAGGCCGGAGGGAGCAGACTGGGGGCCTGATGCAGCCGATGAGCCTCACCCCCGAGCAGCACGAGTTCCGGGCCGTCGTCCGCCAGTTCGCCGAGGACAAGCTGGCCCCGCTGGCCGCCGAGACCGACCGGACGGGTGAGTACTCGTGGCCGGCGTTCGAGGCCCTGCGGTCGATGGAGCTCACCTCGCTCTCGTACCCCGAGGAGTTCGGCGGGGCCGGCGCGGACCTCGTCACCCAGGCCATCGTCGCCGAGGAGCTCGCCCGCGTCGACGCCTCGGCCAGCCTCATCTTCCTGATCTCGAAGCTGGGCATGCTGCCCGTCCTCAACTTCGGCTCGGAGGACCTCAAGGCCCGTTACGTCACTCGTATCGCGGCGGGCGAGAGCCAGGCCAGCTACTGCCTGTCCGAGGCCGATGCCGGCTCCGACGTGGCCTCGATGACCACGCGGGCCGTGCGGGACGGTGACCATTACATCCTGTCGGGGACCAAGGTCTGGATCACCAACGGCGGGATCTCCGACCTGTACACGGTGTTCGCCAAGACCGACCCGCCGGCGGGGCACCGTGGCATCAGCGCCTTCGTGGTCGAGGCCGGCTGGGGTGTGCAGGTGGCCAAGCTGGAGCACAAGATGGGCGTGCGGGGGTCGCCGACAGCGCAGATCGTGCTCGACGACGTGCGGGTGCCGGCCGCCAACCTGATCGGCGAAGAGGGTCAGGGCTTCCGGTACGCCATGCACACCCTCGACCGCAGCCGGCCGACGATCGGCGCGCAGGCCGTCGGCATCGCTCAAGGCGCACTCGACTATGCGATCGGCTACATGAAGGAGCGGCGGACGTTCGGCCGCCCACTGGCCGACAACCAGGGCCTGCAGTGGATGGTGGCCGACGCCGCCATGCGCATCGATGCCGCCCGCGGCCTGGTCTACCGGGCCTGCGCGCTCGTCGACGAGGGCGACCCGGACGGCCAGCTGTCGATCACCGGCGCCATGGCCAAGTGCTTCGCCTCCGACGTCGCCATGCAGGTGACGACGGACGCGGTCCAGCTCCTCGGCGGCTACGGGTACACGACCGAGTTCCCGGTCGAGCGGATGATGCGCGACGCCAAGATCACGCAGATCTACGAGGGCACCAACCAGATCCAGCGCATGGTGATCGCAAAGCGCCTGCTCGGATAGGGATTCTCGTCCGTCTGCTGTCTTCTCGTATCGCCCTGTCCGAGGGTCATCCCTAGCGCCATCCCTACTCGACGACGGTCGCTCTCGTGGCGACGATCCGGCAGCGGCGGCCTGGCGTGTGGGAAGTGCGCGTCTTCGTCGGTTACGACGCGCGGGGCGGACCCGCCCAGGCCAGCCGGACGGTCCACGGCACGAAGCGCCAGGCGCAGCGGGTAGCGGCGGAGCTCACGGTGAGACCGCCGGCGGTGAGTGAGGGCCGGACGGTGGCTGATGCGCTCGACGCCTGGCTGGAGCGGGGTCACCCACCTGGGCAGTATCGTCGGTGCGAGATCAGACCAGCCGGGCGTCCCTGGTCAAGGCTGATCGCATCGCTCGCGCTCACCTCGGGCGGCTCACGGTGGCCGACGTCGACCGCTGGCACGCCCGGCTCCGCGCCCAGGGCGTCGGCGAGTCGTCGCTGCGCAACCAGCACCTGGTGCTGCGGGCTGCCCTGTCATACGCGGCGCGTGGGGATGGGTCTCGACGAATGTGGCCGCGCTCGCGACCCTCGGCCGCCGGACGCTCGCGCCCCGCTCTGCGATGTCAGCGGTGGAAGTGCGGGCCGTGATCGAGGCGGCCGGCCGCCTGGACCCGGCCGCCGGCGTCGCGGTCCGGCTCGCGGCCATCACCGGCGCTCGCCGGGCCGAGCTCTGGGCACTCGTCTGTGCCGACCTCGACGGCGACCGCCTCACGATCGACTCGAGCATCGCCATTGAACGGTCCGGCTCGGTTGCTCACAGACAGGTGCCCGCGCTGATCGACGCTGCGACCAAGACCGGCAACCGGCGCGTGGTGCGCCTCGACCCGCAGACCGTCGCCGCCATCGAGGGCCTGTGGTCGCTGTCCGAATGGTGGGGCCCGTGGCTGCTGACGCCCTTCGAGCGGCCGCTGAACCCGGAGCGGCTGACGAGTTGGTGGCGTCTGGCCCGTCGGGACGCTGGCCTTGACCCCCGCTGGCGGCTCCACGACCTGCGCCACTGGTCCGCCACCGAGGCCATCGGCCGGGGCCATGACATTCGGACGGTCGCCGGCCGACTGGGACACGCCAACCCGGCAATGACCCTGCGGACCTATGCGCACGCTCTGGACGGCGCCGACGCCGGCGTCGCAGCCACGTTGGCGGCATCACTCGACGGTGAGACGTGAAGCAGCGGTACGTCAGGGCGGGTGATGAGCTCACCGATGAGACTGTCGTGGTCGTCAGGGGCGGTGAGCTCGTCGCGATCTGCTGGAGGTGGACGCCCGCCGGGCTCACGCGGCGTACGGGACCTACGCCATCTCGGTCTTCGCCGCTGAAGGCGTGACCGTCGATGAGCTGGCGCAGGAGCAGCCGCTGGTTCGGTTCGAGCGGCTGACGCTCGTGACGGTCGGAGCCATCCGGGCTGCCGGCCTGGTGATCCGTCCGACCGGCCGCAACCGCCTTCACCACAGCATCGACTTCGACGACCTCGACGACGGCATCGAACGCCTGCTTCACTGCGAGTACCGGACGATGATCAACCCGTACCATGAGGAGTGACCACGCCGAGGAGGTGACGATGGAAGCACAACTCGACCTCAGGGCCGACCTGAACGCGCAGGACGACGATGGCTTTGGCTGGAGCCTGCTCTCCGAGGCGCGTAACCCGGCGCGGGTGACAGTGGGCCGCATGCTGCTGGCGGGCAACTCCCAGGCCATCGCCGTCGTCCGCGTGGTCGCCGTCGACGACGACGGCCAGGTCCACTTCTCGATCCTCCCTGGCCCCATCAGCAAGAACCGCCACCTCCTCGACCGCGCCCCGGCTTAGCGCGACCGGACCTCAACGGGCTCGGGTCGAGGTCGCCCTGGCCAGGGTGATCGGCCTCGGCGTCATGCGTGCGCTCTGCGCAACCTCCCTAATCGCACTCGATCACGGGATCGGCCTCGGTCGTCTGGCGGTAGGAGACGGACCGGTCGGCGAGCGTCGCCGTCAACGCGGTGCCGTCGTCGGACAGCCGCACCTCCATGGTGATGAGCTCCTCGCCTGGACCGAGCGTCTCGGCCCACTCAGGCGGCATCCAATTCCACTCGCCGGCAGCCTCGTCGCTGATCCAGAAACGGCCATTGATTGGAAGGCTGAGGTACCCGACCCCGCAATGCGTTCCCACCTCGAAGAGGTACGTCTCCTCGACGGGAAGGCTTCCTTCAATGGCTAGCACGGGTAGCTCAGATCGCTTTGATCCATCCGATGAGCAAGCGGCGGCCGAGTGCATGACAAGCAGCAGGCCAATCGTGAGCACGCCCAAGCCCCGCCCGGGCCGGTCTCTCATGGGCACATCTTGCCCTCTCAGTCCGGTTCCGCCGGCGCCAGCAGCCCGACGTCACGCGGCGCTGCCGAGCTTGGCTACCTGGGTTCCAGCCAAGCGCAACCGGACAGGATCCCTAGTGTCATCCCTAGTACGTGCCGACACGGCGCACCGGGTCGACAGCGGGCGGACCGTCCCGCCACCTCAGCGGCACTGTCCGACACGAACGCACACGAGGCGGACGGCCCGTCCAGATCACGCAGATCTACGAGGGCACCAACCAGATCCAGCGCATGGTGATCGCAAAGCGCCTGCTTGGCTGAGGATTCCTGTCCGTCTGGTGCAGCCTGTATCGGCCGATTTCGCGACGGTTGCGTGGCGTTCATCCTCGAGCCGCTCGGGCTGCCGATCTCGAGCCGTCCGCCAAGTTGAGCGCACGGTGCGCCCCCAGCGGTAGGGCCGATCGTCCCGCTGCGGGAATACGGCAGCCCAACGAAGGGACGATCGGCCCTGCCCGCGTCAGCCGGCGAGGCGGATGCTGTTGTTGGCGCCGGGCATCGGTGCCGGAGCAGGCAAGAGAAGATGAGAAACGGCATACGAGCGACCGCCGTGCTGTGCATGGCTGTCCTGTTCGGCGGTTGCGGCACCCAGCCGGTGCAGTCGACCGCGGGACGGATGTCCGCCCGGTCGGATGCGGCCGATGCGGTCATCGATCACTACCGCCGAGAGATCCCTCATCTCATGGAGGAGCAGGGAATCCCCGGATTAGCGGTCGCGGTTGTCGATGACCACGGCGTCGTGTGGTCGGAAGGGTTCGGGGTCGCCGATAGCCACACGTCGGCACCGATCACCCCGGACACCCTCTTCAGCCTGCAATCGACGTCCAAGACCTTCACGGCGACGGCGGTGTTGCTCGCGGTGCAGGACGGCCTCCTCGACCTCGACGAGCCCATCACCACGTACCTGCCGGACTTCACCGTCCAAAGCATCTTCGAGGACCGCGCTGAGTCGAGGATCACACTGCGGCACCTGTTGAGCCACACCGCGGGGTTCACTATCGAGGCCCCGATCGGCAACAACTGGGACGGCGACGCGGACTCATTCGACGCCCACATCGCCAGCATCTCCGACACGTGGCTGCGGTTCCCGGTCGGCTCCGGCTACGCCTACTCCAACCTCGACATCGATCTCGCCGGCGACATCCTGCAGACCGTGACCGGTCAGGCGTTCGCCGATTACGTGCAGGACCGGTTGCTCGAACCCCTGGGGATGCTTGACGCCTCCTTCGACGCTGAGGTCATCACCGCCGCCGATGACCTGGCGATCGGGAAAGGGCTGCCTGTGCGCAAGTTCTGGGCGGTGCCTATGGTGCCCAGTGGCGGGCTGTACTCGAGCGTCAACGATCTTGCGCGGTTCCTCGAGTTTCAGCTCGCTGACGGCTCGATCGACGGACATACCCTGCTCGACCCGGTGCTGATCGACGAGATGCGCACCGTACAGTTCCCAGAACGAGGTGGTGGGTACGGCTATGGCCTGGGCGTTGGCCGCACCGGGTGGTACCAAGGTGCCAACGCGGACCTCTTCTCCCACGGGGGTGGGGGATTCGGCTTCAGAAGCGACCTGTTCTGGCTTCCGGAGCTGCAGCTGGGCATCGGCGTCCTGTTCAACTCCGCCGATCACGATCTGCAAGGCAACCTGGCCCTCGGCATCCTCGACGACCTCGTACACGAGGCGCCCTACCGCGACCGCCTGCGCGCGCTACCCGACCACGCCCGTGTGAGCGAGGACTGGGACGACTGGCTTCCCCCGCCCTCCCTCGCGGCCGACATCCGCGCGCACGCCATGGCGCCTGACGAGTCCCACTGGCAGTCGTACCTCGGTGAGTATCAGACGCCGACGCTGGGATCCCTCGAGATCACCGAGCCGGCCAGCCGGCTCTTCGAAGACGGGGGCCGTCTGTACTTCGACGGCAGCGACAGCGACGACGAGACCTACCTCCTCCACCAGGTCGAACCCGAGCTGTACGTCACCGAGACCGGCGAGGTCCTCGACCTCCAGACCGAACCGTTCACGTTCCGCAACCTCGAGCTCACCCCGGTCGGCTCCGGACCAGCACCGGTGGCCCGGGTCCTGCTCGCGCTGTGCGGATTGGTGATGTTGGCGGCGGTGCTCCCAACGCCGCTTCGTCGTCTCGGCTGGGCACACCCGCCCCGGTCGACCGAGCCGGCCGGCACGAGCCCGGGACGTGCCATGCGCTCAGCGGTCCTTGCCGCAGCCATCGCCACCAGCGTGGCGGGTCTCGCCTCGATCGTCCTCGTGGCCTACTCCCACGCATCATCTACGTGGGCTACCTGGGGTGGACGGACCTCCCCGCGTGGCTAGCGGTCTGGGTACGCGCTCCGGCCGCACTGTTCGTCTCGACCCTCGCGCTCGCCGCGCTGGCCGCTGCGGACTGGCGCCGAGCCTGGCGGACCGATCGGCGGCGTTGGACTCGCAGTGCGCTCATCGCAGCAGGGCTCGTTGTGACCGGAATATTGGCGTCGTGGCAGCTGATCGGGCTTGCCTAGCAAGCGCAAGCAGACTTGTCCCGACACACCAGCGTGAGAGCCACCTCGTGGCGTTCACCTACCGTGCAGGCACAGGGCCAAGGCCGAAGCGACCACGATCCGGATCTCCGGGCTCCTCGCTCTTGGCTGGCGTTTCGTGGGAACGCGGTGTCTGGGCGTCGTGCAGGATCGACCGACATGAAGGCCCTTCGGCCCTTCCACTCGTGGTTGGCAAGGGAGAACTCTGGAGCTGACGCCGGAGGTGTGTGATGGCCCTGACCGACCGGCCTCTTGTCGAGGCCAGTTCCGCCCCGAAGTCGCGCGCTCGGTTGCTCGCAATGCTTGGCGCACTCGCAGTGGTCGTCATCGTCATGATCGCGACCGATGATCGCCATGAGTCGCCGTCAGACTCATCGACTCACGGCTCGGGAGTCTCGGTCACCGATCGCCGGGAAATGGCGCCGTTCACCACGATCGAGCTCGCTGGTACGAACGCGTTGGTGGTCCATGTCGGAGCACCGCAGTCGGTTGAGGTGACGGGTGACGACAATCTCGTCGGCCGATTCACGACCGCCGTCGAGGACCGCCGTCTTGTCATCAGCGACACCGGCAGTTTCACGACGAAGACGCCGACCCACGTGGCCGTGTCCACACCGTCGCTCGACGGGGTGGAACTGAGTGGCGATGGCGCCGTGACCGTCGACGGCGTGTCCAGCACCGACTTCACTGCCGAATTGACCGGCGACGGCACGCTCGTGGTTTCCGGGACCGCTCAACGCGTGATCGCCGTGCTCGCCGGCGACGGGTTGCTCGATCTTCACGATCTCCTGGCCACAAGCAGCACGGCGCAACTCCAGGGGACTGGAACCATCCGAGTCAACGCCACGGGCACGCTCGACGCGACGCTGACCGGCACTGGGACGATCCAGTATCGGGGCGACCCGGCGGTCACGACGCACGAAGCAGGCACCGGGGCCGTGGTCCCGGAGTAGAGCCGCTGACCGCTCCCACTGGTGGGGGTGGGTGTGTCTGCATCGGCCTCATCGGCGGAGCGATAGCCAGCCCACTGCGGGCTTCGAGGCACACCGATTCGGCAGCGTTCCGCTCGATGACCTGGCCGGAGGCGGGTGTCCCAGAACGCGCAGCCGAACTCCTCGCCGGATCGCAGCTCCCGCGCGCCGTGGCCCCGCGACCCTGCGCCGCTGTCCACGACGGGCGACCATCGTCGGCGTGGCGGATTCGGGCCACTGTTACCGTGCCGCGATGCACCGGCTGGGTGAACGATGAAGGCTGCAGTCTCTGAACGGTACGGGCCGCCGGACGTCGTGCGAATTCGGGAAGTGCCAAAGCCTGTGCCGGCGGACGGCGAGGTGCTGGTCAAAGCCTTTGCGACGACGGTCAATTCCGGCGACACCCGGGTGAGGGCCCTGCGGGTCCCACGCGGACTGCGCCTGGCGATGCGGCTGAAACTCGGCTTCACCGGGCCAAAGCAGCCCATCCTCGGTTTCGAGATGGCCGGGCAGGTTGAGGCGGTCGGGAGAGCGGTCACTCGCTTCCAGCCGGGCGACAGGGTGGTCGCCTCGCGCGGGTTCGACTTCGGCTGCCACGCCGAATACGTCTCCGTGGCCGAACAGGGAGATATCGCCACGATTCCTGAGCACCTCAGCTATCAAGATGCCGTGGCTCTCTGTTTCGGCGGCACGACGGCGCTCATCTTCTTCCGACTGGGCAAGCTCGCCTCTGGTGAGACGCTGCTGATCAACGGCGCCTCCGGTGCGGTGGGCACCATGGCCGTGCAACTCGCCAAGCACCTCGGCGCCGAGGTGACCGCCGTGTGCAGCGCCGCCAACGCGGAACTCGTCAGCGGCCTCGGAGCCGACCACGTCATCGACTACCAAGCGGAAGACTTCACCCGCAACGGGCAGCGCTATGACGTGATCATGGACACTCACGGCAACGCGCCCTACGCACGGGTCAAGGGCTCGTTGAAACCAGCCGGCCGTTTCCTGATGGTCGTCGGCGATCTCTGGCAGATGCTCGCCGCCACGTGGCAGAAGGCCACGATCAGCGCCAGCCGGAACGACTCCTCGAAATCCGCCGACAACTACCGAACCCTCATGTCGCTGGCCGAGCAGGGAGTGCTGAAGCCGGTCATCGATTCCGTCCTGCCATTCGCGCAGGTCGTCGAAGCGCACCGTCGGGTCGACGGCGGTCACAAGGTCGGGAGCGTTGTACTCACGTTTGAACAGGATGACTGACCAAACGCCGACGCGCTGCCCCATATCGCGGTGGATCGCGAACGATGCTCGGGGCCACGAGCCCGTGTCGGGTCCCGCCGTTGGCCGCGGTCCCATTCGCTGTGACTCGAGCGACCCTCGAAGCGGCTGGTCTCTCGCCATCCGGGTCAACGGCCAACTGCTTGCGGCAGTTTCGCTGCGTCCGCTATACTTTGCTATATGGCAAAGTATTCGTCTCGACTCGACGGTGTGTTCGGTGCGCTGTCGGACCCGACCCGCCGTCTCGTGATCGGCGAGCTCGGGCGGGGCCCGGCGAGCGTCGGCAACCTGGCGCGGTCGTCGTCGATGACCCTCCCGTCGTTCATGAAGCACCTGCGGATCCTCGAGAACACCGGCCTGATCCGTACCGCGAAGGCTGGACGGGTGCGCACCTGCACGCTCGACCGCGAGCGCCTCGCCGTCGTCGACGGCTGGCTCGCCGAGCAGCGAGCGATCTGGGGAGGCCGCACCGACCGTCTCGAGCAGTTCGTCACCAACCCTCAGGAGCCGTCGTGAACCCCGACCTCGATCTCAGCCTCGACCGGATCATCCGCGCCCCCCGCTCGGTCGTGTGGGATGCCTGGACCGATCCCGTCAGCCTGGCCGCCTGGTGGCTGCCCGCACCCATGCGGTGTCGCGTCGAACGGCTCGACACCGTCCCGGGCGGCGCGTTCGTGACCTCGATGAGCGAGGACGGAGTCGAGTTCCTGCCCCACCTCGACGCCTGCTTTCTCGTGGTCGAGGAGCGCGAGCGCATCGTGTTCACCAACGCGATCGACAGTCGATGGCGGCCGGCAGCACCCGAGCCGGTGTCGATGACGGCGGAGATCATGCTCAGCGACCATGCCGACGGCACCAACTACCAGGTGGTCGTGCGCCACGGCGATCCTGCGGCACGCGCCCGTCACGAGGAACTCGGATTCCTCGATGGGTGGGGGACGGTCACGGAGCAGCTCGCCGGGCTGGTCGAGCGACCCGAGGTCCCCCGATGAGGCTCACGCTCACGCAGTTCGTCACCCTCGACGGCGTCTATCAGGGGCCGGGTTCGCCCGACGAGGATCCCAGCGACGGCTTCACTCGCGGCGGCTGGATGGTGCCCCACATGGATCAGACGTTCATCGACCAGGCCGCGGCCTGGCTCGGCCGAGCCGACGCCCTGCTGTTCGGCCGGCGCACCTACGAGGCGTTCGCCCAGGCCTGGCCCGCGATCACCGACCCCGACGACCCGTTCACCGAGCGGATGAACGGGCTCCCGAAGTACGTCGCCTCGAAGACCCTCACCGATGCAACCTGGTCGCCGAGCACGATCCTGCGCGGCGACATCGCTGCGGAGGTCGCGGAACTGAAGGGCCGGCCGGGACGCGAGCTCCAACTGCACGGCTCGGCCCGACTCGCCCAATCTCTGCTGGCCGCCGGCTTGATCGACGAGCTCCGCCTCGTCGTCACCCCCACCGTCCTCGGGCAAGGACGACGGCTCTTCCCAGCGGAAGGCCCAGCTTCCGGCATGCGCGTCACCCATACCGGCACGACGCCTGGCGGACTCACGATCCTCATCCTCGAGACGACGAGCACCGCCGAGTTCGCGACCTACGCCGGGGTCCGCTCCGTGAGCCCATCGGCCACCACGAACTGAAGATGGCGGGACCGCCGCGCTCGCGCGACGAGCCGGTCCCACAGGGCGTTCCAGTTGACGAAGATCAGGTAGGTCAGTGGGTACGTGTAGAAGCTGGTCAGCCCAAGGCTCAGCGCGACCGTGCCGTGGAAGACGATCCCCATCGCCAGGTAGGGGACCAGAAGGCGCCGGAACAGCAGCACGAGCGGGAACGTGAGCTCCCAGGCGAGGGTCGTGAGCGCGACGAGGGCAGCCAGCGCTCGGTTGTTGGAGAGCTCGACGGCGAAGTCGCGGGGCCGCCCGCTGCTGTACGAGAAGCTCTCGAGGCCGACCGAGTCGCGGAACGAGACGTCGTCGGGGTCGGCGAGCAGGAACGGCGCCGGTTGCGGATCGGTCAGGTAGGCCTGCAGCGTCGAGCCGTCGGCCCAGTCCAGTCCGGCCTCGTGCAGCTTGGCGTAGCCGGATGCGAAGTACGTCAGGGCCAGTATCACCAGCACCAGGCGGGCCGGCCAGACGGGCACGCGGGCACGATGGCCGGTCCAGTCGGAGTCCGGCCGCCCGCGCGACCGCAGCCAGGCGTCGATCGACAGGGTGGCGAAACCCCCGGGCAGGCGGCGAGGACGATCAGGACGATGGCCGGGACCGTGGTGTCGTGGGCGATGAACCCGTACGAGTTGGCGGTCGATCCCAGGTAGAGGTGGAGCACGGCGACGCCGACGAGCGAGAGCCGGGTGGCGATCCCGATCGTCGCCGTGAGCGCCAGGCCCACCATGAGCCAGCCGAGCGAAGCGTCGGCCGACAGCGGCAGGTGGATGAGGCGCAGGAGGAGCACCGGGTGCGTGTACGGCTCGGTGCCGGCCGACAGCGCGCGCTGGACGTCGACCCGGGTGGCCTGCAGCGGGAGCAGGAACGGGGCGAGGAAGAACCCGCCCACGAAGAGGATCCGGAACACGCCGTAGTGGTGGCCGGTCGTCCGGGCGAGCCATTGCCGGCGCCACTCGGTCAGCGCTCGGGCCATCATCGTCCGGCCGACCTGAACGCCGAATCGATGGGATCGCAGGCGCCGACCACTTCTCGGTGCGTCGCCACCCAGGTGCCGTCATCCCGGCGGAGCTCGCGTAGCTCCAGCCTCATCGCGGTGGCCGATTGTCCGCGGTGGGCCAGCGAACGGGCGACGGCCCCGCAGAAGGTCGACAGGCGGGCCTCGAAGTGGGCCCGGTCGTCACTGGAGAACGCCCGCTGGGGGAAGTCCTCGTCCGTCGAGCCGTAGTAGACGCTGAAGAACATCCGCCGGAAGTGCTCGGGGTCGTTGATGCCCAGATCGGCGACGGGATCGAGCGGCCGCCACTGCCCGTCGACCTCGACGTGCGTACGCAGCTCGTAGGTCGGTTCGGAGGCGTCGCGGGGGAACGCGAACATGGCGTTCGCCGCGAACGGCCAGTCGTCGTGGTACCCCCCGTCATCGCTTCCGGCCGCCGGCCCGAGCGACGGGCTGTTGCGCCGTCCTTCCCGTCGGCCGGCGGGTGGTTCGCCACAATCGGTGGCCGACCGGCCCCGAACGTGGCCACCGCGACAGCGGCTCCGGTCGGTTCCAGGTTTGGTGCCAAGATCGGCCCCCGATCAAGGAGGGGCGATGGCCAAGGAGAAGGCGCTCGTCAGTGCCGAGCTGCTCGAGCTCATGGAGCTGGTGCGCGACGCGGACAGCGTCGAGTTGAAGCTGACGATCCCGGAGTCCGAGCAACGCTCGACCATCGCGGCCCTGGAGATCGATCCTCTCGACTCCCAGATCCGCCAGGTGTTCTTCTTCGACACGCCCGACCTGGCGCTGAACAAGGCCGGTGTCGTCGTGCGGGCTCGGCGGGTGCAGGGCAAGAGCGACGACTCGGTCGTCAAGCTCCGTCCAGTCGTGCCGAACGAGATGCCCGCCGAGCTGCGGGCGTCGCCCGGCTTCGGCGTCGAGGTTGACGCCATGCCCGGTGGTTACGTGTGCTCGGCCTCGCTCAAGTCCAAGCCCACCCCCCAACCGGTCTGGGCGGCGGTGCATGAAGGCGTGCCGATCCGGAAGGTGTTCACCAAGGAGCAGCGAGCTTTCTACAAGCAGCATGCGCCGGACGGCGTCGAGCTCGACGCGCTGCGAACCCTGGGACCGATCTTCGTCCTGAAGATGGTGCTCAACCGGCCTGACTTCGCCCGCGGCCGGTTCGTGGCCGAGTTGTGGCTCTACCCCGACGGCAGCCGGATCCTCGAGCTGTCGACCAAGTGCGCCCCGAACGAGCTCGCCGGCACGGCCCTCGATGCGCGCGCGTTCGTGCGCGGGCGTGGCATCAAGACCGGCGGCGACCAGCAGACGAAGACGAAGACCGCACTGGAGTTCTTCGCCGCGGAGCTGGTCGAGCCGGCGGCGACCTAGCCTTCGACCCATGCTGGATCCCGCCATCAAGGAGCTCGCGCAGGGAAAGAACTTCGCGATGATCTCCTTCCACCTGCCCAACGGCGCCGTCGCCACCCAGGTCATGTGGGTCGACGCCGACGACGAGCATGTGCTCATGAACACCGAGGTGCACCGCGCCAAGTTCAAGTCGTTGCAGGCCGATCCCCGGGTCACGGTCACCATCTGGGACAACTCGAACCCGTACCACTACGGCGAGGTGCGGGGCCGGCTGGCCGGGACCGAGACCGGTCCTGAGGCCCGGGCCATGATCGACCGGCTCGCCCAGAAGTACACCGGGAAGGACTACGCCCCGGCGATCCAGAGCGAACGGGTGATCCTGCGCATCGCTCCCGAGCGCCAGCTCTCGCGCTGACCCGACCATGGCGCGGTCGATGACGCAGGACGAGTGGCGTGCCTTCGTCTCCGAAGGGACGCGCACGGGCAAGGTGGCCACGATCCGCGAGGACGGGAGTCCAGCGGTCGTGCCCGTGTGGTTCGTGCTCGACACCGACGGGACCTTCGTGTTCATGACGGGCAGCGGTTCCGCAAAGGGGAAGGCCATGCGCCGCGACCCGCGGGTCGCGCTGTTGGTCGATGACGAGCGGCCGCCCTTCTCCTTCGTGCTGGCCCGCGGTGAGGTGACGATCAGCGAGGACCTGGACGAGATGCTCCCGTGGTCCATCCGCATCGGCACCCGCTACATGGGCTCCGACCGCGGTGACGAGTTCGGCCGCCGCAACGCCGTCGCCGGGGAGGTCCTCGTGCGCCTGTCGCCACACACCGTCGTCGCCGAGGCCGGCATCGCCGACTGAATCGCTGATTGAGAGGCGCCCGGGCCGGCGTAGCACGTCGTCGGCCAGGTGCGTCAGTAACATCGGCCCCGTCCTCCGCGAGGATCGACATCCCGTCAACGGCGCCGGGACATCGTGAGCACCGGGAAAGGGGACTGGTCATGGGAGAGGGCTCGGCGCCCGACGGCGCTCGCCCGCTGAGCCCCGTGCTGGAGCTGGCCCACCAGCAGCTCACGCCGCAGCTCCAGCTCCGCTGCGACGGCTTCCTGACCCGATACTTCCAGCACCTGTCGCTGACGGACCTCAAGGCGCGCGAGCCTCGTGACCTCCTTGGTGCCGGCCTCGCCCACCTCCGCCTGGGCGAGCAGCGGGCCCCCGGTGAGGCCAAGGTGCAGGTCTTCAACCCTGACCTCGTCGCGGCCGGTTGGCAGTCGCCGCACACCGTCGTCCAGGTCGTCACTGACGACATGCCGTTCCTGGTCGACTCCGTCCGCATGGTGATGACGGCCATGGGGCTCGGCATTCACCTCGTCATCCACCCGATGCTGCGCGTGGTCCGGGAGGGCGACCGCTACGTCGGGCTCGAGGAGGGGACGGCCGATGAGGCGTGGATCCACCTCGAGGTCGACCGGTGTGACGGGGCACGGCAGGAAGCGCTGCGGCAGCGGCTGCTGTCCACCCTCGACGACGTGCGGGTCGCCGTGACCGACTGGCGGTCGATGCGCGACCGGTGCGATCAGCTCGCCCACGAGCTCGAACACACCGTGCTGCCGCTGGGGGCGGGCGAGTCGAGCCGCGCCGCTCAGTTCCTGCGCTGGCTCAGTGACGACCACCTGGTGTTCCTGGGTTACCGCGAGTACGACTTCACCCTCCCGGCCGGCCCCTCCGGCCAGGGTGGGGACGACGAGGTGATCGCTGCCGTGGCAGGCACCGGGCTCGGCCTCCTCCGGGACGGACGGCGGACGGAAGACCCGCACCGGATCACCGAGCTCACACCCGAGGCGCGGCGGATGGTGTTCTCTCCCGCCGTGCTCATGCTGACCACCGCCAACAGCCGCAGCACGATCCTGAGGGCCGACTACCTCGCCTACATCGGCGTCAAGCGGTTCGACCGCGACGGTCGGGTCGTGGGTGAGCGCCGCTTCCTCGGGCTCTACAACTCAGACGTCTACCGCGACAGCGTGCTCGACATCCCCCTGCTGCGGGAGAAGGCCGCCGAGGTGCTCGATCGGGCCGGGTTCGCGCCCGAGAGCCACAGCGGTCGGGCGTTGCGCCAGATCCTGGAGACCTACCCGCGCAACGAACTCTTCCAGATCGACGCCGACGAGCTCTTCACCATCACGTCGGGGATCCTCGAGCTGCAGGACCGGCGCCAGGTGCGACTCTTCGAACGGCGGGACGACTACGGCCGCTTCGTCTCCTGCCTGGTGTACCTGCCCAGGGACCGCTACTCGACGGACCGGGCGGAGCAGATCGCGGAGGCGCTGCGACAGGTGTACGGCGGGACCGGTACCGAGCACGACGTGCTCATCGGCATGGGCGCGCTGGCCCGGCTGTACGTGCGGGTAGCGCTCGGCACCGAGGTCCGCCAGCCGGTCATCGCCGAGGTGGAGAAGCGGCTCAGCGCCATCGTGGCCGACTGGGCGGACGAGCTCGGCGCCGCGCTGGTCGGCGAGCTCGGCGAGGACGCCGGCTTGGCCGCCCTGGCCCGCTTCGCCGACGCCTTCCCAGCCGACTACCGCGACGCCTATCCGCCGCCCGCTGCCGCCGCCGACGTGAGCCGGTTGCTGGAGATCGAGGCGGGCGCGGACCTGATCACCGCGCTCCACCGGCCTCTCGGCGCGCCGCCCGAGGAGGTCCGGTTCACGCTGATGCGTCCCGGCGCTCCGCTGGTGCTCTCCGAGGTCCTGCCCCTGCTGGAGGACCTCGGCGTCACAGTCGTGGACGAGCGCCCCCATGAGATCCGCCTCGAAGGCTCCAGCGTCTGGCGGTACGACATCGGGCTGCGGGTGGAGGACCCCGAGCGCATCGACGAGCGGGCCGTGCGCGACGAGTTCTGCGCCACCTTCGGAGCGTTGTTCCGGGGCCAGCTCGAGAGCGACGGGCTGAACCAGCTCGTGCTCGTGGGCGGGCTGAGCGCCCGTCAGGTCGACATCCTCCGCGCCTACGCCAAGTACCTCCGCCAGGTGGGCCTCTCGTTCAGCCAGAGCTATGTGGAGGCCACGCTGGCCCGACACGGCCCGATCGTGGGCGAGCTGGTCCGGCTGTTCGAAGCCCGCTTCGATCCCGCCACGGACACGGACGCCGCCTCCGGGGACAGCCCGGTGCGGCAGGCGGACCTGGCCGCCATCACGGCGTCGATCACGGCGCAGCTCGACGCTGTGCCGAGCCTCGACGAGGACCGAATCCTCCGCTCGTTCCTCACGCTCATCGAGGCTACGACCCGCACCAACGCCTACCGTCCGGCGGTCGACGGTGACGCCGCCTCCGGCTCCCGTCCGGTGCTGGCGTTCAAGTTCGACCCTGAGAAGATCCCGGACCTGCCGCTCCCGCGGCCTATGTTCGAGATCTGGGTGTACTCACCCCGGGTCGAGGGCGTGCACCTGCGGGGTGGGCCGGTCGCCCGAGGAGGGCTGCGCTGGAGCGACCGGCGGGAGGACTTCCGCACCGAGGTGCTCGGCCTCATGAAGGCCCAGATGGTGAAAAACGCCGTCATCATCCCCATCGGCGCCAAGGGTGGCTTCGTCGTGAAGAGGCGAGAGCAGATGACCGATCCCGACGACCTCCGCCGCGAGGTGGCGGCCTGCTACCGCGAGTTCGTCGCCGGCCTGCTCGACGTGACCGACAACGTCGTCGACGGTCGGGTCGTCCCACCGCCCTCGGTCGTCCGTCACGACGGCGACGACCCCTACCTCGTCGTGGCGGCCGACAAGGGCACGGCCACGTTCTCCGACCTCGCCAACGAGGTGGCCATCAGCTACCGCTTCTGGCTGGGGGACGCGTTCGCGTCGGGCGGCAGCGCCGGATACGACCACAAGACCATGGGCATCACCGCCCGCGGGGCCTGGGAGAGCGCCCGCAGCCACGCCCGCGCGCTTGCGCGGAACGCGGACGACGACCCGCTGACCGTCGTCGGCATCGGGGACATGTCCGGTGACGTGTTCGGCAACGGCCTCCTGCGCAGCCGGTTCGTCCGGCTGGTGGCGGCCTTCGACCACCGGCACGTCTTCCTGGACCCGGATCCGCCGGCCGGGCCCGCCTTCGACGAGCGCCTGCGGCTGTTCGAGCTCCCTCGTTCCAGCTGGGACGACTACGACCGCGATCTCATCTCGCCCGGCGGCGGGGTGTGGTCCAGGTCGGCCAAGTCGATCCCATTGTCCGATCCGGTCCGCAAGGTGCTGGACGTCGATGCCAGCGCGCTGCCGCCGAACGAGCTCCTGAGCGCCATCCTCCGCGCCCCCGTCGACCTGCTGTGGAACGGTGGCATCGGCACGTACGTCAAGGCGTCGACAGAGACCAATGCCGAGGTGGGCGACCGCGCCAACGACGCCATCCGCGTCAACGGTGCCGACCTCCGCTGTGCGATGGTCGTCGAGGGCGGCAACCTCGGTCTGACCCAGCGGGGGCGGGTGGAGGCCGCGCTCGGCGGGCGTGCTCATCAACACCGACGCCATCGACAACTCGGCCGGCGTGGATTGCTCCGACCACGAGGTCAACATCAAGATCCTCCTCGACGCCCAGGTGGTGGCCGGCGACCTCACGGTGAAGCAGCGCAACGAGCTGCTGGCCTCGATGACCGACGAGGTCGCCGATCTGGTGCTGGAGGACAACCAGGCTCAGACGCTGGCGCTCGCCATCGCCCGCCGGCAGGCCGGGCCCATGGTCGATGTTCATGCCCGCTACCTCCGCTCACTGGAGGCCGAGGGCCTCCTCAACCGCGCCCTCGAGTTCCTGCCCACCGACAAGCAGTTGTCCGAGCGGGCCAGCGCCGGGCTCGGCCTGACCACGCCGGAGTTCGCGGTGCTGCTGGCCTACACCAAGGACACCAACGCCGCCGTCGTGCTGGGCTCGGACCTGCCGGACGATCCGTACGTCCAGCGGGAGCTGGTCCGCTACTTCCCCAGCGCACTGCGCGAGCGCTACGCCGACGTCATGGGCGGTCACCGCCTGCGACGCGAGATCATCACGACCATGCTCACGAACGAGATGGTCAACTACGCGGGCACGTCGTTCGACTTCCGCATGACTGACGAGACCGGCGCCGGCGTGGCCGACATCACCCGCGCCCACGTGGTGGTCGCCGACGTGCACGGGCTGGCCCGGTGGTGGGCCCGCACCGACGAGCTCGATACGGATGTGAGCGTCGACGTGCAGTTCGAGCTGTTCCTCGGTCTGCGCCGGATGGTGGAGCGCGGGGTGCTGTGGCTGCTCCGCCACCGCCGGCCACCGCTGGAGCTGGCGTCGACGGTTGCCGCGTTCGGACCCGGCCTCGAAGAGCTCGCCGGCGGGCTGCGTGGCGTCGTCCACGGGCCCATGGAGGAGGCGATGGCCCGAGCGGTCGACAGCGCGCTCGAGGACCGCGTCCCGCCGGACCTGGCGGAGGCCGCGGCCGTGTGGCCGCTGTTGCACACCGGCTGGGACGTGGTCGAGGTGGCGCAGGCCAGGGGCCGGAGCCCCTTGGATGCCGCCGCGGTCTACTGGGGCCTGTTCGAGGGGCTGGACGTCGCCTGGCTTTGGGACCGGGTCGGCAAGCTGCCCCGGTCCGACCGGTGGCAGAGCCATGCCCGGGCCGCGCAGCGCGACGACCTCATGACGACGCTGCGCGATCTCACCCACGACGCGCTGCGGGCGGGCGACGTGTTCACGCCGCCGGCCGAGCTGGTCGCGCACTGGCTGACGGCGAACGAGCAGAGCGTCCGGCGCGTGCTCGAGGTCTTCATGGAGATCAGGACCGGCAACACGTTCGACCTCACGACCCTGTCCGTCGCGCTGCGCCAGCTCCGCAACCTGGTCTTGCTGGCGGCTGCGGGCCACTGACCGGCGGCCGGTACGGTGGCCGGCATGACGCGGATCGTGGTCGGCATCGACGGTTCTGAGAGCGCGCTCGCTGCACTGCGGTGGGCGATCGGGGAGGCTCGGCTACGGGGCGCCACCATCGACGCCATCGACGCGTGGAACTACCCGTACGTGGTCGTGCCGGGGGCGACGGTGCCACTGCACCCAAGGGCCGATCAGGCGGTCGACGTCGAGGAGGAGCTGGAGACGGCCCTGGCCGCGGTGTCCGGCGAGGCGGACGGGGTCACGATCAACCCAGTCGTCACCGAAGGCGTGCCGGCCGCCGTCCTGTGCGAGGCCGCCGAGGGCGCCGAGCTTCTGGTCATCGGCCGCGGCCGGCACCATGCGCTGCGCAAATTGGTCCTCGGCTCGGTCGGCACCGAGGTGCTGCAGCACGCGCCCTGCCCCGTCGTCGTGGTGACGCACGAAGTCGTTCCAGGCCCCGCGGAAGCTGACGTCGTCGAGACTCCCGACGGCTGATCGGGCGTCCCGGCTGCGCCGCGCTAGGCCGCGGTGTGGTACGTGGCCGCAGGCGGGTAGAGCGGCCGCAGCGTGCTCGGCGGCCGGAAGGGCTTCCACTCGCCTTCGCGCTGCGCCAGCCGATCGGCCACGGCGTACAGCACGCTCGGGTTGATCGCCATGCCCGAGTGGCTCGAGCGGACCTCGATGCTCTCCCGCAGCGGCCCAGCGCTCTCGATGCAGAGCTGCCAGTTCACGATGCCGTCGCTCCGGCTGTAGATGGCCGTGGCGGGCACCGAGAGCGGCAGTTCGTCCTCGTCGGACACGAGGCGGCGAACCTGCGGGCGGCTGCGGACCGTGCTCATCCGCCAGAGGTGCTCGACGGCGCTGTGGTCGCCGGGTCGGGTCCGGAACGGGCTGCCCAGGGTGATGACTGCCCGCACCAGGTCCGGCGCTCGCCGCGCCATGTGCCGCGCGTACATCCCGCCGAGGCTCTGCCCGATGAGGGTCACGGGGCGCCCGTGGCGCTCGTGCAGTTCGGCCAGCCGGGTGCCCAGGCCCGATATGACGTAGCCGTTGGGGCCGTAGTTGCGACCGAGCTGCCAGCCGTGCGTCCAGTACCCCAGGCTGCGGAGGTACCAGCGAAGGACCTCGGTCGAGCGGTCCGACGCCGTGAACCCGGGAAGCACCAGCACGGGGTGACGGTCCCCGCGTCCGACCATCCGCAGCAACGGGGTCGCCGCGAGGAATGCGCCCACCTCGCCCATCGCCCGCTGCTCCAGGAACGTGAGGAGCATCGGTGGCGCGTCGGCCGGGGGACGGGTTCGGCCGTCGGCCATCCGCCCACCATAGCGGGGGTGCGCCGCGATGACCCAGTGATGGACGCGCCCCTGCCCGGGCCGATCAGCGCCAATCGGCGCCGCGTCGTGCAAAGAAGCCGTAGTGGGCCGCCAGTAGCCTCCCTCCGTGACCGACCGGCCCCTGCGCGTGCGCTTCGCCCCGTCACCCACGGGCTACTTCCACGTCGGGTCGGGCCGCTCGGCCCTCTTCAACTGGGCGCTGGCCCTGCAGCACGAAGGCACCTTCGTCCTCCGCATCGAGGACACCGATGCTGAACGCAACCGCGACGAGTGGACCCAGGGGATCCTCGACGCCATGGCCTGGTTGGGCATCACCGTCGATCACCCGGCCTTCGAGGGCCCGTACTTCCAGTCGCGCCACGCCGAGGAGCACCGTGCCGCAGGCCTGCGGCTCCACGAGCAGGGCGACGCCTACTACTGCGACTGCAGCCGTGACGAGCTCGATGCCCGCAACGCCGGCACCGCTCGCCAGGGCTACGACGGCCACTGCCGGGACCGGGGCCTGGGGCCGGCCGACGGTCGGGCGCTGCGCTTCCGGGTGCCGCGGCCAGGCCGGACGGTGGTGGTCGACCTCATCCGCGGCAGGCCGACGTTCGACCACGACGCCATCGAGGACTTCGTCATCCTGCGTGGCAATGGCACGCCGGTGTTCCTGCTGGCCAACGTCGTGGACGACATGACGATGGCCATCACGCTCGTCGTCCGCGGCGAGGAGCACCTGGCCAACACCCCCAAGCAGCAGCTGCTGTGGTCCGCACTCGGTGCCGACGCGCCGGCGTGGGCCCACGTGCCGCTGCTGGTCAACGAGCGCCGGCAGAAGCTGTCGAAGCGGCGCGACAAGGTGGCCTTGGAGCAGTACCGCGAGGAGGGCTACCTCGCTGATGCGATGCGCAACTACCTGATGACGCTGGGGTGGTCGCCGGGCGGTGACAGCGAGATCGTGCCGTGGGAGCGGATCGTGGCCGAGTTCCGGCTGGAGGACGTGGTGCCGTCGCCGGCGTACTTCGACGTGAAGAAGCTGACCGCCTTCAACGGTGAGTATCTGCGGGCCATGCCGGTGGACGACTTCATCGCCGCCTGCCAGCCGTGGCTGACGGGTGAGCATGCGCCCTGGCCGCCCGACCGGTTCGATCCCGACGTGTTCGCCGCCCTCGCCCCGCTCGTCCAGCAGCGGGTCCCCACCCTGGCCGAGGTGCCCGCCTACGTCGACTTCCTCTTCATGGACGTGCCGCCGGAGGACGAGACGTCGTGGTCGAAGGCGATGAAGGACGGGGCGGGCGACGTGCTCGTCGACACCATGTCGGCCTTCGAGACCGTGCCGTGGTCTGCGGACGAGCTGAAGTCGACGCTGACCGGCATCGGGGAGTCGCGCGGCCTCAAGCTGGCCAAGGCGCAGGCGCCGGTTCGGGTGGCCGTCACCGGGCGGACGGTCGGCCCGCCGCTGTTCGAATCGCTGGAGCTTCTCGGTCGGGAGCGCACTCTTGGACGCCTACGCGCCGCCCACGCCCGGCTCTGAACAGGTCCCGGTCACGGGGCCCGAGCCGGGTCCGCGCCCGGACGTGCTCGACTCGCCGGCCGGACCGGGCGCCGCTGCTGTCCGAGCGCGCCGGCCCCGCCGCCGGCGTTGGCTGGTCGTCGGGCTGCTCGCCCTGTTCGGCCTCGTCACGCTCTACTACCTGTTCAACCTCTTCCAGGTGTGGCGGAGCGCCCGCAACGACGAGGCCCGGTCGGCCGACGCCATCGTCGTCCTCGGCGCCGCGCAGTACGACGGCCGGCCGTCGCCGGTGCTCGCCGCCCGTCTCGATCACGCGCTCGCGCTGTGGCGGGAGGGCCAGGCGCCGCGCATCGTGGTGACGGGCGGGAAGCAGGAAGGGGACCGGTACACGGAGGCCACCGCGGCGGCCGAGTACCTCATCGCCCGGGGTGTCCCCGACTCGGCGATCCTTCGCGAGGTCCAGGGCACGTCGACGTGGGAGTCCCTGGCCGCCACGGCCCGGATCCTGCGCAACCGGGGCCTGGAGCGGGTGCTTGTGGTGTCGGACCCGTACCACTCGCTGCGGGCCCGCGAGACGGCGCGCGAGCTCGGCCTCGATGCGTACGCGTCGCCCACGCTCACCAGCCCCGTCGACGGCTGGTCGGAGTGGAAGCGCATGTTCCGTGAGGCGGCCGGCGTCGGGGTGGCGCGCTTCATCGGCTACCGCCGGCTGCTCCGTCTCACGGGCTGAGACCCCGCTCAGGCGGCGCGGCGAAAAAGGAGCGTCCTCAACCCGCTCCGATCAGGCAGTTAGGCATCCGCCTCGTGGGTATCGAACTCGGGAGGTCGTGCGCTCGCTGTATCAGACGGGCTCCCCAGTGGGAGGGCCTAGAAAGGTGAGGAGCACGAAAAGGATGACGACACGCTGGTCGAGGTCGAGGGCCGGGTGAAGGGTGATCACGGTCGTCAGCTCCATGTCATCCCAAAGCAGCCAT
This sequence comes from uncultured Acidimicrobiales bacterium, assembly GCA_963829955.1. Lineage (GTDB taxonomy): Bacteria > Actinomycetota > Acidimicrobiia > Acidimicrobiales > Ilumatobacteraceae > DASTFY01. Next base: position 108,455 of record CAWHKS010000007.1, read on the forward strand.
CGCATTCGGGATTGCGTGGCGCGACCGGCAGCAATCACCAGATCGCCACTTGAGACAGTCCAGATGCCAGGCCGGTACCGGTACCGGCACGACCACGATGCGGCGGGTGGGGGCTGCTCGATCGTCACCGCGCCCCGGCCGTATCTGATGGTGGCGAGCAGTCCCTGCCCGTTGGTCACCACCTCAGGCTCTGACCGCGGTACCAAGCGCTGCCCCAGCAGGCGTCCGGCCGTGTCGGCTACTTGTCCGACGGTCGGCCCAGGCCTCTCGCTGGGTCTGACACAGCGCACGAGGTGTCCATCAAGGGTCCAGATGCCGCACGGGTCGCTGTAGTGCTGGGTCGCCCCGCTGGATACCACGAGGACGGCCGCATCGGCGATCCCCGAGGCCGTCGCATCGCTGTCGACGAACGAAAGGTCAAGGTGACTCAATGCTCGCTCGATCGGGCTGCGCCTTGGCGGAACGATTCCCGTGCCGCACGGGTTGGAACCTTCGCCTGCGTACACCCCGTACAGGATGCCTTCTCGAGCGGCCCGGAACGACATGCCGCCACAACCGGGGGCACCCCCCACAGCGCCCCAGCCCTCGAAGGCCGGAGGGATCACTGAGCGAGAGTGCGTCGACGTTGTGCAGTTCTGGGGTCGCGTAGTTTCGGGCGGGTGAAGGGCGTCGGGTGTGGCGTGATCGTGGAGGGTCAGGGTGCTCGTGGGCCGGTGCCGCGTTGGTGCTCGAACTCGTGCCGGTGGCGTACTCGTGCCCGGCTCGAAGCTCTCGACCGGACGATCGAGACGTGGGGGCGTCTGGTCGATCTCAACGACGCTCGCCGGGACCGTGACAGGCTTCGTCGTCGTCTGGCGCGTGCTGGTCTCAGGACGTCGAGCAGGCATGTCGACCGGTCCGAGCTAGCCCACGGCCGTCCGCGGCTTTCTCCGGCTGTCCTGGTGGCGTCTCCGGCTATGTGAGCGCGACGGCTCCGGCGCGATGTCCAGCCGAACAATGCGCCCGCCAGTGTGGGCCGAGGTCCGCAGAATCGTGAACAACGCGAGGCGTAATTGCGACCCGCCCGCACAGCGGAATCGTGAGGACTAGGGCGGGGGTAAAGGCCCGGGTGGCGGCAACATGTTCTGACCCGTGCGCCGCTTGTCGATCGCTCGTCCAGCGGCGCGTGCGGATCCACGCACTCCCATGCCGAGCAAGGTCAGGACGCTGAGCAGTAACGCGAACACGACAAGACCGACGCCCACGACTCCAGCCGCAAAGACCTTCTGGGCCTGATCCTCTCGCGGGCCTTTGCATACTGCGTCGAGCCCCGCCTGCACGCGGCCGTCTGTACTTTCCTTTGGAATTAGCAGAGAACCGCAATCGACCGCGGCGTCCACCGACAGTGGTCCCAGACTTATGTCACCCAGCTTTAGGCCAGCGACTTCGCTCGTTTCCAACGGCCACAGAGCGAGACCGAGCGCGAGGCCGAGCGCGACGAAACCAAGGATGAATAGGGCGGCCCTCATGAATTCAACTTAGCAGGAGCCCACAGGCGGCGATGTTTCCCGAGCCACCGCCAGCCGTCTCGCTTCCGCCACGTGGACGCTGACCAAGCTGGGGCAGGTGATGCCAACCCCACACCCGGCATCCGACGCACGCAGCGAGCGCCCACCCAACCTGCACCACCGAGCCGGACACGAGCGCATCGTCGCGCCCGGAGCAACATGTCGAGGTCGATAGCTAGCTCGCCTCGGGCGCGGGAAGTTCCGCTGAGCGCGTCACGTCGCCGGTCGACTCGGCAACAACACGTCATACGTCGCCGCGCTCGCAAGGTATCGCAGCGAGATCGGCAGCCATCGCGCCGTCCGCGGCATCGTCATGCTCAGCCAGCCGACCAGTTCGGCGAGCGTCTGTGGGTTCACTCGATAGACCCCAGCCAGCGAGGCTTGAACCGTCGCGCAGGCGAAGCTTCACCCGATCGCGTCCGTGGCCGTAGTCGATCGCCATGCCCCTGCCGAGTACGAACACCGCGTCGATCGGCGACAAGTCGTCCTCCTGCCCCGCGGTGTCGAGCCGATCGACGAGTGTCTGCGGCGCAATGTCGCTCGTAGGCGAACACGAAGAACGGCGGGCACTGATCGAAGCGGTCGTCACCCGTCGACACCGCGACGGGTGACCGATCCCATTAGCTCCTCGACGCGCAGACGTTTGAACCGTCGTCCGGCGTCGATCGCCTTCGCCAGTTCGCCTGTAGTCAACTTTGACTTGACCTCCCCGGCCGCGCTGACTCCCTCAAACGAGATACAGCCCCGGCCTGCCGCCGTGCCGGAAGGGCTGATCCTCGTTGATGATAAGGACGTCGACTTGTCCCGAACGAGCCCCGTGCGTGTCGACAACCTCGCCGTGGCCGACGTCGAAGCGACGAGGCAGATGCCGCGACAGGAAGTCGCGGAACGCGTCCTCTGCTCCGCTGCCACGGTTGCCCTTGTGCTCCAACGATGCTCGGGCGAGATCAAGAGACGCTCGAAGCTGGCCGTCGAGCGCGTTGATCGCATCACGTACCGCTGAGCGCTCGACTTCTTCGTCGGTCGCCATCATCGGAGGCTACGACGACTCGTGCCACCGCTGAGGAATGCGCTCGCCCTCGCTGCCGGACGCGAAGCGCTGCCCCCGTGAGCTGCCGCGCTCCCGGCGCACGCGGGTCTGGCCCGACAACCCCGAGGCCCGGCTCGATCAGGCCGAAGTACCCATCGCAGCGCCGCTCGTGGTGCTCGACGAGCGAGACAACGCCAACTAGCACGGCATCGAGGGACCCAGTTATATGTTCTTGGGTGATGCAGCTTGCAGTTGTCGTACTTCACCGCGCAGCCCGGGATGGCACAGGTGGCGTACAGCGACCGTAAGGCTCGACGCTGGGCCCTGCTGGCCACCCGGCAGGTCCGGCCGAGGTCGAGCTGGCCGGGGGCGTGGAGCACCACGCCGTTACGGACGACCACCGCGTGGATGTCGGCGTCGCCGGCCAGATTCTCCAGCACAGCCCAGGGAACCTCGACCGGGATCCCCCAGTCGACGACCGGACCATCCGGCGCTGTGGCGTCGACGACGACGGTGACGTCGGGGCGGCCCGCACCCCGAACCTGCCCGTCGAGCAACGCCACCAGTGCTCGGGCCCGCAAGAAGTCCTGCTTGTCACCCGGATCCGACGGACACCCAGCGGGCACCGCATCGGCGAACAACTCGCTCATCGCGGCTTCCAACCGGCCATGGAGCCGCACACCGGTCTCGGGGTCGAAACGGCCCGAAACACACCACATCCCGTCACGGTGATCGACCCAGGTCCGCAACCTCGTCGCCCGCTGTTGCCGTTCCAACCGGCCCATCCCGTCATCGGCTTGGATCCGGCGTACCTCTGCGCCCACGGCCACCCGGAACTCGTCCGCGGTCGATCGTTGCGCCATCCCGACCAGCCAGTCGGCCCGATCGACCAGCGCGTCGCGCTGACGCGGTTCCAACTGGCCCAGAGCCCGGCCGGCCACATCGACATGGACACCCGACACACCACACCATCGGCGAGTGCCTCTCCCAACTGCGGCAGGACCCGGGTGGTCTAGGCCCGCTTCACGGTCCGCTCGGCGTCCTTCAACGAGGTGCGAGAGGCATCAGCCAGGACCTTCTCCGGATACGAAGCGACCTGCTCGACCTGGGCGGCCACGGCGACGTCCCGGCAATCCAGCCACGCGCGTAAACGAGCCGACGACGCCGCCACCTGTGCCAACACCCCACGATCGCGGCAAGCGGGATCCAACCCGCCCACCGCCTCCACCAGCTCGTGCACCTCCGCCAACCGCATACGAACAACTGTACGTAAAGGGTGTAGCAGAGCTGGCTACTGCAGGCAGAACTCGTTGCCTTCGATGTCCTGCATGACGTAGTGGCGCTCGCCCCGCTCCTCGACGTAACGGACCTTGCTGGCCCCGAGGCCGATGGCCCGCTCGACGGCCTCGTCGACGGCAGTACGTCGCTCCTCGTCAGGCGTGTCCCGCCCGCCGCCGGCGTTCACGTCGAGGTGCACGCGGTTCTTGCGGTCCTTGGGCTCGGGGACACGCTGGAAGAAGATCCGCGGACCCTGGCCGTCGGGGTCTGACGCCGCGGCTCGGCCATGTTCCAGTCCTTCTCCGGGATGCCCTGCTCCGTGAGCCAGGCCTCCCAGGAGTCAAAGCCGGGCGGCGGGGGATCGAGTTCGTAGCCGAGCAGCTCGGCCCAGAAGTGGGCGAGCTTGTCCGGGTCTGCGCAGTCGAACGTGACCTGGACTCCGATGGTCACCGTGCCTACCTCCTTGGATCGTGGGATGGGTCGTACCCGGCGAGCTGGCCGGTCATGCCATTCATGCCACTCATACCGCTCACGGCGACGACGAGCAGCGGTACAGGTCGCGGAGCAGGGTGACCTCGGCGCCGTGGTGGATCGTCTCCCGGTTGATGTGGAGCACGAGCGCCGCCATCGTGTGCTCGCTGAACGGGCCCTCGGCCGGACCACACAGGCGGGCCAGGCCAGCGTCTCCGAGCCCGCGCACACCGGTGATCCACGCCTCGTAGTGGTGATCGAGTAGCTCGAGTCCGCCGGCCGCGGTGAGCGACCAGTCGGTGGTCTCGTAGTCGACGCCGCCGTCGCCGAAGTGGTTGGCAGCCCGCATCCCGAGTACGCCGATGGCGATGTGGGCCATGCGCCAGGCGATGGTGGTGAAGGGCGGCGGATCGGGCTCCGGGAAGGCGAAGTCGGCCACGACATCTCCGGCGCCGGCGGCCAAGGGAGTTGTCGCCTCCGCCCTCGGCCGCAGGCTCCAGCAGTCCGGGACCGGTTCCCAGCGGTACTCCTCGTCAGTCAGACCGTCGAGACGGGGGCGGAGGTGGTTCTGCCAGTGCCAGTCGAGCTGCTCGACGAGGTCACGGTTCCAGTCGAGATCCATGTCCGCAACGTATGCCCGAATGAGGACAGAAACACTCCTCATTCCGGCCAGACTTGTCTCCATGGCCGCCACGACCGAACGCCTCCTTCGGGTGCTGGCGGCGCTGCAGGCGGGCGGTACGTGGCCCGGGCCGGCGTTGGCCGAGCACCTCGGCGTCACGGTCCGCACCGTGCGGCGGGACGTCGAGCGGCTCCGCGAGCTCGGGTACGCCATCGACGCCGACCTCGGCGTCACCGGTGGCTACAGGCTGGGCCGGGCCGGTCGAGTGTTGCCACCACTGTCGCTGAACGACGAAGAGGCGGTGGTGCTGGCGGCCTGTCTGCGTGCCGCGGCGGGAGGATCGATCACTGCGGGGAGCGGCACTGTCGAGGCCGTCCTCGCCCGGCTGGAGCAGATGCTCCCCGCCCGGGCCGGCGACCAGATCGGTGCGGTCCTCGCCACCACCACCCGCCTGAGCGGCGCGACGGACATGGCAGAACAGGTCCGGCCGGCGGTGCTGAGCGTGTTGACCCGCGCCTGTTCGCGAGCGCGAGATCCTCCTGGTCACGTACCACGACGCCCAAGGCCGCCGATCCGAGCGGCGACTCGAGCCCTTGCGGGTCGTGAGCGCGGGACGGCGTTGGTACCTGGCAGCACGCGACATCGACCGCGACGCCTGGCGCACGCTCCGCCTCGATCGTGTCTCCGACGCCCGAACGACCGGTCACCGGTTCGTGCTGTCGGATCCGCCGGATCCTGTGGAGCTCGTCCGGCGGGCCATCACCGTGGCGCCCTACCGCTACCAGGCCGTCGTCGAGCTCGACGCGCCGCTGCACAGGGTCGCGGCGCTCGTTCCGCCCACGGTGGCCGTGCTGGAGTCCTTAGGCGACGACCTCACCGTCCTGTCCACGGGCGCCGATGACCTCGACCTGTTGGCGCTCCACGTGGCGCGCCTCGGTGTCCCGTTCCGCGTCCGTCGGCCGGCCGTGCTGCGCCGGCGGTGCGAGGAATTGGCCGACCGTCTCGCGGCGGCGGCTCGGTCGCCGGCTCGGGCGCCGGCAGGCCCCGGATGAGGGTGCGGCCCGGCGGTCGGCGCCGCTACCATGCCCGATGCCCTTTCGGGGGTGGTGTAATTGGCAACACAGCAGGTTCTGGTCCTGCTTTTAGGGGTTCGAGTCCTCTCCCCCGAGCTTGCGCCGACCGGCCTCCACGTGCGTGCGAGGCCGGTTGGTCGCCCTGATGCCCCCTGGTAGATTGGCCAGTCGCTACTGGCCCCATCGTCTAGTGGCCTAGGACACCACCCTCTCAAGGTGGCGGCACGGGTTCGAATCCCGTTGGGGCTGCTGGAAAAGTCCAGGCAGATGGCGCTTTTCCTCCAAGCGGTGCGGCGAAGGAAGGCCAGTTGCCATACGGCTTCCTGTGTGCTGTCCCGGTTGATAGTGGTCATGTTGGCTTCGGTTGGTGTGTTCCAGTTCGGGGACTGGCTCCGGTATGACCTTGACCCCCTTCGGTCGACACCTGATTCTGGCGTGAGGCCAGAGGAAGGAGCCCTGGATGGGGCGTCCGTCGAAATACCCGCCGGAGTTCCGGCGTGAAGCTGTCGAGTTGGTGAAGACCTCGGACCGCTCGCCGCTGGCGGGATCGCCAAGGAAATCAACGCTTCTGACGTGGATCGGTTCCTTGCCACTGTCACCCGGCGACACCGAGTGAGCGGATCCGCTACGACCGGGCGGTCGAGCTGCTCGACGACATCCGCCGCCTCGACGCCCAACTGAAGGCCTCGCATCGTCGCATTCGTGTGGCCATCACCGCATCCGGCACGACGGTGCTCGCCGTCGCACTGGCACGCGGTGTCGCGCTCGGGGCACGACCCCGAACATGAGAGTGCAATCCTGGGGGAGCAGGTCGGGGAGGTGGCAGCGTGGGTGACCGAGTTGTTCAGACTGCGAGTTGTCCGAGCATCTGGCCTAACGGCGCGGACTACTGCCGAGGACCTCTCCGTTGACCACCACCGCGATCGGCGACTATGCCTTGCTCGCGGATCGGCATAGTGCGGCACTGGTGAGCTTGGACGGGTCGATCGACTGGTTGTGCTTCCCGCGTTTCGACAGCCCGTCGATCTTCGCTCGGCTGCTTGGCGAGCAGGCGGGCTACTGGTCCGTGCGAGCATCAGGCGCCAAAGCGGTCACCCGTCGCTACCTGGATCGCACCATGGTGTTGGAGACGACCCATCGCACGGCCACTGGGACCGCGGTCGTCGTCGACGCGCTGGCGATGGGGGAGGGCAACCGAGGGCACGACCTGGGCAGGGACGCGCCGCATCTTCTGCTGCGGCAGGTCACGTGCAGCTCGGGAAAGGTCGAGATTGACCTGGAGTACATCCCTCGACCTGAGTACGGCCTGGTGCTCCCCTTGCTGGACGCGGTCGACGGCGGACTGGTCGCTACTGGTGGGGCCGATGTCCTGTTTCTGTCGTGCCCGGTGCCCTTGGCCGTCGACCGTTCGTCCGCATCGTGCCGGTTGGCCCTTCGTCAGGGAGAGCGGGCCGGCTTCGCCCTGCATCACCACAAACGGGCCGACGCGGGATCGGCTCGGGTGTGGAGCGAGTCCGAGATCGCCGCGCGGCTGGATGACACCGTGGTGGCATGGCAGTCATGGTCTCGGCTGCACCAGGCCTACGTCGGTCCGTGGCGAGATCTGGTCCATCACAGCGGACGGGTACTCCAGGCGCTGTCGTTTCAACCCACCGGTGCCATCTGCGCGGCTGCTACGACCTCGTTGCCCGAGGTCGTAGGCGGCGCGCGGAACTGGGACTACCGCTACGCCTGGGTCCGAGACGCCTCTTTCACCATCGAGGCGCTGTGGGTGGCGGCCTGCCCCGATGAGGCGAACGAGTTCTTCGAGTACATGACGGCCTCCGCTGCTGGCTCCCTCGAGCAGGATGGCGACCTGCAGATCATGTTCGGAATTGGCGGCGAGCGGGACCTGACCGAACGGGAGCTGCCCCACCTGGGGGGCTGGCGTCAGTCCGTCCCCGTGCGGGTCGGCAACGATGCCTGGCGCCAGCGCCAACTCGACGTCTATGGAGAACTGCTCAGCGCGGCGCATCGACTCTCCGACCGACTCTTCGGCCAAGTGGCAGGCCAGGCGGGGCCCACGGTCGCCCCCGAAGGAGGCGACGCGCCGCCTGGGCTGGCCCCGGCCACCCGAGAGTTCCTCATCCAGCTCGCCGACGCGGCCGCCCGGCACTGGCAGGAGAAGGATCATGGCATCTGGGAGGTCCGGGGCGAGCCCCGTCACTTCGTCTACTCCAAGCTGATGTGTTGGGTGGCGCTCGCGCGGGCGACCGCCCTGGCCCACCCTCTCGGCGCCTCCGACCGCGTCGAGTCCTGGGCGCAAACCCAAGACCAGATCCGTCAGGCCATCTTGAGCGAGGGCTGGAGCGACCGGGTCAACGCGTTCACCCAAGCCTTCGGCTCGGACGACCTGGACGCCTCCAACCTGATGCTGCCCCTGGTCGGGTTCCTTCCCGCTGACGATCCCAGGGTGCTGTCCACCATCGACGCCACGGAAGAACGGCTCACGGACAGGCGAGGGCTGGTCTACCGTTACCGCGCCCGCGACGGACTCGACGGCGAGGAAGGCGCCTTCTTGCTCTGCACCTTCTGGCTGGCCCAGGCCCTTGCGAAGGCGGGTCAGGCCGACCGGGCGCGAACCGTGTTCGAACGTGCCGCCGCGTTCGTCAACGACATCGGCCTGCTCGCGGAAGAGGTGGACCCGGTCAGCGGTGAGCTCATGGGCAACTTCCCCCAGGCGTTCAGCCACATCGGCCTCGTCAACGCCGCGTGGGCCATCTCCGAAGCCGAGGCCGATCATCGGGCGACTACTTCAGGGCCGTCCTAGAGATCGACGACGAGATCGTCGCAGGGCTGGACGCAACAGACGAGCACGTTCCCGAGCGCCGGCTTGTCGACGGGCTCGGGTTCGTAGGTCACGCCGCCCGACACGAGACTCGTCTCGCACGTGTGGCACACGCCCGTGCGGCAGGCCCATCGGACCGGGATGCGACATGCCTCGGCCAACTCCAGCACCGAGCCGTATCGATCGTGCCAGCGCGCCGCCAGCCCGCTGCGGGCGAACGTCACCGTCGGCCCGGTTCCGGGCGGGCCGTCGGGAAGCCGCGGTGGACCATCGCGGCCGCCGACGATGCCGGGGGTGATGGACCCGAGCGTTCCGAAGGTCTCCGTGCGGACCTGCGTCGGGGCGAACCCGAGCGTGACAAGGGCCGCAGTCAGGTCTGCCATGAACGAGGCGGGACCGCAGAGGTACAGGTCGGCGTCGACGGGGATCCCCAATCGCTCCACGACCGCGGCCGTGATCCGCCCCACCGTCACGCCCCCCTCCCCGCGCCGCTCGGCGGGCGACGGCGAGCTGTAGCAGGTCGACCACCGTGCACCGGGCAGGGTCGTCAACAGGCGGTGGACCTCTGCCGCGAAGGCGTCCCCGTTGCGATTCCGGGCGCCGTGGATCCAGAACACGGGGCGCGTGGACGCGGTGGCGGCGAGGTCGTGGAGCATGGCGAGAACCGGCGTGATGCCGACGCCGGCCGACACCAACGCCACCGGGCCGGTCCCGGGCGCAAGAGTGAACGTGCCGCGAGGCGCGGCCGCCTCTATGGTCTGCCCCACCCGTACCGAGGCGTGGATGTGGCCGCTGGCGAGGCCGTACGGTTCGCGCTTGACGCTGATGCGGTACTCGGAATGGCCAGGCGGTCCCGACAGCGAGTAGTTGCGCACGACCACCTGCCCCGAGGCGAGCACCAACTTGATCGTGAGGTACTGACCCGGGAGCGGCGACGGCAGAGCGCTGCCATCGGACGCCGCGAGCTGGAGGGACGTCACGGTCGCCGTCTCCCGATCGACGCCGGTGACGCGGAACGGGCGGAAGCCCTCCCACGCCGGCGGCGGCCCGGCGACAGTGCTGAGACCGGGATTGCCGTTGGCGGGCCCGCCCGCGTCGACCTGTTCCAGGAGGGCTGCCAGCGATGCCTTCCACCCCGGGCTCAGCGCGTCGACCCGAAGGGCGCGAGCGAGTTCATCCCGGGGATGCTCATGGAGGTAAAGGAGGCCGTCGACGTCGGCGATGGTGACCACCTCGGGCCCGGACTCCACCTTGATGATGGCGTCGCCGGCCTGGACCCGTCCTTCCGTCAGCACTCGCATGTAGAAGCCGGGTCGGCGGTGCGAGACGAGCAGCGCGGGCATTCGTGGGTCCGCCATGCGGATGCCGAGGCGGTAGCACGTCACGCGGGGCTGCGAGACCTCGAAGACGGCGTCGCCGATCCGATACCGGTCGCCCACGCAGACCTCGTCGTCGGCCAAACCGTCCACCGTGAAGTTCTCGCCGAACTGGCCATAGGTGAAATCGGAACGGCCAAGGTGGGCCTGCCAGTATCGGTACGAGTCGAGCTGGTACACGAGGACCGCTCGGTGCTCGCCGCCATGCCCCGCCAGGTCGCCTTGGCCGTCACCGTCGATGTTCAGCCGGCGCACCATGCGACGGTCCTCGACCGGCCCTTTCCAGATCCCGGTGCGGACGTGAGCGTCCCTCCACGGGACGTCGACGGGAAGCCCGACATTGACGGCAACCAACGTCGCCACAGGCCCCGTCACTCGGCCACGTTACGACAGGAGCGGGTTCGGTCGGAACCGCTTGCGCGGGCGTCGGGATCGGGCCGCGCTCGCTACCGATCCACCCGTTGGAGGCGAACCGTCCATCTACGGAGCGGCCGGCATCGGGACGCCCGAGCTGTCGATCTGTCCGACGAGTTCCTCGACGGGCTCACGAACGCCGACCGGTCTGCGTGCTGGCGCGGCTCGTCGCGTACTCCCTACGACGGTCACGGGCAGTGTCCGTTCGGGTTGATGCGGTCCTGTGGTGGCACGTCGAGGGCTGGGTTACGGTCGAAGAAGCCGATGGGCCGGAGGTGGAATCCGGCGTACTCCACGGGCATCACCGGCCAGTCCTCTGGGCGGGCGACGTGGTTCGATCCGCAGGTGAACCACAACACGACGTCGGTGCACTCGAGTGAGCGGTTGCCGCCAGTGAAGGCTGGAAGCCCGTCTCCCCCTGGATGCTGGTTGGGGTAGTCGCCGGCGGCGTGCAACTCGCCGTCGGCGTGTTGCGTGACCCACAGGTGGTGTCGGGCGAACTCGGCCCGTCGCGCGACCGCGCTGGCGGCGCCAGCGAGCAGTGCCGGTTGGGCGCCAGGGATCAGGGCGTAGGCCGTCGGCTCTCCCACCCTGTTGCGGGCATCGGCGGCGCTCACCTTCCAGAAGCGACCGGCCGCAGGAGAGGCGTCGCGACCGCGTCGCGCTCGGTTCGCAGCGGTGTGGCCTCCGTGTGGAAGGCGCTCCCGTTCGGATTGTCCGGGTTGTGCGGGTCGATGACGAGGTCGACTTCCTCGATCGAGTTCTCGACACCGTCGACGTCGAGGTCGAGCCGGAAACAGAACAGGTGCTGGTGGTGCGGTGCCGACAGGTCGGCGGCGACGAGGGCACCGTGGGTCGGTCGTTGGCCAGGCTGGTGCGCGGCCGCCGCCGGAACCCCGGTCAACCTGACTTGTGTCTCGATCGTCCCGTCCAGGTAGAAGTACCAGAAGAACCCGTAGTCGTAGTTCCCGAGGTTGGCCCAGCTGGAGACGACCAACCGACGGGACCGGCGCACATGCGCACGTTCGCTGCGCCAGTCGGCGTACGCCAGAGCACGCCAGCGTCCTCCTCGTGGATGCACACGGCGTTAGCGATGACGAAGGGCTGACCGTCGTGGCCGATCATCGGGGCGTCCACGTAGTGCACCTCACCGACGCAGTCGCAGCCAAAGCTGAGCGACTGCGTGTTCTTCCCGAGCGCGGCTTCGCCGGCGTCGAAGACGTGCCGCCAGTAGTACAGGGGTCCGGGGTCCCGTATGGCACCACCATCTCACTCAGCGAGGCCCGATAGCAGATCGGCCAAATAGGGCCGGTAGCGGGATCGTCGTAGGCGATCTGGTGCAGCACCAAACCATCGATCGGATGAACCGAGAGTCCGCATCGACCAGCGCTGCCATCGCAACTCGCTGCCCTCGAGCGTGAAACTGGGGCCTTCGGGCTGGGTGATGACGAGCACCTTGAGGTCCTCCAGTACGGGACCGACGCCGGGATCGTCCGCGCCCATCCGACCAGGGTCCGACGGTACGGGGGTTGCACCACTGTCGCGGACGTCGACCACCTCCCCCGTCGAACGGTCGGCGATAACGGGCCGCCCTCGATCGGCCGAGCCCACAGCGTGTCGCCGTCGTGCTCGCGGATGAACAGGATCGCTGGCCGAGACGGCGTCCGAGATGATCGACCTCCTCCCCGAAGTAGGCAGCCGGCCACGGCTCGACGACGACGGTGTCGAGATCGGTGATGCCGCGCTTCGCGCAGCGCCCCCTGGACACGTGAATCGCCGAGGACGGCCGGAGTCGCCTCGAGCCACTCGACGGCCAGGACCGGAGCGTGCAGCCCGGGCTTCGCTTCGGCCTGCTCGACGGCTCCCTCACTGAGGTTGACGACGCTCTCGTAAGTGACACCAGTCGCCCGGTCGACGCTCACTGCCACAGCCCGGCACGTCAGCGCCCCGCCGGCTGTCCACGCCAACACGTCGCACTTGGGCGGTTCCTTTAGCGCCACCCACGCCAGGACCGGCATCTCGCCGACCCGGCCGCCGTCGAGCAGGAGCCCGACGACAACACTGATCTCGTCCACCGACAGCGGCTGGAGCGGATGCGTCGCCGAGGTTCTCGCCTCGGTGTCAACCATCTCGCCACGTTACGACCCTGTAGTGGTGCGGTTGACGTGGCGTACGACCCCTGCCTACGCCGAGGCGACGGCCGCTCCGATGCTCGGGTC
>CAWHKS010000008.1:0-38211 GCA_963829955.1 uncultured Acidimicrobiales bacterium
TGTGCAGCTCGTCGGGGATGACCTGTTCGTCACCAACAGCGAAAGGCTGGAGCGCGGCATCCAAGAGGGGATCGCCAACAGCATCCTGGTGAAGGTCAACCAGATCGGCACCCTGACCGAGACGTTGGAGACCGTCGACCTGGCCTCCCGCCACGCCTACACGAGCGTGATGTCACACCGCAGCGGCGAGACCGAGGACACGACCATCGCCGACCTGGCCGTGGCCACCGGGTGCGGCCAGATCAAGACCGGCGCGCCGGCCCGCTCCGACAGGGTGGCCAAGTACAACCGTCTGTTGCGCATAGAGGGCGACTTGGGCGAGGCCGCGGCGTACCGCGGCCGCGGCGTGCTCGCTCGTGGCGGCCGCTGATGGACGACACGACCGGACCCGACGACGAACTCGGTCCCATCGAGCCGATCCACGGTGCCGCCGATGCGCCCGACGGTGCCGCAGAGCAAGCCGAGCTCGATGAGCAAAAAGACGCCACGGGGCCCCGGTCCGCACGCTTCAGTCGAGAGCCCACGGGCGACACCGCCGGGCTGCGCCGGCCCGCGGCGGAAGGCGAGCCGGCCAGCCGCGACGACACCCCGCCCTTCGGGCGCCGCCGGCGCGGTCGCTTCGCCGTCGGCGGCGTCGCTGTCCTCGTCGTGGGCGCGCTGGTGGCCGCACTCTTCGTGCTCCCGGTCAGGGCCTGGTTGGGCCAGCGTCGTGCCCTCGCGGAGGCCGAAGAGCAGCTCGACGTGATCTGGCAGGAGAACAAGCGCCTGGAGACCGTGTACGACGAGCTCCAGACGGACGAGGTCATCGAGCAACAGGCCAGGGAGCAGTTCGGCCTCATCAAGCCGGGCGAGCAGGCGCTCTCCGTGCTGCCCGCGCCGGCGGCAACGGCGCTGCCAACAGGGTGGCCGTACGACCAGGTGCAGGCCATCCTCTGGATCCGCATCGCCGCAGCCGCCGACGGGGGTTGAGCCGTCCGAGGCGAACCAGGGCCAGACCCATTGCGTAGGAAGTACCCTCCGCGACGACAGGGAGGCCGCACATGACGGCGTACGCCACCGAGATCACTTCGACGGACTGGAGCATCGACAGCTCCAGTACGACGGTCTTCGACTTCGACTACGAGGCAGGCCGCGAGCAGCTCCTCCGCCTGTACGACAAGGGCACCCGGCGCCAGTGGATCGGCAGCGATCGAATCGACTGGTCGATCGACATCGACCCCACCAACCCGACGGGCATGCCCGACGAGGCCATCGCCATCAACGGCTCGCCGTGGTGGGAGAAGATGAACGACGCCGAGAGGGGCGAGGTACGCCGCCACCTCGAGGCATGGCGGTTCTCGCAGTTCATGCACGGGGAACAGGGCGCACTCATCTGTGCGTCGAAGATCGTGCAGACGGTTCCCGACATCGACAGCAAGTTCTACGGCGCCACCCAGGTGATCGACGAAGCTCGGCACGTCGAGGTGTACAGCCGGTACCTGCACGAGAAGATCGGGCTCGTCTACCCGCTGAACCCGAACCTGAAGTCGCTGCTCGACGACGTCATCAGCGACAGCCGCTGGGACATGACGTACCTGGGCATGCAGGTCTTGATCGAGGGCTTGGCCCTCGCGGCGTTCGCGCTCATCCGGAACATGGCGCAGGACCCGTTGGCCAAGGCCATCAATGCGTACGTCATGCAGGACGAGGCACGGCACGTCATGTTCGGAAGGCTCGCGCTGCGTGACTACTACCCGCAGCTCAGCCAGCCCGAGCGTGACGAGCGCGAGGAGTTCTGCGTCGACGCGTGCTACCGGATGAGGGACCGCTTCCTCGCCGACGAGGTGTGGCAGACCCTCGGGCTGCCGCCGGCGGTGACGGAGTGGGTCAACACGAGCGAGCTCCAGCTCACCTTCCGCGGCTTCCTCTTCATGCGCATCGTGCCCATCCTCAAGGACATCGGCCTCTGGGGCCCGAGGATCCAAGAGGCCTTCACGGACATGGGTGTGATCGCGTGGGCGGACACGGACATCGACGCTGCGATGGCTGAGGACGAGCAGATGGCCGAGCAGATCGATCGGGAACACGACGCCCGGCTCGAGCACGTGGAAGCGGTGGCAAATACGATCCCGCCACATGCGGGCACGTAAGGCGAGCCAGGCAGCTCTTGCACCCAGTTCATGGCCGCTAGCAGGGACGGTGAGCGCTCGGTGACGGTGTCCATCACCTGCAGCGGACCCAGGACTCCACCGGCCCTGGCCAGGAGGTGTTCAGGAGGCTGCGACAGGCCGAGGAGGCAGCGGTGTGCGCCGCGCTTGCCTGAGTAGTGTCCCGCCGGCAAGTGCTCTACCTCAGGGGGCGATGTGACCGGCAGCATCCTCGGCAACCGTGTGATCCGCAAGGAGGATCCGAAGTTCCTCACGACGGGCGGCGTCTACGTCGACGACATGGACGAGCCGCTGCTCGAGGGCGCCCTCCACGTCACGTACGCCCGCTCGGTGATGGCACACGCCCGCATCACGGGCATCGACACGGCGGCGGCAGCCGGGGCCCCCGGGGTCGTGGCCGTCTACACCGCCGCCGACCTCAGCCTGGAACCCGTGCCGGCAGCCTTCAACCCCGCCGCGGCCCGCACGCTGCTGGCCAGCGACATCGCCCGCTACGTGGGAGAGCCTCTGGCCGCCATCGTCACCGAGCGCAAGGACCAGGGCGAGGACGCCGCCGAGCTGATCGAGGTCGACTACGAGCCCCTCGAGGTGCTGCTCGACGTCGAGGAGGCCGCCGCCAGCTCAACCCACCTGTACCCGGCGGCCGGCAGCAACGTGGTGTTCGACTCCACCGCGCTCGGCATGCCCGGCATGACCGACGAAACGTTCTTCGAGGGCTGCGAGGTCGTGGTGAGCGAGCGGCTCGTCAACCAGCGGCTCGCGCCCTGCCCGCTCGAGGTGCGGGGCTCGGCGGCCGCGTGGGTCGACGGTCGCCTCCACCAGTGGCTGTCCACGCAGCACGCGGCAGGGCGCGCGTGAGGCGCTGGCCGCCGCCAACGGCGTGGACGGGGCAGACGTGCGGGTCATCACGCCGGACGTCGGCGGCGGGTTCGGGGCCAAGATCGGCACCTACTCCGAGGAGCAGCTCCTGGGCCGGATCTCGAAGGAGCTCGGGCGTCCGGTGAGCTGGCGGGAGACCCGGAGCGAGTCGATGGTCGGGCTCGGGCACGGTCGGGCGCAGGTGCAGCACATCACCCTCGGCGGCACCCGGGACGGCCAGGTGCTCGCCTACCGGCTGAGGGTGTTCCAGGA
The DNA here is from genome assembly GCA_963829955.1 of uncultured Acidimicrobiales bacterium. Taxonomy (GTDB): domain Bacteria; phylum Actinomycetota; class Acidimicrobiia; order Acidimicrobiales; family Ilumatobacteraceae; genus DASTFY01. The sequence goes on from CAWHKS010000008.1 coordinate 3,279, forward strand.
CTGCGGCGCCGTGGTGGAGATCGGCACGGTCCTGGCCGCGTTCATGACGCGGCCCATGTCCTCCGGCGTCTACGCCATCCCCAAGATCGAGTGCCACACGTCGTCGGTCGTCACCAACACCACACCGATCGTGGCCTACCGCGGCGCGGGTCGCCCCGAGGCGGCGGCGGCCATCGAGCGAGCCATGGACCTGTTCGCGGCAGAGATCGGCATGGACCCCGTCGACGTGCGCCGGCAGAACCTGATCCCCAAGTTCGAGGAACCGCACACCACGACCATCGGCCAGACGTACGACGTGGGCGACTACGAGACGGCGCTGGACAACGCCCTCGCCGCCGCTGGCTACGCCGATCTGCGCGCCGAGCAGGCGACACGGAGGGCCAGCAGCGACCCGAAGCAGCTCGGCATCGGCGTGAGTGTGTACGTCGAGATCACCGGCGGCGCTCCACAGCTCCATGAGGACGCCCGCATCGAGCTGCGCGAGGACGGCGGCGCCGTCGTCTACACCGGCACATCCCCGCACGGGCAGGGTCACGTCACGGCGTGGTCGATGATCGCCTCGTCCGACACCGGCATCCCCATGGACCAGATCGACGTGATCTGGGGCGACACGGACCTCGTGTCCGCCGGGGGCGGGACGATGGGCTCACGGTCACTCCAGCAGGGCGGCTCGGCCGTGCACGTCACCGCCGAGGCGCTCGTGGAAGCCGCCCGGCAGATCGCGGCCGGCCTGCTGGAGGCCGATGCAGCCGACGTCGTGCTCGACACGGAGCGGGGCGCCTTCCACGTGGCGGGCACGCCCGCCGTCGCCCAGACCTGGGCCGACGTGGCGGCCGCCGCCGCGGCAGAGGGAGGGCTCAGCGCGGCGGAGACGTTCACCGCGGCGAGCGCCACCTTCCCCTTCGGCTGCCACGTCGCCGTGGTCGAGGTCGACACGGAGACGGGCAAGGTGCGCCACCTGCGCCACGCGGCCTGCGACGACGCCGGCCGGGTGCTCAACCCGATGCTCCTCGAGGGCCAGATCCATGGCGGCATCGCGCAGGGCGCGGCGCAAGCGCTGATGGAGGAGGTCCGCTACGACGAGGACGGCAACCCCGTCACCTCCAACCTGGCCGACTACGCCTTCATCTCGGCGGCCGAGCTGCCGAGCTTCGAGGTCGTCCACATGGAGACGCCGACGCCCGTGAACCCGCTGGGCGCCAAGGGCATCGGCGAATCGGGCACCATCGGTTCCACCCCCGCTGTCCAGTCGGCCGTGATCGACGCCCTGCTGCCGCTGGGCGTGCGCCACGTCGACATGCCCCTCACCCCCCAGCGGGTCTGGGAGGCCATCCAGGCCGCCCGCACGAGCGCCTGAACCCACGCCCACTGCAGTTCCACCGGCGGCGCCGGATGGTGCATGATGACGCCGCACATCGAGGGCTTTTACACGGGGGTGATCCATCTTGCGGATCCAAGTCACGGTCAATGGCACCGCGCACGAGAGTGAGGTCGAGGACCGCACGCTGCTCGTCCACTACCTGAGGGACGGGCTCGGCCTCACCGGAACGAACATCGGGTGCGACACCTCCAGCTGCGGGGCCTGCACCATCCACGTCGATGGCGAAGCGGTGAAGAGCTGCACGATGCTGGCCGCGCAGGCCGACGGCACCTCCCTCACCACTATCGAGGGCCTGGCGACCGACGGTGAGCTGCACCCGATGCAGCGGGCCTTCCAGGAGAACCACGGCCTGCAGTGCGGTTACTGCACGCCCGGGATGGTGATGGCGTCCGTCAGCCTGCTGAAGGAGATCCCGGACCCGAGCGAGCAGGACGTCCGGCTCGGGCTCGAGGGGAATCTTTGCCGGTGCACCGGCTACCACAACATCGTCCTGGCGGTGCTGGCCGCGGCCAAGGCGGGCTGACCCATGACCGTCGTCGACGAGACCCGAGTGATCGGGACGCCCATGCTCCGCCGCGAGGATCCTGCGCTCCTCACCGGCGAGGCCAGATACACGAACGACCTCCCCATCCCAGGTGCCCTGCACCTCGCCGTGCTGCGCAGCCCGTACGCCCACGCCCGCATCACCAGCGTCGACGTGAGCGGGGCGCTGAAGCAGCCGGGCGTCGTGGCGGCCTACTCCGGCGCCGACCTGCAGGACCAGTGGGGTGCGCCCATGCCCTGCGCATGGCCGGTGACGGCCGACATGAAGAACCCGCCGCACTATCCGGTGGCGGTGTCCAAGGCCTGCTACGTGGGCGACGGCGTGGCCGTTGTGCTGGCCCGGAGCGAGGCCGAGGCACAGGACGCACTTGACGCCATCGATGTCGGCTACGAGCCGCTCGACGCCGTGATCGGCCTCGAGGACGCGCTGTCCGACCGGGTCGTCATCCACGACGACGCGGGTACGAACAAGACTTACACCTGGGAGCTCAAGGTCGGCGAGGAGGCGGTCGACGCCGCGTTCGCGGCCGCCGCGCACACCGTGAAGGAGCGCTACATCCAGCAGCGCCTCATCCCGATGGCCATGGAGCCACGGGCGGTGGTCGCCGTGCCGGAACCGTTCGGCGGGGGGACGACGCTCTACTCGGCGACGCAGATCCCGCACATCCTCAAGATCATGACGGCCATCACCCTCGGCATCCCGGAGCACCACGTGCGGGTCGTGGCCCCCAAGGTCGGCGGCGCCTTCGGCTCGAAGCTCAACGTGTACGCGGAGGAGCTGCTGTGCGTGGCGCTGGCCCGCAAGCACGGCGTGCCCGTCCGCTGGAACGAGGACCGCACCGAGAACGCCCTGGCCACCATCCAGGGCCGTGGGCAGATCCAGGACATCGAGCTGGCCGCCGACGAGAACGGCCGGCTGACAGCCGTCCGGGTCCGGCTGCTGTGCGACATGGGTGCGTACCTGCAGCTCGTCACCCCGGGCATCCCGCTGCTCGGCGCCTTCCTCTATGCCGGCGTCTACGACATCCCGGCGGCCTACGACTTCAGCTGCACGTCGGTGTTCACGAACATGACCCCGACCGACGCCTACCGCGGCGCGGGCCGGCCCGAGGCCACCTACGCCATCGAGCGGGCCATGGACGCGCTGGCCGCCAAGATCGGACTGGATCCGATGGAGCTGCGGCGGCGCAACTTCATCCAGGCCGAGCAGTTCCCTTACACCGCCTTCAGCGGGCTGGTGTACGACTCGGGTGACCACCAGGCCGCGGCCGACAAGGCCGCCGAGCTGGCCGACTACGCCGGGATCCGGGCCCGCCAGGAGACCCAGAACGTGCCGGGGTCGACCAAGCGCCTCGGCGTCGGCATCTCCAGCTACTTCGAGATGTGCGGCCTGGCGCCTTCCCGGGTCCTGGCGTCGCTCAACTACGGCGCCGGGGGCTGGGAGACCGCCACGGTCCGGGTCCTGCCGACCAACAAGGTCCAGGTGGTCACCGGGACGTCGCCGCACGGCCAAGGCCACGAGACGTGCTGGTCGATGATCGCGGCCGAGAAGCTCGGTGTCCCGCCGGAGGACATCGAGGTCCTCCACTCGGACACCGCGATCAGCCCCATCGGCCTCGACAGTTACGGCTCACGTTCGCTGGCCGTGGGCGGTGTCGCCATCGACATGGCGTGCGACCGGGTGATCGACAAGGCGCGCACGATCGCCGCCCACCAGCTCGAGTGCGCCGAGGAGGACCTGGACTTCGCCGCCGGTGAGTTCACGGTCCGGGGCACGCCCGACAAGACGACCCCGCTGGCGGCCATCGCCTTCGCCGCCTTCACGGCGCACGACCTCCCGGACGGGCTCGAGCCCAACCTGGAGGCCAGCGTCACCTACGACCCACCGAACTTCTCGTGGCCCTTCGGGACGCACATGTGCGTTGTCGAGGTGGACACCGAGACCGGTGCGGTCGACGTCCTCAAGTACGTCGCCGTTGACGACTGCGGGGTCCAGATCAACCCGCTCATCGTCAACGGCCAGGTGCACGGCGGTGTGGTCCAGGGTCTGGCGCAGGCGTTGTTCGAGGAGGCCGTCTACGACAGCGACGGCAACCTCAAGACGAGCACGCTGACCGAGTACCTGGTGCCGGCAGCGTCGGACGTGCCGGCCATCACGACCGACCACACGGTCACGCCCTCGCCCACCAACGCCATGGGGGTCAAGGGCATCGGTGAGGCCGGCACCATCGGCGCCGCGCCCGCCGTCATCAACGCCGTCGTCGACGCCCTCTCGGGCCTCGGCGTGACCGACGTCCCCATGCCCGCTTCACCCCACAACGTGTGGAAGGCCATCCAGGCCGCGACCGGAGGTACGCAGTGATCCCCGCCAAGTTCGAGTACAAGAGGGCATCCTCGGCCGAGGAGGCCATCAGCCTGGTCGGCGAGCACGGGGACGAGGCCAAGTTCCTGGCCGGCGGCCACAGCCTGCTTCCGCTGATGAAGCTGCGCCTCGCCTCGCCGGCGGTGCTGGTGGACATCGGCCGGCTGCGCGACCTGTCGTACATCCGGGACGCCGGCGACCACCTGGCCATCGGGGCGCTCACCCGTCACCGTGACATCGAGACGTCCGACGTCGTGAAGGAGCACGCTCCGCTGCTCGCCCACGCCACGTCCCACGTGGGCGATCCCCAGGTCCGGCACCGGGGCACCATCGGCGGGTCGCTGGCCCACGCCGACCCCGCTGCCGACCTTCCGGCGACGACGCTCGCGCTCGGCGCCACCTACGTGGCCCAGGGTCCGGGAGGGACGCGGGAGATCGCCGCCGCCGACTTCTACGAGGGCTTCCTGGAGTCGGCCCTCGCCCCGGACGAACTGCTGACCGAGATCCGCGTGCCCAAGATGGGCGGGGCCGGGTGGGGCTTCCAGAAGTTCAACCGCCGGGCCCAGGACTGGGCCATCGTCGGCGTCGCCGCTTGGCGGCGCAACGGCGACAGCGGCGTGGCGCTCGTCAACATGGGCTCGACGCCGGTGCTGGCCTCGGCGGTCAGCGCCGCGCTGGCGGGCGGCGCGTCGGTGAGCGACGCCGCCGAGCAGGCCGCGGCCGACGCCGAACCACAGGCCGACCTCAACGCCAGCGTCGAGTTCCGCGTGCACCTGGCCAAGGTGCTCGTGCGCCGCGCCCTGGAGGACGCCTCCGCCTGAGCCGCCCGACCGCCCCCACCCGCCCGACCCGCCCGAACCGCCGCGGTCACATCTCCCGCACAAATCGCGCTTTCGTGACCGTGTGGGGCCACGTGGCACGATTTGTGCGGGATTTCGGCCACAGCGGTGACGTGAGCGGGTCGGGACACGCCACCCCTACGCTGAGCTCATGAGCCGCGCCGCGTACGACGCCGTCGTCGTGGGAGGGGGGCCGAACGGACTGTCCGCCGCCGTCACGCTGGCGCAGGCCGGCCGGTCCGTCTTGGTCGTCGAGGCGGCCGAGACCGTCGGGGGCGGCACCCGCAGCGCAGAGCTCACGCTGCCCGGCTTCGTCCATGACATCTGCTCGGCCATCCATCCGCTCGGCGCCGGCTCGCCCTACCTGTCACAGCTACCCCTCGAGCGCCACGGGCTGCGCTGGCTGCAGCCGGAACTGCCGCTGGCCCACCCACTGGACGGCGGGCGGGCCGGCGTGCTGCACCGGTCGGTCGACGAAACGGCGGAGGGCCTCGGGGACGACGCCGCGTCCTACCGGCGCTGGGTCGGAGGGATCGCCGAGCGCTGGGACGAGCTGGCCCCCATGGTGACGGGCCCGCTCGTCAAAGTGCCGCGCCACCCGCTGGTGCTCACCCGCTTCGGTCTTCCCGCGCTGGCACCCGCCTCTCGCGCCGGGCGCTTCTGGTTCGAGACTGACGAGGGCCGCGCCCTCTTCGCCGGCTGTGCCGCCCATGCCTTCCTGCCGCTCGACCACCTCATGACGTCGTCGTTCGGCCTGGTGCTCATGGCCGCCGCCCATGCCGTGGGCTGGCCCGTGGCCGAAGGCGGTTCCCAGCGCATCGCCACCGCGCTGGCCGCCTACCTGGTGGAGCTGGGAGGCGAGATCCGCACCGGCGAGCCGGTGACCTCCATGGCGCAGCTTCCACCGGCCCGGGCCGTGCTCTTCGATCTCGCTCCCCGTCAGGTGGCGACCATCGCCGGGGATCGGCTTCCCGAGCGCTTCCGGGACCGCCTCCACCGTTACCGGCACGGACCGGCGGCGTTCAAGGTGGACTACGCGTTGTCCGGCCCCGTGCCGTGGGCCAACGAGAAGTGTCGCCGGGCCGGCACCGTCCATCTGGGCGGGACGGCCGAGGAGATCGTGGCCAGCGAGGCGGACACGGCGGCCGGGCGGCATCCCGAGCGCCCGTACATGCTCGTGGCCCAGCAGAGCCTCGTGGACCCGAGCCGGGCCCCGGCCGGGAAACACACGCTGTGGACCTACTGCCACGTCCCCAACGGCTCGGACGTGGACATGACCGAGCAGATGGAAGCCCAGCTAGAGCGCTTCGCGCCCGGGTTCAAGGACCTGGTCCTGGCCCGCCATGTGGCCGACCCGTCCTGGTTCGAGGCCTACAACCCCGCGTACGTCGGCGGCGACATCGCCGGCGGCTCCCATGGCGGGCTGCAGCTCGTGCTGCGACAGACGTTCCGGCTGCAGGCCTACCGCACGCCCGACCCCTCGCTCTTCCTGTGCTCCGCTTCCACTCCCCCGGGCGGCGGCGTCCACGGCATGTGCGGGCACCACGCGGCCAACGCCGCGCTGCGCGGCGTCCTCGCCTGAGCGGACGCTCTCACCGTCCGAATTCTGAGGAGATCGCGCCGTCTGCGTCTCATCGCGCTCAGAGTTGGCCGGTCGGTCGGCCTTCCGCCGGCTTCAGTGGCACCGGTCAGTCGGCGCGGCGCTGCTGGCCCGACAGCGACTGGATGGCGGTCATCACGTCATCGGTGATCAGCCGCCGGCGGGTCCGCCGGCCACCGCCGTAGCTGGTGGGGTCGATCGGCGGCCCGAAGCGGATCGCCGCCGCCTTGAACGGTCGGGGGACTCGTGCCCCGGGGGGCTGGATGTCCGCCGTGCCGATGATGCCGGCCGGGATGATCGGCGCCCCGCTGGCCACAGCGATATGAGCGACGCCCGTGTGGCCAGGGGCCAGATCACCGTCGCGGGAACGGGTGCCCTCCGGAAAGATGGCGAACAGCCCCGACCGCGCCAGCACGCCCGCGGCGAGTTGCAGCGCGCCGAAGGCCTGGCGGCCGGACGTGCGGTTCACGGGGATCATCCCCAGCGCGGGCAGGAGGTGGCGGGTCCGCCAGCTGTCCAGGTACTCGGCCTTGCCCACGAAGCTCAGCGGCCGCCGCACCGACATGATCAGCGCCACCGAGTCGAAAAACGAGATGTGGTTGGCGGCGATGATGGCCGGGCCCCGGGTGGGCACGTGCTCCAGCCCGTCGATCCGGATCGGCCACAGCAGCCGGTACAGCGGTCCGGCTGCGACCCGCGCCGCCCCTGCCAGCCATCCGGCGCGGAAGCGGCCCGCCGCGGTCTCCTCGGAGACCGTGGAGACGCCCGGCAGACCCGCGGCTTCGTACTTGAACGACACCTTCAACCGGGCGCGATAGACGAGGGCACCATCGGGCCCCGCGGCCATGTCGAGGCGGACCACCTGGGCGACGCGCATGTCCCGCAGTGAGCGCGCCGCGGCCTCGATGGCGGCGCAGGCCGCGCGTTCCCACGACTGGTCGCTGGTGGCGACCAGCTCGACGAACGCGTAGACGCTCATGGGTCGATGCTCACGCAGCGCGCGCCAGTTCCCGCGCTCCTGCTCCCTCCCCGGCCGGGTGGGTCAATCGGCGCCTTCGAACTTGAACGACACCTTGACCTTGGCCCGGTAGGCCACGACGTGGCCACCCTCGAGCTGCAGGTCGAGCTCGGACACCTCGGCGACGCGCAGGTCGCGCAGGGACTGCGACGCCCGGTCGATGGCTGCGGAGGCCGCCTTCTCCCAGGACTCGGTGCTCGTACCGACAAGCTCGATGATCTTGTAGACGCTGTCAGCCATCGTCAGGCTCCCATCTGAAGCGGGGCATCGCTCGGGGCACAGTCTCGCGCCGTCGGGACGGGGGTCCGGCGAGTGGGGGTCACCCGCCCACGCTGCGTGGCCGCCACGGCCGAAGGCCCCCCGACCCTGACCGGATTCTTCATCGGACCTATCGGGTCGATCAGCACGGTGGTTGACTCGCCCCGTGGACCCTGTCTCCCCTCCGGGCACCGTGCACATCGCCGGCGTCGAGCTCCCCGACGAGGACATCGCGGTTGGTGAGGTCAAGCGCGTCTCCCACGCGATGCGCATCGTGTACTTCCTGTTCGGCCTGTTCCTGTTCGTCACCGCGCTGGGCCTGATGAAGGCGGGCGCGCAGGCCCTGGTCCCGACGCTCGAAGGCTCGATCTTCACGGACAACGCATGGAGCACCCTGGGCCTGGGCTGGCTCGGCGCCTGCATCGTCTTGTCGGGCTCCCCGGTCGCCGCCTCCGCACTCACGCTGCTCGACGGCGGGGCGATCGACCAGCTCCAGGCCTTCACCATGCTCACCGGATCCCGCCTCGGAGCGGCGTTCGTGGTGCTGGTCGTCGGCGCCATCTACGCGGCCCGGCGGCGGGGCTCGGCCGGGCGGCGGGCCCCGATCTCCATCGGCATCCTCTCGCTGCTGATGACGATGGTCGTCTACGTCCCCGGCGCCGTCTTCGGCTACATCCTGCTGGAGCGGGGCACGTTCGACAGCCTGACGTTCGGCACCTCCCCCGAGCTGACCTCGGTGACCGACACGCTGTTCGGCTGGTCGGTGGATCTGCTCAAGGAACTCCTCCCAGGCTGGACGCTGTTCCCGATCGGCCTGGCCGTGCTCCTGCTCGGCTTCTCCATGTTCGACCGCGTGCTCCCGGCCGTGAGCAGCGAGCGGCTCGAGCACCGCGATAACGCCTGGTACACACGCAAGTGGCCGATGTTCCTGGCCGGCTGCGGCGTATGCCTGCTGACGCTGTCGGTCTCGGTCGCCCTGACCGTGCTGGTGCCCCTGGTGGCTGCGGGCTACCTGCGCCGTGCCAACACGCTGCCGTACATCGCGGGTGCCAACATCACCACGCTGGCCGACACCCTCGTGGCCGCCATCCTCCTCGGGAACCAGGAGGCCGTCCAGGTGGTCGTCGTCGTCACGCTGACCGTCACGATGTGGACGCTGATCGTCCTGCAGTTCTTCTACCCGGTCGTGCGGCGGACCTGTCTCGGCGTGGCCCGCTTCGCCCTGCGCTCGCCTGCCCACCTGGCCGGCTTCGTGGGCGGCCTGCTCGCCGTGCCCATCATCCTCATCGCCATCTGACGGCTGTCATGACTGACGGCTGGGCCGCCAGGACCGAAACGCCTGCGTCAGAGCAGGCCGGCGATGGCGCCACCGTCGACCGGCAGGTGGACGCCGGTGACGAAGCGGGCGTGCTCTGAACACAAGAAGGCGACCACCTGCCCGAAGTCGGCGGCGTCACCCACCACCCCCGCGGGGATGCCCCGGGCCAGCGCTCCCAGGTCGCCGCCGTAGAGCTGAGTCATGCGGTCGGTCGCGTGCACGCCGGGCTGCACGGAGTTGACGGTCACACCGTCGCCCGCCACCTCGCGGGCCAGCGTCTTCAGGAACGCCGTCGCGCCGGCGCGAGCGGTGTTGGAGAGGATCAGGTTGGGCACGGGCTGGCGGACCGAGAACGACGTGATGGCGACCACGCGGCCCCACCCCCGCTCCTGCATCTCCGGGACCGCCGCCTTGCACATGGCCACCACGGACATGAGGTTGAGGTCGAGCGCGGCCGGATAGGCGTCGACCGGCGTCGAGGCGAACGTGCCGGGCGGTGGGCCGCCCGCGTTGGGGACGAGGATGTCGATGCCGCCCAGCGCGTCGCGGGCGGCCGCCACGAACGCGGCGGCACCATCCGGCGTCCCGACGTCGGCCTGCAGCGGGACGCAACCATGACCGATCTGCTCCGCAGCGTCCCGCAGGCGGGTGTCGTCCCGGCCGCAAATGGCCACCTGCACGCCCTCGGCGGCCAGCGCCGCCGCCGAGCCCAGGCCGAGGCCAGCCGATCCCGCCGCGACAGCGGCCCGCTTCCCGCTGATGCCGAGGTCCATGAGCGCCGAACCTACTGCCCTAGTCTCGCGAGGCCCATGAGCGAGCGGAGCGAGCTCCATGTCACGTTGCTGTGTCCGCCGCGTAGCGGCGGACGGCTCGATGTTGCCCCAGTTTGCGTACACGCCAGGACCCACGATCGACCCCGAACCGAGCACCAATGAGCGACGCGTACCTGGACGCCATCGCCGACGCCTACCCGCATCCGTACTGGTACGACGACGTCGACAAGCCCGAGTCCAACCCCATGCTCGTGCGCACCGAGACGTGCGACCTGTGCGTGGTGGGCGGCGGCTACACAGGGCTGTGGACGGCGATCATCGCCAAGGAACGGGATCCGTCGCGCGACGTCGTGCTCGTCGAGGGCAGCAGCATCGGCTCGGCGGCCAGTGGCCGCAACGGCGGCTTCATGGAGTCCAGCCTCACCCACGGCGTCGGCAACGGGCAGGAGCGCTTCCCCGACGAGATGCCGGCGCTGGAGCGCCTCGGGCTCGACAACCTCAACGAGATCGAATCCGCGATCGAGCGCTACGGCATCGACTGCGACTACGAGCGCACCGGCGTCATCGACATCGCCATCGACGAGCCGATGGTGGCCGAGCTGCGATCGGACGCCGAGCACCTCCAGGCGCTCGGCCAGGACGTGGAGCTGCTGGACGAGGCGGCGATGCAGGCCGAGGTCCACTCCCCGACCTACCGCGCCGGGCTGTGGCGTCGGGGCCGTGCCGCGCTCGTCGATCCCGCCCGCCTCGTGTGGGGGCTGAAGGCGGCGGCCGAGTCGCTCGGGGTGCGCATCTACGAGGACACGAAGGTCATCGGCCTGGAGAACGACGGCGTCGGCGTCCTCGCCACCACCCCGCTCGGCCGGCTCCGGGCGGGCCGGATCGCCCTCGGCACGAACGCCTTCCCACCATTGCTGCGCCGCATGAAGCACTTCATCGCGCCCGTGTACGACTACGCCCTCACGACGGAACCGCTCACCTCCGAGCAGCGCGCGTCCGTGGGTTGGCAGCGGCGCCAGGGCCTGTCCGACATGGCTAACCAGTTCCACTACTACCGGCTGACCGAGGACGACCGCATCCTCTGGGGCGGCTACGACGCCATCTACTACTTCGGCGGGAAGGTCACGCAGGAGCTCGAGCAGCGGCCGACCACCTGGGCCCTGCTGGCCCGGAACTTCTTCACCACCTTCCCCCAGCTCGAAGGCGTGCAGTTCAGCCACGTCTGGGGCGGCGTCATCGACACCTCCACCCGCTTCTGCCAGTTCTGGGACACGGCGATGAAAGGCAAGGTCACCTACTGCCTCGGGTACACGGGGCTCGGGGTCGCGGCCAGCCGCTTCGGCGCCGAGGTCATGCTCGACCTGCTCGACGGCCGACGCTCGGAAGCGACGACACTGAACTTCGTCCGCAAGCGGCCGCTCCCGTTCCCGCCCGAGCCGATCCGCTACGCCGGCATCCAGGCGACGCGCTGGTCCCTCGACCGCGCCGACCGCAGCGGCGGGCGCCGCAACCTGTGGCTCCGCACGCTCGACCGCCTCGGCCTGGGCTTCGACTCGTAGCATCACGGCCATGACCAGCGCTCCGCCCGCCGTCCGCAACGTGGCCGAAGCGCTGGCCCGCCACGGCTATCTCCCCGACGAGGGGCTGGCGACCGCCGTGTACCTGGCCATGAAGCTGCGCCGCCCACTCCTGCTGGAAGGCGAAGCAGGGGTCGGCAAGACCGAGGTGGCCAAGGTGCTGGCCCGGTGGACAGACGGCGAGCTCATCCGCCTGCAGTGCTACGAGGGCATCGACGTCGGCCAAGCGGTGTACGAGTGGGACTACTCCCGCCAGCTCCTGCACCTGCGGGCCGCAGAGGCCAGCGGCGAGGCCGCCGACGCCGGCACGGAGGCGCTCGAGCACGAGCTGTACAACGAGCGGTTCCTCGTGAAGCGCGCCCTGCTGCAGGCGATCGCGCCGGCCGACGGCCCCTCCCCCATCCTGCTCATCGACGAGGTCGACCGGGCCGACGACGAGTTCGAGGCCTTCCTGCTGGAGGTCCTGTCCGACTTCCAGATCACCATCCCGGAGCTGGGGACCTTCCGCGCCGAGCGGCCGCCGTTCGTGATCCTCACGTCGAACCGTACGCGTGACGTGCACGACGCGCTCGAAGCGCCGTTGCCTCTATCACTGGGTGGAGCACCCGAGCTTCGAGCGGGAGGTGGCGATCGTCCGCCTGCGCGTCCCCGAGGTCCAGGAAGGTCTGGCGCGGCAGGTGGCCGCGGCGGTCGAGGCGATGCGCGGCCTCCAGCTCTACAAGCCGCCCGGAGTAGCCGAGACCATCGACTGGGCCGCCGCGCTCGGCGTGCTGGGCACGAGCGAGCTGTCCGAGGCGACAGTGGCCTCCACGCTCGGCACCGTGCTGAAGTACCGCGAAGACCAGGAGCGGGTGCGCCAGCACGGTGTGGCCGACCTCGTGAAGCAGGCCTTCGAGCGGGGGCTGCTGCCCGGGTGACCGAGACCGCCGACACCGGGCACGACCGCGCCGACGGGCCCCTCGACGGAGGGGCCGGGGCCGCGGCAGAGCGGCTGGCCGTGGCCTTCGCGCGGATCCTGCGGGGCGGTGGCCTGTCCGTGCCGCTCGGCTCGGTGCTGACGTTCGGCGAGGCGCTCGGCGACCTCGGGGTCGAGGATCGCAACGCGGTCTACTGGGCCGCCCGCACCACGCTCGTGCGGCGGCCCGAGGACATCCCCTTCTTCGACCGCGCCTTCGCGGTGTTCTGGGAGCAGCGCGCGCCGGGCGCCGAGCCGGCACCGGACGACGTGGTGCATCTCACCCTGGCCGTCGACACCGACGAGGGCGACGACCAGCAGGGTGAGGCGGAGCCTGCCGGCGACGACCCCACGCTCACCCTGCGCTTCTCGGCCGTGGAAACACTGCGCCAGAAGGACTTCGCGGCGTACTCGCGCGACGAGCTCCGGCAGGCCCAGCAGCTCATGGCTGACCTCCGGCTGACCGGCTCGCGCCGGCGATCACGGAGGCTGGTGAAGTCCAAGATCGGACGCCGCTCGGGCCAGGCGCGGCCGGACCTGCGGCGCACCGTCCACGCCGCGCTGCGGGCCGGGGGCGAGCCGATCAGCCAGCGCTACCGCGAGCCGGGCGAGCGTCTGCGCCGGCTCGTGCTGCTCCTCGACGTGTCAGGCTCCATGGAGCCATACGCCCGTGCCCTGCTCCGCTTCGTCCAGGCTGCGGTCGCCGGGCGCCAGCGCGTGGAGGCCTTCGCACTCGGTACCCGCCTCACCCGCGTCGACGCGCGAGCTCAGCTCCCGCGACCCCGACCGCGCGCTGGCCCAGGCGGCCGGGCAGGTGCAGGACTGGTCGGGCGGCACGAGGCTCGGTGACTGCCTCCGCCAGTTCAACGACCGGTGGGGCGTGCGGGGGATGGCTCGGGGCGCCATCGTCGTGATCCTCTCGGACGGTTGGGACCGCGGTGAGCCCGAGGTGCTGGCCGAGCAGATGGTCCGGCTGCAACGCGTCGCCTACAAGGTGGTGTGGGTCAACCCGCTCAAGGTCACGCCCGGCTACGCCCCACTGGCCCGGGGAATGGCGGCGGCCCTCCCGCACGTTGACGATTTCGTGGAAGGCCACTCGGTGATGGCCCTGGAGGAGCTCGCGGAGGTGATCTCGCGATGAAGGAGATCCTGGACGACGTCGAGCGCTGGCGCGCCGCGGGCAAGCGGGTGGCCGTCGCCCGGGTCGTCGACATCGAGGGATCGGGCCCGCGGGATCCGGGGGCGGCGATGGCCGTCAACGAGGAGGCCGAGGTCGCGGGCTCCGTGTCCGGCGGCTGCGTCGAGGGTGCCGTCGTCACCGAGGCGCTGGACATCCTGAACGAGGGCAGCCGCGGCCGCATCGTCAGCTTCGGCTACTCCGACGACGAGGCCTTCGCCGTAGGGCTCACCTGTGGCGGCACGATCCACCTCTTCATCGAGCCGTTGGACTGGTGACCGGGGTGCCCGTCTACGAGACGCTGCGGGACCGCATCCGCGCTGAGCAGCCGGTGGCGCTGGCCACCGTGCTCGACGGCCCGCACGTCGGCGCCAAGCTCCTAGTCTCGCCGGACGTCGAGCCGGAGGGTGATCTCGGCCACCCCGAGCTGGGCCGCGTCGTCGCCCGCGACGCCCTCGCCGAGCTGGAGGCCGGGCGCACGGGCGTCCGCCACTACGGGCCCGAGGGCCAGAACAACCCGGACGATCCCGCCATCGGCAGGGTGAGCGTGTTCGTCGAGAGCTGGGCGCCGCCGCCGCAGATGCTCATCTTCGGGGCCGTCGACTTCACTGCCGCACTCGCCAAAGTGGCCAAGGTTCTCGGCTATCGGGTCATCGTGTGCGACGCCCGCGAGATCTTCGCCACCAAGCGCCGCTTCCCGATGGCCGACGAGGTCCTCGTCACCTGGCCGGGCCCGGTGTTCGAGGAGCGTGGCGGGGGGCTGGGCCCGCGCGACGCGGTGTGCATCCTCACCCACGATCCCAAGTTCGACGTCCCCGCCATCGAGGGCGCGCTGGCCACCCGGGTCGGCTACATCGGTGTCATGGGCTCGCGCAAGACCCACACCAAGCGGGTCGAGCGGCTGGCCGAGGTGGGGATCGCCGGTGACGAGCTCGGCCGCGTGTTGGCGCCCATCGGTCTCGACATCGGCGCCCGCTCGCCGGAGGAGACGGCGGTGTCGATCTGCGCTGAGATCATCGCCCGCCGGACGGGCCGCCACGCGCCGTCGCTGCGCGACGGCTCAGGCGCTATCCACAGCTGACCGCAGGCGGAGCGCTGACCCGGTTGCTTCAGCCGAGGGGGTTGCCGGCCCGCAGCCGGCGATGCCCGGACATCGTCTTGACCTCGACCACGTTGCCCGAGTTCGGTGAGTGGACCATGGCGGGGCCGATGCCGATCGCCATCATCACGTGCCCCGGGTAGTACAGGAGGTCACCGGGCAGCACCTGTTCGATCTCGACCGAGGCCGCGCCCGGATCTGCCGGCCGGACTGGTGGGGCAGGGCGACCCCGGCCTGGGCCCAGGCCCAGCTCGTGAAGCCGGAGCAGTCGAAGCCCTCGCCCGGCGTGGTCCCCATGCGCCGGTACGGCACCCCGAGCTGCGTCAGGCCGGACAGCAGGGCCGTCATGCGGACGGGGTCGGTCCGGGTCCAGACGGCGTCGAGCTGGAGAGGATCGACGCCGGCCGGCGGCGCCACCAGGGCGGCCAGGCGCTGGCGCAGGGTGGCGAAGCTGGTCCGGTCACCCTGCCGGAGGGCGGCGAGGGCCTGCCCGGCGACGGTGGGGGTGTCCGCGCCGCGCAGGTCGTCGGCGACGTAGACGGCGGTGGCCCCGGCGGGCGACGCGCTCAGCGCGCCAGCGACGAGGCTGAGCGGCAGGACGGCGGCGAGGCCGAGGCCGGCCCCCCGGAGGAGGGAGGGGCGCGCCAGAGGAGGACGGGGGATGGACATAAGTGTTCGAGCACCTTCCTGGCCGGGGGTTCCGCCGCACCGGGCGCGGGCCTCATCGACCGCGCCCCGCACTCGCCCCAACCACTGATGTTGCGAATAGGTTACGTTCTAGCGCAACGGATCCGACACATCGGTGGATGCTCGCGTGTGACGTGCGTCACTGTCGCTCGGGACCCCACCCGCGGTGCCTGACAGCAGACTGCCGGCTGTGACCCCGCGGCCGGCTGTGCAGGTGACCGTCGGCGCCGTGCTCCTGGCCGCCGGCGGCGGCCGGCGCTTCGACGGGCCGGACGGCGCGCACAAGCTGACCGCCGTCCTGCGGGGGCGGCCGCTGGCCGAGTGGGCCGTCGAATCGGTGCTGGCGGCGGGGCTGGACGAGACGGTCGTCGTCACCGGCGCCGTGCCGCTCGCCCTGCCCGAGGGCGTGCACGAGCTGCACAACCCCCGGTGGGCCGAGGGCCAGGCGACGTCCCTCCAGGTCGCGGTGGCCCACGCCCGGGAGCAGGGCCACGGCGCGATCGTGGTGGGCCTCGCCGACCAGCCGTTCGTCGTGAGCGCGGCGTGGCGGGCCGTCGCCGCCTGCGACGCTCCGATCGCGGTCGCCACCTACTCGGGCCGGCGCGGCAACCCGGTCCGCCTCGGCGAGGCGGTCTGGGATCTGCTCCCGACCGATGGGGACGCCGGCGCACGGGTCGTGATCGGAGTGCGGCCCGACCTCGTGACCGAAGTAGCGTGCCCGGGCAGCCCGGCCGACATCGACACCCTCGAGGATCTCCAACGATGGAACTCGTCAACGACTTCACCGTGAAGGCCCCCATCGACGAGGCCTACGCCACTCTCACCGACGTCGAGCGCATCGCGCCGTGCCTGCCCGGCGCCCAGCTCACTGAGGTCGAGGGCGACACCTACCGTGGGCTGGTCAAGGTCAAGGTGGGGCCGATCACGGCGCAGTTCAAGGGGCAGGCGAGCTTCGTGGAGCGCGACGCCGAGCAGCATCGGGCGGTGCTCAAGGCCGAGGGTCGGGACACCGGGGGCAAGGGCAACGCATCGGCGCTCATCACGGCCCAGCTCGAAGAGGTCGATGCGGAGATGACGAAGGTGACGGTGAGCACCGACCTCACGATCACCGGGAAGGTCGCACAGTTCGGTCGCGGCGCGCTGGCCGACGTCAGCGAGAAGCTGCTCCGCCAGTTCGTCACCAACTTGGAGACGACGGTACTGACGAACGGCGATGCTGCTGCTGCGGCCGCTCCGGCCGCGACCGCTCCGGCCGCTCCGGCCGCGACCGCTCCGGCCGAGGCGGGCCCCATCCCGGCGGAGGCGCCCGCGCAGCCGGTCGCCCGCAAGGTGGAGTCGGCGCCCGTCGAGCCCATCGACCTCCTGGAGACGGCTGGCCCGCCGATGCTCAAGCGGCTGGCGCCGCTGCTGGGCGGCATCGTCGTCCTCCTCGTCGTGTGGCGCCTGGTCCGCCGCCGCCGCTGAATCCTGATCGGGCCGCGGTCCGAGAGCTGCTCGGACGGGAACCCCAGGGAGCGTTCGACGTCGTCGTACGCGACGAGGACGGCCGGCCGGTTGTGATCCGCAACTCCCCGCTGCTCGACGACGGCACGCCCATGCCGACGCGCTACTGGCTCGTCGGGGCGGACGTCACGGCCGCCATCGGGCGACTGGAGGCCGCGGGCGGCGTGCGGCGGGCCGAGGCAGAGGTGCCGGCCGAGGCCATCGCCGCCGCGCACGTGCGGTACGCGGCGGAGCGCGACCCGCGCGTTGCCGCCCGGCCACACCGGGCCCCGGCCGAGTGGCGGCGTCGGGGGCACGGCTCGCGGCGTGAAGTGCCTGCACGCCCACTACGCCTGGTACCTGGCCGGCGGCGACGACCCCGTGGGCCACTGGGTGGCGGGGCAGCTCGTACGGTGACAGCGCGGGCCGCCGTCGACGTCGGCTCCAACGCGGCCCGACTGCTGGTTGCCGACCGCGGGGAGCCCGTCCTGCGGCGGTCCCGGATCACCGGCCTGGCCGAGGGGCTGGGGGACACGGGGATGCTGTCCACGGCCGCGCTGGCCCGCACGGCGACGGTGCTCGAGGACTACCGGCGCGAGCTCGACCAGCGGGGGGCGATGCTGACGCGGGTCGTCGGCACGGCCGCGGCGCGGGCGGCCGGCAACGCCGGGGAGCTGGCGGGACTCGTGGCCGATGTGCTCGGCCGTCCGTTGGAGGTGCTGACAGCCGAGGAGGAGGCGCGGTTGACGTTCGTCGGGACGGCAGGGGGCGAGACCCGCGGCCGCCGACTGGTGGCCGACATCGGCGGCGGCTCGACGGAGCTGGCCGTGGGAGACGCGGTGCCCGAGGGCGTGGCGTCGCTCGATCTGGGCAGCGCGGCGCTGACCGCGTCCGAGCTCGCGTCGGACCCACCCCGGCCGGAGGAGCTTTCCAACGCGATCGCGCTGGTCCAGGAGCAGGTGGACGAGGCGCTGCGGGCGCTTCCCCGGGTGGACGAGTGGACACCCGTGATCGGTACGGGCGGAACGATCCTGACCATCGCCGCGGTGGAGATCGGCCTGCCCCTGCCGATCGCGGGGCCTGGCCCCGACGGCGATCGTGACATCGAGGCGGACCCGGCGCTCCACGACTTCGTGCTCACGCGCGCCGCGGCCGAGGACGTCTTCCGCACCCTCGCCGGCGAGGCGCTGGCCGACCGGGTCCACAACCCGGGCCTCCCGCCGGGCCGGGCCGTCAGCATCGTCGGTGGGTGCTGCATCCTCGTCGGCCTGTTGCGGCGCCTGCGGGCGCCCGCGCTGACCGTGTCGGTCACCGACCTGCTCGACGGAATCCTGCGCGAAGCGCCCTGAGTACGATCCCGCCTCCGTGACACGGCTCTACGGACGACGGGTGCTGCTGCGGCCGCTGGTCCCTGCCGACTTCCCGTCGTGGAGCGAGGTCCGAGTCCGCAACGAGGGCTGGCTGTTGCCCTGGGAACCGCAGCGATCGCCCGGCCACCCCGACCCCACCCGCGACCCGCGACGCGTTCACGGTGCGCTGCCACGCCCGCGAACGCGAGCGTCAGCTGGGGACGGGCTACGGCTTCGGCATCTTCCTCGACCAGACGTTGGCCGGTGAGATCAACCTCAACGCCATCCAGCGGGGCCCGTTCCAGAACGCCTACGTGGGGTACTGGGTCGACGAGGCCATGGCCGGGCGCAGCCTCGTGCCCGAGGCGGTGGTCATCCTGACCCGCTTCGCCTTCGAGGAGCTCCGCCTCCACCGCATCCAGGTGGCCATCATCCCCCGCAACACCCGCAGCCACCGCGTCATGGAGAAGCTGCGCTTCCGTGAGGAGGGCGTGGCCCAGCGCTACCTGGAGATCAACGGCGTCTGGGAGGACCACGTGCGCTACGCCATCACGGTCGAGGAGTGGGCGGAGCGCAAGGACGAGCTGGCCGCCGCCTGGCTCACCTGACTGTTGCGACTTGCGCCGGGACGGCGGCGGGTCAAGCCGGTGCGGTCAGCGCAGCGACCTGCACCAGGGTGTCGCTGTAGGCGACTCCACCACCCCAGTCGGTCAGGGTGTCGCTGGTGAGCGAGTTGGCCGTGCCCTCGTCACCGTGCTGGCTGCTCCACCAGCCGAACGGGACGGCGACGACGCCGGGACGCAGCCGCTTGGAGGTGCGGGCCGTGAGGGTGAGCGCGCCGCGGTCGTTCCAGACCCGGACGGTGTCCCCGTCGACGATGCCCCGCGACGACGCATCGGTCTCGTCCAGCTCCACGAACGGTCCACCTTCGAGCGGGCCGTGCTTGGGCAGATGCGAGTAAGAGGAGTTGAGGAAGCGGGTGTGGTGCTTGGGCGTGAGCAGAGCGAGCGGGTACCTGGCCAGCAGCTCGGGGTCACCGTCGAGGGCCTCGCGGGCTGGCGTGTAGGTCGGGAGCGCGGGGTGCCCGGCCTGGGCCAGCGCCTCGCTCGAGAGCTCGATCCTCCCGCTGGCCGTGGGGAAGCCGCCCTCGGCATAGGGACGGAGATCCTCGGGCAGGGAGAGGCGCACGAAGCCCCGCTCCCGAAGCTGCTCGACGTCCATGTCCGTAATCGCCGACGCCAGCAGCGACTCGTCGGACTCGTACAGCTCGGGCTCGGTGAAGCCCATGACGCGGGCCAGACGCCGCCACAGTTCGGTGTTGGCCACGCTCTCCCCCAGCGGAGCGATGGCCGGCTCGTTCCAGCCCACGTACAGGTGGCCCCACGAGGTGACGACATCGAGCTGCTCGATCTGGGTGCAGGCCGGGAAGACGACGTCGGCATAGCGCGCCGTGTCCGTCATGAACTGCTCGCTGACGACACAGAAGAGGTCCTCCCGCTCGAGGCCCTGACGAGTCAGCGTGGCGCTGGGCACGGTGACGGCCGGGTTGCCGTTCCACACGAAGAGCGCCTTCACCGGCGGATCGTCGAGCGCCGTCAATGCCCGGCCAAGGTGGTTCATGCTGACCCCGCGACGAGTCGCGCCGCCGGCCAGGTGCCCGGAGTCGAACACCGAGTCGTCGACGTTCACGTCGCTCCACGAGCCGACGCTGCGGGCCAGGCCACCGCCGCGGTCCCGCCAGGCGCCGATCAGCGCGGGGAGGCAGGCCAGCGTGCGGAAGAACATGGCTCCGTGCTCATGGTGCTCGGCGCCGATGAGCGTGCGGATCAGGGCCGGGCGGGTCGAGCCGTAGGCGAGCGCCAGGCGCTCGATCTCGGCCACTTCGAGCCCGCAGACCTCGGCGGCCCGCTCCGGAGGCCAGCCGGCCACGTGCTCGGCCAGCTCCTCGAAGCCGGTCGTGTAGGCGGCGATGTACTCGTGATCGAGCAGGTCGTCGCGCACCAGCACGTGCATGACGGCCAGCATCAGGGCGACGTCGGTCCCCGGCCGCGGCTGGACGAACCAGTCGGCGGCCTCCGCGGTCGCGGTGCGAAGCGGATCGATGACGACCACGGTCGCTCCGGCGGCCCTGGCCTCCTCGATGAACGGCCACAGATGGCGGTTGGTCAACTTGGTGTTGGTCCCCCACAGCAGGATGAGCCTGGAGAACCGGGCGTCCGTCGGATCGGCGCCGCGCGGGGTGCCGTTGGTGGCGGCGACGCCGAAGCCCGCGGTGGCTCCGCAGAGCGACCCGGTGCACCGCGACGAGCCGAGGCGGGCGAAGAACCGGCGATCGAGCGAGCTCATGTTGAGCAGCCCCTGTGTCCCCGCGTCCCACCACGGCAGGATGGCCTCGCCGCCGTACTGATCGACGATCTCGTGGAGGCGCGTGGCGACGATGGCGAGCGCGTCGTCCCACGACGCGGTGTCGAGCCGGCCCTCGCCCTTCTCCCCCACCCGGACGAGCGGGGTGAGGATGCGCTCGGGGCTGTACACGCGGTCGAGGAACCGGTTGACCTTGGGACAGAGCTCGCCCCGCGAGTAGGGGTGGTCGGGGTTGCCCCGCAACCTGGTGGCGACACCGTCTTCGACCGTGACCTGCCAGCCGCAGGTGTCCGGGCAGTCGTGATGACAGGTCCCGAGGACGGTCCGCGTGCTCACGGAGGAAATCTACCCGTCCGGGTTCAGTGCTCGCCGAGCGTCGCGGGTCCGGGAGCGGCGAGAGAGGCCAGCAAACGGTCGGCCGCCTCCGAGAACCGCGCCGGGTCAGCGTGCAGCCGCGACACGAGCATGGCGCCTTCGAGGGCGCCGACGATCATGCGGGCCGCGTCCCGGGCGTCGCCATCGGAGCGGACAGCGCCGGCCCGGCGACCGTCCTCGAGCACCCCGGCCAGCCACGCCTCGTTGTCGTCGAAGAAGCGCACGACCGCGCCCTGCATCGGCGCGGGCAGCGTCTGGTACTCGGCGGCGAGCATGCCGCACAGACACATCCGCTCGTTGCGCAGGACGTCCCCGTACAGCGCGGCGTAGGCCCGCAGCTTGTCCATGGCATCGTCGGTCCTGGCGTCGATGGCGTCCAGGGCTCCGCGCGAACCGCTCGGCGTAGCGCGTGATCAAGGCCTCGCCCAGCTCCGCCTTGCCGGCGAAGTGGTAGTGCAGCGCCGCCTTGGTGATGCCGAGCTCGGCGGCCGCATCCGCGTAGCTGAAGCCGTTGAAGCCGCGACCCTGCACCAGCCGCTCGGCCACGTCGAGCACCTTCGACGCGGTGTCGCTCGGCTCCGGAGGGTCGCTCACGATGCGCTCCTTGACACTTACCTACTAGTAAGTCAGACTGACCTACTAGTAAGTAAGCCTAGTCGGGGAGGGATCGACCATGCAGCAGACGGAGCACCGCAACTTCGGCGAGCCGGACGAGGTCCGGGAGTTCCCCAACGGGCGGGCCGAGATCCTCAAGGTCGGTGGCGCCGAGATCGGCCGGCTGGTCTTCGAGCCGGGCTGGCGGTGGTCGAACGACGTGCAACCGATCGCCCGGACCTCGAGCTGCGAGGCGCCGCACTTCCAGTACCACGTGAGCGGGCGGCTGGGTATCCGCATGGACGACGGGCAGGAGCTCATCGCCGGGCCTGGCGACGTCACGTCACTGCCCAGCGGTCACGATGCCTGGGTCGTGGGCGACGAGCCGGTGGTCGTCGTCGACTGGTTCGGGGCCAGCAGCTACGCGAAGTAGCTACCGATGGATGCGATCGAGCTCGTCGAGCGGTTCGGCGCCACGTGGCGCGCACACGACCTCCCTGCCGCTTTGGCCATGCTCACCGAGGACTGCGTCTTCGACGCCACCGGCCCCGGGCCTGACGGCACCCGCCATGTCGGCCGGGAGGACATCCGGCGCGCGTGGCAACCGATCTTCGACGATCTCGACAGCCTCTTCGAGGCGGAGGAGACGTTCGCGGCCGGTGATCGAGTGGTGCAGCGCTGGCGGTACTCGTGGACCGGAGGTCACGTACGGGGCGTCGACGTGTTCCGGCTGCGCGACGGCTTGGTGGCGGAGAAGCTCTCCTACGTGAAGGGCTGAAGCCGGCGGGGTCAGCGCTTCGAGATCTTCGCCTGCAGTGCGGCGATCCGTTCGGCGAACCACGGCTGCTGCGCGCTCCACACCTGCGGTTCGAGCTCCCGCTCGACGGCGGCCGGATGGTCGGCCACGGTGCGCATGTCCCGCAGAGTCTGCTTGGTCACGATGCTCAACGCCCGGGGCACGTCGGCGGCGCGGGCGGCCATCTCCTGGGCGGCGGCCAGCAGCGCGTCGTCGTCCAGGCACCGGTAGGCCAGGCCGACGCGCTCGGCCTCCGCACCGTCGAGCACCTCGCCGAACAGCACCGCCGCGGCGGCGGCCTGAGGGCCGACGATGCCTGACAGGAGCCAGGTGTGCCCGCCGCCGGGGTGCAGACCGATCTGCAGGAAGCGGGTGTCGAAGCGGGCTCGGCGGGCGGCCAGGCGGACGTCACAGGCCAGCGCCAGGTTCATCCCCGCCCCGACCGCGGCACCGTTGACCGCGGCCAACGTCGGCAGCGAGCAACGGGCGATGCGCAGGAAGCCCTCGTAGATCGTGCGCAGACCCGGCCCGTCCGACTGCTGCAGGTTGCCCAGGTTGGCGCCGGCGCAGAACGCGGGCGGCGCGCCGGTGACGACGAGCGCGCCGACGTCCTCGTCCGCTTCGATCTGGTCCACCGCGCCGACGATCTCCTCGACCATCGGCGCCGTCATTGTGTTGCGTTCCCCCGGGTTGTCGAGCGTGAGGGTGGCGACGCGGTCGAGGATGCTGAGCTGCACGAGGGCCATCCGCGGAGTCTGCCAGCCCGCGCCATGACGCCCGGTGCTGGCATCGGTCCGGCGGGGCGCGCGGCAGTAGCCTCGCCCCGCTCATGCTCGACCATGTCTTCACCGACGCCATCAGCGCGCTGCGGGAAGCCTTCGAGGCCGCGCTGCTGGAGCGGCAGGCCTTCGAGGAGCACTTCCAGGTCGACGTGCTCCTCGGCGACGTGGTCTGGGAGACGAGCTACGGCCTGCCCGGCGAGGGCCTCCCGCCTCGCGTCGTCGCCCACATCACCTTCGACTGGCCGACCTGGAGTCAGACCGCCTACCGCCGCTGGTACATCGAGGAGGCCCTCGAAGAGCATCCGGCCATCGAGATGGAGATCGTGTTCCGGGTGCAGCGCCTGGCCGACCAGCCCGACCCAGCGTTGTTCGAGGCGGTCCTGCCGGAGACCAGCCCGCCCATCGGCAACGAGCGGTTGGAGCGGGCGGGGTCGACGGTCGAGATCGGCTACCTCAACGGCGCCGGCTCCACGGCCGACTTCGCCCTCGAGCTCACGTACGAGGGTCTGTACGAGCTGGCGGAGGAGACCCTGGCCGACGGCGCGAGCAAGCTCCTCGACGAGCACTTCTCGGCGCTCGGCGGTTGGATCGCGTCGATGCTCGTACGACTCGGCGACGTGCGGGTGCCCTTCCTGCCGCCGGACGAGTCCGACGGCTGAGCGCGGCCGATCCGCTGACCGCTGTCGTTCAGAGCTGTGCGCCCAGCTCTTTCAGAGCCTCCACGACCTTCTCGCTGATAGCGCCGGCCAGCAGGTCGGCCCCGGCCTGATTCAGGTGGAACCCGTCGTCGGCCCGCACCAGCGTGTAGTCGCCGTTGATGTCGACGTAGTCGGCGTAGCCGCCGTTCACGCCCGAGAACATCGGCCACGAGTCGACGAGGACCACCTGGGGCCGTTTGGCCGCCTCGGCCAGCACGGCGTCCCGCAGGACGGTCAGGCGCCGGGTGAGATCCTCGGACTCGGCGTTGGGGATCCCGATCCAGATGAGCGTGCGGCCCTCGGACGAGAGGTAGTCCATCATCGCCCCGACCCGCCGCCCGTACTCGGCCGCCCACTCGGGTGCCGCCACGTCGTAGCCCTTGCCGTCCACCTTGATCGGCTGCGCGTCGTTGCCACCGAACGTGACGACGACGATCTGGGGCCCGACCTCGCTCATCTTCTGCTGCACCCGGCGGGGCCAGTCGTAGAAGTCCGGCCGGGTGAGGCCCGAGGACACCTTGTAGTCGAGGACCGAGTCCACGACGCCGGTCTCCTCGACCAGGCGCTGGAGGCTCGGACCGATCGTGCCGGCATCCGAGTCCCCAGCGATGTAGAGGACGGCGGGGTTGTCGGGCGTCGGAGGCCCCGGGGGTCGGTTGGCCACCACGACGGGGGGCGTGGTGCCGGCGATGGGCGCCGTCGTGGTCGCCGCGGGATCGACCGGCACGCCCGGATCGGCGGGCACGGTGGTGGCGGCAGTGAGTCGTCGTGAGCGCGTCGAACGATCCCTCGCCCCCCTGATCGCTCCCCCGCAGCGCGTCGACCCGCTCGCCGGGCCGGTCGAAGCGCAGCGCGCGGCTGACGTCGTAGAGCGGGTCGCTCAGCCGCAACCCGACCGAGCGGACGGTCGAGCCCTGCGGCATGCGGTCGAAGGTCGACCGGATCGTCTCGGCGTTGAGCAGCGCGGCGACCAGCAGAGCGATCGCACCGACCGCGATGACCTGCGCAGCGGCCAGCGGGCGATCACCGTTGGGCAACAGGAGCGGGGTCCGGCGGGGTTCGGGCAGTTGGGACACGGTGAAGGTGGCTCGGTGCGAAGGGCTCCGTCCCCAGTCTGGCCGCGGAGGTACTCCGCGCGGCGGCACCGCGGCGGCAGCGGGTCCGAACCGCGGGCGGGGGGATGCGGGGGGCAGAGCCTCCGGCGGAGCCCCCCGCTGGCGACCGATCCGGCTCCGCCGGTCGGTCGCCCAAGAAAACAGCGCCGCCGAAGGCGGCACCAAACGATGGGGGGATCTCAAGGGGGGAAGGTCTCCTTCCCCCCTTGACGATCAGAACTGGAAGTAAATGAACTCCGCCACGCCCTGCGGGCCGAGGACGTCGAGGAGGAAGAAGCCCACGGCGAGAGCGGCGGCCTGCGCCAGCAGGGGCAAGTAGGAGAAGCGCCGGGTGGCCTCGTCGACGGCGGGCTGCGGGACCCACTGCGACGCCAGCATGAGCACGATGACCGCCAGCACGAGGGGCGTCACCAGCTCGGACGGCGTCCCCCAGCCGGTTGCGATCTGGCCCAACACGTCGAAGGCCACATCCATGTTCGGCGCCCGGAAGAACACCCAGGCCAGGCACACCACGTTGAAGGTGACCAGCCAGCCGACGATCCGGCCGGTCGGACCGACCGGCCCGAGACCGGCGGCTTCGCGACGCAGGAGCCACACCCGCTCGAGCACCAGCCATGCACCCTGGATGGCACCCCACATCACGAACGTCCAACTGGCGCCGTGCCAGAGGCCGCCCAGGAACATCGTGAGGAAGAGGTTCAGCGCCGTGCGGCTCTCCCCCTTCCTGTTCCCGCCGAGCGAGATGTAGAGGTAGTCCCGCAGCCAGCGGGAGAGGGTCATGTGCCAGCGGCGCCAGAAGTCCTGGAGGGTGGCGGCGATGTACGGCGAGTTGAAGTTCTGCGGGAACTTGATGCCGAGCAGCAGCGCCAGGCCGATGGCGATGTCGGTGTAGCCGGAGAAGTCGGCGTAGATCTGGATGGCGTAGGCGTAGACGCCGACCAGGTTGTCGATGGCGCCGTACTGGGTCGGGTTGTTGAAGACCGGCTTGACGATCCAATTGGCGAGCTGTTCGGCAATGATCACCTTCTTGGCCAGGCCGAACATGATGAGGCGGAAGGCCCGGGCCGAGTCGATCTGGCGGGGATCGGCCGGTCGCTCCATCTGGGGCACGAATTCGCGGACACGCACGATCGGGCCGGCGACCAGGTGGGGGAAGAACGACAGGTAGGTGGCGAAGTCGAGCAACGACACCGGCTGGAGCTGCCGGCGGTAGGTGTCGACGACGTAGCTGATGGCCTGGAACACGAAGAACGACACACCGATCGGCAGGATCACATCCACCAGTGGCAGCGTCCCGTCCCACAGCCCGTTGACCCCGCCGACGACCCACTCCGCGTACTTGAACCAGGCGAGCACAGCCAGGTTGCCGGCCACCGCGCCGAGCACGAGCACCCGCCGGAATCCGCCGTGGGCGCGCCAGATGGTGTGCGCGAAGGCGTGGTTGCCGACCGTCAGCGCGGCGAGGAGCAGGCAATACCTGCCGTGGTAGACGTCGAAGCGCCACCAGCCGTAGAAGACGTAGCTGGCGACCAGGAGGAAGACCTTCCAGCTGGTCGAGAAGGGTCGCAGGAGCCACGCCACCACGAAGACGACCGGGAAGAACAGGCCGAACTGAAGGGTGGGGAAGACCACAGCGGCGACGAATCTAGGGGTCGCCGCGGCCTCGATCGCGGTCTCTCACCGCCGTGCCGACCGCCGTACGTGGTCGCCGCAGTGACCGGACAGGCCATCCTTGCTCCGAGGGGGCCCCGCCTCGTAGCGTGCCGGAGCACACATTCCACAACGAAGGGGGAGGGCATGCGTTTTCGACGCAACCTCACTGGTGTTGCCGCGCTCGCGGCGAGCCTCGCGCTCGTAGCTGGCGCTTGCGGCAGCGATGACGACGGTGGTGCCGCCGACACGACCGCAGCCGCCGCGGAGACGACAGCGGCCGGTGCGGACACGACGGCGGCCGGTGCGGACACGACGGCGGCCGGTGGTGACACCACGGCTCCGGCAGCGACGGGCGAGTGTCAGCCCGGCACTGGCACGGTCGAGCCGATCGCCACGGCCGAGGCCGACGGCGCCGGCAAGACGGTCGGTCTGCTGTTCGACGTCACGGGTCGAGGCGACAAGTCGTTCAACGATGGCGCCGCGGCGGGCATGGACAAGGCGGCTGAGGACTTCGGCATCACGACCGAGGAGTCCGAGCCGACCGCCCAGGACGGCAGCGACCGCCCGGAGCGCATCGCCGGCTTCGTCGGGGACGATCTGATCGTCTCGGTGGGCTTCCTGTGGGGCGACGCCACGACCGCATCGGCCGCAGAGAACCCTGACCAGCTGTATGCGATCATCGACTCCGTCGTCAACGTGCCGGCGCCGGATCCCCCGACCTCCGATCCGCCGACCCTTGCACCGAACGTTCGCTCGATGGTCTTCGCCGAGCAGGAGGGCTCCTTCCTCGTCGGCGCGGCCGCGGCGTGCGCCTCCCCGACGGGCAAGCTGGGCTTCATCGGCGGCGTGGAGAACGACCTCATCAAGAAGTTCGAGGCCGGCTACGTCGCCGGTGCGCAGGCGGTCAACCCTGACGCCACCGTCGAGGTCCAGTACATCACCCAGCCGCCCGATTTCACCGGCTTCAACGATCCGGCCAAGGGCAAGGCCATCGCCACCGCGATGTACGACAGCGGCATCGACGTCATCTACGCGGCCGCCGGCGGCTCGGGCGACGGCCTGTTCGAAGCTGCGCTGGAGTCCGGCAAGGAGCCGGGCGAGATCTACGCCATCGGCGTGGACTCGGACCAGTACGAATCGGTGGCACCGGAAGTGCAGCCGTACATCCTCACCTCGGCACTGAAGCGAGTCGACGTCGCCACGTACGAGGCCATCACCGACATGCTCAACGGTGAGCTGAAGGGCGAGATCAAGGAGTACAACGCCGCCAACAACGGCGTCGGCTACGCGATCTCGAACGAGGCCATCAACCAGTACGCCGGCACACTGGAGGAGTTGAAGGCCCAGATCATCGACGGCACCATCGAGGTGCCTACGACGCCCGGCGGCTGAGCCGGAAGGACCTGAAGTGGGAGAGGGCGCCGGGGCACCGGCGCCCTCTCCCGTCCGGCTAGACATTGGGCCGTGACGGCGACCGGGGGGCAGACGGCGGCCATCGAGCTGCGCGACATCGTGAAGCGCTTCCCCGGCGTCGTGGCCAACGACGGCGTGAACCTCAATGTGATGCCGGGCACCATCCACGCCATCGTGGGCGAGAACGGTGCCGGCAAGTCGACACTGATGAAGATCCTCTACGGAGCCCAGCGTCCGGACGAGGGGCGCATCCTTGTCAACGGGCTCGAGCAGAGCTTCCGATCGCCCCGCGATGCCATCGACATCGGCATCGGCATGGTGTTCCAGCACTTCATGCTGGCCGACAACCTCACGGTCTGGGAGAACATCGTCCTCGGAGACGAGCCCGGCACGTCGTTCCGCATGGACATCGGCGCCGCCCGCAAGCGCATCGTCGAGCTCGGCCGGAACTACGGCTTGAACGTCGACCCCGACGAGCTGGTGGCCGACCTCGGCGTGGGCGAGAAGCAGCGGGCCGAGATCCTGAAGGTGCTCTACCGGAACGCCCGCATCATCATCCTGGACGAGCCGACGGCGGTGCTCGTCCCCCAGGAGGTGGACGAGCTGTTCGACTCGCTCCGCGGGCTGGTGGCCCGGGGGGTCACGATCGTCTTCATCTCGCACAAGCTCGACGAGGTATTGAAGGTGGCCGACGCCATCACCGTCGTGCGCGCCGGCCGCACGGTGGCCGAGGTGGTCCCGTCCGAGGTGACGGCGCGGGAGCTCGCCGAGCTGATGGTGGGCAGCGAGCTCCCCAAGCCGGACACCCGCGAGTCGACAGTCACCAACGAGGTGTTGCTCGACGTTCACAACCTGACCGTGAGGGGCGAGGGCGGACGCGCGCTCGTCGACGACGTCTCGTTCACGATCCACCGGGGCGAGATCCTGGGTGTCGCCGGCGTCGAGGGCAATGGCCAGGAGGAGCTGC
Source organism: uncultured Acidimicrobiales bacterium (assembly GCA_963829955.1). Taxonomy (GTDB): domain Bacteria; phylum Actinomycetota; class Acidimicrobiia; order Acidimicrobiales; family Ilumatobacteraceae; genus DASTFY01. The sequence goes on from CAWHKS010000008.1 coordinate 32,454, forward strand.
TCGAAGCGATCATGGGGATCGAAACCCAGGAGTCAGGGACGGTCACCCTCGCCGGCGAGCGGCTGGACACGGAAGGAACCAGGGACCGACGGGAGATGGGGATGGGGTACATCCCGCAGGACCGCCAGCGTGACGGGCTCGTGCTCACAGCGCCCCTCTGGGAGAACGTCATGCTCGGTCACCAGACGCAGCGACCGTTCAGCCGCGGCCCATGGATCGATCGGGGCGGCGCGCTCGAACGCACGAGGAAGATCATCGACGAGTTCGACGTGCGGACGCCCGGCCCCGATGTCGCCGCCCTGGCCCTGTCGGGTGGGAACCAGCAGAAGCTGATCGTGGGGCGGGAGATGACGGCCGAGCCGAGGGTGCTCATCGCCGCCCATCCGACCCGTGGCATCGACGTCGGCGCGCAGGCCGACATCTGGGACGACCTTCGCCAGGCCCGGGCGGCCGGGCTGGCCGTGCTCCTGGTCTCCGCCGATCTGGAAGAGCTGATCGGGCTGTCGGACACCCTCGTGGTCCTGCTCCGCGGCCGCCTGGTGGCGACGCTCGACCCGGCCACGGTCACGCCGGCCGATCTCGGCTCCTACATGACCGGAGCCCGCGAGGAGCAAGGCGCGACATGAACCGGAAGCTCACCTATGCGGTCGCCGCCCCGGTCCTCGCCTTCCTCGTCGCGGTGGCGGTGTCGTCGCTCGCTCTCCTCGCGATCGGCGAGAGCCCGGTGACGGCGTTCCGGGCGATGTTCAGCTCGATCGACTCGGCGAGTTCGATCATCAACATCATCAACCGGGCCGCTCCGTACTACGTCATGGGCCTGGCCGTCGCCCTCGGCTTCAAGATGGGTCTGTTCAACATCGGCGCCGACGGCCAGTACCGGATCGGCGCCCTGTTCGCAGCCGCGGCCGGGGCGGCGGTGACTCTCCCGGCGCCGCTGCACGTGCTGTTCGTCGTCCTCGTGGCCATGGTCGGGGCCGGCGCGTACGCCGGGATCGCCGGTGCGCTCAAGGTGACCCGCGGCGTAAACGAGGTCGTCTCGACCATCATGCTCAACTTCATCGCGACCGGCATCACCGCCTATCTCCTGGCCGAGCACTGGCGCAACAAGGCAGTAGAGCTGCAGGCCGAGACGAAGACCCTCCCGCGGTCGGGCTGGCTGCCGTCACTGAACCGAGCCTTCACCTGGATCGGTTACCACCTGCCTCGCGGCGTCGTCCTCCAGGGTTTCGTGGTGGTCGCCGTCCTGGCCGGCATCGCCTTCTACTTCGTCGTCTACCGCACCCGGTTCGGCTTCGACCTGCGCGCCACGGGGGCCAACCCGCGGGCTGCCCTGGCCAGCGGGGTGCACCCGAACGCGATGATCATGAAGACGATCATCCTCAGCGGCGCCATCGCGGGACTAGCCGGGATGGGCCCGCTGCTGAGCGAGATCCACAAGTACGGCGACACCTTCCCGACCGCGCTCGGCTTCACCGGCATCTCGGTGGCGCTCTTGGGTCGCAACCATCCCGCCGGCATCGCCGTCGCCGCCGTCGTCTGGGCCGGGATCGAGCAGGCGGCCCGGGCGTTGCCCGACGTGGGCATCCCCCAGGAGATCGGCCGCATCCTGCAGGGCACCCTGCTCCTCTCGGCGGTGATCGCCTTCGAGGTCGTTCGGCGCTACGGCCTGGCCGCCGAGGTGCGCGATGCCGCCGCCAAGGCGGAAGCGCTCGATCGCCGGACTCGCCTGGGGATGGCCACGTCATGACGGTCACCACCTCTCCCTCCCCCGGTGCCGCCCCCCCGAGGAGCATGACGAGATTCCTGGACGACAGCCCGCCTTACGTGAGGCCGCTCCTGTTCGCCTTCGGCGGACTGGCCCTGCTGTCCCTCGTCCGGATCCTCGCCGATGCCCCCGACCTCACCGCGGGCGACACCTTCATCGCCGCCATCGGCGCCATGTCGCCGATCGTGTTCGCCGCCCTCGGCGGCCTGTTCTCCGAGCGGGTGGGGGTCGTCAACATCGGGCTCGAGGGCATGATGATTCTGGGCACGTGGGGAGCGGGCTGGGCGGGATGGCAGTGGGGGCCGTGGGCGGCGATCCTCGGTGGCCTCGTCTTCGGCGCGCTCGGCGGGCTGCTGCTGGCCCTCGCCACGGTCACCTTCGGTGTCGATCACATCGTGGCCGGCATCGCCATCAACTTGCTGGCGCCCGGCGTCACCCGTTTCCTGTCGAGCCAGATCTTCGCCGACGCCGGCGACGGGAGCATCACGCAGTCCCCCCGTATGACAGCCACGATCGGTCGCTTCACCGTCCCGTTCCTCGCCGGCGGGAGCCTGTTCGGCTGGCAGACCCCGGACACCCTCGGCTGGCTGGACGACAAGCGATGGTTCCTCATCTCGGACATCGCGGGCCTGGGCCGGGGCTTCACGGCCAGCCTGGCCTTCACCACCATCCTGGCGCTGGTGCTGCTGCCGGTCTCGGGCTACGTCCTCTGGCGCACGCCGTTCGGCCTCCGCCTCCGGTCGATCGGTGAGAAGCCGTCAGCGGCCGACTCGCTCGGTGTCGCGGTGTACCGGATGAAGTACATCGGCGTCACGATCTCCGGTGCGCTGGCCGGGCTCGGTGGCGCATGGCTGGCGCTCGACATCCGGGCCTACAACCAGGACCAGGTCGCGGGACGAGGCTTCCAGGGCTTGGCCGCCCTGATCTTCGGCAACTGGCGCCCGGCCGGCATCGGTGCCGGCGCCGGACTGTTCGCCTTCGCCCAGTCGCTCACCCAGCGGATCGGCTCCGAGCCCGTGCGGGCCCTCTTCCTCCTGGGAGCGCTCATCGCCGCCGGCATCGCCATCTCGCTCTTCTACCGCCGGCGCGCTCCCCAGGCCGTCGGCGCGCTGATCATGGGCGCACTGTCGCTGATCTACTACCTCGCCGCCGAGGAGGTGGACACCCGGATCGTCTTCATCACTCCCTACCTGGTGACGCTCCTCGTGCTCGCCTTCGCCTCCCAGCACCTGCGCCCGCCCGCGGCCGAAGGCAAGCCGTGGCGCAAGGGCGACATCGCGTGATCGACTGGGACGTGCTGCGGGTCGCCGCGCTGGCCGCCGCCGAGCGCGCCTATGTCCCCTACTCGCGCTTCGCCGTCGGGGCCGCCGCGTTGGTCGACGACGGGCGCGTCATCACCGGCTGCAACGTCGAGAACGCCTCCTTCGGGTTGACCCTCTGCGCCGAGTGCGGGCTGGTCTCGGCGCTGCACGCGGGCGGCGGTGGGCGGCTCGTGGCAGTCGTGACCGTGGGTAACGGCCAGCCCGTCATGCCGTGCGGGCGATGCCGGCAGCTCCTATGGGAGCACGGGGGGCCCGACTGCCTGCTCGACGGTGACGGCACTCCGCAGCCGATGCGCGACGTGCTGCCCGGCGCTTTCGACGCCAGCCAACTCCCGTCGAGCTGATGGACCCCGGCAGCGTTTGATGGACACAGCCTGATGGACGCGGTTCACGTCATCCGGGCCAAGCGCGACGGGCGGGCGCTGACCGACGAGGAGATCCGCTGGTTCCTGTCCTCCTACACCGCCGGTGAGGTCGCCGAGGAGCAGGCCGCGGCTCTCTTGATGGCCATCGTGTTCCGGGGGCTCGACCAGCGCGAGCTCGACACCTGGACGGCGGCGATGATCGACAGTGGGGAGCGCCTCGACCTCTCCGCGGTCACGAAGCCCACGGTCGACAAGCACTCGACCGGCGGGGTCGGGGACAAGATCAGCCTGCCGCTGTGCCCACTGGTCGCGGCCTGCGGCGCCGCGGTCCCCCAGCTCTCGGGCCGGGGGCTGGGCCACACCGGCGGCACGCTCGACAAGATGGAGACCATCCCGGGGTGGCGAGCGCACCTGAGCCCGGCTGAGATGGTCGCCCAACTGCAGGACATCGGGGCGGTCATCTGCGCGGCAGGGTCCGGCCTGGCGCCGACCGATCGCAAGCTCTACGCGCTGCGCGACGTCACGGGCACGGTCGAGTCGATCCCCCTCATCGCCAGTTCCATCATGTCGAAGAAGCTGGCCGAGGGGACGTCCGCCCTCGTGCTGGACGTGAAGGTCGGGTCGGGCGCGTTCATGAAGGATGCCGGCTCGGCCCGTGAGCTGGCCGAAGCCATGGTCCGGCTCGGCGGGGCCGAGGGTGTGCCCACCACGGCCGTGCTGTCCCGCATGGACACGCCGCTCGGACGGGCCTGCGGGAACGCCATCGAGGTGGTCGAGTCAGTGGAGGTCCTCGAAGGAGGCGGGCCGGCGGACGTCGTCGAGCTGACGGTCACCCTGGCCCGGGAGATGCTGGCCTTGGTCGGTCTGGGTGATGCGGACCCCGCCGTGGTCCTGGCCGCCGGCGGTGGCCTGGCCGTGTGGAAGGCGATGGTGGCCGCACAGGGCGGCGACCCCGACCAGCCGCTGCCCGTCAGCACGGGCACCCACGAGGTGCGGGCGGCCGCCAGCGGCTTCTTGACCCGGCTCGACGCCATGGCCGTGGGTCTCGTGGCCTGGCGGCTCGGCGCCGGGCGGGCTCGCAAGGAGCACGCGGTGTCGCCCTCGGCCGGGGTGATCTGCCTGGCCAAGGAGGGCGACGCGGTCGAGAAGGGCCAGCCGGTCCTGCAACTTCATCTCGACGACCCAGGCCGGCTGGATCACGCCTTGGAGGCTCTCCACGGCGGGATCGAGATCGGTCCCGAGCCGCCAGACGCGCTGCCGCTCATCATCGACATCCTGCGGCCCTGAACGGGCCGGTTCCGCGAGACGGAGAGGTCGTCCGTGGTCGAAGCGACCTTATTCGCCCTGACGGCGGCCGTGCTCCACGCGGGGTGGAACCTGGCGGTGAAGGTGCGCGCCGACCGCTTGGCCTTCCTGTGCGTCCAGTTCATGATTGGCGGGCTGCTCGGGTTCGCGCTGCTGGTGGCCCTGGGCGACGTCGACGCCGTGGAGTGGCAATGGGCGTTCATCTCCGGCACCATCCATGTCCCGTACTTCCTGCTGCTGGCCCTCTCGTACCGCTACGGCGACTTCTCGCTCGTCTACCCACTGGCCCACGGCGGGGGGGCGCTCCTCGCCGCACTCGGAGGCGCGCTGCTGCTCGGCGACGACCTGACGCCGCTGGCCTGGATAGCTATCGCCGTCGTCTCCATCGGACTCGCCTCGCTGGCCGCGCCAGCCGCCCGTGGTCCGGCCGTTGCCACCGCGCTCGCCCTCGCCGCCGTTATCGGGGCGTACACCGTCGTGGATGCACACGGCGCCCGGGAGTCGGCGGTGGCCACCTACGGGCTGGCCACCTTCGCCGCCGACGCTGTCGGCGCCACCCTCGTGCTCACGGCCACACGCCGCTGGCACGTCGCCGGCCGGGTGGTGCGGACGTCGCCCGCTGTCTGCGCCGGCGCCGCCGTGGCCGCCCTCGCCGCGTACGCGTTGGTGATGGCGGCCGTGCGCCAGGCGCCTGTCGGCTACGTGACCGCGCTGCGGGAGTCGTCGGTCGTCATCGGCGCGTTCGCAGGCTGGAAGGTGCTCCACGAGCCACCGGGCGCCGCCCGCGTCGCCTCCACGACCGTCGTCCTCTGCGGTCTCGTCCTCCTCATCGCCGCCGGTTAGCGCCGCAGCCCCCGTCCGCCGCCGCCCGCCGGCACCCGGCTCCCACAGCCGCCCCGCAGCCGCCCCAACCCGTCCATGGCCCAACTTGTGGTGATAGTCACCCGATTCGACGCCGTGAACGGTTGGGGGAGCGGTCTCACCGGGTCTCGCTGATCACG
>CAWHKS010000009.1:0-216859 GCA_963829955.1 uncultured Acidimicrobiales bacterium
CACTCCCTCCGCCCGAACAGGCCATTCGGCCGTACCGCGAGCACCACGGCAAGGATCACGAAGGTGAAGATGATCGAATAGAAGGTGTAGTCGGACGGCAGATAGGCGGGCGAGAAGGCCGTGACCATGCCGTAGAGCAGCGACCCGGCAACGGCACCCTTGACCGAGCCGAGGCCCCCGATGATCACCACGATCAGGGAGTTCAGGAGCCACTGCCCGTCCGTCCCGAGCGCCACTCCGGCGAAGGACGCCCCCATCGAGCCGCCCATTCCGGCGAGGAAGGCGCCGACGAAGAACGTGATGCCGAACACGACGGCGACATTGATGCCCAGTGCTCGGACCATGTCCTTGTCGTCGACGCCGGCACGGATGACCATGCCCATTCGGGTTCGGTTGAGCCAGAGCCACAGCACGATGCCGACGACGACGGAGATGGCGAGCATGAACAGTCGGCTCGATGCGTAGCGCTGACCGAAGATGGTGGTGAAGTGCACGACATCGCCGGGCCACACCATCTTCTTGGCGAGACCGCCGTACTGGTACAGCATCTGATCGGCGAGAATGACCGTCACCGCGATCGTGATGATGGCTTGGCGGAGATCCTGTCCCTGGTTCCAGCGCAGGAACAGCTGCTGCATGACCACACCCAACACGGCGACCACGAGCGCTCCGACCAGGAGCGGAACGATCCACTGGAGCATCGAGACGTCGCCCGGTTCGATGTTCCTGGTCTTGCCGACCATCGTCTGCTGCAGGTCGATCGCGACGTAGGCGGCGAGGAGGAAGAACGCGCCGTGAGCCATGTTGACCGTGCGCATCAGCCCGAAGATGAGGGTGAAGCCGGACGCGACGACGAACAGGAGGCCGGCGAACGTCAGCCCGTCGAGCAGCGTGACGACGAATTGTCCCGGCTCGTCGATCGCAGCTCCCGCCGACGTGTCGGCGGTCCACGTCCGGTCCGCGAGGAACAGGACCCACACGACGGCCAATGTGATGACCAGCCCGACCAGGATCAGCGGCAGTTTCCGAACCCGCCGAATCTGTGTCGGCGTGAGTCGGAAGGCACCGAGCCTCAGTCGGGGAACATCTTCGGTGACGACCTCAGACACGGAACCCCTCCCCCGTCCATCACGGTAGTGGTCGCGCTCGGGCACCGAAAGGGCCGCGCGAGCGACGCACGGCGGTTCGTAGGAGGGGGGCTGAAAGAACTACGCCAGCGCGCGCTCGCCCGGACGCCCGACGTCAGTCCCGTGATCGGAGCAGCAGGGCGGTCGCTTCGGTACGGGTGCGCACCTGCAGCTTCATCAGGATGCTGCTCACGTGGTTCTTGACGGTGAACACACTCAGGTGGAGCGCGTTGGCGATCTCGGCATTCGTCTTGCCCTCGGCCATGAGCCGCGCGAGTTCCCGCTCGCGCGACGTCAACGGAGACCGATTGGCGGCATCGGCGCGATCGAGGAGTGATCGTGTGACCTGCGGGGAGTAGATGCCGTGTCCGGCGGCGGCGCTGCGCACCGCGAGAGCGAGCGATTCTGCGTCGACCGACTTCACGAGGTAGCCGTTGGCGCCGGCGTCGATCACTTCGCGGACGCGCTCTGCATCGGAAAAGGACGACAATGCGACGATTCCCAGGGCGTCGTGGGTGGCTCGCAGCTGCCGGATCGCCTCGACACCTCCGATCCCGGGCATCACGAGGTCCATCACCACGACGTCGGGCTGGAGGTCGGCGACGACCGTCAATGCAGCTTCGCCCGAACCGGCCTCGCCGATCACCTCAAGGTCGTCGAACCGGGCGAGACAGGCGCTCACGCCTTCGCGCAGGAGGTCATGGTCGTCGACGACGATCACGGTGGTTCGGGTCACGGATCGAACCGCACTCGGATCGAGGTGCCCTGGCCTGGAGCGCTGTTCACCGAGAACACCGCTCCGACGGCCTGCGCGCGTTCGCTCATGATCCTGAGTCCGAGATGGCCGCCCGCTACCTGGTCAGGATCGAACCCGGCACCGTCGTCGGCGATGCACAGTTCCACGGGCGGTCCGGCAACGAGGCGGACCGCCAGCGACCGGGAATTCGCATGCTGGGCCACGTTGCCGAGCGACTCCTGTGCGATCCGGTAGAACGCGACGTGGACGTCCGGGTCGAGACGAACCGGATCGAGAGCGGCGGTGACGTCGAGCGTGCGCCGGCACTCGAGGGCGTCGAGCAGATGGGTGATGAGTTGAGCGAGGTCGACGTCGGCCAGCTCATAGGGCCGTAGCTCGAGGAGCAGTGAGCGCATCTCCGCCAGTGCGCCACGATTGAGCTGCCGCAGACGGTCGGCGCGATGGAACAACTCCGAATCCGGGTCGATGTCGTTGAGCAGGGACTCAGCGGTGAGCGCCGCGGTCCACAACGTCTGATTCACCGCATCGTGCAGATCGCGAGCAAGGCGTTGGCGTTCCTCGGTCGCGGCCAGCTCGGAGACCCGGCGAGCCAGTTGCGAGTTGGACAGTGCGGCGCCGGCCTGGTCAGCGATCGCCCCGAGCCGGTCAGCGTGATCGACCGTGAAGAAGCCGGGGGTGGCGCTCTCGACCACCAAGTAGCCGATCAACCGGTCGGCGACCTGCATGCGTGCCCCGACCGTTGACCCCGCCGGGCCGAACGCGTGACCCGGTTGGTCGACGATGACAGGCCCCTCGCGGTGCTTGACACGCTCGATGACGGTGAGGGATTCGATGTCACGATCGACGACGCCGGTGCTCTCCGGAAGGTAGCCGAAGCCGCCGCGGTGCAGGGTGAGTTCGCATCGACCGGATGCATCGGCGAGCACGATCGCCGCGAGGTCGTTCGAGATCAGCCGCTCGACGCCTTCGAGGGTCTGCTCGGTCACCGCATCGATGTCAAACGTTTTTGACATTGCCGCAGCGGTGTCACGCAGTGCTTCCGCGTACGCCCGCTGCTCGCGCTCCTCGGACTGCAGACGGATACGGAACTCGACCTCGCGCCGAAGTGTCTCGTTGGACCGCAGCAGATCGTTCGTGCGCAGGCGCACTCGTTCGTCAAGGTCCCCCAGGGTGCGCTGCAATTCATCTTCGGCCTGATGTCGGTCGGTGACGTCCTTGAACGTCCCCAGAACGCCGATCACATCGCCGTCGATCCCACGCAAGGGCACCTTGTTCGTCTCGATCCAACGCTCCTCGCCATCAGCGCGGCGAAGCCGCTCGAGAATTCCGAACTTCGGCTCGCCGCTGTCGAGCACCGCGCGATCCCAATCGATGAACCACTCGGAGTTGAACTCCGGATCATCTGCCCACGGCATGTCGCGATCGGACTTGCCGAGCAGGATCGACGAGTCGAATCCGGCGAAGGACGAGAACACGTGGTTGCACCCCAGATAGCACGAGTCGCGGTCCTTCCAGAACACGGCGTTGGTCAGTGAGTGCATCAAGCTGAAAAGCATCTGTTCGCTCGCAGCCAACGCCGCGCTGGCGGATTCCTCGCCGTGCAGTAGCGGCGCATACATCTCGGGTGCTGGTGCCAGCCGCCCCGCATCCTGGCTCGACGAAGACTGCGAAGTCATGCCAGCGACAGAGTAGACGGTGCTTCAGGGGCGTTCTGCGCCGGGCTTCTCAGCGATGTCGGACCGCACGGGCTGGTTGTGCCGGTGGTGCCACAGATCACTGTCGCGCCAACCTCACCACGCAGCCAAGCGGTACAACGCGCTCGTCACTGCATGGCCAGAGCTCGAACGCTTAGCGGCCGACGGCCACCCAACTGATCACGGCCAAGGCCGGCTGCTGTAGTGAGCGACGAGGTGGCTGACTGGCCTAATTTCAAAGACGACGGAGGTCTTCAATACCTCGCCGAGGCAGTTGCCAATGAGCTTTCGGTCAATCCTCATCCGTCATTCGTGCCCCCGACCGCCTCGACTATCCCGCTCTCTAGCTACATCACGGAGACCGACTGGCACTGACAAATCATCAACGAGTGGGCGCAGGTATCCAGTCGCTTGGGCGCGGGTCTGCGGCCCTTCATCGAGCGTGAGTTGCGCGCCAAGGATTCCGACGGATGGTCGTAGATCACCAGGGCATTCGCGCACAATCAACAACCCCGTCGAGCGAGTGTTGACAAATCGTTGACAACGGGCCGGATCCGGCCAACGGAAAGGGCCGGCTCCCTGTCGGAAACCGGCCCTGACCTGGTGTTTCGGTGGTGGCGGGGGTAGGATTTGAACCTACGACCTTCGGGTTATGAGCATTCGGCCGGAGCGAGGCGTTCTCCCTGGTAGAGGGCAGTTTTCACCTGGTCACAGGCCTCCGTCAAATGCCCGTTGTTCCCTGCTGTTCCCCGCTGATTACCGTTGGCGTGGTACATGGTTGGTACATCACGGCAGCCGCGACGCGGATCCGGGTGGCGGTGGTACCGGTAGAAGATCTCGCCGCGGTACGGGAGGTGGGTGACGTACCCGGGCGGGACGTAGGGCGGGAGGGTGGGATCGGGCGGTATGCACCGCAGCCTAATTGGGGGCCTGGAAGCGACGATCGGCTGAGGGATTCAGTCGGCGCTCGGACCTTCGGCGCGCACCTTGGGCACCTCGGCCATGGCCTCCCTCAGCTGGGCGATCCACGCCTCTTCGTTCCGCCCGACCAGCCGGACGCACCAGGCCAGAGCCTCCGAGCGGCTGCGGGCGATGCCGGCGTCGATCAACGTGTCGAGCACCTCCCGCTCGGCCATCCGCAGCCGGGTCATGACCGCGACGCTGGCCCTGGTGAAACACGTCTCGACCTCGCCGCAGCGGGCCGCCCACGACACCTTGCGCCCGAAGCGGTGCTCCGCCTCGCGGGCGATGGCGATGCGTTGCTCCCTGGTGTCCTCCCGGTAGGCACCGATCCGGCTGGCCAGGGCGACGCGCTGGCCGTCGGGGCCGAGGTCATCACCCAGGTCCGGAGCCGGCAGCACGCCAGTCACGACGATCTCGTCCCGATCGACCTTGACGGACCGGGGGCGCTGGCACCCTGGACGGTTCTCGCGGGCGACGAACCAGGCAGGGCCGTTGGATCCCGCGAGACCGTGCTCGACGCCCGGCACCGGCCGGCCTCTGATCCGCTGACCCGCCGAGCCGCTCGCCGACCACTCGATAGACGATCAACTCGGCGGCGTGGGGTCGGATCGGGTGAGCACCCATTCGATGTGTGATTGGGTCAGGACGATCAGATCGCGCATCCGGGCGTCGGCCCGATCGGGATCACCATCGATGATCGCCGCCGCCACCGCCTCGTGTTCGGCCATGGCTGATTGCGGTCCACCCGGCGCGTGGACGGTCAGCCGGCGGCTTGCTCGGAGGGCTGCCCCGATCGCACCGGTCAGCCGGACGAGGGTGACGTTCTTCGTCGCCGACAGGATCGCGGCGTGGAAGTCGAGGTCGGCAACGACGTAGCGCTGAGTGTCGTCTCCCCACCGCACGAGCTCGTCGGCCAGCGCGCGAAACCGGTCGGCCTCCTCGGCACTCCGGCGCATCGCCGCCAGCCGGGCCGCAGCGGGCTCGATGATCAGCCGGACCTCGGAGACGTCGCGGATGACGGCGGCGATCGGCCCGTACTCGAGCATCCAACCGAGCACATCGGGATCGAGGACGTCCCATGAGTCCCGCGGGAGCGGGACGGTGCCGACTCGCGGGCGCGAGCGGAGCAGGCCCTTGGCGGCGAGCACCTTGGTGGCCTCGCGCACCACGCTGCGGGAGACTCCGAGCATCTTGCCGAGCTCCGCTTCGGGCAGCGGCTCGCCCTCGGGGAGACGACCGGACACGATGGCGATGCCGAGATCGAAGACGGCGTGATCGTGCAGCCGCGTGCGTCGGTGGGCGACGTCGGGGTCCGCCGACGGCAGTGCCGGGAGGTCGCTCACGGACCTGGCCCTCGTGGAGTCGCCGCGTCAGTCCGCGACCGGTGCTGCCTCACGCCGCTCCCATCCGGGCTCGTACAGCCGCAGGACGTGACTCGCCCCGTACGGATGGTCGGCCAGACGATCCCAATCGAGGTCGATGCCGAGGCCAGGTCTGTGGCTGACCGGGACGTGTCCATCGGAGAGGACGAAGGGGTCGTCCACGACAATCGTCCGCGTCCAGGGTTCGTTGAAGTCCTCGAACGACTCGAGGTAGTAGAAGTTCGGCGTGCTCGCCCCCAGGTGCAGGCTGAGCATGGAGCACACCGGGCCCTGTGCATTGTGCGGCGCCAGCATGCCGTAGTGCGCCTCGGCCATTCCAGCGACGATCTTCGTGCGGGCGAGACCACCCAGGCTCAGCGGTTCGGGTTGAAGGATGTCAACGGCGTGGTGCGAGAGCAGTTCTGCGAACTGCTGGATCGATGACAACGACTCGCCGGTGGCGATCGGCACGGCGGCGTTCCGGGCGACGTGGACCATCGTCGCGATGTGCTGGTGCGGGACGGGCTCCTCGAACCAGGCCGGCCGGTATGGCGCCAGTCGAGCGGCGACGCTGAGGGCGGTCGACGGTGCGAAGCGGTTATGACCCTCGATCATGATGTCGGCGTCGGCCCCGACGGCGTCGCGCACGGCGGCGACGATGTCGATCGCCTCATCTTGTTGACGTCGCGTCTGCGTGCGCCACGCCGTCCCGAACGGGTCGAACTTCATCGCCGTGTAGCCGCGGCCGATCACGGCAGCCGCCGCGTCGGCGAAGGCTTCCGGCGAACGGTCGACCTGGTACCAACCATTCGCATACACCGGCACTCGGTCGCGCACGAGCCCGCCCAGCAGCTCGTACAACGGGACGCCCAAGGCCTTGCCCTTGATGTCCCAGCAGGCCACCTCGATCGCAGCCATCGCCGCGCCGTGGATCTGGCCGCCCTCTGAGTACAGGTCGCGTCCGAGGCGCAGTCCGAGCGACTCGATGGCGAAGGGGTCGCGACCGACGACGAGGTCTTCGAGCTCGTGGACGGCTGCCTCGACGGTGCGGCAGAACCCGTTCAGCGAGCCCTCACCGAGGCCGTGGATGCCTTCGTCGGTGTCGACGCGGACGAACAGCCAGTTCTTCCACCGGTTGCCGACCAGGTAGGTCGTGACGCCGGTGATCTTCACACCGCGACCTGGCGTGACTCGTCGAACGACTGGATGCATGCGTGGGCGAGCTCGAGTGCGCGTCGGCCGGCCCGAGCGTGGATCGGCGGGTCCTCGCCCCGCCGCAACGCGGTGACGATGTCCTCGAGGTGCAGCTCGAACATGTGGTCGAAGTCGCGGTCGCGGTCGTTGAAGTAGCCGGCCTCCCACACCTGGCGGAACTCGTCGCCGGGCGTCGAGTGGGTGAACCGCTTCACCGTGTCGACGATCTGCACCCGGCCGGCAGCGCCGTTGACTTCGACGTAGTGCGTCTCGGGATAGGCGTACGACGAGTCGTAGGACCCCACGAGGCTGCCGACCGCGCCGGAAGAAAACGTCAGCGCGACGGCCATCGTCGTGTGGCCAGCGCCGGTCGGATTGCTCATGTGGGCACTGACCGAGGCGATGGGCCCGCAGAGGTGCTCGAGCATGTCGAAGCCGTGGCATTGGGTCTCGATGAGGTTGGCGTGGGGATGCGTGCTCGTGCCGATCTCGCCGCCGAAGCGCCACGTCGCGAACGTGATGGCGCCGAGCCGGCCGGCGGTGATGGCATCGTGAGCCATCCTCACGGGTTGGGCATAGCGGTGGTTGAAGTTGATGGCGAAGAAGAGGTCGCGCGCTGCAGCCTCGTCGAGCAACCGGTCGGCCTCAGCGAGGTCGAACACGAGCGGCTTCTCGACCAAGAGCGGGCGGCCGGCCTCGATCACCCGCAACGTCGTGGCGAAGTGGTCCTCGTTCGGCAGGCACAGCGACACCAGGTCGGGCGACTCGATCTCGAGCATCTGGTCGAGGTCGATGTACGGCGTGGTGTCGAACTCGCGTGCACGACGCTCGGTCTTCTCGCTCGAGCGTCCGACGATGGCGCACAGCTCGACGTCGGCGCGCCGGGCGAACACCCGAGCGTGCTCCCGCCCCCACCACTCGCCGGTCCCTACGACGGCGACGCGCAACCGCTCCGTCACGTTTCCCTCCGTCCGACGACCGTCTGTGCAGTGACCACCACGACGAGGAACAGCCCGCTCACGACCTGTTGATGGAACGACCGCAACGTCCCGACCTGGTTGATCAGGTTCTGGATCACACCGAGCAAGCAGGACACCGATCAGCGTGCCCATCAACCCGCCGGCGCCGCCGCTGAGCAGGGTTCCGCCGATGACGACCGCGGCGATCGCCTCCAGCTCGAGTCCGTTGCCGATCGTCGAGAGCCCCGACGACGATCGGGCGGCGACGAGCATCCCGGCCAACCCGCCCAGCACACCGGTCATCGTGTACAGCAGGACCTTGACCCGGGCGACGCGCAAGCCCATCAGGACGGCTGCGTCCTCGGCGCCACCGATGGCGAAGACCGCCTGACCGAATCGAGTCCGGTTGAGCAAGACGGCGCCTGCGCCGTACAACGCCAGCGCGATCAAGACCGGGGACGCCGATGCCGAGCACCCGCTCCTGGCCGAGGTTCGTCATCCACCGGCCGTCGTCGATGAGATGCGTCGTGTTGCCGTTGTCGGACACCTTGAACGCCAGCCCGCGAGCGAACAGCAGTCCGGCCAAGGTGACGATGAACGGGGGCATCGCCAGCCTGCCGATCAGCGTCCCCTGCAGGAAGCCGATGGTTCCGCACACGGCGATCGGCAGGACGATCCCGACGAACGAACCCCACTGCGAACCGTACGCGGCGAGCACGGCGGCGAGCGCGTACATCGAGCCGACCGAGAGATCGATTCCACCGCTGATGATGACGAACGTCATCCCGATGGCGACGATCCCGAGGAACGAGGAAGCGACGGCCAGGTTCGAGAAGTTGGCCGTGCTGGCGAAACTCGTGCCGAACAGGATCACACCGAGCACGATCACGCAGGCCAGCACCACCGCGGCCGCCGACCGCTGGATGAGCGAGACCACGGTGCCCGACGTCGCCGGCGCGGCCGTCGTGTCGCAGTGATCCGTCGTCCGGGGCGCGAGTGGCGCTGGCGGTCATCGCAGCCGGTCCCGCTGGAGGTAGACGGCGGCCACGATGATCAACGCCTGGACCATGCGGGCATCGGCGTCGGAGAGGTCGTGGCGGATCAACGTGGCGAAGATCAACTGCATCAAGAGGGCGCCAGCGATGGTTCCCGACACCCTGATCTCGCCACCGGCGAGCGGCGTGCCGCCGACGACGACGGCGGTGATCGCGCTCAGCTCGATGAGCAACCCGACGAACGACGGATCAGACGCTCCTGAACGCGCCGACGCCAGCACGCCGGCGATGGCCGCCAGCCCACCCGACAGCACGTACACGAAGATGAGCGAGCGGCGCACCGGGAGCCCCGCCGTGCGGGCCGCGTCCGGGCTGCCGCCGATCGCCACCAGCCGCTTGCCGAACACCGTGCCGCGCACGAGCACGCCGATGATCACCGACAGCCCGATCGCCACGAGCACGCCGGTCTGCAACCCACCGATCAGCTGCTTGGTGCCGATCGAGCGGATCGTCGGGTCGAAGATCTCGGTCAGCCGCCCATCGGCGATCATCAGCGCCAAGCCCCGGCCGGCGATGAACAGCCCGAGGGTGGCGACGATCGGTTGCACGCGGACGACGCCGACGAGCAGGCCGTTGAAGACTCCTGCCAGCAACCCCGCGCCGAGGGCCGCCGCCATCGCGATCCACGGGCCGTGGTCCAACAGGGCCGCCAGCGTGGCGGCCGCCAGAGCCATCACCGCGCCGACGGACAGATCGATGCCGCCGGTCGCCACCACGACGGCCATGCCGAGAGCGACGATCACGACCGGGGTGACCTGCACCAGTTGCAGACGGAGGTTCGACAACGTGGCGAAGTTGGGCGTGAACAGGATGTTGAAGAGCGAGGATCAGTCCGAGTGCGGCGTAGACGCCGTGCGTGCGCAAGCTGACATGCGCGCGCCACCCGGCGAGGTGAGCGAGTCGCGGAGCGTCTCGCACCTCGATCACGGGCTCACCTCTTCGTCGACGGAGTGGGTGGCCATGAGATCCATGATCCGCTGCTCGTCGACGTCCTCGAGCGCCAGCTCACCTACGACGGCGCCACTGTTGAGGACGACGACGCGCGTCGATCCCTCGACGACGTCTTCCAGCTCCGACGAGATCAGCACGATGGCCCGTCCCTGGTCGGCCAACTGCTGCACGAGCGCCTGCACCTCCGCCTTGGCGCCGATGTCGATGCCCCGTGTCGGCTCATCCAGCAGCAGGACCTGCGGATCGGTGCACAGCAGCCTGGCCAGCAGCGTCTTCTGCTGGTTGCCACCGGACAGCTGGCCAACGTTCTGCCGGCCGCCCGAGGTCTTGATGCCGAGCCGGGCGATGAAGTCGCTCACCACGCGGTCGACCCGGCGGGGCACGATGAAGCCGAAGCGGCTCACCTGGGGCAGCGCCATGAGGACGATGTTGTCGCGCACGGACATCGTGGGGACGATGCCCTCCGCCTTGCGGTCTTCGGGCAGCAACGCGGTGCCGGCGGCCAGCGATGCCCTCGGTGAACCCGTGCGCACGCGCCTGCCGCGAACCGCGACGCTGCCCCCGTCGATCCGTTGGGTGCCGAAGATCGCCCGCACCGTCTCGGATCGGCCCGAGCCGAGCAGTCCGGCGAGACCGAGCACCTCTCCGGCGTGGACCGACAGTGAGACGTCGTGCAGCTGGTTTCGTCGCTGCAAGGCTGACGGCTTCCAGGATCACGTCGTCGCGCACCTGCTGGCTCCGATCGAAGCTCGTGCGTCCCTCCGACCGGACCTCGGCGACGTTACGACCAAGCATCGTGGCGATCACCTCGAGCTTCGTCGTGTCCTTGATCAGCGACGTGCGCGTCCGCCGGCCGTCACGCAGGATCGTGATGCGATCGGCGATGGCGAACACCTCGTCGAGGTTGTGGCTCACGAACAGCAGGGCGACCCCCGCCGTCCGCAACCGTCGGACCATCTCGAAGACCTGGCCCACTTCGCGGGGCTCGAGCGACGACGTCGGCTCGTCGAGGATCACGACCCGCGCATCCGTCGACACGGCGCGCACGATGGCAATCATCTGCTGGACACCCGCCCCGAACGAGCGGACAGGGCGGCGAACATCGATGTCGATGCCATGGCGCCGCAGGAGGGCCCCGGCGTTGCGGTTCATCTCCTGGACACCCAGCAGGCCCCACCGGCCCCGCGGCTCGTTGCCGAGGTACAGGTTGCGCGCCACCGACATCAGTGGGACCAACGTGATCTCCTGGAACGTCGTGCTGATGCCCATCTCCCACGCATCTCGTGGTGACGACGGAGAGACGGTGTCACCGCCATACGTGATCTCACCCTCGTCGGCGTGGTAGACGCCCGTGAGAATCTTGATCAGGGTCGACTTGCCGGCACCGTTCTCCCCGACGAGGGCATGCACCTCGCCGGGGAGGAGGTCGATGCCGACCCCGTCGAGGGCCGTAACGCCGCCGAACCGCTTCGAGATCCCGACTGCCCTGAGTACCGGCTCCATCAGCTGTAGCCCGATCGGCGAGCCCTTCGATCAGTAGGCGTTGACCAGCTCGGCCTCGGCGTTGTCAGTGGTGTACTCCTTGTCGGAGATGATCGTGGTCTCGGGCACACCGTCGCCACCGTAGAAGTCTTCCAACGCCTGGAACGCCAGGGGACCAAAGCGCGGGTTGGACTCGATCACGCCGGCGATCCAACCGTCGATGATGCCCTGCACGGCGCCCTGCGTGCCATCGATCGTGATGATCTTGACGTCACCAGGGGACTTGCCGGCGGCTTGCAGCGCGGCGACGGCGCCGAGAGCCATCTCGTCGTTGTGAGCGTAGATCGCCGTGATGTCGGGATCATTGGCGATGAGCTGCTCCGTGACGGTCTGACCCATGGCCCGTTCGTAGTTCGCCGCCTGCTGAGCGACGATCTCGATCTCCGTGTCGAGCTCCTCGAGGCGAGCCAGGAACCCGTCGTTGCGGTCAGTCGTGACGTTGACACCCGGAGCACCGAGCAAGATCGCCAGCTTGCCCTCGCCACCCGTCTCGCGGACCATCGCGTCGGCGGCTCGCCGGCCCTGCTCGACGAAGTCCGAGCCGACCCAACCGATGAAGTCCTCACAGGCGGTCATCGTGGTGAGTCGGCGGTCGATGGTCATGATCGGCACACCCTTCTCGTTGGCGTAGTCGATCGCCGGGTCGAGACCCTCGCTGTTCAACGGAGAGATGATCAGGGCGTCGACCCCCTGATCGACCATGCCCTGGATGTCAGAGATCTCCTTGTTGAGGTCGGACTCGGCGTTGGTGACGATCAGCTCGATCCCGCGCGCCTCGGCCTCGTCACGGATCGATTGCGTCTCAGCGATGCGGAACGGGTTCGCCTCGCGCTCGGACTGGGCGAAGCCGATGGTGGCTGTCGCCAGGTCGACCTGCTCGACACCATCACCCCCATAGGCGTCGTAGGTGCAGATGTCCCCCGACGTCCCGGCCACCTGCTGCCCGGACCCGGCGTCGGTTCCCTCAGTCGCCGTGGCATCCGGTTCGGTGCCAGCGGGCTCGGTCGCTGCTGGTGTCGTCGCGGCCGGCGCGGTCGTCCCTTCCCCGCCGGAGTCGTCGTCGTCGCCGCACGCTGCAGCGGCGATCACGAGGCTGGCGGCAAGTGCCAGCGCGATGGTGCGTCGAGTCGTCATGGTTCCCCCAATCACCCCTTGAGCAGAATCAACATATCGTATGATAAATAGATGGTCAAGCGCCCTAACCTCAGCGGAATGGGGCCATCGGCAGGTCTTGGCACACTTCGTGCCCATCCCCCAACTCGGCAGCGAACACGCGTGACGGACGAACGAGGGCCGCCCCCGCTGGAACGCCACCGGCTCGTCCACCCCGACGGCCGGCAGTTCCACATCTACGGGCACCTCGACGGAACACTTGACGGCCAGCCCACTACCGCGAGCGATGGACGGTCGTCCTTGCAGCGACGCTTCGATCGTCTTACTGGTTCCTGGGTCCTCATCTCGCCGGCGCGCAACACACGGCCTGGTGGCACCGTCGACATGAGCTCCGATCCGTGCCCGCTGTGCCCTGGCGGTCCGGAGTTGCCGTGGCCGTTCGACGTAGCGGTCTTCGACAACCGGTTTCCATCGCTCGCACCGTCTGCATCGGTCGCCGACGATGAGCTCGCGAGCCGCCTCGAGGGGACGATGCCAGGTCGTCGTCTACACGCCCGACCACTCGTGCCGCTCGGTGACCGGGCTGTCCGGGCAGCAACTGATCGACCTCGTCGCGGTTCTCCGTGACCGCAGCAGCGCGCTGTGGGCCGAGGGCCACCGATACGTGATGGCGTTCGAGAACCGCGGCGCCACGGTCGGCGCGACGCTCGACCATCTCCACGGCCAGGTGTACGCGCTCGATCACCTCCCGCCGACCATCCACACCAAGCTCGCCCGGCACGCCGAGCACCGCCGCGACGAGCAGCGCTGCCTCGGCTGCACCCTCGTCGCCGAGGACGTCGACCGGGTGATCGTCGCCAACGACACGTTCTCCGTCGCCGTGCCGTACGCCGCTCGGTGGCCATTCGAGGTCCACGTCCGGGCCCGTCCCCACGGGCTCGGACGGCTCGGTGACCTGACCGACTCGCAGGTGGTCGACCTCGCCGCCGCGTTGCGCGACGTCGTCGCTCGCTACGACGGGCTGTTCGGCAAGGATCTGCCCTACATGATGTGCGTCCAGGAGTCACCTACGACTCCGGCAGGCGACTGGCACCTCCACGTCGAGTTCCTCCCGCCGAACCGCAGCGCCGACCTCCTGAAGGTACGGGCCAGCGTCGAGACCGCACTGGGCACGTTCATCAACGACAGCGTTCCCGAAACAAGCGCAGCCCGCCTGGCCGCCGTCAAGGTGGCATCCGAGGGACTGGCCGGACGCGAACACCGTCCGCCCGATCGTGGACGCCCCATGACTCGGGCGGAGCTCGTCGCTCGGGCTCCCGGGCGGGTCAACCTGATCGGGGACCACACCGACTACACCGGCGGGCTCTGCCTCCCCATCGCCATCAACCGCTGGGTCGAGATCGCCGGACGGCCCCAGCCGCAGAGCCAGAACGATCGCCTTGGCGAGCGAGGCCGAGGAGGCGCCAGCGGAGATCCCGATCGATGTCGACGACGTTGCCACCGTCGAACCGAAATGGGCGCGCTACGTCGCCGCCGTGGTCAAACGACTCCGCCCCGTCCACGGGTTCGTCGGCGTCGTCCGCTCCGACCTGCCGATCGGAGCGGGCCTGTCCTCGAGCGCGGCGCTGGAGATCGCCACGGCGCTGGCCCTCGGTGCCGAGGGACTCGACCCGCTCGCCCTGGCAACGTTGTGCCGAGACGCTGAACACGAAGCACGCGGGGTCCCGACCGGCCTGCTCGACCAGCTCGCCTCGGCCCTGGGCGTCGCCGACCACGCCCTGCTGATCGACTGCTCGACCAACACCGTCACTCCAACACCACTCCCACCATCCGGGGAAGCCGAGTTCATCGTCATCCCCGGCACGCCCCGCATCCTGGCCGACACGGGCTACGCCGAGCGGGTCGAGGAGTGTCGGCGCGCCGAAGCGGAGATCGGCCCACTGCGCGCCGCCACGACCGAGGATGTCCAGCAACTCGCCGACCCCACCCTGCGCCGCCGGGCGCGGCATGTCGTCAGTGAGAACAACAGGGTCCGCGCAGTTCGCCACCGCCCTCGCCGCCGGACACCTGCGGGACGCCGGGCAACTGATGGAAGCCAGCCATCGAAGCCTGCGGGACGACTACGACTGCTCGACCCCCACCGTCGACTCCCTGTGCGACGAACTGCAATCGCTGGACCGACGTGTACGGGGCCCGCATGACCGGGGGCGGCTGGGGCGGGAGCGTCGTGGCGCTCGCCCGCCCCGGCACACTCACCGGCCGGTGCTGGCCCGTCCGCGCCGTCGCAGGTGCCGCCCTCCACCCGGACGGCGTGGAACGGACCCATCGCATCGAAGACCAGGGCATCGAGCCCACCAGGGTCCAGTCCTCGCAACCGCGCGTCCGCTGACGCGGCGGGACACCTCGTCGTGACGGCTGGTCGGCCATGAGCGCGTCGACCACTGCCACGGCAATGGACCCATGGCTCGACCCGGCGCCGACAAGCAAGCGGAGCGACACTTGGCCGTGAGCCGATCAGCCAGCCGCTATGCCGGAGTCCTCAGGCCGTAGACGCGGCGGGCTGTGTCGCCCATTACGACCCACCGGTCTTCGCCCTCGAGCAGCTCGATGGTCCCGTCACCGGTCCTCGGGACAACCATCGATCTGCCGGCAAGGTCAACAGCGGTCACGCTCGACCACAACCAAAATAGCCTCTGACGTGGCAGAATACCATGTCAGAGGCTGGAGGCGACGCCGGGAATCGAACCCGGGTACAGGGCTTTGCAGGCCCTTGCCTAAGCCACTCGGCCACGTCGCCAGGCGGTCCCTGACGGGACAGCGAGGGGCAACCCTACCCGGCGGCCGGTAAGCGGAGCACGGCCTGATTCCTCGTCCGGCGCCTTGTGTTCGTCACCATCAGCACGCCCTCGCCGTCCACCTGCACGTCCAGCCGGCGCCACGACCGGCCGACTGGGAACGTGACCATGACGGCCTCGACCGGCGCCACGGCCCCGTCCGCAGCAGACGACCTGCAGCCGGGACCACCGAGCCACCACGGGAGCCCCCGACGGGCGGCTCGTCGAGCTCCATCCAGGCCGCGATGTCAACCAAACTTGACGATTCCGCCGCTGTGAGTTCCACCGGGACACCTTCCCCGGCGACCCATGCGGCCGTCGCCACGAGCGGCCCGCCCGCCTGGAGACCCCAGCGCACCCCATCGCCAGCAGGCGGGTCGAGCACCTCCAGGACCGCCGAGGCCGCCACCACATGCACGCCAACAGGGACCTGCCACCACAGCTGCACCCCCTCGCCGGGCCCCATCACCGAGCGACCCTACGGCAGCGCACCAGAGGCGAACGGCCCCTGAACAGGGGATGAACGCCAGGATGCCCGCCGCCACCTCCGCGACCTACACTCCGCGCGGTCGGTACAGACGGAGGGACATGAAGTTCAGGTTGATGCCGCGGGACGAGGGCTTTTACCCGCTGTTCCGGCAGGCGGCCGACAACGCGGTCGCCTGCGCCCAGGTGCTGCGGGACCTGGCCACGCGCCCCGCCGACGCCGCCGACCTGGTCGACAAGTTGATCGAAGGGGAACATCGGGGTGACGACCTGGTGAAGGCCATGAAGCAGCGGCTCGACACCAGCATCGTCACGCCGTTCGACCGGGAGGACATCCTGGCCCTGACAGAGGGCATCGACCACGCCGTGGACGAGATCCGGGCCGCCGGCGAGTTCATCCACCTCCACCACATCACCGAACCGCTCGAGGGCGTGAGCGAGATGGCGGACATCCTCCACGACACCGCCGAGGCGATGGACCGGCTCATGGCGAAGCTGCCCGAAGCTCCGTGACCTCCAGCGGCGAGCTGGACGAGATCGACCAGCTCGAGTCCAAGGGCGACGACGTCTACCGGCGCACCATGGCCCACCTCTTCTCCGGCGAGTTCAAGGCCTTCACCGTGCTCCGGTGGAAGGACATCGTCGAATCCATGGAGAGCGCCCTCAACTCCTTCGAGAAGGCCAGCGACATCGTGGCCTCCATCGCCGTCAAGCACGCCTGACGAGCCGCACGACCCGGCCAACGACGACCACGACGACCGACGACCTGACCAGTGGAGACCCTCCTCCTGCTCATCGTGATCGTCGTCGCGCTCGGCTTCGACTTCGTCAACGGCTTCCACGACGCCGCCAACTCGATCGCCACCGTCGTCGCCACCCGGGTGCTGGCGCCGGGACTGGCCGTGGCCTGGGCCGCAGTCTTCAACTTCCTCGCCTTCGCCGTGTTCGGCACGAAGGTGGCGGCGACCATCGCCACCGGCGTGGTCCAGCCAGAGGTCCTCTCCATCGCCGTCGTCTTCGCGGGGCTCGTCGGCGCCATCGTCTGGAACGTCATCACCGCCTACATGGGCCTGCCGTCGTCGTCGTCCCACGCGCTGGTCGGCGGGATCGCCGGCGCGGCGGTGGCCAAGTCCGGCTTCGACGTGCTCATCACCAGCGGCCTGGCCAAGATCGGCGTGTTCATCGTCTACTCGCCGCTCATCGGCCTGGCGCTGGCGATGATCCTCGTCGTCACCGTCAGCTGGATCGTGCACGGCATCCGCCGGCCGCGGGGCGTCAACCGCACCTTCCGGGGACTCCAGCTCGTCTCGGCCGCCGCCTTCAGCCTGGGCCACGGCTCCAACGACGCCCAGAAGACGATGGGCATCATCCTCGCCCTGCTCATCGCCGCTGACCGGGTGAGCGCCGATTCCGATGTCCCGCTCTGGGTCGTCTTGTCCTCCCACGCCGCCATCGCCCTCGGCACGCTCTTCGGTGGCTGGAGGATCGTCCGCACCATGGGGACCAAGCTCACCCGCCTCCAACCCATGGGCGGCGTCTGCGCGGAGAGCGCCGCGGCCAGCATGCTCTTCTTCGCCTCGGCCAACGGCATCCCGGTCTCCACGACGCACACGATCACCGGCGGCATCGTCGGGGTCGGCTCTGCGCAGCGGCTCAGCGCCGTCCGCTGGGGCGTGGCCCGCCGGGTGGTCTGGGCGTGGGTCCTTACCATCCCGGGTGCCGCGGCCGTCGCCGCCGTCACCTACGCTCTGGTCTCGGTGGTCTCATGAGCACGACCGACAGGCGGCTGCAAGGGCAAGAGCAGCCCGTCCACGCGCAGCCGCCGGCGGACCGGCCCGTCGACGTGCGGTTCGTCAGCCGGAACGTCGACAAGCGCGCTCGGTTCTTCGTCGTGGCCGCCATCCTCTGCGCCCTCCTGGTCCCCGTGACTCCGAGCGAGCTGCAGTTGGTGGGCGAGGTGCTGGTCGTCGTCTACCTTGCCCTGGCGCTGGCATCGTGGCTCGACTTCCGCAGCCGTAGGTAAGCGACCGCCGCAGCCCTCCACATCGACCCAGATTGCCGAAGGGGAAGCCGATGTCGATCACCCGCTCCGTCCTCGCTCGCCTGCGGGTCGACCACGGCGAGGCGGCCGGCCTCGCTCGCCGAGACCCTGCCTGGCACGGCGGCAAGGCGCTCGCCCACCTCAGCGGCAAGGACGGCAAGAAGCAGGCCGAGCACGACCTGGAGCAATCACGGCTGGAGATCGCCCGTGAGCAGGAGCTCCTCTGGGCCGACGACTCGCAGTCGCTCCTCCTGATCTTCCAGGCCATGGACGCCGCCGGCAAGGACGGCACCATCGGGCACGTCATGTCCGGTGTGAACCCGCAGGGCTGCGAGGTCACCTCGTTCAAGCAACCCTCGGCCGAGGAGCTCGACCACGACTTCCTGTGGCGCACGGCGAAGGCCGCACCCGAGCGAGGGCGGATCGGCATCTTCAACCGCTCCCACTACGAGGAGGTGCTCGTCGTCCGCGTCCACCCGGAGTTCCTCGCCAAGCAGCAGCTGCCGCCGGGGCACCGGGGGAAGCGCTTCTGGAAGGAGCGCTTCGAGAGCATCAACGACTTCGAGCAGCACCTGGCCCGGAACGGGACGACCATCGTCAAGTTCTTCCTCCACGTCTCCAAGGAGGAGCAGCGCCGCCGGCTCCTCGACCGCCTCGTCGAACCGGGCAAGGAGTGGAAGTTCTCGGCCAACGACGTGGCCGAGCGCCACCACTGGGACGAGTACATGCACGCCTACGAGGAGGCGATCACGGCCACGTCGACCAGGTGGGCGCCCTGGTACGTGATCCCCGCCGACCACAAGCCGCTGATGCGGGTGCTGGTGGCCGGCGTCGTGGTCGCGACCATCCGCTCGATGGACCTCGCCTTCCCGACCGTGACCGACGAGGCCCACGTGGCCAACGAGGAGGCCCGCCAGGTACTGGAGGCCGAGGGAGCACCGTCGTGACGAGGGTCGCCGTGCAGGCCGCGATCGCGCGGGCGTGGATCGGCGCAGGACAGGCCGGCGCGCTGGTGCGGGTCACCGATACTGCCGGGCTCGGGCCCCGCCCCACCGACGAGCTGCTGCTGGTCGGCGGCGACGGGCACACGGAGGGCACGTTGCTAGGTGGCACCCTCGACACCACACTCATTGATGCCGCGCAGGACCTGCTGCGCGGCGACGACGCCCTCACCACGCTGGAGCTCGACGTCGGGGATGACGACGCCGAGCGGGCCGGGCTCACCTGCGGCGGGCACGTCAACGTCCTGATCCAGCGGCTCGACCGGGTCCCGCGGGCGCTGTGGGACGCGCTGGCCGACGGGCGGCCGGCCGCGCTGGCGACGGCGCTCGACGGGTCCGGGACCACCGTCCACCGGCCCCGGCAGGCGGCCGACGGCACGCTCGGCTCGCCCGTGCTCGACGATGCCGCCCGCGCCGTCGCCGAGCCGCTGTTGGGGCGGCCGGGCCGCCACGTCGAGCGGGTCCGCGCTGGGGACACGGAGATCGTGGTCGAGGCCTGGCATCCCGTGCCGCGGGTGGTCGTGGTCGGGGCGTCGGCCATGAGCGACGCCATGGTCGCCCAGGCCAGGCTGCTCGGGTGGCCCGCGGCCGTCGTCATCGAAGCCGAGGAGGCACGGGCCGAAGCCGGCGCGCTCGGGCCGGGCGACGTGATCATCGTCGTCGACCACGATCATGATCTGGCCACGCCGGTGTTGGTCGCCGCGCTGGCCGGTCCGGCCGGCTACGTCGGCGGGCTCGGCTCGCGCCACACGCAGACCGAGCGGCGGGCGCGCCTGCAAGCGGCCGGGGTCGACGGCGCCACCATGGAGCGCTACCACGGCCCGACCGGGCTGGATCTGGGCGCGCGGACTCCGGCCGAGACGGCCGTGTCCATCGTCGCCGAGGTGTTGGCCGAGCGATCAGGCCGCCCGGCGGCCCCCCTCGAGCGCATGACCGGCCGGGTCAGCGGCTGACGGTCCGCCGCGCGCTGCTGCTGCTTGCGCTGCTGTTGCGCCCTGCGGGCGTGGCGGTTGCGGTCCTGGTGGTTGCGGTCCTGCTGGTGGTGGTTGCGGGACCGCGGGGCCGTTGCCGCAGGCTCCGCCTGAGCCGTGTCGGCCACGACGGACATCGCGGCGAGGGGTTCACCCAACGAGACGACGTCCGGTCGGGCGACGCCCTCGTCCACGCCGAGCGCCCGCTGCATGAGCCGCGTCGCCCGCACCTGCGGGTCCAGGATCAGCGACACCACCGTCCCGTCCTCCCCCGCCCGGCCGGTGCGGCCGGAACGGTGCACGTAGTCCTTGTGATCGGCCGGCGGGTCGAAGTGGACCACGCAGCCGACGGCGTCGACATGGATCCCGCGGGCGGCCACGTCGGTCGCCACGAGGGCCCGGGCCCGGCCGGCGGCGAACGTCGCCAGCGCCCGCTCCCGCTGGGGCTGCGACCGGTTGCCGTGGATGGCGACGGCCCGCACACCCGCAGTGCCGAGCTGCTTGACCAGCCGATCGGCGCCGTGCTTGGTGCGGCAGAAGACGATCGCCGAGCCGTGACGGGACACGATGTCGGCGGTCAGGGCCACGCGGCTCGACGGGTCCGTGCGCCAGAAGACGTGCCGGACGTCGCCGGTCTCGTCCTCGTCGGCCACCACCTCGTGGCGGCGCGGGTCACGCTGGTAGCGGCGCACGAGCACGTCGACGGCGCCGTCGAGCGTGGCCGAGAACAGCAGCGTCTGGCGATCGGCGGCCGTGGCGTCCAGCAAGCGCTTGACCGCGGGCAGGAAGCCCATGTCGGCCATGCGGTCGGCTTCGTCGATGACGGCGATGCGCACGTCCGACAGGTCGATGACCCGCTGCGCGACCAGGTCCTCCAGCCGGCCCGGGCAGGCGACGACGATGTCGACGCCGCGCTCCAGCGCGGACTTCTGTGCTCCGTAGCCGACGCCGCCGTAGATGGCGAGCACGCGCCGATCGAAGATCGACGCCAGCGGTACCAGCTCCTTGCGGACCTGCTCGGCCAGCTCCCGGGTGGGGACGAGCACGAGCGCCGTCGGCCGGCGGGGGCGTGACTTCTCGGTGCGCGTCGCCAGCGGCAGCGCGAAGGCCAGGGTCTTGCCGGAGCCCGTCGGGGCTCGGCCGGCGATGTCGTGCCCGGCCAGCGCGTCGGGAAGGACGGCGGCCTGGATGGGGAAGGGGGTGGTGATCCCGCGACGGTCGAGCGTCGCCACGAGCGCGGCGGGCACGCCGAGGTCGGCGAAGGTGGGGGTCAAGGAAGGCTCCAATTCGAGGGCGATGAGAGGCCAGCTCGAGTGGATCCCTTCCTACGGGGATGCCCTGCGGGCCCACCGGCAACGACTGCCGGCGTCGATCCGGCACCCTGCCGGACCTCGGAAGACTACCGGCGGCCGGCCCCAAGTCCTCGGATGATCGCCGCCGCGATCAGCCCCGCTCGATCGGCACCGGCTCGATGCCCTCGCCCGCCGGCAGCTCGAACCCGAGGATCTGGCCGTAGAAGGACAGCTCGGACTCCAACGCCCGGCGGATGTTGGGAGCCTGGCGGAAGCCGTGCTGCTCGCCCTCGAAGGCCACGTAGGCCACGGGCACGCGCCGGTCCCTCAATGCGGCGACGATCATCTCGGACTGCGACGGCGGCACGACGGGGTCGTCCAGGCCCTGCAGCACGATGAGCGGCCGGTCGAAGGCGTCGAGGTGGTGGATGGGCGAGCGGGCGACGTAGCGGTTCCGCCGTTCGGGGTACGGGCCGATCAACCCGTCCAGGTAGCGGCTCTCGAACTTGTGGGTGTCCTTGGCCAGCGCCTCGAGATCGGCGACGCCGTAATGGCTGGCCCCGGCCGAGAAGACGTCACCGGCGGCCAAGGCCAGCAGGGTGGTGAAGCCGCCGGCGGAGCCACCCCGGATGCACAGGCGCTGGGGGTCGACCCGGCCCTGCTCGGCCAACCAGCGAGCGGCAGCCATGCAGTCCTCCACGTCGGCCACCCCCCATGACTCCTGCAGCAGGTTCCGGTAGTCCCGGCCGAACCCCGTCGAGCCGCGGTAGTTGACGTCCACGACGGCGAACCCCCGCGACGTCCAGTACTGCACGCTCAGCCGCAGCGCGGGGATGGCACTGGCGGTCGGCCCGCCGTGGATCATCACCAGGAGGGGCGGACGTGAGCCGGGCGGCCCGGTGAACCCAGGATTGACGGGGGGATAGAACAGCCCGAAGGCCGTCGCCCCGGCCCCGCCCCCACCGGTGGGGAACTCGATCGACTCGGGGACGGAGAACTGCTCGGCCGGCAGCCCGAGATCCCGCGGTGGGCGCAGCACCGAGATACCACCCTGTGGATCGACCGATACGACGGCGGCCTCGGTCGTCGGCGACGCACCGACGAACACCACCTCGTCGTCACGGGCCACCACCGAGTCGACGGTCGAGAACGGGACGTCGAGCGTGCGCAGCGAGCCGTCGGCCTCGCGCAGCATGAGGTTGTCGACGCCGTTGCGACTGCAACCGAAGGCGACCCGCCCGCCGGGCAGGAACGCGTAGCGGGACTGACCGAAGACCCACTGCGGCACGCCGATCTCGCCCTCGATCGCGACCATCGACTCCACGCCGGCGTCCGCGGTCCACCGGTAGAGGTTCCACCAGCCGGTCCGATCCGAGATGAACCACAGGGAGCCGTCCTCGTGCCACCGGGGCTGCTCGACCGACTCGTCGTCGCCGCCAGCCACGAGCCGCGCCGGGCCGTCGCCGTCGCCGTCGCGGACCATCAGGCGGGTGGCGTCCCACGGCATGTTCGGGTGGTCCCACTCCAGCCAGCAGATGGTCTGGCCGTCAGGGCCCCAGCGGGGATTGGACACGAAGTCCGGCCCCGTCACGACAACCTCGGCGTCGACCGGCTCGGCCGAGCCCGACCCGCCGGCGTCACCGTCAGCTTGGAGGCGGACGATCTCGTTCACGGCGTCGGCGGGCCCGCCACCACCACGGTGCCGCTCGCGCACGCAGAGGAGCCAGCGGCCGTCGGGCGAGACGTCGCCGTCGGCCCACCGGTCGCCCTTCTTCACCTCGGGCTCGGCGGTCACCGCCAGTGGGCTCGCCGCCAGGGTCCACCCGGTACAGGCGCTGGTCGGCCCAGTTGGCGAACCACACCCGGCCTTCCCTGATCCACCAGGAGCCGCCGCCGTACTCGTGCGCGGCCGTACGGGCGTTCCAGCCCTCGGGCAGGACGTCGACCGGCCCGGCGGCGCCGGACGAGAGCCGCACGAGCTGCGTCCGCCCGCCCTCTTCCGGGCGCTGCTCGGACCACCAGACGTCGTCACCGTCGACCCGAACCTCGGACAGCCCGGCCGCGGCCCGCACGATGACCTCCGAGGTGATCGGCGTCGGCCAGGAGCCGTAGGGCAGCACGGTCGGCGGGGTCAGCGGCAGGAGGTGGCACGGTCGGCGAGCGTACCGAGGGCCCGTGTCCCGTGCCCGGGACGATCCCTCCGGGCGTGTGGCCTCCGGCACGTATCAACCGCCGCCGATCCACGCTCCCACGACCATGCCCGCTACCCGCACGCGCACGCGCACCCGAGCCCGGACCGAGTCCGCCGCCATGACCCCGCTGTCGGAGCTCCGCTCCAGCGAGACCTCCCTCACCGAGGCGCAGCGGGCGACGATCATCCGCCAGGCGATGGCGATGATCGACGGCCTGTACGTCCACCTGCCCCTGAAGCGGGCGATGCACGCCACCGACCCGATGCAGCGGTTGCGACTCCTGGCCCAACGGCTGCCGACGCTCTCCGAGCGGCAGTTCCACGACGAGCTGATCGACATCTTCACCGACCTCCGCGACCTCCACACGAACTACGTCCTGCCGGCACCGTTCGCCGATCGCACCGCGTTCCTGCCGTTCCTCGTCGAGGAGCACACACAGCAGGGCCGGCTCCGGTACGTCGTCACGAAGGTGGCGAGCAGTGTGACGGCCCCGGAGTTCGGGCCGGGCGTGACCGTGACGTCGTGGAACGGCATCGCCTTCGACCGCGCCGTCGAGCTCAACGCCGACCGGCAGGCGGGCAGCAACCTCGACGCCCGGCGGGCGCGGGGGCTGGAGGCCATGACGGTCCGCTGGCTCGGCATGAGCCCGATGCCCGACGAGGACTGGGTGATCGTCGGCTACACGGGGCTCGACGGCGAGGCCCAGGAGTTCCGCTTCGACTGGCAGGTCCTCGGCCCCGATCCCGCGCCCGACGGTGTCGACCCCACCGACGCCCGGAACCCCGCCGCCCGCCAACTCGGCATCGACGCTCGCTTCG
This sequence comes from uncultured Acidimicrobiales bacterium, assembly GCA_963829955.1. Classification (GTDB taxonomy): domain Bacteria; phylum Actinomycetota; class Acidimicrobiia; order Acidimicrobiales; family Ilumatobacteraceae; genus DASTFY01. Next base: position 24,352 of record CAWHKS010000009.1, read on the forward strand.
AGGCCGTCCGCCGCGCCAAGAAGCGCCTGTTCAACCCGGACGCGGTGGAGCTCGAGGAGACCACCATGCGGGAGCGGGCCCGGTCTCGATCGGCGCGATCCAACGGGCGGCGCCCCCGCGGCGCGGCCGAAGGCCCGGCCGACGCTTCGACCATGCCCGACGTGTTCTCGTTCCGCCCCGTCGATGGGCCCGGCGGGCCGTACGGCTACATCCGCATCTGGACGTTCTCCGTCGAGGACGACGGGCCGTTCCTCGACGAGTTCGTCCGCATCGCCGGCCTGCTCCCCCAGAAAGGCCTGATCCTCGACGTGCGGGGGAACGGCGGCGGCCTCATCACCGCGGCCGAGAACCTCCTGCAGCTCCTCACGCCCCGCCAGGTCGAGCCCAGCCGGCTCTCGTTCCGCTGCACGCCCCTCACGCTGGACCTGTGCCGGCGCTTCGGGTTCGTCTCCCAGTGGGCGCCGTCCATCGCCCGCTCCGTCGAGACCGGGGAGCCGTACTCGCAGGCGCTGACGCTCGACGACCCCGCGGTCGCCAACAGCCGGGGCCAGCACTACCAGGGCCCGGTCGTGCTCCTGACCGACGCCCTCTGCTACAGCGCCACGGACATCTTCGCCGCCGGGTTCCAGGACAACCACGTCGGACCGGTGCTCGGGGCCAGCGGGAACACGGGCGCGGGCGGCGCCAACGTGTGGGACCACGCGCTCCTCCGCCAGGTCTTCCCCGGGCCGGGCAGCCCGTTCGGCGCGCTGCCCAAGGGGACGTCGTTCCGGGTGTCGATCAGGCGGATCACCCGCGCCGGCGCCAGTGCCGGGACGCCGCTCGAGGACCTCGGCGTGATCCCCGATCATCGTCACGAGATGACGAAGCGTGACCTCTTGGAGGACAACGCCGACCTCATCGCCGCCGCCATCGGCCTCCTACGGGACCAGCCGCAACGGGCCCTGGTGGCCGCGGTGACCGGCCGTTCCGCGGCCTCGGTCGACCTGGAGCTGACGGCGACCGGCATCGACCGCGTGGACGCCTGGCACGACGGCCGCCCGCTGATGAGCGCGGACGTCGGCGCGACGACCGCTCTGACCGTGCCGGTCACCGAAGGTCAGGTGACGCTGGAGGGCTTCCAGGCCGGCGAGCTCCTCGTCGTCGGCCACGTCGACGTCTGAGAGGGACGTCTGCCGGGACGACTGCCCGGCCGCTCAGCCCGAGACGTTGACGGTGAAGTCCTGCGTCTCCGCCGGGGCGACGTCCGTCTCCCACGGGCGCACGTACTGCAGCGCGATCGTGGTCGTGCCGGCACCGACGGCCTTGAAGCTCAGCTCCTGCGTGCCGGGCGCGCCGACGGCATCACTGTCCCCCGCCTCGTGGTCCGATCCCAGCGACGTGACGATGGCCTCGTCGAGCGGCGCGGCCAGCTCCCAGCTGTAGCCCGTGCTCGGGTTGGACTCCAGCTCGATCGTGAACGTGTCGTCCACGTCGACGTCGACCGGCGACGACGTGAACACCTCGCCGTCGTCGTCACCCCCGCCGTCCCCGTCGCTCCCGCAGGCCGCTGCAAAGGCCGTCATTGTTGCCATTGCAACCACCAACGTGACGAGTCGTCCCGGTCGCACCGCGCCAGTGTGGCACGGTCACTCGCTGCGGAGCGCGTCCGCAGCCGTGATGTGGGCCGCCCTCCAGCTCGGCCAGATGGCCAGGACGTTCGCGGCGACCAGCGCGGCGACAGCGATCGCCACCAGCAAGGCCAGCGGCACGACCGGGACCGAGGGCACACCGAGGCTGTGCGAGACCACGCCCCAGCCCCACCGGCCGAGCACGACACCCGCCGGCACCCCCACCAGGATCGCCGGCAGGGCGAGGAACGAGGCGTGCCAGAAGATGCTGCGTCCCACCTGCGCGCGGGACCAGCCCAGGGCCTTGGCCACCGCGAGGGGATGGCGCTGCACCCGCACCGACGTGATGAGCGTGTGCACGAACGCCGCGCCGGCCATCAGCATCGTCAGCCCGGCCAGCACCGCGGGCCATGACTCCAGCCGGCGCAGGTTGACGACGTCGTCCGGTGGCAGGGGCGCGCTGACGAGGCCGGGGAACCGCTGCTGGAGCGTGGCCAGACCTTCGGCCTGATGACCGTCGGCGAACCGGATCATGAAGTCGGATGGATACCCGGCCGGGTCCGCGGCTCGAAGCCAATCAGCGGTCACGACACCGCCCCGCCCAGGGTCGGTCTCGTAGTTGTCGTTGACCACGACCGTGCCGACCACTCGCATCGGGTACTCCTGGTCGAGGAGGTCCACCGTCACCGTGTCGCCGATCCGAGCACCGGAGTCCGCCAGCGACTGGGCGCCGAGGGCGACCTCGTCCGTCGCCGCCGGTGCCCGTCCAGCGGTGATCGTCGGAACGATCCCGGACGGGAGCCCGGGCACGGCGTCGAACGCGTAGAGGTAGAGCTGGCGATCGTCGATCACCGCGTTCGACGTCCCCCATGACGTCGCCACGGCCGCCATGTCGTCCACCTTCTGCAACTCGCCCGCCATCCACTGCGTGCTGGCCTTGCCCAGGACACCGGTGGCGACGGCGTCCCAGCCGACGCCGTAGCGGGAAGGAGCCCCGGTCAGGTGATCGAGGCTGGAGTGCAGGGTCGGTACCGCGATGACCGCGGCGATGGCGGCCGCGCTGCCCAGGACCGCTGGGCCGGCCCACGAGCGGCGCCCCTGGCCGGCGTTGACGGTGAGCGCCATGCCGACCGACGCCTCGGCTGACAGGCGCGACGGCGGAGCGAAGCCGAACATCCGCGTGCGCGCGGACCTGCGGGCTGCCGTCCCGCGGTAGGTCACGAGCAATCCGACCCCGACGACGAAACCCACGACGGCGAGCACGCCCAGGCCGACCACAGCCAGGTTGATCCCCCGTCCGGCACCGGCCGCCCGGCGGGCGATGCCGACCGGACCCAGCGGCCGGACCACGACGGCGGTCGCGGCCGCGACCACACCGGCGACAGCCGCCGTCGCGATCCAGCGGGGCACTGCCGATGAGGTCAGACCGCGCCGGGTCATGCCGAGGGCCCGGAGGGTGGCGGCGTCGGGCGAGCTCGCGCCGGGCCTGACGGCCCAAGATCTGGCCGAGGAGAACCATTCCGGCCAGCGCCAGCAGCGCCGCCGCTGCGAGGGCCGCCCGCGCCTGGTAGTCGACGGTCTCCTTCGGGCCGGACGTGTCGTCGGCAGTGAGACCCCCCTCGACGACGTGGAACTGTCCGGGCGTGGCCTCGGCGACGAGAGTTTCGACGTCGGCGCCGTCGTCGAGCCAGAGCCCGACACCGGTCTGGTAGCGGTAGTAGTCGCTGGCGGCCATGGCATCCGCCCAGGCCGGTCCGAGGAACATGGCCGCTTCGATCGTGGCCAGGCTGCCCTGGGTCTGGGGTTCGACGAGGTCGCTGCCGACGCGCACGACGCCCGCCACCTCCATGTCCGTGACCGGGAGCTGCGGGGTCAGCGACGCGGAGTCGGCGGACACCTCGTCCTGCGACAGCGGCGCCACCTCCAGGCGGCCACCCGGGGCGAGGTCGAGGAGCTCGGCCATGGCTTCGTTGACCATCGTCTCGTCGGGCCGGCCGAGTTCGGCTGCGCGCCCGGTCACCAGCGGCGGGTGCTCGAAGAGCTCGACATCATCGTGCACGACCCAGGCGAAGCTCGGCCGCCACTCGCCCCCCGGCACGCGGACGGCGACGGGGGTCGGCGACACCCGGGCGGCGGCCCGCACCTCGGGCAACCGGCGCAGGGCCGCAACCTCCCGGACAGGATCGTGGACGAAGCAGGCACCGTTCTCGGCTGCCTCGGCGTCGGTGCCCGGCGGACAGATGGTGACAGCGACGTCCGGCTCGCCCAGGTGCTCGACGTAGCGGTCGATGGCCGAGGACGTGTCCCGGGCGATGCCGACGAGGCCGATGACGACGCCACCGCCGAGCCCGGCGATCACACCCAGGGCGACCGCCGACCGCCAACGGCTCCGCAAGAGCAGACCCGCACGCAGCCGGGCCGCCTCCCGCCCACTCGATTTCCGCACGATCGGAGGCTACTGAGCGCCCTGGCGATGCGGCAGGGCACCACCACCCGCCCGCCGGTGAGGCTGGCACCCCCCGATGCCGCGGGCTTTCACCCTTGCCGTAGCGTTGCCCTGATGTGTCCACTGGCGGATGTGGGGAGCTCCAGCATCAGCGTCCTGGTCGCTGACGACAGCGTGATCATCCGTGAAGGCGTGCGGGCCATGCTGGCCGCCGAGGCCGACCTCGACGTCGTCGCCGCGGCGGAGGACTACGACACGCTCGTCGCCGGCGCGGAGACCTACGAACCGCAGGTGATCGTCTCCGACATCCGGATGCCCCCGAACTTCCAGCGTGAGGGCATCGACGCCTGCAAGGAGATCCGCAAGCGCCACCCGGGCACCGGCATCGTCATCCTCTCCCAGTACGACGACCCCGACTACGCCATCTCGCTGCTGTCCGAGGGCGCGGCCGGCTACGCCTATCTGCTGAAGGACCGCATCGCCGAGGGCGACCAGCTGGCCAAGGCCATAAGGGAGGTGGCGACCGGCGGCTCGATGCTGGACCCGGCCATCGTCAGCGCGCTCGTCCGGCCCGTCCAGGCCGGCGGCGACCTGTCGCCGGACGACGAGGCCCTGCTGTCCATGGTGGCGGAGGGAAAGCCGATCAAGGCCATCGCGGCCAGCCGCAACACCACACCGTCCGCGGTGGCCGACGAGGTCGAGCGGCTGTTCCGGACCCTGGCCGACGGCGTGTCCCATGGGGACGATCAGGCCCTGCGCCGGCTCCGCCGGTTGCACGAGGCCATCGTCGAGCGGGAGGAGCAGGGCGAGACCCTCAGCCGCCTCCTGCCGGGCGGCGTGGCCGAGCGGCTCGTGCACGGCGGCGCCGGCATCGGCATCGGCGACACCGAGCGGCTCGAGGTCACGGTCCTCATGTCGGACATCCGCGGCTACTCGACCATCGCCGAGCGCACCGATCCCGCCGACCTGGCCGTGCAGCTCAACCGCCACCGGGCCGAGATGAACCGGGCCATCATCAGCGAGACCGGCACGGTGATGCAGTACGTCGGCGACGCGGTCATGGCCGTGTTCGGCGCTCCGTCGCCCACGGCCGACCATGCCGATCGGGCGCTGGCCGCGGCCCTGGCCATGCACGCCGCCCAGCAGGCGGTCAACGAGGAGTGGGCGCTGGCCGGGCTCCCGCCGTTCGGCCTCGGCATCGGCCTGTCGACGGGCGAGGTGGCGGCCGCACTCCTCGGCTCGGAGGAGCGCCTCGAGTACACCGTCGTCGGCGACGCCGTGAACCTGTCGCAGCGGCTCCAGCAGCTCGGCCAGCCGGGCCAGACCGTGCTCAGCGAGGCCACGTGGAGCAGCCTGTCCAGCCCGCCGGCCGGCGCCGAGCGGCTCGACGCGCAGCTCGTCAAGGGAAGGGACAATCCCGTGTCGCCGTTCCGGATCTCCTCGATCCACACGGACGACCTCATCACGAACAAAGGAGCAGGCGGATGACCGACACCACGGATGCAGCGATGGCCGGGGTGGCACCGATGGCCGACATGGTCGTGGAGGTGCGGGGGGCCTACCGCACCTTCGAACGGGACACGGCGCCGGTCCGTGCGCTGCGGGGTGCCGACCTCGACGTGTCCCGGGGCGAGTTCGTCGCCGTCATGGGGCCGTCCGGCTGCGGGAAGAGCACGCTGCTCAACCTCATCGCCGGCCTCGACAGCCCCGACGAGGGGCAGGTCGAGGTGGCCGGCCTCGACCTCACGAAGATGGACGAGAACGCCCTGGCCATCATGCGCCGGTCGCACATCGGCATCGTCTTCCAGTTCTTCAACCTGCTGGAGGGCATGACCGTCCTCGAGAACGTCGTGATGCCGGCCCTCATCGCCGGCGTCAAGCGCAAGCCGGCCGAGTCCCGGGCCCGCGACCTGCTCGACCTGTTGGGCCTCGGCGACAAGGCGCGGCAGGCGCCGGCCACGCTGTCCGGCGGGCAGCGGCAGCGACTGGCCATCGCCCGGGCGCTGGCCAACGAGCCCACCCTCGTCCTCGCCGACGAGCCGACCGGCGCCCTCGACAGCGAGGGCGGCGAAGAGGTGCTCGAGCTGTTCCGGCGGCTGCACTCCGGCGGCCAGACCATCCTGCTCGTCACCCACGATCAGCCGGTGGCCGACGCCGCCCAGCGAGTCGTAAGGATGAAGGACGGGCGGGTCGTGGACCACGGCGGTCGTGATCCCATCGTCGACGACAACGGCGAGTGCGAGCCGGTCGGCGCCACCGCCTGACCGGTCCGGGTCCACGAGGAACGACGATCGACGACGATGGCCGGGGTCTCGCTCTGGGTCCGTAGGGAGTGGTCACGCCGCTGGCTCGGCCTGCTCGGGCTGGGTCTGCTCATCGCCGTCGTCGGAGGCATCACGCTGGCGGTCGTCAACGGCGCTCGCCGTACGGCGACCGCCTTCGATCGCTTCCGCGACACCACCAACGCGTTCGAAGTGACCGTCGAGGTGCAGGCTCCCGAGACCGCCGATGGGATCGACGTCAGCGTCATCCCGCCGCCGGACGAGCTGGCCGAGCGCGTCGCCGCGGTCGAGGGGGTGGAGGGCGTCACGGTGGGGACGTTCCTGGCCGCGGGGATCGGCGACGACGTCGACACCCTCTTCACGATCGTGCCCAGCGCCGAGCGGGGCAAGGCGCCAACCTCGCGGCTCGTCGCCGGGCGCCTGCCGGCGGACGACGCGGCGGATGAGATCGCCATCAACGAAGCCGGCGCCGAGGCATGGGGGCTCGGGATCGGGAGCCAGGTCGAGCTCACGACCCTCGCGCCGAACCAGTTCGAGGCCTTCGTGCAGTACGAGTTCCAGGAACCGGCGGGACCACGGATCCCCATGCGCGTGACCGGCATCGTCCGCGACATCGAGGACATCTCCGACGCACCAGAGCCCTACTTCATGCCCTCGTCGGGGTTCGTCGACCGTTGGGGAGACGAGGTCGCGCACCTGACCGGAACGGCGCTCGTCAACACCGACCCCCGCCGCGTCGAGGAGGTGGTGGCGTCACTCCAGGACGCCGTCGGGCCGTACTTCGCCGTCGCGCCGGCCGTCGACCAGGACGACTTCGCGAAGCGCGTCCGCGACACCATCGATGTCGAGGTGACCGTCCTGGGCGTCTTTGCCGTGGCGGCCGGCCTGACCGGCCTCCTCGTCATCGGGCAGGCGCTGGCGCGCAGCGCTGGCAGCTCGACGACGGACCAGCAGACCCTGAGCGCGATCGGGCTCGACCGGCGACGCCAGGTCCTCGCCACCGCCGCGACCCTCGCGCCCGCGATCATCCTGGGCGCGCTCGGCGCGGTGCCGCTGGCCGTCGGCGTGTCGTCGCTGTTCCCGCGTGGGCTGGCCCGGCTGGCGGACCCGGACTCGGGCCTCTGGGTGGACGCGCCGGTGGTCGTCCTCGGCGCGCTCCTCGTGCTGCTCGATCGTGGCGACGCTGGCGCTCTTGACGAGCTGGCGCACCGTTCGGGCTGGTGCCCCGACCCGGCTCGGCCCCGCCCGGCGCTTCGCGGTCGTCGACCGCCTGGCCGCTTCCGTGCCCGCCGTGCCCGGGCTCGGGGCCCGCTTCGCGCTGGAGCGCGACCGCCGCCGGGGAGTGGCCGGCGGCTTGGCCGGGATCGCGGGCGCCGCGGTGCTCGTCGGCGGGCTCGTCGGCGTCGCCACCATCGAACGCTCCCGCGACCACCTCCTGGCCGAGTCCCGCCTGTTCGGCGCCGATTGGGACCTGCAGATGGGCTTCTTCGGCGTCGAGGACCCGCAGACCGTCCTCGAGCAGCTCGGGAGCGACCCAGACGTCGACGCGGTGGGCACCCGCTCGAGCCTCCTGGCCGACGACGGCGCGGTCGCGGTGCGGAGCGACCGGGGCCGCTCGGTGGCCGAACCGACGGCCTACGAGTGGTACAAGGGTTCCCGGCCGCCGGTGGTGTCGGCGGGACGGCCGCCGGGCACCGGCGAGACCGCCATCGGCACCGAGCTGGGGGGCCAGCTGCACGCCGGCATCGGAGACACCGTCGTCGTCGAGGGATACGACGGCGATGTCGCCGCTGCGGGTCACCGGCTGGCTCGTTGACCCCGGCTCCGACGAGCTCGACACCGGGCTCGTCGTCACGCCCGACACGCTCGAGGCCATGCGGGCGCATGACTGCCCTTCCGGCGACGACTCGGCGCGCTGCCGGATCGACGTGGAGGGCGCCGCGGTGGCCTTCCGCGACGGGCGCCGACCGCGAGGACGCAGTGGCGCGGCTGCTGAAGACCCAGCCGGACCTGGAGCCCGTGCCGACCCCTTCGATCGTGGACAACCTGGGCGAGATCGGCTCGACGCCGTGGCTGTTGGCCGGCTTCCTCGTCCTCATCGGCGCGGCGGGACTGGCCCACTCGTTGACCGTCAGCGTCCGTCGTCACCGCCACGATGTCGCCGTGGTACGCGCGCTCGGGCTTCGTCCGGTCCAGGCCCGGTCGGTCGTGCGATGGCAGGCGGCGGTCCCGGCCGTGCTCGGTGCGGGCCTCGGGCTCGTGGTCGGTGTCCTCGTCGGACGCGTCATCTGGCAGCGCATCGTGCACGGCGTCGGCGCGCTGCGTGTCCGTCGAGGTGTCGCGTTCGATGGTCCTGCTCGCGCCGCTCCTCGCGCTCGGGCTCGCATTGGCCATGGCGGTTCTCGCGGGTCGGCGGGTCGCGCACCTGCGTCCCGCGGTGGAGCTGAGGGCGGAATGATCCCGCGCAGACCTGCCGTTCGGAGGCCAACATGACCATCGTGACCGATCGCCCCGGTGTCCTGCCGGCCACGGTCGCGGCCGAGCCGGAGGCGCGGTACCTCGTCCGCCTTGGGTGTGGCGCTGGCGCTGCCGGCGGTCGTCCTCGCCGTCGTGTCGCTCCTCGTCGGCAGCGAGCCGTCGGCGGCCGAACTGGTGCGGGCTGTGCTCGTCGTCCTCTGGGCGGCTGCCGGGGCCATGCTCACCACCCGCCGCCGGCACAGCCGCCTGGGCCCGATCGTGCTCGGCGGTGCCACGGTGGGCGGCCTCGGCGCGCTGACCAACGCGGTCGCATCCCACCAAGCTCCGACGGGCGCGGGCGGCGTGATCGTCGACCTGGCGGTCCGCCTGTCCGCGGCGCTGCTGCCCGCCATCGCCATGCACTTCCTGCTGGCCATGCCGCAGGGACACCTGGAGACCACGGGCCGGCGCCGGGCGGCCGCCGCCATGTACACGGTCTCGGCACTGACCGGCGTGGCCCTCATGTCGGACCGCGAGGCGCTGATCGGGTGGCCTCTCGTGCTGCTGTGGCTCATCGCCCTGGTGGGCGGGCTGGCCGGCGCCCACGCCCGCTACCAAACCGCCGGCGCCACCGATCGCCGGCGCATGCAGTGGGTCGGGTGGGCGATGGCCGTGGGGGGCGAGGCGGTGCTCGTCGTCATCGCCCTGAGCGCGCTCACCGGACATCCCGATGATCCCGAGGCGTGGGCCATCGCCGTCACCGGAGTCGTTCCTTTGGCGCTCATCGCCAGCACCCACTCCCGGGCGGTCGCCCGCGTCGATCGGCTGCTGACCCACACCGTCTCGCTGGCCGGCCTCACGGCGCTCGTCGTCGCCGTGTACGCCGTGGTGGTACTGGCGCTCGGCCGCACGCCCGAGGGCTCGGAGCGGACGCTGCTGCTGCTGTCGATGGGGGCGGCCGCGCTGGCCGCGCTCGTGTGGCTGCCGGCCCGCCACTGGCTGTCGGACGTGGTCAACCGCATCGTGTACGGGGAGCGCGTCTCGCCGGACGAGTCGCTGCGGACATGGGGCACCCGCCTCACCCGCGCCATCCCGATGGACGAACTGCTGCTGCAGCTCTGCGAGAGCCTGCGCAAGACCATGAACCTGGTCTCGGCCGAGGTCTGGACCGGCGAGAACGGGCACTACGAGTGGGCCACAGGCGTCCCGCACCGGGCGCCGGCGCCGCTGCTGGTCGGCGAGAAGGAGCGGCCGGTCGTCGCCCGAGCCGGCGTGTCGGGCGGCCGCTGGCTGGAGATCTGGCTGAGCCAGCTCCTCGGCGGTCATCCCAGCTCCTCGTTCCGGGTCGCGCCGCTCGCCCACCAGGGTGAGCTGCTCGGTCTCATCATCTGCCGGCGGGCCGACGACGGCGAGGCCTTCACCGAGGAGGACGACCGCGTCCTCTCCGAGCTGGCCCGCCAGGTCGGCCTCGCCCTCCACAACATGCAGCTCGACTCCGCGCTGCAGGCCTCGCTGGCGGAGCTGCGGATGGCCAACGAGCAGCTGCGGGCCAGCCGGGCCCGCATCGTCGCCGCCGGCGATGCCGAACGCCGCAAGCTGGAGCGCAACCTCCACGACGGGGCCCAGCAGCACCTCGTCGCCCTGGCCGTGAAGCTCCGCCTGGCCAAGGACGCCGTGGAGGACGATCCGCCAGGCGCCATCGAGATGATGGACGAGCTGCGGACCGACATCCAGGACGCCATCCAGGAGCTCCGGGCCCTGGCCCACGGGATCTTCCCGCCACTCCTCGTCAGCGGCGGGTTGCCCGAGGCGCTGCCCGCCGCCGGCAGCCGGGCCGCGCTGCCGACGACCGTCGAGGTCACGACCGGCCGCCACCCGGCCGAGATCGAGGCCGCCGTGTACTTCTGCTGCCTCGAGGCGCTGCAGAACGCCGGCAAGCACGCCGGCGACGGCGCCACGGCACGGGTCCGGGTGTGGGACGAGCACGACATCCTCCACTTCGAGGTGGCCGACGACGGCGCCGGGTTCACCGTCGACCACACCCACGGCTTCGGCGAGCTCGGCCACGGCTTCGTCAACATGGGCGACCGCCTCGGCGCCATCGACGGCACCCTCTCGATCGAGTCCGCCCCCGGCCAAGGCACGACGATCAACGGAGCGATCCCTCTCCCCCCTGACTTCCGCGTCGATGTCGTGTGGATCGGCGCGTGGCGCCGAATTGGACGACATGGGTGGGTCGGCTTTCCGAATCGGAGGCGCTCAGGCACTCACTGACCTGGATGACTCCGGATCAACGCCTCGCCGCCATCGCGGCCGGACAGCACGGCTGCGCCACCATCGAGCAGGCGCTGGCCGCTGGTCTCACGCGGGATCACGTGTATCGACGCATCCGATCCGGGCGCATGGAACGGCTGGGACATCACGTCCTGCGGCTCGCCGGTTCACCAGCGACCTGGGAACAGGAGCTGATGGCCGGACTGCTCGACCTCGGCGACGACGCGGTCGTCTCGCACCGGGCCGCGCCGCCTTCACGGCTTCGATGGGTTCGACCCAAGTCCAGTCGAGTTCCTGCAGCCGAGACGGCGACGCGGGAGCGGTGAGGGATGGAAGGTGCACACCACCGTCCGGCTCGAACGGATCGACCGCGTCGAGGTCAGCGGCTTCAGGTGCACGAGCGCATCCCGGACGGTCATCGACCTCGCCGGATCAGCTCCGATCCGGGCGCTCGAGCGGGCCATCGACAGCGCCGTCAGGGATGGCCTCAGCTCCCCCACGTTCCTGGCCCACCGGTTGCGTGCCCTTCGCCCGGCCCGAGGGGTTCGGGTGCTCGACCGCTTGCTGGTCGACTCCGGTGGCCACAGCGACCTCGAGCGGAGGTTCCTCCAGCTCGTCCGCCGCGCCGGCCTCCCCGACCCGATCCGCCAGCGGCCGTTTCGTGACGACCACGGAAGGGTGATCCGGGTGGACTTCAGCTTCGAGCCGAGGCTCGTCATCGTCGAGGTCACAGGTCGGCGTGGGCACGCTTCCGATGCCGAGCGGGCCAAGGACGCTCAACGGCGCAACGAGCTCCAGCGCCTGGGGTTCGTGGTGCTCGAGTTCACGAACCGCCAGGTCCGCGATGAGCCCAACGATGTGATCGCGACGCTGCGCCATCACCTCGGCTGACCACCGATGTCGTCCGGTTCGACGGTTATCGCCGATCTGGACGACATCGACGCTGGGAGGGGGTCAGGTCGAGGCGGCGAGGTAGAGGAGGACGGCTTTGACGCGGCGGTTGACGTCGGCTTCTTCGGCCAGGTGGAGCTTGGAGAAGATCGAGTTGATGTGCTTCTCGACGGCCCGCTCGGACAGCACGAGCGCCGCGGCGATGGCCGCGTTGGACTTGCCCGACGCCATCTCCCCCAGGACCTCCCGCTCGCGCGGGGTCAAGTGCTCGAGGGGCGAGCGGTCGGCGCGGGAGCGGGCCCGCACGAGCTCGTCGACCACTTGGGGGTCGATGACCGAGCCGCCGCGGGCCACGACGCGGATGGCGTCGACCAGATCGTCGACGTCGGCGACACGGTCCTTGAGGAGGTAGGCCCGCCCCTGGGAGCCCTGGTCCAGCAGCGACACCGCGTACTGGGGCGAGACGAACTGGCTGAGCACGACCACGCCCACGTCCGGCTGGCTCACCCGCAGCTCGGCGGCGGCACGGATGCCCTCGTCCGTGCCCGTGGGCGGCATGCGGATGTCGGTCACCACCACGTCCGGCGACTGCTCCCGGGCCAGGTCGAGCAGCTCGTCGAGCGTGCCGCAGGAGCCCACGAGCTCCAGGTCGTCCTCGGCCTCGAGGATGCGCCGGACACCGTCACGCAGCAGCGCGTTGTCCTCGGCGACGACGACCCTGATCATCGGCGGCAGGATACGCGGCGCCCGGCCGCAGCCGAACGACCGCCAAGCCCCGGGCCCCCCGGGAGCTCAGGTCGCGGCGACCTCGTCGTCGTCGTGGTCGTCCTCACGGCGGTGGGCGGACGCCAGCCGGACCAGGCGGTCCCGGTCGACGCTGTCGGGACTGGCGACGGCCACACGGACCGGCGTCGTGCAGCGCAGCGTCGCCGTCCGCACCCCGCCTTCGAGTCCGGCCCGCTCGCCGACCACGGCGCCAGGGCCGAGCTCGGCCACTTCACGACCATCCACCTCGACGGCCAACACGCCGTCCAGCACCACGAGCACGGCCGTGCTGCGCTGGCCCTGCTCCACCACGACGTCGCCCTGGCGGAGGCGGATGACCTCGGCGTCGCCGCGACGCATCAAATGGGTCGACAGCTCTCGCTCGAGCGCGGACTCCACCTCGGTCACCAGCACGTCGGCGTCGTGCGTGCCCCACGGGGTCTGCTGGCCGAAACTGGTGTTGAGCCACGACTTCAGGTCCGTGAGACCGCTCTTGGCCACCAGGGCCCCGGCGTCGTCATACACCCAGTGGCGCGGGAAGCCGCTGGCCCCGACGAGCTTCCCCTCGTGGCGGCCGTCGGCCCAGATCGTCAGCTCGAGCGTCGTCCAGACGGTGGGGCTGGTGAACTGGAAGAACGGCGCCCGCTTGACCGGACGGGGAATCGGGACACCGGTGCGACCGCCCGTCGTTTGGCGGAACCGCACCCAGCCCTCGCCGATCTCGGGCTCGGCCGGTACGTCGGGATACGAGACGGCGGCGACCGTGACGTCGCCGACCCCGAGGCTCACCGTGGTCGAGCCCATCAGTCCCTGCCCGCTATAGCCGCTGGCGATGATGGCTCCGTCTTCGACCTCCACCCAAGCCCGCAGGTGGTTGGCGAAGCGGTAGCGATCGTGGAGGCGCAGCATCTTCAGCGTGTCCTCCACCGAGTCACCCAGCGCGTCCGGCGGCGGCTCGTCGTGATGGGCCATGCCCAGCTTCTCGCCCGCCTTCAGCATCCCCGACAGTGAGTCCGACGGGATCCAGGACACCGTGGTCACCGCTCGTTCGATCCGCATGCTGATCCTCGTTCCTCCTGGTCCTAGGCCGACAACGGCCAGTTGGGGTCGCCCCCCGATTCCCACAGCCCGCGCAACAGCCGGGGGCTGAGCTCGTCCTTGTGCACGTACGCCGCTGCCCCGCTCGAACGGGCGTCGGTCGGAAGGTCCTCAGCGGCGTACGTGGACACGAGGATGACCATCGGCGCGCCGTCGACAGCCATCACCTGCCGCGTCGCCTCGATGCCGTTCATCTCGCCCATGTTGATGTCCATGAGAACGAGGTCCGGGTGGAGGTCGGCGGCCATGGCGACCGCCTCCTCCCCGGACGCGGCCTCACCGACCAGATCGAACTCAGCGATCCTGCTCAACACGGCTCGTGCAGCGGCGCGGAACGGGGCCTGGTCGTCGACCACCAGCACCTGCACCATGACCTCCTCGGTCTCCTTCTGACGGGCCTTGCGTCGGGCTCGTCGAAGGCATGGTGACAGATCCGCCCGGTCGCGACCACCAGGCTGGTACCCGACCCCTGGTGGGGTTGTCACCACCCGGGGCAGGGCGGGCAGATCGGCCGGTCACTCCAGCGTGCGGTCCTTCTCGACCACGACGATGCCCTGGTCGGAGCGTGCGAACTGCTCAGGGTCGGCGCCATCCTCCACGCCGAGGCGGTACCCGGCGGGGACCTGGACGTTCTTGTCGATGATGCAGCGGTGCAGCCGCGCGCCGGAAGCCACGCGTACCCCGGGCAGGAGGATGGATTCGGTCACCTCACTGCCGGACTCGATGCGCACGTCCGGACCGACGATCGACCGCTCCACCCGCGCCCCCGACACGATGCCGCCCGTGCAGATCAGGCTGTTGTCGATGCTGGCCGCCGAGCCGTCGCTGCCGTGGCAGAGCTTGGCCGGCGGCAGCGGGAGCTGGAGGCTGTAGACCGGCCACTCCGGGTTGTACAGGCTGAACGACGGCAGCGCGCCGAGCAGGTCCATGTTGGCCCAGTAATAGGCGTCGAGCGTCCCGACGTCACGCCAGTAACCCCGCTCGTGCTCCTCCTGCCCGGGGATCACGTTGGTCGAGAAATCGTAGAGATGGGCCACGCCGCTCGCCGTGAGCGCGGGGATGACATCGCCCCCGAGGTCCTTGGCCGCCATCTCCGACCCCGGCGTCACGATGTCGACGAGCGTCTTGGTGTTGAACACGTAGTTGCCCATCGACGCGAGCACGCGGGTGTCGTCGCCGGGCATGGTCGGCGGGTCGACAGCCTTCTCGTGGAAGGCGAGGATCTTGCCCGTGTGATCGGCCTCGATCACACCGAACTCCGGTCCCTGTTCGCGGGGGACGGGGATGGCCGCCACGGTCACCTCCGCGTCACTCTGCATGTGATGCTCGACCATCTGCCGCGGATCCATGGCGTAGATGTGGTCGGCGCCGAACACACACACGATGTCGGGGCGCTCGTCGCTGATGAGGTTGAGGTTCTGGTAGATGGCGTCGGCGGAGCCCGAGAACCAGTAGGGCCCGCGGCGCATCTGGGCTGGCACGGGCGTCACGTAGCTCCCGAGCAGCGTGGAGAACCGCCACGTCTGGGTGATGTGCCGGTCCAGGCTGTGGCTCTTGTACTGCGTGAGCACGACGATCTTCAGGTAGCGGGCGTTGGCGAAGTTCGACAAGACGAAGTCGATGATCCGGTAGGAGCCGCCGAACGGCACGGCGGGCTTGGCGCGGTCGGCCGTGAGCGGCGCCAGGCGCTTGCCCTCACCACCGGCGAGAACGATCACCAGCACCTTCGGCTCGCTCCGTCTCGTGATCACGGCGTCCATGATGCTGAGCCTCCGATCAAGCTGGACCTGCGACCACTCGGTCGTAGAGGTCGATGTGCTGACGAGCCGGGACGGCCCACGACCAGTCCGCGGCCATCCCCCGCCGCTGCATAGCGTGCCGGCGCGCCGTGCCGCCATGGGCGCGCACGCCACGGTGCAGTGCGTCGAGCACGGCGAGGGTGCTCGGTGCGGGGGCGACGACGCCGGTGCCGTCGTCCGGATGGGCGTCGATGTCGACGACGGTGTCGTGCAGCCCGCCGACGTCGGTGACGACCGGCAACGTGCCGTAGCGCATCGCCTGCATCTGCGCGAGGCCGCAGGGCTCGAAACGGCTCGGCATGGCGAGGAGGTCCCCGCCGCCGAACAGCAGGTGCGAGAGCCCCTCGTCGTACCCGCGCCAGAAGGCCATGCGCTCCGGTGCCGCCGCCGACGCCGCCTCCAGCGCGGTGGCCAGCTCGTGATCGCCGTCGCCCAGAATTGCCAGCTGCGCGGGCAGGCGCTCCAGCAGGCCGACGAGCGGCAGGAGGAGATCGACCCCCTTCTGCTGCACCAGGCGCGAGACGACCGTGATCAGCGGACCACCGGCCGGCCCGAGGTCGGGTAGTCCCATCCGCTCGAGCGCGGCCCTCCGGCAGACAGCCTTGCCGGACAGGTCCGGCCAGGAGTACGTGGCGGGGAGGCGGGGGTCGGCGGCAGGGTCCCAGACCGCAGTGTCGATGCCGTTGATGATGCCGACCAGCGCAGCGCCCCGAGCCTGCAGCTCGTCCTCGATGCCCATGCCCTCGGCCTCGGTCAGGATCTCCCGGGCGTAGGTCGGGCTCACGGCGATGACGGCATCGGCCAGCCGGATGCCGCCCACCAGCGGGTTGCAGCCGCCGTCGCGGAAGAACGCCTCGCGGAAGTGCGGGAACGCGAGCAGCCACTCCCGCTCCGCCCAACCCTGGTAGGCCAGGTTGTGGATGGTGAGCACGGTCGGCGGGAGCGGCCAGCCGAAGGCCAAGACCGCCGAAGTGTGCCAGTCGTTGAGGTGGAGGACGTCAGGCTGCTCGATGGCGGCCAGCGCGGCCACCGCGGCGGAGAACGCGAAGAACCGGCGGTCGTTGTCCGGCCAGCCCGTCCCGTCGGCCTGGTTGTACGGATGGGGACGGGCGCTGCCGTGCGCGCGGACGAGCGTGAGTGGACCGACGCCGGCGACGGTCCCCCTGCGGGCCATGGCCGGCCCGGCCCACTCGGGGACGTCGAGCGACAGTGACTCCTTCTCGACGAGCGGGATGTCGCCGTAGTCGGGCAGTGCCACGGTGACCTCGACCCCATCGTCGCGCAGCGCGCGCGACGAGCCCGGCCGCGGCGACCGCCAACCCACCGACCGACGCCACGGGCGAGAGCTCGCTGGTCGCGAACAGGACGTGCACGGGCGAGCCGTCCTACCGGCCGGCCGCGCTGACGATCACGCGACGGGAGGATAGGTGGGCGGGCGGCGCCACTCGGCCGGGCGCTCACCGGCGCGGGTAGCGTCCGCGCGATGCACCACGCGCAGTACTGCGACGCGCTGGCCGGCGAGGCCGTGCGTCTGGTCGAGCTGGTTGCCGATCCGGCCGCGCAGACCGAGCCGGTCCCCACGTGTCCGGGCTGGGTCGTGGCCGACGTGGTCGAGCACGTGGGCATGCTGTACGGCTGGTCGTCCGCCCACGTCGCCACCAACGCGCGTGCGCGCCTCGACCCGCGCTCGCTGGACCTCGGCCGGCCCGAGGAGGGCGCGACGCCCGCGTGGCTGGCGAAGTCCATCGAGCCCATGATGGGCATCTTCCGGGCCTGCGATCCGGACGCCGCCGTCTGGGCGTGGGGCGCCGATCGCCACGCCCGGTTCTGGCCCCGCCGGATGTTGTTCGAGACGGCTGTGCACCGCGCCGATGCTTCGTTCGCGCTCGGCGCGGACCCCGAGGTCGACGCCGATGTCGCCGCCGACGGCATCGACGAGCTGCTCTCCAACCTGCCCCACGCCGCGTACTTCGCCCCGACCATCGCGGAGCTGAGGGGCGACGACGAGCGCGTGGCCTTCCGCGCCGTCGACCGCGACATCTCGTGGTTTATCCGGCTCGTCCCGGCCGGCTACGCCTGGGACTGGTCCGAGCGCCCGGCCGACGTGACGGTCAGCGGCCGGGCGTCCGATCTGCTCCTCCTGCTCTACCGGCGACGGGCGGCCGACGACACCGGACGGTTCGAGCGCGCCGGTGACCTGGCGTTGCTCGACCGGTTCCTGACCAACACCCAACTCTGACCCGCCACTGGGGGCCTCGATGGCATTCGACCCGATCGCTTCACCGACGGTCTCGGTCGGCGACCACCGCGAACCGGTCTTCGTGCACGAGTCGCAGGAGGAGGAGGCCGAGCGCCGCCTCGCCGCGTACCGCGAGCGCCACGGCCGTTCTCCCAACGTGCTCGTCGTGCTGTTCGACGACGTGGGGTGGGGCGACCTGGGCTGCTACGGGGGCGGCGCGGCGCTCGGGGCGCCGACGCCGAACCTGGACCGTCTCGCCCGCCAGGGGCTGCTGCTCACGTCGTGCTACTCGGAGCCGTCGTGCACGCCGTCGCGGGCGACGCTCCTCACCGGGCGGCTCCCGATCCGCCACGGCCTGCAGCGGCCCGCGATGTACGGCGAGCGGGGTGGGCTGCAGGGCGAGATCACGCTCGCCGAGCTGCTCCACGATGACCGGATACGTCACACAGGCCGTCGGGAAGTGGCACCTGGGCGAGGACATCGCCAGCCAGCCCCAGAACGTCGGCTTCGACGACTTCTACGGCTTCCTCTCGGTCAGCGACATGTACACCGAGTGGCGCGACCCGCACTTCTTCCCCGAGATCGTGTACTCCGAAGCTCGCACGCAGTGGGTCGAGAACATGCCGTTCAACCGCTGCTTCGTCCACGCCACGAGAGGCAGCGAGCCGGAGCCGGTGGAGGAGGTCACGATCCCCGTTCTGTCGACGCTCGACGATCGTTGGGCGGACTATTCGATCGACTTCATCCGTCGCATGGCTGGGGACGAGCGGCCATGGTTCCTGTACCACGGCACCCGTGGCGCGCACTTCGACAACTACCCGCTTGAGCGGTTCCTCGGGTCCTCCCCGGCGAAGCACCCGTACCGCGACACCATCGTGGAGCTGGACGACATCGTGGGGCGGCTCGTCGACGCACTCGAGGAGACCGGCCAGCTCGAGCACACGATGATCCTCGTGTCGTCCGACAACGGGCCCCACATGGAAACCTGGCCCGACTCGGGCTACACGCCGTTCCGCTGTGCGAAGGGCTCGACGTGGGAGGGCGGTGTCCGCGTGCCGGGCATCGTGTCCTGGCCCGGGATGATCGACGCCGACCGGACGAGCGACGGGCTGTTCGCCTTCTCCGACCTGCTGCCGACGGTGCTGCGGCTGGCGGGGGCGGCGGACGCCGTGCCCACCGATCGCTTCATCGACGGCGTCGACCAGACGTCGTTCCTGCTCGGCGCCGACGCGCTCGTCCAACCGCAAGTGCCAGTACTACTGGTTGCTGCGCGACCTCGCCGCCGTCCGCATCGGCGAGTACAAGTTCGTGCTGGTGTCGACGAGCGACGACGACACCGACGTCGCCGGACCGGGAGGCTTCACCGGGGTGACACAGCGGTACACCTACGCGCGGCTGTACAACCTCTACCTGGACCCCAAGGAGCAGCACAGCTACATGACGCGGAAACTGGCGTACACCGACGCGCTGATCCACGCCGTCGGCCAGCACCTGGGAACCTTCCGCACGTATCCGCCCAAGCAGCTCATGGGCCTGGGATAGTCGCCTCGCAACCGGAGGTTGCTCGGCGAATTCTGTCACGACGGCCTTCAGCCGGCTCACCTCTCGGACAACCGACCAGCAAAGCCGGATCGGTTGCCGACGGGGGGCTCCGGCGGAGCCTCTGCCCCCCGTACCCCCCGCCCTCGCTCCTACCCGCCGATGACCTGGGCGACGAGGGGCATACCGGGCCGGTAGGCGAAGTGGTGATAGCTGGGGGCGTCGAGGATCGCCGCCGCGCCGCGCGCGCCCGGTGACAGCCGGCCGAGGTCGTCGCGGCGGAGGGCCGCTGCTCCGCCCGCGGTCGCCGCCCACAGCGCCTCCTCGGCGGTCATGTGCATGTCCCGCACGGCGAGGGCCATGCAGAACGGCATCGACGTCGTGTAGCTGGAGCCCGGGTTGCAGTTGCTGGCCAGGGCTACGGTGGCGCCGGCGTCGAGCAGGCGACGGGCGTCCGGGTAGGGCTGACGGGTCGAGAAGTCAGCGGCGGGCAAGAGCGTCGCCACCGTGGTCCCGCCGGCCAGCGCGGCGACGTCGTCCTCGGTGAGGTAGGTGCAGTGATCGGCCGACGCCGCGCCGAGCTCCACCGCCAGCTGCACCCCGGGCCCCGGACCGAGCTGGTTGGCGTGCACCCGGAGTCCGAGGCCTCTGGCCGCGCCGGCCTCCAGCACCGCGCGCGACTGCTCGGCGTCGAAGGCGCCGGTCTCGCAGAACACGTCGATCCAGCGGCACGACGGCGCGCAGGCGTCGAGCATCGGCCCGGTGACGAGCGCGACGTAGTCGTCGGGCCGGTCGGCGTACTCCGCGGGGACGAGGTGGGCGCCGAGGAAGGTCACGTCGTCGGTGAGCTCGGCGGCCAGCCGGCACAGGCGGGCCTCGCCCTCGACGTCGAGCGCGTACCCGGACTTGATCTCCAGGTGGGTCGTGCCGCCCTGCCGGGCCGATGCCGCCCGGGCGGCGGCCATCGCCCGCAGCTCGTCGTCACCGGCCGACCTCGTGGCGCTCGACGTGACGGCGATGCCGCCGGCTGCGTAGGGCCGGCCGGCCATCCGGGCCGTGAACTCCTCGGCCCGATCGCCGGCGAAGACGAGATGGGTGTGGCTGTCGACGAAACCGGGGATCACGCACCGGCCGCGGGCGTCGATCCGCTCGTCGGCGGCGGCCCCGCCGGCCGCGGTCACGGCCGTCACCACGCCGTCCTCGATGACCAACCCGGCGTCGCGCACGAGCCCGAGGGGCCCGTCGCCGAGCGCCGGATCGTTGGTGACGAGCAGCCCGATGTGGTCGACGACCAGGGCCGTCACGCTGATGCCTCCCCCCACACCTCGGCGATGCCGGCCGCCAACCGCTCCCCACCCGCAGCCGCAGGTGCTCGCCGTCGCGGACCACCCAGCGGCCGCCGACCATCACGTCGCGCACGTCCGCGGCCGCAGCGGCGAAGACCGCGGCCTCGACCAGGTGGCCGGGTTCGGCGCCCGCCGTCCGCGGGGTGTCGATGGCCACGACCGCGAGGTCGGCCAGCGCGCCGGCTTCGAGGCGACCGGCCTCGGGCCAGCCCAGCGATCGTGCGCCACCGGCCGTCGCCGCCGTGAGCAGCGCTGCCGCAGGGCAGGTGCCCCCGCTCGCCGGTGGCCAAGCGGGCATCGAGCTCCACCGCCCGGGCCTCCTCGAACAGGTCGATCACCGCGTGCGAGTCCGAGCCCAGGCACAGCCCGGCGCCGGCGGCCGTCAGCGCGGCGGCGGGGCCGATGCCGTCGGCCAGGTCCCGTTCGGTCGTCGGGCAGAAGCAGACGTGCGAGCCGCCGAGGGCAGTGATGTCGCCGTCGGTCAGATGCGTGGCGTGCACGGCGGTGAACCGCTCACCGAGCAGGCCGGCGCGGCCGAACACCTCGACCGGCGTGGCACCGTACGCGGCGCGGCAGTCGTCGTTCTCGGCCGGCTGCTCGCTGACGTGGGCGTGCACGGCGAGCGCGCGCGCATCCGACCACTCGCGCACGACGGCCATCTCCCCCGGCGCCACGGCGCGCACGGAGTGAACGGCGGCGCCGGTGCGGACGGTGGGCCCGTCCTCCATCGCCGCCGCCCGTTCGGCCCACGCCTCCGCCGAGGCGTCGGCGAAGCGCCGCTGCACCTCGTTGGGCTCGGCGCCGATTCCGCCGTGCAGGTAGCACGTGTCCAGCAGGGTGAGCCGCACGCCGGCTTCGTCGGCGGCGGCCCGGACGGCCTCGCCCATCTCGTTGCCGTCGTCGTAGGGGCGGCCGCCGGGCTGGTGGTGGAGGTAGTGGAACTCGCCCACGGTCGTGATGCCGGCCTCGGCCATCTCGGCGAAGGTGGCCGCGGCCAACCGGGCGTACGACTCCGGCGTCAGCGTGGCGGCGAGGCGGTACATCTGCTCCCGCCAGCTCCAGAACGTCCCTCGCCCGGCCTGCGTGCGGCTGCGCAGCGCCCGGTGGAAGGCGTGGGAGTGGGCGTTGACGAGGCCGGGGAGGGTGAGGCCGCGGAGCTGCTCGGCGTCCGCGGGAGGCGGGCCGACCGCTTCGACACTCGCCAGCCGAGCGCCGGCGACCTCGAGCACCACACCGGCCTGCGCGGTGTCACCGCCCAGCCACGCCCACTGGCACCACAGCCGCATCGGCTCAGGACCCGACTCGCTCCACGAAGGCCGTGATGCGTTCGATGAAGTCGGCGCGGTGCCAGCGCTCGAACTGCGCCCACGTCGTGAGCGTGGACGGGTCGGTCACGCGGTCGAGGAAGAGCGTGCCGTCGAGATGGTCGAGCTCGTGCTGGAAGGTCCCCGCGGTCAGGCCCCGCTTGATCTCGTCGTGCGCTTCGCCCGCCCGGTCGAGGTAGCGGACGCGGACGTTGACGTGACGCGACACCGTGCCCCGCAGGTCCGGCACCGACAGGCAGCCTTCGTTGATGTCGACCATCTCGTCGTCGAGCGGCTCCACGACGGGGTTGACGACGACCGTCAGGGGGATCGGCGGCTTGTACGGGTAGCGCGGGTTGTGGTTGACCTCGATCACCGCGATGCGGACAGTCTCGTGGACCTGGTTGGCGGCGAGACCGGCGCCGTTGGCGTCGTGCATGGTGTCGATCATGTCGTCGATCAGCCGCTGCACATCGGGCGACCCGAGCTCCTCCGGACTGACCTCCCGGGCCCGCTGTCGCAGCACGGGGTGGCCGACGGTGGCGATCTTGCGGATGGTCATCGGTCCTCGCGCATCGGGATGCGAACGCTTCGCTCGTCGGCCACCTCGACCGCTCGTTCGTACCCGGCGTCGGCGTGGCGGATCACGCCCATGCCGGGGTCCGTCACCAGAACGCGGGAGAGCTTCTCGGCTGCCAGGTCGGTGCCGTCAGCGAGGCAGACCATGCCGGCGTGGATCGAACGCCCGATGCCGACGCCGCCGCCGTGGTGGATGCTGACCCACGACGCGCCGGACGACGTGTTGACGAGCGCGTTGAGCAGCGGCCAGTCGGCGATGGCGTCAGAGCCGTCGGCCATGGCCTCCGTCTCGCGGTACGGCGACGCCACGGACCCCGAGTCGAGGTGGTCCCGCCCGATCACGATCGGGGCCGACACGGCACCGGCGGCGACCAACTCGTTGAAGCGCAGACCCAGTCGGTGGCGCTCGCCGTAGCCGAGCCAGCAGATGCGGGCCGGGAGGCCCTGGAAGGCCACACGCTCACCGGCGAGGTGGATCCAACGTGCGAGGCCTTCGTCCTCCGGGAACTCCTCCAGCACGGCGCGGTCCGTGACGGCGATGTCCGCGGGATCGCCCGATAGCGCCACCCAACGGAACGGACCCTTGCCTTCGCAGAACAGCGGCCGGATGTACGCGGGGAGGAAGCCCGGATAGTCGAAGGCCCGCTCGAAGCCGCCCAGTCGGGCTTCGGTGCGCAGGCTGTTGCCATAGTCGAACACCTCCGCGCCGGCGTCAAGAAAGCCGACCATCGCCGCGCAGTGCAGCGCCATCGATTCGCGCGACCGCCGGACGTACTCGTCGGGTTCCGCGCGGCGCAGCGTCTCGGCGGCTTCCGCGGACAGGTCGTTGGGCACGTAGCTGAGCGGATCGTGGGCGCTCGTCTGGTCGGTGACGATGTCGGCGTCGAAGCCCATCTCCAGCAAGCGGGGCACGACGTCGGCCGCGTTGCCCCGCAGCCCGACGCTGACGGCCCGCCGCTCGGCCTTGGCCCGATCGCAGCGGGCGACGGCGTCGTCTAGGTCGTCGGCCACCTCGTCCAGGTAACGAGTCTCCATCCGCCGCTCGATGCGGTGGCCGTCGACGTCGATGCACAGCGCCACGCCGTCGTTCATGGTGACGGCGAGCGGCTGCGCGCCGCCCATTCCCCCGAGCCCGGCGGTCAGGGTGATGGTGCCGGCCAGGCTGCCGCCGAAACGGCGACGGGCGATCTCCGCGAAGCACTCATACGTGCCCTGGAGGATGCCCTGGGTGCCGATGTAGATCCACGAGCCCGCCGTCATCTGCCCGTACATCGTGAGGCCGAGGTGCTCGAGGCGGCGGAACTCGTCCCACGTCCCCCACTCCGGGACCAGGTTGGAGTTGGCGATGAGCACCCGCGGCGCCCACTCATGCGTGCGGAACACGCCGACGGGCTTGCCGGACTGCACGAGCATCGTCTCGTCGCCGGACAGCCCCCGCAGGGTCCGGACCATGGCGTCGAAGGCGTCCCAGCTCCGGGCCGCCCGGCCCGTCCCGCCGTAGACCACGAGGTCGTCGGGCCGCTCGGCCACCTCGGGATCCAGGTTGTTCATGAGCATCCGCAGGGCGGCTTCCTGCGGCCAGCCCTGGCAGCTCAGGTCGTTCCCCCGCGCCGCCCGCACCGGCCGCGGCCCACTTCCACCCGAATCGTTCACTCGAGGGCTCCGATCTCTGCATCGACCGCGGCGACGACGTCGCCGCGCACCACCAGATCCTCGACGGCGGCCAGTTCGGGGGCCAGCCAGCGGTCGGGACCGGGCCCGCCGACCACGGTCCGCAGCGCGCCGAGCGCGGCACCCGTGCCCTTCGCGGGGACGAGCGGTGCGCGCAGATCGAGGCCCCGGGCCGCGGAGGTGAGCTCCACGGCCAGGATGCGGGTCAGGTTGGCCAGGGACGCCCGCAGCTTGCGGGCCGCGCCCCAGGCCATCGACACGTGGTCCTCCTGCATGGCGCTCGTCGGCACGGTGTCGACCGAAGCCGGAGCAGCCAGGCGCCGGTTCTCGGCCACCATGGCGGCCTGGGCGTAGTGGCCGATCATCATGCCGGAGTCGACGCCGGCGTCCGGGGCCAGGAAGGGCGGGAGGCCGTGTGAGCGGGTGCGGTCGAGCATCCGGTCGGTCCGACGCTCCGACAGCGCGCCCAGGTCCGCCACCGCGATGGCCAGGAAGTCGCACACGTAGCCCAGCGGCGCACCGTGGAAGTTGCCGCAGGACTCCACCCGGCCGTCGGGAAGGACCATCGGGTTGTCGATCGCCGCCACCAGCTCGTGATCGGCGACGGTCGTTGCATGTGCAACGGTGTCTCGAACGGCGCCATGGACCTGCGGTGAGCAGCGCAGCGAGTAGGCGTCCTGCACCCGGGGATCGTTCTCGCGATGGCTGGCCACGATTGCGGAACCGGCCAGCAGGCGGCGGAGATTGCCGGCGCTCACGGCCTGCCCGGGCTGAGGCCGCAGCGCCTGCAGGTCGGCGGCGAAGGCCCGATCGGTGCCCAGCAGCGCTTCGACCGTCATGGCGGCGGCGATGTCCGCCGTCTTGAGCAGCCGGCGGAGGTCCTCCAGAGCGAGGACGAGCATGCCGAGGATGCCGTCGGTCCCGTTGATGAGGGCCAGACCCTCCTTCGCCCTGAGGACGACCGGCGCCAGGCCGCACTCGGCGAGGGCCTCGCCCGCCGGCCGGCGGACCCGCCCGGACGCGTCCGTCGCTTCGCCCTCGCCGATGAGGACCATCGCCGCCTCGGCGAGGGGCGCGAGGTCGCCGCTGGCCCCGAGCGACCCGTGCTCGTGGACGACGGGCGTGAGGCCGGCGTTCAGCAACGCCAGGAGCGCCTCGGCCACTTCCGGCCGGGCGCCCGATCGACCCATGGCCAGGCTGCGCGCGCGCAGCAGCATCATCGCCCGCACGACCTCTCCCTCCACGGGGGAGCCCATCCCGGCGGCATGGGAGCGCACCAGCGCCACCTGGAGCTCGGCGGTCCGCTCCGGCGGGATCGATGTCGTGGCCAGCGAGCCGAACCCGGTGGTGACGCCGTAGACCGGCTCGTCGGCGGCCAGGAACCCGTCGACGAGCGCGGCGCTCGCCGCCATGGCGTCGCGGGCCGCCCGAGTCAGCTCGACGGCGGCGCCGTCCCGGGCGACCGCCACGACGTCGGCGGCGGTCAGGCCCCGATCGGTGACGGCGACGGTGGCAGCACCAGAAGGCGGGGCGGGAGCCACGGCGACAATGTACCGACCGGCCTCACGAGCCGATCCGGGCGGAGGCGCGAGCCTCGCCACTGCGTCCGACGCGCACGAGCAGGATGATCGGCAGGAGCCCGACGAGCACGATCAGCAGCGCTGGCAGCGCAGCGGTGTCGACGCGACTGTCCTTCGTCGCCTCCCAGACGGTGATGGCCAGCGTGTCGCGTCCGAGGGGCCGGAGCAGCGCGGTCGCCGGCAGCTCCTTCATGACTTCCACCAACACCAACAGCGCCGCGGCGGCGAGGCCGGGTCGCAGCAGCGGCAGGTGCACATCGGCGAACACGCGGGCCCGATCGGCGCCGAGCGAACGCGCCGCGTCGTCGAGGCTCGGCTGGATGCGACCCATCCGCGACTCGATCGACGTGTACGACAGGGCGTGGAAGCGCACCAGGTAGGCGACGATCAGCCCGAGGATCGAGCCGGTGAACACCAGGCCGATGTCCGTCCCGAACGTGGCCTCGGCACCGTCGACCAGACGGCGGTCGACCCACACCAGGGGGACATACACGGCCACCGCGACGACCGTCCCCGGCACCGCATAGCCGATCGTGGCCAGCCGGGCCGTCGTGCGGCCGAGGCGGGAAGGCTGCACACGCAGGGCGTAGGCGATGACCGCCCCGGTCGCCACGGCCGCCGTGGCCGCGATGGCGCCGAGCATGAGCGTGCTGAAGATTGCGTTGCCGATGCGCGGGTCGACCCGCCCGTCGGCGATCGTCTCGACCGACCACGCCACCAACTGGGCAACGGGGATCACGAACACCAGGGCGAGCAGCGCCACGCACGGGAATGCGGCCAACCAGCCGCGCCAGCCCCGGAGGCGCACGGGCGTGATGGCGTCGCCCCGCCCCAGCGCCTGGTGGTAGCGGGCCCGGCCACGCAGCACGCGCTCGATGGCCAGCAGCGTGAGCGCCAGCCCCACGAGCACCGTCGCCAGCTGCATCGCCGCGTCCTTGTCGAACGCGCCGTACCACACGCGGTAGATGGCGGTCGTGAGGGCTTGCACGCCGAGGAGGTCGACCGTGCCGAAGTCGGCCAGTGCCTCCATCACCGCGAGGGCCGTCCCGCCGGCCAGCGCGGGGCGGGACAGGGGGACCGCCACCCGCCAGATGGCCTGCCGGTAGCGGAGCCCGAGGCTGCGAGCCGCTTCCACGGCCTGGCGGGACTGCCCCATGAACGAGCTGCGGGCGAGGATGTACACGTAGGGGTAGAGCACGGCACTCAGCACGAGGATGGCGCCGGCCCGGCTGCGGACGCCCGGCAGCCGCAGGCCCTCGCCGAACAGGTTGGACTGGAGGGGATTGGCCAGCCCGTACTGCCCCAGCACCACGTACACCAACACGTAGGAGGGGATGGCCAGCGGCAGCACCAACGCCCAGTCCAGCCAGCGCCGTCCGGGGAACTCGTAGAACGAGACCAGGACGGCGAGCCCGCCCCCGACGACGAGGGTGATGGCGCCGACCCCCAGCGCCAGCACGAGACTGTTGGTGAACGCGGTCGGCAGCAGCCGCCTGGCGATGGCATCGAACCGGAGCCCGCCGCGGACATAGGCCAGCGGCAGCGCCACCAGCGGCGCCACGAGGGCCAGCGCGACGACCACGCCCACCGCGCCCAGGCCGCGCGGGCGGCGGCCGGCCACCTCCGGCCCGGCGGGGGCGACCGTCGGCGCGGGCTCGCCGAGCGCGACGCCGCTCAGTTCCAGCCCACCTCGAGCATGAGGGCCACGGCTTCGTCGAGCAGCGGCCCGGCCTCCTCGACGGCGATCGGGTCGATCTTCACGTCCGCCCAGTCCTGGATGTGCTCGGGGGGCGGCACGGCCGGGTTGGCGGCGAACTCGCTCCGCTCCACGATCTCTTCCTGGGCGGGCGGCGACGTGAGGTACTCCATGAGGGCGATGGCATCGTCGCGGGAGTCCGACGACCTGACGAGGCCGACACCCGACACGTTCGCGTGTGCGCCCGCCCCGTCCTGGTCCGGCCAGGCCGGCGCCACCGGGAAGTCCGGATTCTCCTCGAGCACGCGTCCGAGGTAGTAGTGGTTGGCGAGACCGACATCACAGTCTCCGGCCTCCATGACGGACAGCAGCTCGGAATCTGAGTTCAGCATCAACGGATCATTCGCCATCCACGACTCGAGCAGCGCCCGCGTCTCGTCCTCCCCCCGCTTGGCGATCATGTCGGCGACGAGCGACTGGTTGTACTCGTTGTTGGACATGCGCAGGCAGGTGCGGCCCTTGAACTGCGGGTCGCCGAGGTCTTCGTAGCTGGTGACCGCTGCCTCCGGCACCCGTTCCGTCGAGACGACCGGGACTCGTAGGCGGGTGCTCAGCGCCCACCACGCGCCGTCGGCAGCATGGAGCTCGGGCGGGATGTTGGCTTCGAGCGTCGGCGTCGTCACCGGCTGGAGAAGCCCGGCGTCGTCGGCCCGCCACAGGTTCGCGAGGTCGGTCGTGATGAGCACGTCGGCCGGCGTGTCTTCGCCTTCGCTCCGCAACCGCTCGAACAGCTCCGGCCCGGTGCCGCCGCGCAGAACGACATGGATCCCCGTCTCCTCCTCGAAGTTCTCGAAGACCTGCTCGTCTCCGTAGTGGGCCCGGCCGTTGTAGACGACGACCTCGGCGCCGCCGGCCCGGGCGGACACCACGGCCCAGCCACCGATCCCGAGCACCAGGATCAGCGCGGCGACCGGCAACGGCCAGCGCATCCGGATGAGACGGGACAGCATCGCGGCTCCAGGCCTACTTCTCTCGACGGGGGGCGGGTCGAGCGTACCGATGAGGGCTGCCTAATGCCACGTGTTCGAGAGTCCTTCTCGGCGTTGTTGCGAGTACCGTGCGAGAAAGTGACCCTGCAGTCCCACGCGCAACTCGCCGGGCACCACGCCATCGCCGCGGTGGGCGTGACGAAGGCGTTCGGCGGGACCAAGGCGGTCGATGACGCCACCGTCATCGTGCCCCAGGGCGAGATCGTCGCGCTCCTCGGCCCGAGCGGCTCCGGCAAGACGACCCTGCTGCGCCTCGTGGCCGGTTTCGAGGCTCCGGACGCCGGCACCGTGGCGATCGGCGGCCAGCCGGTGGCCGGCGCGGGCGCCTGGGTCGAGCCCGAGAACCGGCGGGTCGGCATGGTCTTCCAGGACGGCGCACTGTTCCCCCACCTGACCGTGGCCGGCAACATCGGCTTCGGCAAGCCCCGCGCCGGGCGGGCCGAGGAGTGCCTGACCCTGGTCGGCCTGGCCGATCGCGCCGGCTCGTACCCCCACGAGCTGTCGGGCGGTGAACGGCAGCGCGTCGCCCTCGCGCGAGCGCTCGCCATCGAACCGGCGGTCGTGCTGCTGGACGAGCCGTTCGCGTCACTCGACGCCAGCCTGCGCGCCACCCTGCGCGAAGAGGTGGCGGACATACTGCGGCAAGCCGGGGCGAGCGCGCTGTTCGTCACCCACGACCAGCAGGAAGCTCTCTCCCTCGCCGACCGGATCACCCTGCTGCGCGATGGCCGCGTCGAACAGGAGGGGCCGCCCGAGGAGATCTACGCGCATCCCGCCAGCCGATGGGCGGCGGGGTTCCTGGGCGCCGTCGACGTGCTGCCGGGCACGGTGGCCGAGGGGATGGCCGTGTGCGAGCTCGGCCACTTCCCCGCCGACGGGACGCCGGCCGGAGCGGTCGACGTCCTCGTCCGGCCCGAGGCCATTGCGATAGGAGAGGCCATCGGCGACGCCACCGGCACGAACGGGACGAACGGCGCCAACGGCGCGAGTGACACGGTGCCGGCCCGCGTCGTCAGCCGGGCCTACTTCGGCGCCCACCAACTGGTGCAACTCGAGCTGGCCAGCGGACAACACGTGCACAGCCGGCGGGCCGGCTTCACCCACTGGCACGCCGGCGACCGGGTGACCGTCTGGATCGAGGGTCCCGTCAAGGTGCTGGCCGCCGAACCGCGCTGACGGCCGGGTGTGTCAGGTGGCATGCCCGAACCGGGTGACCGGCGCGATCACCTCGGCGACAATGGGTTGATGACGGTCCCGGCGGTCCCTGCCCCCAAACGGCTCCAGCTGCGCATCGCCACCGCGTCCGGGAAGGTCACGGTGACCGCCGAGGATCGCTCGGACGTCGCGGTCGATCGCGGCGGCACGGTCGTCACGCTGGGCGACGGCGTGGTCGAGGTGAAGCCCCTGAAGCCCTCGGCGACGCTCGATGTGCGGTGCCCGACCGCTTGCGACCTCGTCATCGGCACCGCGTCCGGCCGCGTCGAGCTGCGAGGGCTGCTCGGGGCGGTCAGCGTCACGTCGGCCAGCGGCTCCATCCGGGTGGCCGAGGTGGCCGAAGCCGACCTGCGGACGCAGTCCGGCTGGGTGGAGATCGAAGACTGCCGCGCCGGGTGCCGGGTCGCCACCAAGAGCGGGTCGATCACCGTCGGCGCGGCCGGCTCGGCCGACCTGTCCACCGTGTCGGGGACGATCCACATCGCACGGGTCGACGGCGAGGCGGTGGCCAGGACGGTCAGCGGCGGCATGACCATCGGGTCGAGTGCCGCCGGCCCGGTCCGCGCCCGGAGCATCTCGGGCGGCATCACAGTGCACCTGCCCGCGGGCGTACGCCCGGCCGTCAAGACCACCTCGGCTCGGGCGGTGGGAGGCGGGTTCGAGCCGGGCGACGACGTGCTCGTCGAGGTGGGAACGGTGAGCGGGTCGGTCGTGGTCACCGCCCGCTGATGCCCGCCACCACGACCGCGGCCCGGGTGGTGCAAGGCGCCATCGTCTTCACCGACCTCGTGGGCTTCACGGAGTTCACGGCCCTGTCCGGCGACGAGGCCGCGCTCGCGCTGCTCGCCGCGCAGGACCGGGTGGTGTCGGAGACGTTGCCGGAGGACGCCTGGGTCGTGAAGGAGCTCGGCGACGGCTTGCTGCTCTTCTTCCCCGATGCCGTCGCCGCCGTCCGCACCGGGCTGGCCCTCCAGGAGAGCCTCGACGCCGAGTCCGAGGCCACCGGCCTGCCGCTCTGGATCCGGATCGGTCTCCACGCCGGCCAGGCCCGCCGCCGCGGCACCGACCTCGTCGGCCACGACGTCAACGTGGCCGCTCGCATCGTCGACCAGGCCGGGCCGGGCGAGGTGCTGCTCTCCGAGCCGGCGCGCGCCGAGCTCGGCGATCACATCGCCGGCGTCTCGTTCGACGAACTGGGGCCCGTCGTGATGAAGGGCATCCCGGAGCCGATTCGTCTCTGGCGTGTGTCCCGCGGCTGACGCCTATCGTTCACGTCGTGGGGATCACAACCGGGGTGGAGTCCGTCAGCGACTACGAGCGCGTGCCCGACGGCGTCAACCCGCCACTCGACTACCCCGACTACCGATCGTCGGTGCTGCGTGTGCCGCAGCGGCCGTTGGTCGTCGCGCCCCACACGGCGTCGGAGCTCACAGGGCCGGTCTTCGGGCACCGGCCGGTCGTCGACGGAGATCACGACCTGACCGCGCAGCACCCCGCCCCGCCGGTGGGCGAGCGGATCATCGTGCACGGTCGGGTGCTGGACGGCTCGGGGCGCCCGATCCCCCGCACGCTCGTCGAGGTGTGGCAGGCCAATGCCGGCGGTCGCTACCGGCACGACGGCGACGACGGCATCGCCCCGCTGGACCCGAACTTCGCCGGCGGCGGCCGCACCATCACCGACGACGAGGGCCGCTACCGCTTCGTCACGATCAAGCCCGGGCCCTACCCCTGGAAGAACCACCACAACGCCTGGCGGCCGGCCCACATCCACTTCTCGCTGTTCGGACCGGCGTTCGTGACGCGCCTCATCACTCAGATGTACTTCCCCGGCGATCCGCTGTTCCCGTTCGACCCCATCTTCTCGTCGGTGCCGGAGACGGCGCGGCCCCGGCTGGTGTCCACGTTCGACCTCGATGCCGGAATCCCCGACGAAGCCCTCGCCTTCCGCTGGGACATCGTGCTGCGCGGAGCGGCGGCCACGCCGATGGAGCACTGATGGTGGCCGCCCAGCCTGTCGCCCTGACGCCGTCGCAGACAGTGGGTCCGTTCCATCACATCGAGCTCCCGTACGCGCCCGGCGGCGACGTCGTGCCACCGGGCAGCGACGGTGCGGTGCGGATCAGCGGGCGGCTGATCGACGGCGCAGGGCAGCCTGTGGGCGACGCGCTCATCGAGGTCTGGCAGGCCGACGCCTCCGGGAGCTACCAGCACGCCGCCGACACGGGTCCAGCGGGCGCGTCGGTCGGCTTCGGCCGCGTCGCCACGGCGGCCGACGGCGCGTACGAGCTGTGGACGATCAAGCCCGGGCCCGTCCCCGGCCCGGGCGGCAGCACCCAGGCCCCGCACCTCCTTTTCTCGGTCTTCGCTCGCGGTCTGCTCGACCGCCTCGTCACCCGCATGTACTTCCCCGACGAGGAAGGCGCCAACGCCGCCGACCCGGTCCTCGGGCTCGTGCCCGACGCGGACGCGCGGTCGACGCTCGTCGCCGAACCCGATGGCGAAGGTCTCCGCTTCGACATCCACCTCCAGGGCGAGCGAGAGACGGTGTTCTTTGCCGTTTGACGGCGCGCTGCTGGGACCGTCCACGGCCTCCGATCGGGCGTGGGCGGAGGTGGACGACACCGCCTGGCTGCAAGCGATGCTCGACGTCGAAGCCGCGCTCGCCGCGGCCGCGGCTGACACCGGCCTCGTTCCTCGGCCCGCAGCCGAGGCCGTCGCCTCGTGCTGCCGGTCCGACCGGTTCGATCTGGTCGACCTGGGGCGGCGGGCGGCGGAGGCCGGCAACCCGGTCATCCCGCTCGTCGCCGCCCTGCGGGCCGCGGTGCCGACGGAGGCGAGGTCGGCCGTGCATGTCGGCGCCACCAGCCAGGATGTCATCGACACCTCGCTGATGCTGCTGGCCAAACGGTCCCTGGCGCGAGTGGACAATGAGCTCGACCGGGCTTCGTCGGCCGCGGCCACGCTGGCCGAGCGCCACCGGGGCGACGTCGCCGTGGGGCGCACGTTGGGCCAGCACGCGGTGCCCATCACGTTCGGGCTCACGGCGGCGACCTGGCTGGTCGGTCTGGTCGACGCACGCGCGCTGGCCGCCCGCGTCGCCACCGAGCGCCTCGCCGTCCAGCTCGGAGGAGCCGCGGGCACGCTGGCCCCGCTCGGCGACGCGGGCCCGGCGGTGGTCGAGCAGCTCGCGGCCCGGCTGGGGCTCGTCGCTCCCCCGCTGCCGTGGCACACGACGCGCGCCAGGACGGCCGAGCTGGCGTCAGCGCTGGCCATCGTCGCCGGCAACCTCGGTCGGGTCGCCACGGACGTGGTTGCCCTTGCCCGGACCGAGATCGGCGAGGTCCAGGAGGGGTCCAGCGGCGGCTCGTCCGCCATGCCGCACAAGCGCAACCCGGTCCGGGCCACGCTCGTCGTCTCGGCCGCGCACCAGGTGACCGGCCTGGCCTCGATCGTGCTCGGCGCCCAGCTCCAGGAGCTGCAGCGGGCCGCCGGCCCCTGGCACGCCGAGTGGGAGCCGCTGCGGACGGCACTGGCCCTGACCGCGGGAGCGGCCGAGCGCTTGGCCGACCTGCTCGGCGATCTCGAGATCGACGTCGAGCGCATGCGCTCCAATATCGAACTCACCGGAGGGTTGATCATGACCGAGGCGGTCGTCACCGCACTGGTCGAGCGAGGAGTGGACCCGACTCGGGCTCGGGATGCGGTCGAGGCCGCGGCCGGTGTGGTGCTCGACGGCAAGGGTTCGCTGGCGGACGCGCTGGCCGCCGACCCGCTCGTCGCCGGTGCCCTCGATGCGGAGGCGCTGGCGCGCGCGCTCGAGCCGGCCGAGCACCTCGGTGCCGCCGACGCCTTCATCGACCATGCTCTGTCCCACGCTCACGCTCACGAGTCGCGAGGAAACCCATGACCGAGCCGATCGACCTGCACTACGAGTTGGAGGGCCCCCCGGACGCGCCGGTCGTCGTCCTCGGCAGCTCCATCGGCACGGCCTCGGCCATGTGGGCTCCGCAGGTGCCGGCGCTGTCCCGCCGCTTCCGTGTGCTGCGCTACGACCACCGGGGGCACGGACGCTCGCCGGCGCCCCCCGGGCCGTACGAGCTCGCCGACCTCGGCCGTGACGTGCTCGCCCTCCTCGACCGTCTGGATCTCGACCGGGTCGCGTACGCCGGTCTCTCGCTCGGCGGCATGGTCGGCATGTGGCTCGGCGTCAACGCGCCGGATCGGATCAGCTCGCTGGTGCTCTGCTGCACCTCGCCGTACCTCGGTCCGCCCGACCGCTGGCAGGAGCGGATCGAGCTCGTGCGAGCGAAGGGGACCGGCGCGCTCGTCGATGCCATGACGGCCCGGTACTTCAGCGCCGCCAGCCGGGCCGCCGCGCCCCCCATGGTCGACAAGTTCCGCCAAGGCCTCCTGGACACGTCCGACGAGGGCTATGCGGGGTGCTGCGCGGCGATCGCCGGGATGGACCTCCGTGAGGACATCAAGTCGATCACGGCGCCGACTCTGGTCATCTGCGGAGCGGAGGACGAGGCAACCCCGGTGGCCATGGGCCTGGTCATCCAGGAGGCGATCGCCGACTCCCAGCTCGTGGTGCTCCCCGCCTCCGCCCACCTGGCCACGATGGAGCAACCCGAGCGGGCCACGGCGGCGATGCTCGATCATCTCGAGGGCTACGCCGACGCCCGCGCCCGGGGCATGACGGTCCGTCGCGCCGTCCTGGGCGACGATCACGTTGATCGGGCCGTCGCCGGCACCACGCCGTTCACCGCGCCCTTCCAGGATCTCATCACCCGCTACGCCTGGGGCGAGGTGTGGGACCGGCCCGGCCTCGACCGGCCGACGCGCAGCGCCATCACCTTGGGGCTGCTGGTCGCCCTCGACCGGCCCGAGGAGTTGGCCATGCACGTGCGGGCGGCCCGCCGCAACGGCCTCACGCCCGCGCAGATCTCCGAGGTCCTGCTGCACAGCGCGGTCTACTGCGGTGTCCCGGCGGCCAATGCCGCGTTCCAGGTGGCGTCGCTCGTGCTGGACGAGGAGGACCCGATGGCTGAGGACGCTCATGTCTGACGATTACGTCTTCTCCGTCCCGCAGCGAGACGACCCGTATCCCTATTACCGGGAGCTGCGGGACGAGGACCCCGCGCACTACTCGGCCACGGAGGACATCTGGGTGCTGACCCGCTTCGCCGACTGCGTGGCGGCCTTCAGCGACTGGCAGACCTGGTCCAGCGAGCGGCGCGGCAACCTCCTGAACGACATGCCGCAGCGCATCGGCAAGACGCTCGGCACGACGGACCCGCCCCGCCACACCACGGCCCGCAAGCTGGTGAACAAGGCCTTCACCCCACGCACGGTCGCGGTGCTGGAGCCCACCATCCGCGCCCACGCCCGGGCGCTGGCCACCAGCGCACGCGAGCGCGGCACCATCGAGTACGTGCACGACATCGCCGCGCCGCTCAACGCCAACGTGCTCGGCGCGATGTTCGGCATGTCCGAGGACGACGTGCTGCGCATGCGGCCGTGGCTCGACGACTTCTTCACCCGCGAGGTGCCCGAGGACGGCAGCGAGCCGCCGCACGTCGCCGCCATGGCCAAGCTCCGTGGCGCGCTCGACGATCTGGCAACGGCGCGGGCCGCCGACCCGGGCGACGACCTGATCAGCGCCATGATCGCGGCCGAGGACGAGGGGGCGCGACTGAGCCACGAGCAGGTCGTGGTCACCACGATGACCTTCCTCACCGCGGGGTTCGAGAGCACCAACAACCTGCTCACCAACATCGCTCACACGCTGGCCCAGAACGAGGGCCTGTTCGAGACGGTCCGGGCCAACCTCTCGCTCGTGGCCGCGCTGGCCGAGGAGGGCTCCCGCTGGGATTCCGCCGCGCAGGGCTTTGTGCGCACGCCGACCAAGGACGTAGAGCTGCACGGGCGCACGATCCCGGAAGGGTCGCAGGTGCTCGTCCACATCGGCTCCGCCAACCGCGACGAGCGGCAGTTCCCGGACCCGGACGTGTTCCAGCTCGACCGGGTTACGGCCCGGCAGCTCGCCTTCGGCCACGGCACCCACTTCTGCGTCGGCGCCCCCCTCGGCCGCATGCTGGCCCGCATCTCGTGGGAGGAGTTGCTGGCCGTCGCCGACCGGTGGGAGCCCGACTACACGGCAGCCCGCCGCGTCGCCACGCCGAACTTCCGCGGCTTCATCCACCTCCCGGTCACGATCTGCTGACCCAACCCGGCGGGCCTTGCCACGGTCACCCTTGCCGCACAAATCGCGAAAGTTGGCCGTGCGCCGGTCACGAGCCGCGATTTGTGCGCCCGGGGTGACCGTCGGGCGTCGCGCTGCGGCCCGGAGCGAATCCTCGGTCGGGGGTAGATTCCGGCCATGACGGACACTGCGGCCCGACCGTCGGCCGTCCCCTCGTTCTCGCTCGGCGATCGGTACAGCACCGTCTCCGGCGAGATCCTCGCCACCGGCGTCCAGGCCCTCACCCGGCTCCCGCTCGACCAGATGCGCGCCGATCGGCGGGCCGGGCACAACACGGCGGCCTTCATCTCCGGCTACCAGGGCTCGCCTCTGGGCGGCTACGACCGCGAGCTGCAGTCTCAGCGCCCGTTGCTCGACGAGCTCGGCATCGTGCACCGTCCGGCCGTCAACGAGGAGCTCGGCGCCACCTCGGTCTGCGGCAGCCAGCTCTCGTCCACCTTCGCATCGCATCGCTACGACGGCGTCCTCGGCATCTGGTACGGCAAGTCGCCCGGGGTCGACCGGGCCGGCGACGCCATCCGCCACGGCAACTTCGCCGGCACGGCCCGGCTCGGCGGCGTTCTGGCCCTGGCCGGCGACGACCCGGCCTGCAAGTCCTCGACGCTCCCGTCCCGGTCGGAGGTCACGCTGGCGGCCCTCGGCCTCGTGGTGCTCTACCCCGGCACAGTGCAGGACGTGCTCGACCTCGGCCTCCACGGCGTCGCCCTGTCGCGGGCCAGCGGCCTGTGGACCGCGGTGAAGATCGTGACCTCGGTGGCCGACGGTTCGGGCACGGCCGTCGTCGATCCGGAGCGCATCCAGCCGGTCGTCCCGACGCTCGAGGTCAACGGTCAGCCGTGGACGCCGACTCTCACCCCGCACATCATGACGCCCAGCCTGGAGACCGAGGTGCTGGGCCCGCGCATGGACATGGCGCTTGCGTACATCCAGGAGAACGGGCTCAACAAGGTCGTCGTCGACGCGCCGCAACCGTGGCTCGGCATCGTCGCCGGTGGGCATGCGTGCGAGCAGGTCCGGGAGGCGCTGGCCACGCTCGGTCTCGACGCCGACGGCCTGCGCGAGGCGGGCGTGCGCGTGCTGAAGCTGGGCGCTCTCAACCCGTTCGACCGGGCCGCAGTGCGACGGCTCGCTGCCGGCACGACCACGGTCCTGGTCGTCGAGGACAAGGCGCCGAACATCGAGACGTTGGTGCGGGACGCGCTCTACGGCGGCGCTGACCAGCCGCTGGTGCTCGGCAAGCGGGACGCCGATGGGCAGGTGCTCATCCCGCTCAACGGTGCGCTGACGGCCGACGGTCTCATGGAGCCGTTGCGACGCGTCCTCACCTTGGCCCTCCGGGCCGATCGCCTGGCCCCGCCCCGCGAGGTCCAGCGTCTGCAGCTCTCGCTCAGCTCCCAGGCCGTCCGCACGCCCTTCTTCTGCTCGGGCTGCCCGCACAACACCGGCACCCTCGTGCCGGAGGGTTCGCTGGTCGGTGCCGGCATCGGCTGCCACGGCATGGTCAGCTTCATGGGCGGCGGGTCACGGGGGACCATCACGGGCATGACCCAGATGGGCGGGGAGGGCAGCCAGTGGATCGGCATCGCCCCGTTCGTCGCCGACCCGCACCTCTTCCAGAACGTCGGTGACGGCACGTTCTTCCATTCCGGGCAGCTCGCCGTGCAGGCCGCGGTGGCCGCCGGTGTCGACATCACCTTCAAGCTGCTCTACAACGCCGCCGTGGCCATGACCGGGGGCCAGGACGCCACCGGCCTGCTGCCCGTCCCGGACGTCGCCGGGAAGCTCCTGCACGAAGGGGTGAAGGAGATCATCATCACCACGGACGACCCCGGGAAGTATCGGGGCGTGTCCGTGCCCAAGGGGGCCAAGGTGATGCACCGGGACAAGATCATCGAGGCTCAGGAGCACCTGCGCTCGGTTCCGGGGGTGACGGTCCTCATCCACGACCAGCAGTGCGCGGCGGAGAAGCGCCGGGACCGCAAGCGCGGCCGGCTCCCGCGGCCGGGCTTCAAGCTGATGATCGACGAGCGGGTGTGCGAGGGCTGTGGCGACTGCGGCGTGAAGTCGAACTGTTTGAGCCTGCAACCGATCGACACGGAGTTCGGCCGCAAGACCACTATCGACCAGGCGAGCTGCAACCTCGACGTCAGCTGCCTCAAGGGGGACTGCCCGGCCTTCATCACCGTGAAGCTGGCCAAGGGTGGTGTCCGCAGCCGGCGCCCCGGGGGCGAGCTGGACGGTGCCGATCTTCCCGAGCCGACGGGCATCGTTCCCGCCGGGGCCACCCTGCGCATGCCGGGCATCGGCGGGACGGGCGTCGTCACGGTCAGCCAGATGCTGGCCGCCGCGGCCAAGATGGACGGGCTGGACACCCACTCGGTCGACCAGACCGGGCTGAGCCAGAAGGCCGGCCCGGTGGTCTCGACGGTGTCAATCGGGGAGTACGAGCCGGGCCGCATCGACGTGCTGATCGGATTCGATCTGCTGGCCTCGGTCACCCCGGCCAACCTCGCCGGGCTGGAAGCGGCGACGAGCGTCGTCGTTGCATCGACAACCATCACGCCGACGGGGCGCATGGTCGGCCGGGTCGCCACGGCCGAGCTCGACCCGACCCCGCTCGTCACCGAGCTGGACGCGCGCACCCGCAACGAGCGCAACACCTACGTGGATGCGTCGCGGCTGACCACCGGCCTCCTGGGCGACGCCGTCACCGCCAACGTCTTCCTGCTCGGCGTCGCCTATCAGGCCGGCGTCGTACCGGTGAAGGCGTCGTCGATCGAGGCCGCCATCGACCTCAACGGCACCGCGGTCGAGCTCAACCTGCAGGCCTTCCGTTGGGGCCGGATGTGGGTGGTCGATCCTGACCGGGTCGAGCGCCAGGCCGGACTCCGCGCTGCCACGCCACCGACGACGGCGGGACTGGAGGAGTTCGCGCCCGACGCCGAGCTCCAGCGCATGCTCGCCATCCGGGTGGCCGAGCTCACCGCCTACCAGGACCGCGCCTACGCCGAGCGCTACCTCACCGTGGTGCGCAGGGCGTTCGCGGCCGAGCGGAGCGCCGGGGGTGACGGGGCTTTCACCCGCACCGTCGCCCACCAGCTCCACCGGCTGATGGCCTACAAGGACGAGTACGAGGTGGCCCGCCTGCTGCTCGACGGCGGTGATCAGGTAGAGCGCACCTTTGGTGAGGTCGGACGTGACATCGAGAAGGTGTCGTGGAACCTCCATCCCCCGATGCTGCGGGCCATGGGCCTGCAGCGGAAGCTGAAGCTGGGGCCGTGGGCCCGCCCCGCGCTCGCCGGCCTGCGCTCGATGAAGCGGGTCCGGGGCACCAGGCTGGACCCGTTCGGCCGGGCCGAGGTGCGCCGCGTCGAGCGCCGACTCATCGAGGAGTACATCGCGCTGGTCGATGGGCTGCTCCCCACGCTGACCTCCGCACCCGAGCGCGCCACGCACGTGGCCGGGCTGGTCGACGTCGTACGCGGCTACGAGGGCGTGAAGCTGCGCAACGTCGAGGCCTACCGCCAGGCTCTCGCCGAAGCCCGCACCACGGCCTGAGGTTTGACCGGCCCGGCGAACCTGCCTAATCTACAACCGAATGGTTGTAGATAGTCCCGCCACCGATCGCGTCTTCCACGCCCTGGCCGACGGCACGCGGCGCGACATCGTGGCGCTCGCGGTGTCCGG
This sequence comes from uncultured Acidimicrobiales bacterium, assembly GCA_963829955.1. Taxonomy (GTDB): domain Bacteria; phylum Actinomycetota; class Acidimicrobiia; order Acidimicrobiales; family Ilumatobacteraceae; genus DASTFY01. The sequence continues at coordinate 64,144 of CAWHKS010000009.1, forward strand.
GGAGCACTCGGTGTCGTCGCTGGCCCGTCGCTACCCGATGAGCTTCGCGGCCGTGCAGAAGCACGTGGCCGTGCTGGAGCGGGCCGGGCTCGTCATCAAGGAACGCCGCGGACGGGAGCAACTCGTCCGCACCGACATCAAGACCCTGCGCCACGCCGCCCGCCTCCTCGAGCAGCTCGAGGTCGTGTGGCGTGAGCGCCTGGACCGCTTCGGCGAAGTCCTCGCCGATCCGACGAGAGGAGACATCCCGTGACCGTCACCGACGTGCGCAAGGACCCCACGACCCGGACGATGACGGTGTCCGCCGAGTTCGATGCCCCGATCGAACGGGTGTGGGAGCTGTGGCAGGACCCGCGGCTACTGGAGCGCTGGTGGGGTCCACCGACCTATCCCGCCACGTTCGTAGAGCACGATCTTCGTCCCGGCGGTCGCACCAGCTACTACATGACCGGCCCGGAAGGCGACCGCTCGGGCGGTTGGTGGAAGGTGATCGCCGCCGAGCCGCCCCGCCGCATCGAGTTCGAAGACGGTTTCGCCGGCGAGGACGGTGAGCCGACCCCGGGGATGCCGACGATGCAGATGCGGGTCGACCTCAGCGAGCGGCCCGGTGGTGGCACCCACATGGCCATCGTCACGACCTTCCCCTCCACGGAGGCTATGGAGCAGCAGCTGACGATGGGCATGGAGGAAGGGATGACCCTCGCGGTGGGCCAGATGGACGGCCTGCTGAGCGCCGACGCGCCGTCATGAACGGCTGAGCGGCCGACGCTTCAGTCCCAGTCGAGCCAGAGCTGCTCGGGCCCCCGGAAGGTGATGTTCGGGAAGACCCTGAAGTCCTGGTCCTCGGCCAGCCGCAACGACGGCGCCATGTGGACCAGCGTGTCGAGCACGATGCGCGCCTCGTGGCGGGCCGTACCGGCGCCCAGGCAGAAGTGGATGCCCTTGCCGAAGCTGATGTGGTGGCGGGCGTTGGCACGATGGATGTCGAACCGGTCAGGCTCGTCGAAGCGCCGGGGGTCGTGGTTGGCGGCGGCGAACAGCAGGAGCACCTTGGCTCCTTCCGGGATCTCCACCCCGCCGACCACGGCCGCCTTCTTGGTGATCCGGCGCCAGGAGATCTGGCTGGAGTCGTAGCGCAGCGTCTCTTCCACCGCGGCCGTCACCAGCTCGGGGTCGGCGCAGACCTCCTCCCACTGCTCCCGGTGGGCCAGGAGCTGGCGGACGGTGTTGCACAAGCAGGTTGGTCACCGCCTCGTGGCCCGCGAACGACAGTCCGTAGACGACGCTCTTCACCTCGTCCAACGTGAGCTGGTCCGGATCGTCCAAGTGGGCGCGGAGCAGGTCGCTGGCGAAGTCGTCTCCGAGGTCGTGGAGCTTGGCGTCGGTGAACTCCTGGCAGTAGTGCCAGTAGGCGACCATGTTCTCGGCGATGGCCACCTGCTCGGCCTCGGTGGCCCGGCCCCACTGGAACAGCTTGCGGTTGCCGCACCAACGCTTGAGCTGCTCGGCGTCCTCGTCCGGGAATCCGATGTGGCGGAACACGGTGTAGGCGGGCAGCGGGAAGGCCAAGGCATGGACGAACTCGGCGGGCCGCTCACCGGCCAGCATGTCGCTGACCAGGCGCTCGGCGTTGGCGCGGATGAAGGGCTCCAGGATGGCCATCCGCCGGTTGGAGAAGCCCTTGGTCGTGTGGACCCGGATGCGCCCGTGGTCCGGGGGCTCGTTGTTGGACATCACCGGCAGCGGGTGGAATCCCTCGGACAGCACGGCGCGGGCGGCGTCGCACACGGGGAACACCGGGTCTTGGACGATGCGGCCGGAGAAGGTCTCGTGGTCGCTGAACACCGCCTCCACGTCCTCCATGCGCGACACGACCCACATGTCGAGCGAGGGGGCGTAGAAGACCGGGGTGGTCTCACGCACGCGATCGGCCACCGTGTAGGGATCGGCCAGGTAGCCGGGCGCCAGCGGGTCGAAGTCGTGATCGATCGGGCAGCCGGTGGCGGGCGCGCCAGCGTGCGCCGGCGCGGTCGCCGCGCCGTCAGGCATCGGCGGTTTCTTCCACCGGCTCGTGCACGACCGTGCCGAAGCCGTCGGCGCCTACGGTCACGGTCCGCTCGGTGGGCTCCTGGTCGACGACGGGCACGGGCCGGCCGTCGAGGTCGAGCATCGGCGCCGAGCCCAGGTACCAGCCGGGCACGACGGGATTGGCCCAGAAGTCCCGGCGGCGCTCGTCCTGGACGTTCCACCGCAGCGGTTCGTGGCCGGGGTCACCGGTGAAGTAGTCGGACGTGTAGATCTCGACCCGGTGGCCGTCGGGGTCACGGAGGTAGACGTAGAACGCGTTGGACACCCCGTGGCGCCCGGGCCCCCGCTCGATGTGCTGGGCCAGGTCGAGGGCGCCGATCGTGTCGCACAGCCCGAGGATGTGGTGGGACTCGGGCACTGCGAACCCGAGGTGGTGGAGCATCGGCCCCGCGCCGAGCGTGAACGCGACGTCGTGGACCGTCTGCTTGCGGAACATCCAGGCCGCGTACAGCGTGCCGTCCGCGTCCTCGATTGTCTCGGAGAGACCGAAGCCGAGCCCCGTGTAGTACTCGTAGGCGGCGGGGACGTCCGGCACGGCGATGTTGACATGATCGATCCGCGAAATGCTGGCGCCCCGGCGGAGGTCGTAGCGCTGGACCAGTCGCTCCACCTTGTCCATCTCGTGCACGAGCTCGATCGTGAAGCCGAGTGGATCACGGACGCGCACGGCTTCGCCGAGCCCACGAGTCGTGCCGGCGGGGATGCGCCTGGTGGGGCAATCCCGAGCCGCATACCAGTGCTCGGCCCGCTCGAGGTCCTCGGGCGTCCGCACCCGGAAGCCGATGCGCCCACACGCGGTCGCGGGACCGGTCCGCAGGATGAGGCTGTGGTGGACGAACTCCTCGTAGCCGCGCAGGTAGAGCGCGTCGGGCTCTTCTGCCGACACCACGAACCCGAGCAGGTCCACCCAGAACGCCCGGGCCCGGGCGAGGTCGGTGACGATCAGCTCGGCGTACGCCGACCGGACGATGTCCGGCGGACGATCGGGAGGATGCCCATCGCTCACGCGCTCACCCTCCTCGGTTCCAGGCTGGCCATCAGCGCCTCCAGCATGCCGTGAAGCTCGGCCAGCTGCTCCCCCCCGAAGGCCGCTTCGATGGCCCGGTAGCGGGCCTCAGACCGCGGCGCGATCTTCCGCACCAGCCGGTGCCCGGCCACCGTCATGGTCAGGCGGGCGAGGCGCAGATCGCGGGCTCCGGTCCGGCGGTCCACCAGGCCCCGATCCTCCAGCCGGCCGACGATGCGGGAGAGGCTGGGCTTGAGCAGGGCGGCCCGCTCGGCCAGCTCGCCGGCCGTGATGCCAGGGTGCTCGGTCAGCACCCTGAGCACCCGCCACTGCTGCTCGGTCAGGCCGTGCGCCTCGAGGTCCGGGCGGAAACCGGCCATCACCGCCTCCCGGGCCTTCAGTAGCGCCATGGGGAGCGAGTGGGCGAAGTCCCTCATGGGGAGGCTGGGGGTGGGGAGCGCCGTCACGGTCCCAGCATCCCCGCTCGCTCGAGCACGCCATCCAGCCGGGCCGCCACCTCGGGCGAGGCGGGCACCATCGGCAGACGATGCTCATTGTCGGCCAGCAGGCCGAGCCGCTTCATCATGTACTTCACGGGGATCGGGTTCGTGTCAAAGAACACGGCATCGTTCAGCTCGTACAGGCTCTCGTGCAACTTGCGGGCACGGTGCAGGTCGCCGTCGCGCACCGCCTCGCACATCTCCACCAGCCGCGCCGGCGCTACGTTGCCGACGGCGTTCATGAGCCCGCAGGCACCGACCGCCATCATGGGGAAGCTCAGCTCCTCCAGCCCCACGAAGACCTTGAAGTCGGGGCCGAGGCGGGAGAGAGCGGCGGAGACGAAGCCGAGGTCGTTGACCGCGTGCTTCATCCCCACGAACGTCGGCGAGACCTCGCGCAGCTCGACCAACGTGTCGACGGTGACGCCCACGGCTGCCCGACCGGGGATGTGGTACACCATCCACGGCGTCTCCAGGCCGTCCACCACCTGCTGGTAGTAGGCGACGATGCCGCGCTGCGGTGGCCGGACGTAATACGGCGTCACGACGAGCAGCGCCGCGACCCCCGCCTGCGCCGCGTGCACCGTCAGGTCGCGCGACTCGGCCAATGACTGCGACCCCGTGGCCGCCACCACCGGCAGGCGACCGCCGGCCGCTTCCATGGCCACGTCCACGAGGCGGTTGCGCTCCCTGACCGTGAGCAGCGAGGGCTCGGCGGTGGTCCCGTTCACGAGGATGCCGTGGGAGCCGGCCGCCACTTGGGCCTCGACCAGCGCGGCGTAGGCCTCGTCGTCGACGCGCCCGTCACGGAAAGGAGTGACGAGGGGCGGGACCGATCCCCAGAGCTGGTCGACCTTTGACGCCGCGCTCACGGCCTGAGACTATTTAACACGTTAACTTCATGCAAGGGGTGCCCAGCTAGATGTCGTCATCTCCCGCACTTCCCCCGCCGACGAAGATCGTCGCCGTCCACGTCAACTACCGCAGCCGGGCCGCCGAGCGAGGGACCACGCCGTCCTACCCCTCGTACTTCCTCAAGCCCCCGTCGACCATCAGCGGCGACGGCGAGACGGTCGAGCGTCCGCAGGGCTGCGAGCTGCTTGGGTTCGAGGGCGAGATCGCGGTCGTCATCGGCCGCACCGCCCGCCGGGTGGATGCCGGCGAGGCCTGGTCCTTCGTCTCGCACGTCGCCGCCGCCAACGACATGGGCGTCTACGACCTGCGCTACGCCGACCGCGGGTCGAACGTCCACTCGAAGGGGTGGGACGGCTGCACGCCTGTCGGCCCACTGGCCGACGCGGCCGGGCTTGGATCCCACGGCGCTGCGCATCGTCACCCGGGTGAACGGGACCGTCGTCCAGGAAGGCCGGACCGACGAGCTGCTCTTCCCGCTCCCTGCCTTGGTGGCCGACGTCTCCCGCACCATGACCCTCGAACCCGGTGACATCATCCTCACGGGCACGCCGGCGGGCTCGCGGCCGATCGACCCCGGCGACGTGGTCGAGGTCGAGCTGAGCGGACCGTCTGGCGTGCTGTCCTCGGTGCGCACGACGATCGCCACGTCGGACGAGCCGCTCTCGGCCATCGGTCCCGCGCCGCGGGTGACCCCGGCCGACCGGGCGGCGGCCCTCGGCGTGACCGCCCCCCGCCCGATCGACCTGACCGACGAGCTGCGCCGCGCCTTGAACAGCGTGTCGACGGCCACGCTCACCAGCCAGCTCCAGCGACGCGGCATCCGCTCGACGTACTTCACCGGCCTGCGTCCGCTGCAGCCCGGGCACCGGCTCCTCGGGTACGCGTACACGCTTCGCTACGTCCCCCAGCGCGAGGACCTGCTCGATCGCCTGCAGGCGGGGTTGAACGCACAGAAGCGGGCCGTGGAGTCCATCGGCCCCGACGAGGTGCTCGTCATCGAGGCGCGCGAGGCGGACGGGGCCGGCACAATCGGGGACATCCTCGCCATGCGGGCCTTCCAGCGGGGTGCGGCCGGCGTGATCACCGACGGCTGCGTGCGCGACTCGCCCTCGGTGGCCCGCATGGGGTGGCCGGTCTACGCCCGCGCGCCGCACGCCGCCACGCTCGGGCGGCTGCACCTCCCGCTCGACACCAACATCCCCATCGCCTCCGCGGGGGTGCTCGTCATGCCCGGCGATCTGGTGGTGGGCGACGACGAGGGCGCCATGGTGCTGCCCGCTGCGCTGGCCGAGGAGGTGGCACGGGACGCCGTCGTGCAGGAGGAGCAGGAGACGTTCGCGCTCGAGCGGGTCACGGCCGGCGAGAGCATCATCGGGCTGTACCCGTTGGCAGACTCACGCCGCCCCGACTTCGAGGCCTGGCGCTCGCAGCGGCCGTCGTGACGCGGCGCCGACGAGGAGCGGAGCACTACAATGTTGAACGCCTTTCATACAATGCACCGGTGAGGAGACGGATGTGCCAGATAGCTACGTCATGAAAGTCTCGTCCAACGGTCAGGTGTCAATACCGGCCGAGACCCGCTCCCGCTGGGGCGCGGATCGGGTGCTCGTCGTCGATCTCGGCGACCGCGTCGTGCTGCGGCCATTGCCGGATGACCCAGTCGGAGCACTGGTGGGCAAGTACCGGGGGCGGGGTCCGAGCACTGACGAAGCGCGGTCGCGCACTCGTACCGAGGAAACCAGCGTGGAGAAGCGGAAGCGTCGGTGACGGCCGTCCTCGATGCCTACGCCATTCTCGCCCTTCTCAAGGGCGAGCCCGCCGCGGGCCAGGTCCGAGGTTTGGTGGGAGCCGGTGACGCCACCCTGACGGCGCTTGGAGTCGCCGAGGTCGTGGATCATCTCGTGCGCATCGTTGGTGTGCCCGAGGAGGACGCTGCGCTCGACCTCGCCCAACTGGGCCCGGCCGACCCAGACGTGCTCGATGCCGGAGCGGGTCTGCGGGCGGGACTGCTGCGCGGCGCGCCATTACCACCGATCGACGCGAGCAGTAAGCCTGGCGGATTGTGTCGCTGCCGAGGCTGCTCGCGGTCAGGGGCTCCCGGTGGCGACATCGGACCCGCACCTCCTCGACCTCTGCCGAGACGAGCTCATCGGCGTCATCCCGCTCCCTGACAGCAGGGGCGCCACCTGGACGCCGTAGGTCGAGTCTGGTGCGGGCTGCGGGTCGTAGCCTGCGGGCGTGCTGCGCCCTCGTCTCGAGTGCACGACGGTGACCGTCTCGATCGACGGCACCGACCACGCGGTCGAGGTGTGGTCGGACGAGTCGGCGCTGCGCGCGCTCCAGGGACTGCTCGGCCGGCCCCGCATCCCGAGTCGCTGCGAGCAGGGGCTCTGCGGGACGTGCGAGTGCGTGGTGAACGGTCAGCCGGCGCGGCTGTGCCTGCTGCCCGCGCCCGCGCTCGGCGGGCTCGTCATCGAGACCCCGTCCGGTTGGCACGAGCCCCCATCGCCGTCGACACCTCCGCCGCCGTCCCCACCACCAGCCGGACGAAGCGGTCCAGGTCGTTGGGCGGCATCCGCATGATCGGCCCCGCCACGGACACCGCAGCGATGCACTCACCGGCGTGGTCGAAGACGGGAGCGCCGGCCGACACGACGCCGGACTCCGATTCCTCGATGCTGAGCGCATAGCCCCGGCGCCGGACCTCGGTCAAGGCCCGGCGGAACATGGTGCGACCGGTGATGGTCCGGGGTCCGAGACGGGACAGTCCGGCCTCGATAACCCGCTCCACGTCGGCGGATCGCCCGAAGGCCAGCAGGCACTTCCCGCTCGACGTGCAGTGGGCCGGCGTCCGCCGCCCGAACCGGGTGAACATCCGTAGCGTGCTCGGGCTCTCGAACCGGTCGAGGTAGACCACGTCGGGCACGGCCAGCACGGCCAGGTGCGAGGTCTCACCGCTGGCATTGCGCAACCGCTCCAGCGGGGTATGGGCGACCTCCCTCAGCTCGAGGCTGGCCACGACCTGCTGGCCTATCTCGTAGAGCTTGAGGCTGAGGCGATACCGCTCGTCGGGCGTGCGCTCGACGAACCCGTCCGCGGCCAGCGTGGTGAGCAGGCGGTGAACGGTGCTCTTGCCGAGCCCGAGCCGCCGGGACAGCTCGGACACGCCGAGGACCGGCTCGGCGTAGCTGAACGCCGAGATGACCGCCATCGCCTTGCGCACCGTGGTGTACCCGCCGGCCAAGCGGGCGGGCGGGCGCTCGGCGCGCTGTTCCACCGGTGGGCCTACCAGGTCGCTCCGTCGAGCGCATCCCAGCAACGGCGCGTGAGCTCGGCGCCCGCGAGGTAGGCGACCCGGGCGTCGCGCCGCTTCTCCTCGGTGTCGAGGTAGCGCTCGGCGAACGCGCCCACACCGCCTCCATGGTCCTCGTCGACGTAGATGTGGATGGTGTGGAACGCGTAGTCGTCCGGCACGAGGACGTCGGCGTAGTGCGTCTTGAACCCTTCGACCACCCGGGTGTAGGCGGGTGGGATCTGGTTCTCGATGCCGAGCACGCCCCCGAACTGCACCTCGTACCAGGGCCGGTGGAAGGCCAGGTTGTACAGGAAGCTCGAGCAGGCGATGGCGTCGACGTTCGGCGTGGCCTCGGTGATGACCTCGTCGGGAGCGCCCAGGGCCCGCGTGAACTCGAACAGCCAGTGCAGGTGGCTGTGCCCGCTCTTGGACTGCGTGCCCAGCACCTCCTCGGCCACGTTCTCGATCACCGCGTCGGTCATCTCGTAGGGCATGCGGGTCACCCAGCCCGACAGCACGCGGCGGGTGTGGTAGGTCACGCCCCAGTAGTGCTGGCGTGCCCAGCCGACCAGGTCCTCCTTGGTCGCCTCGCCCTGCACGACCCGCTCGACCCAGTCCGATCGGTCGAGCGACCGGCCGGATGCCATCAGCTCGTCACGCATGTCCTGCACGAACGCCTCACCGTCGAAGTTCATCGACCTCCCCCTTCCATGTCCGCAGTGTCCCCTGTCGTCGGATTCCTGTCCCCGGGCGCGGTCCGGATGGCCGTCACCCTCTCCCGTGGCGCGTTCCAGGCGCAAGATCAGCGTACGACTATCTGGAACACGACCCTTCTCCCTCCGCGAGGGTCGGTGCATGATCAGGGCATGGGAATCTTCCGTCTGGGTTATGTCGAGGTCCGGGTGCCCGATCTCGAGTTGTGCGCGGCCTACTACACCGAGGTCCTCGGGCTGCGTGAGGTGGAGCGGGTGGACAACCGCGTCTACCTGAAGGCCTGGGACGAGCACGACCACCACTCGGTCATCCTCACCGAGGCGCCCCGCTACGGCCTGGAGCACCTGGGGTTCAAGTGCGAGTCCGTCGACGACCTGGAGGGCTTCGAGACCGCCCTCGAGCGCTACGGCTGCACGGTCGAACGGTTGCAGCCTGGCGACGAGCGGGCGGTCGGCGACGCCATCCGCTTCGACTCCCCCAGCGGGCACATCTTCTCCATCTACGCCCGGATGGACAAGGTCGGCAACGGCCTCCCCCGCTTCAACCCCCCACCGATGCCCATGGACCTCGTCGGGATCGCCCCGCCACGGCTCGACCACTGCCTGCTCACCACGGAGAACGTGCCCGACGCCGGCCGCTTCATGCAGGAGGCCCTGGGCTTCCGGGTGACCGAGCAGCTCATCAGCAACGAGGGCCACCAGCTCATCGTGTTCCTGGAGCGGTCCCGCAAGCCGCACGACATCGCGTTCACCCGCGGTGCGAGCGGCGGTCTGCACCACTTCGCCTTCTGGCTGGACAGCTGGTCGGACGTCGGCCGAGCGGCGGACATCCTCCGTCTCAACGGCGTGGACATCGACATCGGCCCGACCCGCCACGGCATCACCCGCGGTCACACCATCTACTTCTTCGACCCGGTCGGCAACCGCAACGAGGTGTTCTCGGGCGGTTACCACGTCGACCCGGACTGGGAGGTCATCACCTGGACGGAGGATCAGTTCGGCAAGGCACTCTTCTACTACGAGAACCGCGTCGTCGAGTCCTTCGTCACGATCCACAGCTAGGAGCCGGTGGAACCGATGCCGCGCATCTCGACGTCACGTGACGATGCCCCCGCGTACCTGATCCGCTACGCGAACCGCCGGGCCGCCGCGCTTGCCGAGCCGGACCCGGATCCGGACGAGCCGGGTTTCGTGGCGCGCGCACGAGCGCGAGCGACCGATCGGGCGCTGGCCGAGCTCGACCAGCTCGGCGCGCCTCCCGGCCGCACCGAGGCGTTTGCATTTGCAACCACGTCACCTCGCGAGCTGCAGATGCCGGAGTCGTTCCGCAACCGGATGGCGGTCACCACCGACGTGCGTCTCATCCGCCACGGCCAGACCCAGGGCTACATCTCCGATGGCGCGCTCACGCCGCTCGGTCGCTGGCAGGCCCATCGCAAGGGCCAGGACCTGGCCAAGGGCATCAAGGAGGGAACGACCGTCCGGATGCTGTACGCGCCTACGGCCCGCGCCCAGGAGACGGCCGTCGGTGTGCGGGAGGGCGTGCTGCAAGCGCTCAGCCGCTACGGCATCGGCGACGTGACGGTCGAGGAGCCGGTGCCGGCCGAGGCCTTCGACAACTTCCAGGTCTGGTGCGACGGCAAGGAGATGGACGTCACCGCGGGCTTCCAGCTCTACGCCCGCACGCTCGAGGAGTACGAGCGGTCCGGCTCCGGTGACCGGCCGGGCTGGATGGTGGAGATGGACCGCTTCTACAAGATCGAGGCCGCGGGGGCGGACCCGATCACGCAGTGGCTCCACCAGCCCATGCACTACTTCGAGCCGCCCATCAACGTCGTGCGCCGCCACTGGGCGGGCATCGTCGAGCACGCGCGCGACGCTCCGGCCAACCTGCGCGTCTTCGTGTGCGGGCACTCGGGCCCGCTCCGCGCGCTCGCGTCCGCGGCCGTGGGCCACGACCCCGGCGAGCCCTACAACGTCGAGGACGTCCGGATCCGGGTGTTCGCCGACCTGGAGCACGCCATCGTCACCTACCGGGGACGCGGCGTGGAGATCGAGATCCCCACGACGGTCACCCCGTCATGGCATCGATGACGGAGCTGGCCGGAGCGGACGTCGCCGCGGACGCACTGGACCGTCGCGAGCTGGCCGCGTTCGCCCGCCTGGCCTGGGCCCGGCGCACGAGCCTCCAGATGGACCTCGACCGGCCCGTGGCCGCCGAGCTCGTGCACGAGCTGTGCGAGATCGCGGTGTCCGCGCCGAACCACAAGCGGACGTGGCCGTGGCGCTTCTGCCTCTTCACCGGCGAGGGCCGCAGCGCGCTCGGTGAGGCGTACGCCGCCGCCCTGCAGGTCAGGGGCGCGGACGAGGCCAAGATCACCAAGGCCCGCACGAAGTACCTGCGCGCGCCGGCGATGCTGGTGGTCGGGTCTGCTTCGCCCGAGCCCGGCCGGGCGCTGGAGGACGGGTACGCGGTGGCCGCCGCGCTGCAGAACCTCCTGCTCGCCTCCACCGCCGCCGGGTTGGCCTCGTTCTGGTCTTCGCCGCCGGTGCTGGACGCGCCGGACGTGCTGCGGCTGGCCGGCTTCCCCGACGGCACCCAGATCGTCGGCGTCGTGTACCTCGGCTGGCCGGCCCGGGACGTCGAGACGCCGGTCCGCCCGCAGGTCGAGGTCGCTCAGGTGACCGACTTCCCCGCTCGCCCATGAGTCCCCGGGCTGCAGGGGCCCTCGCCGGGCGGCAGTGCGTGGTGACCGGAGCGACCGGCATCGCCGCCGCCACCGCTCGCCTTCTGGCCGCCGACGGCGCCGCCGTGCACGTCGTCTCGAACGTCGAGGACGACGCCCGCACGCTGGCGGACGAGATCGGCGGCACGTGGGCGGTCGCGGACCTGACCGACGAGGCACAGGCCGAGGCGGCGTTCGCCTCCCTCGAACGCCTCGACGCGCTGGGCGTGATCGCCGGCGGGAGCGGCCGGCCGTTCGGCGACGGGCTCCTGGCCGACGTCAGCCTGTCCGCCTGGGAGGCCACCATCCGGCTCAACCTGACGACCGCGTTCCTCACCGCCCGCGAGGGGCTGCGGGTGATGCGCCGGGTCGGGGAGGGCGGCTCGATGGTCTTCGTGGCCAGCGTCGCCGCGTTCGATGCCGCACCAGACATGACCGGCTCCCACGGATACTCGGCCGCGAAGGCCGGAATGATCGGGCTGAGCCACGCCGTCGCCACGACCTACGCGCGAGAGCGCATCCGCTCGAACGTGGTGGCGCCCTCGCTGGTGATGACGCCGATGGCTCGTCGGGCCGCCACCAACCCTGACACGGTGGCCTACGCCGAACGCAAGCAGCCCTTGGCCGGGGGGTTCCTGCACGCCGGCGACATCGCCGCCGCCGTGGCGTGGCTGTGCGGCGACGGCAGCGGCCAGATCACCGGCCAAGTCATCGCTGTCGACGGCGGCTGGACGGTCAGCGACGGGCGGTAGCGGCGGCCGGTGGAACCCCTCGGCTTCTGGCGCGGATCTGTGGCGGCTGGCGCGACGATCCCGCGCCAGAACTAGGAGCGGGGCGCGACGCTGAGCGACGGGCGCTCGTTCAGCACCGTGGGATCGAAGCCGGCGATGCGCCTGAACTCGGCGCTGAGCTCCTCGAGCTCTCCCGGCGCGAAGACGTCGCTGACGTCGTCGAACCCGTCGGGCGCCCGCTCCTCCGCCAGCTCCATGCACCGCTCGGACAGGACCGCGCGGTTCGACCGCACGATCGCCGAAGTGGCCGTCCGCCTCACCCCCTCGTAGTCGGCGAACGCCGCTTCGAGGTTTGGCTGCAGTGTCAATGACCGCGCCAGCGTCCGGGCGTCGAGGATGGCCTGCGACGCCCCGTTCGAACCGACGGGGTACATCGGGTGAGCGGCGTCGCCGAGCAGCGTCAAGCGTCCGAACGACCACTGCGGCAAGGGATCGCGATCGGCCATGGGGTACTGCCACCAGATGGGGACGGCGTCGATGATCTCGGCGACGTCGAGCCAGTCGAAGTGCAGCTGGCCGAACCGTGCCCTCGGCTCGTCAGGATCGGCGGTGTGGTCCCAGGCGTGGCGGGGCATGGGCCGACCCACCGCCGTCTGCGCCTCGAGCACGATGTTGGTGAGCACGAGCCCGTCCGCCCGAGGCTCGCTGATGGGGTAGGTGACGACGCGGTAGCCGAAGTAGCCGAGCACCACCATCGAGCGGCCGGTGAGGAACGGCGGGGCCCAGGCCGTCGACCGCCACAGCGTCTGGCCGTTCCACAGGACCGCACCCTCGTCCGGATAGCACTGAGCCCGGATGGCGGAGTGGATGCCGTCCGCGCCGACGACGACATCTCCACGAACCGGTGGGCGGTCGGTGAAGTGCAGTCCGATCGCATCGGTCTGATCCTCGGCGCGCACGACGCGGTGACCGGTGTGCAGGCGGTCCTTGCCCAGGCGCTCGAGGAAGGCCCGGTGGAGCAACCCCAGCAGCCGCCCACGGTGGATCGAGTACTGAGGCCACCGGTAACCCGCGGCCAGACCTCGGGGCTCCCGCCAGATGTGCTGGCCGTGCTTGTTGCAGAGCACGAGCTCGGCGGTCGCGAGCCCGGCCGCTGCCAGCTCGTCCGCCAGACCGAGCTCGGTCAGCTCCCGGACCGCGTGGGGCAGAAGGTTGATGCCGACGCCGAGCTCCTCGATGCGGGGCGCCGCCTCGAACACCTCGAGGTCGGTCCAACCGGCGGCGTGGAGGGACAGCGCCAACGAGAGCCCACCGATCCCCCCGCCGCAGATCAGCACTCGGCCATCCGGCTCCACGGATCCAGTCTGCCCGCAGCCCATGCGTTGGGCGTGCGGGATGGGGCTGGATCGGCTCAAGCAGTGAGCGAAGGAGGGCGGCGCCAGGCCCAGGGCGCCGCGTCCTCGAGCTGTGCGCCCACCCGTACCAGCAGATCCTCACGGCCGAGGTCGGCGACGAACTGCACGCCCCGAGGGAGGCCGTCGCCCGGCCATCCCAGCGGGAGCGACAGCGCGGGCTGACCCGTGACGTTGAACGGCCGGGTGAACGCGCTCCCCCGGCCGGCCTCGTAGCCGCGGAGGTAGTCGCCGATCGGTGTCGGGGGCGCTGCCGTCGTCGGCGTCACCAGCAGGTCCACACCCGACTCGGCCCACCAGCCCGTGATCGCCCGGGCCAGGAGCTGCAACCGGGCCAGCCACTGGAGCAGGTCCGGCCCGCTGACGGCGCGACCGGCCGTTACCGCGGCCCAGGTCGTGGGCTCGACATCGGCCTCGCCGATCACCGTGCCGGTGCGCGCCTGCCAGGCGTCGACCACCTGTGCGGCGGTGGCCGCCAGGACGACCCTCGCCCCCTCGAACACCGCGGGATCGAACAGCGCGGGCGGTGCAGCCTCGTCCACGTGGTGACCAAGGTCGGCCAGCAGCGCCCCCGCGGCTGCGGCCGAGTCGGCGCACGTCGGATCGACCTCGGCGCCGTTGGGCGCGGTGAGGCACACCGCGATCCGTAGCGGACCGGGTGGTCGACCGACCTCGGCCGTCAACGGCCCGGCCAACGGCGGCGGGGCCCAGTACGCGCCCGAGGCCGGCGCGGTGATGGCGTCGAGGAGGCCGGCCGTGTCCCGGACCGAGCGGGTGACGACGCCCTCGACGAAGAGGCCGACGGGCGGGTCGGCGTCGGGACCCGTCCTCACCCGACCCCGGGACGGCTTCAGCCCGACGAGCCCACAGTGCGCGGCGGGGATGCGGATGGACCCGGCGATGTCGTTGGCGTGCGCGGCGGGCACCATCCCCGCGCTGACGGCGGCGGCGGAGCCACCCGAGCTGCCACCCGGCGACCGTCCGACGTCCCAGGGGTTGCGCGTCGGCCCGGCGGCCATCGGCTCGGTGGTGCCCATGAGCGCCATCTCGGGAACGTTCGTGCGGCCCAGGATCACCAGGCCCGCAGCCCGGAACGCGGAGGTCAGCGAACCGTCGGCGTCGCCCCGGAAGCCGAGCCGACCCAGGTGGGCCATGCCCTGGTGGTGGGGCTCGCCCTGCTGCTCGGCGCCGTAGTCCTTCAGGAGGAAGGGAACGCCGCGGAACGGGCCATCGGGGAGCCCCTGGTCGATCTCGTCGAGGGCCCGCTCGAAGCGTGGATGGACGACGGCGTTGATCGTCGGGTTCCGCGCCTCGATGGCGGTGATCGCCGCCTCGGCCAGCTCACGCGGATGGGCTTGGCCGTCGCACACGAGAGCGGACAGCGCGGTGGCGTCGAGATCGAGCAAGCGCCTGTTCTACCCTCCACCCCACATGACGCGCTTCACCGACCTCGTCGGCTGCCGTTGCAGCTGGCCGGCATGTCGAGGGTGGCCGGACCGGATCTGGCTGCCGCGGTGACGAACGCAGGAGGGTTGGGCATGCTCGGGAGCTGCTGACCGACGCGGTGGGTCGGCTCGCGGTCGTCGAGTTCTTCAACGGATGGCCCGAGCCCGAGCTGGCCGACGCGGCGCCCGTGGTCGGCTGGCAGGTCGGGTCCGTCGAAGAGGCCCGCGCCGCGGTGGCGGCCGGGTGCGCGTACGTCATCGCGCAAGGGGTCGAGGCCGGCGGACACGTGCGGGGTACCACACCGCTGCTCGATCTCGTCGCGCAGGTGCTGACCGCGGGTGCCGGTGCCGGTGGTGGCCGCCGGCAGTATCGGGCGGCGCCACGGACGTGCGGGCCGCGCTGGACGCCGGGGCCGACGCCGTCAGGGTCGGCACCCGGTTCATCGCCGCCCAGGAGTCGGACGCCCACCCCGGCCTACGTCGACGCGCTCGTCGGCGCGGAGGCCGGCGACACAGTGCTCACC
This sequence comes from uncultured Acidimicrobiales bacterium, assembly GCA_963829955.1. GTDB lineage: Bacteria > Actinomycetota > Acidimicrobiia > Acidimicrobiales > Ilumatobacteraceae > DASTFY01. Next base: position 79,499 of record CAWHKS010000009.1, read on the forward strand.
GAAGCCTTCGGGGTGGGATGGCCCGGCGCGCCCCACCGCGTGCTGCGCGCGTCACTGGCCCGGGCGGAGGCGACGACCGAGGATCCCATCGGCACGATGGACGTGCCCGGTCCGGGCCCGATGCCCATCCCGCGATTCTCTGCCACCCCGCCCACCCGGGCCACCACCGGTGACATCGCTGCCATGGCGCTGTACGCCGGGATCTCGGTCGGCGCCGTGCACCGCGTACTAGCCGGCCGCCGACATCGTCGCCGAGCTGACCATCGAGCGCGCTTGCTACCGTCCGACCACCTGACGGCATGGGGGTGCAACGGTGAGCCTGGTCGACGAGACGCAGTTCTACTTCTTCCGCTTCTTGCCCTACACGGCGCTCCCCGAGAACCACAAGCGCTACGAGTCGCTGTGGGCCGCCGTCGCCGACTTCCTCGGCTGAGGACGACCGATGGACGGGCTGCGCATCGTCGTCACGGGCGCCGGAAGGGGGATCGGGCAGGCACTCGCCGCGGAGCTGCGGGCGCGGGGCGCCGATGTCGTCACTCTCGATCTCAACCCGGGCGGGGTCGACCACCAGTGCGACGTGAGCGACGCCGACCAGGTGGAGCGCGTGTTCGGCGACATCGGCCAGATCGACGGGCTGGTCAACAACGCCGCGCTCCTCGTCGGCCGGCGCCGCTTCGAGGAGATCCCGCTCGACGAGTGGAACCGGATGCTGGCGGTCAACGTGACCGGTCCGTTCCTGTGCACTCGGGCGGCGTCGAGCCGCATGCCCCGAGGTGGTTCCATCGTCAACCTCGCCTCGGAGACCGCGTTCACAGGGTCCTTCGGGTTCGTCCACTACGTGGCGTCCAAGGGCGCGGTGGTGTCCATGTCACGTGCGCTCGCCCGCGAGCTCGGCCCCCGCAACATCCGGGTCAACGTGGTCGCTCCCGGCTTCACCCCGGAGACCGAGGGTGCGAGCGTGCTCGGCTCGGCCGCCACCTACGACGTGAGCGGGACGCCCCTCGGCCGGGTGGCCACCGTGTCCGACCTCCTCGGGACGATCATCTTCCTGCTCTCGCCCGACAGCGCCTTCGTGAGCGGCCAGGCCATCCTCGTGAACGGCGGGCGCATCGCGCACTGAGCCGGCGCGGTGGGCGCGGATACTGTCCGCGCCATGAGGGTTCAGTCGGACACCGGTGTGGAGCAGCTCGACGACCGGCTGGTGCTGACCTGGGGCGACGGTCGCCGCTCCACGTTCCACCACCTCTGGCTCCGCGACAACTGCCTCTGCCCGTCCTGCCGCCACCCGTCCGTGCCCGAGCGTCTGGTGGACACCACGTCCATCCCCGACGACATCGCACCGGCCGACGTCGAGCTCTCCCCCGACGACGAGTTGGTGATCATCTGGGCCGGCGAGGACCACCGCTCGACGTTCCCGCTCAGCTGGCTGGCCCGCCACTCGTACGACGACGGCCCGCGTCCCCCGGCCGGCGAGTCCCGGATCCTGTGGACCGATGGCCCCCCGGACCCCGTGCCCGAGGTGGCCTACGACGACGTGATGACGACGGATGAGGGGCTGCGCCGGTGGCTCGTGCAGCTCCAGCGCCACGGCGTCAGCTTCATCCGGGACGCGCCCACGGTGCCGGGGACGGGACCGCGCATCGCCGGACGGGTGGCGTTCCTGCGCAACAGCAACTTCGGGCTGCTGTGGGACGTCGTCTCGAAGCCCGACCCCGACAGCCTGGCGTACACCGCCCACACGCTCGCCCCGCACGTGGACCTCGTGAGCCGGGAGATGCTCCCGGGCGTCCAGCTCCTCCACTGCCTGGTGTTCGAGGCCACCGGGGGCGACAGCTTGCTCGTCGACGGCTTCGCCTGCGCCGCCGAGCTGGCGACTGCCGATCCGAACGCCTACGAGCTGCTGACGACCACGCCCCTGCCCTTCCGGTACAGGGACGGCGCCGGCACCGACGTCTCGACCCGCGTGCCCATGATCCACCTCGACCACGACGGCAACTTCCACGAGGTGCGCTACAGCAACGCCCTCCTGGCCCCGCTCGACGTCCCGGCCGACCAGATGCTGGATACCTACCGCGCCGTGCGCACCTTCGCCCGGCTGTTGCGATCGGGGCGATTCGAGTTGCGGTTGCGTCTGCAACCAGGTGACGTCATGTGCTTCGACAACTACCGCGTGCTGCACGGCCGCTCGGAGTTCGACCCCAACAGCGGGCACCGCCACCTCCAGGGTTGCTACCTCGATCGCGACGACGTGCTCAGCCGCCTGCGAACGCTGGAGGCGACCGCGGAGTAGGCGGGCGGTACCGTGCCAGCCGTGCCGGACCGCGCTCGACCTCCTCGCGGTGGCGGAAGCGGCCGCCCGGGCCGGCGGCGCCGTCCTCCGTGAGGGGCAGGGGCGCCCCATGGAGGTCGTGGCGAAGGCTCGCTCGGACATCACGACGTGGGCCGATGCGGCCGCGCAGGCGGCCATCGTCGACGTCATCGCCGGCGCCTACCCGGAGCACCGGATCGAAGGCGAGGAGGGCGCAGTCGGGGACCCCGCAGCCGACGTGGCCTGGATCGTGGACCCGCTCGACGGGACGTCGAACTACGCGCACGGCATCCCGTTCTTCTGCGTGTCGGTCGCGGTGAGGCAGGCCGGCGGACCACTGCTGGCGGGCGTCGTCTACGACCCGCTGCGCGACGAGTGCTTCGCCGCCGAGCGTGGCCGAACGACAGCGATGGCGGTGTCGACCACCGACGAGCTCGCCCGCGCCGTCGTCGCCACGGGAATCCAGAACGACGACCCAGAGGCGATCGCCGCCTTCGGCCGCCGGATGGTTGCGCTGTACGGCGCCTGCCGCGGGGTCCGGGTGCTGGGATCACCCGCCCTCGCCATGGCGTACATCGCCTGCGGGCGACTGGACGGCATGGCTCAGCGCGACGCCCTGTGGGCCTGGGACGTGGCGGCCGGCATCGTGCTGGTCGAAGCGGCCGGCGGCCGGGTCACCGGCTTCGACGGCGGGCCGCCGCCGCTGGAGGGCCGCGCCGACATCGTGGTCAGCAACGGCCTCCTCCACGACGCCCTGCTGGCAGCCGCCCAGGACGCGGTCTGACCGCGTGTCGCCCTTCGAACGGAGGTACCAGGCACGGCGTGTCACATCGCGACACCACCCCGGGCGGGAGGCATGCACCTCTCGTGCCGGAATCCGCAACGAGGCGTGCATGCTTGCAAAGTCAACCACTCGGGGGAGGGGACGGTCCGGGGACGGCGACGGCACGGAACGGGAGCTCGCGGTCCGTCTGCGGTTCGCGCGGCAGGCCGAGCACCCGGTCGGCCACGATGGTCTTCTGGATCTCGTCGGTCCCTCCAGCGATCGACTGGGCCGGCACCGAGACCAGGATCTCGGCGGCGACGGCACCCGACGCGCCGGCTCGCGCGGCGTCCGCGCCGGTGAGGAGTCCGGCCGCGCCGCCGATGGCGCTGTGGGCCCGCGCCGCCGCCCGGGCGACGACGCTCGTTGCCAGCTTGCCGAGCGATCCCTCCGGACCCGGGGCACGATCGAGGGTCCGGGCGGCGCGGGCCCGCTCCGCCGTCCAGCGGTTGGCGCGGGCCAGCGCCTCGACGGCGGCGACGTGCTGGCGCACGACAGGATCAGCGGCGATCGAGCCGGCGACCGCGCGCTCCACCAGCAGGTCCGGGCGCCCCGCCCGCTGCGGATACCACGCGTACGTGCGGCGGTGCTCGGCCGCCTCCGCCTCGGCCTCCATGGCCGCCCGTCCGATGCCCGACGCCGTCCCCCGTCCGCTCATCGCCACGCCGTAGCGCCGCTCGAAGGCGAGCGTCGTCAGCGCCACGGACCAGCCACCGCCCACCTCGCCGACGACGTGCCCGGCCAGTATGCGAGCCTCCGTCAGGAACACCTCGTTGAACGAGGAATGGTCGTTCATCTGACGCAGCGGGCGCACCTCGACACCCACCTGGCCCATGGGGAGGACGAAGTACGTGAGGCCGCGGTGCTTCGGCACGTCCCAGTCACTGCGGGCCAGCAGCAGACCGAAGTCCGCGTGGTGGGCGCTCGTGGACCACACCTTCTGACCGGTGACCACCCACTCGTTACCGTCGCGCTCGGCCCGGGTGGTGAGCCCGGCGAGGTCGGAGCCGGCACCGGGCTCGCTGAACAGCTGGCACCAGTGGTGCTCGCCGGTCAGGATCGGGCCCAGCAGCAGCCGCCGCAGGTCGTCCGAGCCGTGGGTCAGCAGCGTCGGCGCGGCCAAGCCGGTGCCGACCCCCGGAGGAGGCCCGGGCGCGCCGACCGCCGCCAGCTCACCGGCGATCACGCCGTCGGACCACTCCGGCAATCCACGTCCGTGCCAGTCGACCGGCCAGGACGGCGCCGCCCAGCCGCCGTCGAGCAGGCGCCGGCGCCAGGTGACGAGGGACAGCTCGGGGTCCCAGTGGCGCTCGAGCCAGGACCGGACGCCGGCCTGAACGGCGGCCGCCGCAGCCGCGCCGTCACCGTCCGCCGCAGCCGTCACCGCGCGGGCGAACCGAGCACGAACGAGTCCATCGACAGCGAACCGAACGCGTACCCCTCGACCATCGGCTCGCAGTGCCGGCCGGCCGCTGCGGCCAGGCCGGCGAGGTAGAGGACCGGGAGGAAGTGGTCCGGCGTCGGCACGGCGTTCGGGAAGTCCGGATCGTCCTCCAGGTCCACGATCGACGCGGGATCGCCCTCGGTCAAGCGCTCGGAGACCGCCGAGCCGAAGCGCACCGCCCAGTCGTAGCCGGCGTCGGGACTGCTCCAGTCGAGCCGACCCAGATGGTGGACGGTGTTGCCGCTGCCCATGATCAGCACGCCCTGCTCGCGCAGCGGCGCCAGCCGGGCGCCTAGCTCGAGGTGGTAGGCGAGCGGTTTGCTGGCGTCCAATGAGAGCTGCACGACCGGGATGTCGGCGTCCGGAAAAGCATGCGCCAGGACGGACCAGGTGCCGTGGTCGATGCCCCAGCTGTCCTCGTCGGCACCGACCCACACCGGGTCGGCCACGTTCCGGACGGCGGCCGCCAGGTCAGGCGATCCGGGTGCCGGGTACTGAAAGGCGAACAGCTCGGGCGGAAACCCGAAGAAGTCGTGGATGGTGCGCGGTGCCGCCATCGCTGTCACCGCGGTGGCGCTGATGAACCAGTGGGCGGACACCGAGAGGATGGCCAGCGGGCGCGGGATGCGGGCGCCGAACGCGCGCCAGGCCTCCGTATAGCGGTTGGTGTCCAGCGCGTTCATCGGCGTCCCGTGCCCGACGAAGGCGGCCGGCATCAGATTGTCCACGACGTCCTCCTCACACAGTCCCTCTCACACAGCCCTCCTCGCACGCGGCCATGACAACAGTCACGCTCCGACGAGCCGGTCGAGCGTCGCTTTGGCCTCGACTATGCGTTCGAGGTGCTCGGCATGGGGTCGGCCGGGCTCGCGCAGCCGGTTGAACCCGACGGACAGGTCCGAGAAGCCCAGCGCGAGCGCCTGCTCGACCTCGCGCTCCCAGCCGTCGCCGAGGTAGACGCGTCCGTGGATCGGCAAGCTGGCGGGATCCCGGCCCTCCTCCTCGGCGAGCTGACGAAGCCGGGCCACGGCGTCAGGAAGCGGAACGGGATCGAGCCCGGGGATGAGGAGCGGCATCCACCCGTCGGCACAGCGCACCACCCTGCGCAGCACGCGTGGGGAGGCCCCGCTCCCGATCCAGATCGGCAGCGGCCGGGCCGGTCGCGGGTTCAGGCCGACGCGGTCCAGGTGGTGAAAGCGACCGTCGAAGCTCACCAGCGGTTCCGTCCAGAGGCGGCGCATCACCGCGAGCTGCTCCTCCAGGCGGTCCTCCCTGGAGGCGAAGTCGGCCCCGAGCCCCTGGTACTCGGCCCAGTTCCACCCGACACCGACAGCCAGGCGGAGACGCCCGCCGCTCAACAGGTCGAGCGTGGCAGCCTGCTTGGCCACGAGGGCCGTCTGGCGTTGCGGCAGGACGAGCACGCTCGTCACGAGCTCGAGGGAGGTCGTCACCGCCGCGAGGTGGCTGAACAGCACGAAGATCTCGTGGAAGACGTGCTCGTGCGTGTACGGCGGTGCCGGGAAGTTGCCCACGCCGTCGGGGTACAGCGCGGGGTCGGCGCCCAGCACGTGGTCGTAGGCGATCAGATGGGCGAATCCTGCCTCCTCGGCCAGCGTCGCCCAGGCCCGGATGGCGTCCGGATCGGTCCCGCTGTCGGCCTGCGAGAAGACGGTTCCGATGCGCATCGAATCTCAGACGCTCGTGATGGACGGGCCCGTGGGCGCCTCGTCGGCCATTGGCCCGACAGTAGATCAGGGGTTGTCGTCGGCGGTCGGGACGTCGGCCGCGGCGGTGGCCGGGCTGTCGGGCTGGTCGGGCGGGAGAGCGACGACGAGCTGGGCGCCCAGAGAGGGCGAGCCGCGGGGGCTCGTCGTCCATCCGCCATCGGGATCCAGGACGGCCAGCACCAGCGCGCCGGCCGGCACGGCGACCGCTTCCATCGTGCGCACGCCGGCGGCCTCGTCCTCGATCCGCTCGAGGTCCTCCAGGCTGACTCCCGACGAGAACGGCCGCCGCGTCCAGGCCTCGACATCGTGCTCCCGCCGGTCGTGACGCACGGCCGCCGCGCTCGACAGCAGCGACACGTGCTCGGCGCCGAGCTGCTCTTCCAGCACCTGGATGGCGATGAGGTTGATCTCGTCGTCCGTCGAGGCCACGACCGCCCGGTGGACGTCCTCGAGCAGGCCCGAGTCCGGCAGATCTCTGACCAGCCCGGCGAAGACCGTGAACTCCAGGTCGGGGCGGGCCGCCAGGTCCTCGCTCCCCCGGGCGACGAGCACGGTGGGAATGCCGGCCCGCTGCATCTCCCGGGCCAGCCCGATGGCCCACGGGCTGGAGCTCACCAGGAGCAGCCCGCTCGCCTGCGGTCGTTCCAACTTCAACAACCTGGTGGCCGGGCGAGCACCCAGCCCGTAGAGGAGCGCGAGCAGGATGATGATCGCGAACGTGACGGGCACGAGCATTTCGCTCGGCTGGTGAAGCTGTTCCAGGCGCAACGAGAAGAACGAGGCCGTAGCAGCGGCCACGATCCCGCGAGGCGCCATGCAGGCGAGGAAGGCGCGCTCCCGAGGTTGCATCGACGCCGCCCCGATCGTGCAGGTGGCGGCAACCAGAGGCCGCACGATCAGGACCAGGACGAGCGCCATGCCGAGGATGCCCGGCAGGTGGTCGGCGATCGCCCTCGGTTCGACCCGCGACGCCAGCACGATGAAGAGGGATCCGATGAGCAAGGTGAGGATCGGGTCGCCGAAGATCCGCAACGACCGCAGGCCGACGAAGTGCTGGTTGGCCAGGAGGATCCCCATCGCCGTCGTGGCGAAGAGTCCGGCCTCGGGGCGTACCTGCTCGGCGCCGACGTAGGCGGCCACGACGAACATCACCGTCACGGCCACCTCGAGATCGGCCGGGATGAGCAGGCTGCGCAACGCGGCCACCAGGATCACGGCTGCCACCAGACCGGCGGCGATGCCGGCCAACGCGACGACGATGAACTCGCTCCAGATCTCGCCCAGCGTGAAGTGTTGGACGAAGACGGCGTTGAAGCAGAACACGCTCAACGCCGAGCCGATGGGATCGACGACGATGCCCTCCCAGGTGAGGATGGTCGCCACTGATCCACGGGGCCGGGCCAGCCGGAGCAGGGGGATGACGACGGTCGGGCCCGACACCACGAGGATGGCTCCCAGCACGACGGAGACCCGCAGCGGCTCGTCGAAGAACACGGCGCCCGCCACCGTGGCGAGCACCCAGGTGATGAGCACTCCCACCGTGACGAGCCACGTCACAGGGCGGCGGATGGCGGGCCCGAGCTCGCTGAACCGCAGTTCGAGCCCGCCGAGGAAGAGCAGGATGCCCACGCTGAGGGACACCACGGGGAACAGGGCGTCGCCGAGGATCTCGTCCGAGTCGACCAGCCCGAGCCAAGGACCGACCGCCAGCCCACCGGCCAGCAGCAGCACGATCGAGGGGAAGTGGAGCAGGCGGGCCAGCCACTGCAGGCCGACCCCGAGCACGACGATGAAGCCGATCCCGACGAGGATGTCGCTCTCCATCGGAAGGCCACCGTATCCCCGGGGCCGTGCGATGAGGCTCGTCGCGACGCGGCTACCGTGCCCGGGGTCGAAGACCCGGAAGACGAACAGGAAGGACGTCGGTATGAGGTTGCTCGGACGGCTGACCGTCGCTACTTCGGTGAGCGCGCTGGCGGGGCTCAGTCTCGTGATGTCGGGCGCGACCGCCGCGGACGCCCAGGCCAATACGTGCACTGGCAACAACGTGATCGAACAGGCGCCCTACAGCTGCACCGAGACCCGGGAGATCGACGGCATCACCTTCACGGTCACCCTCAACGTCGACGCCGCCGGGCGGGCGGTGGTCGACTTCACGATGGAGCCGGTGCAGCAGGCCGACGTGCCCATCGTCGGTGCACAGCTACACCGACATCAGCTCCGACCCTCGGCAGTTCGTCGACGGCGTGATCCCGGCTGGTGAGACGACGGCACAGCTCGTCGTGCCCCGCATCGAGTGCGGACAGTTCGACATCAAGGCCGAATTCACGACCCCGGGCGACTCGGCCGGCAACATCGCCGGGCCGGTCGTGACATGGGGTGAGGTCTGCCAGGTGCCGACGACCACCACGGTCGCCCCCACCACTGCGGCCTCGAGCGTCTCCCCGACCTCGGTCAGCCCGACCATCCCGTCGACCGGCCCGAGCGGCATCATCGAGGCGTGGCGCTGGGCCCTGCCGATGCTCGGGCTGGCCGCGGTCCTGATCCTGGCCGCCCGCCGGCGTCCGACGACCGGCTGAGCGTCGCGCGGGCGCCGACCGACGGAGGAACGGCGTGGCGCAACACGAGATCGAGGTCATCCTCACACGGGAGCTCGCCAGCTATCTGGCGACGGCCGTGTTCGTCGTCGACCCCGAAGGCGAGCTGATCTACTACAACGAACCCGCCGAACGTCTGCTCGGCACCCGCTTCGACGAGACCGGTCCGATGGCGATGTCGGACTGGACGAGCATGTTCTCGGCCACCGACGAGAACGACCAACCGCTCAAGGCCGAGCAGCTCCCGCTCGTAGCTGCTCTGCAGTACGGCCGCCCGCAGCACGAACGCTTCCGGATCCGGGGGCTGGACGGCGGGCGACGGCTGATCGAGGTCACGGCCATCCCGCTCCTCGGGCAGGCCGGTCGGTTCGTGGGCGCGGCAGCCTTGTTCTGGGAGGCCGGCGAACCGTGATGGTGCGGTTCTGGGGCACGCGCGGATCCCTCGCCACCCCCGGCCTCGACACCGTGCGCTACGGCGGCAACACGTCCTGCGTCGAGGTACGCACCGACGCCGGCGACCTGGCGGTGCTCGACGCGGGAACAGGCATCCGGGCGCTCGGCCGGGAGATCTCCACGGACGCCAAGCGGGTCGACGTGCTGCTCAGCCACCTGCACATGGACCACGTGCAAGGCCTGGGCTTCTTCGAGTGCCTCTACCGGGAGGGCTGCCAAGTCCACCTCTGGGGGCCGGCATCGACGACAATGTCCCTGCGGGCCCGGCTCACCCGCTACCTGTCACCGCCCCTCTTCCCCGTTCGGCTGCGAGACCTGCCCGCCCTCACGCTGCACGACGTGCCGCTCGGCCGGTTCGAGATCCCGGGCTTCACCGTGCACTGCGCCCTGGTCCGCCATCCGGCACCGACGGTCGGCTTCCGCCTGGAGGCTGACGACGCCGCTCTCGCCTACCTGTCGGACCACGAGCCGGCGCTCGGCGTGCGGGACTTCCCGGGACCGCCCGAGTGGACGTCGGGCTTCGACCTCGCCCGCGACGCCGATCTGCTCATCCACGACACGCAGTACACGGACGACGAGTACGAGACGAGGATGGGCTGGGGCCACAGCACGGTCGCCCAGACCGTGGCCTTCGTGACCGCCGTCGGCGCCCGCACCTACGTCCCGTTCCACTACGACCCGACGCACGGCGACGCCGAGCTGGACCAGATGCATGCTGCGGCGGCGGATGCGCTGCGCGGGATCTGCCGAGTGATCCCCGCCCGCGAGGGCCAGACCCTGTCGGTCACCTCCGGCGGGGTGGCATAGTCGGCCATGCCCTCCACCCGCGTGTACTGCAAGGGTGTCCTCGAAGCCGAGGGCTTCCCGGTCGCCGACGTGTCGGACCACCTCGATCGACCCGACACCGTCGTGTGGGTGGACCTCTGCGGACCGTCCATCGACCAGCTGCACGAGCTGGCCGACGAGCTCGGTCTCCATGAGCTCGCCGTCGAGGACGCGCTGGGACCGCACCAGCGCCCCAAGATCGACCGATACGCCACGCACGCGTTCCTGGCGTGCCACTCGGTGCACGTGAACATCGAAGCGGGCGAGCTCGACGAGACGGAGATCGACGCGTTCATCTCCAAGCGTTGGCTCCTCACCGTGCGCAAGGACGACAACTTCCCCATGGAGCCGGTCATCGACCGGTGGAACCAGTCGCCCGACCTCGCCATCCACGGTGTCGGTTTTCTCTTGTACGGGCTCCTCGACGTGGTGGTCGACGGCTACTTCGACGCCGAACGCCAGCTCGACGAGTACTTCGACGAGATCAGCGAGGGCGTCTTCTCCGAGAACCCGCTCCAACCGACGCAACAGCGCCACTGGTTCGAGATGCGGCGATCGCTGGTGCGGTTCCACCGCCTCGTCATGCCGATGCGGGAGACGATCAGCGGATTGATGCGGCGCGAGCACCCCGCCATCGCCGAGCCGCTCTTTCCGTACTACCAGGACGTGTACGACCACGTCCTGCGGGTGAGCGAGTCGACGGACGCGCTGCGGGATCTCGTGGGCACGATCGTCGACGCCAACCTCGCCTTGCGGGACTACCGCACCAACCAGATCATGAAGAAGGTGACGAGCTGGGCGGCGATCATCGCCGTGCCCACCCTGATCACCGGCTACTACGGCATGAACGTGCCCTACCCCACCTCCGGCCAGTCGAGCGGCGTGTACGTGTCCCTCGGTCTGATGGCCGCCATGTCGGGTGGTCTCTACCTCGTGTTCAAGCGCAAGGACTGGCTGTAGCGGGGGCCTCAGGAGCCCTGGCTGGTGTCCGGCTCGTACAGGCAGCCGTAGCCGGCGGGCCGGCCGACCGCCTCGGGCACTTCGCCCAGGTCGAAGAGTTCCGGGGTCTGGGGGTTCGCCGTTGCGAACGCAAGCGCCCCGCTGGCGAACCGGTCGGCCCCGACGGTCTCCGCCGCTGCCGCCACGACCTCCTGCTCGGCGGCCGTGGTATCGAGGCCGGCCACCGCGCTCAATGCCTGATCGGCCTGGTCGGCCAGCAAGGTGACCGAGTCCTCGTCGGCGCCCAGGGATTCCAGGGCGGCGACTGCGGCCCGGGCGCGGTCGAGCACGCGTTGGGCGCGGGCGGCGAGCTCGGTAGGTGCGGCGGCGACGAACGCTGGCAACCGCCGGGCCAGTACGGGGCCGAAGGCCAGGTCGTGCTGGCCGGCTTCGCCATCGGGCTCGGTGGACGCGCCCAGGGCCCAGGCGTAGATCGCCTTCCTGGCCTCCGGCAGGGCGGCGCAGAAGGCGGCTGGGTCGCCGCCGGTGAGGCGCTGGATCGGTGTGGCGGTGAGGGGCGGGCCGGTGTCGGCCGGGGCTGCGGTGGCCGCCGTGGTCGAAATGGTGCTGGTGCTCGTGGCGCCGCCGGCCACCGTCGTGGTTCCCGCGGTCGGACCGGTCGTGGCCGTCGCCGCGGACCCGCCGAGCAGGGAGCGCAGCTCTTGTGCGTGCTGGTCCGCGGTGTCGACCAGGTCGCCGCGGCCGGCGAAGTCCACGGCGACGATCGTGGGGAAGAGTCCCCTCTCCTCGATGCACCGCTCCATCCGGTCCTCGAGGACGGTGCGGTGGTTGGCCCGCGAAGCCGCGGCCGGATCGGCCAGGCCCTTCTTGCTGACCCAGTGGTTGATGAGCAGCAGCGGCGCCGATGCCGGCCCGCGGTTGGGCTGGCAGTCGAACGCCTCGACGCTCGGGTAGGTGAACGGCGTCTCCTGGAACCACTCGTACGTCTGGTGGTACCAGTCCGGGCCGCCCGCCCCGCCCACCTCGGCGAACACGAGCAGCGTCGTGCCGACGTCGATGAGGTCACCCAACTTCGGCAGGGGCTCCCCCGGCTGCAGCATGGCCACACGGTCGCCGAGTCCGGCCTGCTCGATGGCGGCCGCCGTGTCGGCCGGGGTCGTCGCGTCCTGGATGTCGAGGATGACCACCTCCTCGGGATGGGTGTCGAGAAAGCCCTTCACATCGGCCAGGACGCTGGCGAAGCTGACGGCGCCCAACTCGCAGTAGTTGTGGCAGAGGTAGATGGACCGCTTGGCGTTGGCGGCCCGCGTGGCCCTGGTTGCGAGCTCGTCGGCGCGGGCGGCGACCTCAGGGTCGATCTCCTCGCCTGGCGCGGTGACCGGAGGGCCGACACGGTCGGTGATGACGAGCGGTGTGCCCGCTCCGGGCAACCGGGCCGAGGACGGGACGCCGTAGTGGGTGTCGATGAGCAGCGCCCGGACGCCGGCGTCGAGCTGCGCCTTGATCGTGTTGACCTGCTCACCGAACAGCCACCCGGGGTAGAGCGCCGACGCCATCGAGTTGTGGGTGCCGGGGAACACCACTTGGTCCAGCCGCAGGTCGCACCGTTCCTGAGCGCCGTTGCACTGCTGGATCCCGAGCGCTTCGGCCTTCTGGCCGGCCTGGCGCGTGCTCACGACGAGGCCCACGGTCAGGAGGCCGACGAGGACGACCGCGGTCCCAGCGATGAGCAGGTGCCGGGCCCGATGAGGCGGCCGGCCGTGCTCACGGGCCGCTCCGGCGGCACCAGAGCCGATCAGGCCGACCAGCTCCGTCACGGCGAGGTAGCTCAGCCACAGGCCGCCGGCCACGATCAGGACCTCGAAGTTGCCTTGCGGGTCTTGGATGAACAAGAGCCCGATGAGCAGGCCGAGCACCCCGAGCAGGATCGTCCCGCCGGTCGTCGCCCGCCGGCGTTCGATCCACGCCGCGAACCTCGACCGGACCACGCTCGGCGTGAGCCGCGCGGCCGCGCCTCCGAGCGCGCCGGCGGCCGCCGCGGTGACGATGCCGTACCCCATGATCCAGAAGCCGGCGGTGTCCAGGTCTGCGGTGGCCCGAGCCAGCGCGCCCTGCACGGCCTCGGACAGCTCGGCGCCGTCGATGCGCTGTCCGGCATAGATGCGAAGGCCCTTGAGGAGGGCGACGATCACGAGGCCGTCGATGACCAGCATCCAGCCCACCCGGGCGACGGTGCGCCGGCGATCGCGGCTGAGCGCGATGGCCGCCGCGGCGAGGACGATCCCGCCGATGATCCCGATGAGGGCAGTCAGCTCGATGACGTCGTCGAGCTCCCAGATGTGGAGCTGATCGGCGCGCCGCGTGACGTCGGCCAGGCTCCGTCCCAGCCCGGCGCCGCCGGCCTTGGTGGTGCTGCTCGCCGACCGCTGCTCGAGACTCGCCGAGACGAGCGCGAACGAGTCGGAGAGGTCCAACCCGCCGGCGCCCCCCAGGCCGTCGATGAGCGACTCGTGGGTCTGGCGGATGGCCGTGCGAAAGATCGAGCGGAACGTGTCGGTGTCGACGACCGCCTCGACGGCGAGGATGGCCGCGGGCCGGAAGGCGATGGCCTGCTCGTTCCCGGCGCGGGCGAGCTGCTCGGTGAGGCGTTCGGCCACCTCACGGCGCACGGACGACGAGTCCAGGAGCTGCACGGCACGGCGGCTGAACGTCGCGCTGTCGTAGATGGTCGAGTCGGCCCAGGCCGCGATCACGCCAATGGGGACCAGCACTCCGCTCAGCACGAGCAGCGCCGTGCTCAGCCCCGACCGGACCCGCTGCATGAGAAGGGGAATCTACGCCCGGCCAGCCCACCCTCTCGCGCGGGCGACGGCGCACGTACGATCCCGCCGATGGAGCTGTGGAGGCTGTCGGCCACGGAACTGCTCGACGGCTACGCCCGCGGTACGTTCAGCTGCGCGGAGGTCGTGACCGACGTCGTCGCCCACATCCGCGCCCGCAACCCGGCGCTCAACGCCATCGTGATCGACCTCGGCGACGACGCGCTCGTCGCTGCCCGCGCCGCCGACGACGCGCGTGCGCGCGGCGGACCGCTCGGCGCGCTCCACGGCGTCCCCGCCACCATCAAGCAGAACATCGACGTCGCCGGCCAACCCACACCGAACGGCCTGCCGGCGCTGAAGAACAACGTGGCCCCGGACGATTCGGCCGTCACCGCCAACCTGCGGCGGGCCGGCGCGTTGTTCGTCGGCCGCACCAACGTGCCCGAGCTCTCGATGCGGTTCACGACCTCCAACCCGCTCGATGGCCGCACGGTCAACCCGTGGCACCCCGAGGCGTCGCCGGGCGGCTCGTCGGGCGGCGCCGGCGCGGCCGCGGCGGCGGGCTTCGGGCCCCTGCACCACGGCAACGACATCGCCGGCAGCCTGCGGGTTCCGGCGTGGTGCAACGGCGTCGCCACCATCAAGCCCAGCCAGGGGCGCATGCCCGCGTACAACCCGACTTCGACCACCGAGCGGGGCCTGCTCGCCGGCCTGATGTCCTGCCAGGGCATCCTCGCCCGGACCACGGCAGACGTCCGGCTCGCCACCCGGATGATGGCGGCGCGCGACCCGCGGGACCCGTGGTGGTCGCCGGCGCCGTTCGATGGCGCTCCGCTGTCGGCGCCGATCCGGGTCGCGGTCACGACCAATCCCCACGCGTACCCCATCGACGAGCGGGTGGCGGCCCTCGTCGACCGCGCCGCGGGCCTGCTGGCCGAGGCCGGCTACGCGGTCGACGCCGTGGAGCCCCCACCGATCACCGAGCCGGCCCGGGGTTGGATCGAGCGCGGGCATCACCGAGATCAAGCTGACCCTCGACGAGTCCGTCCGCCGGCACGGCAGCGACGAGCTCGGCGCCGTCTTCGACGCCTACTACGACATGGGCGAGCTGCTCGACCTGGCCGGCTATCGCGCCGCGCTGTCGGACCGCACGCGCATGATGAGGGCCTGGAGCCTGTTCCAGGAGGAGCATCCGCTCGTGCTGACGCCGCTCCTCATGCGCCCGTGGTTCCCCTGGGATTACGACGCTCAGGGGCCGGCCGCGGTGCGGGACCTGTTCGGCTCGGCCATCTACAGCTATGGCGTCAACTTCCTCGGCCTGCCCGCCGGCGTCGTCCCTGTGGGTCTGGTGGACGGTCTGCCCGTCGGCGTCCAGATCATCGGCCCGCGCTTGCGCGAGGACCTCGTGCTCGACGCCATGGAAGCGGTCGAGGCGCGCGCCGGCCCGCTTCTGGACCAGCTCTGGTCGACCTGGCCCACCTGAGGGCGACACGCCGCACCGCGTCGGGACGGGACCTCAGCGGCTGAGGACCCACGCGACGACGAAGGGCACCGAGTTCGTGGCGCAATGGGCAAGGATCGGCGCCACCAGGCTCCGCGAGGCGACGCGCAACCAGCAGAAGCCGAGACCGATCGCGGTCGTCGCCACCATGGTGCCGAGGACGGTGCTCAGCTTCCCGGCACTGACCAGCGCCTCGTTCTCGGCGTCACCCCGCCACGCGGGGTACACGTGCCACAGTCCGAACAGGACGGACGCGACCACGACGGCCACGAGGGTCGGAGCGATCCGCCGCAGCAGCCCGAGCAGTACGCCGCGGAAGATGAGCTCCTCCACCAGCACCGTGCCGATGGGGATGGTGACGAAAGCCTTGAGGAGCATGGCGCCGAAGCCGATCTCGACCCGGTCGTCGTCGAAGGCGGACGAGAACGCGGGCACGAGCGCGGCGATCACCACGACCGCGGTCACCACACCGGCGGCGATCGCGCCGTAGCGCAGACCGCGCGGAACGTCGTCGACGGCGAGGCCGAGCTCGATCGCGGTCATGCCCGCGGCGACGCCGATGCCGACGGCGACCGCGGCCAGGCTCAGGTTGAACACGAAGTGGTACCCGTCGGGGACGACGGCGGAGCGGAGGAAGTTGGCCGCGCCGACGACGAGGACCAGCACCACGAGCGCGACGAGGGTCCCCGTCATGCCCACCGGCTGACGATCCGTCACGCCCCACCGCCCGTTCGTCCGGGCAGGCACCGGGGGTCGTCGAGGACGGGCTGCAGCGCCAGCTCGCCGGCGCCGAGGAGGATGGCGTCCTCGCCGAGGGCGGCGGGGACGATCGGGACCTGGCTGGCGGCGTCCAGGAACGAGCGCCGGCGGACGGTCTCCGCCAGCCGTTCGGGCATGGCCGCCCAGACGTCCGCGAAGAGTCCCCCGAGCACGATTCGATCGGGGTTGAAGAGGTTGACGAGGGCGGCCAGCGCCCCGCCGAGCCGGTCGGACACGCGCCGGACGGCGGCCCGAGCCTCCGGGTCGGTCGCCGCCGCCCGCACGATGCCGCGCGCCGGCGCCTCGACGTCGTCATCGGCCGCGAGCCCCCGGGCCATCGGCTCGGGGAGGAGGGCGAGGGGATCGGCCTCGACGTCCAGGCAGCCGCGGTTACCGCAGTGGCACAGCCGCCCCCGCGGCTCCACGGTGATGTGACCGACCTCGAGGGCGTACCCGGCGCTCCCCGTGAAGAGGTGACCGCCCGTGACGAGCGCTCCGCCGACGCCCCGGGCGGCGGTCGTGACGAAGAGCATGTCCGACGCGCCGGTGCCCGCGCCGTGACGGTGCTCGGCCAGCGCGGCCAGGTTGGCGTCGTTGCCGACATGGACGGCCACGGTGGCGCCGGCATCGTCCAGCAGGCCGGTGAGGGTCTCCATGACCGGGACCGACGGCGGCCAGTCGAGGTACAGCGCGGCCAGCGCGCGCTCGTCGGCGCGCGACACGGCGGAAGGCACGGCCACCCCGAGCCCGATGCAGGGCCGCGGCGTCGATCGCAGCACGTCGACGACGGAGGACGCGACAGCCGCCAGCACCCGCTCCGGGGTGGGCGGCCGCGGCAGCGTGCGGACCGACGACGTCACGACCGTCCCGCCGATGCCCACCAGACCGACGCGGTAGGCGCGGGCGCGGATCTGGACGGCGACGACGACGGGGCCCGCCGGGTGAGCGAGCACGAGGTGGGACGGCCGTCCCGCGGTCCCGGCCGGCGGTGGGCTGGTCTCGACGGCGATGAGCCGGAGGGCCCGGAGCTCCTCGAGCACGGCGCCGGTGGCGCTGCGGGACAGGCCGAGGCGGACGGTGAGGTCGTTGCGCCGCATCGGGCCCTCGGTGTGGACGAGGTGCAGGGCGGTCGCGAGGTTGTCGTGACGCCCCCACGACGATCGCCGGTCATCAAGCTGCTCGGCACGACGAGCGCCGGGCGGAGGCATCGGCGTAGAGTAGGATTTGTGCGGTTGCAGAACAAAGGTCTGCTGGCGGAGCGCGGACGCCGATCGGGCCGGCGGGATCCTGAGACCTGGGCCCTCTACGGCCTGCTCGGTCTGGTGGGCTACCTGCTCACCGCGCTCGGCGCCACGCTGGCCCCCCTGCAGCGGGACCTCGACGTCTCGCGCGCGCAGGTGGCCCTCTACCCGAGCCTCTTCGCGGCCGGTCTGCTCGTCATCGGCGTCGCCGGGACCGCCGTGGTCAGCCGGACAGGGCGGGTCGTCTACAGCCGGCTGGCGCTCCTCCTCATGGCGGTCGGCGCGCTGGCCCTGTGCTCGGGCAACCGGCCGCTGACCATGGCCGGCGCCGCGCTGCTCGGCCTGGGTGCGGCCGCGGTCGTGCAGCTCGTTCCCGCCGCGCTCACGGAGACCCATGGAGACGCCGCGTCGACCGCGCTCGGGGAGGCCAACGCGCTGAGCAGCGCGGCCGCGGTGGCAGGGCCGCTGTGCGTCGGCGCCGCCATCGGTCTGGGTGCGGGCTGGCGCGCCGGCTTCCTGGTCCTGCCTCTCGTCGCGGCGGTCGCCCTGGCACCACTGACCCGGCATCTCTCCCCCGCCGCTCCTGTCCCTGACGCCGGCGATCCGCCCGACGCCGTCGCCGTCGACCAGCACGGCGACGACCGACCGCTCCTCGGCGTGTGGTTCAACCTGCTCCTGGCCATCAGCATCGAGTTCTGCGTCGTCTTCTGGGCTCCCGAGGCCCTCATTGACTGGCACGATGCGGGAGCGGGCCTGGCGGCGGCCCTGGCGGGGTCGTTCGTGCTCGGCATGGCCGCGGTGCGGGCAGGCTCGGCTCGCCTCCTGGCCGGGCGCGATCCGCAACGGGTGACAGCGGCGTCCGCGCTCATCGCGATGGCAGGGTTCGCGGCCTTCTGGGCCGGCCCCGACCTGCTCGTCGCCGCGATCGGGCTGGTGGTGCTCGGCGCGGGCATCGCCCTGCTGTACCCGGTGACCGTGGCGCTCGTCGTGGCCGCCTGGCCGGCGCGGCCGGACGCCGCCGCCGGGCGGGCCGCGCTCGCCAGCGCGCTGGCCGTGGGTGGCACTCCACTGGCGCTCGCCGGCGCGGCCGAGGTCGTGGGGCTGCGTCCGGCGTACCTGCTGGTGCCTGCGCTGCTGGGGCTGCTCCTCGCCCGGGCCTGCCACACTGTGCGGCGATGACGACCGAAGGGACGACGGGCGAAGGGACGACGGGCAATGGGCTGCCGGACGGTGTCGAGGTCCGGGTCCTGGAGGCGCGTGCCATCGACGAGATGATCGGCAAGATCCGGGCCGCGTCCGCCCTCCCGGGCGCCATTGACGCCGTCGAGCAGTGGCGGACCGAGCACGGCGAAGAGCGCTGGCGCGACCGGGGCCACGACCATGCCGTCGTCGGTCAGACGCTCATGTACCTGCACGACGCGCCCGACGGCGTGGTCGTCCCCCACGCCCGCTACCCGGACGGCACGGAGAAGATCTACACCGACGCCGAGCACGCCGACAGCCTGTTCTGAGGCCGGCCGCCCCGCCGACCCGCTGGCGCGCCGCCCGGTCATCGTCTGTCCGGCCTTCTGCACCGATTCGATATCGATTCGGTGCGTACGTCGGCGGACGCGGAAGGCCCGGAAGTAGTCGTGCGGCGCGCGATGCTTGAGACGATGCCCGGCACGGAGGAGGCGGAACGGGCGCTCGAGGCGGCGGACGCCTGCTACGGGCGCTTCGATCTCGAGGGTGTCGTCACGCACGTCTCCGAGGCCGTCAGGGCGTACACCGCTGCGGGCGACACCCGGGCCGCGGCCATGGCGAGTGCTCGCCTCGGCGAGACGTTCGCCAACGGCCTCGGCAACGTCACGGCCGGCCGGGCCTGGTTCTCCCGCGCGTGGCGCCTCATCGCCGACGAACCGCCCTGCCTCGAGCAGGGCTGGGTGGCGGTTGCTGCGATGGGCTGCGACGTCGACGATCCCGCCCGCCTGCTGGCCGCTGCGCAACTCGCGCTGGACCGGGCCCGCCGCTTCGGCGACGTGAACCTCGAGACCAAGGCCCTGGCCGATGGCGGCCTGGCCCACGTGCAGGCCGGTCGCCTCGCCGAAGGGATGGCGCTGCTCGACGAGGCCATGGCGCTGGCGTGCGGCCCGGCCGACAACGACGACGTCGTCAGCAAGTCCGTGTGCTCGTTCTTCACCGCCTGCTACTTCGCGGCCGACTTCGGCCGGGCTGACTCGTGGAACGATCTGCTCCGTCAGCGGGGGCGCATCGGCCCCGGCAGCCCACCGGCGCGCTTCCTGGCCAGCCATTGCGACAGCGTGCAGGCCACGCTGCTCATGGAGCTCGGGCGCTGGGGTGATGCCGAAGCCGTCCTCACCCGTTCGATCGCCGACTTCGAGTCGGCCATGCCCATGCCCAGCTGGCACCCGGCCATCGCCCTCGCCGACCTGCGGATCCGCCAGGGTCGCCTGGCCGAGGCCGAAGTGCTGCTGATCGGCAAGGACCAGGCCCTCCAGGCCCTCCTCCCGGCAGCCAGGCTGCACCTGGAACGGGGCGATGCCGAGCTGGCGCGGGCCACCACCCGTCGCGGGCTGCGCGTCCTAGGGGACGACCGCCTGCGGGCCATCGAGCTCCTCACCCTGGCCGTCGAGGCCGACCTCGCGCTGGGCGACGACGCCACCGCGCGGGACGACTGCGACGAGCTCCAACGCCGCACTGCCGAGATCGACGTGCCGAGCCTCCGGGCGAGGGCCGACGTCGCTCGGGCGCGCCTGTTGGCGGCCAGCAACGACCAGCAGGCCGCCGTCGGCCTCCTCGAGTCGGCGCTCGACCAACTCGATGCTGACCTACCGTGGCTCCGCGCCACGTTGCTGCTCGAGTTGGCTCAGCGCCACGACGAGGCCGGTGACCGCGCCGCTGCCGTCCTCGCCGCCAAGGCGGCGGCGACCGTGCTGGCGCCCCTCGACGTCACGGTGCGGCCGGAGCACGAGCTCCTGCTCGGGCGTCTGGCCTCCGGCGCCGACCCCGCCGCCCGGACCACGCGGGCGGTCACTCTCGAGCGCAAGGGTCGGTGGTGGACGGTCTCCGACGGCTCCACCCGGGTGAGGCTGTCGGGCACGAAGGGGTTGTACTACGTGGCCGAGCTGGTGGCCCGCCCCGGAGCGGAGCAGCACGCCCTCGACCTGGTGGATCGGGTCGAGGGCGGTCCCGGGCCGGACGACCTGGACCACGTGGACCGGCGCAAGCTCGGTGACGCCGGCGAGGTGCTGGACGCCCAGGCCCGGGCGGCCTACCGCCGCCGCATCGAGGAGCTGCGGGGCCAGGCCGACGACGCGCTCGAGGCGGGGCAGCTCGACACCGCCGAGGCCGTCCAGGCCGAGCTCGACCAGCTCGTCGGCCAACTGGCACAGGCCTTCGGTCTCGGAGGGCGGAGCCGCCGCGCCGCGTCGGCGGCCGAACGGGCCCGCCTCAATGTCACGCGGGCGCTGCGGGCCGCCATCACCAGGCTGATCGACGTCCTGCCGGAGGCCGGCGCGACGCTTGATCGACGGGTCCGAACCGGCCTGTACTGCGCGTACCAACCGGACGAGACCGACCCGGTCCGCTGGATCGTTCAGTCCTGACTGAACGGACCAGGCCGGAAATGAACGCCCTCGGGGCATGACATTCACGCCAGTAGCCCTGCAGCCGGCCGTCGACGAGATCGCCGACGACATCTACCGCATCTCGACCTGGGTCCCCGAGGTGAGCCCCGAGGGCTTCACCTTCAACCAGTTCCTCGTCGTGGGGGACGAGCCGTTGCTGTTCCACACCGGCATGCGCTCCCTGTTCCCGCTGGTGGCCGAAGCGGTCGCCGGCGTCGTGCCCGTGGAGTCGATCCGCTGGATCACGTTCGGCCACATCGAGGCCGACGAGAGCGGCGCGATGAACATGTGGCTGACCGCCGCCCCCGGCAGCCAGGTGGCCCACGGGGCGTTGGGGTGCGACATCTCCCTGAACGACCTCTGCGACCGCCCGCCCCGCGCGCTGGCCGAGGGCGAGATCATCGATATCGGGGGCAAGCGCCTCCGTCAGATCTCGACCCCGCACGTGCCCCACGGCTGGGAAGCCCAGGTCCTCTTCGAGGAGACGACCTCCACGCTGCTGTGCGGCGACCTGTTCAGCCAGGTCGGGAGTGGACCGGCGCTGGTCACGGACGACGTGGTCGGACCGGCCCTGACCGCCGAGAGCATGTTCCACGCCACGGCGCTCGCGCCGCACACGGGCCGGACCATGCGGGCTCTGGGCGACCTGGAGCCCTCGACGCTGGCCATCATGCACGGGCCGTCCTTCCAGGGTGACGGCAAGCGGGCCCTCTACGACCTCGCCGCCGCCTACGAGGAGCTGGCCCGCCAGAACTGACCGGTCGACCGCCGCCGGGCCCCCTCGGGAGTCCGGCGCCGGTCCCGCTCAGCTCCCCCCTTGCGCTCCGACGTGTCATCTGTCACTCTGTAAACGTTATCGACAACGATTGCAGCCTGATCCGGGGTGGCTGCAGCGCTGGCGTGGGGGTTGCTTGAACGTGTCGGACGGATTGGGGCGGGCGACGATCGGCGACGTCGCGGACCGCGCCGGCGTCTCGATCGCCACCGTCTCGCGGGTCATGAACGACCGCTACGGCGTCGCCATCGCGACCGCGGCTCGGGTGCGGCTGGCCATCGACGAGCTGGGGTACGAGTCCAACCTCATCGCCCGCAGCATGCGCAGCCAGCGCACCGACATCATCGGCGTGATGGTGTCCGACATCGAGCCGTTCAGCTCGGAGCTCCTCAAGGGCATCGCCAGCGAGCTGCGTGACTCGGGCCTGGCCCTGATCGTCTACTCGGGCGGGATGAGCGGTGAGGACGGCTGGGAGCGTCGCTACCTGTCGCGGCTGAGCGACACGCTGGCCGACGGCACGATCCTCGTCACGCCCACCGTGGTCGATGTCGATTCGTCGCACCCGATCGTGGCGGTGGATCCCCACGTCGGCGGGTCCGCCATCCCGACCGTCGCGTCCCAGAACTACGAAGGGGCCATCGCCGCCACCGAGCACCTGATCGGGCTCGGTCACCGCCGGATCGGCTTCCTCGGCGGCCGGCCCGATCTCGAGTCGTCCCGCCGCCGCGAAGCCGGCTACCTCGCCGCGCTGGCGGCGGCCGGGATCCCGTTCGAGCCCGAGCTGAACCAGGTCGGTGGGTACACCGAGGAGACGGCGCGGGAGCCGGCCGAGGCGTTGCTGCGCCTGCCGGAGCGGCCCAGCGCCATCTTCGCCGCCAACGACCTGTCCGCCATCCAGGTGCTCCGGACGGCCGGCGAGCTGGGCATCCGAGTGCCGGACGACCTGGCGCTCGTCGGGTTCGACAACATCCCCGAGTCCGCACTCACCGATCCTCCGCTCACGACGGTCGATCAGCCGATCCAGGCGCTCGGGCACGAGGCCGTGCGCATCCTCATCGGGCTGATCAACGACCCCTCCCGGCCGAGTGAGCCGGCGCACGTGCTGCTCCCCACCAAGCTCGTCGTCCGTCGCTCGTGCACGCCACCGGGACGCTGAGCGCCGTGCCGTCCCCGCCCGCCATGTCGTCCACCTTTCGAAATCGTTTCCAAAGACAACCCGGGCCTGCGGTCCCGGATCACACCATCCACACACAAGGGGGGAGCACCATGCTCACAGCACAGTCATCACGGCGACGCTGGGCCATCGCCCTCGCCGCCGCGTTCGGGCTCGTCGTGGCCGCCTGCGGCAGCGACGACGACTCCGGCGGAGCCGCCGCGACCGAAGCACCGGCCGCGTCAGAAGCACCAGCCGCGTCAGAAGCACCAGCCGGTTCGGAGGCGCCCTCGGGGGAGGCGGTCGAGATCGACTGGTGGCACATCCAGAACAACGACCCGGGCAAGGCCGACTGGCAGGCGATGGCCGACGCCTACACGGCTGAGCACCCGAACGTCACGATCAACATCACCGTGATGGAGAACGAGGCGTTCAAGGCCGCGATCCAGACGAACCTGCAGGCGGGCGATGTGCCCGACCTGTTCCAGTCCTGGGGCGGTGGCGGCCTGCGCGACCAGGTCGACGCGGGGCTGGTGAGGGACATCACCGAGGAGGCCTCGAGCTTCATCGGTGATCTGAACGAGAGCGCCGTCCAGCTCTACCAGGTCGACGGCAAGCAGTACGGCGTGCCGTTCAACGCCGGCATGGTCGGCTTCTGGTACAACAAGGACCTGTTCACCCAGGCCGGCATCGACGCGCCGCCGGCCACCTGGGACGAACTGCTGGAAGACATCCAGAAGCTGAAGGACGCGGGCATCACACCCGTCGCCGTGGGCGCCGGAGACAAATGGCCGGCCCACTTCTGGTACTCGTACCTGATGGTCCGGTTGGGTGGGGCCGACGCGATGAACCAGATCGCCGCCGACAACAACTTCAGCGTGCCGGCCGTGATCGACGCGGGCCAGAAGGTCGCCGAGCTGGTCGCGCTCGAGCCCTTCCAGGACGGCTTCCTGGCTGCGGGCTGGGACGCCCCTGACGGCGAGTCCGGCACCATGGCCAACGGCAAGGCCGCGATGGACCTGATGGGCCAGTGGGCACCCGGCGCCTTCAAGAACCAGCTCAACCTGGACCCCACGGACGACCTGCCGTTCGAGCTCGGGTGGTTCCCGTTCCCGGAGGTGGAGGGCGGCGCCGGTGCGGCGACCGATGCCTTCGGCGGCGGTGACGGCTTCGCCGTCGGGAAGGACGCGCCGCCCGAAGCGGTCGACTTCCTCAACTTCATCACCAACACCGAGAACCAGAGCACGTGGGGCGCCAACAGCGGGCTGCCGGTGAATGCGACGGCCAACGAGGCCGTCGCCGACCCGAACATGCAGGCCGTGCTCCAAGGCCTCAACGACGCCGGCTTCATGCAGCTCTACCTCGACCAGTTCTTCACGGCCGAGGTCGGCGGCGCGGTGAACGACGCCACGCAGACCCTCTTCGCAGGGACTGCCTCGCCCGAGGACGCCGCTGCGGCCATCACAGCCGTGGCCGGCGGCTGACCGAAGGCTCACGTCGGGTGGGTGGCTCGGTCGCGAGGGTCGGGTCTCCCACCCGACCCCGCGGCCGAGCCGCCGCGGACGCGCCCGCCGTGACACCTGCGGCCCCACCCAAGGGGTCGATGGGGAGCTCGGCGACCCTCGGCCGAGTCCCGATGCGGACCATCTTCTTGTTCCTGCTACCGGCGCTGGCGCTGTACGGGGTGTTCGTCCTCTACCCGATCGTCCAGAGCGCCCGCTACAGCATGTACGACTGGAACGGGCTCGAGCCGCTCGACAACTTCATCGGGCTGGACAACTTCCGCCGGGCATTCCGGGATCCTGTCTTCCGCGGCGCCCTGCGGCACAACGTCGTCATCATCGTGCTGTCCCTCACGATCCAGATCCCCATCGCATTGGGCCTGGCCGTCCTCCTGAACCAGAAGCTGCGGGGACGGGCCTGGTTGCGCACGCTGTTCTTCGCGCCGTACGTACTCTCGGAGGTGGCCACCGGCGTCGTGTGGCGCCAGATCCTGCGCCCGGACGGGCTGCTCGACCAGGGCCTCGAGGCCATCGGCGCCGGCGGGCTCGTCCAGGAATGGCTGGCGAACCCCGAAGTCGTCCTCTACAGCCTGTTCTTCGTCATCTCGTGGAAGTACTTCGGCTTCCACATGATCATCATGCTGGCGGGGCTGCAGCAGATCCCGAAGGAACTGGACGAAGCGGCCGCCATCGACGGCGCGACAAAGCGGAAAGCGTTCCGCTACATCACGCTGCCCCTGCTCGGACCGACCATCCGGGTATCGGTATTCCTCTCGATCATCGGCGCCCTGCAGTTGTTCGATCTCGTCTGGGTGATGACCCACGGCGGACCGATCAACGCGTCGTCCACCATGGCCACCTATCTCTACGACAACTTCCGCAAGGGGTTGTTCGGCTACGCCAGCGCGGTCTCGGTCGTCATCTTCGCCCTGTCGCTGCTCGTCGCGCTGCTCTACCAGCGGTTGGTGCTGCGCAGGGATCTCCGAGGGACTGGTCTCGTTGGCTAGCACCGTCGTGCGCAGCAGCGCTCTCGGCCCCCGCACCCGCCGGCGCATCAGCCGGGCCTGGCTCTACCTCGTCGCCTTCGCGGTGTTGGGTCTGGTCGTCGTGCCCATCTCGTTCTCGGTGCTCGGCGGCTTCCGCACCAACCTCCAGCTGACCAACGATCCCGTCGGCCTGCCCGATCCTTGGGTCTTCAGCAACTACACCTCCACCCTCAAGTCCGGCACGTTCTGGCGTCAGGTGGGGAACAGCACGCTCATCGCCATGCTGACCATGCTCTTCGTCCTGCCGGCCGCGTCGATGGCTGCGTTCGTGCTCGCCCGGTACTCCTTCAAGGGACGGGAGATGGTCTACGGGCTCTTCACGCTGGGACTGCTGTTCCCGGTCGCGGTCGCGATCCTCCCGCTGTTCATCGTCCTGAGGCAGACCAACCTCCTGAGCAACCCACTCGGCGTCGCGCTCCCCCAGGCGGCCTTCGGATTGCCGATCTCCATCGTGATCATGCGGCCGTTCTTCCGGGCGATCCCACGCGAGCTGCAGGACGCGGCGGCCATCGACGGGTGCGGGCCGTGGCGCTTCTACCGCTCGATCATGCTGCCGCTCTCCCGCCCTGTGCTCAGCACGGTCGCCGTCATCGCCATCGTCGGCAGCTGGAACGCGTTCCTGCTGCCGCTGCTCGTCCTTGTCGACCCCGACAAGCACACCCTGCCCATCGGGGTGAACAACATCTCTACCCAGTACTCCACCGACTTCGCCCTCGTGCTCGCCTACACGACGCTGTCCATGGTGCCGGCGCTGGTGTTCTACGCCATCGCGGAACGTCAGATCATCGGCGGGCTCACCCGGGCGCGGTCAAGGACTGAACCCCAACACAGAACGAGCCACGGATCACCCATGACGATCACCAGCGACGCCCGCCCGCTCTACCGGAACCCAACCGCGCCCATCCACGAGCGGGTGGCCGACCTGTTGGGGCGCATGACCCTGGCGGAGAAGCTGGCGCAGCTGGGGAGCGCCTGGGTGTTCCAGATCGCCTCCCACGACCGGCTGGCGCACGAGCGGGCCGCTCCGCTGCTGGCCCACGGCATCGGCCACATCACCGCGTCAGCGGGGCCAGCAACCTGACCGCGACGCAGTCGGCGGCCCTGGCCAACGAGATCCAGCAGTACGTGATGGAGCACACCCGGCTGGGCATCCCCGTCGTGATCCACGAGGAGATCTGTGCCGGGCTCATGGCCCGCGAGGCGACCGTGTTCCCGCAGGCGCTCGGCGTCGGAGCCACGTTCAGGCCCGAGCACAACTTCGCGATCGGCGACGCCGTCCGCCTCCAGATGCGGGCCATGGGAGCGCACTGCGGGCTGTCGCCGGTGCTCGACATCTGCCGCGACCCACGGTGGGGACGGCTGGAGGAGACCTTCGGCGAGGATCCGTATCTGGTGACCCAGATGGGCGTGGCGTTCACGCGTGGTCTGCAGGGGGACGACCTCGCGGACGGCGTGGCGGCGACGGCCAAGCACTTCGTCGGCTACGGCGCGTCCGAAGGCGGGATGAACTGGGCGCCGGCCCACCTGCCCGAGCGTGAGTTGCGCGACGTCTACCTCCGCCCCTTCGAAGCGGCGGTGCGCGACGCGTCCATCGCCTCGGTGATGAACGGCTACCACGAGCTCGACGGCGTGCCGTGCACGTCCAACGGCTGGCTGCTGACCGACCTGCTCCGGGGTGAATGGGGCTTCGACGGCACGGTGCTCTCCGACTACTTCTCGGTCGCGCAGCTCTACGAGTACCACCGGGTGGTCGAGTCCCGGATCGAGGCCGCGGCCGCCGCACTCGCGGCTGGCCTCGACGTCGAGCTGCCCGGCACCGATTGCTACGGCGACGCGCTGCTCGAGGCCGTCCAGGGCGGCCTGGTCACCGACGAGGTCCTCGACGAGGCCGTGCGGCGGGTCCTCGACGGCAAGTTCCGGCTCGGTCTGTTCGAGCGCCCGCTCGTCGCCGTCGACGACGTGATGGACCACACCAGGACACCCGCGCAGATCGAGCTCGCCCACCGGGTGGCGAGCGACTCGCTGGTGCTGCTGCGCAACGACGGCACGCTTCCGCTCGCTCCGTCGGCGGCGTCCATCGCGGTCATCGGCCCCAACGCCGCCGATGAGCGCAACATGGTCGGCGACTACGCGTACGTCGTCCACATCGAGTCCCTGCAAGAGGTCTTGAAGAGCGGCCGCAACGTGTTCTCCATCCCCGTCGACGCGGGCCTCGACGTCGGCGAGCAGATCGACCTCGGGCACATCGGGACCGTCGTGGCCGAGCTGGAGCGGCGCCTGCCTGAGCACGCCGTCACCTACGAGCGCGGTTGCGACGTACGGGGCGACGACCGATCGGGCTTCGAGGCGGCGATCGCCGCTGCCGCGGCCGCGGACGTGGCGATCATGGTGATGGGCGAGCGGTCGGGCCTCACCCAGGACTGCACGTCCGGGGAGAGCCGCGACGTGGCCGAGCTGCGGCTGCCGGGCGTGCAGGAGGATCTGGTGCAGGCGGTCGCCGCCACGGGGACCCCGGTGGTGCTCGTCCTGGTCGCCGGCCGGCCGATCGGCTCGCCGGCGGTCCACGAGGTCGCGGCGGCCGTGCTGATGGCATGGCTGCCGGGCGAGTGCGGGCCGGCGGCCATCGCCGAGGTGCTGGTCGGGCAGGTCAGCCCCGGCGGGAAGCTCCCGATCAGCTACCCCCGCAGCTCGGGGCAGATCCCGATCTTCTACTCCCACAAGGTGTCCGGAGGACGCTCGCACTGGAACGGCGAGTACGTCGACATGTCGAACGAGCCGCTGTACCCGTTCGGCCACGGGCTCTCGTACTCGACGTTCGACCTCGAGGTGGAGGAGCTCGACGGCCCCGAGGTCCGCCCGGGCGACGTGGTGCCCGTCTCGGCAATACTCGTGAACCGTGGACACCGACGGGCCGACGAGGTCGTGCAGCTCTACAGCCGGGATCCGGTGGCGTCGATCACCCGCGCCGTGCAGGAGCTCCAGGGCTTCGTCCGCGTCTCCCTCGACCCGGGCGCGGCGGCGCGGGTCACCTTCGAGGTGCCCGTCGAGGCGCTCGGCTTCACCGGCCGGGACCTGGTCTACATCGTCGAGCCCGGCGAGATCGAGCTCATGGTCGGCACGTCGGCCGACGAGGTGCAGGCCGCGGGGCATGTCCTCGTCGTCGGTGACGGGCCGCACGTGGTGACGAGAGCGATGGCCAGCACCGCGCGGGTCGAGCCCGCGTGACGATCACCGGTGCCGGAACCGGCACCGGAGGAGAGGAGAGGTCGTGACGGAGTTCTTCGAAGGGGTGGAGTCGATCCGGTTCGCCGGGCCTGATTCCGACGACCCGCTGACGTTCCGCTGGTACGACGCCGACCGGGAGGTGCTGGGCCGCTCCATCCGCGACCAGCTCCGTTTCGCGACCTGCTACTGGCACAGCTTCTCCTGGAACGGCTTCGACATCTTCGGCGACGGCACCCTCGACCGTCCGTGGACCGCGGTCGGGCGCGATCCCATCGACGCCGCGGAGGAGAAGATGTCCGCGGCGTTCGAGTTCATGTCGAAGCTCACCGTGCCCTTCTGGTGCTTCCACGACTGGGACATCGCGCCCGAGGGCTCGACGTTCGAGGAGTCGGCCCGCAACCTCGATCACATGGCGGAGCTGGCCGCTGGCTACCAGGACCGGACCGGGATCGAGCTGCTCTGGGGGACGGCCAAGCTGTTCGGCAACCAGCGGTTCATGGCCGGCGCAGCGACCAACCCCGATCCCGAGGTCTTCGCCTACGCCGCCGGTCAGGTCGCGCACTGCATGAACGTGACGCAGCGGCTCGGCGGGAGCAACTACGTGCTTTGGGGCGGCCGGGAGGGCTACGAGACGCTTCTCAACACCGACCTGCGGCGCGAGCTGGCGCAGCTCGGGCGGTTCATGAACCTCGTCGTCGAGCACAAGTACGCCATCGGCTTCGAGGGCACCATCCTCATCGAGCCGAAGCCCTTCGAGCCGACAAAGCACCAATACGACTACGACGTCGCCGCCGTCTACGCCTTCCTCCAGGAGCACGGACTGGAGAACGAGATCAAGGTCAACATCGAGGTCAACCACGCCACCCTGGCTGGGCACGACTTCGCGCACGAGGTGGCCACCGCGGTCAACGCCGGCATCTTCGGCTCCATCGACGCCAACGCCGGCGACGACCGCCTCGGCTGGGACGTCGACCGCTTTCCCGTCAGCGTGGAGCAGATGACCCTCGGCATGGTCGAGATCCTCCGCGCCGGCGGCTTCACCACGGGCGGCCTCAACTTCGACGCGAAGCTGCGCCGGCAGTCGATCGCTCGTGACGACTTGTTCCACGCGCACATCGGGGGGATGGACACGATGGCCCGCGCTCTGCTGGCGGCGGCGTCGATCATCGAGTCCGGCGAGCTCGACGAGTTCCGCAACGAACGGTACGCGGGCTGGGACACCGAGCTCGGTCGGGAGCTGCTGGCTGGCAAGCACTCGCTGGCCTTGCTGTACGAGCGCCAGCTCGGCCAGGGCGAGCCCTCCGGGGTCAGCGGCCGGCAGGAGCACCTCGAGAACCTCGTCGCCCGCTACGTCGAGCGCGCCTGCTGACGCGCGGAAGGGCGGGCGCCCGTGACGGCGCCCGCCCTGCTTCCCGTCGAAACGGCTAGTTGCCGCTCTACAGACCGGGCACATCGATGACGATGAGCTCGGTGTCGTCGGCCCGACCCGGGTTGCGACCCGTGTTGGGCAGGTTGTTGTCGCAACCCACCAACAGGCGGGAGGCGCTGAGCACGTGCACGGCCTCGACCGACTCGCACGTCACCCGGAACGGATTGCCCAGGCCGACGTCCCCGGGGTAGCGCTCGGGCAGCGAGACGAGGTTCGGATCGGCAATCGCCGCCAGGTCGACGACCGGACGCTTGGTCAGCGCGGGCGCCGAGCGGAGGTCGACGACGTACACGCTGCGGAACACGGCGTCGAGGCCGCGGCCACCATCGCGCTCGATGACGACCAGCCGGTCGCTGTCGAGCGCCCAGGCGTCGGCCACCAGGTATGCAGCGCTCTGCGTCGCGTAGGTCCACGTCCGCGGCGTGAACGCCTTCTGGCGGGTGCTGAACTCGAACACGAGACGCTCCGTGCTCGTCGTCCCCGCGGCCACCGTGGCGCCCTCGAGGATGACGTACAGGGACTTGCCGTTCGGCGAGATCGTCATGGCCTCGATGCCCCTGCTGTTCGGCTGGGTGGCCGGCGCGCCCTGCAGAGCCGGGTTGCTCGGCGAGCGGAGCCCACCGGGCAGCTCGAACGGGGTGTCGAGCAGCACGCCGTGACGGTCGAAGTGGAGGATCCACGGCCCGAACTCGTCACCCATCCACAGGTCGCCGTTGCTCCCCCGCTGCATCGACTCGGGATCGATGTCGGCGCCGGTGAACAGACGATCCGTCCGGACCATCGCGTGGGGGAACTTGCCCATGGGGTCACGGAACTGCACGTAGCTCCCCACGGAGACGGCCCCGGATCCGCCCTTGGCGGTCTTGAACTCGGGCCGGATCTCGTAGGCGCGGATCAGGAAGTCGGCCGAGTTGGCCTTGGAGCCGAAGCCGTTGTCGGGCATGGCGAGGTAGGTGCCGTCCTGCGTCCCGGCCAGGACAGCGGAGAACCCGATCACCGGCTGGCTCGGGCGGGGGAACTGGACGCCGTTGATCGGCCCGGTGCCGATGGCCGCCCCGGACGGCGGCCCGTCCGACAACGCCTCAGCGGGCAGGATCGCCCGGCCCCGGAGGGTGGGCACCGGGGCCCCGGCCGACGCGGCCGCAGCCGGGAGGACCGCGGCGGCGCCCAGGGCGCCGACGACGGGCAGGATCTTCAGGGAACGCTTCATGGGATGCCCCTTTCATGGCGGATGACCAATGCTCAGGGGCCGGGCGTCCCGGGCACACGAGGCCGGTGTCCCGCGTCGCGCCCGAGCGTGAACCGGGGCAGTTCGACAAGGTCGAAGAAGGTGACGGTACGGGGGGCGGAGGCGGAGAATGGCCGCATGGGCATCCTCACCGAGGACATGTGCCGGGTCGTGGAGGCGGAGCTCGGCTACGTCGCCACCGTGTGCCCCGACGGCACGCCGAACCTCTCCCCCAAGGGGACGACCGCCGTCTGGGACAACGACCACCTGGTCTTCGCCGACCTGCGGTCACCCGGGACCGTGGAGAACCTGCGCTCGAACTCGAGCATCGAGATCAACGCCGTCGACCACCTCGCCCGCAAGGGCTACCGCTTCAAGGGGACGGCCACCGTGCACTCCGACGGCCCGGTCTTCGAGCAGGGAGTGGCGTTCTACGAGGCGCGCGGCACGGTGAGGGCGCGAGCGGATCCGCGGGATCGTGATCGTGCTGGTGGAGCGGGCCCTTCTCGTCACGTCGCCGGCCTACGACCTCGGCGCCACCGAGGAAGAGCTCCGCGAGCTGAACCTCCGCCGGCTCACCGAGGGCGCGTCCGGCCAGGGACCGAGCGGTCAAGCTCTGCGCGGTCCAGACTGACGGCCGGCATCCCGCATCCACCGGGCGCGGCTGGTTCACTGGTGGGCATGGAGCCCACCGGCCCGCGATCGCGCCGTGACCCGATCGAGCTGGCCATCGAGAGCTGGACGGCGCAGGGGTGGGCGGACGCCACCCCGGGCATGGCAATGGTCACCTCCGTCATGCGGGTGCAGCAGTTGCTCCTGCAACAGGTCGAGCGGGTCCTGCGCCCGATGGGACTCACCTTCGCCCGCTACGAGGTGCTCATGCTGCTGTCGTTCAGCCGGACCGGCGCCCTGCCCGTCGGCAAGATCGGCGAACGGCTCCAGGTCCACCCGGCGAGCGTGACCAACGCGGTCGACCGCTTGGAGGACGACGGCCTGGTCCGCCGGAGCGCCAACCCGCAGGACGGTCGCAGCGTGCTGGCGTGCATCACCGAGCGGGGACGGCACCTGGCTGCCGACGCCTCGGACGAGCTGAACCGGGACGTGTTCACGAAGGTGCCACTGCCCGTCGCTGACCTCGACGACCTGTTCTCCATCCTCCGTGACCTGCGGCGGGCCTTCGGCGACTTCACCTGACGGTGCGGCGGCCGGGCACGGCCCTTTCTGTTCCTTTGACGTCCAAGTATCCTTCCCACATGGACGATCGCCGAGCCCGCTGGCAGGAGGCCTACGACGCATCGCGCGTTCGCGAGGCCGACTTCTCGACCATGTCCGGCATACCGCTCGAGCCCGTGTACGGGGCAGAAGGCGCGGAGCTCCCGGGCGTCTATCCGTACACGCGGGGCCCGTACGCGTCGATGTACCGCTCCAAGTTGTGGACGATGCGGATGTTCGCCGGCTTCGGCACGGCCGAGGACACGAACTGGCGGTTCAAGGAGATCATCCGCGCCGGCGGCGACGGGTTGTCGACCGCCTTCGACATGCCCACGCTCCTCGGGCTGGACTCGGACGACGAGATGTCGCTGGGCGAGGTGGGCCGCTGCGGCGTGGCCGTCGACTCCCTCGCCGACATGGAAGACCTCTACGCGGGGATCGACCTCGACACGATCACCACGTCGATGACCATCAACTCCCCCGCGGCAGTCATCCTCGCCATGTTCATCGCGCAGGCCGAGAAGGCCGGGGTGCACCGCTCGCGCCTGGGCGGCACACTCCAGAACGACATCCTGAAGGAGTACCAGGCCCAGAAGGAGTTCGTATTCCCGCCCCGCCAGTCGATGCGGCTGGTGCGGGACACCGTGGACTTCACGGCGGCAGAGATGCCGAGGTGGCACTCGATCTCCATCTCCGGCTACCACATTCGCGAGGCCGGCTCGACGGCCGCCGAGGAGCTTGCCTTCACGCTCGCCAACGGCTTCGCCTACGTCGAGCTGGCGCTGCAGGCCGGCCTGACCATCGATGCCTTCGCTCCCCGGCTGAGCTTCTTCTTCAACGCCCACATCGACTTCTTCGAGGAGATCGCCAAGTACCGTGCCGCGCGGCGCATCTGGGCTCGGTGGCTCCGCGAGCGCTACGGCGCTGAGCTGGAGCGCTCGATGCAGCTGCGGTTCCACACCCAGACCGCAGGGGTGTCGCTGACGGCCCAGCAGCCGGAGGTCAACATCGTCCGGACCGCGGTGGAGGCACTCGCTGGCATCCTCGGGGGCACGCAGTCGCTGCACACGAACTCGATGGACGAGGCGATGGCGCTGCCGACCGAGAAGGCGGCCCGGATCGCGCTGCGCACCCAGCAGGTGCTTGCCTACGAAACGAACGTCGCCCACGTGGCCGACCCGCTCGGTGGCTCCTGGTTCGTCGAGGAGCTGACCGACGAGATGGAGCGCCAGGCCGAGGAGCTGTTCGCCCATCTCGACGACCTGGGCTCGGGCTCGATGCTCGAGGGCGTCATCAGGGGCATCGAGGAGAACTGGTTCCAGGGCCGTATCGCCGACTCCGCCTACGAGCTCGAACGCAAGTTCAACCAGGGCGATCGCATCGTCGTCGGGGTCAACCGCTTCACCGAGGGCAACGAGGAGAACGGCATCGAGCTGCTCCAGATCACCAACGCCGACGAGGCCCGTCAGCTCAAGCGGCTCGATCAGGTCCGTCACGATCGGGACGCGGACGCCGTGGCTGCGGCGCTCGGCCGGCTCGCCGCCGATGCATCCGATCCGTCCGTGAACCTGATGCCGACCCTCATCGAGACGGTCGGGGCCTACGCCACGCTCGGCGAGATCATGGGCGCTCTCGCCGGGGTGTTCGGACGCCACGTGGAGGTTCCCACCATCTGACCCGCCCCGGCGGGCCTGGAACCATCCGCTAGCAGGGACGACGCGATTGGTACCGTCACACGGTGGTACAGGCTCCTCCAGGGGTGCTCCCACCGCCGTCGGCGCGAGCGCGGCGGGCCGAGCGCGCCCTTCCACCGCCTGACCCCGACACGCGCCGGGGCCTGCCACCGCCGCGGAGCCCACAGCACTCGACATCGCAGGCACCGCAGCCCCGAACCCCGACGCCACAGCCCGCGTGGCCGCCCCCGCACTGGCCCCCGCGCGCGGACGACCGCGGATTACGGCTCGACCTGGAAGGACTGCGCGCCGTCGCGGTGCTGCTGGTCCTGTGCTTCCATGCCGAGCTCGGGCCGTTCAGCGGCGGCTACATCGGCGTCGACGTCTTCTTCGTCGTCTCCGGGTTCCTGATCACGTCGCTGCTGCTGGCCGAGTTGCAGCGCACCGGATCCATCAAGCTGGGCCGCTTCTGGTCCCGCCGGGCCCGGCGGCTGCTGCCGGCGTCGTCGCTCGTGATCGTGACCACGCTGCTGGCTGGGACCGCGGTGCTCGATCCCCTGGCGCTCACCGATCTGGCCCGCGACGGACTGGCCGCGGCCACGTTCACCATCAACATCGTGCTCGCCTGGCGGCAGAACGACTACCTGGCCGCGGACCTGGCGCCGTCTCCCCTGCTCCACTTCTGGTCGCTGGCGCTGGAGGAGCAGTTCTACCTGGTGTGGCCGTTGCTCTTGCAATTAGTGGCCGGCTACCGGCGTCACCGCCGCGCCGCGGTGGCGCTGCTGATCGTCGTCGGCTGGCCGATCTCCTTCACGGCGTCGGTCCTGCTCACCGACCGCAACCAGCCCTGGGCGTTCTTCAGCCTCTCCACCCGCGCCTGGGAGCTGCTGACGGGGGCGGCC
Source organism: uncultured Acidimicrobiales bacterium (assembly GCA_963829955.1). GTDB lineage: Bacteria > Actinomycetota > Acidimicrobiia > Acidimicrobiales > Ilumatobacteraceae > DASTFY01. The sequence continues at coordinate 114,730 of CAWHKS010000009.1, forward strand.
CTGGCACTGCTGATGCTCCAGGCCAGCCGGCTGCCGAGGTTCGTGCGCGGGGCGGCGGCGTGGGCCGGGCTGATCGTCATCGTCGCCTGCGCCGTGCGCTTCGACCTGGCCACGCGGTTCCCGGGGCCGGCTGCGCTCGCGCCGGTCTGCGCCACCGCAGCGGTCATCCTCGGTGGCCCCCTCTTGGGGCGCGGTCCGATCGGTCCGCTCAACCTGCGCCCCATGACATGGGTCGGGCAGCGGTCGTACAGCATCTACCTCTGGCACTGGCCCGCGCTCGTGCTCGTCGAGGCCGAGCTCGGACCGCTGGCCGGGTGGGAGCGCGTCGTCACGCTGCTGGCATCCGTGGTCATCGCCGCCGTGACCTACCGCATCCTCGAGAACCCGGTGCGGCACTGGCGGTGGCTGGCGGCCGAGGCCCGCCGCGGCCTGCTCATGGCCAGCGGACTCATCACCGCGTCGGTCATGACCGCGGTGGCCGTGGTCGCCACGACCCCGGTGCTCGTCGGTACCGGAACGGCCGCCGCTCCCGTGGTCGTCACCGCCGTCGCCGGGCCGCCGATCACGGTGGCGGTGCCGGCCACCACGGCGGCCCGCTCGCCGGTGACGCCCCCTGACGGCGCCGTCGACCGGTCGCCGGCCACCGGGCCGGAGGCGCCGACATCGGCCGTCACCACCGCGGGCGCAACCACCGCACCGCCGACCACGGTGCGGCCGAGCTCAGACGAATTGGCGGCCCTCAACGAGCCGCAGCTCCTCGCCGGGCTGATGACGGAGGCGGCGCCGGCCAACCTTCGCCCATCCTTGCGGGGTGCCCGGGGCGATCTGCCCGGCATCTACAACGACGGCTGCCACCTGGACGCGGCGGTGACGACCCCCGGGCCGTGCACGTTCGGCGATCCCACGTCGACCACCACGGTCGCGCTCTTTGGCGACTCGCACGCCGCGCAGTGGTTCCCCGCGCTCGCGCAGCTCGCCGACCAGCACCGGTGGCGGCTGCTGGTCCTGACGAAGAAGGGTTGCCCGACGGCCAGCATCTCGGTGTTCAGCCCCATGGTGAACCGCGAGCTGCGGGAGTGCGACGCGTGGCGGGTCAACGTGGCTGCCCGGCTGGCCGCCGAGCAGCCGGACCTGCTCCTCATGTCGTCGTACCGGTACCGGCAGACCGGCGCGTGGGCGGGGGTCGACGGCAACCAGGCGTGGCAGCGGGGCTTGAGCGACACGCTCGCCGCATACCGGCCACTGGCGGGCCGCGTGCTGGTCCTGGGTGACACACCCACCCCCGCACGCGACATCCCGGCCTGCGTCTCGGCCAACCTGAGCCGCGTCTCGGCCTGCGTGAACCCACGGGCCGAAGCGGTGCGGGACGATCGCCTGGGTGTCGAGCAGGGGGTAGCGGCGGCGTACGACTCCGCCTTCGTGTCGACCAGCAACTGGCTCTGCTCCCCGAGCGCCTGTCCCGTCATCGTCGGCGACGTCCTCGTCTACCGGGACGCCAACCACCTCACGGCGACGGCTGCTTCGTGGCTCGCGCCGTACCTCGACGCGGCCGTCGCGCCGTTGCTCCCGTGACGCGGCGGCGGTCCCACGGCACGGCACTCGCCGGCATCGTGGTCGGGTTCCTACTGGCCGGCTGTGCGCCGGCACCGGTGAACGTCCACGTCGTGGGCAGGCCGAGCGTCACCGTGCCGGCCCACGCCATGGAAGTTGCACCGTCAACGACCACGCCCCCGACCACGCTTCCGCCGACAACACTGCCACCCACGACTCTCCCGCCGCCGCCCACCACGCAGGCCCCGGCGCCGTGTGCCGTCAGCTTCGTGGGCGACTCCCTGGGGCTGGGCACGCTCCGCAACGGGCTGACCGAGGCGCTGGGCGGGGTCGGCTGCTTGCTCGTGTGGAAGGAGGCGTACGGCGGGATGCCGATCGGGGTCGGCGCGGACCTGCTGGCCGGCGCCGGCGGCGCCCCGTCGAACATCGCCCTGGTCATCCTCGGCTTCCACAACGCACGGTCGGAGGTCGGCAAGGGTCGCTTCCCGCGCCGCATCGACGCCGTGGTGCAGGCGGCGGGGCCGCGACTCGTCGTGTGGCCGATGCTGGCCAGCACTGCCGACTGCTCGAACGGCTACAAGGACGCCCTCGTGCGGGCCAACCAGGAGCTGCAGGCAGCCACGCTGCGCTGGCCCAACCTCGTCCTCGCCGACTATCCGGCGTTCCTGGCCGGCCATCCCGAGTACTCCGAGAACCGGTGCCCCCACCTGGTGCCGCCCGGCTACGGGGCGGCGGCCGCATGGCTGGCCGGCGAGGTTCGCCGTCTGCTCGAGCTCCGCACCCCCTGACCGGGACGCCGCGTCGCTCAGCGCTCCTGACGACGACCGGCGAACAGGCGGACCGGCCCCGGCCCCGTGCGCTCCACCTCGCACACTCCGGCGAGGTCGCGAGGCCCTCGGTCTCGACGCGGACGTGCGCCGCCAGCGCCGCCGGGGCCCTCGGCTTCGTGCGGCAGCCGCACGGCGGCCGGCAGCAGTGGTTCGGTCAGGTCGTCTTTCCTGCTCCTCGTGCTCCTCGTGCTGCTCCTGCGGTACCTACCGACGATGGGTCTCCGTACTGCAGGTGACGCGTTCCAGGAAGGGGCGGTCGAGGCTGACGCCGATGCCGGGGCCGGCGGGCACCGGCATCCATCCGGCCGTGGCCTCCAGCGCCTCCTGCACGATGTCGTGCTCGTAGGTCCGGCTGGCCGAGGCCGTGTCCCCCGGAAGCGTGAACCCGGGCAGCGTGGCGAGGTGGATGTTGTGCGCCCGCCCGATGCCAAGCTCGTACATCCCGCCGCACCACAGCGGCACGGACCGGGCCACGCACAGGTCGTTGATCCGCCGGGCGACGGCGTGGCCACCCACCCGTCCGGACTTGAGGTTGACGACGGCGCATGCACCCAGGTCCAGCGCGGCCACGGTGCGCTCGTACGAGGTGAGGCTCTCGTCGAGGCACAGCGGCGTGGCCAGCATCCCCGCCAACGCCGCGTGCTCGACGAGGTCGTCCCAGTGCAGCGGTTGCTCGAGGTAGGTCAGACCGATGGCGTCGAAGCCGCGGAGGTGGTCGGCATCAGCCAGGGAGTAGGCGGAGTTCGCATCAGCACTCAGCGCGGCCCCGGGAAAGGCAGTGCGGACGGCGGCGAGCAGGTCCACGTCGGCGCCGGGCTCGACCTTGAGCTTGATCCGCTGGTAGCCCTCGTCCAGATGACGGCCGACGCGTTCGAGCGTGTCCGGGATCGGCGTCAGTCCGAGGCTGGCCCCCACCGCCACAGCGGCGCCGGAGCCACCGAGGACCTCCCACAGCGGCAGGTCCCGCTGGCGCGCGCAGCAGTCCCACACCGCGTGCTCCAGCGTGGCCTTGGCCATCGGGTTGCCCCGCCAGCACCGCCAAGCGTCGGTGAGCGTGTCCGGTTGGGTCACGTCGTTGGCAAGGATCCACGGCACGAGGGCCCGGCGGAGCAGGGCCAGCGCCCCGTCGACCGACTCCTCGCGGTAGAGCGGGAGGTTCTCCATGACCCCCTCGCCGTAGCCCTCGACCCCGTCGGAGCGGACCGTCGCCAGCACGGCCACCTTCTCGCTCTCGGTGCCGTAGGACGTCCGGACGGGCGAGCGGAACGGGACGGACACGACCCGCAGCTCCACCTCGTCGATGCGCATCCGCGCGCACCGTACCCGCCCCGAGGCCATCGACTGGGGGGACGGCACCAGGTGTGCCACTCGCCTCACACCCAGCTCGTGAAGCCCTGCTCCCAGAAGTGGCGGTCGAACGCGAAGGCCGTGTCGAGCGCGTGGGTGCGCAGGAGCTCGAACGACGTCCAGTCGACCAGGCTCACCTCCTTATGGTCGGCGGCGAGCAGCGCGGCAACGGCCCGGTCATGAAGCGCGTCGTCCACCCAGAACACCCGAAGCAGCGGCAGAACATGCCGGTGCAGCGCGGCGGCCGCGCGCATCCCCAGCCGATGCTGGACGAGCGCCGCCGACTCGACGACCACGCCGCCGTGGGTGATCCCGTCCGTGGTCCCCGACACGATGCCTTCGAGGAGTCGCTCCCACCCGTTGGCGGCGTCCCGGTGCCTCCGGTCATCAACGTCGAGAACCGCGTAGAGCGCGGACGTGTCGATGAGGCAGGTCGTCACGACTCTGCTCAGGTGTCGAGCGCGGCCGTCAGCGCCCGGTCATGCTCCTCAGCGGTGTCGCTGGTGCCCGACCGGAAGGCCCCGATCACCTCGCGGGCGTGCTCGATGCGGCGGGCCAGCGTGTCGTCCCGGAGGAGCTCATCGAGCGCGTCACGGAGGAGCGCGGCCTGCGATCGGCGCCGGACGGCCGCCAAGCGCCGCAAGGCCTCTGCCTGGTCGCCGGTCATGGAGATCTGGGTACGGATCACCGCAGCATGATAACAACTCTTGCCATCATGATGGCACAGCTAGTACTTGGTCTGCGCGTACTCGATGACCCGCTCGACCACCCGCTGGTCGGCCTTGGCCACGGCACCGGCGTCGAACGGTGGCTGGGGGTCGTACTCGATCATGAGTTGCATGGCCATGGCGGCGATGTCGTCCACCAGGAGCTCGGACAGCCGCAGCGCCATGTCAATCCCCGAGGAGACGCCGGCGGCCGTGATGATGCGGCGGTCGAGGTGCTCGACGACCCGCTCCGAGGTGGGCTCAGCCCCGAACTCGCGGAGCATCTCGAGGTTCGCCCAGTGCGTGGTGGCCGTGAGGCCTTCGAGCAGACCGGCGGCGCCGAGGACGAGCGATCCGGTGCAGACCGAGGTCGTGTACCGGGAGGTCTCATGAGCCGCGCGAAGCCACGCCAGCACGGGCTCGTCCTCCAGCAGCGCGCGGGTGCCCACGCCGCCAGGCACGACGACGACGTCCGGGTGAGGCAGCTCGTCGAACGTGGCGTCGACGGTCAGCCCGAGGAAGCCGTTGTCCGTCCGGACCTCACCGCGGCGGTGGCCGACGAAGGTGACGGTCGCTCCCGGGAGCCGTTGGAGCACTTCGTAGGGACCAATGAGGTCCAGGGCGGTGAGGCGCTCGAAGAGGACGGCGGCGATCTGCATGATGGATCCTTCCTGCCGGCTCAGCCGGCCAGCGTGAAGCGGCGTCGGTAGTCGGTCGGTGGCACGCCGAGCGCGCGCAGAAAGCTGCGGCGCATGGTCTCCGCGGTGCCGAAGCCACCCCGGCGGGCGACGACGTCGACCGTGAGGTCGGTGGTCTCGAGCGTCCGGCAGGCCGCTTCCACCCGCACCCGCTCGACGTAGCGGGCGGGCGTGGTGCCCAACTCCCTCGTGAACACGCGGGTGAAGTTGCGCACGCTCATGCCGACGGCGGCGGCCAGGGTGGGCACGGAGTGGTCAGCGCCCGGGTCGGTGAGGACGAGCTCCTGCGCGCGGCGCACGGCCGCCACCTCGCTCGGTGCGTGCCACAGCGGCGCCGCGAACTGCGACTGCCCGCCCGGCCGGCGCAGGTACATCACCAGCCAGCGGGCAACGGTCTGGGCGACCTCGGCGCCGCAGTCGTCCTCGACCAGGGCCAGGGCGAGATCGATGCCGGCGGTCACGCCCGCCGACGTCCAGAACTTGCCGTCGCGGCGATACAGGGCGTCAGGGTCGACGTCGAGCCCTGGATGCTCCCGGGCCAGACGGTCGCGGCGCGCCCAGTGGGTGCAGACGGTCCGACCTTCGAGCAGCCCGGCCGCGGCCAGCGCGAACGCCCCGGTGCACACGCTGGCCACCCGGCGGGCGGAGCCGGCCAGACGCCGGATCCCGGCGACGACCTCCCCGTCGGCTCCCAGCGCGTACACCCCACCTCCTCCGACCACGAGCAAGGTGTCGATCGGCCCGCGCACGCCGGCCAACCCCTGATCGGCGAGGATCGTCAGGCCGCTCTCCGTCCGCACCGGACCGGCTTCGGCCGCCGCGATGAGGAGGCGGTAGCGGGGATCGGCCCGGCCTTGGGCGCCGAGCAGCTCGTTGGCCCCGGCGAGGACCTCGTGGGGACCGGACAGGTCCAGGGCCTGACAGCCGGGGTAGACGACGAGGACGACGCGGCGGTCAGGCATGGGACCAGCATCCCGGGGATCCGGGATGGCGTCAATGACATGCTGCCCACAGTTTCGGCCATCGACCAGCCCGGTCAGGCCGCGAGCGGTCAGGCGAGGGTCCTGCCTTCGCGGTCGTCGACCACGAGGGTCCCGGCCCACTTGTCCCACATGGTCTCGTGGTAGGTCGAGAAGATCATGAGCGTCGCCACCAGCGAGAAGATCCCGCACGTGAGCTGACCGATGATGCCGATGGCCAGGCCGCGGATGACGAAGTCCCGCAGGGCCATCTCGCCCCAAGTGGCCGCCTGTCCGGTCCGCTTCATCACCACCCGCTGCCCGCAGATCTGCTTGCCGGGCGTCTGCCCCTTCGACCACACGATGAGCGTCCAGATCAGCCAGCCGATGATGAGCGTCACGATGATGAGGACGAGGTCGATGAGCGACGAGCCCAGCCGCGCCCAGGGGTTGGTCAGCGGGATGCCGGCGGCCACTCTCTCGTTCCCGACCACAGCCACCGGCGCGTACGGCTGGTACTGGTAGTGGACCGGTGCGGCAGTGGCGTAGGCCAAGGGGATCGGTGCCGTCACGGGCGGGCCGGTGACGGGATCGATCGCCGAGACACCGTCGTCGGCCACGAAGTCCGACCACGTCTGACCGTCCCACCACCGCAGCTGGTGGCGGCCCGTCGGGTCGGCGTGCCACTGAGCGTCAATCTGACTCACGATCGCTCCTCCTCCCCGCGACGGATCCCGCTGTCGCCGCGAGGTGGCCAATGTGTAGTCCGCATCGCTGAGCCGTGCACGGGACCGGCCGGCGGCGGCGCCGGCCTCACGGCTAGCCTCGCGGCGTGCAGGGCGGCGCAGCCGACTCGGCTGCGGTCGCCGCAGCCCCGGAGCTGACGGGCGGGGCGCGGCGGGCCCGCCTCGCCGTCGCCGCGGTCGTTTTCGTCCTGCTGCTGGCGGGCACGGCGTGGGGACAGGACGACCAGTTCCCCTTCGGGCCGTTCCGCATGTACGCCACCCGCCAGCGGCTCGACGGCACGACGAGCTGGTACCAGCTCGAGGCGACGACGGTGGACGGCCAGCGAATCCTCCTGCCCGGCGCGGCCTACGGCCTGCGGCGGGCCGAGCTCGAAGGCCAGATCCCCCGCTTCGTGGCCGATCCCGGGCTGCTCGGCCAGCTGGCGTACGCCTACGAGGTGCGGCAGCCGGACGGGCCGGACCTGGTCGAGGTCCACCTCGTCAAGTGGCGCCAGCCCCTGGAGGGGGGCCGCCCGTCCGGCGATCCGACGAGCAAGACGGTGGCCTCGTGGCGTCGTTGATCCCTCCGGCCGGGCGCGCTCGGCGCGGGACCCGTCAGTGGCGCCCGCACCGGGCGCCACGCCGGCTGGTGGTTCCCGCCGACCGCGCTCGGCCGGGTGGCCGCGCTGCGCCTGTTGGCCTACGCGTTCGTGCCGGTCGACGTGCTGGTGACCACGACGTGGGTCGGACACCACGGTGACGTCCCCGGCGTCCTGTACCGGCCCGTGATGGTCGCCCGCCTCCTCCATCTCCCCACGCCGACCCGGACCGGTGTCGATCTCCTGAAGCTGGCGCTGCTGGTGGCGACGGTGACGGGCCTCGTCGGGGTCCTGACCCGCGCCACCACCCTCGTCCGGACGGCCGGCGTCGCCGTCTTCGCGCTCTACGGCTGGTGGATGCTCGTCGCCATGTCCTACGGGAAGGTGGACCACGATCGGTTCGCCTTCCTCGTGCTCCTCGGCGTGCTGCCCACCGTCGGGGCCGCGACGCTGGGCGAGCAGCGGCGCTCGCTTCAGGCCGGCTGGGCCGTACGGATGACCCAGGTGGCGGTGGTGGCGACGTACTTCCTTGCCGCGTGGGGCAAGCTCCGCTTCGGGGGCTGGAACTGGGCCACGGGCGCCACGCTGACCCGTGCCGTCCTGCGCCGCGGCACCGACCTGGCGCAGTGGTCGCTCGATCATCCCGGCGTCCTGCGCACGTTCCAGTGGCTGCTGCTCTTGCTGGAGCTGGCGGCGCCGCTCCTGCTCGTCGTGCGACGGGAGCGGACGAGGGCCGTCATCGTCGGCGCGCTGATCGCCTTCCACGTCATCACCTACCTGGCGATCTCGATCATCTTCCTCCCCCATGTCGTGGCCCTCACCGCATTCCTCTCCCTGGAGCGTGTGGGTCGGCGGGAGGCGCCGTCCTAGACCGCGGCCCCGACCAGCCGGCCGACGACGTTGGTCACGGCGAACGCCAGCAGCAGCAGCCCGGCCTGCCGCAGCGCCGAGCGCCAGCGGCTGCGGCGGGTGAGCAACGCCAGGCCCGCGCCGAGCGCCAGTGCGGCAACGACGCCGAGCACCAGGCTGAGGGCGAGGGCCGCGGTCCCCCCGGCGAAGAGCCACGGCAGCAGCGGGACGGCGGCGCCGGCGGAGAAGGCGATGAACGACGACGCCGCGGCGAGCACCGGCGCCCCCAGCACGCCGGGATCGAGACCGAGTTCCTCGCGGGCGTGGGCCTCGAGGGCGGTCTCCGGATCCTCCATCATCCGGCGGGCGACCGTCATGGCCGTGTCCCGGTCGAGTCCACGCTCGACATAGATACCGGCCAACTCCCTCGTCTCGCCCGCGGGGTCGTGCTCGATCTCCCCGCGCTCGATGTCCAGCTCGCGCTGCAGCAGCTCCTGGTTGGCCTTGACCGAGACGTACTCCCCGACCGCCATCGACAGCGCGCCGGCCACCAGGCCGGCCAGACCCACCACGACGACTTCGGCCCGATCAACGGAGGCACCCGCGACACCGGCGACCAGGCTGAGGTTCGACACCAGCCCGTCGCTCATGCCGAACACCGCGGCACGAGCCGCACCGGACGACCACCGCCCGTGCCGCTCGGCCCGGTACACCCGGTGGGAGAGGACGGGTCCCTCGTGAGCCATCGCGGTCAGTGTCGGACCTGTGGGCGCCGCGGACAACATGATCTTGTCCGGCAGGCATCCCTCACATCACCGGCGCGCCAGGCCTGACGGGCGCTCGATCAGGTTTCGTTCAGCAGATAGTCGACGAGCGCGTCCACCTCGGCGGGGGACACGGCGATGCCCGGCATGGCGTCCACGGGACCGGTCTGGACGAACGCCGGCGACACGAAGGATCCGGGCACGGTGATCGACTCCTGCACGTACTGCTGCGCGCTCATGCCCGGCCGGCGGTCCCCAGCCCAAGCCGCGACGTCGGCCAGGGTCGGCCCGGCCGGGATGAGGGCCGAGCTGTCGGGTCCGTCGTGGCAAGTGGCGCAGCCCTTGGCCATGAACAGCGTGGCTCCATCGGCGACGGGCTCCGGCACGGCCTCGCCGGGCACCGAGGGCTCGGAGCCCCAGGCCCACCCGGTCAGGGCCGCCAGCCCGAGGGTCGAGCGCGCCGACGGCCACCGCCACACGGGTGCTCACGATCCGGCCGCCCGGCTCAGGCCACGGCAGGCCGGCGAGGCCGGCGCCGGGGTAGACCGGCGAGGGCGGCGACGAACACGATCGCCGACGCGGCCGTCATCGCCAGCAGGCCATAGCGGACGGGCTCCGGCCAACGCCGGCCGTCGTCGCCCGTGGGAGCCACGCCCCCACCGATCGCCACCACGAGCGGGCCGAGATCCTGCGGCCCGAACCACCCCTGGATGACCTCCCAACGGTGGGTGCCGACGGGGAGGACGACATCGGCGACGTAGTGCCCGAGCGGTCCCTCCGCACGGGCCGGGAACGCGGTCGTCGGCCCGCCGTCCGCGGTGTGGACGATCAGGCGCACACCATCGAGGGCCACCGGCGTCACCCCGTGCTGGCGGATGGTGAAGCCGACCGGGGTCGGCTCATCCGGCGTGACCGCAGAGAGCGGGTCGAGCGTGGTGACGGCGAAACCGCCGGCCCCGGCCTGACCGGAGGGGACGAGGGCTACGGCGAGCCCGGCCAACAGGACGACGGCGGCAAGGACGACACGCTTCATGCCCCTCCTACACCGGCCGGCGGAAACAGGTTCCCTCAGGATCGCGGCGACGCCGAAGGACCTCAACGAGCGAGCATGGGCCCGACGGTGGCGTGGAGGGTCGAGAGCTGGCGGGACGCCGGCCAGCTCTCGGGGTCGAAGAGCGCCTGCATGGCGATGCCGTCCGCCACCGCGATCAACTGCTCGGCGCGGGCCAGGCACGCGGCCCGATCGTCGCCGCGGCCGTCGGCGCCGGCCTGCAGGAGGTGGGCCAGCCCGGCCCGAAAGTCCCGGTAGGCGTCGCGCTGCGCCCGGGAGAGTTCCTCGTCCCCGGCCGCCTCCGCGCAGAAGGCCACCGTCACCATCCAGTGGCGCCGGCCGTCGTCGTCGAGGGGCAGACGCGCCCTCCAGGGAGTGCAGCAGAGCCTCCTTCGGCCGTGTGTGGTCGCGGGCCTCACGCGCCGCGTGGCGCTGGGCCAAGGAGGAGCGGAAGGTGAACAGCAGCAGCTCGCGCTTGTCGGCGAAATAGTGCGTCAGCGCTCCCGTCGTCCACCCGGCCTCCGCCGCCACATCGCGCAGGGTCGCCGCGCCCACGCCGGCGCGAGCGATGAGCTGGGCCACGGCGGCAGCCAGTTCGGCCCGTCGCTCTGCGCTGTCGACCACCTTCGGCATTGACGGCAATGTATCACAGATGTTATATAACGTGGGTTATCGAAACTCTCGTGCTGGTACCGTGCCCACGCGCAGCGAGGAGGAGTGCCGTGGTCTTCGTCCCGACTCGTGGTGACGTCCCCGTCCGTCTCGGGCCGGGCGTGCCCATCACCCCTGGTTACGGGCCGAGCAGCATCAGCCGCCAGCCGTACACGGATCCGATGCAGTTCGAGCTCGAACGCGAGAAGGTCCTCAACACCACGTGGTTGATCGCCGGTCGTTCGTCGGAGATCCCCAACGCGGGGGACTGGCTCAGCTTCGAGAGCCATGGCGAGACCACCGTGGTAACGCGCCAGCCGGACGGCTCGGTCGCCGCGTTCCACAACGTCTGCCAGCACCGTGGGCCGACCTTCGTGACCGAGTGGAAGGGTTGCGGAGCCAAGAAGTTCACCTGCCCCTACCACGGCTGGATCTACGACACGACCGGCAGGGTCGTCGGCGTCCCGGAGAAGGTCGACTTCGCCGAGGAGCAGCTCCAGGGCCTGCGTGCTCCCTCGGTAGCTGCGGACGAGTGGGGCGGCTGGATCTGGCTGAACCTGTCCGGTCCCGACGCGGCGCCGCCGCTGCGGGAGTGGATCGGCGAGGACATCCTGGTCGACCTCGGGCAGTTCGGGATGGAGGACATGGTCCTGCTCGAGTTGCTCGAGTGGGACGTGCCTGTGAGCTACAAGGCCATCGTCGACGGGTTCAACGAGATCTACCACACCGCGTCCCTCCACCACGTCGGCAACGCCTGGACGAAGTCGGCCAAGGACACGACGTTCCACGTGGTCAACGACCACAACTACATGTGCTTCGTGCCCCGCCAGCAGTACCGGGAGCAGCTCGCGGAGAACTGGGACCACCAGCAGTACGCAATCTGCCACTACGTCGTGTTCCCGAACACCGTCTTCAACTGCAACCCGGAGCACATCCAGGTGTTCAACCCGATCCCCATCGACGTGGACCGCACGCGGTTCCTGTGCTGGGAGCTCATCTACCCCGGCGACGAGGACGATCCCGAGTACGAGGCCTACAAGGACCGGATGCTCAACCACTGGGAGCACCTGAAGGTCGTGGTGGGCGAGGACATCGACATCTACCAGCAGCTCGAGCGCACCAAGCGATCGAGCGCCTACACCACGAACCTGCTCTCATCCCGCGAGTTCAAGATCGCCCACTACCACAACCTCATGGCGGAGATGATCCGGGGCTGACCGTTCCGAACCGGGTCAGGTGAGTGCCGGGGCGAGCGCTCGCCACTCCTGGCGCGGCAGCTCGGCCGGCTGATCGGTCAGCACCTGGACGCACACGTGGTCGGCACCGGCGTCGCGGTGCTCCTGGACGCGGGCGGCGATGGCGGACTCGTCTCCCCACGCCACGAGGGTGTCCACCAAGCGGTCGCTCCCCCCGTCCGCGAGGTCCTCGTCCTCGATTCCGAACCGTCGCCAGTTGTTGACGTAGTTCGGCAGCTCCATGTAGCGGGAGAGGTGCTGCCGCCCCGTCGCTCGAGCCGTGGCGGGGTCCGTGTCGAGCACCACGCCCTGCTCGGGCGCCACCAGCCCATCCGGTCCGAGCGCTTCGCGCGCTCGTTGCGTGTGCAACGGCGTCACCAGATACGGGTGCGTTCCGGCCGTCCGCTCGCGCGCCAGCTCGAGCATCTTCGGTCCCAGCGCGGCCAGCGCCCGGCGGTCCGCGGCCAGCGGTGGGTCGGCGGCGTCGAGCTCGTCGAGGAACTCCACCATCCGCGCCAACGGCTGTCGGTACGTGCCGGGCTCGTTCACGCGGTCGATGAGCGGCCGGTGGCTCACGCCGAGACCGAGCAGCAACCGGTCACCGTGGTCGGCGGTGAGGCGGGCGTGCTCGACAGCCGTCTCGTCTGCGCCGTGCATCCAGATGTTGAGGATGCCGGTGGCGACGGCCACCGTGCTCGTCGCGCTGAGGAGGTTGCGGAGCGCTGCGAACACGTCGCCGCCCACGTCCGGCACCCACAGCGCGGACCATCCCATCTCCTCGAGCTCGGCGGCGGCTTCGGCCACCTGGGCCACGTCGCCGTAGCGCAGCTGTCCGCTCCAGATGCCGGTCCCGGTCAGGTCGAAGCTCATGCGAGGAGGTTGCCACACGGCACGACCGCGCCGGTCGGCTAGCTCTCCGGTTCCGCCGGTTCCGCCGGTCCGGCCTGGCGGCGAGCCCGGGCCCGCCGCTTGCCCTCGTGCATCGCCGCCACCCGGGCGACCGGGACGGTGTGCCCTTCAGCGACGAGATCGGGCGGGAGGACCTGCGGTGCCGGCATGGCGTCCGCCCAGGGATCCCGGTCACCCAACCGCTCGAGAGCGGTGAGGATCGTCAGCTCGCCCGGCACGACGTCGTCGAGCTCGTCCCAGGCGAGCGGGAACGAGACGGGCACGCCGGGACGGACGCGCGGGCTGTACGCGGCCACGACGGTCGCGCCGCCACTGCGGGTTGAGTCGATGAACACCTTGCCCTCGCGGTCCTCCTTGATGAAGGCCGTGGTGGCGATGGTCGGATCGAGGCGCTCGGCCCGGACGGCGATGGCGCGCGTCGCCGCGGTCGCGTCCTCCATGGCGGTGCCGAGGTCGATCGGTACGTAGATGTGGACGCCCTTCGATCCGCTGGTCTTCACCGCGCCGGCCAACCCAGCCTCGTCGAGCGCCTGCCGGACGAGCTTGGCCGTGGCCACCACATCGGCGAACGCCTCCGCCGTGGGAGGGTCGAGATCGAGCACCAGGTGGGTGACGTGGTCGGGCCGGTCGACCGCGACCAGCGTCGGGTGGTACTCGACCGCTCGTTGGTTGGCGAACCACAGCAGCGTGCGCCGGTCGTTGCAGAGGGCGTAGGCCACGGTGCGCTGCGAAGCCTCGGCCCACAGTGGCACGCGCAGGATCCAGTCCGGCGCGTGCTTCGGGAGGTTCTTCTGCATGAACGGCTGCTGACCTCGGGTGACCCGGATGACGGACAGCGGCCGGTCGTGCAGCCCGGGCAGGAGCCGGTCGCGCACGCCATCGAGGTAGTCGACGAGATCGCGCTTGGTCGTCCCCGCGCCGTCGAACAACGGCTGATCGAGGTTCGTGAGCGGGACGCCGGCCCGTTCCTCCTGCCCACTCCCCGACTTGGCCGGCATCGTCGTCAGAGCACGCCGGCGTAGGCCGGCAGGCACGGCTGCCCACCCAGGTGCGCGTACAGCACCTTCGAGCCAGCCGGGATCGCCCCCGAGCCGACGAGGCCGATGAGTCCCGCCATCGACTTGCCCTCGTAGACGGGGTCGGTGAGCATCCCCTCGAGACGGGCGCAGGTGCGGATGGCGTCGATCGTCGCGGCGTCAGGGATGCCGTAGATGCCGGCCGAGTAGCCGTCGACGAGGACGATTTCGTCATCGCGCAACTCCCGTCCGAGCCCGATGGCCTTGGCCGTCGCGGTGGCGATCCTGGTGACCTGGGTCCGCGTCTTGTCCATTGTTGCGGATGCATCGATCCCGATGACGCGGCGGTCCTCGCGCTCCTCGAGCGCGAACCCGGCAATCATGCCAGCGTGCGTCGAGCCGGTCACCGTGCAGACGATGACGTGGTCGAAGAAGATGCCGTATTCCGCCTCCTGCCGCGCGACCTCGCGCGCCCAGTTGGCGAAGCCGAGACCGCCCAGTGGGTGGTCGGAGGCGCCGGCGGGGATCGGATAGGGCTTCCCGCCCGCCTCCACGACGGAGTCGATCGTCCGCTGCCAGCTGTCGCGGACGCCGATGTCGAACCCGGCTGGATCCATCCGCACGTCCCCGCCCATCATCCGAGACAGCTGGATGTTCCCCACCTTGTCGTAGACGACGTCGGGCCAGTCGACCCAGGCCTCCTGCACGGTGACGGCCTTGAGGCCGAGGTGGGCGGCCACGCCGGTCACCTGCCGGGTGTGGTTGGACTGCACCCCGCCGATCGACACGAGCGTGTCACAACCCTGCGCCAGCGCCTCCGGCACGAGGTACTCGAGCTTGCGCGTCTTGTTGCCACCGAAGGCGATGCCGGAGTTGCAGTCCTCGCGCTTGGCCCAGATCTCCACCTGGCCGCCGAGGTGCGCGCTCAGGCGGGGCAGCGGGTGGATCGGCGAAGGACCGAACGTCAGTGGGTAGCGCTCGAAGTCGTCGAGGCTCATCGGCCTGACCTTCGGCCTAGGGCGAGAGCGGCTGGGCGGTGCCGATCATCGAGTCGCGGGTGACCAGCGCGGCCAGCTCCTCCTCGGAGAGATCGTCGGTGCCCTCGGGTCGCAAGGGGAGGACCAGGTAGCGCTGCTCGGAGGTGGAGTCGACGACGCGCAGCTCGACACCCTCTGGGACTTCCAGGCCGAACTCGGCCAGCACGGCACGCGGCTCTCGGACGACCCGGCTCCGATACTCGAAGGACTTGTACCAGTCCGGCGGGGAGCCCAGCACGCCGCTCGGGTAGCACGAGCACAGCGTGCACACGACGACGTGGTGCAGCGTCGGCGTGTTCTCCAACACTCCGATCGGGATCGTCTGCTTGGCCAGCTCGGAGATGGTGGTCGTGGCGTCCGTCAGGAGCTTCGCCTTGTACTCGGGGTCGGTCCAGGCCCGGGCCACGATGCGAGCGCCGAACGCGGTGCTGGCGCCGTCGCCGCGCTCGGCTGCGGCCAGCGTCTCGTCGATCTCCTCCGGATGGATGTGGCCGTGCTCGTGGAGATGTCGCTCGAGTACTTCGGCCCGCTGGGCGGGGGTCAGCTCGGTCATGTCGCCTCCTTCAGGCGGGACAGGGCATGGGCTTGATGACGAGTCACGTCGCCGGCTGGAGATCGCTCTCCCAGACATCGACCACCACCCGGTGATCGGCGCCGGGCCCGAAGAGCTCCTCGGCGTCGAACTCGACGGCGTACACGTGCTCGGACGGCCCGTGCCGACCAGACTCGGCCGCTTCGGTGGGATGCGACCAGGCGCACGAGCGGGTGACGACCGTGCCCTCGTGGTTGCGCACGTACCGGGGCACCCGGGTGTGCATCGGGGTCACGGGATTGCTGACGCGAACCCGTTCACCGTCGGCGAAACGGCGGGGTGCGGCCGGCTCACCCTTGGGCCGGGGCAGAGGATCGGGATGGCCGGACCCGTCGAGCAGGCCCTGCTCGGCGGCCATCCGCTCGATGGCCCACAGCCAGCGGCCGTAGTAGCGGGTGGCCAGGTACTCGTCCGGGGGCATCTGCTCGATGGTGTGGCGGAAGTGGTCGATGGTCGTTCCTGTCATGACCACTCGGGCCATGACCATCACACGACCCTCCCACTCGTCGTGCACGGGCTCCTGCCCGGGCCGGCAGGGCACCTCGCCGAACCCGTGCATCCCTCCCATGTCATGGACACCGTCCATGGCCTCATCCTCCCACGGTCATCCCACCGGTCGATCCCCCGGGTGCCGCACCCCCATCGCCATCACGGGGACCAGACCCGGGCGGCGACGTCGACGACGTGAGCGAGCTTCGCCCACTGCTGGTCCTCCGTGAGGGCGTTGCCCTCCATCGTGCTGGCGAACCCGCACTGCGGGCTCAGGCAGAGCCGATCGATCGGGACGTGTGCGGACGCCTCCTCGATGCGGGCGGCGAGCTCGTCGTACGGCTCGAGCTCCGGCCGTTTGCTCGTGACCAGCCCGAGCACGACGACCTTGTCCTCGGGCACGAAGCGGAGGGGGGCGAAGTCACCGGACCGCTCGTCGTCGAACTCCAGGAAGTAGGCGTCGACGTCAAGGTCGTTGAACAGCACCTCGGCCACGGGCTCGTAGCCGCCGGAGGCGAACCAGGTGCTCCGGTAGTTGCCCCGGCAGAGGTGGATGCCGACGGTCAGGTCCGCGGGCCGCGAGGCGAGCGCCTGGTTGATGAGGTGGGCGTAGGCGCGGGGCAGCTCGTCGGGGTCGTCGCCCCGCTCGACCGCGCCGGCCCGCATCGCCGGATCGCAAAGGTAGGCGAGGTTCGTGTCGTCGAGCTGGAGGTACCGGCAGCCGGCGCCGTACAGCGCGTCGATCTCGGCCCGGTAGCAGGCGGCGAGATCGTCGAAGAACTGGTCGAGGTCGGGGTACGCCTGCAGGTCGATGGCCGCGCGCCCGCCGCGGAAGTGGACCATCGTCGGCGACGGAATCGAGACCTTCGGTGTCTCGGTAGTGATGGAGGCGAGGTAGCAGAAGTCGTCCACCTGGATGTCGCGGACGTGCCGCAGCGGCCCGACCACCGACAGTTTGGGCGGGGTCATGTGCACGGTCGACGCCGAGTCCGAGCTGGACGCGATGCTGCCGGTGACCGCGACGCCCTCGAGCTGCTCGAGGAAGTCGAGGTGGAACCAGGCCCGCCGCTGCTCACCGTCGGTGATGCTGTGCATGCCCAGGCGCTCGAGTGCGGCGACGTTCCTGGCGATGGCAGCGTCCTCGACGGCCCGGAGATCCGCCGCCGTGATCGCGCCCGCGGCCGCCTTCGCGCGGGCGTCGACCACCTCGGTCGCGCGCAACAGGCTGCCGACGTGATCGGCACGGAACGGAGGATCGACTCGGGCCACGTTGCCTCCTTGGCGGACGAGACGATGATGCCACGCCGGCGGCGACGGACGGCCGCTGCGGCGGCGCTCAGGAGGCCAGGGCCATGCCGGTCGTCAGCCCGAGCATGCCGACCAGCTCGTCGCGGGTCGGACCCTCCGAGAAGGACGGTTGCCATCCGGTCCCGTAGACGGCGCGGGCCAGGGGTTCGGCCGTCGCCAACGTGGCCGGCAACGCCGTCATGGCCAGGTAGCCGCCGACATGCTCGAGGATCCGCGGATCGGCGGCCGCGGCGTCGACGATGGACCGCGAGGTCAGCGGGCGATCCAGGTCGAGCCCGGCGCCGAGCCAGCGCTGCGCCCGCTCGGTGTCGGTCGCCATGTGATCCTCCACCCAGGGAAGGATCTCGACGTCGCAACGCTCACCGAACGGTGCTCCGACGTTCATCAGATCCGCTCCCCCGTCGATCAGCCCGAGCAGCATCCCGATCTGCATGCTGGCCATGGCGACGCCCCGCCCGGCCGTCGGCGTCGTGGTGGCGACGGCGTCGCCCACCGCCACCACCCCGGCCAGCGGGCGCTGCCACCGGTAGACGTTGCGCAGCAGGCCGCCGGGTAGCACGTCACCGCAGGACACCGAGCGGTCGGGGTCGGTCCACTCGGCCAGGCCAGGGACCGCGCAGCAGGCGGCCTCGAAGAGCTCCCGATGACGGAGCTGCTTGAGCGCGTCGTCGGACGTCGGCCGC
Source organism: uncultured Acidimicrobiales bacterium (assembly GCA_963829955.1). Taxonomy (GTDB): domain Bacteria; phylum Actinomycetota; class Acidimicrobiia; order Acidimicrobiales; family Ilumatobacteraceae; genus DASTFY01. The sequence continues at coordinate 132,730 of CAWHKS010000009.1, forward strand.
ACGATGACGACGGAGAAGTGCCCCCGCTCGTGAGGGAAGACCATCGCGTCGAACCCGTCGAAGCTGCCGCCCCAGACGTACGGCTGGGTCAGAGGGCCCGCCTCGGCCCCTGGGCGCAGCCGGTAGCGGCGATCGACGTAGGCGAGTCCGCACTCCCCGCCGATCTCCTCGACGACCGGACCACCGAGCCGCGGCGCCCGGCCGGACGCGTCGACGACGAGGTCCGCAGGGACAGCCCGACCGTCGACCACGACGCCGGCGACCCGGCCCCGCTCCTGGAGCAGATGCTCGACGCGGCCGGTGCGCACCGAGAGGCCTGACACGCGGGCCGCCGCGGCGCGCAGCGCGCGCTCGTACGTGCGGCGGCGGGAGCGCATGACCACGAGCGGTGGCGAGTCCGGGATCTCAACGGTCAGCTCCGCGCCGCCGAGGCCGACCCACTCGTCGTAGGCGTCCGGCCACTCGGCCAGGAGCAGTTCGCGCACCTGCGGCCGGAAGCCGTGGGCGTGCTCGAACTGCATCACGCCGCGGCGGCGCCAGGTGCCGTCCGGCGACGGTCCGGGATCAGGGTCGAAGGCGACGACGCGATGGCCCCGACGGGCCAGCGCGGCGCCCAGGGTGAGGCCGGTCGGCCCGGCCCCGGTCAGGACAATCTTCATTGGGGGAACCTCTCCTGTGTTCTTCTTAGCTACACTGATGGTAACTTCGTTACACTAACAGTAACCTCAACCAGAAAGCTCTGTCAATGCCGCCTTCGACGTCGCCCCGCCCCTACCGCTCGGCGCTGCGCGATGAACAGGCCAGGGCGACGCAACGCCGCATCGTGGCGGCCGGGCACGACCTCTTCGTCGAGCAGGGATATGCCCCGACGACGATCGACGCCATCGCCGCCCGCGCCGGCGTCAGCCGCAAGACCGTGTTCACCTCGGTCGGTGGCAAGGCGGCCGTGCTCAAGCTGGCCTGGGACTGGGCCCTGGCCGGGGACGACGAGCCAGTCCCCATGGCGGACCGCCCAGACGTCAAGCGCATGTTCGAAGAGCCGGATCCCACCCGGTTGATCGAACAGTGGACGCGACAGAACGGGACCATTGCGTGTCGCCTGGCGCCGCTGTTCGACGTGCTCACCGTGGCCGCCGACGGCGATGCGGAGGCCGCGGCGCTGCGGGCGGACGCCGAGGCGAACCGCTCGCGAGCCGCACGCTGGTTCGTGACCCGTCTCGCCGAGCTCGGTGGCCTCCGCAAGGACCTGCCCGTCGACCGTGCGGCGGCGATCGCCGAGCTCCTGATGGATCCCATCCCCGGCCGGCGGCTCGTCCTCGAGCGCGGGTGGACGGTCGAGGAGTACGTGAGCTACGTGGAGCGGATGGCCAGGGCAGCGTTCGTACCGTGAGCTCCCCGCCGAGGCTGAGGTGGCGGCGATGGCGACCTGAATCGCGTCGGCGAGCGGCCGGGCCGGTGGGGCACTGCTCCTACGATGGCGACGTGGCCAAGGCGACACGTGGGTTCTTCGGTCGGTCCCGGACGGCCCGGGATCCCCGCCTCCCCCCGGGTCAGTACGACGCCGGCACGGACTGGCCGGTGTTGAACGCCGAGGTCACGCCCCGACTGGCAACCGACACGTGGACCTTCCGGGTCGAGGGGCTGGTCGAGCAACCGACCACCTGGACCTGGAAGGAGATCCGCGCCCTCCCCGGGGACAGCTACGACGGTCCGATCCACTGCGTGACCACGTGGTCGAAGTTCGATCTCGACTTCGACGGCGTCTCGGTCGACACACTCCTCGCCATGGCCCGACCCCTGGCGTCAGCCACTCACGTGGTGGCATTCAGCCACACCGGCTACACCACGAACCTGCCGTTGGCCGACCTCACCGGCGGACTGGCGTGGGTGGTGTGGAACGTCGGTGGGCAGCCGCTGCCCGTGGAACACGGCGGTCCCGCGCGCCTCCTCATCCCCCACCTCTACTTCTGGAAGAGCGCAAAGTGGGTCGCCGGACTGCAGCTCATGGATCACGACGAACCCGGGTTCTGGGAGCGCAACGGCTACCACGATCGCGGTGATCCATGGCTCGAGCAGCGCTACCAGGGCGATTGAGCGAGCGGTGATGCAGGTGGCGGCGTGGCGGACGGCGACGGTCCTCGACGTACGCCCCGAGACCGCGACCGCCGTCACCCTGCGTCTGGGGCTCGATGTACCGCTCCGGCATCGGGCCGGACAGCATGTCGTCGTCCGACTGACCGCACCGGACGGGTACACGGCCCAACGCTCCTACTCGATCGCGTCGCCGCCCGACGACGGGACGGTCTTCGACCTGACGGTCGAGCGACTGCCCACCGGCGAGGTCTCACCCTTCCTGCACGACGTCGTGGAGGAGGGTGACGAGCTCGAGGTGCGCGGGCCGATCGGCGGCTGGTTCGTGTGGGATGGCGACTTCCCTGCCCTACTCGTCGGCGGCGGATCCGGCGTCGTCCCGCTGATGGCGATGCTGCGCCATGCCCGACGCACCGGCGCTGAGCACTTGGTGCGCCTGGTCGTGTCTGTCCGCACGCCCGACGATCTGTACTACGCGGACGAGCTGCCCGGTCCCGAGACGATGGTCGTCTACACGAGGGTCGCGCCCGCGGGCGCCACTCGGCCGGTGCGCCGGCTCACCGCCGAGGACTTCGGGACGATCGACGAGCACTCCACCGTGTACATCTGTGGGTCGGCCCGCTTTGCCGACGGGGCCAGCAACGTCCTGCTCGATGCCGGTGTGCCCCCCGAACGGATCCGGGTTGAACGCTTCGGTCCGACCGGCTGAGGGTCCAGAACATGGAGGATGGCTGTGAGCGCTGAGGTCCGGCCGCTCACGACGACCGCGCGTCCGACGGCCGTCCTGGCGGCGACGACGACGTGGCAGGAGTTCCCGTCGTTGTGGGGCCGCCTGCTGGATCAGGTGTACGAGTGCCTCGCGGCGATCGATCCACGGCACCTGCTGCACAACGTCATGCTCTACAAGGACGATCTCCCCACGGTCGAGGTCGGTGTCGAGGTGCATGTGCCGTTCACTCCCACGGGCGATGTCGTCGTTTCCGCGCTGCCCGCCGGTCCGGCGGCGATGGCGATCCATCGCGGACCCTACGACCGGCTCGGGATCACGCACGACGCGATCTGGGAATGGTGCAGATCGAACGATCGTCGACCGGTCGGTCCGCGATGGGAGATCTACGGGGACTGGCACGAGGACCAATCGGAGCTGGTGACTGAGGTGTACTACCTGCTCTCGCCGGACTGATCGGCGAGCCAAGCCTGCGCTCGACGCTTGGAGGCTCGGGACAGCCAGGCGTCCTGGATCAGCTCTGCCAGCTCCTGCCTCGTGATCTCGCCGATTCGGCTCGCCCGGACGAGCACGGAGCGGTGCCCGTTGAAGTGATCCGTCGTGAAGAACGGTGAGGCCGGGTCCTGAACCAGTGCGGCCTTGTCGTCCTCGGACTCGACCCAGATCACGATCACATCGTCGTACCGCTCGCCCGTCTCGGGGTCGAACGCGTCCGGCCGCCGGTTGCGGAAGAACACGAACGAGTTGCCGCCGACCTGGTACACGGGATTCTCCTGCGAGCCGCCGACGACAGTCACATGGGGCATGCCCACCGCGATCTCGTGCACGTCTTCCACGCGGGCCGGCCGCTGGTCGTCGCTCTTCATCGCCTGCGCTGCTCCCGGCTCAGGTTCCCGTCTCCACACGCCGCGCCGCCAGCGCCCGACCGAGGAGATCTCCGAGGGCCACGTCGTCGAGCTGGTCGGCGTCACGGATCTTGACGTGGCGGTGGACCCGGCCGCGTCCCTCCATGAGCCGGGCCGGGTCGTCGAGCGAGGCCCTCTGGCGACGCCGAGGTTGACGTACCCGCGCTGCGGCGAGACCGTGAACACGAGCCCGGCATAGCCGCGGTCGAAGCCGAGGCCGAGCTCGCCCCCCTCGGCGGTCTCGATGGCGTCCGGGAAGATCTCGAGCAGCTTCGCCCGCAACTGCGTGCCATCGCGGAGACGGCTCGGCCGGCCGCGCCCAGGAACGCAGTCCACCTGCTCGTCGGTCAGCCGGTCAGCCATGCCGGGGCTGACCTGCTCCGGGCACGTACTCGGGCTCGGGTCGCGGGGGTGGTGGTGGCCATCCCTGGCCGTCCGGTGTGACCACCGGCCGGTCGGGCGACAGGTCGAGGTTGCGGCGGAGCAGGACCGCACACGTCCCCACCACCGTCGCGAACGTGAGACCGGTGAGCAGGGCGACGAGCGAAACCCAGACCTTGATCTCGGTTTCGCCGTTGGCCGGGACCGTCATGATGCGGACGGCTCCGACGACGGTCACGATCACGATGGCGACCGCGACGCAGGTCACCGCGATGGACCACGAGGCGGCCGATCGCGCGGTCCGGATCACGAGCCTCGGACATCGTCACCCTCCGAGCGGACGGGCCATGGGACCCTGCGAATCTACTGTGCTCGGGTGGCGTACGGGATGTCCGATGGAGCTGCGCGTTGATCCTCGCTTTCGCCGGAGTCGAGCTGGATCTCGATCTCTACGAGCTGCGACGCGTGGATGCCCGCGTCGCCATCGAGCCGCAGGTCTTCGACGTGCTCGTCCACCTCGTGTCGAACGCGCCGCGGGTCGTGAGCAAGGAGGAGCTGCTGGACACGGTCTGGGGTGACCGGTTCGTGAGCGAATCGGCACTGACGAGCCGCATCAAGGTCGCTCGCCGCGCCGTGGGCGATGACGGAACCCGCCAGGCCGTCATCGCCACCGTCCACGGTCGCGGCTATCGCGTCGTCGTCGATGTCGAGGAGCGGGACGGGAGCAACCGTGCGGTCTCCGAGCCCAGCCCTCGCCCACTCGCGCGGCGACATCCAGCTGCTCGAACGCGACGACCACCTCGCGGAGCTCGACCGCGCGGTCGAAGCCGCGAAGGCCGGTTCCGGCCGGTTGGTGTGCGTGGTGGGCGAGGCCGGCATCGGCAAGACCTCGCTGCTGGAGAGCTTCGTCGCCCGCCTCCGTGGCCGGGAGCTCGTGGTCGTCGTGGGTTGCGACGACCTGCTGGCGCCACGACCGCTCGGACCGATCAGGGATCTCGTCGCCCAACTGCCCGATGACCTGCGGGCCGAAGCCGCTGACGACCTGAGCGGGGCCAGCCTGGCCCGTGTTCTCCTGCGCGCCGGGGCGGGACGGGGCGGCGTCATCGTCGTCGAAGACGTGCACTGGGCCGACGACGCCACCGTCGACGTGATCCGCCAGCTCACGTCGCGCGGTCGCGCGACCTGCCCTTCGTGATCGTCATCTCCTACCGGGACGAGGACGTCGGGCTCGGCCACCCGATGCGGAAGCTGCTGGGCACGATCCGCGGGCCGCACGTGGCCCACCTCCGCCTCGGACCGCTCGGCGTGGACTCGGTCGCCTTCCTCGCCCTCGATTCGCGGCGAGACGCCGCGGAGGTGTTCGACGCCAGCGGCGGCAACCCGTTGTTCGTGACCGAGCTGATCGCCACGCCCCCCGGCGACCTGCCCCGCAGCATCAAGGACGCCGTCGTCAGTCGCCTCGGCGAGCTTGCTCCCGAGGACATCGAGGTCGTCCAGGCCATCTCCGTCGTGCCGGTCCGCATAGAGCGACCGCTGGTCGAGCTCCTGTGCGGGGACTGCGAGGCCAGCCTCGTCGCGGCCGAGCAACGCGGGATCATCACCGGCGACGCCTCGCACGTCTGGTTCCGGCACGAGCTCGTCCGCCACGCCGTCGAGGACACCCTGGCCTCCTCCGAGGCCGTGCGCCTCCATCGCCGCCTGGCCAGCCACCTCCACGAGCGCGGCGAGGACCCGGCACGAGTCGTCCACCACGCGGCTCGTTGCCATGACATCGACCTACTGATCGAAGCCGGACCGACGGCGGCCCGGCAGGCCGTCGCCGCAGGTGCGCATCGTCAGGCTGTCCAGCACCTCGACGCCGTCCTCGCCCAGCGCGACCGGCTCTCAGCGGCCGAGCGGGCCGAGCTGCTCACCCTGCGGACCCACTCTCTGTACCTGCTGAACCGCTTCGACGCCTCGCTCTCGTCGTCCACCGAGGCCGTCGAGGCCTCAGCCGGGCTCCAGGACGCCGAAGCGCGGGCCCGGGCGCTCATGGGCCACGGACGCACGGCGCTGTGGGCCATCGGCCCCGACGCTTCGTGCCGAGCCATCGAGCAGGCCCTCGAAGCCTTGGGCGACGACGGCGATGCCGAACTGCGGGCCACCGCTCATGCGGACATGGCCCGAGCGCTCGGTGAGCTCGTCACGATCGGCTCGGTGGCGCAGGGCAACCCACTGGCCGCCGCCCACGCCGAGCAGGCGCTGGACCTGGCCGATCAGCTGGGCCACCCCGACCTGCGGGGCTACGCGCTCGATGTACCGGGGCAGCGAGCGCCTCGCCACCGGTGACGCAGCCGGCTCGCGCGAGCTCGACGAAGCCATCGCCATCCTGTCGGCCTCACCCCGGACGGACTTCGCCGTCCGGGCCTGCGTCAACGCCGCGGGCGCGGCGTTCCGCGCCGGCCGGTTCGACGTCGCCGAGCGCTACGTCGAACACGGGCTTCAGATCGCGAAGGGCACGGAGTTCTTCTCCGGCGAGTACCGGCTCTCGCTCACCCGCGCCGCCGTGCGCGTCAGCAGAGGTCGGTGGCGCGAGGCCGAGGCCGAGCTGCGCGCCCTCCTGACGGCCGGAGGGGAGCCAGGGATCATGGAGCCGCTGGCCCGGTGCCTGCTCGCCCGGATCCTCGGCCGACAGGGACAGCACGACGAGGCGCGCGACCAGGTCATCGCCGCCGCCCGGACGGCCGGGCGCACCGACGAGGCTCGGCTCCTCGGGCCGATCGCCATCGCCGAGGTCGAGACCCGCTGGCTGGCCGGCGACGACGCCGACCTCGCCGACGTCGCCGGCCGCGCGCTGGCGCTGGCCACCGCGACCGACAACCACACGATCGCCGCCGAGCTGAGTCGCTACTTGCGTTGGGCGGGCCTGGACACGGTCGACGTCCCGAGCGCGCCGGAGCCGTGGGCGAGTGGCTTGCGGGGCGACTGGCGCACCGCCGCCTCACTCTGGCAGCGCCGCGGCGAGCCCTACGAAGAGGGACTCGAGCTCGTGAGCGGCGGGGGCACGAGCGCGTCGCGCGCGGCATCGAGTTGCTCAGGGCGCTCGGGGCGGAAGCGACCATCGCGGCCCTCCCCCGGCCCGGTGCCGATCAGGGGCGCTGCGCGGCCAGGAAGTGATCGAGGGTCCGGTCGGCGAAGCCCTCGTCGAGTGGCACCGCCTCCGTCAGGTGGGCGAAGAGGAGCGGGCCGACGAGCATGGCGATCGCCTCCTGCACGTCCACGTCATCCGCCACCACGCCCTCGTCGACCGCCCGCCGCAGCAGGGTGGTGAGCACCTTGTCCTGCTCTCGCTCGAGCCGCTTCTCGATGGCGGCGATGCCGGCCTCGTGGTACCGCATCATCAGGAGGGCGGGGAGGAGCCGCGCCCACTCAGGATCGTTCAGGGAGCGGGTGATCGAGTGCAGGGTCTCGCGGATCGACGTGACCACATCGGCGTCGGGGTCCGGCTCCGGCAGCGCGGGTGCGCAGGCCTCGATGACCGAGAGCAGCACCTCGTCGCGTGACTCCCAGTGGCGGTAGATGGTCGACTTCGCCACGCCCGACCGGGCGACAACGGCGTCGATCGTCACCGCGGTCGGGCCGCCCTCCACCAGCAGCTCTGTGGCGGCGCGGATGACCGCGGCCCGACTCCGAGAGACCCTGGGATCCACGGCGCGGCACGGTACCCGTGACGCATGTCTCGGCGTGGGCGTCGTCAATGGAGACACGAAACAGTACGATACCGTCTCGTATTGAATTTGGCACCGATGAAGCCGAAGAAGGAGCCCGACGTGACCGCGGCCGCACCTACCCTCCCCTTTCCCCCCATGCAGCCGAGCGGCAGCGGGCAACACCACGGCGCCACCGTCGTCACCGATCCGCGCCGCCAGCGACAGATCCTCATCGCCATGTGCACGGCCCTGATCGCCGTCGTGGCCTCGGTGTCCGGCCTCAACGTGGCCCAGCAGGACCTGGCGATCGACCTCGGCGCCTCGCAGGGACAGCTGCTCTGGATCATCAACGGCTACACGATGGCGCTGGCCGCACTGCTGCTGCCCATCGGTGCCATCGGTGACCGATGGGGCCGCAAGCCGATCCTGGTGGGCGGTCTTGCGCTCTTTGTCGGGGCCAACGCCCTCGCCGGGACAGCCGGGTCCGTCGAGGTGCTCCTCGTCGCCCGCGTGCTGGCCGGCGTCGCCGCGGCCATGATCATGCCGGTCACGCTGTCGGTGATCACGTCGAGCTTCCCCGCCGAGCAGCGGGCCCGTGCGGTCGGCATCTGGTCCGGCTTCGCCGGCGCCGGCGGCATCCTCGGCCTGTTCGTGTCGTCCTTCCTCATCGACTACTTCACGTGGCCGTGGCTGTTCGCCATGCCGATCACCTTCGCCATCGTCTCCCTGACCATGACGCTGCGCGCCGTCGCCAACTCCCGTGAGCACCAGGAGGGCCGGTTCGACACGATCGGTTCGTTGCTGTCGGCCGTCGCCATCGGAGCGCTCGTCCTCGGCATCCACGAGGGTCCCGAGAAGGGCTGGAGCGACCCGCTCACACTGGCCGGGCTGATCACCGGCGTCGTGGCCCTGCTGGCCTTCGTGTGGTGGGAGCTGCGCCAGGAGCGGCCGCTGCTCGAGATCCGCCTCTTCGCGAACCGCGGGCTGGCGGCAGGGTCGCTGACGCTGCTCATCGTGTTCGCGGTGATGTTCGGGATCTTCCTCGTGCTCACCCAGTTCATGCAGGCGGTGCTGGGCTACTCGGCGCTCGCCGCCGCCGGCGCCCTCCTCCCGATGGTGGTCGTGATGATGCCGCTGTCGGCGATCGCGCCGACGATCGCATCCCGCATCGGTACGCGCACCGTGCTCATGACCGGCGTCAGCCTCTTCGGCGTCGGCCTCTCCCTGCTGGCCCTGATGGTGTCGGCGGAGGGTGGCTATTGGTCGGTCCTTCCCGGTCTGGTCGTCGTGGCGTTCGGCATCGGCCTGTGCATGAGCCCGTCGACGACCGTCATCACCGAGTCGTTGCCGCACGAGAAGCAGGGCGTGGCGTCCGCGCTCAACGACACTGTGCGCGAGCTCGGCGGCGCCGTCGGGATCGCGCTCCTCGGTTCGCTGGTCAGCGCCGGCTACCGGTCGAGCGTGACCTCGGCGACCGAGTCCCTGTCACCGGAGCTGGCCCACCGCGTGGAGGAGGGCATCGGATCGGCCTTCGCGGCCGCACCCGACCTCGGCCCCTCGGCGCCGAGCGTGCTGACCGCCGCCCGCGACGCCCTCGTCGACGGCTGGCGCCTGTCGATGTGGTTCGGCGTCGCGCTCGCCGCCGTGGCTCTCGTCTACCTCGCCATCCGAGGCCCGCGGGAGGCGGACGTCGAGGCCGAGGACGCACTCGACCACGACCTCGTGCTCGAGCCCGTCGCCGGCTGAACTCCGGCGGACGTCTCCAGGGCGTCGCGTAGCGTGAGCCGCCCATGGCGACGACCACCGTGGACGGGCTCCGCATCGCCTACGAGCGCGCCGGCCGAGGACCTCCCCTCGTACTCCTCCACGGCTACGTGGGCGACGGCCGCGCGAGCTGGCATCCCCAGCTGGACGGTTTGTCCGACGAGTTCACGGTGATCGCCTGGGACGCGCCCGGGGCCGGGGGGTCGTCCGATCCGCCCGAGGCGTTCGGCATCAGCGGCTACGCCGACTGCCTGGCCGGGTTCATCGAGGAGCTCGGGCTCGTGGACCCGAGCATCGTCGGCCTGTCCTTCGGCGGCATACTCGCACTGGAGCTGTGCCATCGGCACCCGGCGGTGGCGCGGCGACTGGTCCTCGCGTCCGCCTACGCCGGATGGGTCGGGTCGCTGTCGGTGACGGTGTCCGAGCAACGGCTGCAACAGGCGTTCGTGCTGGCCGAGCTGACACCGGACGAGTTCGTCGCCACGTTGCTGCCGACCATTTTCACCGAAGGGACACCATCGGGGTCGGTCGAGGCGTTCGAGGCCTCCATGCGGGCGTTCAACCCAGCCGGCTTCCGGGAGATGGCGCGGGCATCCGCCGTCGATCTGCGCGACGTACTGCCCCGGATCAGCGTCCCGACGCTCCTCGTCTACGGGGATCACGACGTTCGCGCGCCCCTTCCCGTCGCCGAGCACCTCCACGGCGCCATCGCCGGCTCGACCCTCGTCTTGCTGCCCGGCGTCGGTCACGCTTGCAACATCGAGGCTCCGGAGGCCTTCAACGAGGCCGTCCGCCGTTTTCTCCGGATCACCGCCGCGTGACCTGACCGACACCGCCGTCCACCCCGTCGAGCGGATGGCGCCCGCAGTAGGCTCGGAGGCGTCCCCAGCGCGTCGGGATTCTCGCTACCGAGAGCCGCTCGAGCGGGCGTTGCCAGGAGCGTTCGACGAAGCAGTCGCCGAGGCCGACCTGTTCTTCCAGGCCGAGATGCCGGCGGTGCAGCAGTGGAGCTTCGGGCCTAGCGACGCCGAGCGTGTCACCCAGCGCTCTTCCGCGCCGTCTTCATCGCCATCGAGCAGGAGCTGAACGACTCGGTGCTGGAGGCGGCGCGCAGATCCACGACCACGCTCGAGGCCTTCGTCGCCGGGTGCGCGGCCTACCTGGACTTCGCGATACGGCCGGACTGGCAGCGCATCGCCGTCGTCGACGCCCCCTCGGTGCTGGGTGCCGCCGAGTGGCACGCCATCGACTCGGGCATCGGCCTGGCCAGCATGGAAGCCAGGCTCGCCGCCCTCGAGTCTGAGGGACTCCTCGACCGGCCGGCGTCACCGGCCCTCGCCGTCCTGCTGTTCGGGGCTCTCACCGACGCCGGCCTCGCGCTCGCTCGCGACGCCGCGCTGAGCCGTGAGGACCTGCTCTCGGCGTTCATGTCCCTCGTCGTGCCGTCCGCCGACACCACCACGGTCAAGCAGTAGCCGCGGCGCGCAGCCCGCGCCTACGCGGTGCGACGGGGAAACGGAAGCGCGTCTGTGCGAAGGCGCCCTTGTTGAACGCGAGGACCTTCGTCGGGACGACCTCGAAGACCAGCGCATCGCCGCTCCCGTGCCGGAACATGCCGTCGACGACCTCGAAGTGCCAGTCACCCTCGTACTTGGTCTCCCACACGTCCGCGAGCTCGTGCAGGAGGGTCTCGTCGCTCACGCGCCGCGCCGATCCCTCGACCACGATGTCCAGCCCCGACTTCCAGGCGTTGTTGCCGGTGGTGAGGGCGCAGCTTCCGTTCCTCGCCAGGTTCACGCCCTTCTGTTCGCCCGCGCCGGTGCAGAAGTACACCGCGCCGTTGCGCCACACCGTCGGTACCGGGGTCACGTGCGGGCGTCCGTCGGGGCGGACCGTCGAGATCCAGAACAGCTCGGCCTCGCCGATGGCCTCGCTCACCTCGTCCCAGGAAGACAGCGACGCGCCAGGGTCACTGAAGCGGGGGTCGAGCTCGGCGACGGGGTCGGTGGCGGGCATGGATTGTTCACCTCTCACGAATCGATCGACGCGGCGACGACCTTCTGCTCCAGCCCACCGCCGGCGGGACCGGCACCTTCGTCGATCTCCTTGGGGCTTCGGAACGCCGGGCGCCAGGAGAGCTTGCGGCTCTGCAGCACGGACGATCAGCACGACCAGAGATCTACCCGACCGGCCGTTCCCTCAACCGCTACGAATGCCTCAGAAGAGGGGCAGGTCGATGTCGTTGCCGGCGAGGATCGCGCCGGCAACCGTCATTGCATCTGGCCTGACCAGGAAGTGCTGCGTCACGGCGTGGACGTCCCGCAGGCGGCGTTGGAGGGGCGAGTCCATGTAGACCGAGCTGCCACCTCCCGCCCTGTAGGCCGCGTCAACGGCGGCGGTCGCGCGGGACGTGGCCCACACCGCCGCGGACCGCACGTGCGCCCGCTGCCGCAGGGTCAGTTGCTCGCCAGCGACAGCGCCCGACCAGAGGGAAGCGGCGGTGTCGAAGACGAGCGACCTGGCGGCACGGAGCTCCGTGTCGGCCGTCGCGAGGTCGAGCTGGAACGTCGGGTTCTTCGCCAGCGGCGCGGCGTCGAGGAGAGGCACCTTGTCCACGGCGAGGGCGACGATGTCGTCGAGCGCGCCCTGCGCAATGCCGATGGCCACGCTGGCGACCACGCAGGAGAGCAGGGACGGCGCCGGTATGTGCACGATCGGCTCGTCGATGCAGTGGTCCTCTTCCAAGGGGGGATGGGTGCGTTCCGGAGCCACGAGGACGCTGTCGACGTGGAAGTGGTGGCTGCCCGTCCCGCGCAGTCCGGAGACGTGCCACGTGTCCTCGATGACGACCTCGTCCGGCGAGAAGAGCGCGATGCGGAGCCTGGGCGGGCCGTCCGGCCCGCCGGCTCGACCGTCGACCTGCTCGACGCAGTCGCCGAACAGCCAATCGGCGTGCTCGCAGCCGCTGGCGAAGCCCCACCGGCCGGTGACGCGGTAGCCGCCGTCGACGGCCTCGATCACACCACTCGGGTTGATCGCTCCCGCCACGATGACGTCGGGCCCGTCTGCGTAGACCGCGTCGAAGGTCGCCCGCGGCAGCCCGGTCAGGTCGAGCCAGGCGCCGCTGCCGATCATCACGGTCCAGCCCGTGGAGCCGTCGGCCGCGGCCAGGGTCTCGAGCACCCGGAGCGCCTCGGGGAGCTCGACACCGATCCCGCCGTGACTGCTCGGCAGGAGCATCCGGAACGCCCCCGCGCCTTTCAGCTCGTCGAGGAGGTCGGGTGGCAGCCTCCGTCCCTGCTCGATCTCCTCTGCCCGGCCGGAGATGCTCGGCGCCAACGCGGTCACGGCTTCGAGGACGTCGGCGGCGTTGCGTGTCGGAGCTTGGACCGTGGTCATCGGTCGGTCTCCCAGGGCCGCAGCATCGGCGCTTCGACGGCGTGCCGGGCACGGAGCGCGTCACCCCAGCCGCCGTTGCAGTAGCCCACGGCCTCGACGATCAGGCCGTCGCGCAAGGTGCACAGCCACAGGCGTCGGGCCACCTCGGGGTCCTGGCCCCGCCTGCTCTCCTCGTGCTCCATGACGAACCCGGACGCGGTTGGCACGACGCGCAGCACCTGAGCAGTCTGCGGTCCGGACGCGATTGCCCGGAGCTGGCGGCCGAAGGCCCCGGAGCCCTGCAGCTGGAGCCGCCAGAACGGTGGGTACAGATCGAAGAACGCATCGTCAGCGATGAGCCCCTTGCCGGCATCGAGGGTCTCGAAGCAGCGATTGAAGGAGGCGGCGGCACACGTCGCGCTCTCGGTATCCATGGTCGTGTCGGTAGTGGTCATGGGGTCGAAGGTACGGAGGAGTCCCTGGGAGGCGCATCGCCCGGATCGACCATCCGACCCGTTGGCGTGTGGTCCGTTCTCACCACGCGGTCGGCGGGCGACCCGGTCGTCGCCTAGCGGACGAGATCGTGCTCGTAGGCGTACACGGTCGCGGCCGCCCGGGACGACAGGCCCAGCTTCAGGAAAATGTTCTGGACATGGCGCGCCACTGTGTGGACGCTGATGACCAGCACATCGGCGATCTCCCGGTTGGTCCGCCCGCTGGCGAGGAGCCGCAGCACCTCGAGCTCGCGCTCCGTCAGCGAGTCCGGTCGGGATGTCGCCTCGCCCGCCCGAACATCGAGGCGGCGCAGGTCGGGTGCCGCGCCCAGGCGCTCAAAAGTCGCCCGAGCAGCCTCGACCTCCAGCGCCGTGGCGTCACCATCTCCCAGGGCCGCGCACGCCCTCGCGATACCCAGCCGGACCCGCGCCATCTCGTAGGGCACCCTCAGGGAGCCCCAGGTCGTCAGCGCCCGGCGCAGCGCGGTCAGCGCCGCCGCGGCGTCCCCCTCTGCCGCCAGGACCGAGCCTGCCGCGCCGTCGGCGATGGCGTGGAGCATCGGTGCGTCGACGATCCCCGCCAGGTGGGAGAGCTCGTCGCTAGCCGTTCGTGCCGCCGCGACATCACCCGCAGCCAGGTAGATCTCGACGGCCGCAGCCAGGACCGCCGGACGCGTGGTCACGTTGGCCGCTTCGACCAGCATGCGCCGGATCGCGACACGGGCCTGCTCGATCTCACCCATCGCCAAGCGGAGCAGAGCCAACCCCGGGGACGGGTCCCGGCCGAGCTCTGCCGCTTCCTGGTATGCCTGCGCCGCCTCGGCGAACTCGCCCTGAAGGCGGTGCAGCTCACCCTGCTGGTAGCGGGCGATGCCCAGCGCAGGATGGAAGGGATCGGCGAGGCGCTCGCTGGCCTGCCCGACCTCGGCGACCGCCTCCGACCAGTTCCCGCGCGCCTGAAGGATCTGCGACCGGTGCACCAGGCATTGGCCGCGGTACGGCACCATGTCGGGCTGGACCGAGCACCAGGCGGACAGCGCGTCGGTCCACTGGGTGGCGCGACGCAGGTCGAAGCACTCGACACAGGCCTCGATCACCGCGCAGCAGACGATGCCGGCGGGAATGGGCGACACCTCACCGGACGTCGCCGACACCATCGCCTCGTCGAGGAGCCTGAAACCCTTCGCGACCTCCCCGAGCCGGAGCGACGCCTGCCCACGGCTGAGGAGTCCCAGGGCCAGAAGGTCGCGATCGGCGATCCTCTCGGCGATCTCCACGATCCGGTCCGCGAGTACGGCAGCTTCGTCCGCGTCGCCCGCCTCGATCTTCTCCAGGAAGCTGGCCACGAGCAAGTAGCCGCGGGCCGCGCTCCCTGGCCCCGCGCCCTCGATCAGCCGGTCAGCTCGTGCCAGCCAGCCCGTGCCGCGAGCTGTCTCTCCCCGCAGCACCAGGACGAGGGCCAACCAGAAGGCGCACCGCGCGGCGCGCTCGTGGTCGTCGGCCTCGAGGCAGGCGACGAACGCCTGCTCCCACGCCGCCGCGCTGTCGTCGTCCCGGCCCACCAGATACGCGGCGACGGCGAGACGCTCGAGATCGCCGACCTCCAGCGACTCGAAGGAGGCCAGGACCTCGTACGCCTCGCGCCACGAGCGGCGTTCGAACGCCGCTCGGCCGAGCTCAGCGCCGGCGGTCACGCCCGACAGTCTCGCCGCGCATCAGGCCCGAGTTGACCACGTAATGCGTGTCGCTTCGGCCCGGAACCCGAGACTGCGCACGATGTCCTGACATCATCACAGGATGCCGACGAGCATCGCCCATCGTGTGGTGCCAATGACGGGCCGGGACCCGCACGAGCACCATCGGACCGCCACGCCGCTCGAGCTCCTGTACGACCTGACGTTCGTCGTCGCCTTCGGAGCCGCCGGCAACGAGGCGGCGCACTTCGCCGCCGAAGGCCACTGGCGGACCGCTCTGGTCGGCTTCGGGTTCGCGATGTTCGCGGTCATCTGGGCGTGGATCCAGAACACATGGTTCGCCTCGGCGTACGACACCGACGACTGGATCTACCGCCTGATGACGCTCGTCCAGATGATCGGGGTGCTCGTGCTCACCCTCGGTCTGCCGCCCATGTACGACTCGCTCGACCACGGGGTCGAGGTGGACAACGGCGTCATGGTCCTCGGGTACGTCATCATCGCGCGTCGGCCTGATCGCGCTGTGGATGCGCGCCGCCCGGCAGGATCCTCCGCGACGTCGGTCCGCTCTGACCTACATCACGACCCTGGCCGCGGCGCAGATCGGCTGGATCGTGCTCCTGGTCGCCGACACATCGATCGGCGTGATGTTCTCCGTCGCCGCCGTCCTCATCCTCATCGAGCTGGCCGGCCCGTACATCGCCGAGACCCGAGTCGGGGGCACGCCCTGGCACGCCCATCATGTCGCCGAGCGCTACGGGCTGCTGGTGATCATCACACTCGGCGAGGTCATCCTGGGCACGGTCGCCGCGCTCGACGCCGTCGTGCGTGCAGACGGGTGGACGATGGAGACGGCGCTGGTCGGGCTGGCCGGCGTGGGCCTCGCCTTCGGGATGTGGTGGATGTACTTCGTGATCCCGTATGGGGACCTGCTCCACCGCTTCCGCAGCCGCTCGTTCGGATGGGGCTACGGACACCTGCCGCTCCTCGCCGCGCTCGCCGCCACGGGTGCCGGGCTCCACGTCGCCGCCCTCTCCATCGAAGGCGAGACCCACATCAGCCTGGTGGCCGTGGTCGCGACGACCGCCGTTCCCGTCGCGGTCTACGTGCTCAGCCTGTACGGGCTCTACAGCCTGCTCACCAGGGAGATCGACCCGTTCCACCTCTGGCTGCTCGCGGGCACGGCGGTCTGCATCGTCGGCGCGATCGCGCTGGCCGCCATCGACGCTCCGCTGGCCGGCTGCCTCCTGGTGCTGACCGTGGCCCCGGCCGTCACCGTCGTCGGCTACGAGCGGGTCGGCCACCGCCACGGCGCCGAGCTCCTGGCTCGATCCGGGGCCGACCAGCCGGTGGAGTGACGCCCGGCCGCAAGCCGATCAACCAGCCGCTTGCCCGGAGTCCCTGAGGCCGTACACGCGGCGCGCTGCGTCGCCCAGTACCGCCCGCCGGTCCTCGCCCTCGAGCACCTCGATCGTGCCTTGCATGCCGTCCCAGACCTGCCGGTAGTTGCGTGAGGCCAGGAGCGCGAAGGGCCAGTCCCCGCCGTACATCAGGCGCCGGGGGCCGAACAGCTCCAGCGCGTGGTCGACGTACGGCGCGAGATCGGCCGACGTCCATCCGGGTGCGGCTGCGCTGTCCAGGCCGGACAGCTTGGCGACGACGTTCGGCGGCTCGGCCGCAGCCGCCAGCAGACTCGCCCACGGTTCCCACCCTCGTTCGCGGATCGGCGGCTTGCCCAGGTGGTCGACGACGAACGTCGTGCGCGGATGGCGCACCGCTAGGGCGGGCACGAGGCCGAGGAGACGAGGGGTCTCGGCGCACACGTCGAACGTGAGGTGTCGCTCGCCGAGCAACTCGAGGGTCTCGTGGACCGATCCGTGCTGGAGAAGATCCGGATCGGCATCGCGGTGCACGAGGTGCCGGATGCCGACCACGGGCGCGTCCCGCCATCGATCGAGCAGCACTGCGGCCGCGGTTGCGTCCCGAAGCGGCACCCAAGCGACGACGCCGGCCACCTGGTTATGAGCACGCGCGGTCCGCAGCATGTTCTCGGTGTCCTCTACGTTGTCTGCGGCCTGGACGAGCACGACCTCGTGCACTCCGGCTGCGGCCTGGTCAGGCCAGAACTCGTCGAGCTCGACGTCGCGGGGCAGCTCCGGAACATCGTCGAGCCACGGATACTCGGCCCGCTGCGCGCTCCAGACGTGAACGTGGCTGTCCACGATGCGCACGGTCTCTACCCGCTCACCCGGGAAGCTGGATCCTGCCTGATGCGAACACGTCGTCCAGCCGCCTCATCGCCGTCTGCAGGTGCTCTCGCATCGCCTCGGCCGCAGCGTCCGGGTCGCGCCGGGCGATCGCCCTGGCGATCGCCACGTGCTCGGGCTTCGTGGCCGCCGCCTGACCGGCGTGGTGATACAGGCGGTACATGTGGAGGTGGCTGCGGAGGCGGGCGAGGGACTCCCGGAGCCACCGGTTGCCCCCGAGCTCCGCGATCCGGTCGTGGAAGGTCGCGTCGTACACCATGTCGAGCCGGTTGGCCGTCGCGTCGTGGTCGCCGGCCCCGCCGCTACCGGCGAAGGCGCGGAGCGCTGCAGCCTCGCCCGCCGTCACCCGCCGAGCAGCGGCGGCCGCCGCCGCGGGCTCGATGAGCAGGCGGAAGTCCATCAGCGCCCGCAGATCCTCGAGGCTCGTGAGCGGCGTGACGGTGTAGCCGCGTCGTGGCTCCTTGACGACGAGCCCCTCGGCTTCCATGCGGACCAACGCTTCCCGAACCGGCGTTGGTGACACCCCGAGCGCGCGGGCCAGCGCATCGATGTTCAGCCGGGCGCTGGCGTCGAGGTCGTGGTTCATCAGCATGTCGACGAGCACGTCGTGCACGTCGTCGACGAGCGGAGGGCGGTCGTTGAGGAGGCGCTCGGCCGGCGTCGAGCGGACCACCTCGAGGTCGATGTTCGTCACGAGTCTCCCGGTCCTGGTCCTTGCGGGAGCGAACTCTATCACCGAATCCACTTGCCTATGTCCTATAGGAAATGGCATATTGTTCTGAGCGCTCGGGAGGCCGATCGCGCGCTCCGGCTGGGGAGGACGAGTGACGCAACAAGGCAGTGCAATGGCGGTCGCTGCTCCGCATGAGAGGACGGCTGGCTCGGACCCTCCCCCGACTCCTCCGAGAGCCTTTGCCGCGCATCGGGGCCTGACAGCGGCCCTGGCCGCGATGCGGCTCGGACCCGTCATGATCCTCGTGCTGCTGGTCGTCGTGCTGAGCCTGCTGTCGGACGTGTTCCTGTCGTTCGAGAACGTCGGGAACGTGCTCAAGCAGTCCGCGGTCATCTGCATCCTGGCCCTCGGCCAGCTCCTCGTCATCGTCACTCGCGGCATCGACCTCTCCGTCGGTGCGAACCTCTCGCTCAGTGCCGTGGTGGGCGCGATCGTCTGGCGGGACCACGGATCGGCCACCCTGGCCGTCCTCGCCGCGCTGGCGACGGGCTCCCTCGTCGGCGTGATCAACGGCGTCATCTACGTCAAGGGGCGCCTGCCGCACCCGTTCATCCCGACGCTGGCGATGCTCTCCGCGGCCAGCGGCCTCGCGCTCCTCCTTTCGCATAACGAGACCATCCAGGGAGCGCCACCGATCGTGAACACCATCGGTACCGGGCGCATCTCCTGGATCCCCGGCGGCGGTGAGATCGGTTGGTTCCCGGTCGCGACCCTGGTCGTCCTCGGGGTCGCGCTCCTCGTCACGCTCGTGACGAGGGGTCTGGTGTGGGGTCGCTGGATCTACGCGGTCGGTGGCAACCCCGAGGCCGCGGTCCGCACCGGCATCCCGGTCGGGTCCGTGCTGATCTCGGTCTACGTCGTGTGCGGCTTGTTGGCCGGCGTCGCCGCGCTGCTGATGATGGGCAAGGGAAACGCAGGATCACCGACCTCGGGCGCGTTGGCCGAGCTCGACGCGATCGCCGCGGTGATCATCGGAGGAGCCAGCTTCCTCGGGGGCCGCGGCTCCGTCCTCAACGCGATCACGGGTGCTCTCGTCATCGCGGTGATGCGCAACGGCCTGAACCTGCTCGGCATCGAGCCGAGCTGGCAGTACATGGCAACCGGAGCCGTCATCGTGATCGCGGTCGAGCTCGACGTCGTGCGGGGCCGCCTCGAGAGCCGGTTCCGCAGCCTGCAAGCGGTGAGCGGCCCGTGATCGCGAGGCCCCCCATGCTCCAGGTGCGGGACGCCTGCAAGCGGTTCGACGCCGTCGTTGCGCTCGACGGCGTCACCATCGACGTCGGGGCGGGCGAGGTGCTCGCTCTGCTCGGCGACAACGGCGCGGGCAAGTCAACGCTCATCAAGGCCATCAGCGGTGTGCACCGACTCGACGCCGGGAGCATCACCCTGGACGGAGTCGACATCACGTCGGCGAACGCCACCGCGGCGCGCGCCCACGGGATCGAGACCGTCTACCAGGACCTCGCACTGTTCGACAACCTGCCGCCGGCAGCCAACTTCTTCGCCGGCCGGGAGCTGGCCGGGCCGACATGGCTACCGCGGGGCCTGCGTCTCATGCACCGGCGGACGATGTCCGACCGCACACGCGAGTTGCTCGACCGCTTGCAGGTCAACCTGCCGGACCTCGAAGCGCAGGTGGCACTCATGTCGGGCGGCCAGCGCCAAGCGGTCGCAGTCGCGCGTGCCGTCGCCTTCTCTTCCAAGCTCGTCGTCCTCGATGAACCCACCGCGGCGCTCGGGCTACGCGAGTCGGCGCGGGTGCTCGACCTCGTGCGCCACCTGAAGGACGACGGCGTGGCGGTCATCCTCATCTCGCACAGCATGGATCACGTCATGGCCGTGGCGGACCGGGCGGTGGTCATGCGTCGCGGTCGCACCGTCGGTGAGACCGTGCCAACGGAGGAGAACCACGCCCAGATCGTGGCCTGGATCGTCGGGGCCACCGGAGCACGGGCCGTGTGACCGCACAAGGCATCGATTCACGAACAGGCAGACCCACCAACACGAAAAGGAGTGCTTTCATGAGGTCCAAGCAGATCCTCGCCTTCACCGTGGGGGCCCTCGGCCTTCTCGCGGTCAGCTGCGGCAGCAGCGGTGACGACTCCGAGTCCGGCACGACTGAGGCGGCCTCGGTCACGACGGCTGCAGCGGACACCACCGCCGCGTCAGCCGGCGAGTCCGGCGAAGCCGTGAAGGTGGCCTTCATCACCAAGTTCCCGGTCGCCTTCTTCACGGCCATGGACGACGCGGCCAAGGCGTGGGCCGAGGAGAACCCGGGGGTCGACATCTCCTACTTCTCCTGCAAGACGCCTGCCGACGTGGCCTGCCAGACCGCTCAGATCGAGGACGCGGTCGCCCAGGGCTTCCAGGCGATCGTGATCACACCGATGGGCCCAGAGGTCATCCCCGCCCTGGATGCCGCAGCGGACCAAGGGCGTGAAGGTCGTCCTGGTCGACAACAACCTCGACGAGTTCACGAAGAAGACCGCCGTCGCCGGCGACCGACAACGTGAAGGGCGGCCAGGCCGCCGGCGAGTATCTGAAGACGCAGCTCAAGTCCGGGGACACGATCGGGCTGATGGAGGGGGTCCGAGGGGTACCGGCGCTGGACGCGAGGATCCAGGGCGTCAAGGACGCTCTCGAGGGCACCGGTGTCGAGATCATCGTCGGCGGAGCGGAGACCAAGTGCGACTCGGCTCAAGGCGCGACCGTGGCCGAGGACCTCCTGACGCGCGAGCCCAACCTGACTGCCATCTACTCGGCCTGTGATGATCCCGCCATCGCCGCGGCCAAGGTGGCGAAGGACAAGGGCAAGACTGTTCTCGTCATGGGCTACGACGGCCTGCCCGACGCCGCGAAGGCGATCATCGCCGGCGACATGAACGCGACGATCGCGCAGTTCCCCGGCCGCATGGCCGCTCTCGGGGTCGAAGCCGCGGTCAACGCCGTGAACGGGGAGACGGTCGAACCGTTCATCGACACCGGCACCGAGCTGGTCACGGCCGACAACGCCTCGGAGTTCGTCCAGTTCCAGTAGGGCCGTCGACGGGTTGCGACGGTCCTCAGCGGCCGCCGCAACCCTCGCGGTCGCCCACCGACGACGCCACAGGAGGCGCGATGCAGGCGGCAGTGCTGGAGAGCCCGGGGAGCATGGTCCTCGTCGACCACGCCGACCCCGCCGATCCCGGACCCGGCGAGGTGCTCGTCGCGGTGCGCCGAGTCGGGATCTGCGGAACGGACCACCACGCCTACAGAGGCATGCAGAACTTCTTCGTGTACCCGCGCGTGCTCGGGCACGAGCTCGCCGTCGAGGTGCTGGCGGTCGGCGCCGGTGAGACGCGGTTGCGACCAGGCGATCTCTGCGCCGTGCTCCCCTACGTTTCCTGCGGAACCTGCTACGGCTGCCAGCGCGGCCGGGCCAATTGCTGCGATCGCATCGACGTGATGGGTGTCACCCGGGACGGCGGTCTGCGGGAGCGCATGGTCGTCCCTGCCTCCCACCTCTTCACCGATCCCGACCTCACCCTGGACCAGCTCGTGCTCGTAGAGACGCTCGGGGTCGGCTGGCACGCAGTCGCCCGGGCTCAGCCGCAGCCCGACGACAGCGTGCTGGTCCTCGGCGGCGGGCCCATCGGTCTGGCCGTCGCGCAGGCTGCACGTGCCAAGGTGGACCTCCTAGTCGTCGCCGACGTCTCGGCCGACCGGGTGGCATTCGCCGACGCATCCGGCCACGACTCGCTCCTCGTCGACCGCGACTTCGAGGAACGACTGCTGGACCACAACGGCGGTTTGCTGCCATCCATGGTTTTCGACGCGACAGGTAGCCGTGCGTCGATGGAGAACGCGTTCGCACTGACCGGATCCTGCGGCACCCTCGTGTTCGTGGGCCACACGACGGAATCGATCCGATTCGAGAACCCCTCCTTCCATGCCCGCGAGCTCGACCTCCGTGCATCGCGGAACGCGACCGTCGCTGACTGGACCGAGGTGATCAGCGCCGCGCGGGACCGCACGCTCGACGCCCTCGGTTGGGTCAACCATCGCACGACGCTCGCCGGCATCGTGGACGAGCTGCCGGGCCTCGCCGCCGACCCCGGCCGCGTGGTGAAGACCGTCGTGGACCTCGACGGTGACTCGACATGAGTGACCGAGTCGCTCCGATGTTGCTCCTGCTCGCCGATGGTGACGATGTGCTCATCGCAGCCGGCGATCTCCTGCCGGGGCCTCAGCTGACCTCGTCCTGTGAGGAGATCCTCGTCACGGAGCCCGTCCCACTCGGCCACAAGGTGGCCGCGCGGACGATCGCGGCCGGAGCAGCCGTCGTTCGGTGTGGCGTGCCGATCGGTGCTGCCACCATGGACATCGAGCGGGGCGCGTGGGTGCACACCCACAACCTGAGGAGCGACTACCTGGCGACCTTCGCGCACCGCGGTGGTCAGCGGTGACCCGGCCGACCGAACCGATCATCGGCTACCTGCGGGGTGACGGCAGGGCCGGCATCCGAGACACCATCGCGGTTGTCTACCTCGTGGAGTGCGCTCGCACCGTCGCGGAGGCGATCGCGGCAGGCGTGGAGGACGTCCACGTCATCGGCTTCGGCGGCTGCTACCCGAACAGCTACGCCCAGCGAATGCTGGAGGAGTTGTGCACCCATCCGAACGTGGGCGCCGCGGTTCTCGTGTCACTCGGCTGTGAGGGCTTCGACCGGGAGGAGCTCGCCGAGCTGATCGAGGCGTCCGGACGACCGGTCACGACCCTCGTGATCCAAGACCTCGGCGGCACCCGGGCGACGATCACGCGAGGCAGGGACTGGATCCAGGACGTCCGCGCCAGGGCGCCGAGGACGCGCCGAGTCCCCATTGAACTGTTAGACCTCGTCGTGGGGACCATCTGCGGTGGGTCGGATGGCACGAGCGGCATCACCGCGAACCCTGTGGTCGGCCGGGTGTTCGACGCACTCGTTGCCGCGGGCGGCACGGCCGTCTTCGAGGAGACGGGCGAGCTGATCGGCTGCGAGCACCACATGGCCACCCGTGCTGTCTCCGAAGCACTCGGGCAGGAGATCGAGGCCCGCGTCGCGAAGGCCGCCGAGTACTACACCGCCATGGGCCACGGCAGCTTCTCGCCGGGCAACGCCGAGGGCGGGCTCACCACCCTCGAGGAGAAGGCCCTCGGCGCCTACTCGAAGTCGGGCAGCGGACCGATCCACGGGGTGGTCACACCAGGCCAGCGCATCCCCGGCCCGGGCCTCTACCTCCTCGACGTCGTGCCGGAAGGCCCTCCCCGCTGGGGTTTCCCGAACATCAACGACAACGCCGAGATCGCCGAGCTGATCGCGTGCGGTGCACACGTGGTCCTGTTCACGACGGGACGCGGGTCCGTCGTTGGTTCGGCGGTGTCGCCGGTGATCAAGATCTGCGCCAACCCCGAGACGTACCGGCGGATGAGCGACGACATGGACCTCGACGCCGGGCGCATCCTCGAAGGTCGCGCCACCATCGCAGAGGTCGCCGAGGAACTGATCGACGCGATCCACCGCACGGCGGCGGGACGTCCAACGGCCAGCGAGCGCCTCGGGCACCGTGAGTTCGTACTCACCTACAAGACGAGCGAGCCGACCGGACCCTCCTGCCTCCCGACGGCTCGATGACCACTCCGACACCATTCGTCGCCTATGACCGCAGGGCACTCCAGCCGACCGTCGTGCACATCGGGCCCGGCGTCTTCCACCGCGCCCACCAGGCGGTGTACGGCGACGCTGTGCTCCGAACGGGTTCACAGACGGGTGCGGTGCTACGGCATCTCCTTGCGATCGGCCGCGGTCCGGGACTCGCTCGCGCCTCAGGGTTTCGTCTACCACGTCATCGAGCGCGCCGGCGACGGCGACGACGTCCATGAGGTCGTCCGACCCGTCGGTGCACTCCTCGGTGTGGACGTCGCCGCTCAGAGCACACAGACGGCGGTGGCCCGATTGGCCGACGAGGCCGTCACGGTCGTGACGATCACGGTCACGGAGCACGGCTACTGCAGCGTCGGCCCGGGCGGCGCACTCGACCTTGACCGCCCGGAGATCGTGCACGACCTGCATGCGCCTCACTCCCCCAGTTCGCTTCCCGGGCTCCTCGTGGAGGCGCTCGCTCGTCGACGCGCCAGCGGCACCGACCCGTTCACGGTCGCGTCCTGCGACAACCTGCCGTCGAACGGTCCCGCCACGGCCCGCGTGGTGCGCGAGCTCGCCGAGTGTCGCGACCCCTCGCTCGCCGCATGGGTCGACGGCAACGTCGCCTTCCCATCATCGATGGTCGATCGGATGGTTCCGGCGACAACAGCGGATGACCGTGAGCACCTGAGGAGCAAGGGTCTCGTCGACGCCTGGCCGGTCGTGACGGAGCCCTTCACACAATGGGTGCTGGAGGACACATTCCCGACGGGACGGCCGCCCTGGGAACGGGCGGGAGTCGAACTGGTCAACGATGTCGCCGTCCAAGAGCAGGCCAAGCTGCGGATCCTGAACGCGGCGCACTCAGCGCTCGCCTACTGGGGTCTGCTCACCGGCCACGAGTCGGTAGCCGACGCCGTCGCTGACCCGGTCCTGCTCGAGGCGACGCGACAGCTGCTCTCGGGTGAAGTGCTCGCGACGCTCGATGCCCCACCCGGCTGGGACCTCGCCGTGTACGCCGAGCAGGTCTTGGCGCGCTTCGGTAACCGGGCCCTTGGTTACACGACGGCCAAGATCGCCGGGGACGGCTCCCAGAAGCTCCCCGTGCGGCTGGTGCCGACAGTGCGAGCGCGTCTGGCTGCCGGGGCGCCAACCGTGCGGTGCGCGCAGGTGCTCGCCGCCTGGGTCACCTGCATGCTGGGCCCGCGGTCGGCGTCCTTTGCCGTCGACGACGCGGTCCTGGCCCCCCAGAGCTCGTCGCGGCTCGCGGTCGACTGGACCGCTCCCGAAGGCGCGACTGCCGCCTTGCTGGACCTGCCGGGGTTCCTCGCGGGCCTCGCGCCCGCCGAGAGCGCCTTCCGCGTCGAAGTCCTCGAGCTGGTCCGGCGGTTCTGGCGGGGTGACGTCCGAGCCCTGCTCAGGAGCCCACTCGACGCCTGGTCAGCGCAACGCGCAACGGTTGATGGGAGAGTCCGGTGAACACGACCAGCACGCTCCTCGGGACCTGGCGGCTCGTCCCGGTCGTCGTCATCGAGTCCGTGACGCTGGTGCCGCCCCTCGCCGACGCGCTGGTGCGTGGAGGACTTGCGTGCGTCGAGGTGACGCTGCGCACACCCGACGCGCTGAACGCCGTGCGCTCCTTCGCTGAGCGCACGAACCTGCTGGCCGGCGCCGGCAGCGTGCGGACCGCGCAGCAGGTCGACCAGGCGGTGGATGCCGGTGCCCGCTTCATCGTCAGCCCAGGCTTCAGCGACGGAGTGGTCCACCGGTGCCGCGATCTCGACGTGCCCGTCCTGCCCGGTGTCGCCACCGCCACCGAGGTGATGCGCGCGTTCGACGCCGACCTCGATGTGGTGAAGGTCTTTCCGGCCTCGGGCCTGGGCGGGCCGGCAGGCGTCCGGACCCTTGCTGCCCCCTTCCCTGGCATGCGCTTCGTGCCGACCGGTGGCATCGGCCCCTCCGAACTGGCGGAGTACCTCCGGATCCCCGCGGTCCTTGCCGTCGGAGGAAGCTGGATGGTCTCCCCCGAGCTCCTTCGAAAGGGCCGTTTCGACGAGATCGCCCGGCTGACACGCGATGCCGTCGAGGTCGCTGCCGAGGTGCAGAGCCGATGAACGCCGAGCCTGGGGTGCTCGACGCTCGGCCGGCGGAGGAGTGCCGCTACGACCTCGTCGCGCTCGGCGAGGTGATGCTGCGGCTCGACCCTGGGGACAGCCGGATACGGGTCGCTCGCAGCCTGCGTGCGTGGGAGGGTGGCGGGGAGTACAACGTCGCGCGGGGTCTGCGGAAGTGCTTCGGCCTGCGCACCGGTGTCGTGACGGCGCTGGTGGACAACGAGGTGGGCCGGCTCATCGAGGACCTCATCGGCCAGGGTGGCGTCGACACCGGCCTCGTCCGTTGGGTGCCGTACGACGGCCTCGGGCGCACCGTCCGCAACGGGCTCAACTTTACCGAGCGGGGGTTCGGAGTGCGGGGCGCAGTCGGTGTCTCCGACCGAGGGCACACTGCCGCGTCCCAGATGCGTCCGGACGATTTCGACTGGGACCGGCTGTTCGGCGTCGACGGCGTGAGATGGCTGCACACCGGCGGCATCTTTGCTGCACTCGGCGAACACACCCCCGACGTGGTGGAGGCCGCCGTCACGAGCGCCCGCCGGCACGGCACGCTGGTGTCGTTCGATCTCAACTACCGGGCGAGCCTCTGGAAGGCGTTCGGCGGGCAGGCCCGGGCGGTTGAGATCAACAGGCGGCTGGTCGAGCACGTCGACGTACTCATCGGCAATGAAGAGGACTTCACCGCCGCGCTCGGCTTCGAGGTAGCGGGCGTGGACGCAGGCCTCGTCGACCTCGACGTCGGAGCCTTCGCCACGATGATCGATACCGTCATCGAGACCTTCCCCCGACTGTCCGTCGTCGCGACCACTTTGCGGGCCGTGCGGTCGGCCAACCGCAACGACTGGGGCGCGGTCGCCTGGTCCGACGGTCGACTGCACAGGGCCACCCATCGGCCCGACCTCGAGATCTTCGACCGGGTCGGCGGCGGTGACAGCTTCGCCTCCGGCTTGATCTACGGGCTGTTGCAGGGCTTCTCCGTCGAGCTCGCCGTCGAGTACGGGGCCGCCCACGGGGCCCTCGCCATGACCACGCCGGGCGACACGTCCATGGCGACGCTCCCGGAGGTGGAGCACCTCGTCGCTGGCGGCGGCGCGCGCGTCAAGCGATAGCGCCGCGTCGGGCCGGCCGCCCGTCGACCGGACTCAGACGGCCCGGATGCGGTTGTTGCGCGGGTTGTGCTCGAGCTCGACGAGACCGAGCTCCTCGAGCAGCGGCGGCACGTACATCGAGAAGCGACCGCGGTATCCCTTGCGCAGGCCGTACCAACCCCCCACCGGATTGTCGGCGGAACGGGCCCACGCCTCGGGCGTGCCGCCCTTGGCCGCCTTGTTCTCGTCGGCGCCGCCCAGCTCCATCCAGTCCCCGTGCTCCCGGAGCATGGCGGGAGCGTCGTCCAGGCAGCGCACCAGGTACCGGAGCTTGGTGCTCCCGACCTGGCCACCAGCTCAGGAGGGTCGGCCCCCTCGTCGCGGTGCATCGTGAACTCGGACGTGCCGGGCGGGGTCCGCAGGACCCACGGGTCGGCGTCGGTGCCGGAACCGGTCATGGTGCTGCTCCTCCTGGCGAAATCGGGTGATAGGCAGGGCCGGTCGCGCCCGGGCAACGGGTCGTCCCTAGATTGGCCGGCGTGCTCTTGGTCGTTCGTCACGGGGAGACCGAGCCGAACGTGTCGGGCCTGTTCCTGGGCCGGGCCGATCCGCCGCTGACCGATCTGGGCCGCCGTCAGGCGCGTGCCCTGGCGGTCGCGCTGCCGTCTCCCGACCTTGTGATCTCGAGTCCTCTCGGACGAGCGCAGGAGACCGCGGCCGCATTCGGTCAGCCGGTCGAGGTGGACGAGCGGTGGATCGAGCTCGACTACGGGGAGCTGGACGGCACGTCGCCCTCGGCCGTGCCCGCCGAGATGCGTCAGCGGTGGCTGCGCGATCCTTCGTTCGCGCCCCCGGGAGGCGAGTCGCTGGACTTGCTCGCTGCACGGGTCGGTGCCGCGTGCAACGAGGTCATCGATCGGGCCGCGCGATCAACGATCGTGGTCGTCACCCACGTCAGCCCGATCAAAGCCGCGCTGGCCTGGGCCCTCGACGCGCCGGTCGAGATCGCGTGGCGGATGTATGTGGAGGACGCGGGTGTGTCGCGCATCGACGTGGCGCCGGACGGGCCGGTCGTGCGCTGGTTCAACCGCGGCATCCCGCCAGTTGGCTGAGCGCGGCGAAGAAGCCGGCAGCGCTCTCGCTCCAGGTGGGGAGGGCGGCACCTCGCTCCCGGGCAGCCGCGGCCAGCCGGTGCCGCCACGCCTCGTCGCTCGACAGCCGTTCGAGCGCCCGGCCGAGGCCCCCCACGTCGCCCGGCGGGACGAGGCACCCCTCCCGCCCGTCTTCGACGAGCTCGGGCAGGGCGCCGGCCCGCCAACCGACGATCGGGAGCCCGGCCGCCAGCGCCTCGGCGTAGACCATCCCGTACGTCTCGCCAGCGCTGGCCGACACGAACGCGTCGGCGCCGGCGTAGAGCGGCCCTAGCTGAGCCGGTGCCAGCGGCCCGTGCGCCACCACCCTCCCTGCCAGGTCCGCGGCGCGAAGGCGCTCGTGCACACGTCGGCTGTAGCGGGGGTGGACGTCCTCCCGCCCGACCAGGTGCAGGGTGACGCAGTCGCGGGGCAGGGTCGCCACCGCGTCCAACAGCTCAAGCACCCCCTTGTTCGGCCACCAGTTGGCGACGTTGAGCAGCGCGAGATGGCGCCCGAGGCGGAGGACGCGATCCTCGTCCGGCGCCGCGACGGCGTCCGGGATGTCACAACCCGGCTCCACCACGCGGATCCGCTCGGCGGGGAGGCGCCAGCGGTCCGTCAGCTCGTGGGCGAAGCTGTGGCCCGTGGCGACGAGGAGGTCGCAGCGGCGGTAGAGGGTCAGATCGAGCGGACGTTGGAATGCCGTGCGGATCCGACCGTGGTCAACACCTCCAGGGGCCTGGTGCACGATCGCGGCGATCGGTCGCCGGCGATTGCCCGCCCGCAGCAACCACGGGACCACCGTCCAGGCCGTGAGGCTGTCCACGAGCACGACTCCCCGCGCCCGGTGCAGCGGATCGCGCAGCCCGCACGCGGTGATCCGTTCGACGACCGCGCCGTGCGCCGGGGCGAACTCGGCCATGCGCCGGTGGTAGAGGTGGCCGCCCGTCATCTGCGTCGGCGAGCCGCGCGAGATGAGGGAGATGATGTCCACGCCGGACCGGCCCCGACCCGGCTCAGTCCAGTCGGGCGCTGTACCCGCCGAAAGCGAATGGGGATTCCCAGACCCGGACCGACAGTTGCTCGGCTCCCGTTCCCTGGATGGCGTCAGCCAGGAAGTCGTGGGCCCACCGGGCGAACACCTCCACCGTGACGGCCTCGGCCTCATCGGGGCGGATCACGTCGAGGTTCTTGCCGGCCACGGTGGCGTGGACCCGCTGCAGCGCGGCGTCGAGGACGTCGAGATCGCACACCATGCCGCGGTCGTCGAGCTTTTCCCGCTCGACCACCACGTCGAGACGGTAGTCGTGCTCGTGGAGCTCGCCCTCGGGCCCCTCCACACCGGGCATGACGTGCTGAGCGTTGAACTCGATGGCGGTGCCGACCTGGAACATCCGACTATCGATATCCCAACGCGGCGTGGATCAACCCTTCGGTGCCGGCATCGATGGCGGCGTAGGCGTCGCCGGCCTGCTCGAAGGGGAACGTGTGGGTGGCCAGCCGATCGAGCGGGAGCTCGCTGAGCAGCTCGACCACGGCCCGCCGCCGGGTGTCGTGGTTCCAGCGGCTTGCCAGGTGCGCGGGGATCGTCGAGACCTGCGTGCTGCGGATCGTGAGTCGCCGGCGGTGGAACTCGGCCCCGAGGGGCAGGGTGACCTCCTTCGTCCCGTACCAGGAGGCCACGAGCACCGTGCCCTCGTCCGCGAGCAGGCTCAGCGCCCCGCGGAGTGCCTCCGGGCTCCCCGCGGCATCGATGACCAGGGTGACCAGCCCCGGCCGGCCGTCGGCCCGGAGCGTCGAGGGCACGTCGTCCGGAGCGACGGCCGTCACCCCGAGGTCGTTCGCGGCGGCTCGTCGCCATCCGCGTGGCTCCACCGCGACGACATGCGCGCCTGCTCGTTGCATCAGCAACGACGTGAGCGCGCCGACCGCACCCAGCCCGAGGACCACGATCGTCTCTCTCACGTGGGCTCCGGCGTCCAGCGTGATCTGCAGCGCTGTCTCGACGAGCGGGAACAGCGTCGCCTGCCGCGGCTCTACCGAGCCCACCACCACTAGGTCGCTCCCCCGGGCCACGAAGGAGTCCTGGTGGGGCTGGAAGGCGAAGACGGCCGCGCCTTCGTCGAGCTCGCAGCGGCTCTCCTCAACGGTCCCGACGCAGCTATACCCGTACTGGAAGGGGTACGAGAACGTCCCGCCCAGCGCGCCGATCGTCTCGTCGACCGGCACCGCAGGGTCCAGCTCACCTCGGTAGGCCAGCATCTCGGTGCCGCCGCTGATCCCGGAGAAAGTCGTTCGCACCCTGGCCTCCCCGTCCTCGACGGGCCGCGGCGGCTGCGGCCTCACGGCCACTCCGCGGGGACCGTCGAACCAGAGAACGCGAGTCATGACTTCAGTTTGCCCACGGCGTGCTGCGGGTAGACCTGCGGCGCCATGATGACAGCCGAAGCGGTGCGCGTGCCGCTCCCCACTCCGTACGGCGTGTTCGAGATCCACGCCTTCGAACGCCCCTCCGGCCACGTCTACGTGGCGATGGTGTTCGGGGAGATCGGCGACGGCGAGGACGTCCTCGTCCGGCTGCATTCGGAGTGCCTGACCGGCGATGCACTGGGCTCGTTGCGCTGCGACTGCGGCATCCAGTTGCGGCATGCTCTGCGAACCATCGCGGCTGAGCAGCGCGGCATCCTCCTGTACACCACCGGCCACGAGGGCAGAGGCATCGGTCTCGTCAACAAGCTCCGGGCGTATGTGGCCCAGGACAGCGGGGCGGACACGGTGGATGCGAACCTGGCTCTCGGGTTGCCCGTGGATTCACGCGAGTACGCAGAGTCAGCCGAGGTGCTCGCCGCGCTCGGCGTCCGGACGATCCGCCTGATGACGAACAACCCGCGCAAGGTGAGCGCGCTCCGGGCGGCCGATGGTGTGCATGTCGATTCGGTGGTGTCTGTGGCGACGGCCCCCCATCACCGCAACCTCGCCTACCTGAACACGAAAGCGCAGCGTCTCGACCACACGTTGCCGATCGGGTTGGACGAGCCATCCGAGCCTGCCGAGCGGCCGTTCGAGGCGATAGCGCTGCTCGGCGAGGTCCGGCCCCGCCCCGAGCGGCCGTTCGTCGTCCTGAAGTACGCACAGTCTCTCGACGGGCGGATCGCCACCTCGACCGGGGACTCCAAGTGGATCAGTGGTGAGCCAGAGCGCCAGCTCTCGCACACGTTGCGCGCGGCGTGTGACGCGGTGCTCGTCGGCATCGGCACCGTTCTCGCCGATGATCCCGAGCTCACCGTCCGCATGGTGCCAGGGGCGTCGCCGATGCGCGTCGTGCTCGACACCAACCTGCGTCTCCCCGTCGAAGCCAAGATCGTCGCCGCTGATGCTGCGACGACCGTGATCACCACTGAGCGATCGGATGCGGGCCGTCGGTCCCAGCTCCGCGAGCGAGGGGTCCGGGTGGAGATCGTCGGCGAGCGC
The DNA here is from genome assembly GCA_963829955.1 of uncultured Acidimicrobiales bacterium. Lineage (GTDB taxonomy): Bacteria > Actinomycetota > Acidimicrobiia > Acidimicrobiales > Ilumatobacteraceae > DASTFY01. Next base: position 164,318 of record CAWHKS010000009.1, read on the forward strand.
GACGGTCGCGTCGACCTCCCGGGCGCGCTCGCGGCGTTGCGAGCTGCAGGCACGGAGTCGGTCCTGGTAGAGGGCGGCTCGACCGTCATCACTGCGCTGCTCGCCGCTGGGGTCGTGGATCGCCTCATCGTCGCCATCGCACCGATGGTCATGGGCGCCGGGACGCAGGCGGTCAACAGCCTCGGCGTCGAGCGCGTGACCGACAGCATCCGACTCCGGAACCGGATGATCGTCCCCGCGGGGGATGATGTCGTGCTCGCCTGGGACGTCGTGTCCTCCCGCACGCCGCCATCGTGAGAACCCTCAACGTGTCCACGGGTTGATCGGGCGCACGCCTGTCCCGGTGAAGTCGTCCACGTCGCGGGTGGCGAGCACTGCGCCATGACTTCGGCAGACGCGACAACCGAAGTCGTTACCGACGTCAGGTACACATCGTCGGGGACCTGCCAGTCCACCCACTCGACGGGTGCCGGCGCCGGCTCCAGCCGCATGCTTGCACTCCGAGGCGGCGGGAGCGCGGGAGACTGGCGGACATGCAACATCGGTCGTTGGCACCCCGGATCGCATCGGCCCCGCTGGCCCCCGTCGTCGGAATGGGGACGTCGGAGACGCTCGACACCGACGACCTCGGGGCCTCCCGGAACGTGGTGGACGCCGCGCTGGCCTCCGGCTCGACGCTCTTCGACTCCTCCCCGATGTACGGCGCCGCCGAGCGGGTGCTGGGCGCCTGCCTGGAGGGTCGGCGCGACGACGCCATCATCGCGACCAAGGTGTGGACCCCCGACGACACCACCGCCGAACTCCAGATCGACGCGTCACTCGGGTTCTACAGCGGTCATGTCGAGTTGTTGCAGGTCCACAATCTCGTGGGTTGGCGCACGCGCCTCGACCAGCTGGAAGCGCGGCGGGACCGGGGTCAGATCACGCTGGTCGGTGCCACGCACTGGCAGTCGGCGGCGTTTCCCGACCTGGAGGACGTGATGCGCACGGGCCGCGTAGACACGATCCAGGTGCCGTACAACCCGATCGAGCGGGAGGTGGAAGCGCGCATCCTTCCCCTCGCCATAGAGCTCGGCATCGGGGTCCTGGTGATGCGACCGTTCGCCAAGGCCACGCTGCTCGCCCGCCCCCCGGACGCGGCGCGGTTGTCGGACCTGGACGGCACGGGCATCACCACTATGGCCCAGGCCCTGCTGGCGTGGGGGCTGTCTCACCCGGCGGTCAGCGCCTCGATCCCCGCCACGTCGCGGCCCGAGCGGGCCGTCGAGAACGCCGCCGCGGGCGGACTTCCGACGCTGGTCGACGAGCAACGCAACCTCATTGCCGGCTGGTTCAGCGGCTGACGGGTGCGCGGGTGCCCGGGCGCGACGAGGACGCCGGTGCCCTCTTGCCCCCACGGATCAGAAGGTCGCACGACCCCACCCGCTGAGGCTCCGAAGATGCTCGGCAAGACCGTCGGGGGAGCGGTGACAGACTTTTCGGAATGGAACGCGTGCGCTACCGCGGGACGTTCTGGGACAGTGCCCGGTGGGAGGACCTCGAGCTGCGGCCGGGCGACATCATCGTCGCGACGCCGCCGAAGTCGGGAACGACCTGGACGCAGATGATCTGCGCGCTCCTCGTCTTCCAGGAGCCCGAGCTCCCGCGACCGCTGGGGACGATCTCCCCGTGGATCGACATGGTCACCAAGCCCCGGAAGGAGGTCTTTGCCGAGCTCGCCGGCCAGCGGCACGGGCGGTTCCTGAAGACGCACACGCCGCTCCATGGCCTGCCGCTCGATCCACGGGTGACATACCTCTGCGTCGGCCGGGACCGCCGCGACGTCGCGATGTCGATGGACCGCCACGCGGCCAACCTCAACGTCGAACTGCTCCTCCAGGATCGGGCGCATGCCGCAGCCGTCGACGGCGTCGAGTTGGAGCCGCCGCGACCCTCGCCGCCGACCCTCCCGGACGCCCGCGGCCGGTTCTGGCGCTGGGTCGACGACGACAGCGACCCCACCGACACCACCTCGAGCTTGCGGTCCACGCTCCACCAGCTGGAGAGCTGCTGGAACGCCCCCGACGATCTCGACGTCGTGCTGCTCCACTACGACGATCTACTCGCCGACCTCGAAGGGCAGATGCGCGGGTTGGCCGATCGGCTCGAGATCACCGTGCCCGAGGAGCGATGGCCGACGTTGGTCGACGCGGCCAGCCTGGACGCGATGCGACGCGCACCGAGCTGACGGCGCCGGGCGCGACACGGAGCCAGTGGCACGACCCGGCTCAGTTCTTCCACAAGGGCACCAGCGGCCAATGGCATGAACTGCTCCGCCCCGATGACCTGGAGCGTTATGCATCCCGAGCCCGCTCGCTGGCGCCGCCCGACCTCGTGACCTGGGTGCATCGAGGCCGGCTCGACTGACGCCGGCCCGTCAGTCGTCAGCTCGACGCACGGTCCTTCAGCCGGCCCGCCTCGATCGCGTTCGTCGGGTTCCGCATCGGGTCGCCCGGCGCGCCCAACGACTCCTGGAACAACGTGATGGCGTGCAGCCGTCCGGGCTCGCTCAGGCCGGCGTCCATGATCCGGTTCAGCGACGGCGCCAGATCGTTGTACCGGCTGAGGATCGCATCCCGCATGATCTCGCTCTCCGTGCGGTTCTCGGGCAACACGACGGCGGACTTCTTCGAGGAACGCTTGACGGGAGTCGGCATCGGAACCTTCGTTCGGGCTGAGGTGGACGACCCTCAGCAGCTGACGAAGGGACCGAGCACGTGGGTCTATCAGGCTACCCGCCTGGTCGCCGACCCCGGCTTCGAGGCCGGTTCCTCCCGGAAGCGTGCACCGCTCGTGGCCGGAAAGCGCAATGACCGGAAAGCGCAATGACAGGTGCCCGCTCGCAGCCGGAACGATCGTCGTCCGTTCTTGACCTGCGCCGGCGACATCGACCGATTTCGGGCGACGGTCGGCGGCCGGGCGGCTAGACGAAATTGTTGATGACCACGGCGATGAGCACCGCGGCCAGGAGCACGATGGCGAGGGCGGCGAGGCCGTCCCGAGCAGCTCTGTTGCGAGCTGGCTGAGGCTCTTGCTCCATCTGGCCGGTCTCCTTCCTGGGATCGTCAATTCGATTGTCGAACAAGGCCGTCGACACCTTCAAGCCTGAGCTCGGGTGCCGAGTCGGGCAGGTGCGCAAGCGCGCGAGCAGCAGCGTTCGCACCGCACATCCCGTGTGCACCCGCGCCCGGCGGTGTCGATGCGGAGCACACGTAGATGCCGGGGATCCCGGTGAAGTACGGGTCGATGGCGAATCGTGGTCGGAACAGGAGCTGCTTCAGCGAGGATTCACCGCCGATGATGTCGCCGCCGACGTAGTTCGGGTTCTCCATCGACATCTCCGTCGTGGACCGCACCGCCGTGCCGATGATCCGCTCTCGGAAGCCCGGGGCGACCGCTCGACCTGAGCGATGATGGCCTCGGTCGCGTCGCCCGCGTATGCGTGGGGCACGTGTGCGTACGTCCACAAGGGATGGACGTTGCCCACCGACCGGGTCGGGTCGGCGAGATACTGCTGGCCGACGAGCACGAATGGCCGCTCTGGCATGGCACCTCGATGAACAGCCTTCTCGTTGGCGACGGTCTCGTCGAGGCCTCCACTGAGGTGGACCGTGCCGGCCTCGCGAGCCGCTGGAGCAGTCCAGGGGACATCGCCCTCGATCGCGAAGTCGACCTTGAACGCGCCGGGGCCGTGACGGAACCGACGGTACGACCGCGCGACGCGACTCGGGAGCCGATCACCGAGGATGTCGGCGGCGCCCGACGGGGAGACGTCCAACATCACGATGTCGCTGGGCGGCAGCTCGTCGGCCGACCTGATGCGCACGTCCGTCTCGATCCTGCCGCCATGACGTTCGATGTCGTTCACCAACGCGTCGGCGATCGCCTGTGAACCGCCTTCCGCCACGACCCAGCCTCGGGCGTGCCCTGCCACGATCAGCATGAGACCGACGGCACTGGTCATGGCCCGGTCGAGTCGAGAGAACGCGTGCGCCGCCACGCCCGCCCAGAGCGCCTTGGTCTGCTCCGTCCGCCACAGCCGACCCACGGCAGTCGCCGGCAGCATCGCGCCGGCCCCGAAGCGCACCAACGTCAGCGGATGGCGCGGCACTCGCAGGGTCGGCTGCGAGGCGTCGGCGAACAGATCCTCGAAACGCGCGGCCATCGGCTCGAACAACCGACGCCAACGCTGCCGGTCACGGCCGAGGGCCCGAGCGGTCTGCTCGATCGAGCGGTACATCACGCCGGACGAGCCGTCGTCGAGCGACCCGACCCGCCAGATGGATGCACGGCGCGTCGTCGTGCGCGTCCAGACTGCGGACGATCAGGTGGGGAAGCAGCGGCTGCTCGTGGAGCGGCGAGGTCACCGCGCCAGAGTACTCTTCAGACATCCAATGTCTGGAAGTGGGAGCTGGCGTCCGTTCCGGGAGTTGGCGACCGTCGCACGGGGCTGCGATCGGCACCCGGTGATCGTGCGCCGTCGGCGCGGGACGCCGATCACCGAAGACATTGGAGGTTTGTGGTGAGCGTCACCTCGAGGGCGATCGACAGCATCCGCGCGATGATCCGCTCGGGTGAACTGGCCCCCGGTGAGCGGCTGCCGCCCGAGCAGGAGTTGGCCGACCGCCTCGGCGTGTCGCGTGGGTCACTGCGCGAGGCGGTCCGGGCGCTGTCCCAGATCAACGTGCTCGACGTGCGTCGCGGCGACGGCACCTACGTCACGAGCCTGGCTCCCAGCGAGTTGTTGTCCGGCCTCGTGTTCGCGTTGGAGCTCGTTCAGGCCAAGGATCTCGACGAAGTGGTCGAAGTGCGCCAGTTGCTGCTACCACCAGCGGCGGCCCTCGCTGCGCAACGAGTGACTGAGGATCAACTCGCCCGGATGCACGAAGTACTCGAGCACCTCGAACGGGCCACGGATCCCGACGAGATCGTCCGCCTGCACGAGAAGTTCGGAGCGTTGGTGTTCGAGGCCACCGGCAACGAGACCCTCAGCTCGATCCTGCGTGCTCTCCAACTTCGGGGTGAGAACGTCCGCCGGGCGTGGCTCAGCGCCGAACCCACCCGCCGGGACGTCGCCCTCGCGCACCAGCGGATGCTGCTCGAGGCCCTCCAACGAGGCGACAGCGACATGGCCCAGTCGATCTCCGTCGTGCAGGTCGAACGCCGGCGCCGCTGGATCGAACGCCTACGCACCAGCACGTCCGCCGAGCCCTCGGTGCATGGCCAGCCCCTGCCTTGAGCAACACTGAGCGCCCGTCACGGGCCGATGGAACCCGAAGCGGCCGTCCCCTCGGGCTACGCCACCGTATGCAGCGCGAGGATGTTGAACGCGTGTACCCAGTCGCTCTTGCCGGCGAGTCGCAGGCTGCCGAGGTCTTGCGATGCCACGATCGCGGACACCCTCTCGTGCGTGAGTTCGTCGACGAGGATCTGACCCGGACCGGCGGCGGTCTGCAGGCGCGAGGCGACGTTCACCGGATCACCAACCACCGTGTAGTGCATACGGCGCTCTGAGCCGATGTTGCCGGCGATGACCTCTCCTGTTGTTACGCCGATGCCGAGATGCAGGCGTACCCCGGGCAGGGTCGGGATCTCGAGCCGCATGACCGCATCCTGCATGGCGAGGGCGGCGCGGACGGCACGCTCGGGATCGTCCGGGTGACCGATCGGGGCGCCGAAGAAGGACACCACGCCATCGCCGACGAAGTCGGCGACCGTGCCGCCGTGGCGCTCGACTGCGTCGCTCACGACGGTCAGGAATCGGTTCAAGAGATCCAGCGTCATCTCCGGAGGGTGCTCGGCGGCCAGTGCCGTGTAGCCACGCACGTCGGCGAACAAGGTGGAGACGCGCCGCCGATCACCGCCGAGCGAGACCGAGTAGGGATCACGGAGGACTTCCGCGGCGACGTTCGTGCTCACGTAGCGTCCGAGCACGTCGGCCAGCCGATCCTGCAATGCCTTCGTCCGCAGCAGCGAGCGCAGCCGGGCCGTCAGCTCGTTCGCGTCAAAGGGCTTCGACAGGAAGTCGTTGGCGCCCGCCTCGAGGCCGAGCGCCTTGTCCTCCGGTCGGTCCAGCGCTGTGAGCAGCAAGATTGGTAGCCCGGCGTACCGGGGCTGCTGGCGCAATCGCTCGCACACCTCGATGCCACCGGGGGCGGGCATCATCACGTCGAGGCAGACAAGGTCGGGCATCGCTTCATCGACGACACGTAGCGCCGACTCGCCGTCGACCGCCTCGACGACGTCGTAGCCCTGACGCTCCAGGAGCTTGCGGAGGAGCGCGCGCGTCCCTGCCTCGTCGTCCACCGCGAGGATCAACGGCCGCTCACGTCTCATGGCAACAGGCCCTCGATGGTGTCGACGAACGTGGCGAAGTCGATCGGCTTACTGAGATAGTCGTCGAACCCGGCCGCGAGCGCCCGATCACGATCTCCGAGCATGGCGTGGGCGGTGAACGCGACGATTCGCAGCTTCGCGGCGGCGCCCTGATCCCCGCGGAGCTCGCTCAAAGCCTGCCAACCGTCCATGTCGGGAAGACCCAAGTCCATGAGCACCAGGTCGGGAAGGCGTTCCCGCGCCAACGCGATGCCGTCGGTCGCGGTCTCGGCTGAGAGCACGAGGTGACCCGCCGCCTGCAGGAGCTTGCTCGCCAGGGCCCGGTTCGCGGGGGTGTCCTCGACGAGCAGGATCGTTGCCACTACAGCTGGGCCTTCGGTGCTCTCGCGTGCTCGCCGTCACCGGGGGTCGACTCGGGACTGGCGGACGCGCCGGGGGCTGAGCGGCAATCCAGTGGCAGGACGACGGTGAACACGCTTCCTCGTCCAACTTCACTGTGCAGGACGATGTCGCCTCCCATCGCTCGGGCCAGGAGCCGGCTGATCGACAGACCGAGGCCGGTGCCGGGCGCGGCGCCCTTCGCCCGGTGGAACTCCTCGAAGATGACCTCTCGCTGCTCGGGCGCGATGCCGGGGCCGGTGTCGCGCACGGCGACGCGGAGACCGCCGTCCGCCGCGCGCCCCGCCTCGACGTCGACCTCACCCGCATCCGTGAACTTCATCGCGTTCCCGATGAGGTTGACGAGGACTTGGCGGACACGCTGGCGGTCGAGAACCACCGCGGCCGGCGTTCCCTCGTTTCGCCACGCGAGACGGAGGCCCTTCTGCGCAGCCAGTGAGCGGTGCTGCGCCACCACGGCCTCTACCACCTCCCGGGGGTCGAACGACGCGGCGTCGATCGTCAGCGTCCCTGACTCGATCTTCGACAGATCAAGGATCTCATTGATCAGGCCCAGCAGGTCCTGCCCGCCCCGCTGGACCCATCCGAGCGAGGCCTTCTGCTCCTCGTTCAGCGGTCCGTCCACACCGGCCAGGAGCGCATCAGTGAAGCCGAGGATGGCCGTCATCGGCGTCCGCAGCTCATGACTGACATTGGCCAGGAACCGTGACTTCGCCTCACTGGCGCGCTCGAGCGAAGCGTTCGTCTCACCGAGTTGCGTCGCGAGGGTGCGCTGCTCGTCGAACAGCGTCGCCAATCGCGCGCTCGTGCCGTTCAGGTCCTGCGCCAGCTTCCCGAACTCGTCGCGGTTCGGCACCTCCACGCGCTCGTCGAAGTCGCCTGCCGTGATGCCTGCCAGCGCGCGCTGCATTTTCCTCACCGGAATGATGAACGCCCACGAGAGCACGAATCCCAGCAGGAGCGCGACGATGACGCTCGTCGCGGAGAACGCGACGACCATCGCTGTGAAGAACGTGCGGGAGTTCTGGAAGTCCGCCTGTGCTCGCGTCATGTCCTCGTTGGCAGTCGTGATCAGGGTCCTCATCGACGCCTCGAGCTCGTGGGACGTCGGGTGCTCCTCGTCGAGATGAAGGGACGTGGCGCCCGGGATGTCGCCCTGCTGGAACCGCTCCAACACCCGCTGGCCCGACGCCTCGTACTCCCGGTTGACGCTCGTCACGTCGGCGTAGAACGCCGCGTTTGCCGGTTCGGCGCTCGCCATCGCCTCCAGGAGATCGGCGAAGGTGCTCTTGGCGTCGTCGACCTGGCCGTTGTACCGGGCGGCGTCCTGAGGGAGGAGCAAAGCCATGGCGCGGTAGTGGCTCTGTGCGGTTACCGCGTAGAGCATCTCGTGTGCGCGCGTCGCCTTGAGCTGCGCACGGTTCAGCTCGACCATGCGGTCGTTCATCTGGCGTATGACGATGAGGCCGAGGGCGCCCAGCGCGACGAGCAGCAAGGCGCCGGCGAGGAAGCCGAAGAGAAGCTTCCTGTGAACGCCCGAGTTCACGCGAGCCGCCGAGTCGACGAGTGGCCGCAGCCAACCGGTGAAGCGAGGCATCCTCGGCTCGGTGGCCGGCGTCGCGGGCTCTGGACTCACGGGTGAAATTCGATGGGATGGCGGACGAGCGCCATCGAGAGCGGGTCTCCGGGCATGTCCGGTGAGATGCTACGGCATCGCAGATGTGCCCTGGCCCGCTGGTCGCGCACGACACGACGATCAGGCAGGTACCGGCAAGCACGCCGGGCACCACCTTGAGGCGTTCCGCCGGCGGTTCTGGTGGAGCCTGCTGCTGACCGTCCCCGTGGTGGTCACCTCCGAGATGGTCATGGACTGGTTCGGTTACGACCTGGACTTCGCCGGCATCGAATGGGTCGGGCCGGTGCTGGGCTCGATCGTGTTCTTCTGGGGTGGTTGGCCCTTCCTCAAGGGCTCCTGCCAGGAGATCAAGGACCGCCAGCCGGGGATGATGCTGCTCATCGGCATGGCGATCACCGTCGCCTATGTCGCCTCAGTGGCGACGTCGCTCGGCTGGTTCGATCTGGACTTCTGGTGGGAGTTGTCGCTGCTCGTCACGATCATGCTGCTCGGGCACTGGCAGGAGATGAAGGCGTTGGGCCAGGCGCAGGACGCGCTTGCCGCGCTCGCCGCGCTCCTGCCCGACGAAGCGGAGCGGGTTCGTGACGACGGCCAGATCGAGACGGTGGCGCTGGACGCCCTCCGAGTGGGCGACGTCGTGTTGGTGCGCAGTGGCGCCCGGGTCCCCGCCGACGGGACGATCATCGACGGCGTCGCGGAGGTCGACGAGTCGATGATCACCGGCGAGTCCAAGCCCATTGCCAAGGGCTCGGGCGATCAGGTCGTGGCCGGCACCGTGTCGACCGACTCTGCGCTCCGCGTCCGCGTCGACGCTCTCGGCGAGGACACCGCCCTGGCGGGCATCCAACGCCTCGTCGCCGAGGCCCAGGCGTCGCGGTCGCGGACCCAGATGCTCGCCGACCGCGCCGCCGCTCTGCTGTTCTACGTGGCGACGGGTGCGGCCGCGATCACCGGCGTCGTGTGGGTCGCGCTGGGCGACCCGGACGAAGCGGTCGTGCGCGTCGTCACCGTGCTGGTGATCTCCTGCCCCCACGCGCTGGGGCTCGCTATCCCGCTGACCACCTCGCTCGCCTCGGCGATGGCGGCCAGCAACGGGATCCTCGTCAAGGATCGGCTCGCCTTGGAGGAGAGCCGCACCGTCAAGGCCTTCCTGTTCGACAAGACCGGCACGCTCACCAAGGGCCAGCACACCGTGACCGGCGTCGCGGGAGCAGAGCTCAGCGACGACGACGTGCTGCGCCTCGCCGGCGCCGTGGAAGCGGCCAGTGAGCATCCCCTCGCTCGTGCCATCGTCGCCGCGGCGCGGGCTCGTGGTGCGCTCGGTACCGCCACCGACTTCCGCTCCATGACCGCCCGCGGCGTGGAGGCCACGGTCGACGGTGTTCGCTTCGCCGTCGGAGGTCCCGCGCTGGTCCGGGAGCGCTCGCTCGCCGAACCTGCCGATCTGGCGTCGCGGACGCACGGCTGGAAGCAGCGGGGCGCCTCCGTGCTCTACCTGGTCCGTGGCGACAGGATCGTTGGCGCGTTGGCGCTGGAGGACGAGGTGCGCCCCGAAGCGCGCGCCGCGGTCACCGAGCTCCAAGCGCTCGGCCGCAAGGTCGTGATGATCACCGGCGACGCCCAGCAGGTGGCCGAGGCCGTCGCTCGCGACCTCGGCGTCGACGAGGTGTTCGCCGAAGTGCTACCGGAGGACAAGGCGGCCAAGGTCACCGAGCTCCAGTCGCGTGGCCTGAAGGTCGCCATGGTCGGCGATGGTGTCAACGATGCCCCGGCCCTCGCCGCCGCCGACGTCGGCATCGCCATCGGCGCTGGCACCGATGTCGCTATCGAGTCGGCCGGACTCATCCTGGCCAGCTCCGATCCACGTGGCGTCGTCAGCATCATCCGCCTCTCGCGGGCCACCTACCGCAAGAGCCTCCAGAACCTGTGGTGGGCCGCCGGCTACAACATCGTCGCCATCCCGCTGGCGGCCGGCGCCTTCGCGTGGGCCGGGATCTCCATGCCCCCGGCCGTCGCTGCGCTGCTCATGAGCGTGTCGACCATCGTTGTCGCGCTCAACGCCCAGCTGCTCCGCCGCGTCGACCTCCGACCCGCCACCATGCCAAACCCAGTTGAGCGCCCGGAGGCGGAGTCGACCCGCCAGTTCCGGCTTGATCACCCACGGACGAGGAGTTGACGCCGGCGGACACGATCGGCGCGACGAGTCCGAGGTGCCGTGCCGATCCTGTGAAGTCGCCCAGAAGGGTTGGCGCGGTTCCTGCCGTGGTCTCGCTCCGAGTGTGTGCGGAGAGCCGCACCTCAGGTCGTCGTTGCCTGTTCTGTGGAGCCGGAACCGGCGACAAGGTCGAACTCGATCACCTTCTCGAAGTCGCGCTCGGCGTCCTCGTCATAGGGACGGGCCTTCTGCACCAGCAGATGGGCCGACCGTCCGTCGAAGCTGATCTCTCCGAGGCAGTTGCCGAACACCGGGCCACGATCGATCTCCCACGACACCCGCGGCCGCTCCCGGCGCACTGCACCGCGGAGGATGCGACCGAGGGTGCGCCCGAACCGTGACGTGCCGAGGCGCATGGCCGTGCGCTCCGGCGGCGTCAACGCGTTGCGGATCGGTGAGTTCACCAGCTGGTAGATCCGAGTTCCCGGCTCTCGGCGGTCGGGGAAGCGGATCTCCGAGGCATACGAGAAGTGAATGTCGCCGGACAACACCGAGATCGTGGCCGGCGCGTCTGACCGCGACGCGTCACCAAGGTCCTCAAGTAGCTCGACGAACGCGGCGAAGGAGCGGTGGAACGCCGGCCAGTCCTCCATGTCGGCCTTGCGCCGGGTCCACTCGCCGAGCCGACGCCCGGGACCACCCCACGAGCCGTCGCAGATCGCCTCGCTCCACACCTGCAGATCATGCAAACCGCCCGGCACGAACACCGGCAACGACGTTCCGATGAGCAGATGATCCACATCCACGTGACAGGCATCGATCACCCAGTTCCACTCGTCGTCATCGACGATCTGGCGCTTGGCAGGCTCCAGCACACGACCGTTGCGGGCGTCGATCATCACCAGCCGGACCCGGGCGATGTCGCGCACGAAGTTGAACCGGTAACCGCCTGCGACGGGTGTGAACTCCTCCGACCGTCTAGCCCATTCACGCAACAGTTCCTCGCCGTCCTCGACCTCCGTCAGGGCAGCCAGGATCCCCTCCGACCGGATGACCTCCGGGCTCAAGTTGCCGAGGTGCTGATACAGCCAGTAGGTCATCAGGCCACCGATGATGTGGTCCTGCCACCAGTCTTGCTGTCGGATGTCACGGACCCACGCGTCGGAGATGTTCCAGTCGTCAATCATGTCGTGGTCGTCAAAGATCATCACGCTGGGCACGTTGGAGAAGAACCACCGCTCGATCTCCGGTGACCAGGCCTCGTGGTAGAGCCACGTGAACTCCTCGAAGCCGTCGACGAGCTCCTCCGGCAATGTCGTCTCTGGACCGTTCTTCAGACCCTTGCGCTTCTCGGCGATGCGCTCGCGCACCATTGGCGACGAATCGTCGGCATAAACCTGATCACCGAGGAACACCGCCAGCTCCGGCCACTCCTCGACCGGCTGATCCAACATTCCCAAGGCGTAGACGTACAATGCATCGACGCCGCGGCCACGTGAGTCCAGGGCCAGCTCCAGCGCCCACGGCGCGTCATGCGGCGCGGCGGTCCGGCACGATCCGAACACGATCTTGGGTGAGATGCCACCCCCGAGCGTCCGGATCCGGCTCGCGGGGAGCGCGCCGCCCGGGACCGGCCAGCGGACCTCGCCATCCAATCTCAGGTCGTATTCGATGCAGGATGCAGGCTCGAGATCCTCGAGGATCACCAACGCGAAATGGTGACCGGCTACGCAGAATGTTGGCGTGGTCCGACCCAAGAGTTCCACCGTGCAGCGCTGGTCGGTCTCGACCCACACGGTCGCCGACGTCTCGGCGACGTGACGCAACATCGGGCCAAGGATCAACTCAGCCACTGGTGTCCCTCACTCCCTTCAACGGCCTTCCTGCGGCACGCGGCGCGGCAGGATGGTCAGTCCGCGCTCTTGAGCCGCTGGCGGGGCGCCGAGATGACGCAGAACAGCCCGTACAGCACGAGAGCGATGGCCGCGAACCACACGAGGGCGACGCCGAGCCCGGAGTCGGTGACCTCCTTCAGCGCACCGTCGAAACCCTTGGCCTCGTCCGGGCGGAAGCGCACGGCGGCTCGGACGAGGAGCCAGCCGACCAGCCCCATGACGATTGCCCGACCGGCCCATCCGACGCGGCCGAGCGTGATGATCGTCTCATGGCGGATCGGGCCGACACCGCGTGGCTCGAGCTCGTCGCGGAACTTTGCCTGCAAACCCTTGATCGCGAAGTAGACCCCGATGGCGATGACGAGGACACCGAGCGCACCGATCAGCCACCGCCCCCCGCTCTTCTCCATCAGCTCGCGGGTGAAGCGCTCGACCTTCGCGTCCTCGCCGGGTGCGCCACTTGATGAGCCGCTGTGTCTGGCGAACGACAGCGCCGTCCACGCCAGCGCCGCGTACACCGCGGCGCTGGCGAGGTAGCCCACCCGAGTGAGCCAGGTCTTGGCGGAGTTCTCGGCCGGCAGCAGAACGGAGATGACCCGCCAGAGGGCGTAGAGGAGGAGCCCGGCGGCGACGACGTAGAGCGCGATCTCCCCGAACGATGTGTCGGCGATCTCGGCGACGGCACCGGTCTGGCTCGCCTCCTGCTCGGCCGTATTGCCCGGGTCGCGGCCCGACGCATCGAGCGCGATCTGCACGGCGAGCAGCCCGACCACGCCGTAGACGAGTCCTTTGGCGACCCACCCCAGCCGGCCCAGCATGACCAGACCGGGATGGCGACGTGCGAGGTCTTCGACGGTCTGCGATCCGGTCTCACCGGTGAACGTGGAACTGGTCATGCCTGAACTCCTTGGGAGGTGAGGTCCAGTCGTCGAACGCGCTCGGGCGCGTTCGGATCTTGGCGATCGATCTCGGCGACACCCTTGGCCAGGGCGCCGCGCACGATGTAGAGCGCGGCGAGGCCGAGCAGGAACCCAGCTATGACGTCGAGCGGGTGGTGCATGCCGCGCCACACCCGTGAGACGCCGACGACGAGCGGTGCGGCGACGGCGATGAGAGCGAAGATCGCCCGCACGACCCGGTTGCGCGTGTGCCAGCACACCACCACGAACAGACCGGCGTAGAAGGCGACGGCTGCAGCGGTGTGACCCGACGGGAAGCTGCCCGAGGGTGCCGGCGGATCGAGTTGGTCGACCGGAGGACGGTCTCGGTCCACGATGAAGCTCGAGGTCACGAAGACTGTCGCCTCGAGGATCACGGCCAGCGCGAGGAACACCCCGTCGTGCCATCGTCGCCAGACGACCACCATCGCGCCGCCCACGATCGCCACGAGGATCACCTTCACGAGCGTGTCCGACAGCATCGAGCCGTAATCGGTCAATGTGTTCCAGGTCGAGGTGCGACGGTCCTCGAGCCACTCAGCTACCGCGCGGTCCGCGTCACCGACAGGCCCGTCGTCGAGGAACGCCATGTAGAGCAGCCCGACAACGGTCGTGACGGCGAGCAGCAGCGACCCGCGGATGGCGAGGTGCAGGAGCGCCGGCTTGCGCAGCGGCCACGCCCGCACCCAGTGATCGCTGTGCGTCTCAAACCGGCCGCCGACCTCCACCGTGCCACTCATGACGCCGGCACCAGAATGGGCACGCGTCCGGTCACCTTCCCAAGGGTCCTGCCCTCGTGCATCAACACATCCACCGACGTCACCTGGCCTCCATACGATGTCGACAGGCGCGGTACCCACTTGCGGCCAGGTGAAACGCTCGGGCCGACGGCCCCCGGCCCGTCGAGCCCCGTCACCCCCCCTCGTTGGCTCGCTCGCCGAGCAAACGGTCGATCTCTGACTGCACGTAGGCGACCGTGTCGGCGTCGCTCATCCCGGCGCCGCTGCGCACGGCAGCAGCGAACTCGGCCGGGCCGAGCACGTCCCGGGCGCGGTTCGCCTCGGCTGCGAGTTGCTTGGCGTCGCCCGGTTCGAAAGGAAAGGCGGCGTTGGCGTCAGCCGCCACGAGCGCGCCGTGGAGCACGGCGGCGGCCCGGTGCGCTCCGAGGTCGGCGAGGATGCCGAGCACGTGCCGCATCGAGAGCCACTGGTTCGCCCAGTCTCCGCCGCGGTACCAGACGTCAATGACCTCGGCGAAGCCGCGCAGCCCGTCGGCCACGCGACCCTGTTGCGCCGACAGCCAGTGCACCTCGGTCAGCGCAAACGCTCGGATCCACCGGTTCCCGCCCTCGTTCCCGAGGTCAGCCGCCAGGCGCAGCGCCTGCTCGGCCCGCGCGCTGTCGCTGGCCCGCAGCGCCAGGCCGTGGGCATAGGCGGCCTGCGCGAGCGAGGTCGGGGAACCGCAGCGCTCGGCCGCGGCAGACGCTCGTTCAGCCACCATCGCCCCGCGGACGGCGTCACCGATCGACGTAGCGGCGACCGACGACATGTACAGCGCGTGCGACAAGGCAGCCGGGGAACCGCTCGCCTCGGCAGCAGCGACGAAGCGCTCCATCCAGCGCAGTGCTTGCTGCGTCTCCCCGCTGTAGAACAGGGCGTTGCCGAGGACACGCTCGGCGAGGCCGCTCGACGGGACGCCAAGCTCCCCGGCGACGGCGATCGAGCGATGTGCCGACGAAATGGCGGTGTCGAGATCACCGCGCACCCAGCGCCCGTAGGCCGCGACGCCGAGCACGACCGGAGCCGCGGACGAGCCTTCGAAGCCCGTCATCTGCATCGTCGCCTCGGCCCAGTCGGCGATCTCGTAACGAACGCGACGGAAGGAGTACTCGTGCAGGCTGGCCACCAGCCTGGCGGCGATGGAGAGATCCCCCGCCCGCACGGCACTGCCGTGGGCGGCGCGCAGGTTGTCGAGGTCGCGGTCGATCCGGGCCGCCCAGCGTCCCTCGTCGGCGCTGTCCAACTCGACGGCCGCCCGTTCGGCCACGTCGACGAACCACTCTCTATGGCGCTCCTCGACGGGTGCGAGCGAGCCGGCGTACCTGAGGCGCTCCTGGCCGAACTCGCGCAATGTCTCGAGTAGGCGGTAGCGGGGCTCGTCGGGGTCCACCAGCTGCACCATCGACTTGTCGACCAGGTCGATCACGACGCGCGCCGAGCCTCCTCCTCCTCCTCCTCCTGTCCGACCGGCGGCACCGCACACGGCGTCGGCGGCGTCGAGATCGAAGCTGCCGGCGAACGCAGAGAGGTTCGTGAAGGCCTCCTGGTCGGCGGGATCGAGGAGCTCGTAGGACCACTGGACGAGCGAGTGGAGGTTGCGGTGCCGCGGGTCGGCGCTCCCCCGCTGGCCTGCGAGCAGGGAGAAGCGCTGATCGAGCCGGGCGGCCAATGCCTCCACGCCGATCGACCGCATCCTCGCCGCGGCCATCTCGATCGCCAGCGGCAACCCGTCGAGGCGCCGGCAGATCTCCGCCACCGGCGCCAGGCTGCGGTCGTCGAGCCGGAATCCAGGGCGCGCTTCGGCCGCACGCTCGGCGAACAGCTGCACCGCAGCGGCGGTTCGGGCCTCGTCGCCCGCGCCCGCGGCGGGCACGCGCAGCGGCGCCAACATGTGGACGGACTCCCCCGGCAACCCGAGCGGCTCCCGACCGGTGGCCAGCACGATCAGCCGTGGACAACGCCGGCAGAGCCGTTGGACCAGAGGAACGACCGCGTCCAGGACATGCTCGCAGTTGTCGAGCACCAGCAGCACGGCCCGGTCCTGGATGAACTCCTCGATGGTCCGCGCCAGCGTGAGGTGCTGGCGCTGCTCGACGTCGAGCGCGCTCGCGATGAGCCTGATGGTGGCGTCCGCGTCGCGCACGGAGGCCAACTCGACGACGGCCACCTGCCCGAACTGTTCGGCGCTGGCGGCCGCGACGGACATCGCTAGCCGTGTCTTGCCGACGCCCCCCGGCCCACAGATCGTGACGATCGGACGCTCCTCGAGCGCCTTCCGGACGGCCGTTATGTCGCCGGCCCGACCGATCAGCTGCGTGGGCTCCCGGCGCACCAGCGCGGCTCCAGCAGCGGGCGTCGAGCTGATCGATGGTCGCAGCAGGGACGCGTCGTCCGCGAGGATCTGCGCCTCCAACGCCTGCGCCGCCGGAGAGAGGCTGAGGCCCATCTCGCGGAGCATCGAGCGCAAGTCGGCGCACCGGCGCAGCGCCTCGGCCTGCCGGCCGGCGCGGTAGAGGGCCAGCATCAGCTGGCGCCAGAATCGCTCCCGGAGGGGATGCTCGGCGACGAGCGCTTCGAGCTCGGCCACCGGTCTGGCCTCCTCGCCGCGGTCGAGCAGGGCCTCGATCAGATCCTCCGTCACCGTCAGCCGTAGCTCCTTGAGGCGTAGCGCCTCCCCTCGCACCCCGGGCAACTCTGCGAACTCGCCGAAGGCGTCGCCGCGCCACAGTCCGAGGGCGCGTTCGAGCACCGGGATCCGGTCGGGGCCGGTGGCGGCACCAGCGAGGTCCTCGAAACGCGCGGCGTCCAGCTCGATCAGGTCGACGTCGATGGCGTAACCGGCCCCGCGGCCGCGAACGAACGGGGCGGGCCCGAGCGCACGCCGCAGACGCGAGACGTGACTCTGCAGCGTCGCCCGGGCAGACTCGGGAGGCTCCTCCTCCCACAGCGCCTCACAGAGGCGATCGACGCTGACCTCAGCCCCCCGGGCGGCGACGAGCACGGCGAGAAGCTGCCGGCGCTTCAACCCGTCGATCGGCACGAGCGTGCCGTCGCGCCGCACCTCCACTGGACCGAGCACGTTGACAGCGAGGCCAGACACCACGGCGCCATTGTTGCCGGGCTTCTCTGCCTGCAGGGTGGTTGTCACGCGTGTCATGCCAACGGCAGGCAGGCGGCAAGCGCGAACCGCCAGGATCGACAGCAACGGCCACCGAACTGAGGAGAAACCATCATGCCGTTCGTCAACGTGAAGCTGATCAAGGGCGTCTTCGACGCCGGCCAGAAGCAGGAGATGATCGAGAAGCTGACCGACACCATGGTCGAGATCGAGGGCGAGGCCATGCGCCCCGTCACCTGGGTCACGATCGAAGAGGTCGACAGCGGTGATTGGGGGATCGGCGGTAAGGCGCTCACCACGCAGGACGTGCACGACCTCCAGTCCGCCGGAGCGGGCTGAGGGTCCGAACGCGACCCCAAGGCGCTGACGGCGATGGGCGGCAACGTCGCCCATCGCCGTCGCCTAGACCCTGTTCCCCTCAGTCCGAAGAGTTCCACCCGGGCCTGCACTGCGTCGGCCCATCCCGCGATAGACGGAGGACCCACTGATGAGCACGCAACTGACCACCGAACTCGCCGGTCCCGGCATCTCGACCAGCATGACGCCCGGCACCGCTCCCTTCCCTTCCCCTCAGCTGCTCGACATGATCCACGCCGGCGCCGCCACCGCCGACGCTCGAGCCCGCCTCGACGTGGACACCTTCGAGCAAATGCTGTCCGAGGGGCTGTTCCACATCCTTGTCCCGCCGGAGCTCGGCGGAGCCGGAGGCACACCCCGGCAGTGGTTCGACGCCACCCTCGCCGTCGCGCACGCTGACCCCTCCGCTGGTTGGATCGTCGCCCAGGGCGCCGTCCAGAACGCCTGGGTCGCCGTCGCGGCCGACGACCGCTTCGTCCGGGACTACTTCGCCACACGACAGACGATCGCGACCAGCGGCGCCGGACGCGTGCCCGCCGAGCTCATCGACGGCACCTACCTGGCGCGAGGCGCTCGCTGGCCCTACGTGTCGGGCTCCACGCACGCCGACTACGTCGGCGGCGCGGTCGTGATCGCCGGCCCTGACGGATCGCTCGAGACCCGTCTCGTGCTCCAACCAGTCGGGGCGGCGACGATCCGACCGACCTGGGACACGCTCGGCCTGCGAGCCACCGGCAGCAACGACGTCGACCTCGGCGAGCGCGTCGAGATCCCGGACTGGCTCACCTTTCCGTGGCCTGGTCTCGTCGTCACCCACCCAGGCGTTCTCGCCAACGCCACCACGGTGGGAGCGATGATCGCGTTCTCGGCGGCGGCCGTGCAGCTCGGCGCCGCCCGGCGGGCGATGGAGGTCGCGGCCCAATCGGCCGAGAGCAAGCGGCGTCCGCTCGAGAAGTCGCCGCTGGTCGAGCAGGCGCCGTTCATCCGCGGCTTCGCCGACATGCACGGCCGGATCGAGTTGGCCACTGCGGGGTTGCGTCACCTCCTCGACGACCTATGGAGCCGCGCCTGCGACGGAGAAGCTCCGGACACCGTCGGACGCGCCCGCCTCAGGCTGGCGGCCGCCGACGCCGTCACGACCGGCACCGACGTCGTGCGGACAGCCGCCCTGCTCGTCGGCGCCGACGCGACACACCGCTCGCACCCGATGGAACGCCTCACCCGGGACAGCCAGATGCTCTCCCACCATGTGGCGGTCAACGCCCCGTCACAGGAACGCCTCGGCGCCGTGTTGCTCGGCTCCTACGACGGACCGCCCGGCGTGATCTGACGGTACTTCCACAAACAGCCGTCGCTCACTCTTCGAGGAAGCGCCCTCCTACACTCCTCCCGTGACGCTTTGGCGGCGTTGGCGCGCCGACCTCGCCCGACCGGAGGTCCCAACGGGCCGGGAGGGGCTCGGTTTCCTGGTCGGCACGGCAGTGGTCATCGTCGTCGCCGCCCAGTTGACCGACCCGGGCACCGCCCTCGACTTGATCCTGCTGTCACCGGCGGTCGTCGCCTTCGTGCTCCGCGGCCTCATGCCGCGACTGCCCGCCGAGCTGTTCGCCGTGATGGTCATCGTGCCCGTCGCGCTTGCCGTCGGGCGCGACGGCGCGCTGGAGGGAGCGTTCTTCCTCGCCGTAATGATGGTGTACAACACGACGTCCCAACTCGGATCGTTGACCCGGGCGTTGATCATCACCGGCGCCGCGATGGCGCTCCCGTGGGTGGTGGCGGAGCAGATCGCTCCGGAGGCGGGGATCGCCTGGCAGCCGTGGGTCCTCGCCAACGTGTTCATCCTCAGCCTCGGGCGGGCCGTGTACCGGCAAGAACGGTTGATCGAGCAGCTGGAGCAGGCCCGTCGCGCGCTGGCCGACCAGGAGGTGGCCGAGGAGCGGCGGCGCATCGCCCGCGAGTTACACGACCTGGCCGGGCACACGCTGGCGGCGATGCTGCTCCACGTCACCGGCGCCCGGCACGTGCTGCGCCGGGATCTCGCCGAGGCCGAGCGGGCGTTGATCGACGCCGAGACGGTCGGCCGAGCGAGCCTCGACCAGATCCGGGCCACGGTCGCTTCCCTGCGCGCCGACGAACGAGGCACCGACCCGTCACTGGCCGGGGTGGCTGACATCGCCGCGCTCGTCGACGACTACCGCCGCGCTGGCCTGGTCGTCGACATGGCGATCGATGAGTCGGCGGCCGAGCTGTCAGGGCCGGTCGGTGTTGCCGTCCACCGCGTCGCACGGGAGGGCCTGGCCAACGTAGCGCAGCACGCGCCGAACAACCATGTCGAGGTGCGGGTCGACCGTCACGGAGACGGTGTGCGCCTGCTCGTTGTCGATCGGGGACGACCGGCGCCGGCGCCGGACCCTCAGGGTCTGCATTTCGGTCTTGTCGGCATGGCCGAGCGGACCCGGTCGGTCGGAGGTCGATTCGATGCTGGGCCAACCCCGGACGGATGGCGCCTCGACGCCTACTTCCCGAGCGCGGGCGCTGATCAGTTCGTCCCGTCGTGATCCGCGTGGTGATCGTCGACGACCAGCCGGTGGTACGGGCCGGCGTCGCTCGCATCCTCGGACCCGCCGACGGCTTCGAGGTGGTCGCCGAATGCGACGACGGCGACGAGGTCCCCGCCGCCGTCGAACGGCACCAGCCCGACGTGGTGTTGATGGACATCCGCATGCGCCGCGTCAACGGCGTCGCGGCCATCCGAGCTCTGTCAGCAGCTGCGAACCCGCCACCGGTACTGGTGCTCACCACGTTCGATGACGACGACGCGCTGTGGGACTCGCTCGACGCCGGCGCCGCAGGCTTCGTGCTGAAGGACGCCGCTGCAGAAGACATCATCGCCGCCGCGCGGGCGGTGGCCAACGGGGCCGCCTGGCTCGACCCGAAGGTCGCGCCGCGGGTACTGCACGCCTTCCGGTCGAACGCACGACCCCGCATCGTGGAGGCGGCTCGGATCGACGCCCTGACCGATCGGGAGCACGATGTCCTGCTCCACATGGCGCGCGGGGCGACGAACGCCGAGATCGCCGCCACCCTGTTCGTGAGCGAGCCCACCGTGAAGAGCCACATCAGCTCGATCTTCTCCAAGCTGGCCGTCCGTGACCGGGCGGCGGCCATCGTGTTCGCCTACGACCACGGCATCGTCGGTCCCGGGGCAGGCTGAGCGGGCCATCGTCCACCCACGGGTGGAGGCGTGGAATCGACCGTGGACCGAGGCGCCCGACGGGGCGAGGCGCGCACCATGACCCTCATGTCGATCGCAATGACAAGCGTGCAGGTGGACGGGCCGCTCACCGCTGACGAACCCGTCGCATCGGTCGACAGGGTCGTGAAGCGCTACGGGACCACCGAGGTCGTGCGCGGCGCCTCGTTCTCCGTCCATCGGGGCGAACTGTTCGGACTCCTCGGCACCAACGGCGCCGGTAAGACGACCACTGTCGAGATCCTCCAGGGCCTTCGTCGTGCAGACGGCGGCTCCGTTCAGGTCCTCGGCCTCGACCCGGCCGTGGAAGGGGACCGGCTGCGCCGTCGCATCGGTGCTCAACTGCAGAACGCCGCCCTGCCCGACCGGATGCGGGTCGGTGAAGCGCTGAACCTGTTCGCGGCCCTGCACCCGACCCCGCGCCCGACCGCTGAGCTCATCGAGGAGTGGCGACTCGGACCACTGCTGCGGAGTCACTACGGTTCGCTCTCGGGTGGCGAGCGGCAACGTCTGTTCGTTGCCCTGGCCCTGGTCGGCCGTCCCGATATCGTCTTCCTCGACGAGCTCACCCAGAACCTCGACCCTGTGGCCCGCCGCCATGCATGGGACGTCATCCGCCGTGTCCGCGACTCGGGCACCACCGTTGTGCTCGTCACCCACGACGTCGAAGAAGCCGAGCGTCTCTGCGATCGCATCGTGGTCATGGACCGCGGGCGCGTGGTCGCCGACGGCACGCCGACGGCGATCGTCGAGGAGCTCGGTGGCGCGGCGACCGTGAGCTTCACCGACACCGACCTCGACGCCCGCACGCTCCGCGGCCTCCCCGGCGTTGACGTCGTCCGTCGGCACGGCCCGGAGGTGCACGTCGTGGGCACCGGTCCACTGCTCGCCTACGTCGGCGCGCACCTCGTCGCGCTCGGCCGACCACCACTCGACCTGCGCGTCCAGCGTCCGTCGCTCGAAGACCGCTTCGTCGCCCTCACCACGGAGTCAACGTCATGACCGCCATCACGACACACCAATCCGTCGATGCGGCTCGTCGGGCCCGAACCCTCCGCACGGTCGTCCTGCTCACCCGCAACGAGCTGCGTCTGTTGCGCCGCGAGCCCGGCGTGCTCGTCGGGCTGATTGCCTTCCCCGCTGTGACCGTGGTCATCCTCGCCGGCGTCTTCGGCTCGACGCCCGACCCCGAGTTCGGCGGTGTCGTGCCGAGCGAGCACTACATCGTCGGCTATGTCGGCGTCGTCCTCGCCTCGATGGGCCTCGTCACCCTCCCCGCCACCCTGGCCGAACACCGCGAGCGAGGCGTGCTGCGCCGCTACCGCGCCTCCGGGGTGGGGCCCGGCGCCCTCGTCGCCAGCCACATCGTGCTCGGTGCGGTCCTCGGCACCGCCGCCAGCGCGCTCGTCCTGGCCGTCGGCGCCGCCATCTACGGTGTCCCCGCCCCTGAGGATCCGGTTGCCACCATCGCCTGGTTCGTCGCCGGGTTGGCCTGTTTCATCGCCATCGGCGGCGCCCTGGGCATGCTCATGCCCAGCAGCCGTGCTGCGACCGCGCTCGGCAACCTCGTATTCGTTCCGATGTTCCTGCTCGGCGGCGGCGGCCCGCCACGCGAGGTCATGACCGACCCAATGCAGACCCTGTCTGACCTGCTCCCACTCAGCCACCTCGTCGGAGGGCTGCGCCTCTCCTGGCTCGGCGCCACGGACGACCCGCACATGCTGTTGTGGCCGGTGGCCGTCGCCTTCGTCGCCGTCGCATTCGCCGTGCGCGCTGCCCGACACGGAAGCACCAACGGCTGACGGTCCCGAAGTCTCGCGTCCCGCGAGGTCGCCGCCCGACTGCCGGCGATCGAGAGCAGCGACGGGGCTCAGGCGCCGTCGTTTCCGGACTCCGCCCGGGGGCGAACGACCGCGGGGAGCATCCTCATCGCATCGGCTTCGTTCAGTCGTGACGCTTCCTCGAGGACCTCGGGGGCAACCCAGTCTTGGAGCGGTGAACTGGTGGCTCGGTGTGCGCCCGATGTCGTGTGCTCCTCGGTCACGACGAGCAACGCGGCGTCGTCGAACCTGGCCGATAGTCGCAGGAGTGGCGGCCAGAGACGCCGGTGGACGAGCGTGACCTTGTTGTTCACGAGACGCATGCGGGCCACGTCGGCAGAGTCGGCGAGGCTGTTGATCGCCTCGAAGATCTCGTGGCTCGCTGGGTGCGCCCACCAGCTCCCTGCGATCGGTTCGCCTGCAACGAGCTCCGCCAAGTTCGGGATCGGGCCCCTCGCGGACTCCAAGAGCACACCTTGCGCCTCGAGCAGCGCGCCGATATCCGGGCCCACGACGCATCTTGACATGTCCGAACGTTTCGTCGGACCGGACGTAACCGGACTCGACGGCTGGCCGCTGGACGTCCACGATATGAGCCGTGGGGACCGTCCATCGTCTACTCCTGCTGCGCCACGCGAAATCGAGCTGGAACCAGGCTGATCTCACCGACCATGACCGGCCCCTCGCGCCACGAGGACGTCGCGCTGCTGCTGCCCTGAGGGAGCACCTTCGAGGGCTCGCCGAGCCTCCCCAACTGGTGTTGTGCTCCTCGGCGGCACGAACGGTCGAGACATTGCAGCGGATTCGTCAGGCGCTGCCGGCGCTCACGTCGGTCCAGGTCGAGGAGGGGCTCTACGCGGCCGATTTCGACGAGCTGCTCGACTACGTCCAGCGGATGCCGTCGAGCGTGGCGTGCGCGATGCTCATCGGGCACAACCCGGGAATCGGCGACCTCGCCGTGACGCTCGCCGGCCACGGCGATCCCGTTGCGCGAGCGGCGATGGCAGCAAGGTTTCCAACGGCGGCGCTCGCTCACCTGACAATCGACGAGCAGTGGTCCGCCGTCGAACCTGGCGTCGCCACCCTCGAGGAGTTCTGGACCCCCCGCTGACGCTGACGACCGGCGCGACCGTCGACGCGTGGCGGAGTCGCACGATGAAGCGGACGACGGTGTGGAGTCTCGCTACATAGTCAGGGGTGACGTGGCGCGTCAGCGGCGCGACTATTTCGGCATGACGATACGTGTTTTCGTCTCGTATCGACGGAGTGACAGTCGACATGCGACCGGAAGGTTGCGCGCCGTTCTTGCTCGGGAGTTCGGTAGAGAGAATGTGTTCTACGACGTCGACTCTGTGGGTTTCGGAGCCGACTTCAGGGAGGTGATCAACGCCACACTGCAAGGTGTTGACGCGCTCATCGTCGTTGTCGGTCCGAACTTCGAGCTCGACCGTCTCAGCCAACCCAACGACTATGTGCGGATGGAGATCCTGGAGGCGCTACGTCTGGGCAAGGGAATCGTTCCCGTGCTGGTCGACGAGGCCATCATGCCCGGTCCGGACGAGTTGCCGGCCGATCTGGAGAGCTTCGCCTACCGCAACGTGGCCCCGTTGCGGGCCGACCCCGACTTCGACACTGATGCGGCGCGTCTGGTTCGTGATCTCCGTCGCAGCCTCCAGGCCGCTGGGGCAGGTGACGTGGATGTCACGGCGCGGTCTTGCTCCTCCGAGCGGCGCGCGGATCAGTGACCCGACCGAGGCTGTCGCACCAGGGTCGCCCGTCGTCGGGGCCGTGATGGGGTCGGTCGGACGGCTCACGGACGGCCCCGCCGCGAACCCGCCGATCTTCGTTCAAGCCGCCGGACTGCCATCTGCCCAACCGTCCGAGCCAGCTCGCGGGCAGCGCACGGCTGTCCTCGCCATCGTGGTGGCGGCGGTGGCGCTTCTCGGAACCGCGACTGCAGTAATCCTTCTCCAGCCTCAACAGCGCTCGTCGGACGCGTCGGTAAGCGAAACGACGACCGGAGCCCAGACCTCCGTGGCAACCTCAGCCGCCACGACACCATCAACGACCACGGCTGCTCCCGAGACAGTCGCTCCCCCGCCGACACCCCTGGCAACCCCAGCCTTGACGGCATCTCCACCGACGACCGTCGGCGAGGACGCACTGCCTCCTGTGGCCGCGTCGAGGTCGGTCAGCCGAGACCAGGCCGCCGACTTCATCATCGACTACTTCCGGACTGCTGGTGCTCGCCAGTATCCCGAAGCTTGGGATCTCCTGTCGGCGAGGTACCAGGAGGAGTACGGGGACTACGACGCCTTCGTCTCCTTCTGGAACCGTGTCCGGGTAGTAGGCCCGTCGTCCCTGGACGCGACAGAGGTCACTCAAGCAGCGAACTCGATCAGCATCTCGGCGCCAATCTTCTTCGACCTCGTCTCCGGGGAGCACAGCGAGGAGACCGTTACAGTGACGGTGGTACGCGACGGAGACGGTCAGCTACTGCTCGACGAGTATTCCTCAGTCAGGACGAACTGAGTGTCTGCGTAGATCTCGACAACTCAGGATCGGCGTCGTGACCGACGATGACGGCGCTGCGGTGATCCACGCCATGCCCGCACGATCGAAGTTCCTGCAGGGCTGGTGGACCCTTGACCCGGACCCGAGCGGACCAGGCAGCAGCGCTCGAACGATGGGCCGACGCGGTGGAGCCCGAGAACCTGCGCGTCGCTGACACGGACGCCTTGCGAGCAATCGCCGAGCGAGTTGATCAACGCCACCACGCCATCGGCCAAGTACGACGCCGCGGCGCGTACGCCGACGTCGATGTGCAACAGCCACTCACCGGCGGCCACCGAGGGCTGGGTGCGCGGCGTGGCGGCCGAACATGCGCTCGCGAGCATGGCGACTCGGCGAGCAGGCGACGACGACAGCCCGTTCGGACGGAGTCCGCGACATCGCACGCTGCCCGGACGTGCCGCGTCAACGGGACGAACGTCCCTGTTCTCGGGCCGCGTCGAGCGCGATGTTCGTGATGTCGGTCGGCCGGCCCGGTGTGGGCTCGTGACGGCGGGAGATGATCCGTTCATGGAGGTGAGGGTGATGGGCCTGCGGACGGTGTCACGTAGGGATTTCCTTCGTATCGGCGGTGCCGGCGTCGGGATGGTGTTCATCGGCCGGGTGGGTGGTGAGCTGTTCCGGGTGCCGGTGGCGGCGGCCCAGATTCCCGGCGGCTCGCTCGATCCGACGACGGTGCCCAAGTATGTGACGGGGATGTTGATCCCGCCGGTGATGCCGCGGGCGGCCACGATCACGGCGCCGGGTGGGAAGCCGGTCGACTACTACGAGATCTCGATGAAGCAGCTCTCTGGGCCGAGTGGATCCGCGGACGCCCCCCAGCAGATCCTGCCGGCCGGCTTTCCGGCCACCACGGTGTGGGGCTATGGCGGAAAGGCGGCGCAGAGCAACCGGGGGTTGCTGTTGCACCACGCCCCGTCGCTGACGATCGAGGCCCAGTACAACCGGCCGGTGCGGGTCAAGTGGATCAACGAGCTAGTCGACGCAAACGGCGCTTTCCTGCCCCACCTGCTGCCGGTGGACCAGACCCTCCATTGGGCGAATCCGCCCGGTGGCACGACCGGACGAGATATGCGACCGGAGTTCGAATCGACCCCCGGCCCGTACACGGGGCCGGTGCCCATCGTCACCCACGCACACGGCGCCGTGGGCGTGGGCGACGAGAGCGACGGCTACGCCGAAGCGTGGTACTTGCCGGCCGCCAACAACATCCCCGCCGGCTTCGCCACCGAAGGCACCTGGTACAACTTCTTCAAGGCCAAGGCGGCTGCCGGCTTCGGTGCCACGTGGGGCCCGGGGTTCGCCGTCTTCCAGTACCCCAACGTCGGGCGGGCGGCGACCACTTGGTATCACGACCACGCCCTGGGCATGACCCGGCTCAACGTGTACGCCGGGCCGGCCGGGTTCTTCATCATCCGAGGCGGCCCCCACGGCGACGGCGCCGTGCGCGACAGCCGCACCGGACTCACCGCGTCGCTCCCCGGGCCGGCGCCCCGCGAGGGCGACAAGTTCCCGCCGAACAAGCCCTACCGGGAGATCCCCATCGCCATCCAGGACCGATCGTTCAACGCCGACGGTTCGTTGTTCTATCCCGACTCCCGAACGTTCTTCGACGGCATCACCGGCCCGTACCTCCCCGACACGGACATCTCGCCGATCTGGAACCCAGAGTTCTTCGGCAACATGATCATGGTCAACGGGAACACCTGGCCGTTCCTGCCGGTCGAGCAGCGCCGCTACCGCTTCCGCCTCCTCAACGGGTGCCAGTCGAGGTTCCTCATCCTCGATTTCAACAGCATTGTCGGTGTCGAGGTGTGGGCCATCGGCAACGAAGGCGGCTTCCTGCCCGCGCCAGTGAACCTGACCACCTCTAACGACAACCGGCTCCTCATGGGTCTGGCCGAGCGGGCCGATCTGGTCGTCGACTTCACCAACGTGCCGGTCGGGAACCACGTGCTCGAAGAACGTCGGACCCGACGAACCCTTCGGTGATCCCGACTTCGAAGCCGCCGATCCCGACACGACCGGCCAGGTCCTGCAGTTCCGGGTCGTGCCCGCCGTCGGCGCCGACAACTCGACGCCGCCCCAGTTCCTCGTCCTGCCGCCCCTGGCGCCCCTCCCGGCGGCCACTGTGACCCGGCCGTTGGCGCTGATCGAGGAGGCGTCAGCGTTCTTCGACGACGCCCCCGCCGAAGCCCTGCTGGGCACCGTGGCCGGCAACCCGAACATCGCCCCCGGGGTGTGGACCAAGCGGCTCTGGATGGATCCCGTCACCGAGAACCCCGGCCGTCGGCGCGACCGAGGTATGGGAGATCTACAACGCCACCGCCGACGCCCACCCCATGCACGTCCACGAGGTGGCCTTCGAAGTGGTGAACCGTCCAGAACATCTTCGTGGACGAAGGCGCGCAGGACGGTGCAGGTGTCCCCGGATCGGTGCCTCGACCCAGCCCGAGTCGTGGGAGACCGGCCGTCAAGGACACCGTCATCGCCTACCCCCGGCAGGTCACCCGGATACGGGTCCGCTTCAGCAGCGCGGGCCAGTTCGTGTGGCACTGCCACATCGTCGAACACGAAGACAACGAGATGATGCGCCCCTACCGCATCGGACCGACCCAACCCGGCCAGCCCGCCTGAACCGCTGAAACCCGACGGACCGGGCCGCGCCGCAGGCGACCACGTCTCAGCTGCATCGGCGGGATCGAGGGTACCCCGACCGAGGGCATCACTCTCGGCGAGGCGGTACGCCGGGGTGACACCGTCGTACCCGCCCGGGGGTCTGCTGCACGATTGGTTGACATCTTCAGCACGCGGACATCCGGCGATAAGGGGTCGGGGTCGCTCCGACTAGTCGTCAGGGCGCCGGAGCCGATGTCGACGACCCGTTCACCGGGTGCGATGGTCCGCAGCGAGACCGGGTTGGCCACGCCGGCGAACGACTCGATGGCACGGTCCGGGAGGGTGTCGACGATCGCCGGGTCGTAACCGAGCCGGTCGGCGATCGATCGTCCGGTGTGGAGCCGTCCTACTCTTGCGTCGATGACTCGGGCGTCGGAGATCCGGTTCTTGCAGTTTGCTGGTCGTCGTGTCGCGCACGCGGTGACCGGCGATGGGCCGCCGCTCGTTGCCCCGGCATGGTGGGTCAGTCACCTGGAGTTCGACTGGGGAGATCAGGCATTCCGCGGATTCTGGGAGTCCGTTGGCGACGGGTACACGTTGGTGCGCTATGACCGGCTGGGAGTCGGTATGTCCGATCGCGACGTGCGCGACGAGGATCTCACGCTCGACGTTGACGTTGCGTTGGTGGGTGCGGTGCTCGACGAATTGGGACTGCAGAAGGTCGCGTTGGTTGGCGGCTCATCCGGCGGTTGCGCGGCGATCGCGTTCGCGGCTCGCTTCCCTGAGCGTGTGGATCGGCTACTTCTCTATGGCGCGTATGCTCACGGATCCTCCATCACTTCGCCCGCGGTACGCGAAGCGATCGTCGGAACGGTGCGATCCCATTGGGGGTTGGGGTCGAGGTTGCTGGCCGACATCTTCTTGGGCGATACCACCGGTGTCGAGCAAGAGCGACTGGCGCGCTACCAGCGGGCGGCGGCGAGCCCGGAGACTGCGGCGGTGTTGCTGGAGCTCATCTACGGCAACGACGTTCGATCGGAGTTGGGTCAAGTACGTACGCCCACGCTGGTCGTACACCGCCGCGGGGACCGCGCGGTCCCCTATCAGCTCGGCCGCGAACTCGCGGCGGGGATCCCGAAAGCGACGCTGATCCCGCTCGACGGGAGCGCCCACTTTCCATGGGCCGGGGATTCGTATTCGGTGGCGCGTGCGTTGCGTTCGGTTCTCGCCCCCGAACCTCCAGCGCGCCTGGCCGCAGACCCTGCGGCGGTGCTGCTCTCCGGTCGAGAACGCGAGGTGTTGGCGCTGATCGCGAGGGGGTTGAGCGACCGGGAGATCGCCGAACAGCTGGTCGTGAGCCAGCACACCGTGCACCGCCACGTCGCGAACATCCGCCACAAGCTTGGGCGTGGTACCCGTACGGCGGCGGTCGCCGAGGCGGCGCGGCTGGGCCTGCTCTGAGGCCCATCACCCGAACGGGCCATCCTGATCGGATGGCCCAAGCAGGCGATGCGCAGCGGCCGCGCAGTCCGGCATGATCGCCGTCGTGAAGAACGACATCATGCACGCCACGCCGTCAGAGGGTCCTGCGTTCTGGGCTCGTGCTTTTGCGGCCGTCTATGACCCTTTCTTGTGGGTCGGCGAACGAGCGGGGGTGCGCGCTCTCCGAAAGGAGCTTCTCGGCAAGGCCCGTGGGTTCACGGTGGAAATCGGCAGCGGCACTGGTCTCAACCTGCCGCACTACCCCGATGAACTCGACGAGCTGGTCCTCGTCGAACCAGACCTCCCAATGCGTTCCCGGCTCGAGAAGCGCCTGAGCGAGACGAGCCGACGCGCACGGCTGGTCGACGCGCCAGCGGAGCGGCTGCCGTTCGCCGACCGATCGGTCGACACCGTCGTCTCGACGTTTGTGTTGTGCACCGTCGACGATCCCGAACTGGCCCTGCAGGAGATCGTGCGGGTATTGCGGCCCGATGGTCAGCTCCTCTTCTTGGAGCATGTCCGCTCCGATTCGCCGAGGCTCGCCTCCTGGCAGAACCGCCTCGCCGAGCCGTGGCGTCGCTTTGCGAGAGGCTGTCGCTGCAACCGCGCCACCGCGGAGCTGATGATGACCAGCGGACTGACGCTCGACAACGTACGCGAAGGGTCATGGCCCGCAATGCCGCCGATCGTACGGCCACTCATCACCGGGCGAGCACAGATCGGGACCAGCAATGGCTGAAACCGGCTCGCTCGAGTTCAATCAACCGGTGCCGACGAGTCCTTCATCGCGCGCCAGTGTCCGTGTCGGGCTCTTCCCTTCCGCGCTACAACTGCCCGACGGCGATCCGGAGCGGCTGCGTGCGACGCTCGATCAGGTCGCCGACGCGGGCGTCGACCACCTGTGTGTCGGCGATCACGTCAGCTTCTTCGTCGGAGCGGGATCGGACGGGCTCATCAGTGCAAGCTCGCTACTCGCAGTTCAGGCTGAGCTGCCGGTGTATGTCGGGCTGTACCTGCTTCCGCTGCGCCACCCGGTCCCGGTCGCCCGCCAGCTCGCCACGATCGCGCAGCTCGCGCCTGGTCGGCTCACGCTCGGTGTCGGGCTCGGCGGCGAGGACCCCCACGAGATCGAAATCTGCGGCGTCGACCCAAGGACGCGTGGACGCCGGATGGACGAATGCCTTCAGGTACTGCGCAGCCTTGCCGACGGCACGCCGGTCACCTTCGACGGTGAGTTCTTCGCGCTCGACGACGCCCTGATCGTGCCAGCGCCATCGCCGTCAATACCTCTGATCGTGGGAGGACGATCGGATGCGGCGGTCCGCCGGGCCGCCAGGTTCGGCGACGGCTGGCTCGGGATTTGGGCCTCCCCACGCCGGTACGCCGCAGTGCGCGATCACATCACACGGGAGGCCGCACAGGTCGGCAGGAACGCAAGCCGGTTCGAGCATGCACTCAACGTCTGGTGCGGCTTCGCCACGACACGTGAAGCTGCCCGCGAGCTACTGGCCACCCAGATGCAGCGCTTCTATCAGATGCCCTTCGAGCCGTTCGAACGCCACTCGCCGTACGGGACGCCCGAACACGTCGCGGAATACTTGCACCCCTACATCGAGGCCGGTTGCTCGGCCTTCAACGTGATCCCGTGCGCGGCCGACGACGAGAGCGCGATTGGCGCGGTCGGCGAGCTTCGAGCACTGCTCGCGAGATCCGCGGCAATAGTGACCTCAGCCCCACGTTGACCGACATTCAAACTGGGTGTCGTCCTTCGGATCCGCGTGTCGGCCGGCCGGCGGCCGAGGCGGACGCAACGGCTTCGAGCATCTCTTGGACCAGCTCGGCATCGTGCAGAAGAACAGCCGCCCCAACCACCCGACGACGTGCGGGAAAGTCGAGCGCTTCCACCAGACGTTGAAACGGTGGCTCGCCGCCCAGCCTGCAACGGCCACGATCACCGACCTGCAGACCCACGTCGGCACCTTCGTCGACCACTACAACACCACCGCCGCCCCCACCGCTCCCTGTCAGCTCGCACGCCTGCTGCCGTCTACCAGAGCCCACCGAAGGCCACCCCGACTGGGACCCATTGACCTCACGTCAGGGTTCGTCATGATCGGATCCACACCGACCGGATCACCCTGCGCATCAACGGCCGACTGCACCACATCGGCCTGGGCCCGAACCCTCGACGGAACCCGCGTCCTCGCCCTCATCCACGACCCCGACGTGCGCGTCCTCCACGCCTTAACCGGCCAGCTCATCCGCCACCTCGCCATCAACCCCGGCCACCGCTACCACGGCACCGGCGCCTCGATCGGCGGACCACGACGACCCTTCGGACCCCGCAAGACGGAAGCCGCCGAACCCTGAATGCAGGTTCGGCGGTTTCGATGCCGCGCGCATCACACGGAGCGGACGACGGTGAAGAACTGACGGAGGTCGTTTACAGCTCGGGGTCTCTCATGAGAGAGAGGGATCCATGGATGAGCGGGAGCAACAGCGCAAGGTCCGTCACCGCTTGGCGGTGTTGCGGCACGCCGAGGAGGTGAGCGGCAACGTCTCGGCGACGTGCCGCTACTACGGGATCAGCCGCCAGATGTTCTACAAGTGGCAGCGCCGCTACGACGAGCTCGGTGAAGTCGGCCTGCGCGACGGGTCCTCACGGCCGCTGCACAGCCCCAACGCCACCGACCCTG
The DNA here is from genome assembly GCA_963829955.1 of uncultured Acidimicrobiales bacterium. Taxonomy (GTDB): domain Bacteria; phylum Actinomycetota; class Acidimicrobiia; order Acidimicrobiales; family Ilumatobacteraceae; genus DASTFY01. The sequence continues at coordinate 196,411 of CAWHKS010000009.1, forward strand.
AGATCGTCGGCAAGGTGATCTACCTGCGCCGCAGCTATCACTTCGGGCCGGCTCGGATCTCGATGTACCTGAAGCGCTACCACGACGTGGCGATCAGCCCATCGGGAGTGTGGCGCATCCTCAAGCGGCTCGAGCTGGAACCGGCTGCCGGCGTCGCAGCGCTACAAGCGACACACCCAACGTTGGAAGCGCTACGAGAAGCAGTTGCCCGGTCACCGCGTCCAGGTCGACGTCAAGTTCATCGAACCCATCGGCACGGCTCGACGCAAGCACTACCAGTACACAGCCATCGACGACTGCACCCGGCTCCGGGTGCTGCGGATCTACCCCCGCAACAACCAGAAGACCGCGATCCAGTTCATCGACGACGTCCTGGCCGAGCTCCCCTTCAAGACCGAGTGTGTCCAGACAGACAACGGCGCCGAGTTCCAAGGCGCCTTCCACTGGCACCTGTTGGACCGCGGCATCCAGCACGTCTACATCCAGCCCCGCACCCCACGCCTCGTCTTGATCTTGGCCACCATCACACTGTGACACCGAGCGGCGCGGACGGAAGGATCAACCCGACGAACCCGTTGCCGCACCGCGCGATAGGTATCTCCGAACGCCGGTTGAGTTGGGCGGCAGAGCGGTTCGTCTGCAGGGCGCGAGTTGTGATGACCGAATGATCCATCGTGCCACCGGGGGCAGATGGCGAGGGGCTGACGCTTGGTACGGTCCTGGCGTGCGGTGGGGCTTGTCGATCTCGTTGTCCGGGGACTTGGGCGACCCGGGATTGCTCGCGGAAGTGGCGGTCGGCGCTGAGCGGGCCGGTTGGGACGGCGTGTTCGTCTGGGACCATCTCTGGAACCGAACGTTGGTTCCGTTCGCCGACCCATTCGTCACGCTGGCGGCGATCGCGTTGGCGACCGAGCGGGTGGTGATCGGCACGATGGTCACCGCCCTGCCGCGACGTCGGCCGCAGCTCGTCGCTCAGTCGACGACATCGGTCGATCGCCTGTCCAGTGGCCGGATGGTGCTGGGCGTCGGCCTTGGGGTCGACAGCTACGGGGAGTACTCGGTGTTCGACGAACCGGCGGTCGACGACAGCGCTCGAGCCGCCGCTCTCCATGCCGGGATCGGCCTTCTCAAGCAGATGCTCGCAGGCGAACCCGTCGCGGGCGCTGGCGGACGGGTGACCACACCGGCCAGCGTTCAACAGCCTCGCGTTCCGATCTGGAGCGCCGGCCGGACTGGGCTCAGCGCCGGTCCGCGGCGAGTGCGCCGCCACGGATTGGAGGGTCTGGCACTGGTGGATGCCGACGCCTGGACGCCCCAACATGTCACGAGCGCGCTGCGCGCCGGTGATCTGGCCGCCGGCGAGGTCGACGTCGCGTTGGTCGGCGGCCAGCATCCCGATTCAGAGGCGCTGGCTGCAGCCGGCGCAACGTGGTGCTTCCCAGAGATTCTGCCCGGAACAACGGCAGCCGACGCACTGGCCATGGCCGCAACGCCGCCCCGTTGAAGGGTGTCGCGCACGGCCTTCGGCCGAATGTCAACCGATCTGCTTTGGTGGGCGCCAGCGGAAGCGGCTCCTCGGCACAGGTGTCACCAAACACCGGCTCCGGGCCGCTGATCTGTGCGGGTACCTCCGCACGGTCAGCTAGCGCATCACGGCAGCTATGAGCGGATCGCCAGTCGTGGCTCGGCGGTCGTGAGCGAGTTCAGATCGCCGAGGCACCCGCGGCTGTCAGCGGCCCGCAATTGGCCGATCTGTGCGGCTCGCGTCGAGAGTGTCGGCCGTCCAACGGCTGATCCTCTGCTGCTGTGGCCGTTGACCGTCGCCCACGCCGCCCCCTTGCGATCTATCGCGGGGCCCAGACAGAACGTCGAGCCACAGAGTCGGATGGTGCGAGTCGGCGAGGAGGGCCGGTGATCAGGGGGTCAGGCGGCTGGCGTACTGGTTGGCGTCGTTGGGGGTGAAGGCTTGGCCGAACATGGCCACGAAGCTGTTGCCGGCGTTGTCGAGGCCCATGTAGTCGCCGAGGAAGTAGCCGCGGGCGAACGGGGCGTTGCGGATGTTGAACGACGCCGGGGTGATGCGCACCTCTTCCCAGCTGGCCGGGTCGGCGCAGCTCTCGCTGGCGGACTCGCACGACACCGCGAAGTAGTCGGTGTCGAGCGTGACCGGGTCGGGGGTGTTGTTGCGCAGGTCGTAGTAGGTCACGACGACGGTGCCGTCGGCGTCCACGTGCACCGACGGGGTGAAGGCCTGCTGGTCGAAGTTGGGCTCGGTGGTCGGTGTCTTGTTGACCTTGATGGGTGCGGACCAGGTCTGGCCGCCGTCGGTCGACTGGGTGAAGGCGATGTTGTCGTGGTCGACGGCGAAGAGGCCGCCGTCGAAACGGGCGTCCATCCACACCCCGTAGAGGTTGCCGTTCCCCGAGTCGACGGCCACCTCCGGGAGGAGGTCACCGGCCCGGATCGGGCAGGCACCCTGGTCGCTGGGATCAGGGCAGGCCACCGCCTCGGTGTCGATGGGGGTGTCCTCCCGAATCAGGCTCATCGGGATCATGTCGTCGACCCGGGTGGGCTTGGTCCACGTCTGGCCGCGATCGGTCGAGCGGATGTAGGAGAACTTGACCGGGCCGATGCCACCACGCCGGTTCGAGCTGTTGGTGATGTCGGCGAAGAAGTCGAACAGCTCTCCCTGGGGACGGACGACGATCTGGTTGCCCAACGTCTGCTTGTTGGCTCCGGTCTCGTAGATCTTGCGGGCCGGCTCCCAGCTGTCGCCCCCGTTGGTCGTCCGGGTGAAGTAGATCGGTCCCTTGAAGCCGAGCCCGACGACGTTCTCCGGGTTGACGATCGAACCCTCCGACACCTGCAGCCGGTCCCACACCGCGTAGACGAAGTTGGCGTCGTTCGGGTCGGCGGTGATCGAGTTCTTGTCGTTGAGGAACCGACCGACCGGATCGGTGATCAAACGGATGGCCGGCTCCCACGACACCCCGCCGTCGGACGAGCGGTTGTAGGTCATGCCGTTGGCCCCGAAGGCCGCGCCGACGTCAGGATCGGTCACCAGGCTCATCGCGTGCAGGACACCGTCGGGGCCGAAGGAGATCCACGGATCCGACGACCGTTGGAACTGGCCGCCCGTGCAGCGGGTGTCGTTGGGGACCGCAACATGGGTCGGCCAGGTGACACCGCCATCGAAGCTGACCGCGGCGGTCATGCCCTTGGCCCCGCCGTTGGAGTAGCGATCCTGCTGGTAGACGCCGACCACGTTGGCCGCGTTGGTCGGGTTGACCTCCAGCCAAGGCTCCACCTCGGCGTCGGGGAAGTTGGTCCCCGAGCCGTCCGGCGGGCACCCCGCCAGCGGGTTGCCGACCGACGCGTCCACCGGCGGGCTGACGCTCAGCGGCGCCGCGTAGGCAGCGGTCACCGCCAGCATCACCACCCCGACGATCCCGACAACCGGACGAAGAATCCTGGCCATCATCGCCACCTCCCGACGGAGACGAGCCCGCGAAGCGATGGTACGCCCGGGCCCGCCGATCCGTCACCAGGGTTCCGACACACGGCCAGACTCGGCTCACGAAGAGTGGCCGCCCATCGGTCGGCGACAGATGGCTGCAACCATCGCCAGACTCGAGCGGGGGCGCCCCCATCCGATACTGGCCGATCCTGGGCGGTGGGTAGCGTCGGCTGGGCACACAGATCGGCGCTCCCGACGATGGTCGCTGCGTCGGAGTGGTGGTGTGGGTCCAACGCGTCGTCGACGACAACTGGCCCGCGCCGATGGCGATCAACCTGGCCCTCGACGCCCCGCCCCTTCAACTCCGCCTTGCACAGACCGCGAAATCGCGGCTGCGCTGAACGAGCCGTTGGCCGGACCCAAGCCCGTCGTGACGACCGGATGGCACGACGCCAATGACCGACGCCCGGTCCCGGCGGTAGGGGATGCGTCGGCCCGAGGCTTGCCCGGCGTTCACGTCGCTTCGGCGCGATATGATAAATGAAAAGATACCTTGGACGACAGGAGGGGTTCATGGCCCGGACCAAGGGAGCAATCAACAAGTCGGCGCGGGAACACGCTCAAGATGCACTGATCGCCACCCTGAAGGCGACGATCGCCGCTCTGAAGAAGGAGAACAAGGAACTGAAGGCGGCGATCAAGTCGAAGTAGGTCGGCCCGTCGACGCAGGGAACCGTAGCCACCTCAACGCGAGGACGGCGGACCTGCCTCTCTGGTGAGAGCATCCCTGTCGTGCCGATCAGGGGTACTCGCGAGGAAAGCCCTGCCCGGGGTATGGGTCGCCTGCGACATCGGCAGGCGTCAATGCTTGAACCGGCGGTAACTCCCTGGGCGTTTCAGACGTCCGCGACGGTGATGGCGCCCTGCTGGGGACGATCGCGTCCGGCGTGTCTCCGCACGTCGTCGCACCGGAACGTACGAGCTCCAGTCGACCGCGGACGGTCACGGTGACGTGACGCACCGAGGCCACTACTGGGTGTGCCCGACGTGCGCGCCGCTGATCGACGCCGCCCACGCTGCAGGCGAGGAGTCGATGCGGTTGAGCGCGCTCGGGCAAGCAGTCGAGGCGGAGTACGCCGAGGCCAAGCGGGCTCTTCGCGACGCCAACGCTGCGCTGCGGATCGCCCGACGCGAGCACAAGCGCCGTGTGGGGCCAGTCGGGGTAAAGCCTGCCCAGAAGGCGACAACCAAGCAGAGGCCGGCCAAGAAGGCGGGGACCAAGCAGAAGAAGGACGATCGCCCACGCTGCCGATACTGCAACGGCGAGATGGTGCTCCGTAACGACAAGTGGACGTGCCGGTTCGTCGGCAAGCGGCACGGGCCGCGCGGCGGAAACCTGCGCCGCAGCGTGTGGGCGCCCCCCACGATGGGCGCGCCGGGGCTTGGCAAGCGACGGTGATCGTGAGTGTGCACCGCGAGCGGCCGCGCAACCCGTCCATCGTGCTCCGCGCAGAGGTCCCAACGAGGCAGTGTCAGGCAGGAGATCAGCGCGAACGCGGCCCCTGGGCCCGTAGCAGGCTCCGGGGACCGTGCAGAGCTTTGCCCGGCCCCGATAGGGCAGTCGGAGGCTCTCCGGCCCTTCTGAGAGCTCCCGCGCGCGCCTGTCCGCGGTCCCTCCGCTGGCTCTCGGACTCGGACTGGAGTTCGGCGAGCTCGGGCTTCTACGCGTCGGGCCAGCGCGGGCGAGCCCGTAACGGGGCTCCGTCGACGGGGCGGCCGGCTCCAGAACGGGTGCAATCGGCGCTCATCGGCGCGCCGCCCGAACCGGCGATCGGGGACGCTGGCGCGTAAACCTGCCACGATCGGTTTCGATGTGGATGCGCAGCGGGTGGATGATGTGCGTGCTCCTGGTGGCCTTGGGAGCCGCGTGCAGTGACGACGACAACGGGAACCCGGGCGAGTTATACCCCGACCGGGCGAACCAATATCGCGAGGACCAGGAATGCCACATTGGCGAGCCCGCGATGATCGGCGGCTACACGACGACGGTGGCCGACGTGGACGTCGACGATGGATCGATCCGCGTCGACATCGAGATCACCAACCGCGACGAGAATCCACAGCGGATCGACTCCACGCAGTGGACGCTCGTGAACCCGCGGGGCCAGACGATCGAGGTGACGAGTGCGGACTTCCCCGTGACGGAGCTGCCGGGAGGCGAGACCGTCACCGCCGAGGTGTCGTTCGCTGTCGACCCGGATGAGACCGGCGACTACTACATCCAGTACAAGCCCGAGACGCTCGACGCGGCCCGCGGCATCTGGCAATACGCCGTCGAGTGACGGATCGTCAAGGATCCGACTCACGCGACCGGACCCCCTCCATTGTCAACCATCGACCGGATCCACTGTCGTCCGGCATGAACCGGGACCGCACGCACAACCGCCGTCCGTTCAGCACCCAAGATCTCATTCAGGAGACGCCGGCGAGACGACGCAGCCGTCACCTACGAGACGGACCGGCTCCGTCAGACAGCCCTGGAAGTGGCGACCGTCGATTCGCCCTGCAGCCGGCGTTCTGGGGGCATGTGTGCAGGTTGAGTCTTCTCGGGTGGGCGCGATCGGTTGGGTCTGCGGCTCGGCTGCGCCTCGCAGACCGGCGCAGCCGCCACAGCCGCTTGTCGATGGTGGGACACTGCAGCCCATGAGCGTGGGGGTATTGAGGGTCGTTCAGCTCAACATGGATTCGATCTTCGGACCTCGGTGGCCGGAGCGCAGAGTCGAGGTCGTCAGATGGCTCGAGGACCTGAACCCTGACCTGGTCTGTCTACAAGAGGTCTGGGAGGATCATCGCCGCCCGAACACGGCCGGATGGGTCGCCGAGCACCTGTCGGAGACTTGGTACGTGGCGTTCGAGGGGTTCGCGTTGCCTGACCCCGAAGCGACCGGCGCTCATCCGTCGGTGAGGTTCGGATCGGCGCTCTTGAGCAGGTGGCCAATCGACACCGTCGAGTTGATGGCGATGCCGATCAACCCTGACGAGGAAGATCGGCCCCATGTGACGATGCGCGTGCCGTTCGTTCCGGTTGGAGTTCCGTACGAGTTGCTCCACGCCCGCACGGGTGGGATCGACGCGTACAGCACCCATCTCCACTCGGGGACCGGGCAGACGGCCCAACGCGTGGAGCAGGCGCTGTTCATCGACGACGCGATCGCTCGCACCTGTGACCCCTCGGCGGAGATGCCACCGGTGCTGTGTGGGGACTTCAACGCCGAACCGGAATCCGACGTGATCCGTTTCCTCACCGGCAACGCAGTCGTCAAGGAACGAAGCACGTACTTCCAGGACGCCTGGGGAGTGGTGCACGGTGCCGGCGGTGTGACGTGGGATCCCGCGGGCAATCCGATGACCCCGAACTCTTATCACCCCGGTCGCATCGACTACATCTTCGTCGGTGACCCGGCGTTCCGCGAAGACGGCACAGGACGAGTCGTGAACGCCGAACTTGCCTTCAACGAGGCGAGAACCGGCGTCTTCGCCAGCGATCACTACGGACTCCGCGCAGACATCGCCTGGCCGACGCGGCCCTCGGATACGTGAATCGACTCAGGTGCCCACCGACTCCAGATCCGGCGCGCCACGCCGACCCCCGCACCACCACCATCTATGACCGGCGCCGCGAGAACTTCGACAGAGGCAGCACCGACAGGATCTCAATCTGCGTGACCAGTCGGGCGCGACCCAGAAGTGCCGAGGCGGGGCACTATCCGCCAGCCACGAAGGCGACTACGACGTAGGCGGCGTGCCGGTCGACCAGTCCAAGTGCGTGATGAACCCCGACACGAATACGAAGTCGACCGGGCCGTCGCCGAGCACTTGATAGGCGATATCGAGCCCGTCGGTGCTCTTTGCGTATCGGATGTCCGAACCGGCCATCGCACCACCCCTCACCCCGACAGCACCACGGGTGCCGCCGACCCATTGAAGCACCTCCGGTCTGCCCACCCCCCAACGGTTGCGACGCGACCCGTCGGCCAGAGCGACCTAACGAATCGGCCCGCGTCGACCATCCCCGACCGCTCGACGCCCCGTCCTGAACCCCCCACAAAGCGCCGAACCGTGGCACCTTCCCGGCGTTCGGGGGCGCTCGGTCCTCAGCGGCACGCCGCGTTTAGGGGGCAGCGGGCCGGCGCGCTATCCAGGTTTCGTGTGCCACTTGGTAGGGCCCTGGCGCTGCTGGGTGCGCGAGAGGTAGCCAGCTCATCTCGTGCCCGTTGAGGTTCGCTGACAGTTCGGTGCCGTAGTCGGTGACGGTGAGCTTCGTCGGAGCGGCGGCGCCCAACAGCTTCCGGAGGACTCGCAGAGCGGCGTTACCGAGAGTCACGATCACGTCCGGTGCTGCGGCGGTCAGCTCGCGCCGGAGTCGGGCAAGGTTCTGGTCGATCCCTTCACTGACGATCTGAGCTTCCGAGGGATGCGGAGCCAGCTCCGCCGGTGGCAGTCCATGGGCGCGAGCGAACGGCTCGTAGACGCCTTCGACCGCGGCGCGCATCTTCACCGACGCCCTGTAGGTGTTCAGGCAGTCCGTGATCCACGCGTCGGCTCGAGCGACACCGAGGGGACCGAGTAATCGCTCCTCAACCCAGAGACCCGACGGCCCATTGAGATGTGAGACCGGTGCAACGGTTCCCCACGCGTCGCTCCAGCCGACCCTGTGACATCCATTGCTCGACTCTGTGCACCTCGTCGGCGCCGGTCCAGAACGGCTCGGGGGGACTGCCGCGTGATCGGGTGACATCTGAGCTGTGGTGCCGTGAGGTGCCGCTGGAAGGATGTTCTCCATGCCCAGGCCCTATCCGCGGGAGTTCCGCGAGGACGTGATCCGGGTGGCCCGCAACCGCGAGCCCGGCGTCCGGATCAGAGACGTCGCGGCCGACTTCGGGATCTCCGAGGGTTGTCTGACGAACTGGCTCGCTCGTGCTGATGTCGAAGACGGCATCAAGCCGGGCACGACTGCGGCGGAGAACGCGGAGCTGCGCGCCGCGTAGCGCCGGATCCGGCTGCTCGAGCAAGAGAACGAGGTCCTGTGTCGAGCGGCGGCGTATCTGTCGCAGGCGAACCTGCCGGGAAAATGATGTACCCGCTCGTCCGTGAGCTCGCCGCCGACGGGATCCCCGTCACGGTGACGTGCCGGGTCCTCGATATCGCCCGTCAGCCCTCCTACCGCTGGCTCGCCAGCCCGGTCACCGAGGCGGAGCTCGGCGAGGCGCAGCTCGCGAACGCGGTGTTCGACGCGCATCGTGATGACCCCGAGTTCGGCTACCGCTTTCTCGCCGACGAAGTCCGCAAAGGTGGCTTTGAGGTCTGTGATCGAACGGTGTGGCGGATCTGCCAGGACAACGGCTGGTGGTCGACGTTCGCCAAGCCCAAGAACCGCAAGAAGGGCAAGCCCGGAACGCCGGCCCACGACGACCTCGTCCGTCGGGACTTCCGCGGACGGGCCGAACCAGCTGTGGCTCGCCGACATCACCGAGCACCACACCGGCGAAGGCAAGCTCTACCTCTGCGCGATCAAGGACTGCTTCTCGAACCGGATCGTCGGCTGGGCCATCGACTCCCGCATGAAGGCCCGCATCGTCGTCGCCGCGATCGAGATGGCTGTCGCTCGCCGCGGTGACGTCGCCGGCTGCATCCTTCACTCCGACAGGGGCAGTCAGTTCCGCGCTCGGAAGGCGCAGCGCGTACTGACCCGCTACCGGATGGTCGGCTCCATGGGCCAGGTCGGATCGGCCGGCGACAACGCAGCCATGGAATCGTTCTTCGCGCTCGTCCAGAAGAACATCTTGAACCGGCGCCGATGGGCGACCCGCGACGACCTGCGCATCGCGATCGTCACCTGGATCGAACGCACCTACCACCGTCGCCGGCGACAGGCCGCGCTCGGCCGCATGACCCCCGTCGACTACGAGATGATCATGACCCCACAAGCCACCCATGCCGCCTAACCCAACCTGTCACCAGATCGTGCAGCAGTCCCCGGGATGTGTCTAGCGATTCTGCTGGCGGCGAGGACCTGACGATCTTCGTCGCCACCAATGCCGCTCGCGCCAGCGATGGAGACGCGGGCCATTCACTCGCCGAAGCGATCTTCCACGCTCGTCCCGTTGAGGTGAAGCGCCGCTCATATCTGCCGTGATGCGCTACCTGACCGTGGGGAGGTACCCGCACAGATCAGCGCCACTGTCCCGGCAATCCCTGACGCTGGCAACGGCTTCTGGCCGCTGTCGTTATCGGCGACCGTGGAAACCCCAGCCGCTCACGCTGCACCTGACGTCTGATCGGTTACCGCCCGCCGCCCCAACACTTCAGCCACCACGCGAACCCGCCGAGCCCTCTGGGCATTTGGTCGAAGTCTGTGGGATCCATGCCGCTGCGGTGAGCCGCCTCCGTTGCAGCCACGTCCTCCCGTGAATCAACGCCGCCAGGCGACGATCCCGAGGATGGCCAAGACGAACCGAAGCACCTATCGGAGCGCAGGAGTCAGTCGACGGGCGACCGGTCCCGGAGCCGGCGCTCCCGGATAGCCGTCTGCTGGGTCCAGACCTTGCTCCGTAGCGATGGAAGAGTCGCCGACCTCCCATGCGAAGCTGCCCGCGATGACCGGCGTAGAGGTGCTCGTCGCGCTCGGCATCGCCGTCGGGTTGGTGGGCGTCGTGGTGCCGGTGGCGCCCGGGGCGCTGCTCGTCTGGGCGGCGATCCTGGTGTGGGGCATCAACGTCGGGACGGCCACCGGCTGGGGTGTCGTTGCCGCTGCGACAGCCTTGATCGCAGGCGGCCAGGTCGTCAAGTACACGATCCCCGGCAAGCAGCTGAAGGCAAGCGGCGTTCCCAGCCGGTCGCTGATCATCGGTGGACTCCTCGCCATCGTGGGATTCTTCGTGGTCCCCGTCGTGGGCCTCTTCATTGGGTTCGTCCTCGGCGTCTATTTGTCCGAGCTCCAGCGGGTCGGCCCACGAATGGCCTGGCCGTCAACGAAGGCTGCCCTGCGCGCCGTCGGTGTCTCGATGCTCGTCGAGCTCATGTCCGTCCTCCTGGCCACGGTGGTGTGGATCATCGGGGTGATCGCTACTTGACCACCGTGTTCACAAGGCCCAACAGACTCGTGTCGGACTTGAGGTCCAACGAGCCGCCGGCCGGATCACCAACCGGTAGCGCAGTCCCGGCGTTGTGGGCTACCTCCCCCGGTCGGCCCGACGCGCGTTCTGGGGCGTGGTTCGGTTCGCACTCGCCGAGGACGGCTCGCCGGTTGTTCAGAGCGCAACAGGAGTTGGCGAAAGCGAGCACTCCATCGCCAGCGCCGGCGCGCAGTGGGAGATCAGCACGGCGGTACAGGACGTTTCCGTGTCGGGATAGTCGGACGCGGTGTTCGGACCCTGGTGGGGCACCTGATCGAAGGTTCGGTGACGTGGTCCGGGGGGTGCTAGAGACGGCGTGATGTCCTACTGCTGCCCGGTGGTTGAGCTTCGCCAGTACACCGTCCGGCACGGCCAGCGAGACGTGTTGATCGAACTCTTCGACCGCGAGTTCATCGAGACGCAAGAAGCCGTCGGTATGGAAGTGATCGGACAGTTCCGTGATCTCGATCGCCCGGAGCGTTTCGTGTGGATGCGGGGCTTTCCAGACATGCAGCGTCGTCGTGAGGCCCTTGAGGCGTTCTACGGCGGGCCTGTCTGGAAGGCGCACGCCGTTGCCGCCAACGCCACGATGGTCGATGTCGACGATGTGCTGCTGCTGCGCCCGGTGGCCCCGTCGACGGGCTTCGAGCCTCAGCCTCGGCGGCCTGGACAGGGCGCCGTCATTGCGGCGGCCAACTTCGCAGTGACCGTCTGCTCGTTGAACGCGCCGGCGGACCGAGATGTGCTCGTGCGCACGCTGCTCCCTGCGCTCGCCGAGATGACGCCGGCGTCGTTGGCGACGTTCGTCGAGGAGCCGAGTGAGAACACGTTTCCGGCGCTCCCCGTTCGCGCCGGGGAACATGTCGTCGTGTGGGTCCAACGCGTCGTCGACGACAACTGGCCCGCGCCGATGGAGCTCAACCTGGCCCTCGACGCCCCGCCCCTTCAACTCCGCCTTGCGCCGACGGCGAGATCCCGGCTGCGCTGAACGACACGTGGCGTGGTCCATGCCCGTCGTGACGACCGGATGGCACGACACCGATGACCGACGCCCGGTCCCGGCCTTCGGTGCTACCCGGAGCGGCGGGTCACGCCGCTCGCTATGGGGCGCAGGTCGGTCCCCGAGTGCAGGCCGAATCTGGCGCAGGTCGTGTCGGCACCGCCTGGTTCAGTCCGTCAACCCAGTGCCGCGCAGCCGCTCGCTGGCATCGGTGACGATCCGCTCGACGATGACCCCGGCGGGTTCGATGGTGTCGATCAGCCCCGCGGTCTGACCGGTGTAGAGGAACGCGTTGTCGGTGTCCCCGGCTTCGAGTGCTCGCCATGCGGATGCCGCCGCCTCAACATGGCGGTAGCGCAGCTCGCCCTCTCGCCCCGCCCAGGTCTCGTAGAACCGGTTGCGTTCGATGCGAGCGTAGGCACCGGGCCACACGGTTGAGTTGGCGATGTCGGGCAACTCCGTCACCACCGTGTTGTGGCCGTCGCTGTCGACGAGCAGCTGCTTGTACGCCTGGGGGATCGACGCTTCGGTCGTGGCCAGGAATCGGGTACCGAACAGCGCGCCTTGCGCGCCGAGCATCAGGGCGGCGGCGAGGCCGGCGCCGTCAGCGAGCCCGCCTGCAGCGATCACCGGCACGGGCGCGATGGCGCGGGCCACCATCGGAACGAGCACCATCGTCCCCATGAGGCCGACATGTCCTCCGCCTTCGGTGCCTTCCGCGACGACCGCGTCGGCGCCGGCCTCAGCGGCGCGTGCGGCCTCGGGCACGGTGGACACCATGTGCAGCACCTTGGCGCCGGCATCGTGGGCCTGGGTGAAATACTCAGCGAGAGGCTGATCGGCTCTGGCCCATGCGGTCGACACGACCGGGGGGCGCGCCGCCAGGGTCGTGGCCCATTCGGCGTCACCTCCGCGGAACAGCAGAAGGTTGAGACCGAACGGCCGATTGGTTCGGTCCCGGATGGCGGCGGCCAGCTGGGCGATCTCGCCGGGTGGACGGCCGCCGCAACCCTGGATGCCGAGCCCGCCGGCGTCGGAGACCGCGGCGACGAGATCAGGGTTGGTCCCCAGACCCATCCCGCCGAGCACGACCGGATGGGTCATGCCGAACAACTCGCAGACCGGAGTTGTCAACATGTCGACCGCATGCCGCATCGCTGGTGCGGACCCGTCTCGCCTGACACCCCACATGCAGGGCGGCCGATCAGGATCATCGAGCTTCGCCCACCGCGTTCGCCGCCGAGTCTGCGAGGACTTGGGCGAGGGTGTCAGGCATGGAGAGAAAAGGCGAGTGACTCGCGGTCAACTCGACCACGCGATTGGCGTTCTTCGCCATCTGCCGTTGGTGCCACACCGGGATGGTGCAGTCCTCGGTGCACACGACGTACGTCGTCGGCTTGGATGCCCAAGCGAGATGACGCGGTACTTGCGTAAACGATGCCGTCGGCTGCTGACCCAGTCGCTCCAGCGACCACTGTTGCACCGCCGGATCACAGTCTCCGTACAGGGCGCTCACGATACCGTCACCTTCGAGGTACATCGCGGACTCGTCGTCGGTGAATCGCACACATCCGAGCAGCTCTGACTTCGCCGCACCCTCAGGTCGGCGTTGCCCACTCCAGTGGTCCATCAGCGATTGCCCGGCCATTGGCATGAAAGCACACACATACACCATCGCCGCGACGGCCTCATGCGAGCCGGCCTCGGTGATCACCATCCCGCCGTAGCTATGACCGACGAGCAGGGTCGGCTCGCCGATCACATCGAGGCGCGTTGCCACTGCATCCGCATCACGATGGAGGTCGCCGAACGGCTCCGGCGAGTCGCCATGGCCCGGAAGGTCCATCGCCTTCGGCTGGTAGCCGCTGGACCACAGCGGCGCCAGCACACGATCCCAACACCACGCACCGTGCCACGCCCCGTGCACGAGCAGCACGCGAGAGATCGCCACCGCCGACGACACTACGCCGCGCAAGGCGAGACAGCAGGTGCCGTCCAGATCGAGTCCTCTGGTTGCAGCCGCCGAAGCCGCGGTGTCCCAGAACATGCACCTCGGAACCCGCATGCGCGCGGGATTGGACCGTCCCCGAGGTGCCGTTAGGAGGCAGACGGCGCGCTCTCGCTCGGCCCGCTGCGAGCAAGCTTGAGGTGCAGGGTGGCCGAGGCGCGTGCGTCGCCGCCGGGAACGGCGTGGGCGTACTTGTCGAGCGTGGTGGACACTCGTCGGTGGTCGAGCCGGCGTGAGACGACCACGATCGGGACACCGGCGTCGAGCATCTCGGTGGCCATAAAGTGGCGGAGGTCGTGAAGCCGGAACGATCGGAGTCCGGCGGCGCGGCGATGGCGCAGGAAGGCCTTTGTCACTCTGTTCGGCTTCCACGCGGTGGTCCCGCCGTCGTCGCTGAACACGAACCCGTCGGCCTTCGTACCGGAACTCTCTGCATGGTCAGCGAGCACGGCGAACGAGCCCTGATCGAGGTCGACGACATGACTGCGCTTGGTCTTCGTGGTCGTGAGCACCGGGCCGTGTGGTCCTTCGACCCAACCGGCACAGAACGAGACCCGGCACGTGTCGAAGTAGACGTTGTGCCAACGCAACCCGAGCAGCTGTGCACGCCGGGCGCCCGTAATCGCCGCGAGATAGAGGAAGACGTGCAGCGCCGGCTCACGGTCGCGAACGTGATCAAGCAACTGCGTCAGCTCGTCCGGCGTCGGCGGGCGCAGCTCGGCACTGGAAGCAACGACACGGTGGGCGCGTTCAGCTGGGTTGTCCCAGATCCATCCCCATCGCATCGCCTGCGCGAGGGCGGAGCGGAGCACGACGTGGACACGAGCGAGCGTTCCCGGCGACAACGGTTGACCTTTCACTCCCCCGCCGCGACGCAGCGTCGCGTAGGGACGCGTCGATGACGTCCGGCGTGACCTCCCCGACGGCGAGGTGTCCAAGATGTAGATGGAGGTAGCGGTCGAGCACCGATCGGGTCTGCCGGACCGTTGTGGGCGCCCAGCCAGCTTCGGCGACCGCGAACCACGCCTCGAGCAGCTCGCTGACGGGCGAGCGGACTCCGACTGTCCGAACAGCACGTGCCGAGACGACCATGGTCGCGAGCTCACGTTCGGCCTCGGCGCGGTTGCCGCGAACGGTGGTGGTGCGATCGATCCGACGGCCCGTGTCAGGGTCCGTGCCGATGAACACGCGCAGCTCGAAGGAGCCAGGACTTCGCTGACGGAGCGACCCTTGCATCGTACGATCGTGCCCGATCGAGAGATGTCCGATCGAGAGGGCCCCGTGGGCAAGGCCGTGGGCACCGTGGGCAGCGCAGCGCCCGTCGGAGAGACGGCGACCGCTGCTGACCTGCGATCGCTTGAGCGGACGACGGGCTTGAGCGGACGACGGGATTCGAACCCGCGACCCTCACCTTGGCAAAAAAAGGTCATGGAACTGCTCCGCTGGCTCGGCTTCAGTCCGCTGAGCACGCTCTACTCCGCCAGTCCGTCCACCCAGACCGCAGAGTCCGCCCCTCTCCGCTGGCCGACGTTGAACGCGTTAAACCTCTACCAACGACAGTGCCGGGCTTGGCGATGACGGAAGCTGGGGTTCCGGGCGGCGATCTGTGCGCTCGCGGGTGCGGTGCCGATCGCGCATATCGGCCAGTACCGAGGTCGCCGTGGGCGTCCTGCCACCCAGGGACGACAGGATCGGATCCCGCGGCGACGGACGGTGACGATGGATGGCTCTCATTCGTGCGGGTCCGAGGGCCCGGTCGGTTGCGACGCGAGCCTCACTGTCGACGTCGTTCTGGCGCGACGGACTCATCGCCGAACTGCACACGGAACCGTCGATCCGTCGCACCCGGGCGGTCAGCGCGGGCGATCCTCCATCAGGGGCAATAGGCGCTCGTGGATCCGGGGGGGTACCGGCTCGATTACAACGGCGGGTGCTCAGTGGGCATCCTCGCCACGGTGACGGTCGCGTCGAACGTCAGCCCACGACCACGGATTCTCCGGTGGCGGCGTCCCAGATTCGCAACGTCTTGTCGTTCGAGGCGGACACGATCCAGGTGCCATCGGGTGCCACCCCACACCCTTGTACCCATTCGGTGTGGCCTTCGAGGGTTCGCCGCGTGTCGCCGGTGGCGACATCCCAGATCCGCAACGTCTTGTCGTTCGAGGCGGACAGGACACAGGTGCCATCGGGTGCCACCGCACACCCTTGCACCCACTCGGTGTGGCCTTCGAGGGTTCGCCGCGTGTCGCCGGTGGCGACATCCCAGATCCGCAACGTCTTGTCTCTCGAGGCGGACACGATCCAGGTGCCATCGGGTGCCACCGCACACCCGTACACCGCCTCGGTGTGGCCCTGCAGGGTTCGCCGCGTGTCGCCGGTGGCGACATCCCAGATCCGCAACGTCTTGTCGTCAGAGGCGGACACGACCCAGGTGCCATCGGGTGCCACCGCACACCCGTCCACCGCCTCGGTGTGGCCCTGCAGGGTTCGCCGCGTGTCGCCGGTGGCGACATCCCAGATCCGCAACGTCTTGTCGTGCGAGGCGGACACGATCCAGGTGCCATCGGGTGCCACCGGACACCCGTACACCGCCTCGGTGTGGCCCTGCAGGGTTCGCCGCGTGTCGCCGGTGGCGACATCCCAGATCCGCAACGTCTTGTCTCGCGAGGCGGACACGATCCAGGTGCCATCGGGTGCCACCGCACACCCGTACACCGCCTCGGTGTGGCCCTGCAGGGTTCGCCGCGTGTCGCCGGTGGCGACATCCCAGATCCGCAACGTCTTGTCGGCGGAGGCGGACACGATCCGGGTGCCATCGGGTGCCACCGCACACCCGCCCACATAGTCGGCATGGCCTTTGAGGACGGACAGCTCTGGGTTTCGGTGACTGGCTCCGTGTGACCGTGGCCGGCGTTTGCGCCGGTTGTGCTGGCTTGGTCGCGGTCTGTGGGCTGGCAGGCGCAGCCGGAGCCGGGGTGAGGCGTAGCAGGAGGCGGTCGATATCCGTATGGAAGTCAGGGTCGTAGCGGACCTGGGTCCCGTTGCGATATGCCAGGTCGGTCAGCGACTCTGGCAGCTGATTCGGCTGAGGGATAGTTGCTCCGTCGACCAGCAACGGGACGACCGGGATCTCCCGGCGCAAGGCCGCTTCGATCTCCAACCGCACGAAGTCGCCGGCCTGGTCGAGGCGCCGCTGACCGTGCTCATCGACCGCGTCGACCCAGCGCCGGCCGATGACCACCAACACGACGTCACACTCGGTCATCATCCGATCGATGTGGTCTCGGAAGTCGACTCCAAACGGGATCGCATCGATGTCGAAGAACACGTGGTCGGCCCCGAACTGATTGGCGAGCCGATCGCGGATCCGTCCCGCGATGCTGATCGAGTCCTCACGCCGGTACGACAGGAACACTCGCGGCGCATCGCCACTCCCCAGGCCCACAGTACGAAGAGTACGGCTCCGCACCCGACGTCGTCGCCAGACCGCAACGTGTCGTCCACGACACCTATCTGATGCCGATCTGGGAGCAACCGAGCTTCTCGCATGGCCGACGCCGAGTCGGCGGTCCGGGTCACCGGCCGTTGAGCAATCGGTCGCGCCGCAACGCCGCTAGAGCTGCCGTTCACCACGCAGACACCGGCGAGCGTCGCAACTCGACCACGTTGGGGCTGTCATCGGGCAGCACCGTCGCGCGCCCGGCCGATGAGTCTGCCCAGACCACGCAGCCGAGATGCTCGACCTCTTCCCCGACTGCCGGCTCGCCGTCCTGCCCGCCACCCGCCACCGAGACCATGCAACGCACCGATGAACTCCGGGCGCTCGTGGGCCCGTCCCTTCCGTAGCGACCCGTCGACATCAGCCTGCTCAGGTACGCATAGCCGCCGACGAAACGCGCTCACAGCTCTGTAGTAGCCGACCCGATTCGGCGATCTGGACGGGTGAGCCGCGGTACCGAACTGCCCGCCAGAATGACCTTCGCACGGCCGGGCGGTCAGACCATTCCGAACGCCACGTCGGGGTGTGCCGGCGGGCGGCGGAGCGGTCGTTCGACCAGTCGACAACGTACGCGCTGCCCGCAGTGACGCAGGCGGTCGCGGAAAGCGACCGGACGCACCTCGACTCACGGCGCGGGGATCAGTGGACGTCGGGCGGCCCAGGGCAAATCGGATCGGCGCTCCGACCTGCCGGTAGCAGGTTCGCCGTGAGGGCGTCGATCCCGATTACCGCTCTGCCGGCGTTGATCGCCCAGTCCGGCAAGTACCGCTTGGCCTTGGCGCCAGGGACTGGCTGTGATCTTGCGGCGAGGGACGGTGACGACCGGTGGTTGTTGCTGGCACGGGTCCATGGTCTGTATGGGAAGGCGCGGGCTGATGTCCGACCCGGTCGAGGGCGGTGCGTGCAACGAGGACGGCCTGGTCGGCCGCCCCGAGCGAGCCGGGGGTTTGGCGCCGTTGCCGACGTCGTCGCGTTCGGCGAGGCCGTCGCGTGCTACGCGGAGGGGTCATGAACGACGGGCCGACGGCCGCGACCACGGGGCTGCCCGCCATGATGCGCGCCGCTGTGCTGACGGGGCGGGGCGGCCCTGAGGTGCTTGTCGTCCGCGAGGACGTGGCGGTCCCGTCGGTCGGTCCGGGCGAGGTGCTGATCGCGGTGTCGGCGTGTGGGGTGAACAACACCGACATCAACACCAGGGTCGGCTGGTACAGCCGATCGGTGACCGGCGGGACGTCGGGCGAGGGGTTCGCCGAGGCCCGGGTCGAGGACTCGACGTGGGGGCCTGGCGAGTTCAGGTTCCCGCGCATCCAGGGCGCCGACCCGTGCGGCCGGGTGGTCTCGGTGGGCCGCGAGGTCGACGCGGGGCTGCTCGGGCGGCGCGTCGTGGTCGACCCTTGGCTGCGTGATCCCGACGACCCCGGCGACCGGGCGCGTGCGGGCTACCTCGGTAGCGAGCTGGACGGCGGATTCGCCGAGTACTGCGCGGTGCCGGCCGCCAACGTCTACCCGATCGTGCGCGATGAGCTCGGCGATGTCGAGCTGGCGGCGTTGGCGTGCTCGTGGTCGACGGCTGCGTACATGCTGCACCGCGTTGACCTCGGCGCCGGGCAGCGCATCGCTATCACCGGCGCGTCCGGTGGCGTGGGGAGCGCGCTGGTCTCGCTGGCCGCGCTGCGTGGCGCCACCGTCGTGGCCGTCGCGGGCGCGGCGAAGCGGGACGCGGTGGCGGCGCTCGGGGCCGACGCCGTCGTGGCCCGAGGCACCAACGGCACCCCGGAGCGGTGCCACGATGCCGCCGGCGGCGCACTCGACGTGGTGGCCGACGTCGTCGGCGGCGCCGACTTCGGCGGCTGGCTCGACGTCCTGCGGCGGGGCGGACGCTACGTCACCTCGGGGGCGATCGCGGGGCCGATCGTCGAGCTCGACCTCCGCACGCTGTACCTCAACGACTTGGAACTGATCGGGGCGACCGTCTTCGAGCCGCAGGTCTTCGCCGACCTGGTGGGGCTGGTGAACGCCGGCTTTGTACGTCCACCGGTCGCCGCGACGTTCCCCCTCGATGAGATCGGCGCAGCTCAGGAGATGTTCGGCCGCAAGGAACACGTCGGCGCGATCGTGATCACCATCGCCTGATCGACGACGATGCGGAGCTCGTCGAGACGGCGAGCGTGCCCTTCGGCGCAGGCCGGCTGGCGACGCACCACCCTGGAAGAGAGCCATGAGGCCATACACGACGAAACTCACCGTTGCGAAGCCGCGTACGGCCCTCGATCCAGAGTTGAACGTTTCGGACGTCGCTCAGGCGGAAGCTGGGCGGGCGTTGTCAGGTCACGTCGGGCCTCTTATGGGGCGGCGGCCGAACGTGACGAGGCCGGCGCCGAGGCAGATCGACACGACTGCGAACACGGCGTATGGCGGGCCTGCTCCGGTCGGTGGCAAGAGCGGAGCGGGGGCCGCCTCCGGAGCCAGGGCGGGCGTGGTCGGCGGAGGCACGACCGGATCACCCGCGACGGCGGTGGTCGACAGGAGGTTCGGGCCCACGGCGCAACTCGTTCGAATGGGAACGATGGAGCCGTCGGTGTTTTCCAGGTCGAGCGTGTCGGCGAACCCCGTGAGGGCGACGGTGACCTCCGTCGTGGCCAGCGCGGCCACAAGATCGAACCGGGCCTCAGGGAAGGTCAACTCGTCACCGCCTGGAACCGCGCTCGCCAGGCTCAAGGTGACCGCCGTATCGGTCGTCGACGACGACGCGGCGTCGGCCGGTGTCTGCGTCACGGAGCCACTCACGACCGTGGCGCCGGTGACCGCGAGAATCCGGACGAACCCGCGCTGCGAGAGCACCGGGAACCCGTCGCAGTCGACACCAGGAAGAGGCTCTCGCTCGGGATGGTGACAGTGAAGCGCTCCCCAGGCCGGACCTCGGCCGGAGCGGTCGCGCTGGCGACGATGGTGAAGCCGCGCACACCTGTCCGGATCGGCGTCGTGCCGATCGAGCCATCGGCAGCGATCACGAACGCGTCACACGTCAGCGGCCAGGTGTCCACGCCGGCCGGGCCACTCCAGACCGCCACGATGGCCGCCGCGGCGACGACGGAGGCACCGGCCCGAAACGACTCGCATGACCCCTCCCCCCGCCGCCGGACGATCCCCAGCGCCGAGTCAGTATGTGGCGCGCCCGTGCTGAGCGCAATCGGGCGCGCCGCCGGGATGCTCGATATCCACCGGTCTGTGCTGTTCGCGCGGTTCTTCGGAAGCGCACCGATCGTTCAACACCAGGACCAAAGCCGAGCGGTCAACCCTTCAGCGGTAC
>CAWHKS010000010.1:0-98557 GCA_963829955.1 uncultured Acidimicrobiales bacterium
TCGGCACGGTCGATGAGGCGGGAGAGTTCGGTCGGGTCCAGCGTGGGGAGCGCGTCCGACACCGCCGCCATCGCCTGCCAGAGGTGTCGCTTGGTGAGGATGCCGGCGGTGAGGGCCTCCAGCTGGAGGACACGGCGCACAGGTGAGTGGGGCGTCAACCGGCCATAGAGCTTCGGGTGCGCGAGGACGTGGACCACTTTGGCGAGGGCCATCTTCATGCGGGAAGGACGAACGCCGAGCGCAGCCATGATCGATTCGAGGCTCCGGCGATCCTCCTCGATCTCGTGCGCGACGGCGCGAAGAGTGCGACCGAGCTCTGTACCGGAGTTGGCGTGCGCGGCGCGACGGGCGAGCGCATGCCCGAACGTCGCTCCGGCACGGTGATCTCGGAGGTACACCTCCAACCAGCGCCGGCTGTCGCCCGACAACGCCCCACGGTCAGTTCCGTCGACCGGGGTCAGGGACAGGTTGGTGGCCGTCGCCATGGCTGCTCCTTCCGTACCGCAGGCCCGTGGGTACCCACGAGAGGCCCGCGTCAAGCGTGGCGCGGTGGAAAGTCGCGGTCGGCGGCACACGTCCTCGCTCTGGTGTCACGCCTGGCGCTCGGCCGGGCGCGGCCGTGCCGCGGGACGGATCGGTCGTGCTCGGCACCAACGTGGTCCCATCTGGTTCTCCCTCGGCAGAACCACTCTCACGCCGATGGACGGTGCCCGGCGGGCGAACGCACTCGCGACTGCCGATCGCTCAGGGTTCGGCTGTGAGCGAAGCCAGGAGTGCACGCAGATCCGGGTAGGCGGTCTGCTCCCAGCCGCCGTCGACGAACAGGTTCACCCCCGTCACGTAGGCGGCGACGTCACTGGCCAGGAAGAGGGCCGACGCGGCGATGTCGTCGGGAGTCGCCACGCGCCCGAGCGGGATGCGCTCGATGAAGGCATCACGGACCATCGGCGTACCCGTGATCGCTTGGACGAGGGGCGTGTCAGTCAATCCAGGGGAGATGGCGTTGACCCGGATCTGGTGCTCACCCAACTCGAGTGCACCGGACTGGGTCAGCATGACCACGCCGGCTTTGGCCGCCGCGTACGCCGCTCCGAACACCATCGGGACGCGCGAGTTCAGCGAGGCGATGTTGACGATCGCGCCGCCGCGGCCGGCCGCGATCATCTGGCGGGCCTCATGCTTCACGCCGAGGAACACTCCCTTCAGACACAAGTCGACGGTGAAGTCCCAGTCGGTCTCCGAGAGGTCAACGAGGAGACCGGGCCTGCTCGCTCCCGCCACGTTGAACCCCGCATCGAGTCCGCCGAAGTGCTCCCGCGCCGCGCCCACGAGCCCCTCGACATCGGACTCCGACGTCACGTCGCAGTGCACCCCGACGAACCGGTCCCCGAGGGTCTCACCGAGGACCGCGAGACCATCCCGGTCGATGTCGCCGCCGACCACGGTGCCGCCGTCCCCCGCGAAGCCCCGCGCGATGGCGGCGCCGATACCCGACGCCGCACCGGTCACCACGGCGACGCGCCCGGCGAAGCGCTCCGTGGCGGTCACGTCTTCCCTCCGGTGGCATGAGGCTCCGTCGCGGGGCGCAGCACCCCGTCACCTCTAGCACGTGAGGTGCAGGGAAGGTCGAGCGAAGGTCGCCTCAGCAGCATCTCCGCCTGAACAGCATCGGGCCCACCGGTGCGCGAGAAGGTGGAGACCGATCCAATGTCGACCAAAGCCGTGATCAGCTTGACCACCGGGCTCGAAGACCCCGAGAAGGTCACCGTCGCCTTCCTGGTGGCCGTCGGCGCCGCCGAGTCCGGCCGGTCGACGCTGATGTTCCTGACCAAGGAGGCCGTCCGCCTGGCCGTCGGCTCGACGGCGGTCGGCGTCGCCTGCGACGGCTGTCCTCCGCTGCCGGAGCTGGTCAAGCGCTACGAGGCCGCGGGCGGCCAGTACTACGCCTGCCCGATCTGCTTCAACGCCAGGCAGCTCGACTCCGAGTTGCTCATCGAGGGCGCGGAGATCCAGGGCACGATCCCCATGTGGCAGTGGATCGGCGACGAAGGGGCGACCACCTTCAGCTACTGAGCCACTCCGGTCCGCGACCCCTCGCAGCTTGTGTCACGCCTGGTGGTCGCCCACTTCACCCAGACGTACCACGAGCGGGAGGTCCTATTGTCGGTGCCGTGAGTGTCGAGAGCGCCGAGGTTCGGCGCATCTTCCTCTCCTATCGGCGGGACGATTCGATCGCCATCGCAGGACGGATCCGAGATCGGCTCGCCGCTCGGTTTGGAGCCGACAACGTGTTCTTCGACATCGACACCATTCCATTTGGCGTCGACTTTCGAAAGTACATCGACCGGAAGGTGGCCGAGTGCGACGTCGTGTTGGTCATCATCGGTCGGCGATGGGTCGACGCACGGGATGCCGACGACCTGCGACGCATCGATCAACCTGGAGACTTCGTGCGTCTCGAGGTGGAAGCGGCGCTGCGCCGCGACATTCCGGTGGTTCCGCTCTTGGTTGATGGGGCCACGATCCCGAAGCCGGGCGAGCTTCCGGAATCGATCAGTGGACTTGCGTACCGAAACGGCACTCCGGTTCGCCACGACCCTGATTTCCATCCCGATGTCGACCGCCTCCTCCGCGGTCTCGCGTCCTCGCCACCAGATCGTCCTCGCAAGGTCGTCGATCGTGCCGCGTCCGCGGCCCCGCCGGCGGATGTGAGGGACAGCAGGTCCGAACCGCGAACCGCTCGGCGGTCTGTCCTGAGGGGCCACACGGACGAGGTGCTCCACTGTGCGGTCGCTCCAGATGGCACCTGGATCGTGTCCGCCTCGCGGGACCAGACGTTGCGCATCTGGGATGCGGGTACCGGCAAGAGTCGTCGCACCCTGAAAGGCCACATCGGCGCGGTGCAAGGGTGTGCAGTGGCACCAGATGGCACCTGGATCGTGTCCGCCTCGCGAGACCAGACGTTGCGTATCTGGGATCCTCTCGGCGGTGTCGAGCTGCGCGTCTTGGAAGGTCACACCCGCGCTGTCTACGGGTGTGCGGTGTCGCCGGATGGCACCTGGATCGTGTCCCACTCCGAGGACGACACATTGCGGATCTGGGATGCCGCGACCGGGAGGACGCGTCGCACCATCCGGTTATATGCCGCCGTGTCGGGAGTCGCGGTCTCCCCAGACGGCACGTGGATCGTGACCGCCTCCGACGAGAGGCTGCGGATCTGGGATCTGGCGAGTCAACAGACCCCTCGCACGATTACCGTCAGCGGCGGCCTGTTCGCATGTGCAGTGGCGCCGAACGGCACGTGGATCGTGGCCGCCTCCGACGAGACATTGCGGATCTGGGATACGGCCACCGGTGCCGAGCTTCGAAGCCTTGAAGGCCACACTGGCCCGGTGTTCGGATGTGCCGTCGCGCCGGATGGCACCTGGATCGTCTCCGCTTCCGAGGACAAGACACTGCGGATCTGGGACACCGCTACCGGCGAGTCCAGGCGCATCCTGAAGTGTCGCACCCCGGTGTATCAATGCGCCGTTGCGCCGGACGGCGACTGGATCGCTTCTCCCAGCGACAGGACACTTCGGATCTGGGACGTCGCCAGCTGAACACAGGTGAACGTCATTGAACGGTGCGGTGCCCAGCTTGCCGCGCGGCAACCCACTTGCCCGTCCGCCTCCGACCTGGGACGGTGGGCCGATGGCCACCCGCCTCGTCAGCATCGTCATCGACGCCGCCGATCCGCCGGCGCTGGCCCGCTTCTGGGCGAACGTCCTTGGTTGGTCGGTCACCTACGAGGACCCAGAGGAGTCGGTGGTCGAGCCTCCAGAGGACGATCCCGCACAGCAAGGCCAGGTGCTGTTGGTGTTCGGGACCCTCGCCGATGCCAAGACGGCCAAGAACCGCGTCCACCTCGACGTAGCGTCGACGTCGGCCGAACACCAGGCCGAGCTCGTGTCCCGCATCGAGGCCCTCGGCGGTCATCGGGTCGACATCGGGCAGAAGGACGTCACGTGGGTGGTCATGGCCGACCCCGAGGGGAACGAGCTGTGCGTGGTGAGCCACGCGGGCTCGGTCGGCAAGGACCCCGCCTCGGCCTTCGCTGGCATCGGCCCGATCGCGGCCGTCGTCTTCGACTGCGCCGATCCCGAAAGGATCGCCCCGTTCTGGTCGGCCGCCACTGGCTGGCCGGTGCTCGGTCAGGACGACGAAGGCGTGTGGCTGAGGGACACCTCCGGCGGCGGCCCGTACCTCGACCTCCATCGAGTTACCGAGCCCAAGACGTCCAAGCTGCCGCGTGCACCTCGACGTCGCGCCCTATGCGGACGACGACCAAAGCGTCGAGGTCGACCGGCTGCGGGCGCTGGGCGCGACCGACATCGACATCGGGCAGCGCGACGTGACCTGGGTCGTCCTGGCCGATCCCGAGGGCAACGAGCTCTGTGTGCTCTCCCCTCGCAACGACTGACGCCCTCGCTCAGTTGGGTACGGCCAGGTGGTCGAGCGCGGCGGCCACGACGGCGGCCCGCTCCTCCTCCGTCGCCAGTTGCTCGAGCCCGAAGCCGAGCAGGACGGTGTCCGCCGTCGTCACGGACGCGGTGACGCCGCCGAGGCCGGGCGACGCTTCGAAGTCGTCCCCGTTGGCCGGGCTGCCCTCAGGTGCACCGAGAAGCGTCCATGCGCCGATGCCGGCCTCGAAGCCGTCCTCGTCCCGCGGCCCGGCGTTCGTCACGATCCTGGTGTCGTCGACCACGAGGCCGTTCTCACCGGTGAAGGGATCGGTCACGTAGCTGATGACCAGCTCGACCTGCTGACCGGCGTAGGCCGACAGATCGAACGCCACCGGGGTCCACCCGTCCGACGCGCCGGTGAACGAGTTCCAGTCGCCGGTCGTGCCGTTGGCCGCGCAGGCGTCTCCCAGGGTGAGGTAGCGCTCCAGCCACGGATGCAGGTCGAGTAGGAAGCCGACCTCGCACTCGGCGGGGACGGCGTCCGCGGTCTGCCCGCCGATCTCCGGGAGCGTCGTCCAGTCGTCCTGACCGGCGACGTGGGCCTCCACGAGGACGTGGTCGTAGCCCTCCTCCGTGGCGTAGGAGAACTGCGCCTCGAAGCGCGGCGCATCGCTCGCGCTCACGCCGGAGAGGTCGTACGTGCGGGCCAGGCGCATGTAGCTGTTGTCGGCGTGTGACGCGGCCGCGGCGACCTCGCCCTCGATGGCGATGAACGGTCCGACGGGTTCGAGGTAGTCGGCCGCCGGTGCGCTGGCGAACTGCGGGAACTCATCGGTCGGGAGGACGTCGCTCGTCACCCGGAACGCGCCCGCCTCGTCGACAGGGTTGTCGGCGACGGCATCGCCGCCGAACGTGGCCTGCACGCCGGCCAGCGGTCCAGCATCGAGGCCGGCGACGCCCGACGTCTCGTCGAGCGGGGTCCGCCCATAGGCGCCCAGGTAGTACTGCGTGAAGTCGTCGGCCAGCAGCAGGCAGTCGGCGAACAGGTCGACGGTGACGGCGCAGTCCTCCTCGGGAGCGCCGTCGAGGCCGTAGTAGATGCCACCGATCGTGCCCGCGAGGGTCCCGTAGTACGCGGTCGTCTCCCCGGCCAGCAGCAGCTTGCCGGACTCGTTCAGGAAGTCCCGCACGGCCAGCGTCAGGTAGTGCTGTCGCTCGGCGACCGACTGGTCCGGGACCTGGTCACCACCGATGTCGGTCAGTTCGTCCTCGGGATCCTGGGTGAGCCGGTTGTCCCCCAGGTACCAGACCACGGTGTCGTAGTGGCTCAGCACGCCCAGGTCGTGCGGCACCCCTTGCGCATCCACGTCCCAGGTGTCCGCAGTGACGCCGTTGGCCTCCAACGCGGCGAGGTGGGCGTCGAGATGCTTGGGCGCGGTCACGCTCGGTGGGTAGTCGGGGTTGACGCCGGTGTAGTCCTCGTTGGCGATGACCAGCGTGCTGTTCCCGCTGTCAACCTCGAGCGTGTAGGTGAACGTTTCGCTCTCAACGACCGAGCCGTCCGGTCGTTGACCTGTGAACCAGATGTCGACGGTGCTGCCGGCGGCCACTCCCGAGATCTCCCCGCGAAGCTCCGCGTAGTAGTCGTTGATCTCGGCGCCGTAGCGCTCGCCACCGGCCCACTCCTCCACCGGCACGGTCGTGTCCGCGCTGCCATCCACCCGGTAGTGCAACGCGACCTCGGTGAGCGCCCGCTTGGCCCACACCGACACGGTCTGCGGATCGCCGTACGAGACCGAGAAGGTGTCGAGCCGGAAGTCCTCGGCCTGGCGACCGATGACGGAGACCGGCTCGTCGGGGTGCGCCGCCGAAGCGGCGACGGCCAGGGCCAGCGGGAAGTTCTTCTCGACCTCCTGGCGGACGAGCTGCTCGTCGTCGGGGAACTCGAACCCGCTCCCGCAGTCGTCCGGCTCCCAGGCGTCGTCCGGATCGGCAGCGGACACCGTCTCACACGTCGACATCTCGGGTGTGACGCTCAGCGTGCCGTGGGCCTCCTGCGCGTGCGTGTCGGTCTCGCCGTTGGTCGTGTACAGCTCGGCGGAGATGTCGGGGTCGTAGCCGGGGACGGCCGGCTCGGCATCGTCGCCGAGCAGGGCCTCGTAGATCACGTCGTCTGGTGCCGGCGTGGCCACCTGCCAGCCGATGCCGTGCAGTAGCAGCTCGGCCGCGGAGTGGTAGTTGACGAGGAACTCCGGCGTGAGACGGGCGAGCAGACCGTCGAGAGCGAGCGTCTCGGGCTCCGAGCCCGCAGCAGTGCCACGGAAGGTCTCACTGGAGGGCTGCGGCGACGAGCCCTCGTTGTCGTACCCCCAGTGGGTGGGCAGATTGCGGTTGAGGTCGACTCCGTCCTCGGGCGTGATCTCGCCGTCGCCGTCGTTGTCGCGCAGGTTCTTCCGCCACAGTCGCTGCCCGTCCTCGAACGAGAAGTCGTAGCCGTCCGGATTGGCGACGGGCACGAACCACAGCTCCGTCGTGTCGAGGATTTCGGTGATCTCCTGGTCCTTGCCATAACCGTCGAGCACGTGGCGCATCAGGCGGCGCACCATCTCGGGGGTGATCCACTCCCGGGCGTGCTGCGCGCCGATGTAGAGCGCCGCCGGCTTGCTGCCGTCCTGCGTCGCGCCGGGATCCTTCGTGACCTTCATGGCGACGATGTCCACGCCGTTGAGCGTCTGGCCGATGACCTGGAGCTGTGCCAGCTCGGCGTTGTTCGCGGCCAGCCGCTCGAACTCGGCCTTCAGCCCACCCGGTCCGTCGTAGCGCCGGAAGACCGTGCGGCCCCGCTGGCCCTCGGCCGTCGCCCGGTCGGACGGCGTCACCCCGTCGATGGTCTTGGGCGTCAGCACGATTCCTTGCCGGGCCAGCTGCTCGACCTGCTGCGGGCCGAGGATGACCTCGACCTCGAGCGTGCCCGGCGTTGCCGGATCGGCCGTGACCTTGACGTCGTGACGGTCGACGCCGAGCTCGAAGATGGCGGCCAGGTCATCGCCCTGGACCTGCCCGGTGTACACCTCGAGCCGCCCGCTGCCCGGCGCCGGCACCGGCCGGGCGGAGGCGGGGCTCGCGACGACGGCGGACGCCACCGCCAGCAGGCAGGCACTGATTCCGACGATCATCCGCGGCCTGCGCATGTGGTCCCCCAATGTGGTGCTCGAGGCCCCCCGTCGTGCGCCCCCAGCGTGTCAACCAACGGATGCGGGCGCAAACTCCGCGTCGGGCGGGACCTCCGGCCCTGTCGTCGCCCAGCCGGAAGGCCGATGGTGACGAGAGGCGCGGATGCGCCAGAGGTGAGGTCACGTCATGAGAGCTGCAGTCGTCCACGAGTTCGGTGCGCCGCTGGTGCTCGAGGAGCTCCCCACACCGGAGCCCGGGCCCGGTCAGGTGCTGGTGAAGGTCGAGACGTCCGGTCTGTGCCACACCGACATCCACGCCGCCCACGGTGACTGGCCGGTCAAGCCCACCGTCCCGTTCGTACCCGGCCACGAGGGCGTCGGGCTCGTCGAGCGCGTCGGTGCCGGCGTCACGCGCATCAGCGAGGGCGATCGGGTCGCCGTCCCGTGGCTGGGGTGGGCGTGCGGCGCCTGCGAGGCCTGCGCCGCCGGTTGGGAGACGCTCTGCCCGGAGGCGCGCTACACGGGCTATCTCGTCAACGGGGGGTTCGCCGAGTACGTGCTGGCTGATGCCGCCTTCGCCGGTCTTGTGCCGGTCGCCGTCGATCCGCTCGATGCCGCGCCGCTGACCTGCGCCGGCGTGACGACCTACAAGGCGGTCAAGGTATCCGGCGCGCGGTCGAGCGATCTTGTCGCCGTCGTGGGCGTCGGCGGGCTCGGCCATCTCGCGATCCAATACGCGCAGATCGCCGGCGCCACCGTCGCTGCCATCGACATCTCGGACGCCAAGCTCGACGTGGCCAAACAGCTCGGCGCCGCCCACCTCATCAACGCGGCCACCCAGGACCCGGTCGAGGAGCTGCAGGCGCTGGGTGGAGCGGACGCCGCCATCGTGCTGGCGGCCACGCCCCGAGCGGCCGAGCAGGCCGTCGCCGGCCTGCGCCGCAACGGCACCGCGGTGCTGGTGGGGTTGCCGGCCGACAACATCATGCAGCTGCCGATCTTCGAGACGGTGGTGCGCGGCATCCACGTCGTGGGGTCGCTCGTCGGCACCCGGGTCGACCTCACCGAAACGTACGAGCTTCATGCCGACGGCCGCACGACCATCGTGCGGGAGTCCCAGCCGCTGAGCTCGGTGAACGAGTCGATGGCCCGCGTGCTGGCCGGCGACGTCGAAGCGAGGATCGTGTTCGACCTCCGCTGAACGGCCGGTCAGCGGAACGGGAGGTGTCCGCGCTCAGGGACATAGCAAACCCGATGGGTCGCAGGCGGCCGACCTGAATTCACGCCCCGGCGACGCGAAAGCCGAGCGTTCGTGCGATGTGCGCCTGACGGTGGTCGAAGGTGATGAACGCCAACGCGGTTCCTAGCCGACGAGCCGCGCCGAGATGCAGCGCGTCGAGCGACCGTGCGCCGGTCTGCTCGGCGATCGTGGCTGCGAGCTCACACGTCGCGCCGTCGAGCTCGATGATTGAGAACGAACTGAGATCGGTCGCGAACGCGGCTCGACTCTCAGCGAGCGCGGTACCTGAGAGCATGCGCGCCAGGTTGCGACGCACCTCGACGACCGTGTGCCGGCCGGTGACGAGCTCGGCGTCGCTCGCCAGCAACGCCTCCGCAACATCCGAGTCCGTTTCGTCGACGTAGCGCTTGAGAAGAGCGCTGGCATCCACGTAGCTCGTCACTCCGCCCGGTCCTCGGTGAGCGACTGCTCAATGGTGACGCCCGACTTGTGCCGGGGCACAGGACGCAGGCCGGACACCGTGGCGGGAGTCACCCAGCCGGCCTCGATGGCCCCCGAGAGGTCGACCGCGCCCAGCACAGGCCCGAGGATGGCGATTGGCCTCCCGCGGTCGGTGACGGTGATGAGCTCACCCGAGGCGGCGCGCTTGAGATAGGCGGACAACTTTGCCTTGAGCTCCCGCACGGCGACATCCATGTAGTCATTCTACCTCTGAACGTGACTACATACCGCCGAGCTGCCTCCTACACCGTCGTCTACCAGGACTCTTGCCTGCCCCGGCAGTGCGGAACGGGAGGGATTCGAACCCCCGAGCCTTTCGGCCGCCCGCTTTCAAGGCGGGTGCAATCGTCCGCTCTGCCACCGTTCCGGGGGTCGAGGGTACCGCCCGGCCAGCGCGTCACGCCCCGGGTAGCTCCGATCAGAGACCGATCAGGCCCCACGTGGCGAGGAACGAGATCTCGACCAGCGCCGCCGCGATCAGTGCACTGTGGATCCAGCGCTGATGACCTCGCCACCAACCTTGCCGCCACCCCCAGACGGCCATCGCGGCCAGTGCGACGGTGCACACCACCAGCCCGAGCGGCGCGTGCAGCAACAGCCGCTGCCCGACGCCCAGGTCGAGCCAGCCCATGAAGCCGGAGTAGATCATCCGCGGGTAGATCACCAGCACCGCGATCGATGCGAGGCCGCACAGGCTGGCTGCGGCGGCCAAGCCGGTGACCGCGATGTCCGTGCTGCGCCTCGGTACCGGCCGGAGTTCCTCTGTCGTCTGACGATGCAGCAGACGCCGGACTCGGCGCGCCGGCGCAGCGAGCAGGGCCACGAGCATCACCAAGCCACAGATCGCCAGGACCGCCCGGACCGGCGGCGCAGGCCCGGCGCCGACACGACGGAGCTCGAGATTGCGGAAGGTGGGAGGGTCGGTTCGGAAGTCGAGCGCTTCGCCGGTCTCGGTGAAGAACAGGCCGGGCTCCACCTCGTGCAGCACCTGCGGCGGGTCTCCCGTGTCCTCGATGTCCGCCCCGTCGAAGTACAACGTTCCGCCGTCCTCGAGGACGCGGCTCGGCGGGGTCGCGGGATCGATCACGCCCCAGTCGGGTGTCTTGTACTCGCCCAGGTAGCGCTGCCAGCCGGCCGGATCGGGCGGGCGCGCCTGTGCACGGATGTCCTTGGCGAGCGACTCGGGCGGCAGCCAGTCGCCCCAGCCCTCTTCCACCGCGCTCTTGGCGGGCAGCTCACCCAATCGGTCGCGATACGGGCCTGCCGCGTGCACCATGTCGTCCAGGATCCCGAGCGCCAGGCTGCCCTGCAGATCGTGGTCGGAATTGGTCAGCACCACGATGCCGAGCTGCAGCTCCGGCAGCCACCAGAGGTCGCTGCTGAAGCCGAACCCGCCGCCGCCGTGCGAGAACAGATCGGCGTTGCGCCCGCGGTACCAGCCCGTGCGCGCCACGCCCAGCCCGTAGCCGTAGCGCTCGCCTCGCTCGGGGAACTGCACCGTGAGCATCTCGTCCAGCAGTGCCGGGTCGAGCACGGCGCGACCGTCCACGACACCGTGACCGAGCTGGAACTGGACGAACCGTGCCAAGTCGTTAGCGCTGCTGTACATCCCTCCGGCGGCCACCATCGGCACCGGCCTGAAGATCCGCGGGGCGGGCGGGGCATGGCCGATGGCGCGCTTGTCGTTGGCGCGGATGGCGTCGGCGTCGAACGAGCTGTTGGTCATCGCGAGCGGTTCGAACAGATGGTCCTGCACGTAGTCCACGAAGGTCCGGCCGGTCACCTGCTGCAGGACGTAGCCGGCCAGGTCGATGCCCAGGTTCGAGTAGGCGTAGCCCGTGCCGACCGGGAACCGCAGCCAGGTGTCGGAGATGCTGCGAATGTGCTCGTCGAAGGACCCGGCGTCCTCGTCCCAGTTGTTGCCCACTGGCGCCTCGTGCGTGAAGCCGGCAGTGTGGCTGAGCAGGTGGCGCAAAGTGATCTTCGCCTCGGGGTGCTCCTCGAAGATGCTGTGCACGGTGAACTCGGGCAGGTACGCGGTGATCGGCTCGTCCAAGTCGAGCACGCCGTCCTGCACCGCCAGCAGCACCGCGGTGGCGGTGAATACCTTCGACGTGGACTGGATGCTGAACACCGTGTCGGACGTGACCGGCTCCGAGCCGTGGATGTCGGTGACGCCGAACCCCTCCGACCACACGAGGCCACGGTCGTCGACGACCGCGACCGACAGCCCGGGGACGTTGTGCTCCCGCATCAACCGGGGGATCTCCTGCTGATAGTCGGCGATGACAGCGGCGATGGCGTCCGAGGGAGCGGACGTCTGCCCGGGCGTCGACGTGACCGCCGGGGCACCACACGCCACCACCACGGCCAACAGGGACAATGCCCCGACGAGCCCCTTCGCGGGTTCATCTCACTCGCCTGGGGGAATGGTGCGCGCCGAACCCCTCCTTCACATAGGGCAGAAGGTCCTCAGATGCCCGCCGGCGGTCGCTCCTACGGCGTCTCGCGGAGCCTGGTTGCGCTTTCCGCTGCGGAGCTCCGCGAGAGCTGGTCGGCGAGCTCCGGCTCGGGCGCCGCGGGGTAGGCGCGGCTCGACGGCGGGTTGGCTGGTGGCGGCTCGGCCGCGACCGAAGGCGGGCCCGCGTCGCGGCGTTGGAGCTCCACGCACAGGCGCGCCGCGACGAGCCCGGCGATCGGCGGCAGGATCAGCAGCGCGGTCCGCAGGGTCCAGATCACGGCGTTGACGGAGACGCCGAACGTCACGGCGATGACGTCGCTCGAGCCCGCCACCATCATCACGGTGACGAACGTAAACGCGGCAACGCCGATGCCCGTGTGGACGGGATGGTCCCGGGGACGGAACAGGATGTGGTGCTCCTGGTCGGTCTTGGCCCGCCGGGACTGGATGAAAGGCCAGGCGTACATGATCCCGAACACGATCGAGGGCAGCAGGACGCCCGGGAAGAACGGGTTGGGGATCTGGTACCCGAAGGCCCGCACCTCCCACGGCGGCATGAGGCGCAGGCCGCCTTCCGTCCACCCCATGTACCAGTCAGGCTGCGAAGCAGAGCTGACGTCCGCGCCACGGTAGGGACCGGTCACCCAGATGGCGTTGATCTGAGCCAGGCCGCCGAGCGCCGCCAGCACCGAAGCCACCAGGAAGAACAGCCCACCGGCCTTCGCCGTGTACGTCGGCCAGAGCCGCTGGCCGACCACGTTGTCCTCCCGCTTCCCCGGGCCCGGGTACTGCGTGTGCTTGTGGCGGATGACGAGCGCGAGGTGCACGGCGATGAGCACGCCGATGACGGCTGGGATCAGCAGGATGTGAGCCACGAACAGCCGCTGCAGTATCTCCGTGCCCGGATACGGACCGTCGAACACGAGGGAGGAGATCCAAGTGCCCACGATCGGGATGGAGAGGATGATGGCGTTGGCGATCCGCAGCCCAGTGCCCGAGAGCTGGTCGTCCAGCAGCGAGTAGCCGGCGAACCCGTTGAGCATGGCGAGGACGAGCAGCGTCACGCCGATCATCCAGTTGAGCTCGCGAGGCCGGCGGAATGCGCCCGTGAAGAAGATCCTCGCCAGGTGGGCGATGATCGCCGCCACGAACACGAGGGCCGCCCAGTGGTGGATCTGGCGCATCACCATGCCCGCACGCACGTCGAAGCTGATACGGATGGCGGACTCGTAGGCCTCCGACATCTCGACCCCGCGCAGTGGCCCGTAGCTGCCGTCGTAGGTCACCACCGACGTGCTGGGCGTGAAGAAGAGCGACAGGTAGATGCCGGTCAGCACGAGGATGACGAAGCAGTAGAGCGCCACCTCCCCGAGCAAGAACGACCAGTGGTCGGGGAACACCTTGTCGAGGGTCTTGCGGGCCATGCGGGCGCCGCCGACGCGCCGGTCCAGCCAGCGCACGACCCGAGCGGTCACGGGTGCCTTCGGTGAGGCCATCAGCGCAGCTGGTTCCAGAAGCCGGGGCCGATGGGGCTGGAGAACTCGCCCCCGGCCACGAGGTAGCCGTCGTCGTCGAGCGTCAGCGGGAGCTGCGGCAACGAGCGGGTGGCCGGGCCGAACACCGGCCTCGAGCCGTCGCCGACGTCGAAGGTCGACTGATGGCAGGGGCACAGGAGCAGCCCGCTCTCGGCCTGGTACAGCCCGACCGGGCAGCCGGCGTGAGTACAGATCTTCGAGTAGGCGACGAGGTCGTCGACCGCCCAGTCTTCCCGCCCGGAACGGGGCACGTTCTGCCCGGGACGGGTGTGGATGAGGAGCGTCGGCGCGTTGGCGTCGTCGGTGTTGCCCTCGGGCACCACGGTGATGAAACCGTCGACAGCGACGTCCTCCGGGCGCACCCGCGTGCCCTGCTCGGTGACGAGGTGGTCGCCGGTCGAGAACGGGCTGGCCTTGAGCCCTGCGCCGGGCCGGGGACCGAGCGAGCGCAACGGGAACAGGGCGGCCAGGCCGAGCGCGCCGGCGGCCCCGGCCAGCAGGCGCACCAGCAGCCGGCGGCGACCGAACTCCTCCTCGCCGGCAATCAGGTCAGCGTCGAGTGCGGCCAGGGCCTCGTCGCTCGACGCCACCTGCTCACGCGGCTCCTCGTCGGGACCGGCGGGCAGGAAGCGGTGAGCCCACGAGATCACTCCGATCCCGATGCCGCCGAGCGCGAGGCACAGCAGCGCGCCCTCCCACTGCGGCTGGCCGCCGCGCCAGTAAACGAAGGTCAGCCCGAGCGCGGCGACGATGCTGACGATGAAGGCGACCATCGGCACGTGCGTGGTGGGCGTGGAGGACCCTTGCGTTCAGCGGACGAGGCCGGCTCCGTCACGACGTCCTCCTCAGGTGGCGGCACGGCGCCGTCCTCTCACGACCCAGAACACCGCGGCGCCGATCACCACGAACCCGACCGTCCAGGCCACGAAGCCTTCGGGCACCGGACCGGTCGAGCCCAGCGCCAAGCCACCGCGGTTGTCAGGGTGCTGGAGGTTGCCGGTGACGTAGGCGGCGATGTCGGTGGCCTCGTCGTCGGTGAACGTGTCCGGCCCGAACACGGGCATCTGGCCGGGGCCGGTGCGCATCGCCTCCACCACCTCGGTCGGTGTCGCCTGCAGGAGTGGGGCGCGTGATGGCCGTACGACAGCGCGCCACCTACTCCGGCCGCGTTGTGACACGCCGCGCAGTTGGCACGGAACAGGTCGCCGCCGTTGACCGCGTCGGCCGAGGCCACCTCGACCACGGGGATGGCCGGGCCGGGCCCGAGCGAAGCGACGTAGGCGACGAGGGCCTCGATCTCGTCGTTGCCATAGGCCGGCGGCTTGCGCACGGCCTGCTTTCCGATGACGGCCAGCGGCATCCGGCCGGTACGGAGCTGGAAGTCGGCGGCGGCCGCGCCCACGCCCACGAGTGATGGAACCGCGTCGTCCCCCTCGCCCGTCCCTTCGGCGTTCTCGCCGTGGCAGGTCGAGCAGCCCACCTGGTACAGCTGCCGACCCTTCTCGATGAGCTCCGGGTCGGCCTCCTCGGTTCCCTGCCCCGCGGCGTACGACGCGATGAAGCCGAGCGCGGCGACGGCCACGCACGCCCCGATCCCGGTGGCCGTCACCCAACGACGCCGGACCCTCATCGGATGAGGAAGATGGTGGCGAACAGCAGCACCCACACCACGTCGACGAAGTGCCAGTACCAGGTGGTGGCGGCTCGCAGCCC
Source organism: uncultured Acidimicrobiales bacterium (assembly GCA_963829955.1). GTDB lineage: Bacteria > Actinomycetota > Acidimicrobiia > Acidimicrobiales > Ilumatobacteraceae > DASTFY01. The sequence goes on from CAWHKS010000010.1 coordinate 15,069, forward strand.
GGGAACCGAGCCGGGCACGTCCGGCGGCCTGAGGCCGACGACGGCCAGCAGCACCAGACCGATGGCGACGTGCAGCCCGTGGAAGCCGGTGAGCGCGTAGTACAGCGTGCCGAAGGCGTCGGTCGACACGGTGAAGTCGTTGGTCGACCACTCCAGCATCTGGTTGCCGAGGAAGACGACACCGAGGGCGAGCGTCAGCAGTGTCCAGTTGCGCGCCTCGGCGTGGGAGCCGCGCTCGGCCCGATGCAGCGTGAAGCTGGAGGCCACGAGGACGAGCGTGAACAGGCCGGCCCGTGGCGCATCGAGCTCGACGCCGACCGGCGGCCAGACGTCGTTGGCGGCCTTGACCGTGAAGTAGGCGGCGAACAACCCACCGAAGAACATGACCTCCGATGCCAACCAGATGGCGACACCCACTGCAGTGGGGTTCGGCCGGCGGACGACCGGCGCCACGGTCGCGCCCATGCGCCCACACTAGGCACGCGGCCAGGACGAGCCGGGAACGAGGGCGGCGGGCGTCGAGCAGGTCGCCGGACGCGCGCGGCTACGGTGCCGCGGATGGGGCTCGTGGCCGCGGGGACCTCCACAGGAGGGTGGAGCGTGGACCCGGCGGCGCTGCTGGTCGTGGTCCTCGCGTCGGCTTGGTACGTCCGCGCCACGCGCCGCCTGCACCGCGCCGGGAGCCCGTGGCCTACCACCCGAACGGTTGCAGCAGCAACGACCGTGGTGGCAGCCGTCGTCGCGACCAACGGCTGGGTTGCAGCCAACGACGTGTCCCGCTTCGGTGCACACGCCCTGCAGCACCTCCTGCTCGGTCTCGTCATACCGATCGGCATCGTGCTCGCCGCGCCGCTGACCCTGGCCCTGCGCACTTCGTCGCCACCGACGCGCCAGGTGCTCCGCTCGTGGTCCTCCGGCCCGGTGTTTCGCCTCGCCTGCCATCCCGTCGTCGCCGGCGCGCTGTTCACCGTCACGATCGTTGCGATGTACACGACCCCGGTCTTCGAGTGGTCGCTCACGTCGGCTCCCGTCCACGTCCTCGTCCACGCGCACCTGCTTGTGGTCGGTCTGCTGTTCTTCTGGCCGCTCATCGGGTTCGATCCCGCGCCGGTCCGCGTGCCGCACCCCGCCCGGATCGGGCTGCTTCTGCTGATCCTGCCGCTGCACGCCCTGCTGGCGGTGACGCTGATGGACGCCGACCCCCCGGCCGGCGGGGCCACCGCCATCCACCTGGCCCGCGAGGCCGGCGTCGACCCCGTCGCCGAGCAACGGCTGGGCGCCGGCCTGTTGTGGGTGATCGGTGACCTCGTCGCCCTGGCCGCCGTCGGCATCGCCTGCTACCGGTGGTGGCGCGCCGACACCGCGTTCACACGCGCCGGCTCCTCCACCACACCGATGATCGGCACCCCGTCGTGACCCGGCGGTGGCGTCACGCCGCGCTCGTACTCATCGCGCTAGCCACGTGCGCGTGCACCGAGAACGGCTACCCCACGCCGTCGAGCGAGCAGGCCGAGGACGCCGCGTCGCTTTGGCGGGTGGCGCTCATCGCCGCCGCCGTCGTCGGTGGCGTGACGATGGGCCTGATCATCTACTCGGTCATCCGCTTTCGCCGACGCGATGACCGGCTGCCGGACCAGCGCAACTCCCACTTCACACTCGAGGTGGTCTGCACCGCCATCCCGATCGCCATCGTGGCCGGGCTGTTCGCGTACACGGTCAACGTCGAGCGCAAGGTCACCGCGCTGAGCGACGATCCGGACGTCGTCGTCGATGTCGTCGGCTACCAGTGGGGCTGGACCTTCACCTATCCCGCCGCGGGCGTCACCAGCGTGCCCGGCGAGGACTACGAGCCCGCGGTGCTGGCCGTCCCCGTGGGCGCGACGGTCCGCTTCAACCTGCGCTCACCGGACGTCATCCACTCGTTCTGGGTGCCAGAGTTCCTCGAGAAGCGGGACGTGATCCCCGGCATCGACAACGCCATCGACGTCACGGTCAACCGCGCCGGCACCTGGACCGGCCGCTGCGCCGAGTTCTGCGGGCTGGACCACTGGCGCATGAACTTCGAGGTGCAGGCCCTGGCGCCTGACGACTTCGACGCCTGGCTGGCCCAGCAACCGCCGACCGACGGGGAGCCGAGCGCATGACGGCCGTGCAGGAGCCCATCGGCCCCGCCGACGTTCTCCCGGTCCCGGTGCGCCCGCCGACGGGAATGCTGGCGTGGCTGACGTCGACCGACCACAAGCGCATCGGCATCAGCTACATGGTGACGGCGTTCGCCTTCTTCCTGGTGGGCGGCTCGCTGGCGATGGTGATGCGGGCCCAGCTCGCCCAGCCCGAACAGGAGCTGGTGTCGAACGACACCTACAACCAGCTCTTCACGATGCACGGCAGCATCATGCTGTTCCTCTTCATCGGGCCCTTCGCCTTCGGCCTGGCCAACTACCTGATCCCGCTCCAGGTCGGCGCCCGCGACATGGCCTTCCCGCGCCTCAACGCGTTCAGCTACTGGCTCTACCTCGGTGGCGGCATCACGATGATCTCCGGCTTCGCCACGGCCGGGGGTGCTGCCGCCTTCGGCTGGTTCGGATACACGCCACTGTCGGACCCGGTCCGCTCCCCCGGCCTTGGTGGTGACCTGTGGCTGGCCAGCCTGGTCCTCACCGGCTTCTCCGGCATCCTCACCGCGGTCAACATCCTCACCACGGTTTTCTGCCTGCGGATGCCGACCATGAACGCGTTCCGCATGCCGGTGTTCACGTGGGACATGGTCGTGACGTCGTTGCTGGTGCTGCTGGCCTTCCCCGTGCTGACCGCTGCGGGTGCGCTCCTGTTCATCGACCGGAACCTCGACGGCCACGTGTTCGATCTCGCCGGCGGTGGTGTGCCCATCCTCTGGCAGCACCTGTTCTGGTTCTTCGGTCACCCCGAGGTGTACATCATCGTGCTGCCCTACTTCGGGGTCATCACCGAGATCATCCCGGTGTTCTCCCGGCGGCCGTTGTTCGCGTACGCGGGCCTGGTGTTCGCCACCATCGCCATCGCCGCGCTCTCGGTCGGCGTGTGGGCCCACCACATGTTCGTCACCGGCGACGTCCTGCTCCCGTTCTTCTCCGGGCTCTCGTTCCTCATCGCGGTGCCGACGGGCATCAAGTTCGTCAACTGGATCGCGTCCATGTGGGGCGGGCAGATCCGCTTCTCCGCGCCCATGCTGTTCTCGGTCGGCTTCCTCGTGCTGTTCCTGCTCGGCGGGCTCACCGGCGTGATGCTGGCGTCGCCGCCGCTGGACTTCCAGGTCAGCGACACCTACTTCGTCGTGGCGCACTTCCACTACACGCTGGTCGGCGGGTCGGTGTTCGGCGTGTTCGCCGCGCTCTACTACTGGTTCCCCAAGTTCACCGGGAAGATGCTGGACGAGCGGCTGGCCAAGGCCCACTTCTGGCTTTTCTTCATCGGCTTCAACATGACGTTCTTCGTGCAGCACGTCCTCGGCGCCAGCGGGATGCCGCGCCGGGTGGCGTCCTACCTGGAGAGCGACGGGTTCGGGCCGTTGAACCTCATCTCGAGCATCGGCGCGTTCACCCAGGGCATCGCCGTGCTCGTGCTCGTGATCAACCTCGTCCGCACGTTCCGGCACGGTCCCGCGGCCGGTGACGACCCGTGGGAGGGCTACACGCTCGAGTGGGCGACGACGTCACCGCCGCCGCCGCACAACTTCGACGGGCCGTTGCCACCGATCACCAGCGAGCGCCCGCTCTTCGACCTCCGCCAGCGAGAGGCGGCGGCCGCAGCAGGGGGCGATTCTCCATGAGTGTGATGGCCCGGACGCTTTGGACGCTGTCACTGTTCTTCTTCCTGATCGGCTTGCTGTACTGGATCACGGCCCGCGAGCCGGCGGGGGTCACGCTCCTCATGCTCTGCTCGGGGGCGGCCATCGTCGCTGTCCTCCCGTATCACCGGCGGCGCCGGCCCGGCGATCCCGAGACCGACCACGAGCTCGAGCCGACGGCGTCGCTGTGGCCGTTCATCATTGGTGCCGGCTGTGTGCTGGCGGTCAACGGCCTCGTCCTCGGCCCCTGGCTGTTCGTGCCCGGGGTCGCCCTGGTCGTCCGAGGGCTGGTGGCCATCCTCGGCCGAGGCAGCGAGAGCGAGGAGGCACCCGCCGGACCCGCGGTCAGCGGGGACGGTGGATCTGGTTCCTGAGGCCGCGCATCCAGTCGTCGGCCTCACGCCAGCGGGCGTCGGCGTGCTCACGGGTGGTCGAGGCGTGGGCCCCCGCGGCCGGATACGAGCCGAGGAACTTCACGCCACCCTGCTTGGCGTGGAGCGCCCGCAGCGCGTCCGCCACCAGCTCGTCGCCGATGTGGCCGTCGGCGTCGATGACGAAGCAGTAGTCGCCCAGCCCGCCCTCCTTGGTCGGCCGGCTCTCCAGCTTGGAGAGATTGATCCGGCGGGCCGCGAACTCCTGGAGGATCGAGATCAGGCTGCCCGGCTCGTCGGCCCGCTGGTAGATCACGACGGATGTCTTGTCGTGTCCCGTCCGGGCGGGAACGCCGTCCCGGGCGACGACGACGAAGCGGGTCTGGTTGCCGTCGTGGTCAGCGATGTCGGCGGCCAGGACGTCGAGCCCGTAGAGGTCGGCGGCGATGCGGGGCGCGATGGCCGCAAGCCCCCGGACCTGGTCCTCGCCCACCTCCCGCGCCGCCTCGGCGGTCGAGTTGGCCGCGCGCAGCTCGACGGCGGGCAGTTCGGCGGTCAGGAACCGCATGCACTGGGCCGTCGCCACGGGGATCGACAGGACGACCTTGATGTCGGGCAGCGCCGTCCCCGGCCGACCCAGCAGGCACTGCTCGACGTCGATCACCACCTCGCGCTGGATGAGCAGGTCGTGGTTGAAGATGAGGCCGTCCTGGGTGAGGTTGACCGTCCCCTCGATCGAGTTCTCGATGGCGACGAAGCCGACATCGACCGTGCCGTCGGCCACCGCCCGCAGCACGGCCGCCATGGAGACGAGCGGCACGAGCTCGCCGGCGGCCAGGTCGGGCTCGCTCAGCAGCGCCTGCTCCGTGAACGTGCCGAGCGGTCCCAGGAACCCGACGCGCAGGCCGGTGCGGGGAGATGAGGGCACCTGGGCAGAATAGTGAGGTGGATCCGGACAGCCTGAGCGACCTTCTCGCCGCCGTGGCCACCGGCGCGGTGGACGTCCAGGAGGCGACCGAACGCCTGCGCCACCTGCCCTACGCCGATCTCGGGTTCGCCCGCGTCGACCATCACCGCCCGCTGCGCCAAGGCTTGGCGGAGGCGGTGTACGGGCCGGGCAAGACGCCCGACGAGGCCGCGGCCATCGTCACCGAGCTCCTGGCCCACGGCGGTACTCCGGTGCTCCTTACCCGGGCCACCGTCGAGCAGCAGGAGTCAGCGCTGGCCCGCAACCCGGGCGGGACGGTCACCGGCGCCACCGTCGTCTGGCGGCCGCTCGCCGTCGACCGACCCGAGCGGATCGTCGTCGCCACCGCTGGAACGGCCGACGGCCCGGTGGCGGACGAGTGCGAGACCGTCCTGCGCGCCTACGGCTTCGCGCCCGAGCGGCTCCGCGACGTCGGCGTGGCCGGCCTGCACCGGCTGCTCCCCCACACCGGCGCGCTCGCCTCGGCCGACGCCGTCGTCGTCGTGGCCGGCATGGAGGGCGCGCTGACCAGCGTGGTCGGAGGGCTCACGCCGGCGCCCGTCGTGGCCGTGCCCACCAGCGCCGGGTACGGCACGTCGTTCGGCGGCATCACCGCGCTGCTGGCCATGCTCTCCTCGTGCGCCCAGGGCGTGACGGTGGTCGGCATCGACAACGGCTTCGGCGCCGCCTGCGCCGTCACCCGCCTCTGCAACCAGCGGGCCGGCCGGGCCTGACCGGCGTGCGCCTGGCCTGGTTCCACTGCTTCTCCGGCGTGGCCGGTGACATGGTGCTGGGCGCGCTGCTCGATGCCGGCGCCGACCTCGACGCGGTCCGCGACAGCATCGGGCGCCTCGGCATCGAGGGATGGGCGCTCGAGCGCGACACCGTCCAGCGGGCGGGGCTGCAGGCGACGCGGGCCATCGTGCACGCACCGCAGGATCACGCCCACCCCCGCGCCTTCGGAGAGATTCACTCGCTCGTCGGCGCGGCCGACCTGGCGCCGCGCGTGCGAGCCCGCGCGCTCGGCGTCTTCGAGCGACTGGCCACCGTCGAGGGACGGCTGCACAGCGTCCCTGTCGACGAGGTCCACTTCCACGAGGTCGGCGCGCTCGACGCCATCGTGGACGTCGTCGGCTCGTGCGCGGCGCTCGAGCTGCTCGAGGTGGACGAGGTCCGCACGAGCCCGGTCACCGTCGGCCTTGGTCAGGTTCGGACCGCGCACGGTGTGCTCCCCAACCCGGCTCCGGCGACACTGGCCCTGCTGGCGGAGGCGGGGATCGCGGTGACCGGACTGGACTCGCCGGTGGAGCTGGCGACGCCCACCGGGGCCGCGCTCCTCGCCGCGCTGAGCTCGGGCTGCGGACCGCTCCCCCCTCTCACGCCGTCGGCGGTCGGGTACGGCGCCGGCGGCGCGGACACACCCGGGCGGGCCAACGTCGTCCAGGTGGTGATCGGGACGGCGCCCGCGCCGGCCGTCGGTGCGGCTGGCGTGGCTGGCCCCGGGCAGCCGATGGTCGAGCTCGCCGCCAACGTCGATGACGCCACCGGGGAGGTGCTGGCGCACACCGTCGCCGCGCTCCTCGCCGCCGGGGCCAACGACGCCTGGGTCACCCCGATCGTCATGAAGAAAGGACGGCCGGCACACACCGTCCACGCACTGAGCGACCCCGCGGCGGTGGCGATGGTCGGTGCGGTGCTCGTCGCGGAGTCCGGATCGCTGGGCCTGCGGGCGACCGCCGTCGAGCGTTGGCCGCAGGCCCGCGACGAGACCACCGTCGACGTCGGCGGCCACCTGGTGCGGGTCAAGCGGACGGAGGGTCGGGTCAAGGCCGAGTACGAGGACGCCGCCGCGGCCGCCGCCGCGCTCGGCCGCCCGCTGCGGGCCGTGCTGGCCGAGGCCGAACGCCTGGCCACCGAGGACCACTGAGTCACCGGCGGCCGCTCGCCGTCACGCCGGTGCGAACCGTCCCGCCCGGCGCGTCGTACCGGGGTGACGACCAATCCGGCAGATGACCCGGCACGATGTATCAGGACGTATCAGGACCACCACTCCGGGCTCTGGACCACGAGGCGACCGCCCGCCACGACAAGGGAGACGGATGAAGCTGTTCGACAAGCTTCGGCGCAGCACGGACGATCGCTCCGGTAGCGGGTCCCCCGGGGGACCGGCGCCGGCCGCGGGCGGCGAGAACGGCAACGCCGTCGAGGTCGGGCAGTCGACGACCAGCGCCCCCTCCGAGGCGCCGGCGGCGACGGGCACAGCTTCGGTGCCGGACCCGGGCCGCTACGACCCGACGCATCCGTGTCACGCCCCGGTGTGCGGTGTCGATCTCGTCCTGTTCGCCCAGATCACCCAGCGGCTGCGGGTCGCGCCGGCCAGGGAACGTCACACCCTGCTCGCCCGCCACGGACACACGCCGGAGTCCTGGAGCGCCGTCAACACGGTGTGGATGGCCCGGTTCGGTCAGATGCCTTACCTCTGCGCCACGTTCGACGAGGCCTCACCCCTCTCCTGAGCCGGCCGACACCGGCGCCCGAGCGGGCGGCGGTAGCGTCGCGACCCCGTGGAGCTCCCCCCGATCGTCGGTAGCGAGTGGGTGCTCGCCCACCGTTCGGAGGTGGTCGTGGCCGACGTCCGCTGGTACCTCGACGGTCGCTCTGGGCGGGACGCCTTCGCGCGGGAGCACATCCCCGGGGCGATCTTCGTCGATCTGGAGCGCGATCTGTCCGGCCCTGGCGCCCCGTCCGATGGTCGCCATCCGTTCCCGTCGCCCGAGGCGTTCGCTGCCGCCCTCGGCCGTCTCGGCATCGGCCCGGACGACAGCGTCATCGGCTACGACGACAGCGGCGGGGGCACCGCCGGCCGGCTGGTCTGGATGCTGCGCGTGCTCGGGCACCCGGCTGCGCTCCTCGACGGCGGGTTGCGGGCCTGGCCGGAGCCCCGGGAGTCCGGTGCGGGCACGACCCTGCCTGCGGTTGCCGTCGCCGCGCGAGCGTGGCCGAGCGAGCGCTTCGCCGACCATGCCGAAGTGGCCACCGCGGCGAGCGCCGGCAGCGGCGCCGTCGTCCTCGACGCCCGCTCCGCGCCCCGGTACACCGGTGAGGACGCCAGCATCGACCCCCGACCCGGGCACATCCCGGGCGCCGGGAACGTCTACTGGGCGACAAACCTCGATCCCACGACCCGCCGCTTCCGCTCCGAGGCCGAGCTCCGCGAGGGCTACGCGGTTCACGGCATCGGGCCGGAGACGGAGGTGGTCTGCTACTGCGGCTCCGGGGTCTCCGCCTGCGCCGATCTCCTCGCCCTGGAGCGCATCGGAGTCGACCGGACCCGCCTCTACGTGCCGTCGTGGTCGGGCTGGTCGGCCGACCCTGCCCGCCCCGCGGAGACCGGCGGGGTCGCACCCGGGTCCGAGCAGTAGCGTCGCCGCCCGGTGTCCGATCCGACCTCCGCTCCCGCGCCGCACGCCGACACCATCGAGGTGTCACCCGTGGTGCTGCGCGACCTGCGCCGCGATCGGCGCCGCCGCCGGGTGGCCGGCATCGAATGGTTCGAGGCTCTCTACCGCGCCTACCTGACGGGCGGCATCGGCATCATGGCGGTGCTGTTCCTCTCCAGCGCCATCGGAGACGATCCGCTCTCGCCCGGCAGCGTCGAGGACGTGCGGCGGCTGGCCCCCGCGCTCGTCGGCGTCGTCGCCGCCGTCGTCGCTGCGGTCGGGCTGCGGGCCGGCAGCCGAGGCGGGCCGCTGGCGCTCGAGAAGGCCGAGGTCACGCACGTCCTGCTGGCTCCTGTGGACCGGCGACGGGCCTTGCTCGTCCCGGCGCTGCGCCAGGTCCGCTTCGCCGCGTTCGCGGGCGCGGTGGCCGGGGCGATCGCCGGTCAGCTGGCGTCCCGCCGCCTGCCCGGCACCCTGCTTCCGTGGGCGGCGAGCGGTGCCGTGGCTGGGCTCCTCATCGGCCTCCTGGGCTACGGCGCCGGCTACATGGCCTGCGGTTGGCGTCTGCCCCGCTGGGTCGCCACCCTCACCGGGGCGGGGCTCATCGCCTGGGCCGCCGCCGACGCGACGTGGGAGGTGCCGTCCCCCTTCCGCGCCATCGGGGCACTGGGCATCTGGCCGCTCGAGCACCACTGGTGGGCGCTGGTCGCCATCCCCGTCGTCGCCGCCATCGTCGTCGTCGGCCTGTTCCGCCTGGGCCGACTGTCGCTCGAAGCCGCCGAGCGGCGCAGCGCGCTCGTCGGCCAGCTCCGCTTCGCGGCGACCGTGCGCGACCTGCGCACCGTCATGGTGCTCCGCCGACAGCTCGTGCAGGAGCAGCACCGCATGCGGCCGTGGGTGCGGTTGCCGGGCCGGCCGCGCCACACGATCTGGCGCCGGGACCTGCACGGGATCCTGCGCTTCCCCGCCGTCCGGCTCGCCCGCATGGCTGCGCTCACGGCCGTCGCCGCGGTCGCCCTGCACATCGCCTACCACGACACCGCGCCCGCTGCGGTCATCGCCGGCCTCGCGCTGTACCTGGTCGCGCTCGACGCCATCGAGCCCCTGGCCCAGGAGATCGACCAGGCGGATCGGGCCAGCGCCATCCCGAAGGAGCGAGGTCTGCTCCTGTTGCACCACCTGCCGGCGCCCGCCGTGCTCCTCGCGCTGTTCGCCGTGCTCGGAGGCGCCGTCGGTTACGCCCTCAACCGCACGAGCACCGCGGTGGCGGTGGTCGCCATCGTGGCCCTGCCGGCGCTGTGGGCAGCGGGGGCGGGAGCTGTGATCAGCGTGGTCGGCGAGGAACCAGAGCCCAGTGCGTCCGACACCAACCAGATGCTCCCCCCGGAGGTGGCCGGCCTGCGGCTGATGTTCCGGACGGCGTGGCCAATCGTGGTGTGCTGCCTCGGCACCCTGCCCGTCATCGGGGCGCGCACCGCGGCGTCGCGGGAGCTCAGCCCGGCCGCCGGCGCCGCCCAGGGCGCGATGGGGGTCCTCGTGATCGTCGTGCTCACGGTGCTCTGGTTGCGTTTCCGGGAGCCGGCGCGCGCGTGGTTTCGCCAGATGATGCAGGAGAGCCAGGCCGAGTCCTCCCGGCGGGCCGCGGCGCGGGCCGGTGGATCGTCGTGAGCAGGCACCCGCAACCGCCCAAGCGCGGCGAGGACGCGTCGTCGGCCGGAGCCCGTCGCCCCACGGCGCCGAAGGCCACCGTGGCGAAGACCACCAAGCCGTCGAAGTCCGCTCCGCCGGCGGAGCAGGGCCGCGCCGAGCCGACGCCAGAGCACAAGTCCGGCGCGCTCTCGGCGCTCGGCCTGACCAAGGTGTACGGCGACCGCCCCGCGCTCGCCGCGCTCGACCTGCACGTGCCCTACGGCGAGTCGCTGGCGCTCGTCGGCCACAATGGCTCCGGCAAGACCACGTTCCTCCGCCTGGCTGCCGGCCTGCTGGATCCGTCCGACGGCAGCGTGCTCATCGATGGGCATCCCTCCGGCTCGCTGCCCGCCCGGGCCGCGCTGGCCTACCTCTCGGACTCCCCGACCTTCTACGAGGACCTCTCTGTCTGGGAGCACCTCGAGTACGTCGCCGCGCCTGCACGGGCACGACGACTGGGAGCAGGACGGCGCCGATCTCCTCGACCATCTCGGTTTGTACGACCGCGCCGACGACCTGCCCACCAGCTTCAGCAGGGGGCTGCGCCAGAAGGCCTCCATCGCCCTCGCCTTCATCCGTCCGTTCGACGTGCTGCTCGTCGACGAGCCATTCGTGGGTCTCGACGCCAGCGGCAAGGCGGCGCTGCTCGAGCTCCTGGCCGAGGCACACGGGGCCGGACGGACCCTGCTGGTCGCCACTCATGAGCTCTCGTTCCTCGACACGGTCGCGCGGTGCGTGGCGCTCCGGGACGGGGAGCTGCTGTATGACGGCACGTCGCGAGGGATCGACGTGCTGTCGCTCGTTTCCTGAGCGCGCCACCGAGCCGGCGGTAGGTGCATCGGCAACCGGTTCGACGTGCCGCGATGAGTGCCGCCGGGCGATCGGAAGGGGCTACTGTGCCGCCTCATGTTCGAGTACAGCTCGGTGAGCGCATCGTCGTATGACCCCGGCGCCCTGGTGGCGAAGCTGAACGAGGCCGCGGCCGAAGGGTGGGAAGTCGTCAGCATCGTGCCCACCGGCGGCGATGTCTCCGCCTTCCTGCGCCGCGACCTGGAGGCCGAGCTCGACGAGGCCATCATCGAAGAGGAGCTCTTGGAGGAGGAGATCGCGGTCGAGGCGGCCATCGCCGAAGAGGCGGCCATCGAGGAGGTCGAGGCCGAGCTCGCCGCCGAGGAAGCGTTCGTGGCCGACGAGATCGCGGTGGAAGCGGAGCTGGAGGAAGCGGCCGATGAGGTCGCCGGTGAGCGGTCGGTCGCCGACGAAGCCGCGGCGGTCGCCGCCGGCGCGTGGGCAGCCGACGGCGCCACCGAGGCCCCTCCTTCCGAGCCGGCCGAGCCCGCCGGAGAGGTCGAGGTCACCGAGGTGGCCGAGGTCACCGAGGTCACCGAGCCCGTGGAGGAGCCGGCCGGCTGGGCAACCGCTCCGGCGACTGCCGCGGCAGCAGCCGACGACACCGCAGCAGACACCGCGACCGCGCAGACCGCGGCCGAGGACATCCCGGTCGTCTCCACCGGCGACGCCACCCCCGTGGCCGAGCCGTCCCCCGCCCCCGCCCCCGCCCCCGCCCCGGAGCCGGAGCCGGAGCCGGAGCCGGAGCCTGCTCCGGTCGCCGCGGCGACGTCGACGCCGCCCGGCTGGTACCCGGATCCGGCCTTGCGGTACGAGCTGCGCTACTGGGACGGCAGCCAGTGGACCGAGCACGTCGCCCGCCAGGGTCAGCAGTTCACGGACCCGCCCGTCCGCTGACGCGGTTCGACCGGGCCGGCACCGCCCGGACGGGAGCGGACCTCGCACCAGCGAGGTTGTGCCCGGCCTGATCGCCCGGCAGCCTCAACTGACATGCGCGCCACGTCGCTCGGCCACGCCGGGATCCTCATCGAGACCGCGCAGGGCACCATCGTGTGCGATCCGTGGTTCGTCCCCGCGTTCTTCGGGTCGTGGTTCGTGTTCCCCCGCAACGACCAGCTCCCCGGCGCCGTGCGGGCGGCGGTCGAGCACCCCGACTACCTGTACGTCTCCCACCTCCACGGCGATCACCTGGACCTGGCCTTCCTCGCCGACCACATCGACCGCTCGGCCACGGTGCTGCTCCCCGGGTACCCGACGGACGAGTTGGAGCGGGTGCTGCGGAGCCTCGGCTTCGAGCACTTCGTCCACACCACGCACGCCAAGCCGGTCGAACTGCCGGGTGGGCTCCGCGTCACCATCCACATCGAGACGTCGATCAGCGACGGGCCGGGTGGCGACTCGGCGCTCCTGGTCGATGACGGCTCGGTGAGGCTGCTCAACATGAACGACTGCCGTATCCACGATCTGGCAACGCTCACGGCCGACGGCCCGATCGACATCCAATGGCTCCAGTACTCGGGCGCCATCTGGTACCCGATGGTGTACGACCATCCGCCTGAGGTCATGCGGGAGCTGGTCGATCAGAAGGTCGAAGCGCAGCTGTCCCGGGCCCAGCGCTACGTAGAGGCGGTCGACGCCCGCGTCGTCGTGCCTTCCGCCGGCCCACCCTGCTTCCTCGATCCCGAGCTGTTCGGGTTGAACGTGATCGACGGCGACGAGCTCTCGATCTTCCCGGATCAGAGGATCTTCATCGAGCGGCTCGGGCGGTCCGGACGCCCGACAGGCCGACTGGCCGTCCCCGGCACCGCGTTCGAGATCACGCCCGGTGCAGTCACGGTCACCCATCCCGTTCCCGAGGACGTGGTCGAACGCATCTTCAGCGACAAGCGGGAGTACCTCCGGACCTACGCGGCCGACTGGGCGCCGTGGCTCGAGTCGCACAAGGCGGGCTGGCCCGCTCCCGCCCCCGACCTCGCCGGCCGGCTGAAGACCTGGTGGGAGCCGCTGCTGGCTCAGGCGCCCACGCTGCGCCAGGGCGTCGGCGCCAACGTGCTGTTCCGGGCCGGCGACGAGTCCGTGCTCGTCGACTTCCCGGCCGGACAGGTGCGCGCGCACGACGGCGAACCATTCGCGTTCTCGTTCGATCTGCCCCGGCCGCTCGTCGAGGCGGTAGTCGCCCAGCGGGCCGTCGACTGGTCCAACGCCCTCCTCCTTTCGTGCCGGTTCCGGGCTTGGCGGGCCGGCGAGTTCAACGAGTACGTCTACAACTTCCTGAAGTCCCTGTCCGACGAGCGCATCGTCCGGGCCGAGGCGGAGGCCCGGTACCGGCTGGCGCCGCCGCCCGAGGTCGAGGAGATCGAGCTCTGCGGCTACGTGATGGAGCGCTGGTGCCCGCACCGGCAGGCCGACCTGTCGGTGTTCGGCGAGGTCGAGGGGGGCGTCCTGACCTGCCACCTCCACGGTTGGCAGTTCGATCTGGAGAGCGGCCGCTGCCTCACCGCCGAGGACCGTCACCTGCGGGTGCGACCGGCGTCACGAGCGGCGTCATAAGCAGGTCCCTCGGGCGTCCTGTTTACATGGCGCTGCGCAGGAAGAACACGGTCGACAGGACGGCGGTCGAGCTCGTGCGCGCCTGGGCCGCCGCAGCAGGTGGGGCGCCCGCCGGGATCAGCGAGCGCCTGCGTGACGCCGCAGAGGACCTGGCCGTGGCCGCAGATCGCCGCCCCGCCGACCTTCCGGGCGCGGTGAGGCGTTTCGGCTGGCAGGCCGGGGCCGACGGATGGCCCCTGGACGAGATCGCCCGCTGGGTCGAGGCCCTGGCCAACAGCGGAGGCGGCTCCGCGAGAGCGCTCTTGACCTTCGACGCCGGCATGGAGCTCTCGGCTGGCTGGGCCGACGGCTACCTCCACGGCGCTGGCCAGGACGACTGCATCGACCCGACCAGCGGACTGGCGCGCATCGGCGTCCTCCAGCTCCGCCTGCAGCAGGTGTACGACCACTGCGCGTCGCTCGGCATCCAGCCCGACCTCGTCTACGCGCTGGTCGTGGTCGATGCCTCGCTGGACGAGCACCCGCCTCTCGAGCGCAACGCAGCCCGCGTCGCGCTGGCCGGTGAGACGCGGAAGCTCTTCGCGGCCGGCGAGACCGTCGCCATCCATGATGACCGCGTGCTCGTGCTGGCCAGCCGCACACCGCAGCTGGCGGACCGGGTGGCCATCCTCGGCGCGGCCCTGCACACGCACGGCCTGCTGCGCCACGATCCCGTCTCGGCCTGGGTGGAACGCCTGCCCGCCGACGCGGCCGACCTGCCCGCGTTCATCGACGACCTGACCGCCTGAGCGGGCCGGATCAAGCCCCGGGGCCGCGGCCTGGCGTCAGCTGTGGACCCAGACGGGCATGCCGAGCGGCATGAGGTTGGCCGCCCAGATGAAGTCCATGGCCGGGGTGCTCACCCGGACGCAGCCGTGGCTGGCGGGGTAGTTCGGGATGTTGTTGGATCCGTGGACGGCGATGCCGCCCCGGAAGTACTTGGGCCGGTAGAGCTCACCGAGCTCGCCTTCCCACCATCCTTCGGCCCGCTCCCGGTTGACCTGGTACAGCCCGTCGGGCGTCTGGGCGTCGCCCTTCAGGATTCGCCCCGGCTCCTTCTTGCTCGTCTCCGTGTACGCGTTGCCCGAGCCGGTCGACACGTTGAGGGTCCAGACCGCCTGGCCCCCGCGGATGATGTGCAGGACCTGCGCCGCCTTGTTGACCTCGATCAGATCGCCCTCCGTCGCATGCGGGCGGGCCTTGGAGGGCACGGTGTTGAGGGCATCGGCCGTCGCCTGGTCGACGCGGCCGCTCTTGTCGGAGACGTTGAAGTACTTCTGGAACGCCATGACAGCCTGGCTGGTGGCCAGCCCGTAGTGCCCATCGGCGGCGTCGACCCAGAAACCGAGCTGCAGCAGGCGGTTCTGGAGGTCCGCCACCCGCTCACCACTGTCTCCCTTGCGAAGCGTCTGGATCGGGAACATGGGCGGCGTCACCAGATAGGGATCCGGCGCGGCCGTCGTCGTCGTGGCGATGGTGGTCGACGTCGTGGGAGCGACCGTCTGTGGTGGTGGTGGTGGTCCGGGGGATGGTGCTCGGCACCGTCACTTCGATCGGCGTGGTCGGCGTGGTGCCGCTGGTGACGATGACCGGCTGCGAATCCTGCTGCGGCTGCTGGAGCGTGACCGCGCCGCTGTTGGCGCAGCCGGCCACGAGGGCGACCAGGGAGACGCTGGCGAGCGCGGCAAGCACTCCGCGGCGCTGGTTCGGCTCGACGCTCAGCACGGGTCGCGCATCGCTCACGATTCGGGTCACCTCCTGCCCTGCTCCGACCGCGTGCGAAGGTTATCCCGCCGGAACCGCGATTTCGCTACGCGACGCTGGGCCTTCCCGCCGAACGGCCCGCCGCTCCCGCCAGTCATGGAAGCGGTCGCTGATCTCCACGGCGAGGATGGCCAGCAACCAGCCGGCCAGGAGGTCGATGAAGTAGTGCTCCCCGCCGTAGACCAGGGTGAAGGCCATGGCGAGGGGATAGAAGGCCAGGATCGCCTTCACCCAGCGGCGCCGGGTGCGCTTGAAGAAGAACCAACTGAACAGCATCGAGTAGCCCGCGTGCAGCGACGGCATGGCCGCCACAGGGTTGACCATGTGGGAGTTGTCCTTGCCGTGCACCCACAGCCGGTCGGCGAACGTGAGGTGCAGGAGCCGCAGCCCGCGGGTCCCTGGGCGAGCCAGATCGGGGATCAGGCCCTGGTCGGCGGCCATCCACGGCGGCGCCATCGGGTAGAGCCAGTAGCCGAGCAGCCCGAACACGGTCAGGAGCACCAAGGCGGTCATCCAACGGACGAAGCGCTCCCGGTTGCGGATGAAGAGCACCGCGGCCGTCGTGTAGACGACGAAGAAATGGCTCATGTAGGTGATGCCGGTGAGCGCTTCCCACCATTGGACCTGCTGGGGCACGTAGAAGCGGTCCTGCAGCACGTTGTTGGGCACCTTGCCGAGGAAGAGCGCCTTCTCGACGGTGATGGGCTGGGTGGTGGCAACGCTGCGACCGTTGTCGGCCTGGCCCCGGATGAGGTCGTAGGCCACCCACAGCAGGAAGAAGGGGACCCAGTAGAGGACGAGCTCGAGGATCCGTCGCCAGCCCGAGCCGATGACCAGGATGGCGACACCGAGGAACAGCCAGGGGAACAGGCGCTCTCGGTCGTAGAAGACGCCGTCGCGCTGGACGAAGTAGAAGGCGACGAGGTAGCCGCCGAACAGCGCGCCCTTGACCGGATGCGCCTCGAGCCAACGGAACGGCGCGGTGACGATCCTGCCGACGCGCGACCCGAGAAGCGGTGCCGGCGGGACGACGGCGGGCGGCTCGGCGTCGATCGGCGAAGGCTGGTCGGCCTCGGGCTGGACCTGGATCGTCAGATCCGCCATGGCGACCTCGGCAGGCGGTCGGGATCGAACCGAGGCACGAGCTCGCGGGCCGTGACGGCTTCGCCGAGCTCGGCCAGGCCGGCACTGGTTGCCAGCAGGGACAGTGTCTGCGCTGGGGAGGCGCCGACGGTGGCCCGCTCCCGCAACGTGACGGCGCCGTGGCGCTTGGCCAGGCGCGTTCCGTCCGGGCCGATCACCAAGGGGACGTGGGCGTACGTCGGCACCCGCAGCCCCAGGAGTTGCGCCAGGTGCGCTTGCCGGGGACTCGACGGCAGGAGGTCGTCGGCCCGCACGACCTCCTCGACCCCCGCCGCGGCGTCATCCACCACGACGGCCAGGTTGTAGGCGGGCACGCCGTCGTTGCGCCGGAGGACGACGTCGTCCACCGCGGACGCGTAGGTGCCGCGCAACCGGTCCTGCACGCGCACGACCTCGCCGGCGGACCGCAGCCGCGCCGCGGGGCGGCGGCCGGCCCGCTCGTGCCGCATCCGATCGGCTTCGGACAGGTTGCGGCACGTGCCGGGATAGGCGCCTTCGGGCATGTCGGTCCCGTGCGGTGCCGACGCGGCCTCGGCGATCTCGCGACGGGTGCAGTAGCACGGGTAGGTCAGGCCGGCATTGCCGAGCTCGGCGATGGCCTGGTCATGGGCGTCGAACCGCTGCGACTGGTAGACGACGTCACCGTCCCAGTCCAGGCCGAGCGCGGCCAGATCCTCGAGCTGCCGCCGCCCGTGCTCCGGGCTGGAGTTGGCCTGGTCGAGGTCCTCCATCCGCACGACGAAACGGCTGCCGGCGGACCGCGCGAAGAGCCAGGCGAGGAGCGCGGTGCGCAGGTTGCCGAGGTGCAGGTCCCCCGTGGGGCTGGGCGCGAACCGTCCGATGGCCATGGCGTCAACAGCATGGCCGACCAGCGACCAGCAGGTGACGCGGAGCCGACCGCCCGCCGCCTCCCGCTCCGCCCGCTCCTCCCGGCGAGGCATCCCTCAGTCTTCTGGCGCGAGATCGTTCCGACGTCCGCGACAAGTCCGCGCCAGAAGCAAGAGAGAGCGGCTGGCTTTCCGATCGGTGAAGTCCCAGGTACTCCCTCTCTCGTGCGGATCGAACCCTCTCTTCGTCGCCTCGCCAACCGTCAGCACGGCTTGCTCACACTGACCCAGGCCCTCGACCTTGGCTGGAGCCGCGCCGCGTGGTACCGCGCCTGCGATGCTGGGCTGCTCGTGCCGATGGCACCGGCGGTGACTGCGCTCGTCGGCGCTCCACCGACCCCCGAGCAACGCATCCTCGCCGCCATCGTCGCCCAGCATCACCCGGCCAGCGCGTCCCACCGCTCCGCGGCCTACTTGTGGGGGGTTGACGTGCAGGGGACGGACCCGGTCGACATCACCGCGAGCAATCGGGTGTGCCGCCTCGTCCTACCGTGGGTGCGGACCCACAACCCTCGCGATCTGGACGACCTGCGGCCCGTTCGTCGTCGAGGTATCCCAACAACGAATCCGTTGCGCGTGCTCCTAGATCTCGGCCAAGTCGCTCCCGACAGCCTGCTTCCGGCGCTGGAGCACTTCGTGGTCGAGGGCCTCGTGACCACCGCGGCCGTACGAGGTGCGCTGGTCCGACACGCCCGCAAAGGCCGTCACGGCATCACCGCGCTCCGAACTGCCTTCGACGCGTGGGCCATCGACGGAGTGCTGCCCGACAGCGAACTCGAACGGAGGATGAGCGCGCTGCTCCGCGCACACGACCTTCCCCCGGCTGCGTTTCACCCTCGAATCCTGGGCCACGAGGTCGACTTCGCCTACTTGGAGGAGAAGGTCATCCTCGAGTGTGACGGATGGGCGAACCACGGCCTCGATCGCCGGCAGTTCGAGCGCGACCGCGCGCGGGACCAGACGCTGATCGCTGCGGGATGGGTGATCCTCCGCTTCACCTGTGCGCAGATCACCCGTCGGCCGACGTGGGTCGGGCAGTCGATCCGGCGAGTTCTGGAAGACCGCTCGACCGCCCGGTGAATCGTTCTGGCGCGAGAGCGTCCCGACGTCCGCGACAGATCCGCGCCGGGAGCCTCGGTCAGATCAGCGGTCGGGTCCGGTCAAAGGCCGAGCCACTGCTCGTAGAGCGCGTGGAAGTGGCGAACCTTGGTCTCCTGGTAGACGGCCATGGTCACGCCGGGCTTGTGGCGGCGCAACGTGTGCAGGCCCTTCTGCACCTTCGGCAGGTTGAAGCAGTCCTGGTTGAAGACCCGGGCCAGCAGGCCGAGCTCCGGCGCTTCGGTCCAGTCGTCGTCCACGCCCAGCCAATGGACGGGTGCGTCGGCCGGCCGGTCCTCGCCCTCGTCGTACGGCGAGAGGAACATGCACTCCATCACCGCCATCTCGTGCTCGTCCTGGTACGGCCGGAAGCGGTAGACGATGCGGTTGTACGCCCCCCACGGGTGGAAGTTCGGGAAGAGGGTGTAATAGAAGGAGTCGGTCAGCTCGGCGTCCGTGAGGTCGTCGGCCGCGGCGCCGAGGAACGGCTCCATCATTGCCCGGCCATTGAGCCCGGCCACTTGGCGGGCGGTCATGCCGTCCGGGATCACGACGTACGGGTCCATGTCGAGCCGGCGGTCGCTCATCGAGTCGAACATGTCCTGCTCTGTTGGCGTCCACTTCAGGTGCGGGCTCGGCGTGCCGTTGGGCGTGATGGCGCGGCTGAAGTTGCCCCACGTGTCGTACTGGCTGTTGGCGTCTCCGATCCCGGGGAGCAGCTGCGGGTGGGTGGCGACGACGTGGTAGGCCTCCATGAAGGCCTCCTGCACCGTCTTCCAGTTGGTCGGGAGGATGCGGGCGACGTGGGCCTGCTTGTACCGCTTCTCCAGCGGCCACCGCTCGAAGTGCTTCGGGAGATCGCCGAGGAAGGAGTCGAACGGCTCCGCCTTCGGGTCCATGTTGATGAAGACGAAACCACCCCAGGTGCCGACCTTCACCTCGGGGAGGCGGAACTCGTCGGGGACGACCTGCGGAAAGTCCCACTGGCAGGGCACGTGCTTCAAGGACCCGTCCAGGTTCCAGGCGTAGCCGTGGAACGGGCAGCGCAGGTCGGTGACCGGGCCCGGGACCTCCCGGAGCTGGCGGCCGCGGTGGAGGCAGGCGTTGTAGAAGGCCTTGATCTCCGTGGGACTCGTCCGCACGAGAAGGAGCGAGATGTCGGTGATGTCGTACACCTGCGTGTCGCCGACCTCGGCCAGCTCGCTCTCCCGGCAGGCCATCTGCCACACCTTCGTCCAGAGCCGCTCCTTCTCCAGCTCGTGGATCTCCCGGGCGATGTAGCGGTCGACCGGCTTGTCGTCCTGACCGAAGGATTCCGAGGACTGCCACCGCAGCACGTCCGGAACCGGGCGGCTATCGGTGTCGAGCAGCTCCTGATAGCTCAGCCCGGGTGAACGGGCGCGACCGGCGGTGTCCGCGGTGAGCGTCATTCGGCTCCTCCTGGTGTCCCGGGGGGATCGTCGCCGAACAGCGAGCCCTCGGCCATCTGCTGATGCCGTGACGGGAGCTGCACCCCGCCGATCCAACCGCACAGCTGCGGGTCCGCGGTCTTGATGTCGCCGTCGAGGTAGTGGCCCTGCTTCGTGAAGCGGCCGGTCCGCCCGTCCTTCTCGAGCACGATCGTGCCGTCGTCGGCGATGTCGTAGATGACGCCGCTCAGCGGATGCCGCATCTTCGGCATGGCGTGCCTCTCGTCCCAGGGCTCTCGCAGACCGTTATTGATCGAGAGGTTAGTTCTCGGTCGCGGCGGCTGCGCCACCGTAGGGTGCGTTCATGGGGTTGCGACTGGACGGCAAGGTGTGCGTGGTGACCGGCGCTGGCAACGGCATCGGCCGGGCGTGTGCCCTGCGGTTCGCCGAGGAGGGGGGCGCGGTGGTCGCCGCTGACCTGCTCGACCAGCAGGGTCAGGCAGTGGCCGACGAGATCACGGCCGCCGGTGGGCGGGCCACCTTCGTCCACCTGGACGCGGCCAGCGCGGACGACAACGAGACCGTCGCCGCGACCGCCGAGACGACCTATGGCGGCATCGACGTGCTGGTGACCGCGGCGGGGATCAGCCACGCGGCCTACCGCTCAGGCGATCTCGACGCCGACGCCAAGCTCTACCTGCGCCGCCTGGAGTACGTCGATCGGCCGGGCTGGGACGTCATCGAGGCCGACATCGACGAGGTGCGCCGCGTCATCGACGTCAACCTCATCGGCACGCTCATGGCCATCCAGGCCTGCGGCCAGCGCATGCTGAGCGCGGGGACGAAGGGCTCGATCATCACGATCGGCTCCATCGCCTCGAAGGTCCCCGATGCCGGGCCGTTCGCCTACGTGCTCTCGAAATCGGCCGTGTGGATGCTGACGAAGAAGGCGGCCAGGATGCTGGCGCCGGCCGGCATACGCGTGAACGCCATCGGCCCCGGGTTCATCGAGACGAACATGACGGCGGTCATCGAACTTGCACCCGACGAGATGCGCCAGCAGGTCCTCTCGGCCATCCCGATGGGCCGGAGGGGCACGCCGGACGAGATCGCCAGCGCGGCCCTCTTCCTGGCCACCGACGAATCGTCGTACTTCACGGGGGAGATGCTCCACCCGGACGGCGGCCTCTTCACGGACTGACGGGCCGGAGGGGGACCCGCGGCCACGGCGATACTGTCTGCCGGCGGGCGCGCGGCCCTCGTGCCGCCGGTCGAGAGGAGCGCAGCATGACGGACGGGCTGACCCGCAAGGGACTGGCAGAGGCCGCGGCGCAGGCGCAGAAGTTGAGCCAGGACCGCCGCCTGCGGGGCGCGGTGGCCGGGCTGTTCCAGGGCGACGAGAGGGCGGTGGAGACCGCGCTCACCGCGCCACGCGAGTTCCTCGCCGGGGCTGGGGTGAATCTGCCGGACCATCTGGAGGTCGTGATCTTCCGCGGTCGGCACGAGATCCCGCCGGTGTTCGGCAAGTTCGGACCCGACTTCGAGTTCTTCTCGATCCGCCAGTTCGACTGCCACACCTACTGGCTGCCGAAGGTGGACGAGGAAGGCAAGATCGTCGGCTACGAGGAGCAGGAGTTCTGCTGGGGCTTCGAGATCACGCCGAAGTTCCTGCCCGGCGGCCCCATCTCCTAGCCGCTCACCGGGAGTCAGCTCCAGGCGACGGGGAGGACGCGGCGGCCCCACAGGAACGGGGCCTGCAGGCGCTCGGTGGGACCGTCCAGGCGGAGGTCCGGCAAGCGGACGATGAGTTGGCCGAGGGCGGTGCGCGCCGTCATGCGCGCCAGGTGCGCGCCGAGGCAGAAGTGCGTGCCCCAACCGAACGCGTAGTGCTTGCGGTTCTCCAGCAGCGGACGATCCATCCGGAACTCGTCCGGCGCCTCACAGAGGTCAGGGTCGTGGTTGGCCGAGCGCAACAGGTGCATGACCTTCGAGTTGGCGGGGATGTCGACCCCGTGGATGGTGACCGGAGCGGTGTTCGTGCGGCAGTCCCCCAGGACGGGAGGATCGAAGCGCAGGCTCTCCTCGATCACGTTCGGCACGAGGTCGGGCTCGGCCAAGAGGCGCTCCCAGCGGGTGCGGTCCTCCAGCAGTCGCCACACGGTGTTGGTCACGAGTGAGGTCGTGGTCTCGTGGCCGGCGACGAGCATCATCGCCACGAGACCGGTCACCTCGTCGTCGGTGGCGAAGTTCCCGTCCCCCAGCCGGTGACAAGCCAGGTGCGACAACAGCCCCTCGGGGACGACGGTGCCGACCGGGTCGTCCTCGAGACCAAGATCGGCAGCGGCCATGGCGTCGCGGCGCGCGCGGACCTTGGCCAGGGTGTAGGTGCGCAGAGCCAGCCAGTCGTCGGTCGCCTGATCGGGGTAGGTCATGCCCAGCGTCAGCTTCTCGGCCCAGTACTTGAACTGGGGCCGGTCGTCGAGAGGAAGACCGAGGAGGCGGGTGAACGCCGTGATGGGGAGCGGTGATGCGTAGTCGTCGTGGAGCTCGGCTCGGCCGCGTGACTCGAACCCGTCGATGAGCGATGCCGCCAGCTCGGACACAGCGGGCTGGAAGGCCTCGACCGCCTTGGGTAGGAACGGCTCGCGGAGGAAACGGCGCCGCAAGGTGTGCTCGGGCGGGTCGTAGCGCTGCAGGCTGCCGGGGTTCTGCTCGCTGTAGGAGATCCCCGGCCCGAACCGGTTCGACCACAGCTCGGGATCGCTCAGCTGGGCGTGGACGTCCTCGAGCCGTGACAGGGTGTAGAGCGGGTGCTCGAGGCCTTCGAAGAGGTGGACCGGGCACTGGGCCCGAAGGGTTTCGTACGCAGGCAGCGGATCGGCCAGCACTTCCGGCGAGGTCGGGTCGTAGTCCACATCCGTCGCGCCCGCGATCGGATCAGTCACCAGCACCTCCCGGATCATCTTCGATGTGGATGGCCTGCCGTGGACAGTTCCGCACCGCTTCCTCGACCGCGGCCCGCCGCTCCTCACCCACGGTCGGCAGCACGACGTCGACGGGCGGCGAGTCGGCACCCAGCTCGAACACGTCCGGCGCGAACCCGATGCAGAAGGCGTTGCTCTCGCAGGTGTCCGCGTCGACGATCACCCGGAACATGGCAACCCCTCGATCAGGGTGGAGGAAGGTCCTCGTCGGTGGGCGAGGGGGGACTTGAACCCCCACATCCTTTCGGACACAGGAACCTGAATCCTCCGCGTCTGCCAATTCCGCCACTCGCCCGAGTGACCTGGACACGCTAGCGCGGGCCGGTCGGACCCCCAACCGGGGTTCTCGCGGCGTCCGGAACCGAAAACGGCCACCGAAGGCCGCGAGAAGCGCCGGCGACGACCATCGCCCGGCCCACGACCGATGCGGCCTGCCGCCAGGCTGACGCACCCCACCAGTACCCTTGTCGGCGATGGGCTTGCAGTCGTTCGAGCGGTCCGTGGAGCGTATGGTCGACGGCGTGTTCGCCCGCGCTTTCCGGTCCCAGATCAAACCGATCGAGCTCGGGCGCCGGCTCATCCGCGAGATGGACGACCACCGCAGCGTGGACGTGCGGGGGCGCACGGTCGTTCCCAACGCGTTCACCTTCTACCTGAGCCCGCGGGACCTCGAGGGCTTCGCCGACGTGCACGACGCACTCATCCGCGAACTGTCCGAGGCCTGCGTGGAGTACGCGGCGGACGAGGGCTACGGGCTGATGGGCCCGGTCACGGTCGAGCTGGCGGCCGACGAGCAGGGGAAGCCTGGGCGCTTCACGGTGTCCAGCCGCATGGTCGAGCCCAAGGCGCAGGGAGCGCTCGTCCTCCCGAGCGGCGAGCGGCGGGTGCTCGGCGACGTTCCCTTCCGGTTCGGCCGGATGCCGGAGAACGATCTCGTGATCGCGGACCCCAACGTCAGCCGCCAGCACGCTGAGATCCGGCCGATCGGGCCCAGCTTCGTGATCGTCGACCTCGGCTCCACGAACGGCACGAAGGTCAACGGCGCGACGGTGTCCCAACACACGCTGCGCTCCGGGGACAACATCAGCATCGGCGCCACCACGATCCGGTTCGAGGGTCCGTAGTGGCCGTTCCCGACTAGCCGCGGGACCCCTCACCGTGCCCGAATCACTCCTCGGCCTCCTGAAGCTGTGCCTGCTCGCGCTGTTGTACCTCTTCTTCGCCCGCGTCCTGTGGGCGGTGTGGACCGAGGTGCGAGCCGTACGGCCGCAGACGGACACGGCCGGCGCGCCGGCCGGACCAGCCGACAGCGGCCGTGACCAACCAAGAGCCCGACGGGGCGTCCCCGGTCTCCCCCACCGGCTGACGGTGACCGACCCCCCGGCACTGCGGGGGAACAGGTTCGAGCTCACTGGGCAAGAGGTGACGATCGGCCGGGCCGCAGGCTGCCAGGTCTCGCTCCCCGACGACACGTTCGCGTCCACGGTCCACGCGCGCGTCTTCGGCCGGGACGGAGCGATCTACGTGGAGGACCTCGGGTCGACGAACGGCACGTACCTCAACGGGATGCGCCTCGGCGCCCCCGCGGTCCTCCGGCCCGGTGACCAGCTGCAGGTCGGCAACACGGTCATGGAGGCGGCGTGACCGCCCGACCCGTCGGGGTCGGCTGATGGCCGAGCTCCGGTGGGGCGCCGCCACCGATCCGGGCCGCGTCCGCAAGGCCAACGAAGACGGCGTGCTCGTGGCGCCCGGCGTCTTCGCGGTGGCCGACGGCATGGGTGGTCACGCCGCCGGCGAGGTGGCCAGCGCCGTGGCCCTCCAGACAGTCGAGGCCCGCCTCGACCCGAAGGTGGCCACCATGGCCTCGGTGACCGACGTGGTCCGGGCGGCCAACGAGGCGGTGCATCGGCGCTCGCTGCAGGACCCGGCCACGCGGGGCATGGGCACGACGCTCACGCTCATCGCACCGGCCGCGGGCGGCGACGGTGACCGGCTCGTGCTGGCGAACGTCGGCGACAGCCGCGCCTACCTCCTGGCCGACGGCGAGCTGCGCCAGTTGACCCGGGACCACAGCTACGTCGAGGAGATGCTGGCCGCCGGGCAGATCACCGCCGAGGAGGCGCGCAAGCACCCGCACCGCCATGTCGTGACCCGGGTCCTCGGCGTGGAGCCCTCGGTCGCCGTCGACACGTGGCTGCTCACCCCCGAGCGCGGGGATCGCTATCTGCTCTGCTCCGACGGTCTGATCAACGAGGTTGCCGACGAGGAGATCGCCCGCCTCATCCTCGGCGCCGCCGATCCCCAGTCGGCCGCGCAGGCGCTGGTGGACGCCGCCAACGCCGCGGGTGGGCGCGACAACATCTCGGTCGTCGTCATCGAGGTGCTCGAGGCCTCCGGACGGCCCGCCGTGGCGGCGGGTGACGCGCGGGCCCGGACGGCCGAGGACCCGGAGCCGACGAGGCCGGGCACCCCACAGGTCGGCGGCTGGCTCTCCGACGACCAGTCGCGACAGTTCGACGACACGGAGGGCGCGGCGCGCCCGACCGCAACGGCCTTGGCGGCAGCGACGGCCACCACTGCACCGACGACGACGCCGCGCAAGCGTCGCCTCGTCACGGCCCGCACCATCATCTTCACGACGTTGGTGCTCGCCGTGTTCGTCGTGGCCTTCGTCGTCACGGCCGCGTTCGGGCGGAGCGGCTACTTCGTCGGCTACGAGGACGACACCGTGGCCGTGTTCCAAGGCCGCCCGGGCGGCGTGCTCTGGTTCCAGCCGACCCTGGCCGCCACGAGCCGGCTCGAGCGGGACGACCTGACGCCCGAGTTCCAGGCCCGCATCGCGCGCAACCCGGAGTTCTCCTCGCAGGGCGCGGCCGAGCGCTACCTGGAGCAGCTCGCGCTCGATGAGCGGGCCGTCGTTGCCACGACAACGGTCGACCTCCCGAGCACCACCACGGACGCCCCAGCGACCACCGAAGCCCGCACCACCGCCACCAGCACCGCCGCGCCGTGATCGCCCAGGTACGCCGCTCCACCGAGCTCGGGCTCATCCTGCTCGCCGCCATCATCACGGCCGGCGCGTACGCGCTGGCGGCACTCGGCCGCACCTCCACACTGCCCGCCAACCTGGCGCCGTTCCTCGTCGTGATCCTCGCGCTGCTGATCGCCGCCCACCTCGCCACGCGCATGTTCGCTCCCGGCGCCGACGGCACGCTCCTCCCGCTGGCCGCGCTCCTCAACGGGCTCGGCTACGTGATGATCGCCCGGGTCGACACCGACCTGGCCGGGCTGCAGGCCACGTGGACGTTCGTGGCCGTCGGCGCCTACGCGGCCACCCTCCTCGTCGTGCGCCGCGTCCCCGACCTGGCCCGCTACAAGTGGACGTTCGCGCTCTTCGGGATCGTGCTGCTCATGCTCCCGTTCGTGCCCGGCCTCGGCTTTGCGGCGCCCGACGGCGCCCGCCTGTGGGTGAGCGTCGGCCCGATCAACTTCCAGCCGGGCGAGTTCGCCAAGATCGCCCTCGCCCTGTTCTTCGCCGCCTACCTCACCGAGCGGCGGGAGCTCCTCGCCGCCGGCACGTGGAAGGTCGGGCCTTTCCATCTCCCCGAGCTGCGCCACCTCGGCCCGCTCCTCATCGCCTGGGGCGCCTCGCTGGTCGTGATGATCGGCCAGAAGGACCTCGGCTCGTCGCTCCTCTTCTTCGCGCTGTTCGTCGTCCTCCTCTGGGTGGCCACGGAGCGCGTGAGCTGGCTGGCCATCGGGACGATGCTCTTCGCCCTCGGCTCGTTCGTGGCCTGGAGCGTGCTCGGCAACGTGCAGGACCGGGTCGACATCTGGCTCGACCCGTGGAGCCAGCGCGACGTCAAGGGCTACCAGCTCGTCCAGAGCACCTTCGCGCTCGCCTGGGGAAAGATCACCGGCACGGGCCTCGGGCTCGGTGATCCGAGCCGCATCCCCGAGGTCAAGAACGACTTCATCTTCGCGGCGTTCGGCGAGGAGCTCGGGCTGCTCGGCGGGACGGCGATCATCATCGCCTATCTGCTGATGGTCGGCAGCGGGCTGCGCATCGCCATCCAGGCCGAGCGGACCTTCGAGAAGCTCCTCGCCACCGGCCTCACCACCATCCTGGGCGTCCAGGCCTTCGTCATCATCGGTGGCGTCACGCGGGTGGTGCCGCTCACCGGCGTGACCCTCCCGTTCGTGAGCTACGGCGGTTCGTCCCTCCTGGCCAACTACATCCTGCTGGCGCTCCTCATGCGCATCGCCGACTCCAGCGCACAGTTCAGCGGCGACATCCCCCGGCGCATCACTTGGCGCCAGCGGCGGGCGGAGCGCCGCGCCGACCGGGCCGATGAAGCCGCCGCCACGGCGGGTGCGTCGTGAACCGCCAGATCCGCGGGCTCGGCGCGGGGCTGATCGTCCTCTTCGCCGCCCTGTTCATCCAGCTCAACGTGGTGCAGGTCGTGCGGGCCGACCATTACGACACGGACGCCGGCAACAACCGCAGCGTCGTCCGTGACTTCACTCGGCCCCGGGGTTCGATCCTCACCGCGGACGGCGTGGTCATCGCCGAGAGCGTCCCGTCGGCCGACCGGTACCGCTACCAGCGCGTGTACCCCACGAACGAGCTGTTCGCGCACACGTCGGGCTACTTCTCCTTCACGCTCGGCTCGACCCAGCTCGAGAACTCGCAGAACGACACCCTGAGCGGGCAGACCGCGCAGCTCCAACTCGAAGGGCTGAAGGACCTCTTCAGCGACCAGGTCAACACCGGCGATGTGGTCACCACGCTGCGGGCCGACCTGCAGCAGGTGGCCAAGGACGCGCTCGGCGAGCGCGAGGGGAGTGTGGTGCTCCTCGACCCGCGCTCGGGTGCGGTGAAGGCGCTGTGGAGTTACCCGAGCTACGACCCCAACCTCATCGCGTCGCACGACTTCGACGAGGCGACCGCGGTCAAGACCTTCTACGACGCCGCGCCTGGCAAGCCGCTGCTGGCCAACAGCTACCAGGAGCGCTACCTGCCCGGCTCCACGTTCAAGGTGGTGACTGCGACTGCCGCGCTGGAGAGCGGCCAGTACACGCTTGCCTCCGAGTTCCCCCCGGTCGAGACCTACCTCCCGCCCCAGACCACGGACCCCATCGAGAACTACGGCGGTACGACGTGCGGCGGGAACTTCGTCGAGGTGTTCCGCCGGAGCTGCAACACCGCGTTCGCCGAGATGGCCGTCACCGTGGGGGCGCCGGCGATGGTCGCCAAGTCGGAGGCGTTCGGCTTCAACGCCGCTCCGCCGTTCGACCTCCCGCGGCCGGCCGAGTCCGTGTTCGGCACGGTCGAGGACTTCGAAGACAACATCCCGCTGCTGGCCATCGGCGGTTTCGGCCAGGGCAACACGCAGGCCACGCCCCTGGAGATGGCGCTCGTGGCCTCGGCGGTGGCGAACGGCGGCGAGATCATGACGCCCCACGTCGTCGACCGCACGGTCAGCCGCGACGGCCAGACCCTGACCCGGACCCAGCCCAAGGCGTGGCGACGGGCGATGGAGCCAGCCACGGCGGCGACGATGACCGGGCTGATGATCGAGGTCGTCAACAACGGGACCGCGAGGTGCTGCATGAGCCTGGCCGGTGGCATCCAGGCCGCGGCCAAGACCGGCACGGCCCAGCTCAACCCCAAGGGCGAACCGCCCGCGAGCCACGCGTGGATCATCGGGTTCGCGCCCGCAGAAGCGCCCCGCTACGCCATCGCCGTCATGGTCAAGGCCACCCCTGAGGTGACCGCCGGGACGGGCGGCACGGTCGCCGGACCCATCGCCCAGCAGGTGCTCAACGCCGCTCTCGCCCTACCGGAAACACCGTCATGATCAGTCAGCATCCTCGGGTGACCCGGCTCCGCGCCGACCCATCACTAACCTTCGCTCGCCATGTCGCTGGGTGACACCACGGTCTTCAACGACCGCTACGAGATCCAGACCCGTCTCGGTCGGGGCGGCATGGCCGACGTCTACCTGGCGCGCGACCGTCTGCTGGAGCGGCGGGTGGCCGTCAAGGTGCTCTTCCCCGAGTTCGCCACTGACCCCAGCTTCGTCGCCCGCTTCCGCCGGGAGGCGCAGGCCGCCGCCAACCTGACCCATCCCAACATCGTCGCCGTCTACGACTGGGGGCAGCAGGGCGGCACGTACTTCATCGTGATGGAGTACGTGAACGGCCGCACCCTGGCCGACGTGCTGCGGTCCGAGCAGAAGCTGCTCGCCGCCCGGGCGGCCAACGTGGCCTCCGAGGTCGCGGCCGCGCTCGGCTTCGCCCACCGCAACGGCGTGGTGCACCGCGACGTGAAGCCCGGCAACATCCTCGTGACGGAGACGGGCGACGTGAAGGTGGCCGACTTCGGCATCGCCCGCGTCGCCAACTCCGGCACGGACGCCGGCCTCACCCAGGCCGGCTCGGTGATGGGGACCGCCGCCTACTTCTCGCCCGAGCAGGCGCAGGGCGCCGTCCCCGATCCCCGCAGCGACCTCTACTCACTCGGCATCGTCATGTACGAGATGGTGGGCGGACGCCCGCCGTTCAGCGGCGAGAACCCGGTCTCCATCGCGTACAAGCAGGTGCACGAGCCGCCCCCCCGCCTGCGGAACCTGACGCCGGACGTCCCCGTCGCCTACGAGGCCATCGTGGCCAAGCTGCTGGCCAAGAACCCGGCCGCCCGCTACGCCAGCGCCGACGATCTGCGCCTCGACCTCACGCGCTTCCGGGACGGCCAGCGCCCCGACGCCCTCGTCCAGGCGGCGGCCGCGGCCGGCGCAGTCGCCGCGGCCGCGTCCACGACCGTCACGCCCGTGGCGCCGACATATGGCGGTCAGCCGACCACCGTCGTCGCCGCCAACCCCGGCACTCAGGTGATGCCGGCGGCTGCCGCGCGCCCACCGATCGCCACTCCGCCCCCACCCACCTACGAGGAGCCCCGCCGCACGGGCTGGCTGTGGGCCGGCATCTTGCTGGCCCTGCTCGTGCTCGCCATCGGTGGCTTCCTCCTCTTCCAGGCGTTGAACGAGAAGGATCCCGACGCCCCGACCACCATCACGATGCCGGATCTCCTCAACGTCCCGCTCGACGAGGCCACGAAGGAGCTGGCCGACCTCGGGTTCACGGGGACGATCACCCAGACGCCGGAGACCAACGACGCGGTGGCCGAGAACATCGTCTTCCGGCAGGATCCCGCGGCCGAGGCCACCGTGCCGATCGACGGCCAGATCACCCTGGTCTTCAATCCCCCGAAAGCGCCGTTCAACCTCGGCAACTTCGTCGGCGCCCAGATCGCCGACGTCACCGCCGCGCTCGACGAAGCGAAGGTGCCGTTCGAGATCACCGAGGTCGAGTCGGACCGGCCGGCCGGCGAGGTGCTCAGCCAGGACCCGGCGCCCGGTCCGGTGCCGGGCAGCACCGTGGTCAAGCTCACGGTGTCGAAGGGTCTGCCCGCGGTGGTCGTACCGAACGTCGTCAACCTCAGCTCGTCGGCGGCCGCCAACCAGCTCGGCGGTCTCGGCCTCGTCACGACCGAGCAGCCCGAGGCCAGCGACACGGTGGCCGCGGGCAACGTCATCCGCACCGACCCACCGGCCGGCACCGAGGTCGCGGCCAAGTCGCAGGTAGTGCTCGTGGTGTCGAGCGGAGCCGCCCCCGTCAACGTGCCGAACGTGGTCGGCATGGGCGAGTCGGCTGCCCGCGACGAGCTCCAGAACGCCAACCTGCGCTCCAGCGTGGTCAACGTGGATGTCCCCTTCGGATCGCCGCAGGCCAACGTCGTGATCGATCAGACCCCCGGCGGGGGCGAGCAGGTAGCGCCGAACACGACCGTCACCATCCGCGTCGGCCGGCCCGGACCGCCGCCGACCAACCCGACGACGACCGAAGCGCCCCCGACGACGTAGCGGCCGGCCGCCTACCGGGTGGCGGTGGCGCTGAGGAAGTTGGTCAAGAGGTCGTGGCCGCCCGTCGTCAGGATCGACTCGGGGTGGAACTGGACGCCCTCGATGAGCAGCGTCCGGTGGCGCAAGCCCATGACAGTGCCGTCGGAGGTCTCGGCGGTGATGGTCAGTACGTCGGGGATGCTGGCCCGCTCGACGACGAGCGAGTGGTAGCGGGTGGCTTCCAGCGGATCGGGCAGGCCGGCGAAGACGCCTTGGCCGTCGTGGGTGATCCACGAGGTCTTGCCGTGCATGAGCTCGGGTGCCGCCACGACGTCTCCGCCGTAGACCTGCCCGATGGCCTGGTGACCCAAGCAGACGCCGAGCACGGGCACCCCCTGCCCGGCGGCCACGGGGATGAGGTCGCAGATGATGCCGGCGTGCTCCGGCCGGCCCGGACCAGGTGACAGCAGGATGGCGTCGGCGCCGATGGCCATGGCCTCGTCGACGGTCAGGGCGTCGTTGCGGTGGACGATCGGCTCCGCTCCGAGCTCGCCCAGGTACTGGACGAGGTTGAAGACGAACGAGTCGTAGTTGTCGATGACGAGCACGCGGGTGGCCATGACGGCCGCGACCCTAGACTGGCCGGCCGTGGCTCCTCCGAAGAAGAAGGGCGGGCGGGTGACGCCCAAGGCGGGCACGGCCGATCCCCGCAAGGTCCCGACGGCCGGTACCCCGCAGGTCGCACGCGCCCAGTCCTCCCGCTCGACGTCGTCGGACGGTTCGGTGTCGGCGTCGTCCCGCTACACCCCGCCCATCCCGGCCAAGCTGAAGGGCCCGAGCCCGGTCTGGATCCCGGTGCTGCTGTTCGGCCTGCTCATCGTGGGCGCGCTGCTCATCATGCTGAACTACATGGAGCTGCTGCCCGGCGCCCCGCGGAACCTGTATCTGCTGCTCGGGCTGGGCAGCATCCTCGGCGGCATCATGGTCGCCACGCAGTACCGCTGACGCCGGCGAACGGGTCCCAACCGGGGCACGACGGTCTGGTTGCCGCCGAGTTACATCGTTGTGACCCCCCACAGGGTTTTCCACAGCCTGTGGACTGGCCCGCGGCGCGGCCTCACTCGACCGGGGCGACCAGATCCATGTCCTCCTGGCAGTGCCGAGGGGGTTCCGGATCCTCCTCGCTGGCCCTGGTGAGGCGGATCTCCATGCCGCACACGCTGCAGCGATAGCGCAGGTCGACCTTGCGCAGCTCGCCGGACGGGGGTGGCGGCGGGAGGGGCGTGGTGACGCTGCGGAGCATCCCCAGCCCGACCTTGGCCACCACGAAGGTGACGACGATCGCCCCGAGCAGCCAGATCACCGTCGCCAGCGCCACGGCTGCAGGCTACCGAGGGCCCCCGCCCGACCGCTGGCCCAGCGATGGCCAGCTAGCCGAGGCGCTCGATGATGGTGGCGTTGGCCATGCCGCCGCCCTCGCACATGGTCTGCAGGCCGTAGCGGCCACCGGTGCGCTCGAGCTCGTTCACCAGCGTCGCCATGAGACGGGCGCCGGAGCACCCGAGGGGATGGCCGAGAGCGATGGCACCACCGTTGACGTTGACCTTCTCCATATCCGGGTGGTGCTCCTTCTCCCAGGCCAGCACCACGGACGCGAAGGCCTCGTTGATCTCCACCAGGTCGATCTGCTCGAGGGTCATGCCCGCTCGCTCCAGCACCTTGCTGGTCGCGGGGATGGGAGCGGTCAGCATGAGCCGCGGATCGTCGGCGGCGAGGGCGAAGTCCACGAAGCGGGCGCGCGGGGTCAACCCGAGCGCGGCCGCCTTCTCCTCGCTCATGATGAGCATGGCCGCTGCGCCGTCCGTGATCTGCGAGCTGTTGGCCGCGGTCACCCGGCCGTCCTCCTTGAACGACGGCTTGAGCGAGGCCAGCTTCTCGATGCTCGACTCCCGGATGCCCTCGTCCGTCGTCATCGATGTGCCCTCGGCGTCCAGCACCGGCAGGATCTCCCGCTCGAAGCGGCCCTCGTCGCGGGCGCGAGCGGCGTAGGACTGGCTGCGCACCGCGAACGCGTCCATCTCCTCCCGGCTGATGCCCCACTTCTCGGCGATCATCTCGGCGGAGATGCCCTGCGGCACCAGCCCGCCCATCGGCTCGTAGCGGGCGCCCACGCGGGGACCGAACGGAAAGCCGTACTTGCCGTCGGCGATCGACGCGCCCATCGGCACGCGGGTCATGACCTCGACCCCGCCGGCCACGACCACGTCGTAGGCGCCGGCGATGACCCCTTGGGCCGCGAAGTGGGCAGCCTGCTGCGACGAGCCGCACTGGCGGTCGACGGTGGTGCCCGGCACGGTCTCGGGCCATCCGGCGGCCAGCACCGCGTTGCGGGCGATGTTGACGCTCTGCTCACCGACCTGCATGACACAGCCCATGACGACGTCGTCGACGATCGCGGGGTCGATCCCCGTGCGCTCGGTCAGCGCCTTGAGGGTCTCAGCGGCGAGGTCGACGGGATGCCATTCCTTCAGACGCCCGTTGCGCCGGCCCAGGGGGGTGCGGATCGTGTCGACGATGACGGCGGTGGGCATGTGGGCTCCCTGCGACGAGACTTGACCTACGGGTCAAGTCTGGCCCGGGGGGACGGTGCGCGCCAACCCGCCTGACCAGTCAGAATGGCGCCCACACGAGTGTCACTGGGGGTACGACATGACGACGACCAACCCGAACTGGGTGCCGGCGGAGGACATCGCCAGGACCGTCGAGGGGATGACCACGCCCAAGGCCTTCCTGGCCATTGTGGCCGAGCACCCGGATCTCGTCATGCTGCGGTCGATGCGGGGGGAGGAGCCGGGGCAGTGGGACGAGTGGACCGCAGCGGAGTACGCGGACCTGACCGCCAAGGCCGCCGCCGGGCTGCGGCACCACGGCCTCGGAGCCGGGGAACGGATGCTGCTGATGATGCGCAACCGGCCCGACTTCCACTGGTTCGACGCCGCAGCGCAGTTCCTGCGGGCGACCCCCGTCAGCATCTACAACTCGTCGTCCCCGGAGGAGATCCAGTACCTGGCCGGCCACGCCGAGGCCGAGATCGCGGTCGTGGAGGACAGCGGTTTCCTGGAGCGGATCCTCAAAGTGCGCGAGGAGCTGCCCGAGCTCAAGAAGATCTTCGTGATCCACCCGCCCGCCGACGCCCTGCCGGACGGCGTGCTGCCGGCGGCCGAGCTGTTCGGTCAGGGCAGCCTCGACCTCGCCGAGCTGGCCGCCGAGACCTCGCCCGACGACCTGGCCACCCTCATCTACACCTCCGGCACCACGGGGCCGCCGAAGGGCGTCATGATCAGCCAGGGCAACGTGGTCTTCACCACCGAGCAGCTCCGGCTGTGCTTCGGGGCCGAGCTCGACTTCCTGGGCAAGCGGCTGATCTCGTACCTCCCGATGGCTCACATCGCCGAGCGGATGACGAGCCACTACCAGGGGATGCTCCGCGGCTTGGCGGTGACGTCCTGCCCCGATCCCACCCAGATCGCGGCCTACGCCAAGGAGGTGCACCCCGAGATCATCTTCGGCGTGCCCAGGGTCTGGGAGAAGATCTACCTCGGCGTCAACGCCGCGCTGTCCGCCGATCCCGAGCGCAAGCAGAAGTTCGAGGAAGGGGTGGCCGCGGCCATGGAGATCAAGACTGCCGAGCGGGCGGGCACGGTCACCCAGGAGCAGAAGGACACCTGGGCCTTCCTGGACGCGGTCGCGTTCTCACAGGTCCGCGCGCTGCTCGGGCTCGATGCCTGTCAGATCGCCATCACCGGCGCCGCTCCCATCCCCCGGTCGATCCTCGAGTGGTACAACGCCGTGGGCATCCCGCTCAGCGAGATCTACGGCATGTCGGAGTGCTCGGGACCGATGACATGGGACGCGTGGGACATCCGGCCGGGCACGGTCGGGCGCGCCATCCCCGGTTGCGAGGTGCTCATCGCCGAGGACGGCGAGGTCATCTGCCGCGGCGGCAACGTGTTCCTCGGCTACTTCAAGCAGCCCGACAAGACGGACGAGACGCTCATCGACGGCTGGCTCCACTCGGGTGACATCGGCGAGATGGACGAGGACGGCTACGTCAAGATCGTCGACCGCAAGAAGGAGCTCATCATCACCTCGGGCGGCAAGAACATCAGCCCGGCCAACCTGGAGGCGTCGCTCAAGACGATCGGCCTCGTCGGGCAGGCGGCCGCCATCGGTGACAACCGCAAGTTCGTCTCGGCCATCCTCGTCCTCGACCCCGAGTCAGCCGCGGTGTGGGCGGCACAGCACGGTCTGGAGGGCGCGAGCCTGCCCGAGCTGGCCGCCCATCCCGACGTCGTCGCGGAGGTGCAGCGCGGGATCGACGAGGTCAACAAGCAGTTCGCCCAGGTCGAGCAGATCAAGAAGTTCACCCTCGTCGGGGAGGAATGGCTGCCCGATTCCGACATGCTGACACCTACCTCCAAGCTGAAGCGGCGGGGCGTGAACGCCCGCTACGCGGAGGAGATCGAGACCATGTACGCGTGACAGAGCACGCCTGACAGGACGCAGGAGAGGCATCCGATGAATCGAGAGGGTTCGCCATGACGGGCGATCAGCAGCCTCCCCCGCTCATCGGGCTCACCGGGCGTGGACGGCGGGCCCACCAGGTCCACGGCCTGCCGTCGGCGTGGGACGAGGTCCCGGTCGAGGTGCATTTCGGCGACTACTCGGCCCAGGTCACGGCGGCCGGCGGCCTACCGGTGATGCTCACCAGCGCGGCGTCCATCGAGGCGCTGGCCGAGCGGCTCGACGGTCTGGTGCTCACCGGCGGATCCGATGTCGATCCGGCCCACTACGGCGCGGAGCCGGATCCGAACCTCGGCGTCGTGGAGCCCGAGCGCGACGAGTTCGAGCTGGCTCTCCTGGATGCCGTGGCGGCCGCCGGCCGGCCGGTGCTCGGCATCTGCCGCGGTCTCCAGGTCATCAACATCTGGGCCGGCGGGACGTTGCACCAGCACGTACCGGAGCACCTCCAGCTCGACCGGCCCCCGGCCGAGAGGGTGCACGACGTGAAGGTGGACCCGGCCACGCCGTTCGGCCGCCGCTACCCGGGTGAGATCTCCGTCAACACGTACCACCACCAGGCCATCGACGAGCTCGGTGACGGCCTCGTGGTCGTGGGGCGGTCGCCCGACGGCATCATCGAGATGATCGAGCACGAGCGCCACCCGATGGTGGCGGTGCAGTGGCATCCCGAGCTGCTCGACGATCTCGACCCTGCGTTCGTGTGGCTGGTCGAGGCGGCCCGGCGCGCGAGCTGACGAGGGGACGCCGAAGTCGGCGGACCTGAAACCGTTCGGTCCCGAACGAATTACAGTCCGAGTACGTGGGGAACCTGGATCTCGGCGACGCGCACGCCGACATCACGAGCCACGACACCTATGTCGCCGGCGTGCCCCACGCCACCTTCGCCCGGCTCCGCCGCGAGGATCCGGTCTCCTGGTGGGACGAAGCGGACGGCTCGGGCTTCTGGGCGGTGACCCGCTACGACGACCTGCTCGAGGTCAGCAAGGACCACCACCGCTTCACCGTCACCCGCGGCATCCGCCTCGAGGAGATGACGGACGACGAGACCGAGTCGCGGCGGACGATGATGGAGATGGACCCGCCGGAGCACACGCGGTACCGGCGCCTGGTCAGCAAGCCCTTCAGCCGGCGCGAGGTGTACGCCTACGAGCACGCCATCCGCATGCTGGCCCGGCTCGTCATCGACGAGGTGCGGGCCTCCGGGACAACGTCGCTCGACTTCGTCGACGCCATCGCCAAGCAGCTCCCGATGCGGATGCTCGGGCGGCTGCTCGGTGTGCCCGACGAGGACGGGCCGTGGCTGGTCGAGCGGGGCGACGCCCTCCTCGGCAACACCGACCCCGACTTCACCTCGCACCCGGTCGACCTGGTCGACACCGACCAGTTCCGCCTGGTCCCCTTCCGCAGCCCCGCCGGCATCGACCTCTTCACCTACGCGGAGGAGCAGGCCCGCCGGCGCCGCGAGCACCCGACCGACGACGTCATCAGCGATCTTCTCGCCCCGATGGTCGACGGCGACCACCTGACCGACCAGGAGTTCGACAACTTCTTCACGCTGCTCGTCGCCGCCGGCAATGACACCACGCGCTACACGATGACGCAGGGGATGCTGGCCCTCATCGAGCACCCGCACCAGATGGCCGCCCTGATCGACTCCGCCGCCGACATGGACGCCGCGGTGGAGGAGATCCTGCGCTGGGCGACCGTCACCATGCACTTCCGCCGGACGGCGACGCAGGACACGGACCTGGCCGACCGGGCCGTGAGGGCCGGGGACAAGGTCGTGATCTGGTTCATCTCGGCGGACTTCGACGAGACGCAGTTCGCCGATCCCTACCGCTTCGACATCCGTCGCACCCCGAACGACCACGTCGCCTTCGGACGGCTCAGCCCCCACCTCTGCCTGGGCGCCCAGCTCGCCCGCATGGAACTCAAGGTGCTGTACGAGGAGCTCCTCCCGCGACTCGCCGACGTGCAGGTCGACGGGCCCGTCGAGCGCCTGCGCTCCAACTTCATCAGCGGTATCAAGCGCCTCCCCGTGCGAGTGGCCTGGGCCTGACGCGCCGTGCGGGCGGCGGGTCAGTCAGGCAGGCGGCCGGCCTCGACGCCCGCCACCTGGGGCCGCACCCGCAGCAGGTACCACAGCGAGATCACCAGACCTGGCGCGGCAGAAGAGCACGCCGATGGCGCAGGCGGCAACCCACACCGTCCGGCTGCGGTTCACGAACGAGAACGCCCACTCCGGGCGGCGCGCCGCGTCGAGCATCGCCCAGACGCTGAGCGCGATGGGGATCCCGGCGAGGAGCACGCTGGCGACCACCTCGAACGGGGACATCGCCCCATCGTGGCCGCTCGGCGGCGCCTCAGGTGGTCGTGACCGTCGGCAGCTTGGCGAAGACCCGCTGGAGCGCGGTGACGTCGGTGTCGGTCAGGTGCGACGCGAAGTGGTCGTAGACCCCCCGCAGGTGGGTCGGAGCGGCACGGCGCATCACCTCCCGCCCCTGTTTGGTGAGCACGGCGTACACGCCGCGCGCATCCTCGGGCACCGCGTCGCGCCGGACCAGCCCGGACGACTCCAGCCGGTCGCACATGCGACTGAGGCTGGACTTGTTGACGACCAGGCGCTCGGACAGCTCTGCCATCCGCAGCCGGCCACCGGCCTCGCTCAGGTGGAGCAGCAGCTCGTACCAGGCCAGCGGGAGGTCCCGTTCGACCTGGAGCTCGTGCTCCAGCATGTTGGTGATGCTGGCATGGGCGTCGAGGAACGCCCGCCAGACCGCCAGACGCTCGGCGTCAGGTTGACGCCGGCTCACGGCCGTACTTCCTTCATTGCACTTCCCCTTCCGCCTCGGGGTGCTCAGGTTGTCGCTTTGACGGCGCCGCCAAACGCCGCCAGGGCCAGGTCGATCTCTCGCTCGTTGACTACGAGGGGTGGCATCCACCTGAGGGTGCGTCCGTACGTACCCGCACTCATGACTATCAGGTGACCCTCGGAAAGACAACGCGCCTGGATCGCCGCGACACGCGCGGCGTCGTTGAACTCGGTACCAACCATGAGCCCGAGACCCCGCACCTGGAGCAAGCCGGCGTCGTGCTCCTGGACTGCGCCCAGCCCCTCCATCAACTGCTCACCGCGGGCGTTCACGTTCTCCATGAAGCCGGGTTCGGTCATCACATCGATCGTGGCGAGCGCGGCCGCGCACCCGATGGCATTGCCGCCGTAGGTCCCACCATGGCTCCCCGTCGGCCATCGCGCCGACAGCTCCTCGGTCGTGCCCAGGGCGGCGAACGGGAACCCGGACGCGATGCCCTTCGCCATGCAGATGATGTCCGGGACGACGCCGTGGTGATCGACCGCGAACATCTTCCCGGTGCGCCCGAAACCGGACTGCACCTCGTCCGCGATGAAGAGGATCTCGTGCTCGCGGCACAGCGCGACGACGCCCTCGATGAAGCGGGCCGGGGCGGGGATGTAGCCCCCCTCCCCGAGGACCGGCTCCAGGATCATGGCCGCCGTCTCGTCGGGCGCGGTCTGAGCCTTCAAGAGGTGCGAAAGGCCGGCCAGAGCGGCATCTACCTCGGCCTCCGCGTTCTCGGCCATCGGATCGGGGTAAGGCGCCACGAACACGCCGCTGGGCAGGGGCGAGTGCCCCGAGCGATAGCCCGTCTTCGACGTCGTCATCGCCATGGCGAGGTGGGTGCGGCCGTGGAAGCTGCCCGAGAACACGATGACGTTGGGTCGCCCAGTCGCCTGCTTGGCCAGCTTCACCGCCGCCTCGGTGATCTCGGCGCCGCTGTTGGCGTAGAAGAAGCGTTCGATCCCGGCGGGCGTGATCTCCGCCAGCCGCGCCGCCAGCGGCTCGAGCAGATCGTGTCGATAGACGTTGACCTGCGCGTGGATGAAGCGCTCCGCCTGCCGCTGGATCGCCTCGACGACGTGCGGATGGCAGTGCCCCGTCGACACGACCGCGATGCCGGCCGCGAAGTCGAGGTACTCGGTGCCGTCGACCGTCGTCACCCAACAGCCCCGCCCCGACTCGACCTGCAGATCGGTGACCTTGAACCACACCTCGGACAGGTGGGACGGGGTGGCCATGGGGGCCGAGCGTACGCCCGGAACACACCGGCGGCGCGCCGCTTCGTGTGACGGTTCCATCACAGCCCGTGGCCGCGGGTGGGGCGTCACCGGCGCCGTCCGGTTGCTCTTGGAACGACCGAACTCGCCCACCGTTCGTGGTGCAACGAACGCCTCCGCCGTTGGGCTGTCTGACCCGCGGGCGTGGGTTACGCGAGGGCGGCCTCCAGCACATCGCCGACGGAGTCGGCCAGGTGGAAGGACATGGCATCCCGGACGCGCTCCGGGACGTCCTCGAGATCCGGTCCGTTGCGCTTCGGCAGCACCACCTCGGTCAGCCCGGCCCGGTGAGCGGCGAGCACCTTCTGCTTGACCCCACCGATCGGGAGGACCTTGCCCCGCAGCGTGACCTCACCGGTCATGCCCACCGTGGGCTTCACGGTGCGCCCGGTCAAGAGGGAGACGAAGGCGGTCGTCATGGTGACGCCCGCGGACGGGCCGTCCTTCGGCACCGCACCGGCGGGCACGTGGACGTGGAACCGCCGGTTCAGGCGCTCCGGATCGACGCCGAGCGTGGCGGCGTTCGATCGGACGTAGGACAGCGCGATCTGCGCCGACTCCTTCATGACGTCGCCGAGCTGGCCGGTCAGGGTCAGCGATGGCTCGCCCTCCGACGACGAGGCCTCGATGAACAGGACGTCACCGCCGATGCCGGTGACCGCCAGCCCCGTGGCCACACCGGGCACCGAGACCCGGTCCGCGGCCTCGTCGTGGAAGCGGGCGCGGCCGAGGTGGGTCACGACGTCGTCGCGCTCGACGGTAATGGGGCCGGCGCCCGGTTCGGTGGCGACCCGCGTCGCCACCTTGCGGGCCAGCTTGCCCAGCTCCCGTTCGAGACTGCGGACCCCGGCCTCCCGGGTGTAGTCGGCGATGACCGCCCGCAGGGCGTCGTCGCTCAGGACGACCTCGTCCTCCCGCAGCCCGGCCGCCGCCAGCTGGCGGGGGAGCAGATGCTTGCGGCCGATGAAGACCTTCTCGTCCTCGGTGTAGCCGTCGAGGCGGACCAGCTCCATCCGGTCGAGGAGCGGAGGCGGGATGGTCTCCATCATGTTGGCCGTGGCCAGGAAGACGACGTCCGAGAGGTCGAGGTCGATCTCGAGGTAGTGGTCCCGGAAGGTGTGGTTCTGCGCGGGGTCGAGCACCTCCAGCAGCGCGGCGGTCGGATCGCCCGACCATCCGCCGGCCGAGAGCTTGTCGACCTCGTCCAGCAGCACGACCGGGTTCATGGTGCCCGCTTCGGTGATGGCGCGGGCGATGCGGCCGGGCTGGCTGCCCACGTAGGTGCGCCGGTGGCCCCGGATCTCCGCCTCGTCCCGCACGCCGCCGAGGGCGACGCGCACGAACCGGCGACCCATGGCGCGAGCGACGCTCTCACCGAGCGACGTCTTGCCGACGCCGGGCGGGCCGACCAGCGTGACGATGGCGCCACCGCCCCGGCGGGCGGCCGTAGCGATGCCGGCGGCCGGCTCGGTCCCGGGCTCGGCTGTGTTGTCCGCCGCGGCGCTGTCCTCGGCGGTGTCCTCGGGGGCGGCGGGCAGATCGTCCAGGCCCCGCTCGTGGCGAAGCTTGCGCACGGCGAGGAACTCGACGATGCGGTCCTTGACGTCGTCCAGGCCGTGGTGGTCGGTGTCGAGAACCTCGCGGGCCGCCACCAGGTCCAGGTTGTCGGCCGTCGTCCGGCCCCAGGGCAGGTCGAGCACCCGGTCCAACCAGGTGCGGATCCAGCCCTGTTCGGGACTCTGGCTGCTCGTGCGCTCCAGACGATCGATCTCCTTCTCCACCGTCTCCCGCACCTTCGCCGGCAGCGTGAGCTCGGTCAGCCGCGCCCGGTAGTCGGTCGCAGGATCGCCGTCGTCCTCGCCCAGCTCCTTGCGAATGGCGGCGAGCTGCTGGCGCAACAGGTACTCCCGCTGCTGCTTCTCCACGCCCTCGGTCACGTCCGAGCGGATCTGCTCGTTGACCTTCAGCTCGGCCAGGTGATCCTTGGCCCAGGCCAGCACCAGCTCCACCCGGGCACCGACCTCGGTGGCCTCCAGGACCGTGAGCCGGTGGTCATCGGACACCTCGGACCACGCCGTGACGGCATCGGTCAGCGCGCCGGCGTCGCCGACGCTGCGCAGGATCTCCGGGAGGCGGCGGGACCGCCGCAGGCCGGCGATCTCCTCCAGGACCACCCGCAGCTCCCTCACGAGCGCGTCGACGCGGGGCGAGGGACGGCCGTCGCTCAGCGGCGCGACCTCCTGCCAGCGGCCGCTGCGCTCGCCGACCACCTCGGCCGACAGTGCGGCCCGCTGCACGACGCGCAGGATGGCGGCCTCGGCGCCGGTTGGCAGCTGACCGACTTGCTCGATCTCGGCGATGACACCGATCCGGGCCGATCGACCGGGAAGCGTCGGGACCACGACCACGCGCCCCTCGCCTGCCCGCGCCGCGGCCACTGCGGACCGGGCGTCGTCGGTGTCGAGCGTCAGCGTGGCAACCGTGCCCGGGAGCAGCACGGCGTCGGGGAGGGGCACGACCGGGAGCACGACCGTGTCGGACGAGGAGCCAGGTGAGCCGGGGCTGGCTGGAGCGGTGTCGGTGTCTGCCATGAGCCAAGGCTACGACGAGCAACGGTGATTACAACATTACGTTGAGCGTTCTCGGCTCAGGATCCGTGGCTCCCGTCACATCAGGATGCCGCGGCGGCGTGCGCGAGCGCATCGTCCCAGGTGATGCCGGCCGCCAGGAGCTTCAGGTAACCCATCACCAGTTTGGGCCGGGCCAGTCCGAGCACGCCGCGGAGCCGCCCGGCGCGACCGTACAGGGCCACGAAACCCCGCTCGCCAGCGGGCTCGCCCGGAGAGCCGCCGTCCGTGGAGCCGTCCGCGGTGCCGTGGACCACCCGGACCTCATCGTCCGGACCGGCCCGGCCCAAGAACTGCAGCTTGAGGCCGTACTGGTCGCTCCAGAAGAAGGGCACGGGCGCGTACGGGGCCGGCCGCTCCCCGGCGGCCGCGGCGAGGATGGCCCGAGCGGCGTGCGCGCCCTGCTCGGCGGCGTTCGTCCAGTGCTCGACCCGCATCTCCTCGCCGAAGAGCTCGTTCGGCCACCGGCAGACATCACCGGCGGCGTAGACGCCGGGCGGGCCGGCGGCCAGCGACGCATCGCAGACGACCCCGTCGCGCAGCTCGAGGCCCGAACCTTCGAGCCACCCCGTGGCGGGGGCCACGCCCACACCGACCACCACGACGTCGGCGGCCACGACGGTGCCGTCGGTCAGGCGGACACCTTCGACCCGGTCACGACCGTCGAACCCCTCGACGCCCACCCCGAGACGCACGGCGACCCCGTTGTCCCGGTGCAGCGCAGCGCAGGCCGCGCCCATCTCCGTCCCCAGCGCCCGTACCAACGGCACGGGGAGCGCCTCGACGACTGTGACCGCGCACCCGAGGCCGTGGGCCGTCGAGGCCACTTCGGACCCGATGAACCCGGCGCCGACCACCACCACCCGCGGCGACCCAGTGGTCAGTGCCGCCCGCAGGGCCAGGCTGTCGTCGAGCGTCCGCAGCATGTGTAGCCCGTCCAGCTCGGGTTGGCCCGGCAGGCGGCGGACCTCGGATCCCGTGGCGATCACCAGCGCGTCGTAGGCCAGCGCGTCGCCGTCGCTCAGCTGGACGGTGCGTTCGGCGGGATCGAGGCGAACGGCCCGCACGCCCAAACGGGCGTCGAGCGCGAGAGCGTCCAGGCCGCCGTCACGCCGCAGCGCGATGCGATCCGGCTCCCACTCGCCGGCGAGCACCTTCTTCGACAGCGGCGGCCGGTCGTAGGGGAGGTGATCCTCGGCCCCCACGAGCGTGACGGGACCGTCGAAGCCCTCCGTGCGCAGGGTCTCGACGGCGCGAAGACCGGCCAGCGACGCGCCGACCACCACCACGCCGCGTTCCACCGGCGCACCCTGCCACACGGCAGCGGCACGAGCGGGACGGAACGAGCGGGTTGACGGGCTACGGGTCGAACAGGGAGGAAGCGACCGTGGCGGTGACGAGGAGCAGCAGCATCACGATGCCGATGACGGTGCCTATCGTGAGCAAGACGTTCATGAGGGGGGTCCTTCCGTGTGCGGCCTCGTCGAACCCGGCCGTTTCCTTCCGTCTTCCCGCCCCTCCGCTGTCAGGGTGCCCTGCCCCCGCGGCGAGCCGGTTGCCGGGGTGTGACGGTTGTGCGCGCCCGCCGACGGATGGGCGGACACGCCACCGACGGTGGCCGGGGGGAGCGGCGCGCCGTGGCGGAACGTGACGCTGATGCGGGGCCCGGCGACGGCCACCTTGGGCACCGAGTGCTCCCAGTCGTGCTGGGCCGCGCCGCCCATGACGAGGAGGTCTCCCTGCCCGAGCAGGAACGACAGCGACGATCCCCCGCCGCGTGGGCGGAGCTGGAACGGACGGGGCGCGCCGACGCTCACGATGGCGACGACGGGCTCGACCTGCGTGTGGCGCAGCCGGTCCCCGTGCCACGCGACGCTGTCGGCGCCCGTCCGGTAGTAGTTGCAGCCGATCGAATCGAAGCTGCGGTCGTAGCGGAGCGTCGACGCGCGGCGGAGCTCGTCGAGCACGGGCAGGGGCGGCGGCGGATCGCCCTCGGACCACCACCACACCAGCCGGGGCTCGCGGACCAGGCGCTCGTACATCGGCACCGTCCGCTGGCGCCAGGGCAGGCGGGCCACCATCTCCGCGAAGACGTGATCGGACCCGGACAGCCAGCGGGGCAGGTGATCGATCCACGACGATTCGTCCAGCGGGAGGCGCCGCAGGCCCGCGAACGTGGGGTCAGCCTCGGGGTCGCCCGCTGCGAACAGACTCGCCTGCCACTCCGGCGACGGCGCGGTGGCGCTGTCCGAGCCGGCAACCAGCGTGGCATCCTGTATGTCTGCGTTGTCGAACGCTTGTTCGCCGTACATGTGTTCGAGGGTAGCGATCGAGGCCGGACCGCGCAAGGGCCTTCTACCCTCGTCGCATGGTCGAGATCACCGATGGCGACGACG
The DNA here is from genome assembly GCA_963829955.1 of uncultured Acidimicrobiales bacterium. Lineage (GTDB taxonomy): Bacteria > Actinomycetota > Acidimicrobiia > Acidimicrobiales > Ilumatobacteraceae > DASTFY01. The sequence continues at coordinate 59,731 of CAWHKS010000010.1, forward strand.
AGCGCCTCGATCTCTACCGGCACCTCACCGACGCCGATGCCCGCCGGTCGCTGGAGGCCGAGCACGGGGTCTTCGTCGTCGAGGGGGTGACCGCCATCGAACGGCTGCTGCGCTCGGATCACCGGGTGCGCTCGCTCCTCCTGCTCGCGCCGCAGGCCCGGCGGCTGAGCGGAGCAACGGCCGGTCGGGCGGTCCCCGTCTACATCGGATCCCGCGAGCTCCTGGCCGCCACGACGGGCTTCGACGTCCATCGCGGGGCGCTGGCCATCGCCGAGCGCCCCGCCGTCCCTGCGGTCGAGGACGTGCTGCCCGGTGCCCACCTCGTCGCGGTGCTGGAAGGCTTGACGGACCACGAGAACCTCGGCGCCATCGCGCGGAGCGCCCGCGCCCTCGGCGTGGACGCGCTGCTCCTCGACCCGACGTGTGCCGACCCGCTGTACCGGCGGGCGGTGCGGGTCTCGATGGGGGAGATCCTCTTCCTGCCCTGGACACGCCTCTCGCCGTGGCCGGGCGGCCTCGACCAGCTACGGCAGGCCGGGATCACGCTCGTGGCCCTGACGCCGGCGCCGGACGCCAGGCCCATCGACGAGCTCGTCACCTCCGGACCGTCAGGCCCGATGGCCCTTCTGCTGGGCACCGAAGGCCCAGGCCTCTCCCCTGCCGCGATGGCCTCGTGCGATCTCCGTGTGCGAATCCCGGTACGGGCCGGCGTCGACTCGCTCAACGTCGGGCACGCGGCGGCCATCGCGTTCCACCTGCTGGGCCGCCGGACCCACGAGGCCCGCTGAGGTCTAGGACCGTTCCTCTGCCGCGGCGATGACCGCGTCGCGGTAAGGGCTCCATGCGAACCAGCGCTCGAACGTGCGCAGGCCGCGGGGCAGGCCGTCGATGGTCACCGTCCCGGCGGCGACCGCGTCGTGGAGCGAGGCGCGACCCATCCAGACCCGCTCGAGCTCCATGGCGTCGGCTCGGATCCAGATGTCCACCTCGTAGCCGGGGTCCTGCGTGCACACCGTGGCGTCCGAGCGGTCGAAGACCAGCCACGCCCGGAAGCGGTGCGGCGGGGTGAAGTCGAACTGGATGGTGGTGCGCTTCGCCGGCACCTGTTCGTGGCGGACGCGCTGGCGCATCCTCCACATGAGGAGCGGCGGATCGAGCTGGTCGGGTTCGGGGTCGCCGAAGCTCCATCGCACGGCCCACTCCCCCAGCGTCCACACCACCTCGCCGAGCTCCTTGCCCGCCGGGGTCAGCACGTAGTGAGGGACCCCGTCCTCGACGCGCCGTTCCAGGACGCCCATGCGCTCCATCCGTCGCAGTCGTTGCGCCAGCAACGTTCGTGAGATCTTGGGGATCCCGCGCTGGATGTCGTTGAAGCGTGTCGACCCGCAGAAGAGCTCGCGCACGATGAGCGGCGTCCACCGGTCGCCGATGACCTCGGTCCCCACCGCGATCGGGCAGTACTGCCCGTTGGACTCCACCGGCCCATCATGGTCGCGGCGGCAGCCAGAGGCCAGTACCGATCTTGTACTAGTCGCACGGCACGACTGTCCGTACCTTCCGAAGCATGACGATTCTCGACGACCCCATCACCAGCACCACCGACACCCATGACTCCAGCGATCGCTTCGTGCCCTGGGCCGCCGAGCTCGGCGGCGCCATCGCAGAGCACAGCGCCCGCCACGACCGCGACGGCACGTTCGTGACGGAGGCATTCGACCTCCTGCGGTCCTCGGGCTACCTGGCCCTCCCCGTCCCCACCGAGCTCGGAGGCCACGGTGCCACGGTCGCCGAGGTCACCCGTGCTCAGGCCGAGCTCGGCCGCCACTGCGGCTCGACCGCACTGGCCTCCTCGATGCACCTCCACGTCGTGGCCACCAACGCCCACCGATGGCGGCATGGTCTGACCGGGGGCGAGCCGATGCTCAAGCGCGTGGCCAACGAGGCCATCGTCGTCGTGTCCACCGGCGGCACGGACGGTGCCCGCCCGTCCGGCACCGCGGTGCGGGTGGAGGACGGTTGGACGGTGAACGGCCGCAAGACCTTCGCCAGCCAGGCTCCGGTGGGCGACGTCGTCTCCACCTGGTTCCCGACCGAAGGTGAGGACGAGCGGGAGATCCTCGGCATGGGCATCCCGCTGAGCGCCCCGGGCGTCGAGATGGTCGAGACGTGGGACACGCTCGGAATGCGGGGCACCGGCAGCCACGACCTCGTCTTCACGGACGTGTTCGTGGCCGACAAGCAGGTGGCCGGGCGCCGTCCATACGGCGAGCTCGATCCGCTGCTCCGGCTCATGTACATCAACGCCATGACCATCGTGGCCGGTGCCTACTGGGGCGTCGCCGAGCAGGCGGCGACCATCGCCCTCGATGGGGCGCGGGCCAAGGCCGCCAGCGGCGGCGCGAGTGCCGCGACGGCCCGGCTGGCCGGCGCCATCGAGGCCGAGAGGGCCACGATCCGCTGGGCGATGCTCGGGCTGTTGCAGGACCTGGGCCCCGAACCCCACGACACCACGGAGAACCTGGCCGCCGTCATGCTGGCCAAGCGGGTCGTGGCCGAGCGCGGTCTGGCCGTGGCCGACTTGGCGATGGAGCTGGCCGGTGGGCCGAGCTACTTCCGCAGCCGTCCGCTGGAGCAGTGCTGGCGCGACCTGCGGGCGGCCAAGTACCACCCGTGGACGCCCGAGACGACCCTCCACCAGGTGGGCCGCCTCGCCCTGGACCTGCCCGCCGAGCCCTGATCCCCGGCCCCCCGCCCGCCGGCGGTGCCCCCCGCCGCCGGTGGTGGATCGCCTCGCCCCCACGTGGGTCTGCCAACGTGGGGGCGTGCGGCTGTTCGTGATCGGGATCGGCGCCGGCGACCCTTCGTTCGTCACGGCGCAGGCGGCCGACGCGCTCCGGGCGGTGGACGTCTTCCTGCTCCTCGACAAGGGGGAGGCCAAGGCCGAACTGGCCGAGGTGCGTAGCGATGTACTCGCCCGCTGGGTGCCGGGCGGCGGGTACAGGGTGGTCGAGATCGCCGATCCGGTCCGCGCCGGCGACCAGCCCTACGAGCAGGCCGTGGACGCGTGGCACGACGAGCGGGTCGGGCGCATCGAGCGGGCCCTCGCGGAGGAGGTCGGCAGCGAGGAGTCCGCCGGCCTCCTCGTCTGGGGTGACCCTGCGTGGTTCGACTCCACGCTGCGCCTGGTCGAGCGGCTGCGCCAGCGGGGCGTTGTCGACCTCGACTGCACGGTCGTCCCCGGCGTGAGCAGCATCGAGGTGTTGGCGGCACGGCACGGGATCCCCGTCAACCGGGTCGGCCGCAGCGTGCTGGTGACGACCGGTCGGCGGTTGCGGGCGGACGGCCTGCCCGAGGGCGTCGACGATGCGGTCGTCATGCTGGACGGCGACACCGCGTTCACCACGTTGGTCGGCCAGGGCTTCGACATCTACTGGGGCGCGTACCTCGCGTTGGCGGACGAGATCCTGGTGGCCGGACCGTTGGACGAGGTGGCCGACGACATCGTGCGTTGCCGGGCCGAGGCGCGCCAGCGCAAGGGCTGGATCTTCGACATCTACCTGCTCCGCCGCCAGCAGGCTGCCAGGGCGACGCGGTCAGGTGTCGACGGGTAGATCCGGACAGGTGGCCCGGTACGGCGCCAGGGTGCCGATGTTGGAGGCCCACTCCTCGCGCGTCAGGTTCCGCCCGGCGACGCGGCACTCGGCGGCGGGCCACCGGGTGGGGTCGAGGTCCCGGATCTGGTGGATCTGCGACGGGCAGCTCCTGCACCGCTACGACCCGACGACTCTCCAACGAGTCGCCACCATTGAACTGGGCATCGACTGCGGGCAGGTGTACGCCACGACCGACCTCATGGTCGCTTGGACCTACAACCAGGACGCGGGCGAATCGGGGACGACGGCGGCAGTGTTCGTCGACCCCGCCACGAACCAGGTCACACCGAGACCTCGCAGAACGCGTTCGACGGCACCGCCATCTACGTCCCGACTGTCGCCAGCCAGACTGATCCAGTGAACGGCCGTCCCGACGTGCTCGTCATCGACCCGACGATGTTCGAGGTCACGGAGACGATCGAGACTCTCGGCGCCAACAGCACCAACGCCGCCGACGGCGCACTCTGGGTCGTCGACACCGCCTTCGGAATCCTGCAACGGTTCGATCGCGACGGTTGATGATGCAACCGGACCGGTGCCGTCAGGGTGAGCGGAGGTCGAGGCCGGCGACGTCGCCGATCACGACCGTGCTCGGCGCGCTCAGATCGTGGGCGCCGACCTCGTCCAGGCGGGTGCGGATGACCACCTGCCGCTCGGTGCAACCCCAGTGCACGGCCGTCACCGGGGTGTCGGGCGGCAGGCCTCCGGCCATGAGGCGCTTGGCGATGAGAGCCATGCGCCCAGCGCCCATCATGACGACGAGCGTGGCTCCCGTGGCCGCGTGCGCCTGCCCAGTCGACGCTCGTGTCGCCGGCCGGGTCCTCGTGGCCCGTGACCACGGTGAACGCGCCGGCGTGCCCGCGGATGGTGACCGGGATGCCGGCCGCGGCCGGCGCGGCGACGGCCGAGCTCACGCCGGGGACGACCTCGTACGGGACGCCCGCGGCCTGCAGCGCTTCGGCCTCTTCACCGCCCCGCCCGAAAACGTACGGATCACCGCCCTTGAGGCGCACGACCTCGCGACCGGCGCCGCCGTGCTGGACGAGCAGGCGGTTGATCTCGTCCTGGGAGACCCCTTCCTGGCCTGCCCGCTTGCCGACGTCGATGCAGATGCAACCAGCCCGTACGAGCTCGACCGTCGCAGCCGGGATGAGGCGGTCATGGATGAGGACGTCAGCCGCGGCCAGGAGTGTGGCGGCCCGGACGGTGAGCAGGCCGGGATCGCCGGGGCCGGCACCCACGAGATAGACGGTCATCGACGACCCCAGCAGATGAGCACGGGGTTGAGTGGTGCCAGGCGGAACCCGGCCCCACTGGCTCCACGGCCCACCGTCACCGCCCGGTCCACGTGGACCTGGCACAAGTTCCCGAGCAGCGCGAATGCTTCGACGGCCGCGATCCAGCAGCACGAACGTGGCCACCAGCACGCCACCCGGGCGCAACCGCTCCCACGCCGCCTCCACGGCGTCGAGACCACCGCCGCCCACGAACACCCGGTCCGGGTCGGGCAGCGCCGCGAAGACCGACGGGGCCTCGGCCTCCACGACCTCGACGCGATCGGCCACACCGGCCGCCGCGCTGTTCGTCGCCACGCGCACGGCGTCGGCCGCCGACCGCTCGACGGCGTACACCCGCAGCTCGGGCGCGATCGTCGCCGCCTCGATGCCGACCGAGCCGCTGCCCGCGCCCACGTCCCACAGCACGCCGCCGCGGGGGAGCTCGAGCTTGCCGAGCACGACGGAGCGGACCTCGGACTTCGTGATCATGCCGTCGCGGTGTTCGAACGTCGCTTCGTCCCGACCCCAGGAGATCGAAGGTCCATTGCGACGCGGCTCGGCGGCCACGACGAGGACGACCGAGAGCGGGTCGAAGCTCCCCTCGGCCAGCCCCTGGAGATCCGTGCGGAAGACAAGCTCGTCGGCCTCGCCGAGACGACTGGCCACCACCACCGAGCGGTCGCGGCACCCACGAGCGAGCAGCTCCTTCCCGAGCGTCTCAGGCGGGTTGGCGGGCGCCATGAGCACCGCCACCTTCGCCGACCGGACGACGGCGTCGACCGCCGCCTCCCACGGCCGGCCGTGGGCCGACACGACGTCGGCGTCGTCCCACGCCAAGCCGGCCGCCGCCCAGGCAAGGGACACGGACGATGGTGCGGGATGGACCTCCAGGTCCCCCGGCGCGCATCGCTCGCCCAACGCGCGCACGATGCCGAAGAAGCCAGGGTCGCCGGAGGCCAGGATGCACACGCGACAGCCGGCAACGCGGGCCGACACCGCGTCGTCCAGCGCCCGAAGGCCCACGTCGAGCTCGAGCTGCTGCTGACCGGGGACGGTCGACGCGAAACGGTCGAGGTGGCGGCGGGCGCCGACCACGAGGTCCGCGCGCTCGACCAGCCGGCGCGCCTCCGCGCCGAACACTTCTCCGCCCACGACGCCCACGACAGCGAGGGGCGGCCGGTTCACCGTGGTCACGCCTCGGTGCCCGTCGCGGCGCGGAAGCGGGTGGAGTAGCCGTCGGAGTACACGTGGCTGCACAGGTCGCCCGCACCGTCGAGCGCGGGCCCGATGAGGAACATCGTCGTCGCGTCGAGGCCGGCCGCCCGGACGACATCGACCATGCCGCCGATCGTCGACACCAGGAGCTGCTCGCTGGGCTGGGTGACGCGGTGGCCGATGACGACGGGGGTGTCCACGTCGTAGCCGGAGTCGCCGGCCAGGAGCTCATCGGCCAGGCGCTCCACGTGGGCCACGGAGAGGAACACCGCCATCGTCGCCCCGGCCGCGGCGAACAGGCGGATCGTCTCCCGATCGGGCACCGAGCGCTTCGTGCCGCCCGCCAGGCGGGTGAGCACGACCGACTGCGAGACGCCGGGCACCGTGAGCTCGCAGCCGGCGGCGGCCGCCGTGGCGGACACGGACGATACGCCGGGCACGATCTCGAACGACCGGTCGTTGGCCCGGCACCAAGCCACCTGCTCGGCGACGGCGCTGTAGACGGTGGAGTCACCCGAGTGGAGTCGCACGATCGCCGTGTCGTCGGGGTGACGCGCGAACACGTCGCACACCTGTTGCAACGTCATCGACTTCGAGTCGTGCACCTCGACCCCGTCCCGGCAGTGGTCGAGCACGGCCTCCGGCACGAGCGACGCCGCCCACACGACGACGTCGGCCGCGGCCAGCCGCTGCATGCCGCGCAGCGTGATCAGGTCGGGAGCCCCCGGACCAGCGCCGACGAAGGAGATCACGGTCCGCCGCCGACGAGGCTCGGACCAGGCGACGGGAACACCACGGTCGCCAGGTAGGCGATGGGCCCGTCATCGGCGTCGGCCACGGGCACGATGCGCTCGCCCGGCATCCCGGCCAGCTCAGCGACCAGACCGTCCTCGCGGCCGTGGTCCCGGGCGACGGCCTGGACGCTGGCGGCGTCGGTCGACGCCTTGTAGAGGACGACCGCGTCGCCGGCGGCCAGGTAGCGGTCGAGGTCCTCGACGCGGTCGACGACGACGAGCGCGTGACCGGGCACGCCGAGCCTCGCCCCGCGCCGGCCGCTGCCGCCTGGTAGGAGACGATGCCGGGCTCGGCCACCACGGGGAGGGGCGGGCGCTGCCGCCGCACCTCGTCGGCGAGGTCGGGGAAGACCGTGCGCTGCGAGGGATCGCCGAGCACGGCGACCGCGACCAGTTCGCCGGCGTCGGTGGCGGCGACGACGGCGTCGATGAGGTCGGTGAGGGACCGCCGCCGCTCACCGGCATCGCCGCTGATGGTGAACGGCACCCGCTGGATGCGGGTGGCCGGCGCCACTGCCCGGACGACCATCTCCGCCCGGCCGACGGATCGGGCGTCGGTCGTGGTGACGATCACCCGGTCGGCGTCCCGCAGCACAGCGTGGGCGCTCCGGGTGACGAGGCCCGGATCCCCCGGGCCGACGCCGACGCCCACCAGCGACGGGCGGTCGTGGCTGGGCAGGCGCACCTCTTCCTCCCGTGCCGGCGCACCGCTACCGGCCAGGAGTCGCTCGATGGCCTGGCGCACGAGTTGGGCCTCCGACCGGCCGCTGCGGGCCGCCAGACCGGCCAGCTCAGCCTTCAGCGGCTCGGGCAGGTAGATCGAGGACTTGTGCACCGCGGCGACGCTAGCCCGTATAGGGCAGACGTAGGGCAGAGCAGGAACGCACCAAGTCGGCGGCCATCTGCGTCCGTCCAGCGAGGTGGACGTGGAGGTACGAGGCGACACAGGAGGGGGAGCCGAACCCCCCTCGGCCCGTGCCGTGGCGCCCCGTCAGCGCGAACAGATCGCCCGCCGGATCGGTGACCGAGTAGTGGAACTCGTGGCCGCGCAGGTGCGTCCCGGCCGGGCCGAGCGGGGTGGGGGTGGTCGTCACGGCCTCTCGGTAACCGAGCGAGAGGCGCTCGGTCATCCGGCCCTGGGCGGCGATGGCCCCCGCCATCGGTCTCCCGTCCAGCTCGTCGCACAACCACAGAAGCCCTCCGCACTCGGCCCACGTCGTCAGGCCGGCTCCGACCTGCAGGCGCACGTCGGCCAGCAGGGGTTCGTTGGCGGCGAGCTGCTCCGCGAACACCTCGGGGAACCCGCCGCCGGCCACCAACCCATGGCAGTGCTCGGGCACAGCAGCGTCGGAGCACGGGTCGAACGGCACCAGCTCCGCGCCGGCCGCCGCCAGCGCCTCGAGGTTGTCGGGATAGGTGAAGCTGAACGCCGGGCCGCCCGCGACGGCCACGCGGACGCCGGACGCCGCCGGCTCGGGCATCGGCACGTCGGCGGCCGCGAGGGGTGGCGCGGCCGCGGCGAGTGCGGCGACTGCGGCCAGGTCACAGCGCTCGGCCAGCAGCGTGGCCAGCCGACCCAGGGCGGCCTCCACTTGACGCGGTCGCTCGGCCACCGGCACCAGGCCCAGGTGACGGTCCCGCCAGGTCAGCCGGTCGTCCCGCGGGATGGCGCCGAGAACTGCGACGCCGGCGCCGGCCAGTGCCTCGCGGAGCAGTTGCTCGTGGCCGGGGCTGCCCACCCGGTTGAGCACGACGCCGGCCACCGTGAGCCGGGGATCGTGTTGGGTGAAGCCCTGCACGAGGGCGGCGACGGACTGGCTCATGGCCGAGGCATCGACCACGAGCAGGACAGGCGCGTCGAGCAGGGCGGCGACATCGGCGGTCGACGAAGGGCTGCCGTCGGCCGCGCCGTCGAACAGCCCCATGACGCCCTCGATGACGAGAAGGTCCGTGCCGCGGCCGGCGCGGGCCGCCAGGGGACCGATGAGCTCGACACCGCTCATCCACGGATCGAGGTTCCTCGACGGCCGTCCGACGGCCAGCGCGTGGTAACCGGGATCGATGAAGTCAGGGCCCACCTTGGCCGCACCGACGCGATGCCCGGCCCGGCGGAGCGCGGCCATCAGGCCCGTGGCGACGGTCGTCTTGCCCACACCGGAGTGCGTGCCGGCGACGACGATGCGGCCGGGGAGCGCCGGCACCGGTCAGTACTCGATGCCCTTGCGGGCCATGATCCCGGCGTCCATGGCGTGCTTGACCTTGGTCATCTCGGTCACGGTGTCAGCGATCTCGACGAGCTCGGGCGCCGCGTACCGCCCCGTCATGATGACGTTGGTCCGCGCCGGCCGTGCCGCGATGACGCTCGCCAGGTCAGAGGCAGGCAGCCATCCGTACTTCACGACGTAGGTCGCCTCGTCGAGGATGACGAGGTCGTACTCCCCGCTGGTGATCTTGTCGGCGGCGACCGACCACGCGTGCCGTCCCTTGGCCGCGGTCTCGTCGAGATCGGTGGACTCCCAGGTGAAGCCGTCGCCGAGCGTGTACCACTCGATCCCCAGGTGGTCGGCCAGCTTCCGTTCGCCCACCTTCCACTTCTCGCTCTTGACGAACTGCACGACGCACGTCGTCCAGCCCCGGGCCCACGCCCGGCCCATCACCCCCATGGCGGCCGACGTCTTCCCCTTACCGGTCCCGGTGTTGATCAGGAACCTCGACTGCTGCGGCATTGCTGGGACCCTACGGCACGTAGGGCGTCGTGCCCTACCTCGGGTGGTACCGTCCGGCTCGTGTCCCCCACCGGTGCGCCCGTCGTCCGCGGCTGGTGCCCGGGGGTGTTCGATCCCCTGCTGACGGGTGACGGCTGGCTGGTGCGGGTGCGCCTCCCGGGGGGCGTCATCACACCGGCGGGCGTGCGCCTGGTGGCCGACCTGGCGGCCGGCGGAGGCTCCGGCCAGGTCGAGCTGACGTCGCGGGGGAACCTCCAGCTGCGCGGCCTGCACGAGGACGTGCTCGACGTCACCGGCCGGGCGCTGGTGGAGGCCGGGCTGGCCGCTGCCGATGCCCGGACGGACAGCTGGCGGGCCATCGTCGCCAGCCCCCTGGCCGGTCACGACCCGGCGGCGGTGGCCGACACCGGCCCGCTCGTGGCCGAACTGGCGGCACGCCTGCCCACCGAGGTCGACGGTCCGCCGCCGAGCAAGTTCGGGATCGTCGTCGACGACGGCGGGAGCTGGCCGCTCGGGCACGTGGACGCCGACCTGCACCTCAGCCCTGCGCCGGGAGGTGGCTGGTCGGTCGGGGTGCGGGGGCAGCATCGCCACCGAATCGATATCGATTCGGTGGAATGGGTCGGGAACGGGGACGAGCCGGGCGCGGTGGCGCTCGCCGCGGCCCAGCTCTGCGCCGCCGAGCAACAGCGCATGGACGGTGTCATCGCCGCGCGGGGCTCTCGCAAGTCCTCGGCGCGCTCGGCGTCACACCAGCCGCGCCATCGGAGCAACACTCGGCCACCGACGACCGGCCCGGCCGGCGCGAGCACCCAGATCCCGACCGCTGCTCGCTGGTCGCGGCGCCCTTCCTCGGCCGGCTCGACGCGACGACGCTCCGGGCGCTGGCCACCCTGGCCGAGGGCGACGCCATTGACGTCACAGCCGTCCGGCTGACCAGCGCCCGGTCTCTGGCCTTCTGCGGGATCCGAAGGGATCGCCTCAACGCTGTTCGTACCCGCCTCGAGGAACTCGGACTCCTCACGACCGCCACCGATCCCCGAGCGCAGCTCTCCGCCTGCGTCGGCAGCCGGGGCTGCGGGGCGGCCCGGGCAGACACCTGGGTCGAGGCGGAACGGCTGGCGGGGGCCGGGGCCGGCCGGATGCACTTGTCCGGCTGCGAGAAGGCGTGTGGCGCGCCACGCGACGTGACACACCTCGTCGCCGTGGGGTCGGGGCACTTCGAGGAGCGGACGGTGACGGCGTGATCTCCCTCGAGTACGAGCGCGACGGCGCCGCCATCTACCGCCAGTCGTTCGCCACCATCCGGGCCGAGGCCGACCTGGCCGGGGTGCCGGCGGACCTCGAGCCGGTGGTCGTGCGCATGATCCACGCCTGCGGTGACGTCGGCATCGTGCCCCTGGTCGAAGCGTCGGACAGCTTCGCTGCGGCCGCCGCCGCGGCCTTGGGGGCCGGGCGCCCGATCTGGTGCGACGCTGAGATGGTTGCGCACGGGATCACCCGCAGCCGGCTGCCCGCCGCCAACGAGATCCGCTGCCGCGTGGGCGACCCCGACGTGGCGCGGCAAGCACTGGCCGCCGGCACGACGCGCTCCGCGGCCGCCGTCGATGCCTCGCTGGACGACCTCCACGGTGGCCTGGCCGTCATCGGCAACGCGCCGACCGCGCTCTTCCGCCTGCTCGAGCTGATGCTCGACGGACGGGCCCGGCCGGCGGCCATCATCGGCGTCCCCGTCGGGTTCGTCGGCGCCGCCGAGTCCAAGCAGGCACTGGCCGACCGTTCGCCGGGCGTGCCCTTCCTCACCGTCCACGGCCGGCGGGGCGGCAGCGCGATGGCGGCCGCCGCGGTCAACGCCGCGGCCAGCCCGAAGGAGTGACCGTGGGCAGCGCACAGTCGGGCCGGCTGTTCGGCGTGGGCGTGGGCCCGGGCGATCCCGAGCTGCTCACGGTCAAGGCGGCCCGCGTGCTGGACCGTTGCGCGGTGGTGGCCCACTTCGCGGCCCGGCGGCGGCCCGGCAACGCGTGGAGCACCGTGCAGGCGCTGATCCGCCCGGACCAGACCGTGCTGCGGTTGGAGTACCCGTTGACGACCGAGGCGAGCCACCACGACGAGTACGAGCGGCGCATCGCCGAGTTCTACGCCGGCGCGGCCGAAGAGGTCGCCGCGCACCTGGACGCCGGCTCCGACGTGGCAATCGTGTGCGAAGGAGACCCCTTCTTCTACGGCAGCTACATGCACCTGCACTGTCGGCTGGCGGACCGGTACGACGTCGAGGTCGTTCCTGGCATCACGTCGCTCTCGGCGGCGTGTGCCGCCGCGGGCGAGCCGCTCGTCTCGATGCGCGAGACGCTGACTGTGCTGCCCGGTGTCCTGCCTCAGGAGGAGCTGGCCGCGACCCTGGCCGGTGCGGACGCCGCGGTCGTCATGAAGGTCGGCCGCCACCTGGACGACGTCCGCCAAGCCCTGGCGGCCGCCGGCCGGGCCGGCGAGGCGATCTACGTCGAGCGGGCCAGCTGCACGGAGGAGCGGATCCTGCCCGTCGACGAGACGGACGGCATCGATGCGCCCTACTTCTCGCTCGTGCTGGTGCCGGGGCGGGCACTCGGGCAGCGAGGGGATCCTTGACGGGAAGGGTCACGGTCGTCGGGCTCGGCCCGGGCCCCGACGGATGGCGGACGCCGGCGGTGACCGCGCTGCTGGAGACCGCCACCGACCTCGTCGGCTACGGCCCGTACCTCGACCGCATCGCCCTCACCGCGCCCGGGCGGCGGCATCGATCCGGCAACCGGGTCGAGGCCGACCGCGCCGAGCTGGCGCTGGACCTCGGCGCCGCGGGCGGCGACGTCGTCGTCATCTCGTCCGGCGACCCGGGCGTCTTCGCCATGGCCAGTGCGGTGCTCGAGCAGCTCGAGCTCCACCCGGACCGCTGGCGGGACGTGGCGGTCGAGGTGCAGCCCGGCATCACCGCCGCGCTCGCCGCCGCCAGCCGCGTCGGCGCTCCCCTCGGCCACGACTTCTGCGTGATCTCGCTCTCCGACGTGCGCAAGCCCTGGTCGATCATCGAGCGGCGGCTGGCCGCCGCAGCGGCCGCGGACTTCGTCATCGCGCTCTACAACACGCGCAGCCGCCACCGCCCCGACCAGTTGGCGAGCGCCCTCGGCGTCATCGCCCAGCGTCGGCTGCCGGGCACGCCCGTCGTGGTCGCCCGCCGCGTCGGTTCGCCCGACGAGACCGTGGACGTGGTGACGCTCGAGAGCGTCGACACCGGCGCGGTCGACATGAGCACGGTCGTGCTGATCGGTTCCTCGCAGACCCGCGTCCTCGACCGTCCCCTCGCGGCCTCCGTCTACACGCCCCGCACGTACGTGGAGCCCTCGGCGCCGGCCTGAGTTGACGGCTCCCGGCCAGCCGGCGTTCTCCTTGGACGCCGTGCGGTGGTACCGTCGCCACACGCGATGTCGGGAAGCCGGTGAGAGTCCGGCGCGGTGCCGCCACTGTGACGGAGGAGCAGACCCCACGAAGCCACTGGGCGTGAGCCCGGGAAGGCGGGGCGAGCGATGATCCCGGAGCCAGGAGACCGGTTGCGCTCCACACCACGAGACATGGAGACACCACAGCGATGACAGCGATCACGCACCCGACGACAGGGACTTCCCCGATCCCCATCCCCTGGTGGACCTGGTTCGTCCTGGTGGCCGCCCTGCTCGGCTCCTACCTGATGCTGCAGGAGAACGGCCTCCTCCTCGCGCAGTGGGAGACCGTGCACGAGTTCTTCCACGACGGGCGCCATTCGCTCGGCTTCCCCTGCCACTGACCGCGGGCGGCTCCGATGACCGACATCAAGGCGTTTCTCTGGCGCGGCGCGCTCGCAGGCATGCTCGGGGGGATACTGGCCGCGCTCTTCCAATGGGCGGTGACCGAGGACCAGATCCGGGTGGCCCTGGCCATAGAGGAGGCCAACACTCCGCCCGGCGGTGAGGCGCCGATGTTCGACCGCAGCGAGCAGGTGATTGGCGGCATGCTGGCGACGGGCCTCTACGGCCTGTTCCTCGGCGTCGTCTTCGCCATCGGCTGTGCCGTGCTGTGGACGATGCTGCCCGGCCGTGGCGTCTTCGGCCGCGCCATCCGTCTGGCCACGGCGGTGTACGGCGTGTGGTTCGTCGTCCCCAACCTGAAGTACCCGGGCAACCCGCCGGCCGTCGGTGATCCTTCGACCGTCGGGGACCGGACCACGTGGTACCTGATCCTCATCGCCGCCTCGCTGATCGTCGCCTTCCTGGCCTGGCAGTCGTGGCGCACGCTCACGGAGCGCGGGATCGACGGCGCACCGAGGTTCGCGGCCGTCGCGGGCGGCTACGCGGTGGTCATCGGTCTGCTGTACCTGATCATGCCGGCCAACCGCGACCCCATCGAGGTGCCGGCCAACCTCATCTGGCACTTCCGGGTGGACGTGTTCGTCCAGAACGCCATCGTCTGGCTGGTCATCGGGACGGTCTTCGGCTGGCTCGGCGACCGCGCCATCGCCCGCGCTCCGGATCAGCCGGACGTCAGCGTCCTCTCGGCCTGACCGGCGAGGAGCGACGATGGCACCGGGAGACCGCACGGTGCTCCTGCTGGGAGGCAGCACCGAGGCGACGCAGCTCGCCCGCTTGGCCGCGGCGTCGCCCGAGGTCACGCTGAACGTGTCGTTCGCGGGGCGGACCGCCGCGCGCGCGCCGATGCCTGACGGCGTGGTGGTGCGGGTCGGAGGCTTCGGTGGGCCGGACGGACTCCAGCGTCATCTCGAGTCGAACGCCATCGAGGCCCTGGTCGACGCCACCCACCCCTTCAGTGCCCGCATGCCCTTCAACGCCGCCGCCGCCGCCCTCGCCGCGGGCATCCCGAGGGTGCGGGTGCTGCGGCCGCCGTGGACGCCGCAAGCCGGCGACCGGTGGACGGCCGTCCTCTCGGTGACGGAGGCTGCGGCCGCGGTCGAGGCGTCCGGAGCGCGCAACGTCCTGCTCACCATTGGTCGTCAGGAGCTGGCGCCGTTCGCGGCCTGCGGTCGCGCCCGCCTGGTCGCCCGCTGCATCGACCCACCGGAGGCCGGCGTGCTCGATCGGGCGGAGATCATCCTCGCCCGGGGTCCGTTCGCCATCGAGGACGAGGTCGAACTACTGCGGCGTCACGACATCGACCTCGTCGTCTCCAAGAACGCCGGCGGAGCGGCCACCGAGGCGAAGCTGGCGGCGGCCCGCCGCCTCGGCCTGCCCGTCGTCATGGTGCAGCGACCGCCCGTGCCTGCCGGCCCCACGGTGCCGACGCCCGCCGACGCCATGGCCTGGCTCGACGGCGTTCTGCTCGCGAGCGTGGACCGGTGACGGCGAAGCGCGGCGCGCTGATGGTGTGCGGGTCGACCTCCGACGCCGGCAAGAGCACCATCGTCACCGGCCTGTGCCGGCTGCTGGCCCGCCGGGGTGTTCGGGTCAGCCCCTTCAAGGCCCAGAACATGTCCCTGAACTCCGTCATCACCCCGAGCGGTCACGAGATCGGGAGGGCGCAGGGGGTCCAGGCGTTCGCCGCTGGCATCGACCCCGAGTGGGCCATGAACCCGATCCTGCTCAAGCCCACGGGCGATCAGGCCAGTCAGGTGGTCCTGCGGGGACGGCCGTGGAAGACGATGTCGGCGCGCGAGTACCACGCGGCCAAGCCCACGCTGCTGCCGGTGGTGCTAGAAGCCCTGCAGGACCTGCGCGGCCGCTACGACGTCGTCATCTGTGAGGGCGCGGGGAGCCCGGCGGAGATCAACCTGCTCGACCACGACATCGTCAACCTCCGCGTCGCCCGGGACGCCGGCATCCCGGCCATCATCGTCGGCGACATCAACCCCGGTGGCGTCTTCGCCGCGCTGTACGGGACGGTGGAGCTCTTGCCCGACGACCTGCGTCGCTGCGTGCATGGTTTCATCATCAACAAGCTGCGGGGCGACCCGTCCCTACTGCTGGACGGTTGCCAGCAACTCCAGAACCGCACGCAGTTGCCGGTGCTCGGCGTGCTGCCGTGGCTGCATTCGACTGGTCTCGACGCAGAGGACTCGATGGCGCTGGACGCACCGGCGATCGACTCGGCGGACGGGCAGGCTGGGCCGTCGGGGGGGCCTTGGCCGACGAGCTGGACGTGGCCGTCGTGCGCCTCCCCCGCATCTCGAACTTCACGGACCTCGATCCGCTACGCGTCGAGCCCAGCGTGCGGCTGCGGTTCGTCCACGACCGGGCGGGCATGGGCACGCCGGACCTGGTGATCCTGCCGGGCTCGAAGGCCACCGTCGACGATCTGGAATGGCTCCGCCGCCGTGGCCTGGCCGAGGCCCTCGCCCGGTCCACGGGCGTGGTCCTCGGCGTGTGCGGCGGCTACCAGATGCTCGGCCGGTCCATCGACGATCCCGTCGAGTCGGGCCGGACCGGTGTGCCCGGGCTCGCGCTGCTCCCGGTCGACACCCGGTTCGACGCCGACAAGGTGACCCGCCTGCGGAGCGGCACCGCCATGGGCAAGCCGGTGCACGGCTACCAGATCCACCACGGTCGGGTGCAGGTCAGCGGCGGCGAGCCCTTCGTCGTCCTGGAGGACGGCTGCGTCGACGGTGTCCGGGCCGGCCGGTACCTCGGCACGACGCTGCACGGCCTGTTCGAGGATGACGAGTTCCGGCGCTCGTTCCTGACCTGGGTGGCCTCGGAGCGCGGCAAGCGGTTCGTGAGCGCCGGACGGTCCTTCGCGGCCGCCCGGGAAGCGGCTGTCGACGCGGTGGCCGACGCCATCGCCGAGCACGTCGATGTCGACGCGGTGGAACGATTGATCGCGACGGCCGCGACGCCGGCTGCGGAGGCCCGGGCATGAGCGCAGCCGAACTCCGTGACGTCGCCGCCGCAGTCCAGGAGCGGGTGTCCTACCTGACCTGCGCCACGGAGGCCCCCGCCGACGACGGATGGATCATGTGCTCCGCGCTGACGGCCGACCCCGCGCTGGTGCGACGCGAGATCGAGGCGACGCTCGCAGGGCGGCGCACGGACGACCTTCAGGTGGCGGCGTCGCTGTACGTCCAGTCCTACGCCTACCGGGTCGCCAGCCTCGCCATCGCCGCCTACGCCCTCGGCCTCCCCTCGCCGTCGTGTCACCCGGGCGCGCTCGCCATCCGGGTGCAGCGTCACCGGCCGGCCCGCGTCGCCGTGCTCGACCCCGACTGCCACGCGGTCGACGCGCCCGCCGTGGCCGATCAGCTCCTCGAGGAGCACCTCCGCCCGTTCATCGCCGCCGTCCGCGCGTCGATCCGCATCGGTCAGCGGCTCCTGTGGGGCAACGTGGCCAGCGCCATCGCCTCGATCTTCGGCGCCGTGCACGCCGCCGATCCGTGCGGGGATCCCGCCGTCCGCCATCGCGCGGCGACGTTCCACGCCGCCGCCGAACCGTGGCTGGCCGGTCTGGGCGAGTGGTCGGCGCTGGAGACGCCCGGTGCGTTCGGCTGGTACTGGAACCGGACGAGCTGCTGCCTGTGGTACCAGACGGACGGCGGGTGGTACTGCGAGGACTGCAGCCTGCACGACCGCGTCGAGCTGGACGCCGCCCGGGCCGCCGCGCTGCTGGGCAGCGGGGGCACCGTCGGGAGCGACCGCCCGTGATCTGGTACCTCACGAACGTCGACACCGAGATCCTCGCCCTGCGGGTGGCCGTCGACACCCTGCCGGACGGCTTCCCCCCGGTGCGGGCCGCGCAGCCGTGGTCGTACGACATCGAGCGGGATCTCGACGGCGCGACCTGCGTGCTCGTCCGGCTGCTCGGGGGCAGGAGAGCCTGGGAGGACGGCTTCGACGCGCTCCGCCGGCAGTGCATCGAACGGGGCATCCCCTTGCTCGCCTTCGCCGGTGAGGCCGAGCCCGACGCCGAGCTGACGACTCTGTCGACGGTCCCGAGCTCCACCCTCGCCGACGCGTTCGCCTACCTGGTCAACGGAGGACCGCAGAACTTCGCGGAGCTCCTGCGGTTCGTGGCCGACACGGTCATGCTCGAGGGGTTCGGCTTCGGCGCGCCCGTCGAGATCCCGGCTCACGGCGTCTGGCGGGAGAGCGAGCGGGGAGCGGACCGGCCCCGCATCGGGGTCGTCTTCTACCGCGCACCTCGTGGCCGGGAACACCCAATTCGTCACCGACCTGTGCGAGGAGATCGAGTCCAGGGGCGCCGAGGTCGTCGCCGTGTGGTGCTACTCGCTACGGGGCGACGCGGCGCGGCCCGTCCTCGACCTCCTCGCCGAACGGGAGGTCGACGTCCTCATCACGACGGTGCTGGCAACGGGCGGGGCGGTGGCCGGCGCCGGCACCACGGGCGCGGCCGGCGGGCTGGGCGGCGACGAGTGGGACGCGTCGGCGCTGGCCGCACTCGGCGTGCCCATCCTCCAAGCACCTTCGTCAGGGCAGTCGATCGACGAGTGGCTGGCCAACGACGGCGGCCTGCGGCCGTACGACGCCACCGCCGGGGTGGCCATCCCGGAGCTCGACGGGCGGATCATCGGGCCGGTCTTCGCCTTCAACGAGGTGGTCGACGACGGGGCCGGCCTCGGGAGCATGGTGCGGGCCTACCGCACCGTGCCCGATCGCCGGGCCCGCCTCGTGGGGCTCGCCCTGCGGCAGGCCCGCCTGCGCCGGACCCCGCCCGGCGACAAGCGGATAGCCATCGTGCTCAGCCGCGTATCCCACCAAGCGCAGCCGGCTGGGCAACGCCGTCGGTCTCGACACGCCGGCCAGCGCCATGCGCCTGCTCGACGCGCTGGCCGAGGCGGGCTACGACGTGGGTGACCCACCGGTCGACGGCGACGCGCTCATGGCCGAGCTGGCCGACGGCCTCACCTACGACGCCGATTCGCTGACACCCGCGCAGCTCCACCGCGCCGTGGGCGGCATGGACGTAGCCGACTACGGCCGGTGGTTCGCCACGCTGCCCGCCGACGCCCGCCGGGAGCTGGAGCGGACCTGGGGTCCCGCGCCGGGCGAGCACCGCGTGCACGACGGGCAACTGGCCTTCAGCGGCCTGGCGCTCGGGAACGTCCTCATCGCGATCCAGCCGCCGAGAGGCTACGGGGACGATCCGGTCGCCGTCTACCACTCGCCCAACCTGCCCCCGACCCACCACTACCTGGCCTTCTACCGCTGGCTGGACGAGGTCTGGGGCGCGGACGCCATCATCCACCTCGGCAAGCACGGCACGCTCGAGTGGCTGCCCGGCAAGGCGCTGGCCCTGTCCGCCGGCTGCTGGCCCGACGCCGCCCTCGGCGACGTGCCGTTCTTCTACCCCTTCGTCGTCAACGATCCTGGCGAGGGCGCACAGGCCAAGCGGCGCACGCACGCCGTCGTCATCGACCACCTGCTCCCGCCGATGACCCGGGCCGACACCTACGACGAGATGGCGCGGCTGGAACAGCTCTTCGACGAGTACAGCCAGCTCCAGAGCCTGGACCCCTCGAAGCTGCCCGCGCTGCGCAGCAAGATCTGGGAGGCGCTCACAGAGGCTGCCATCGACCGGGATCTGGGGCTCGGCGACGCGCCCGGCGACGACGGGTTCGACGATCTCATCGTGGACGTGGACGGCTACCTGTGCAGCCTGAAGGACGCCCAGATCCGTGGCGGACTCCACACGTTGGGACTGCCACCGCAGGGCGACGAGCTCATCGACCTGGTGCTGGCCATCACGCGGCTGGGCCACGGGAAGGTGCCGTCGCTGCGGCGGGCGGTTGCCGAGGAGCTTGCTCTCGACCTCGACGACGCGCGTCACCTCGACGCCGTCGAGGCTCGTTGTCGCCAACTCATCGAAGACGCGGCGCGCCACGGGTGGCGGGCTGGGGCGCACGCACTCCCGACCGTGCAATGGGTGTGCGACTGGCTGGTCCCCAACCTGGCCCGGGCGACCGACGAGATCGACAACCTCCTGACCGGTCTGGCCGGCCGCTACGTGCCGGCAGGGCCGAGCGGGTCCCTCACTCGCGGCGGCGCCCACGTCCTCCCGACGGGCCGCAACTTCTACGCGCTCGATCCGAAGGCGCTGCCCACACCGCTCTCCTGGGACGTGGGCCGCCGCCTGGCCGACGCGGTGATCGAGCGCCATCACCAGGAGACCGGCGAGCACCCCCGCACCATCGGCCTGGTGCTGTGGGGAACAGCGCTGCTGCGGACGCAGGGCGACGACGTCGCACAGGTGCTCGCCCTGCTCGGCGCCCGGCCCGTCTGGGAAGCCGAGTCCCGGCGAGTCGTGGGTCTGGAGCCGATCCCGCTGGCCGAGCTGGGCCGACCGCGCGTCGACGTGACGTTGCGGATCTCCGGCTTCTTCCGTGACGCGTTCCCGCACCTCGTCCACCTGGTCGACGAGGCGGTGGCGCTGGTCGCCTCCCTCGACGAGCCGCCCGAGCAGAACGCCGTGCGGGCCAGCGGCGCCGGCGACCCCCGCGTCTACGGCCCGCCACCGGGCGCCTACGGCGTCGGCATCCGCCACACGCTCGACCAGCGGTCCTGGCGCTCCGACGACGACCTGGCCGCCATCTACACGGCGTGGTCCGGTCATTCCTACGGGCGCGACGGCTACGGCGTCCCCAACGAGGACGCCATGCGCCGGCGGTTCTCGATCATCGATGTCGCGGTGAAGAACCAGGACAACCGGGAGCACGACATCTTCGACAGCGACGACTACCTCGAGGAGCACGGTGGGATGGTCGCCACCATCCGCGCTCTCACCGGGCGCGACCCGCGGGCCTGGGTCGGCGACTCGGCCGATCCCGATCGGCCGGTGGTGCGCTCGCTGGCGGAGGAAGCGGCGCGGGTCGTGCGCACCCGGGTGGTGAACCCGCGGTGGATCGAGGCGATGCAGCGCCATGGCTACAAGGGCGCCTTCGAGATGGCGGCGACCGTCGACTTCCTGTTCGGCTACGACGCCACCGCCCACGTCGTGGACAACTGGATGTACGAGCGCGTGACCGACGCGTACGTGCGCGATCCGGACGTCCGGAAGTTTTTCCAGCGGTCGAACCCAGGGGCGCTCACGTCGATCGCGGAGCGCCTGCTCGAGGCCGTCGCGCGCGGCATGTGGCAGGCCGACGCCGACGCCGTGGCCGCGTTGCGCGACGCGGTGTTGGAAGCCGAGGGTTGGGAGGAGAGCCGGTGAGCGAGCGGAGCGAGCTCCCTGTCGCTACAACCGGGCTTCGCTTCTCCGCAGTCGTGGGCGTCGACGAGGCCAAGGCCGCGCTGCTGTACGCGGCGGTCGAACCGCGACTCGGTGGTGTGCTGCTGCGGGGCGAGAAGGGGTCAGCCAAGACGACGCTCGCCCGCGGCCTGGCCACCCTCCTGCCCGGCGCCGCGCCCTTCGTCGAGCTCCCGTTGGGCGCCACCGAGGAGCGCGTCCTCGGCTCGCTCGACCTACCGGAGCTGCTGACCGCGGGCACGGCGCGGTTCCGGCCGGGCCTCCTCGCCGCCGCGGACGGCGGCGTGCTGTACGTCGACGAGATCAACCTCCTCGCCGACCACCTGGTCGACGCCCTGCTCGACGTCGCCGTCTCCGGCATCAACCGGGTGGAGCGTGACGGGCTGTCCCACACCCATCCGGCCCGGTTCGTCCTCGTCGGATCGATGAACCCGGAGGAGGGTGAGCTCCGTCCACAGCTGCTCGACCGGTTCGGACTGGCCGCTGAGGTGGCGGCGCCCCGCCATGTGGACGACCGGGCCGAGGCCGTCCGGCGCCAGCTCCGGGCCGAGGGCAGTTCCGGCGCCGACGAGGGCGCGGCCGCCGACGAGGAGTGGCGCCGGCGGGTGGCGGCGGCGCGGGACCGGACCGTGACCGTTCCCGACGAGGTGGTGGAACGGGCCAGCCGGCTGGCCCTCGAGGTGGGGGCCGAAGGGTTGCGGGCCGACCTCATGCTGTGCCGTGCCGCCGCGGCGGCGACCGCCCTCGACGGACGGTCGATGGTGGAGCTCGACGACGTCCGCTCCGTCGCCGGTCTGGTACTGGCCCATCGTCGTCGCCGGCGCCCGTTCGACGAGCCGGGCATCAGTCCCGAGGAGTTGACCGATGCCTGGGATGCCGCGGGCCGGACCGACCCTCCACCGGCCGACGATGGCGACGGGGGCGGCACGGCAGCCGAGTCTCAGCAGGACGAGGCGGGAGCGGAGCGCACCGGCTCGCTCGACCCGCCGCGCCGCCAGCAGGCGTCCACCGCGGCCGGCCGCTTCGGACGGACAGAGGCCCCGCGAGGTCGTTTCGTACGTGAAGCGCCGTTCGGGGGATCGCCCGAGGCATCCGTCGATCCACGCGGCACCGCCGTCGCCCTCGCCACCCGCCGAGCCGCAACCGGTGACGCTTCCGCACCGCTCTTGTCCGACGACCTGCGCGCCGGTCAGCACGAACGCCGGGCGACGAGCACCGTGATCTTCGTCGTCGACGCGTCGGCCTCCATGGGGGTGGAGCAGCGCATGGCAGCGACGAAGTCGGCCGTGCTGGGCCTGCTCGGTGACGCGTACCGCCGCCGGGGATCGGTCGGGCTGATCACCTTCCGCGGCGAGACCGCCGAGGTCGTGCTCCGCCCCACCGGCTCGGTCGAGATCGCCCGGGCCCGCCTCAACGACGTCGCCACGGGCGGTCGCACGCCCCTGGCCGCCGGGCTCGACCAGGCCCGGCTGGCGGTGGCCGACTCGACCAGCCGAGGGGACGCCGACTGCACGGTGGTGCTCGTCACCGACGGGAGGGCGACGGTCGGCGAACCCGATCCTGTCACCGCGGCCCGCGCCTCGTTCGACGCCCTCGCCCGGACCGGGGCCCGGCTCGTCGTGCTCGACACCGAGACGGGACCGTCGCGCCTCTCGCTAGCCGGCGAGCTGGCCGCGTCGGCGGGCGCGGAGTACCGGCACCTCGAGGCCACAGGTGCCGATCTGGAGACCACCGTCCGCGAGCTGTGAGCCCGTCCCTGCCGAACCAGAATGACGCACCGGGGTCCCAGGACCAGCCAGAATGCGGAATGCGCGTGCGGTCGCTGAGGTCAGTCCTCCGCGCGGCGGTCGCGCTCGCGCTCGTGCCGGTCGTGTGGCTCAGCACACCGGCGTCGCCGGCGTCGGCGGCCGTCCCGACCGCACCGAACCCACCCATCGCGGATTCTTGCGGCCTCACCGTCACACTCGTGTTGGACGCCTCCGGCTCGATCGACTCGTCCAACGCGGTTGCCGACGTGCGCGGGGCCGCCACAGCCTTTCTCGACTCGCTCCGCAACACCGGCTCGTCGGCCCGGGTCACGCAGTTCGCCACCGTCTCGGCCGAGCTGGCGCCGTCCACGCTGGTCGACGACGCCGCGCTCGCTCCGGGCGGCGTGCTGCGGGATGCACTGGCCGGGTATTACAACCCCAAGCCGCCCCGGCCGCTCAACGTGGACTTCTACCGCTACAGGGGCGGCTCTCCGGCGATCGCCGCCAATTTCGAGCGCGACAACTCGTCGAGCAACAACCAGTACACGAACTGGGACCAGGGCCTGCACCAGGCGGGAGCGGGCACCTTGCCGGAGCTGGTCGTGTTCCTGACCGACGGCGACCCGACGGCCTACGACTTCGAGGTGATCGATCCGATCAAGCCCCCGCACGTGGCCTTCAACACCAGTAGTGGCCTGGCCGCGACACCCACCCTGGACCGGGCGGTCCTCGAGGCCAACGCCATCAAGAACGGCGGCGCCCGGATGCTGACCGTCGGCGTCGGCGAGGCACTGGGCAACCCAGCGAGCGTTGCCCGCCTGACGGCCGTGACCGGGCCACAGGTGGTCACCGACGCCGAGCTCGCCAACGTCGACAGCCTGAACGAGATCGATGTCGCGCTCGTGACGAACTTCCAGGACCTGGCCGCGTTCCTCCGCAGCGTCGTGCTCCAGCTCTGCTCCCCCTCCCTCACCATCCGCAAGCTGGCCCAGACCGCGGACAGTGCCACGTACCTGCCGGCGCCCGGATGGTCGATGCAGACCACCCCGACCGTGCCCGGCGGCACCTTCCGCTGGATCCTCCCGAACACGGTGCCGGCCACGTCGAAGACGGTGGTGACCGACGCCAACGGGTTCGCCCAGTTCCAGTGGGAACCGACTCCTTCGGACCTCGACTCGCGAGCGACGGTGCAGGAGACTCTCCTGCCCGGCTACACCGCCGGGCGACCGGACAGGGACGACTTCAGCTGCGAGTTCCGGGACGAGAAGGGAGACGTGCGCCGAGTCTCCGGCGAGTTGAGCCCCACAGGCTCGTTCACGCTCATCCCGATAGGGCAAGAGATCGGCACGTGCACGGTCTGGAACTCGTTCAACTACCAGCCAGCCATCGCCGTCACGAAGAGCAACGCCCCGACCGAGGTCCGGGGGGACCTCATCCCGGCGACGACGGTTACGTCGAGCTATGTCGTCACGAACCCCGGCAACACGCCCCTCTCGAACGTCCACCTCGCGGACAACCAGTGCGGACCGGTGACATCGGTGCCCCCGACCGGTTTCAACGCCGGTGACACCGACCGCGACGGCCTGCTCGACCCGGGAGAGGCCTGGCAGTTCACGTCCACGCGGGGTGTCCGGGCGTCACGGCGGAGCACCCTCGGCGGCACGTCGATCGTCAACACCGTCACCGCTTTCGGGACGCCACCGACGGGAACGACCATCAGCGCGCAGGCGACGGACGACGTCCTCGTGTTCACGCCGGGGATTTCGCTGACGAAGCTCGTCAACGGGCAACCAGCGGTCACCGTCGCCACCGGCACCCAGGTGACCTATGCGTACGCGGTCGGCAACACCGGCAACACCCCGCTCAGCCCCGTCAGCCTCGTCGACAACACCCCGCCGTGCCAGGCGCCGACACGAGGAGCTGACAGCCCCGGCAACGGGGATGGCGTGCTCGACGTGGGCGAGGTGTGGAACTACTCGTGCGTGGCGACGCCGACGGCCGCGGTGACGAACACGGCGACGGCCACGGGCGTGCCGCTCAACCCCGTGACCGGGGTCGGGTTCCCCGACCGCAACCCGCCCGTGACCGCCGTCGACCGGGCCGAGGTCGACGTGGTGAGCCCGGGCGTCAGCCTGGACAAGGCGGTGACGCCCGAGGTCGTGGTCGTGGACCCCGCCACGGGCACGCCGCAGCCCGTCACGTACACGTTCGCAGCCACCAACACCGGCACGACGCCGCTCAACCGGCCCGGGGCGACGGCGCCGGGACCGGCCACGGAGCCGGGGTGGGTGACCGACCGCGCGCTGCACCTCGCCCGCGGTCTTCACCGGTGGTGACGGGAACGGCAACCTGCTCCTCGATCCCGGGGAGACGTGGACCTTCACCTGTCCGGGACTGGTCGCCGTCCCCACCGAGAACACAGCGACGATCACCGGCCAGCCGTCCGACGCGGGGGCGCGCCCCTTCCCGGTATCGGCACCGTCACCGACGATGCCGAGGCCTTCGTCGACGTCGTCTCCCCCGCCATCGAGATCGACAAGACCTCGCTCCGACCAGTCGTCGTCGACCCGGCGGCTGCGATTGTCGAAGGCCCGGACCTGCCGCGCCGGCCCGCCGAGTACACCTACGACGTCACCAACACCGGGACGGTGGCGCTCGACCTCACGCCCGACCCACCGGTCGACGACCGGTGCGCACCGCTCAGCTTCGTCGGCGGGGACGAGAACAACGACGGGCTCCTCGACATCGACGAGACGTGGAACTACACGTGTTCCACGCTGCTCAGCCGGTCCCAGGGCACGCCACCTCCGACGGGGAGCGAGTCAGCCTTCGTGAGGAACACCGTCACGGCGACGGGCATCCCGTCGTTCGAAGGGACGCTGTTCCCGCAGCACCAGGTGTCCGCGACGGACAACGCCACCGTCCTGGTCATCCAGCCGGCGATCAGCATCGTGAAGAGCGCGACGCCGCCGGTCGTCCTGGCCGACGGAAGCGTGACGTACACATTCGCGGTCAGCAACCCCGGTGACGTCGGCCTCGAGGTCATCGGTCCGAGCGACGACCAGTGCGCGCCGCTCGAGTTCACCGGTGGCGACACCAACGGCGACGGTCTCCTCGCTGGTGCCAACTCCGCCGCGCCCGAGGTGTGGAATTACCAGTGCACGCGGCCTATCGGGCTCCCCGCTCCCCCGGCGACAACGGCCGACAACACCGCCTCGGTGTCGGGCGTCGATCCGCTCGGCAACCTGTACACCTCGGAATCGACCGCATCTGTGAGGGTCTTCCGGCCGGACATCGACCTGGTCAAGTCCGTGAGCGCCGAGTTGGTCCCGGTCGGACGAGAGGTCACCTACGGCTTCGACGTCACCAACACCGGCATCAGTCCGATAGCTGCGGACGACGTCCTCGAGAACGTCCGCCTGACCGACGCATCGCTGCCACCGGCCGCCACGCCGCCCGGCTGCGCCAGCCCCACCTTCGTCGGCGGTGACACCAACGGCGACGGCCGGCTCGACCGTGACCCGGCCGAGGTCTGGCGCTACGAGTGCACCGGCCCCATCACGCAGCCGACCACCGACCTGGCCGTCGTCATCGGGACCGCGGGACTGGGGTTCACCCCACCAGTTCCCGTCGACGTCGTCGATGCCGCCGTAGCGTCGGTCCGGCCCTTCCACCCCGCCATCGACGTGATCAAGACGGCCGAGCCGGCTCAGCTGCTCGGCGGTGGGCCGGTCACGTACACGTACGAGGTCCGCAACACCGGTGACGTGCCGCTGGCGGACGTGGCGTCACGGATCACGGACGACACGTGTGCCCCGGTGACCTTCGTGAGCGGCGATATCGACGGGGACGGGCTGCTGGACAGCCCGAACAGCATCTTCGAGGACAACCTGGACGAGGTGTGGATCTTCACCTGCACGGTCGACCTCAGCGCCACGACCACCAACACCGTCGTCGTGATCGGGACACCGACGAACTCCGCGGGCGACCCGCTGTGTGGACCTCAGACGCCGAACACCGAGCCGTGCGACGTGACGGACGAGGCCGTCGCCACGGTGGTCGTGACGGTGCCCGGGTCGATCACCGTCGCCAAGGAGGTGACGGATGCGTCGACGACCGCGTTCACGTTCGACCTGGGCGGCACCGCGTTCTCGTTGACCGATGGTGGGACTCGCACGTTCGACCCCCTGGCCCCCGGCACGTACGTCGTCACGGAGACCCGGACCCAGGGCTACGCCCTGACCACCATCGTCTGCGAGGACCCGGGCGGCGGGACCACGGTGGACGTGGCCGCCGGGACCGCCACCGTCGCCCTGGCCGAAGGCGAGGCGGTTGCCTGCACCTTCACCAACGCGCCGGCGCCCGAGGCCGACCTGGAGATCGAAAAGACGGTCGACGAGGAGGTCATCGCCCCCGGCGACACGGTGATCTACACCTTGACGGTCACGAACCAGGGACCGGACACCGCAGAGGGGGTCGTGGTCACCGACGAGCTCCCGGACGGGCTGACCGTCGTGAGCTATCCCGACGAGTGCGTCCTCGACGGCACCACCCTCACCTGCGATCTCGGTGACCTCGCCGCCGGCGACAGCGTCAGCCTCGAGGTCGAGGTCACGGTCGACGACACCGGCTTGTTCACGAACGTCACCTCGGTCGACTCCAACACGCCCGATCCGGACCCGGACAACAACGACTCGTCGGCCGAGGTGCTGGCCGCCGAGGCCACGCCGCAGACAGGCACGGACATCGACGGCATCATCCGCGCCGGCTCGGCACTCGTGCTCCTCGGCTCGATCCTCGTAGTGATGACGCTCCAACGCCGGCGCCGCCGGCTGGTCTGAACCCGGAGCGGCACGAGGTCCGAACGGTTCAGAGGCGTTCTGCCGTCGTGGCCGAAATCGCAACGATGACCGAACGGTTGCAGATGGAACAACCGGCGTCACCCACCGGCTGCGAGGCGTCAGAGCCGGCCGGCCTCGGTGATGCGGCGCAGGAACGCCCGCGTGCGCTCCTCCCGCGGGTGCCCGAACACCTGCTCCGGCGGGCCTTCCTCGTGAACCACCCCCTCGTGCAGGAAGCACACCTTGGTGGCGACCTCGCGCGCGAAGCCCATCTCATGAGTGGCGATGACCATCGTCATGCCCTCCTCGCCGAGCTGGCGCACGATGCTCAGCACCTCTGAGACCAGCTCGGGGTCGAGCGCGGACGTGATCTCGTCCAGCAGGAGGAGCTGGGGCTCCATGGCCAACGCCCGCACGATGGCGACCCGCTGCTGCTGACCTCCCGAGAGGCGGTCGGGGTACTCCTGCGCCTTCTCTTCCAGACCGATGCGGCTCAAGAGCTGCATGGCGCGCTCCTCCGCCATGACCGTCGGCCGGTCGAGCACCTTCGTGGGCGCCAGGGTCACGTTGTCGAGCACGGTCATGTGCGGGAACAGGTTGTAGCTCTGGAACACGATGCCGACGTCCTTGCGCAAGGCGTTGACGTCCACACCGCGGCCGCTCACGCGTTCGCCGCCGAGGCGGATCACGCCGTCGTCGATGTCCTCCAGCGCGTTGATGCACCGCAGGAGGGTGGACTTGCCGCTGCCCGACGCGCCGATGAGGCACACGACCTGGTGGGGATCCACGTCCACGTCGACCCCCCGCAGCACCTCGTTGCTGCCGAAGCGCTTGTAGACACCGTCGACCTCCAGGTAGGCCATGAGGGATCAGCCGGCTCGCATGCGGGCCTGGTCACGGCGCTGGAGGCCGTCAACGAAGCGGGTCATCGGGATGGTGATGAGGAAGAACAGCATCGCCGCCATCGTGTAACCGGTGAAGGTCGCCTCTGAGTTGTTGACGAACCGGGCCCGGGACAGCACCTCGAAGATGCCGATGGAGAAGATCAGCGCGGTGTCCTTCTGCAGCCCGATGAAGTCGTTCAGGAGCGGTGGGACGACGCGGCGCACCGCCTGAGGGACGACGACGTAGCGCATCGTCTGCGCGTAGGTCAGCCCGAGCGAACGAGCGGCTGCGGTCTGGCTGGGATGGATGGACTCGATCCCCGCCCGGTACACCTCGGCCACATAGGCGCCGTACACGAGGGAGAGCGCCAGGATGGCGTACTGCATCGTGCTGAAGTTCTCCAGCAGCGGGAGCCGTGCCCGCTGGAAGCCGAAGTTGATGATCAGGATCACCAGGACTGCGGGCAGCGCGCGGAACAGGTCGCAGTAGGCCGTCGCCACCAGGCGGATGGGCACGCAGGCCCGGTGGGGCAGGAGGCGGACCATGGCCACCACCAGCGCCCAGACGAGCACGATGGCCTCCGACCACAGGAACACCTGGATGTTGATCCAGAACCCCTTCAGCAGCGATCGCCACACGTCGGCGCTGAACAGCACGTCGCGCCGGAAGTACACGTCCCCGAGCACCCCGTCCCTGACGGTGAACAGCACCGCGATGAACAGCACGAAGTACACCGCCAGCCCGATGCCGATCGAGTACCAGCACCAGTCGCGGGCCCGCTCCCCCTCGATGCGCGCCTCCTCCAGGCGCCCTTCCTTGACGAGCCGGCCTGCTCGTAGCGAGAAGACCAGCGCGGGGATCCCCGTCGGCGGGAACAGGAGCGACGCGATGGACGCGCTGCGGTAGGTGAGGACGCGACTCGTCCGCAGGCGCCCGTCCCGGCCCGCGCCGGGCTCGGTCGCCGTGGAGAGTGAGGTCAGCTGCCGACCTCGATGAATGGCACCGTCGACGGGTCACCACCGAGGTATTGCGCGATC
Organism: uncultured Acidimicrobiales bacterium; assembly: GCA_963829955.1. GTDB lineage: Bacteria > Actinomycetota > Acidimicrobiia > Acidimicrobiales > Ilumatobacteraceae > DASTFY01. The sequence continues at coordinate 89,118 of CAWHKS010000010.1, forward strand.
AGCTCATTGACCGTGCCGTCGTCGACGAAGCCCTGGAGGATCTCGTCGAACACCGCCTTCTTGGGCGAGCCCTTCGGGAAGATGGCGCCGTACTCCTCACCGGTCGTGAACTGCGCCACCACCTCCAGCTCGCCGTTCGACTGTGAGGCCTGGCCCAGGTTGATCGGGGTGTCGATGACTACGCCTTCGACCTGGCCGGACGACAGCGCCTCATAGGCAGAGGTGAGGTCGGGGAAGCTCTGCGGATCGCTGTCGAGCTTCCACTCGGGGATCTCCTGGAAGTAGAACTCGGCCGTCGTCGCCGCCTGGACGCCGAGGTTCATGGCCTTCACGTCGTCCCAGGTGGAGACCGTCGTGCCGGCGGGGACGAGCAGCCCCTGGTCGGACTTGAAGTACGGCACCGAGAAGTCGACCACCTCGGCCCGCTCCTCGGTGATCGTCACCTGCGACAGCGCGATGTCGTAGGAGTCCTCGGCCACCTGGCCGGCGACGATGGCGTCGAAGACCTCGTTGCGGAACTCCATCTCCAGCCCGCAAGCCTCGGCGATCCTCGTCGCCAGGTCGAACTCGATGCCGCTCTCGATGGAGTCCGGATCGACCTCGGCGGCCTGGGTGCCCCAGAAGTTGGGCCCGGGAAGGCTGGTGACGACCGTGAGGACGCCGTCGTTGATCGGCTGGCAGTCCTTCGTCTCTCCTCCGGACCCGCCGGCGGTCGTGTCACCGCCATCATCGCTGTCGCTGCCGCAGGCGGCCAACAGCAGGCCACCGGCGACGACGACGCCGATCAACGGACGAAAGGCTGAACGCATGGCTCCCCCTGGATCTTCTGGACAATCTTCTCGACGACGTCCGAAGTGTAGGTCTGCCTGTGTCCCCGGCCGAGACCGCGGTGGGAGCGGGGAAGCGCGGGCATGCATGGAATTTGACAGCGCAGCGCCGACGGGGCAAGCCTCGCATGGACAGTTGTCCGTCTGACGGACAGCGGGGGGACCGAACCAGTCGGACGGCACTACTGAGGTAGGAGCACGAGCATGGAAGCCACGCTGAGCGCGACGACGCCGCTGGCGGAACGAGCGAAGGTGCTCGTGCCGCTCCTCGACACCCACGCGCCGTACGGTGACGAGCACAGCCTGCTCGCGCCGGAGGTGATCGACGCCTACAACGAGGCCGGCCTGCTCAAGATGTGGGTGCCCGAGGACCTCGGCGGCTTCGAGCTCGGCCCGCTCGACTCGCTCGAGGTGCTGGCGCTCACCGCCTACGGCGATCCGTCGGCGGGCTGGGTCCAGATGGCGGCGTCGCTGGCCATCGGCACCGCCGGCTCGTACCTCGGCGAGACCGCGATCAAGGAGCTGTTCGGCAACGGCCGCTGCCCGGTCATCGCCGGACAGGGGACGGCCCCCGGCAAGGCAAAGTCGGTCGACGGCGGCTACCTGCTCACGGGGTCGTGGAGCTTCGCGTCGGGGCTCCGGCACGGGGACCACATCCACACGCTCGGCATCATCGAGGAGACGGGTGAGGCCCGCATCTTCGTCGTCCCGGTCGAGAAGGCCGAGCTGTTCCTCGACAGTTGGGACGTCATGGGGCTCCGAGGGACGGGCAGCATCGACTACACGATCACCGACGCGTTCGTGCCCGAGGATTACACGCACTTCGCCTTCACCCGCGAGCCGCTCCACGGCGGCTCGCTGTACCACCTCGGCATCATCGGCATCGCCGTCGTGTGCCACTCGGGCTGGGCGATGGGCGTCGGGCGCCGCCTGCTCGACGAGCTGAGCGAACTCGTCCGCACGAAGAAGGGCCGTCCGGGATCCCTCATCGACACCGACGCGTTCCGGACCGACCTTGCCAAGACCGAGGCTCGGTTCCGGGCGGCGGGCGCGTTCGTGCGGGAGGCCTGGGCCGACGTCGAAGCGTCCGTCGCCGCCGGCCAGGAGATCACCGTGCGGCAGGACACGCTGATCCGGATCGCGCTCGGCAACATCACCGATGCGCTTGCCGGCGTGGCCAACTTCGTCTACCTGTCGGGCGGGACCACGGCGCTGCGCAAGGGAAGTCCCATCGAGCGTCTCGTTCGCGATGTGCACGCCGGCACCCAGCACATCACCTCGGGCCCCGGGATGTGGCGGGCCGCCGGCGAGGAGCTGGCCGGCGGGGCCGGCGGCAAGCAGTGGGTGCTCCTCGACCTGGTCGAGGTCGAAGCGCCGGCCTGACCGCGTTCGGCCAGCACCTAACGGGTGAAGGCGCGGGCCAGGTTCGACGCCGCCTCGGCGACCGCCGCGTTCGCTGCGTCGACCGCGCCGCCCATCGTGAAGAACGCGTGGATGGTGCCCTCGTAACACGAGAGCGTCACGGGCACGCCCGCCGCCCGCAGCACGGCCGCGTACGCGCGACCTTGGTCGACGAAGGGGTCGTGCCCGGCGAGGAGGATGAACGCCGGCGCCAAGCCGGAGTGATCGGCGGCGTGGATCGGTGAGGCCCGCGGGTCCAGGAGTTGATCGCCGCAGTGCGCGGCGTGCAGTTCGACGACCTGATCAACCCCGATGAACGCGTCGATGGTCAGCATGCTCTCGGACCGGTTCGTCGCGTCGATGTCCGGATAGACCAGCAGTTGGAGGACCGGCTGGGGCACGTCGAGCTGCTTCGCGTCCAGGCAGATCGCCGCCGCGAGGTACCCGCCCGCGCTGTCGCCTCCGACCGCGGTGCGCGACGGGTCGCCACCGATGTCGGCGCCGTTGTCGAGGCACCACCGGTAGACGGCGAAGGCGTCGTCCAGCGGCTGCGGGAACGGGTGCTCCGGCGTGCGCCGGTAGTCGACGTTGACAACAATGCAGTCAGCGCCTGCGGCCAGCGCGGTGCAGACGGGCTGGAAGTCGTCGGCGTCCAGCAGCATCAGCCCGCCGCCGTGGAAGTAGACGAGCATCGGCAGCGGCGTGTCGGACCGGCGGGGCGTGCTCACCAAGCAGCGGACATCGCCGTTCGGCCCGGGGATGGCCACCGTCTCCACGCTCGCCATCTCGACCGGGGGTGGGCACAGCGCGCGATGCCCCGCGCTGGCCCCGGCGCGGACCTCGTCCAGGGTCGGCGGCGCCGCCGGTTGGGGCTGTGCGGCCATCGCCTCGAGGACGGCCTGGATCTGGGGGTCGAGCTGCGTCATGTCGAGTCGCCTCGTCGTGTTGAGGGGGCGGCCAGGCCGCCAGCGGCACCGACAGTATGAACCACCATGCGGACACTTGTCCGCCACGAGGGTTTCAGGGAGACTGACATCCATGAGAGCGGCGGTCACCATCGGACCGCGGGCGATCGACATCGTCGAGCGTCCGGAGCCGCCGCCGCCCGCGGAGGGCAGCACGCTGCTGCGGATGGAGACCGTCGGCATCTGCGGCTCGGATCTCCACTTCTTCACGAACGAGCTCGGTCCGACGCACGAGAAGCTCTTCCCCCGCGTACAGGGACACGAGTTCTCTGCCGTCGTCGAAGCGGTCGATCCCGCCGGTTCGCCGTTCGAGATCGGCGATCGGGTGGCCGTCTGGCCGGTGAGCGGGTGTGGTCGCTGCCGCTCCTGCACGGCCGGTCGACCGAACGTGTGCAGCGAGATCGACCTGATCGGCGTCCATCACGACGGTGCGTTGCAGGACCTCGTCCTGGTCGACACCGCGAACGTCGTCGCCGCCGACGACCTGAGTCCGGCGCAGACCGCGCTCGTGGAGCCGGTCTCCATCGCCATCCACACCGTCGTGCGGGCGGGCGTGCGGGCCGGTGAGCAGATCGTCGTGTTCGGTGCCGGTCCGATCGGCTTCGCGACTGCAATCGCGGCGCGTGAGCGCGGTGGCCGGGTCACGCTCATCGACCCCGTGGTCTCCAGGCGCGAACTGGTCAATCGCGCCGGCTTCGAGGCCGGCGCGCCGGACCCGGCGTCGCTCGGTGCGCTGGGCGGGGTGGCCGGTCCACACACGGTCATCGACACGACCGGCCGCCCGGACGTGCTGCAGACCGCCCTCGACCTGGCCGGCAACGGCGGCCGGGTCGTCGTGGTCGGACTGACCGGCGCGTCGGCGCCCGTCTGTTCGGGAACCCTGCCCTTCAAGGAGCTGGACGTGCTCGGGGTGAGCTGCTGCGTGGCCGACGAGTTCGCCGCCGCCGTCGCGCTCGTCCGCGGCCATCGAGGACTCTTCGACACCTTCGTGAGCCACACCTTCCCGCTCGACCGCGTGAACGACGCGTTCGAGTTGCTCGAGCACGACCCGGAGACGGCGTACAAGGCGCTCATCGACCTCCGCCCAGAGACAGGAGCCACTCCGTGAACCAGATCTCGACCAGCACAGACATCCGTCCGCTGGCGACGCGCTTCGATCTGCGCCGCCGCCACATCGCCGTGACCGGCGCTGCGAACGGTCTCGGGCTCTCTATCTGCCAGGGCCTGCTCGAGTTCGGCGCCGTGGTGACCGCCATCGATCACGACGGTGACGCCCTCAAGGCCGCGGCAGACCAGCTCGGAGCCGACTCCGAGTTCTCACCGCAGGTCTGCGATGTCGCCGACCAGGACGGCCATCGCCGCGGTCATCGCCGACAGCGCCGCCGCGCACGGCCGGCTCGACGCGGTCTTCGCCAACGCCGGCATCGCCGGGGGGCCCTCACTGGAGGTCGACGCGGGCCGCATCTACGAGCTCGACTGGGCGACCTTCGACCACGCGATGTCCGTGAACCTCCGCGGCGCGCTGGCCACGATCAAGGCGGCGGCCATCGCCATGCGCCCGAGCGGCCGGGGCAGCATCGTGGCGACAGTGTCGACGGCCGGCCTCCGTGGGGAGTCGATGGTGGGCTACGGCTACAACTGCTCGAAGGGGGCGCTGACCAACCTGGTCCGGCAGGCGGCGATCGACCTGGCCCGTGACGGCATCCGGGTGAACGGCATCGCGCCCGGGCCCATCGGTGGCACCAACATCGGCGGGCCGGGACCGGCGCCGGACCACATCGTGCGCAAGTGGAACACGACGACCCTCCAGGGTCGCATGGGCGAGCCCCACGAGATCCAGGGCCTCGCGAACTTCCTCGCGTCGGACGCGTCGTCGTTCATCACGGGCACGGTCATCGCCCTCGACGGCGGCGGCACATCCGGCTTCTTCGCCACGCTGCCCGACACGCCCCGCTGACGGCGCGCCGCGTCGGCGGCTGTCCGATCGTCTCCTGGATCAACTGTCGCGAGGGCGGGGTCAGTCCATCTCGAGGTCCGGCTTGACCTTCGAACAGAAGATGTCAAGGGTGCGCTTCGCCTCGTCGAAGGTCATGTCCCCCGTCGGGATCTGGAGCACGAGGTAGTCCGTGAGGCCCGCGGCGAGGATCTCCGCGAAACGATCCCGGATCTGCTCGGCTGTGCCTGCACCGAACTGGATTGCTTCATCGATGCTGCCGAGGATCTTGCGCAGAGGTCCGATCGCCGAGTCGGCGCCCTCCTGGCCGAGCAGTTCGACGTCCCAGCGGTGAACGGCATGGGTACGGCGGACGAGACCGTTCATGCCCCGCGCCGCCACGTCGAGCGCCTCGGACTCATCCTCGGCGATCGCGATGAGCATCGTGCAGCCCACACGGGGGCTGGCGCCCGGCCCGTCGAGGCGAACCTCGTCGCCCACGTGCGCGTACCAACTCTCGGCGTAGAGCTCGGCAACCTCCCGAGGGACCGGGCCCGGCCACATCAGGTTGAGCCCGAACCGTCCAGCGGTGACCGGGTTGCCGGGATACCAGAACGGGATGAACTCCTGCACCGGCGGGGTCGCCACGGGCATCGTGCGGAAGTCGTAGAACCTCGACCCTTCGCTGCTGATCTCACCGGTGCGCAGAGCCCGGCAGATGATGCCCAGCACGTCCTCGAACCGCTCCGCCGCCGTCGGCCAGTCGCTGCCGAACCAGAAGTGCTCGACCGGCGCCGGGCCACGGCCCACACCGAAGTCCACCCGACCGTTCGTGAGGTTGTCGGCGACGCACAGATCCTCGATCAGGCTCACCGGATGGTGCAACGGAAGCAGCTTCACCATCGGACCCATCCGGATGCTGTCGGTGATCTGCGATGCCGCGGCGATGAACAGCTCTTGATTCGGCACCAGACACAGCTCACTGCCGTGATGCTCGGCAAGGTGATACCCGGCGAAGCCGGCCTCGTCGGCCATCCGGACAAGGTCCAATCGGTCCTTGAGCACGTCGGCCACCGACCTCCCCGGGATGCCCTCGATGTGATCGAAGACGCCGAACGTCGGTGTGCCCATCAGTACCCCCAACCGTGCGAACGCGCGAGAGCCGCACGTTACAGCGGGACGCCCAACCGCATCGACGTCCGAGCCGTTGAGCGGCTCCTACGCGAGCGCGGCGGCGCCGGCGCGGACCTCGGCTACTGCCCTCAGCCTGCGTCGACTGACGCGGCATCGAGAGGCACGCGGACAACGCCCGACACCCGGCTCCAGTCGATCCCCTCCCGCTCGCAGACCCCCATGCTGCTCCCGCACGAACCGGCGTGGATGTAGCGGTCCTCGCCGAGGTACATGACCACATGGGTCGTTCGGCCGCCGCGGCCCAGGATGATCAGGTCCCCGACCTGCATCTGGTCCCGCGGCACCCGCGGGAGGTTGGCGAGCATGGAGCCGGTCCAGGTGGCATCGAGCCCGACGAGATCGACGCCGATCTGGCGGAAGCCGACGACCATCAGCCCTGAGCAGTCATAGGTGATCGTGCCCGCTGGGTACTGGTACGTCCGATCCGAGATGAAGCTCTTCTTCGGGACCCCATCCCACGGCGTGCCGAACCGGCCGGGGTTCGTGGCCGCGTACCTGGCGCCGATCTGGATCTGCTGCCGCATCCACGTCACGATCTGCGCGATGCGCTCATCCGCGTCCTCGAGCGCCTGGCCGTAGGAGCTCAGCCGGGCCGAGATGCTCTCCGCGAAGCGGACCGCTTCGGCGGCGAAGTCGTCACCGTGCACGGCGTCATGCGGGTCGACGACGTACGGCGCGGCCGCCCCCTGGTCGAAGGCGTACGCGACCCGGAGGCGGTCGGTGGCCGAGGTGAGCGTGCCGCTCGCACCCGGCAACACCTGGGCCAGCTCGCACAGCTTGCGTGCGGCGGCGACCGTGGCGTCGTACATGTTGTCGGGACTCGTCACGCCGTCACCGTTGCCATCGGATCCGTAGTGAGCCCATTCCGATGCGGTGAAGTGCATCGGACCCTCGCCGCCGGCTCCGTCTCGGATCGGCTCAGACGTTCCACCGTCGCGAAGGAGATCGATGCCGCCGGGCGTCCCGTGCTGACTCTCGACCTGACCGATCCCGGCGATGAAGGACGCGTCGAGATCGCACGACGGCAGGTTGGCCTGCACCCAGCGCTCCGCGTCGAGGTAGGCGTCGGCGGCGACGGGCGAAATGCCGCCGAGCCCATCGACCGACCCGGCCTCGAAGCCCGACAGCAGGGGCGCGTCCGTCTGGCGCCCGGCGAGGATGGGCGGGACGAGGTCGGCCGTGGCCGTCACCGTGGGCAGGCGGAGGCGGACCGCTGCCGCGCCGGAATCGACCGGTGCTGACACGGCCGTGGTGGTGTCCTCGGTGGGCGGCTGGGCGGCGGACGGCTGCTCCGTGGCCGGCGGCGCGGCGGGAGGCGCTGCGGGTCGCACCGGTCGGGGGAGGTGCCGGGGACTCGTCCACTGGCGGCAGCTCGGTGGCCGGCGGCTCCGTCACCGGAGGCTCAGTCACCGGAGGCTCCGTCACCGGAGGCACAGTGGGCGGCGGCTGGGTGGCCGGCGGTTCGGTGGCGGCCGGAGGCTCGGGCGCCGGCGGCTGGGTGGCCGGGGGTTCGGTGGCGGCCGGAGGCTCGGGCGCCGGCTCGGGCGCCGGCGGCTGGGTGGCCGGTGGCTCGGTGGCGGCCGGAGGCTCGGGCGCCGGCTCGGGCGCCGGACTCGGGCGCCGGTGGCTGCTCGGCGGGGGCTTCCTGTGCCGGGGCGTCGAGCGCAACCGGCGCGTCAGCTGCCGCCATGGGCACGACGACGGCCGCGATCAGGGCCGAGCGCCCCGCGGGCATGGCGAAGGCGGCGCCGCCGACGGCAGCCGCGACCAAGGGATAGGTGAACCAGCGCATGATGTCCTTCAAGAAGATCGGGCCGCGACGAAATCATCCCGGCACCGCTGAGACGCTCGAGATGCAGGCCGATGACGCCAACTGCGAACTTTGCGTCATGAACCTCGCGCTCCAGCGTCTCGCAGTCGGTGAGACGGAACGGGGTGAATCTGAACCGAGAGGGGCGAGCGCGGACCGGCAGCCCGCGCCGCGCGTGCCGACGCCCGTTGGACCGAGGGCGGACGACCCGTGTGCCCGCCCGGGCGACCCGGCCGGTCGCCGTTGCCGAGGACGCAGAGCTCCGCCATGAGGCCCGCGCCGCGCTGCTCGGCATCGAGGCCGCGGCGACCGGCCTGGCCCGTCATCGCGACCTCCTGTCAGTCGAGCAGATCGATGAGCTGACTCACGGACTGGTCGCTGAGATCAGGCGGCTGCGGGGGCTTCTCGACGCCCGGGCGGCGGCGCCGGCCACCTTCGACCTGCGCGAGGCCTTCCTCCCCGTGCTCACCTGCGCCCGGGCCGACGGTCTCGACGTCAGGTCGAGCCTGCCCCATGGCATAGACGTGGTCGGGGCCCCCGACCGCGCTGGCCCAGGTGCTCCTGGCCCTGTTGACGAATGCGAAGCTCCACGCTCCCGGTTCGCCGGTCGAAATCTTCGCCGTTGTCGCCAACGGCGAAGTGTCCGTCTACGTCGAGGATCGTGGACCCGGCATCCCGGCTTCCCTCCAGGAGCGGGTGTTCGAGCGACGCATGAAGGCTGTCGGCAGCGACGGATCCGGACTTGGTCTCTTCATCGCTCGGCAGCTGATGGAGGAGCAGGACGGCAGCATCGACATCGAGCCCAGCGCGGGGGGCGGCACCTCGGTCGTGTTGCGATTCCCCGCGTGGGACCAGCCGTCGCCTGTCGATGCGTCAACCGCCCTGACGTCGACGGGGGCCGCGTCATGACTCACCGCGTGCTCATCGTCGACGATCACCCGCTCATCGCCATCGGCCTCCAGCTCGAGCTCGCCGCTCGGGGCTGGGACGTCGAGACCACGAGTGGCCCGACAGCCGCCGCGGTGATCGATCACGCCCGAGCGTTCCAGCCCGAATGCGTCGTGCTCGACATCCACCTCGGATCCGCGGTCGGCAGCGGCGTCGATCTGATCACTCCGCTGCGCCAGACCGGGGCGCGTGTCGTGATGCTCACCGGCGAGACGGAGCGTGCGATCCTGGCCGCCTGCCTCGAGGCTGGCGCGCTGGGCTGGATAGCCAAGAGCGCCTTCCTGGTCGAGGTCGTCGCGTCGATCGAGGACGCGCTGGCGGGGCAGTCACTGATCGGCCGAGCCAGCCGCGAAGCGATGCTC
>CAWHKS010000011.1:0-65050 GCA_963829955.1 uncultured Acidimicrobiales bacterium
CTTGAACCAGATGCGCTGGTAGTCGCGGCTCTGCGGGTGCAACAGCAGCGCCAGCAGCGCCACCGTGAACGCCAGCGGGATGAGCACTGGCGAGCTGATGGCGTCGATGATGCCGCCCGCGGCCACGACGTACAGCAGGACCTCGAGCCCGGTGATGACCACGGCGAGGATGTAGCCCCAACGCTTCTCGTTGGCGATGCCGTACCCGGCCAGGACGCTGGCCGCCAGCCCCAGGATGCCGAGCGCCGATCCGCCGAACAGCAGCCCGACGATGGCGTTGGCGTACAGCAGCCAGCACGCGAACTGCAGCGTCTGCGGCTGAGACGGATCGACCCAACGCCTGGTGTCGAACGGCATCGCCCCAGTGTGCCAGCCCGGGCCGGGCGCACGCCATCGCGGGCTGGTAGACAACGCGGCCATGCCCGATCTCCTCACCATGTACGCGGCGGCGAAGCCGGACGACGTGGCCGTCGTCGACGACCGGCCCGAAGGCACCATCGTGCAGCTCACCTGGGCCGAGCTCAACGCGCAGACCAACCGGCTCGCCGCCGTCCTGGCCGAGCGGGGGGCCGGCCCCGGGACGAAGGTGGTGTGGTGCGGCCAGAACTCGATCGGGGTCGTCAGCGTCATCAACGCGGCCCGGAAGCTCGGGACGACGGCCGTCCCGCTCAACTACCGGTTGTCCGACGAGGAGGCCGCGTACGTCGTCGACCACTGCGACGCCACCGTGGCCTTCGTCGACGCGGAGATGGCTCCGATGTTCGGCCGGATCCGTGCCGAGATCCCCAAGGTCACGTCCGTGCTCGTGTTCGACGGGCCGACGCCCGAGGGAATGGAGAGTGCCGACGACCTGATGGCGGACGCATCCCCGGACGAGCCGACCGAGGTGGTAGCCGGCGCGACCATGATCTACACGTCGGGCACGACCGGGAAGCCAAAGGGGGCGCTGCGGCCGGGGGCCGGGGATCCGGCTCAGATCATGGCGATGGTGCAGCTCATCGGGTACACGCCCAACGACGTGTACATCCCGACCGGGCCGCTCTATCACTCCGGCCCGGGAGGGTTCATGGGCATCGCTCAGGCGCTCGGCCAGAAGGTCGTGCTGCAGCGGCGATTCGAACCCGAGGACTGGCTGCGGTTGGTGGACACGTACCGCATCACGTCGACCTTCTCCGCCCCGACGCCGATCCGCATGATCTGCACGCTGCCGGACGAGGTGAAGACCCGCTACGACCGCTCCTCGATGAAGCGGATGGTGGCCAACGCCGCCCCCTGGTCGTTCGCGCTCAAGCAGCTGTACCTGGACGACTTCCCGGGTGACTCGCTGTGGGAGGTCTACGGCTCCACCGAGCTCGGCGTGAACTGCATCCTCGAGCCGCAGGACCAGCTGCGCAAGCCCGGATCGTGCGGCAAGGCCGCGCCCGGGGTGGAGATCACGCTGTTCGACGACGACGGCAACGAAGTCACCGGCACAGGCCCGGACCATCCGGGTGAGCTGTTCGTGCGCAGCCCGTCGGTGTTCGCCGACTACTACAAGCAGCACGACCGGTACCTGGCCGACAACCGGGACGGGTGGCAGACGGTGGGGGACGTCGCGTACCGGGACGACGAGGGATTCCTCTACATCTGCGACCGCAAGAAGGACATGATCATCTCGGGCGGGATGAACATCTACCCGGCGGAGATCGAGGCCGCGCTGGATCTGAACCCTGCGATCTACGAAGTGGCGGTCTTCGGGGTGCCCAGCGAGGAGTGGGGCGAGGCGGTCCACGCCGCCGTCGTCGTGGCGCCGGGGACGACGCTGGATGCCGAGGGCGTGATCGCCCACGCCCGCGAGCACCTGGCGTCGTACAAGGTGCCCCGCTCGATCAGCTTCGTCCCCGAGCTGCCCAAGACCGGCTCGGGCAAGGTCCTCAAGCGGGACCTGCGGGCGCCCTTCTGGGCCGGCCGGACGTCGATGGTCGGCTGAGGCGGCTCCGGCGCGGATTGGGGCCTCCCCCGGCGGACTTCACATTCGCGAAACCGTCAACCCACCTTGACGCCCCGTCAACGTTCCTTGACCCCGGCGATTCGCCGTCGATTCGCCGGGCGAGGGACCGTCAAGGGAACTTGACGGATTGGCAAATTCGCATGGTCCCGGTGGGTGTCCTACGGGCCCCGGCCGGCGCTGTAGCACCCGCCTGGCAGCCTCGACGAATGGTCCCGGACAACGAACACCGTCGCCGCTTCGACGTCGCGCTCGACCCGGCGTCCCATCCGCTGGACCGCCTGCTCACCGTCCGCCAGCTGCGGGCGCACCTCGATCGGATCGAGCGTCAGGCCGTGCGGGACGTCCGCCACCGGAACCTCCCGATGGCCGCGGCCGCCCGGGCGCTCGGCGTGAGCCGCCAGGCCCTCCACCAGCGGCTCGGCGCGGCCGGCGCCGCCGAGGCAGTGCTCGACACGGCCGAGGACGCGTGGTGGCGCCGTCACCGTGAGCTCGAGCAGATGGCCGCTGACTTGCTGGCGCGGAGCCGGCGCGCTCAGGCCCCGATGGCGTGATAGCCGCCGTCGACGTGCACCATCTCGCCGGTGGTGGCCGGGAACCAGTCCGACAGCAGTGCCACGCAAGCCCGCGCCGTCGGGCCGGTGTCGTTGATGTCCCACCCGAGCGGGGCCCGGGCTTGCCAAGCGTCCTCGAACGCCGCGAAGCCCGGGATCGACTTGGCGGCCATCGTGCGGATCGGTCCTGCGGCCACGAGGTTCACCCGGATCCCCCGGCTGCCCAGTTCGCGGGCCAGGTAGCGCGCCGTCGACTCCAGGGCCGCTTTCGCCACCCCCATCCAGTCGTAGGCCGGCCAGGCCACCGTGGCGTCGAAGTCCAGGCCCACGAGCGATGACCCCGGTCCCATCAACGGCCCGAAGGCGTCCACGAGGGCCTTGAGCGAATAGGACGAGACGTGCAGGGCCACTGACACGTCGTCCCACGTCGCCTCCATGAACGTGCCGCCGAGGCACACCGCGGGAGCGAAGCCGATGGCGTGCAGCACGCCGTCCACGCCGTCCCAGCGCTCGGCCACCGCGTCGCGCACGGATTCCAGGTGCGCCGGCTCGGTGACGTCAAGCTCGAAGACCGGTGCCTCCGCGGGCAGTTTGCGAGCTGTGCGCTCGGTCAGCGAGAGACCTCGCCCGGCGCCGGTCAGGATGATCGACGCACCCTCCTCCTGCGCCAGCTTGGCCACCCCGAAGGCGATGGATGCGTCCGTGAGGACGCCGGTGATCACGATGCGCTTGCCGTCGAGGAGTCCCATGCGCCGGAGCGTATGTGCAAGGCTCCGAGCATGCGCATCGGCATCCTCGGCGGGACCGGGCCGGCGGGAACGGCTCTCGGAGCGCGCCTGGCCTCGGTCGGTTACGACGTCATCCTGGGGTCGCGCTCGCGCTACCGGGCCATGGAGGCGCGGGACACGATCCTGGGCGCGTGGCCGGGCCGGGAGCTGCCCATCGACGCCGGCGACAACACCGACGCTGCCCGGGCCGAGCTGGTGGTCATCGCCACGCCGTGGGACTCCGCGGCGACCACCGCGCACGAGCACGCGCCCGACCTCGACGGCAAGGTCGTCGTGAGCATGGCCAACGCGCTCGTGCGGGTCGGGTCCGAGTTCCAACCGCTCGTGCCGCCCCGCGGGTCGGTGGCCGCGCATGTGCAGGCGGCGGTTCCCCACTGCCGCGTGGTCGCCGCGTTCCACCACCTGCCGGCCAAGGAGCTGGGCCATCTCGATCGGCCGATCGACTCCGACGTGCTCATCTGCTCCGACGACACGGCCGCCATCAAGGTCGTGTCGGAGATCGTCAGCGCCATCCCCGGTTGCCGTCCTCTCGACGCCGGCGAGCTCTCGAACGCCACGGCGATCGAGGCGTTCACCGCCGTCCTTCTGCAGCTGAACGTCCGCTACCGGACCCGCGTCGCCCCGAAGCTCACCGGGATCAAGGCCTGAGCGGCCCGGCAGTCGAGGCCGGAGCGACGTCCACCATGTCGATGCGCCTGTTCGACACCGCCCGGCAGGAGGTCGTCCCCTTCGAGCCAGGACCGGTCGTGACGCTCTACACGTGCGGCATCACCCCGTACGACGCCACCCACATCGGCCACGCCGCCGTGTACCTGTTCTACGACGTGCTCCAACGGCGCCTGCGTGATCTCGGCCACGACACCAAGTGCGTCCGCAACGTCACCGACGTCGATGACCCGCTGTTCGCGAAGGCTCGGGAGCTCGGGATCCACTACCTCGATCTGGCGGCGGCCGAGGAGGCCCGGTTCGACCGGGACATGGACGCCCTCGACGTGCTGCCCGCCTACAGCCGGCCGCGGGCGTCGTCCGCCATCCCCGACATCCGGGGCTTCATCGGGATGGTGCTCGACCGCGGCTTCGCCTATCAGGCCGGCGGCTCGGTGTACTTCGATGTCACCCGCTTCCCGACGTTCGGGTCGGTCAGCCACTACGACGAGGCGACGATGCTCGCCTACGCCGCGGAACGGGGCGGCAACGTCGAGGACGTGCACAAGCGCCACCCGCTGGACTTCGTGCTCTGGCAACCATCGGCCGAAGACGAACCGTCCTGGGACACGATGTGGGGGCCGGGCCGGCCCGGCTGGCACATCGAGTGCTCGGCGCTCGCCCTGCGCGAGCTCGGCAGCACGATCGATCTGCACGGCGGCGGCTCGGACCTCATCTTCCCGCACCACGAGTGCGAGCGGGCCCAGTCCGAGGCGGCCACCGGGGAGCCGTTCGTCCGCCATTGGATGCACATCGCCATGGTGCGCAAGGACGGCGAGAAGATGTCCAAGAGCCTGGGCAACCTGGTGTTCGTCGACCAGCTCCGGGAGACGTGGGATCCGAGGGCCATCCGCTTGGCCATCCTCGACCAGCACTACCGCACGAGCTGGGAGTGGGACGACTCGATGATGCCGAGGGCGGCGGCCCGCCTGGACCGGTGGCTGGCGGGTGCCGGTGACGCCACCACCGACACCGCCACCGACAGCAAGGGCCTGGTCGAGGTTCGGGATGCGCTCGACCACGACCTCGATACCCGCGCCGCGCTGACCGCGATCGACGACGCCGCCGCCCGGGGCGAGGGCGTCCGCACGGCCGCCGCGCTGCTCGGCGTCGACCTCACCGTCGCGACAGGTACCTGACACGCCCCGGAAAGGCCGGCCTCACCCACCGGCAACGCACGCCGCGTAGGATCGGGGGCGTGGCACCGGCAGCCGGAAGCGAGCACCAGGGCGCCGGCGCGCTCCAGGACCGCTGGCGGATGGTCGCGGCGCCGGTGGCCCGGCGGCTGTGGCGGTTCCACCTGGAGGGGTACGAGCGCATTCCGTCCGAAGGGCCGGCCATCCTGTGCCCGAACCACATCAGCTTCCTCGACTCGGCGTTCCTCATGCTGACGGCGCCCCGCCGGATCAGCTTCGTCGGCAAGGCGGAGTACATGGACTCGTGGAAGACGAAGCACGTGTTCCCGGCGCTGGGCATGATCCCCATCGACCGCTCGGGCGGTGACCGGTCGCAGAGCGCGCTCGATGCCGCCGAGGCGGTCCTGCGCCGGGGCGAGCTCTTCGGCATCTTCCCGGAGGGCACCCGGAGCCGTGACGGTGTCCTCTACCGCGGCCACACCGGCGCGGCCCGCCTGGCCCTCAAGGTCGGCTGCCCGATCTTCCCGGTCGGCGTGATCGGCACCCGGGAGATCCAGCCCCCCGACGCCAAGATGCCGAAGATGGGGATGCACTGCACGATCCGGATCGGCCGGCCGATCAAGGTCGACCGCTACCAGGACCGCGCCGAGGACCGCCTCGTGCTCCGCCAGATCACCGATGAGCTGATGTTCGAGATCCGGGAGCTCACCGGCCAGGAGTACCGGGATGTCTACGCCACGAAGAAGTCCGAGTCGATCCCCAGCGAGGCGGCCCGCGTCGCCCATGTCGACGATCCGGTGCGCGAGGGGCAGCCGGAGCTGGTCACGGCGGGCTGACCAAGCCTGAACAGGCCTGACAAGCCTGATCCAAACCCTGCCGGGCGGCGTCGACGGCCGCCGGTAGATTCGCCGAGGCCATGAGCGACATCCTCATCACCCTCCCGGACGGCAGCGAGCGCGCGTATCCCGAGGGCTCGACCGCGGGCGACGTCGCCAGGTCCATCGGCTCGCGGCTGGCCAAGGCTGCGGTCGCAGCCACCGTGGAGGGGGAGGAGTGGGACCTGGAGCGACCGCTGCCGGAGCGGGCGGCGGTCGCCATCATCACCGACGGCTCGGACGAGGGGCGCCACGTCCTGCGTCACTCGACCGCGCACGTCATGGCCCAGGCCGTCACGCAGCTCTACCCGGGAGCGAAGTTCTCCATCGGCCCGGCCATCGAGGACGGCTTCTACTACGACTTCGATCTCCCGGACGGCCGCACCTTCCACGAGGAGGACCTTGCGGCCATCGAGGCCCGCATGCGGGAGATCATCGCCGCCGACCAGCCCTTCGAGCGCGACGAGGTCGAGCCGGGTGCCGCGCTCGAGCTGTTCGCCGACCAGCCCTACAAGGTCGAGATCATCGAGCGGGTGCAGGACGTCGACGGTGCGGGAGCCGACACCGTCGACGCCGGCGAGGTCACGGCCGGCTCGATCATCAGCGTCTACCGCAACACGCCCGAGTTCGTCGACCTGTGCCGCGGACCGCACGTCACCAGCACGGGGCGGCTCGGTCACTTCAAGCTCATGAAGGTCGCCGGTGCGTACTGGCGAGGCAACGAGCACGGCCCGATGCTCCAGCGCATCTACGGCACGGCGTGGGAGTCCAAGGCCGCGCTGAACGAGCACCTGCACCGGCTGGAGGAGGCAGAGAAGCGCGACCACCGGCGCCTGGCCGTCGAACTGGACCTGCTCTCGTTCCCGTCCGAGCTGGGCGGCGGCCTGGCCGTGTGGCACCCGAAGGGCGGCGTGATCCGCAAGCTGATGGAGGACTACAGCCGGGCCCGGCACGCCGCTGGTGGCTACGAGTTCGTCTACAGCCCCCACCTCGCCCGCTCGCAGGTCTTCCAGACGTCGGGACACCTCGATTGGTACAAGGAGAGCATGTACCCGGCGATGGACATGGACAACGGGTCGTACCACCTGAAGCCCATGAACTGCCCGATCCACTGCCTGATCTACCGCAGCCGGATGCGCAGCTACCGGGAGCTGCCCCTGCGCCTCTACGAGCTGGGCACCGTCTACCGCTACGAACGGGCGGGCACGCTGCACGGCCTGTTGCGCATTCGCGGCTTCACGCAGGACGACAGCCACATCTTCTGCACCCGCGAGCAGGCGCCGGACGAGATCCGCAGCCTCCTCAACTTCGTGATCTCGGTGCTGCGGGCGTTCGGGTTCGAGGACTTCGAGGCCAACCTCTCCACACGCGATCCGATGAAGTCGATCGGCTCGGACGACGCCTGGCAGAGCGCCACCGAGACGCTGCGCGACGCGCTGGTGGCCGAGGGCCTCAGCTACCAGATCAAGGAGGGCGACGCCGCCTTCTACGGTCCGAAGATCGACGTCGACGTGCGGGATGCCATCGGCCGGCGCTGGCAGCTCTCGACCATCCAGTACGACTTCAACCTGCCGGCGCGCTTCGAGCTGGAGTACGTCGGCGCCGACAACGAGCGGCACCAGCCGGTGATGATCCACCGCGCGCTGTTCGGGTCGGTGGAGCGGTTCTTCGGCGTCCTGGTCGAGCACTTCGCCGGCGCCTTCCCCGCCTGGCTGGCCCCTGTCCAGGCCCGGGTGCTCCCAGTGGCCGAGGCCCACGAGGCCTACGCGGCCGAGGTGGCGGCCGTGCTCCGGGGCGAAGGCTTCCGGGTCGACGAGGTGAACGCCGACGAAGGATTGGGCAAGCGGGTCCGGACGGCCAAGCTCGAGAAGCTGCCGTACGTCCTCGTCGTCGGCGACGACGATGTGGCCGGTCGGACCGTCGGTGTCAACGCCCGCGGGAGCGACAAGCCCGAACGCAACGTCCTCCTCACCGACTTCGCCGCCCATCTGCGGGGCGAGGTGGCGGTGGCCGACGTCGTCGGCGCCTGAGCCGGACCAGTGCTCGAGCGTCTCTGGACCGGCTGGCGGACCGGCTACGTCTCGTCCGTCCCCCCGCCGGGCGACGAGGACGCCGGATCGGCGTCGTTGTTCACGCGCATCCTCGAGTCCGGGCTGCCCGACGAGGAGACCCACATCGTGCACCGGGGCGCGACGGTGTTCGCCATCCTCAATGCCTACCCGTACTCGACGGCCCACACCATGGTCCTGCCCTACCGCGAGGTGGCCATGCTGGAGGACCTGACGGAGGACGAGCACACCGAGCTGTGGGCTACCGTCACCGACGCCGTGCGGGCGGTGAAGCACGCGTACTCGCCCGAGGGCATCAACGTAGGGCTCAACCTCGGCCGCCCCGCCGGGGGCAGCGTCTCACAGCACCTGCACGTCCACGTCGTGCCGCGATGGACGGGTGACAGCAACTTCATGACCGCCACGGCCAACACCCGGACCATCCCCGAGGCACTGCCGGACACCGCGGCCCGCCTGCGTGCGGCCTGGCCCGCCTCCTAGCCTCTGTCCGATGGAGGCCGACCGTGGATGATGAGCTCGCGCCCGACGAGGTGCGGGACGAGCTGCCCGAGGACCTCGACGCCTCCGGCTACGTCGGCCCCTACAAGTTCCCGGACAACAGCCGCCGCCGGGTGCCGGGTGTCATCTACCTGGTCATCGCCGCCACCTGCCTACTGACCTACCTGGTCCGGCGCAGCGAGGATCCGGTGCTGGTGAACCGGGGGCTCCTCCTCGCCGCCGTGCTCCTCGGGTTGGCGGGCATCTACTGCATCACCAGCGGATGGCGCATGACCATCGACGAGCGGGAGGGCCTGGTGACGGCCACGAACGCCGTCGGATTCCCGGTCGGCCACACGTCGGCCCAGCTCGCCTGGCGAGGCCTGCGCAGCCGCCCCACCTGGCGCATCCTCTGCTACTCGGCGGAGGAGCCGCCCCGCCGCCGGGGGTTCGTGCTCATCGACGCGGTGGACGGCCGCGTCGTCGAGCAGCTCGTGGAGGACAATCCCGAAGGACCCGAGGCCTGGGCCCAGGACTGAGCCGCCGGCTCAACCCCAGTCGTCCTGGTCCCAGTCCTCGGTGCCGCCGTCCCGCCACCAACCGTCGTCGCCGTCATTGCCGTCGCCGCTGTCGTGGTCCTGGTCCCGGTAGTCGTCCAACGGCCACCACCCGTCGTCGGTCCCGGGCGCACCGTTGTCAGGTGCCCTCGCGGGTACGGTCGTCTCAGCGATGGTCGTGGCGGCGACGGTGGTCGCGGGCCGATGCGAGGCCGCGGTCGTCGGTGGTGCCGGCGTCGTGGTGCTCTCGGCCGGGGTCGTTGGCGGCGCTGAGCCCGTCGAAGGCGGGATCTCGTTGGAGCCGCCCGTCCCCTCGCGGACGAAGGTGATCGTCTCGCTCTCTGCGACGGGCAGGCCGTCGGCGCCGACGGCGACGATCCGATAGCAGAGCTCGACGCCGGTCGGTGCGCTCACGTCCGTGAACGTGGTCGCCTGGCGGTTGGGCAGCACGACGATGTCCTCGAGCAAATCGGTCCCCGCCATTCCCCGCACCACGATGTAGCTGGCGAAGGCGGCGGCGTCGGTCGGCGTCCAGGACAACTGCGCGCCGTCGCGGGTCTCGGCCACGGAGAGGCTCAGCGGCGCCGGGCTCGCGGCGGCCGGCGCCGGGGGTGCCGGGGTGGCGATCGTCGGCACCAGCGTCACCGGGGCCGCGGTGGGCGGGGCGGTGGCGGGTGCGGTGGCGACGGGCGCCGCCGGCTGGGCATCGGCGGGCTGGGCCGCCGGTGGGGCGGGCAGGAGCGTGATCTTCTCCTCGTCGAGCACGATCACGTGGTCGGCCCCGACCGTCGTCTCCTCGATCGTCACCCCACCGGTGGGGCCGGTGCGGATGACACCGCCGGCGGGCACGTGGTCCCCGGCCTGCACCGGCCGGCTGGCGCCATCCGGGTACATGGCCACGGCGCCGGTGGCGGCGCTGACCTCGTAGGTGGTCTCGCCGCCTCGGGCGAGCACCATCGCCGTCGCCAGCGCAGCGGCGGCCGCGCTCAGCCCGGCGACGAGCACCTGGCGGCGCCGGCGGCGGGCCGACTCGATCGTCGCCACAGGGGTGACCGCGGGAGCAGCGACGGCGAACTCGCGCAGCAGCCGGACTTCGAGCGCATCCAGCCGGTCGTGGTCAGGCAGCGGCACCGGCTGGGTACCGAGCTGAACGAGGACGTCGTGGAGCTCGGCCCGGTTCACGAGTCCTCCGTCGGCTGCTGGTCGATGACCTTGCGCAGCGCGCCCATGGCGCGGTGCAGCACCACTGCGAACGTGGCCTTGCTGAGGCCCATGGCGTGCGCGGCGTCCTCCGGGGACAGCCCGGAGAGGTAGCGAAGCGTGATGGCGCGCTGGTAGCGCTCGTTCAGCTGACCGAGCGCCTCGAGCAGCGCTGAACCGTCACCGCCGTCCAGGCTGGGCTCGGTGGCCGGTGCGTCCTCGTGGAGCTGGCGGGCGGCGCGCTGCCCCCGCTCGCTGTGCTGGCGCTGCGCCCGCCGGTAGTGGCTGGCCAACTCGTTGGCGGCGATGCGGTAGAGCCAGGCCTGGAACCCCCCGTCCCGCCAGCGGAAGCCGGGCAGGGCGCGCAGGGCCCGTTCGAAGGTGGATGCCGTGATCTCCTCGGCCAGCTCGGACGAGCGGCTCCGGCGGTAGACGAACGCGTGCACCCGCGGCACGTAGCGGCGGTACAGCTCGGCGAACGCCTCGGGATCGGTACGGGCCTGCTCGACCAGGTCCTCGTCCGGCAAGGACGTCGGCAGAGCCGACCCTGCGGGGGGGACGTGGGTGGAGCGCACCGGACCCGAGTCTGACCGGTGGCCACGGGTCCGGACCACGGAGGTCAGGGGGATGCAGGGCCTCGATGGGGGGAGAGGCTCCCATCGCGCACGGAGGGCGGTGGGGGAACCACGGAGGTTGGCGGTGACGACGCCGCTGGGCGGAGGCGGCGCCGTCACCGCGACCTTCGGCCTGGCCGACCGACGACGGCGACATCGCCCCGACGTCGGTTGGCTGGCCATGGGATCCTCCTGACGAGTGTCCTACCCGTCAGGGAAGACAACGCCGTGCGGCGCTCCCGATTACACCGGTTCAGGAGGCCCTTAGGAATCCTTGTCGGTCAGCTCCGCGATCGTCCGCAGGAGACGGCCGCCATCCAGCGCCGCCGAGCGCAGGCGCTCGAGTTGGGCCGGGTCCCAGTGGTCGGCCGGCACCCGCTCGATGGCGGCGGCGATGGCGTCGCCCCGCTCCTGCAGGTTTCCGCCGCCGGGAGCCTCGACATCCTGAGCGACGGTCGTCACGAGGCGGTCGAGCTCGGCCACCGGCGCGGCCGCGGCGTCGTTCGGCGGCTCGCCGCCCAGTGCCTCGCGCAGGCGGCGGTCGATCGAGCGGAAGGTGACCGCCAGGTCCGCGGGCGACGAACCGGCCATCAGGCGTGAGCCGCGGCGAGCGTCGCCTTGGCCTTGTCGATCAGATGGCTGGGGAGGACGTCGTAGTGATCGTGCGTGGCCACGAAGCTCCCTCGTCCGCCGGTCATCGAGCGCAGATCGATGGCGTAGCGGAGGATCTCCGCGGTCGGGACGAGGGCGGTGATCTCCGACTCGCCGCCGGTCGATCCCGTGCCCTGCACCCGGCCGCGTCGGGAGTTGATGTCACCCATCACATCGCCCTGGTACGCCGCCGGCACCCGCACCGTCAGGAGCGAGACAGGCTCGAGGACCACGACGCCGGCCTTGGACAACGCGTCCTTGAAGCCGACAGACGCCGCGGTGCGGAACGCCATCTCCGAGGAGTCGACGTTGTGGTACTTGCCGTCGTAGCACTGCACCTTGACGTCGACCACCGGGAATCCGTGCACGCCACCGTGGGACATGGTGTCCTCGATGCCGCGCTGCACGGCCGGGATGTACTGCCGGGGGATGGCGCCGCCGACGATGGAGTCGACGAAGGCGAAGCCCTCTCCGCGGCTGAGCGGCTCCACTCGCAGGTTCGCCACCGCGTACTGGCCGTGTCCGCCGGTCTGCTTCTTGACCTTGCCCTCGGCCTCCGCCTGGCCGGAGATCGTCTCCCGGTAGGGCACCCGGACGTCCTCGGTCTCGACGTTGACGCCGAACTTGCGGGCCAGCCGCTCGAGCGAGACGGACAGGTGCGTCTCGCCCACGCCGCGGAGCAGCGTTTGGCGGGTCTCCTCGTTCCGCTCGACGATCAGCGCCGGATCCTCGGCCTGGAGCCGCTGCAGCGCGCCGCCGAGCTTGTCGTCGTCGGCCTGGGTACGGGGGCGGACGGCGATGGCGAGGACGGCCGGTGGGGGAGAGCCGGCCATGACCCGCACTGGCGAACCCTTGGGCGCCAGGGTGTCGCCCGTCCGGGTGCCGGCCAGTTTGGCCACGGCGGCGATGTCACCGGCAACCAGCGAGCTGGCGGGCGTCTGGTCCTTGCCCCGCAGGTGGAACAGGCCGTGGAGCCGCTCATCGACGCCGCTGGTGGCGTTGACGAGGTGGTCGTCGGTCTTGATGGTGCCCGACAGGACCTTGAACAGCGAGAGCTGGCCGACGAACGGGTCGGCGATCGTGCGGAACACGAAGGCCAGTGGCTGGCCGCCCGCGTCAGCGGCGACGGCGACCTCCTGATCACCGGCCTGGACGGTGACGGGCCGATCGGCGGGAGAAGGGCCGATCTCGCAGATGAAGTCGGCGAGGCGGTCCACCCCGACGCCCGTCAGCGCCGAGCCCAGCAGCACCGGGAACTCCTTGCCCTCGAGCACCTCGTGGGCCAGCGCCTTCTCGAGCTCCTCGACGGACGGGACCTCTCCGGACAGGTACCGCTCGAGTTGCTCGTCGTCGCCGGCGACGATCTCTTCGATCAGCTCGTCGTGGACTCGGTGCTCCTCCTCCTCCAGCTCGGCCGGCATCGGCTCGGTGTGGTGCTTGCCGTCGGGCTCGTACTCG
Source organism: uncultured Acidimicrobiales bacterium (assembly GCA_963829955.1). GTDB lineage: Bacteria > Actinomycetota > Acidimicrobiia > Acidimicrobiales > Ilumatobacteraceae > DASTFY01. Next base: position 13,072 of record CAWHKS010000011.1, read on the forward strand.
AAGGCCTGATCCGAGAGTACGTCTGCCACGCCGTGGAAGGCGGCCTCCTCGCCGATGGGCAGCTCGAGCGGTGCGAAGCCCGAGCCGAACGTGGTCCGGAGCTGGTCGAGGACACGGTGGAAGTCGGCGCGCTCCTTGTCCTCCTTGTTGATGAAGACCATGCGGGGCAGACCGAGCTCGGTGCAGCGCCTCCAGATGACCTCGGTCTGCACCTCGACGCCGTCCACGGCGCTGACCACGAACACCGCCAGGTCGGCGACGCTGAGGGCCGCCTCGACCTCGCTCATGAAGTCGGCGTAACCGGGGGTGTCGATGAGGTTGACCTTGTGGTCCTCCCACTCGACAGGAGCCACGGCCAGCGAGAGGGAGATGCGGCGCTTCACCTCCTCCGGCTCGGTGTCCGAGACGGTCGAACCGTCGTCCACACGACCGGCGCGGGCGATGGTCCCGGCCCGAACGAGCAGCGCTTCGACGAGCGTCGTCTTGCCGCTCCCGCTGTGCCCCACCAGGGCCACGTTGCGGATGTTCGCGGTCGGATACATCTTCACCGTCGAGGACCCCCATCTGGTCGGTGTCGTCGGCCGCACGGGTGGACCCCGGCGGCGTTGCGCGGTCGATGGTACCGGCTGGGCTCGCGCCGGCGAGCGGGCACCGTTCACGTTTCCCCCACCTCTGCCCGGGTAGCCTGAGGGGGTGTTCGATGGACGGTTCCGTGCACCGGTCGAGCGAGCAGTCAAGCCGCTGGGAGACGGTCTGCGCCGCACCGGCCTGAGCCCGGACCACTTCACGATCCTGGGGCTCCTGGTGGGCGTCGCGGCCGCGGTGGCCATCGGTGCGGGGGCCCTGCGGGCCGGCCTCCTCCTCGTGGTCCTGGCCGCCCTGCCGGACCTGCTCGACGGGGCCTTGGCCAAGGCATCGAACTCGGCCAGTCAGCGGGGCGCCTTCTTCGACTCGGTGATCGACCGCGTCACCGACGCGCTGCTCATGGGTGGCGTGGCCTGGTATCTGGCCACCACCGAGAGCCCCAAGATGGCGCTCCTGCCCTTCGCCATCATGGCTGTGTCGTCGATCGTGTCGTACGAGCGGGCCAAGGCGGAATCGCTCGGCCTGTACGCCAAGGGCGGTCTGATGGAGCGGGCGGAGCGCATCGTGCTGCTCTGCATCGGTCTGTTGTTCGAGTCCGTCCTCATCCCGATCCTGTGGGTGATGCTCGTCCTCACGACGGCGACCGCCATCCAGCGCTTCGTGAAGGTGTGGCGGCAGGCCGGCGTGGCCCCTGTCGTCATGGAACGCCGGGCGGCCCGCCGCTCCCGGCGGCAATCGCGGCGCTCGGCGCGCCAGGTGCGCTTCGACGACCTCCGTCGTCGACGCCAGCGCTAGCCGACGCTCGTCTCCATGGCCACAGTCCAGGATCGCGGGTTCGATCGCATCGGCCTGCCCGCGTATCGCGCCGCGTCGCTGGCGGCGCAGAACCTTCCCGAGCCGGTGACGTCCCTCGTCGCTTCGGCGCTCGGCGTGGGGTTCGGTGCCGGCATGCGCGGGCGACGCACGATGATCGAACGCCACCTTCGCCGGGTCGACCCCAAGCTGCGCGGGAACGCTCTGCGGCGTGCGGTCCAGAGCGCGTTCGACTACTACGCCCGCTACTGGGTGGAGAGCTTCCGGCTCCCCGGGCTGTCCGCCGCTGAGGTCGATGCGGCGTTCTCGTACGAGGGCTTGGGCTACGTCGACGACGCGCTCAGCGCCGGCCTCGGTGTCATCATCGCCCTGCCCCACCTGGGCGGGTGGGAGTGGGCGGGCCGCTGGATCGCCGATCAGGGCCTCCCGATCACCGTGGTGGTGGAGCCGCTGGAGCCCCCGGAGCTCTTCGAGTGGTTCGTGTCGTTCCGGGAATCACTCGGCATGACGGTGGTCCCGGTAGGCCCGTCAGCAGCGGCCGCGGTCTCGAAGGCGTTGCGTGCCAACGAGGTGGTGTGCCTGCTCTCGGACCGGGACATCCAAGGTGGCGGCGTGGACGTCGAGTTCTTCGGCGAGCGCACGACGTTGCCGGGGGGACCGGCGACGCTCGGGCTACGGACGGGCGCGCCGGTCCTGCCGACCGCGGTGTACTTCACATCGCAACGAGACGGCCACCACGCCATCATCCGGCCGCCCTTGACCTCGGAACGGCGGGGCTCTCTGCGCGAGGACGTCACGCGGATCACACAGCTCCTCGCGCAGGAGCTCGAGGTCCTCATCCGCGCTGCGCCGCAGCAGTGGCACCTGTTCCAACCCAACTGGCCCTCCGACCCGGGCTACGGGCGCTGAGCAACGGGACGAGCGACGTCGACTCACCCATGTCGTCCGATTCGGCGCCACGCGTCGATCCGCCCGACATCGATGCGGACGCCGGGCGATGGACGAACGGTACGACAGGCAGCGGGCGATGAGTTCGATCGTTGACGTCCGTCTGATCCCCAGGCCGCATCAGGAGGAGGAAGGGAGCAAGGATGTCGCAACTGCTACGGGTGCAGTGCTTCGGTGTCTCGCAGGACGGGTTCGGCGCCGGCGAAGGTCAGACCCTCGAGCAGCCGTTCGGCCACGCGAACCCGGCCGACTTCTTCGCGTGGGCCGGCGCCACTGCGAGCTGGCCGAACCGGACCGATCCCGGTGGCTCCCGAGGGCTCGACGACTACTTCACGCGTGACTTCGCACGGAACGTCGGCGCCGAGATCATGGGCCGCAACAAGTTCGGGCCCCAGCGGGGGCCGTGGCAGGACGACGGGTGGAAGGGCTGGTGGGGCGACACGCCCCCGTTCCACACCCCGGTGTTCGTGCTGACCCACCACCGCCGACCGTCGTTCACGCTCTCGGACACCACCTTCAACTTCATCGAGGCGACCCCTGCCGATGCCCTGCGCCAGGCGCAGGAGGCGGCGAACGGCAAGGACGTGCGTCTCGGTGGCGGCGTGACGACCGTCCGGGAGTTCCTCGACGCCGACCTCGTCGACACGATGCACATCGCCGTCTCGCCGGTGGAGCTGGCCGGAGGCGAACGGCTGTGGACCTCCCCGGCCGAACTGCTCGACCGATTCCACCTCGACTCCGTGCCCAGCCCCAGCGGGGTGACGCACCTGCTGTTCTGGAGGCGATGACGGTGGCGTCGTACTCCCTCAACAAGGCGGCCGTCGCCCATGCCCGCCGGCTCATCAACGCCCACCAGTACGTGCTCGACAGCGACTGGGGCGAGGTCCAACCGCGGGCCGACGATCAGAACGAGTATCTCGACTCACACTCATGGGACGAGTACTCGGCGTGGCACCTCGGGTTGACCGAGGGTGCCACCGACGAGACCAAGGCCCGATACGCCTTCGTCTACGGCGACTTCCACCGGATCCACCGGTCGGGGCTCATCGCCTGCGTGTACCGGGCGTCGGAGTGGCGGCACAAGGACGTCGAGCTCGCCGCCCACCGGCTCCTCCAGCACCTCGACAAGACCTCCGGCTGAGGATCAGTCCCTGCGGTCGTCGCGGCGATCCTTGCGCCGGCGGTGGCGGCGGAGGATGCCGAACCCGAGCCACACGAACGCTCCGAGGACCGCGGCGGCCAGCGTCAGCAGCCAGAGCGGCCACGTGAAGTCCCAGAAGAGGAACTCGACCGTGACGTCCTCGGTGTTCTGGAGCATGAAGATGGCGAGGACGGCCAGACCGCTGAGCGAGGCGATCGCGCCGCCCCCGAGCTTGCGGCGCTCGCCCGCATCCACGTTCCCGTCGTGGGGAATGTTCTCTACCGACATCCGCTGAACCTCCGAACGGTCTCCGCGTGTTGCGGAACGTAGTCGCTGAGGCATCGGCCGGTGTTCGATGCTCCCGACAAGGCGCACGGCGGCGCTGCACACGCTGAACTAGCGATGGAACGACGGGCGCGATCTGTACGCGTCGACGACGAGAGGAGTCCGGTGACCGAAGAACCGATCCAACCCGACGACCCGCAGCGGAAACGGGACCAGCGCCTGTTCGGCGTCTACGTAGGTGTCGTGCTCGACAACCAGGACCCGTTGCAGCGCGGGCGCGTCCTGGTCCGCGTCCCCGCGGTCGACGGCGGGAAGGGGCGAGGCCAGTGGGCACCGGTCACGGTGGCCCGTGCCGGCACGCAGCGCGGCACGTGGCTCATCCCCGACGTGGACGACGAGATCCTCATCGCCTTCGAGGCCGGCGACGCCGCCCGGCCCTATGTCATCGGCAGCCTTTGGGGTTCGGCGAACACCCCGCCCGAGCAGATGGCTCCAGGGAACCCAGTCATGAGCATCGTCTCGGCCGGGGGCTCACGTGTCACCGTGGACGATCGCCCCGAGCAGCTCAGCATCCGTCTGGTCACGCCGGGCGGCCAGTCCGTGACTCTGGCCGACGCCGGCGGGACGATCACGATCGACGGCGCTGGCGGCAGGATCGCCATCACCCCCGTGGGCATCGAGATCCAGGCCGCGGGTGCGGTCAGGCTGACCGCGCCGACGGCCGAGATCAGAGCCGCCTCGTTGGAGCTCAACTGTATGACCCGGGCGAACGGCACCGTGCAGTGCGACACGCTCGTGGCCAACAGCGTCATCGCCTCGAGCTACAGCCGCGGCGCCGGCAACCTCCTCTAGGTCGGTCGCGTGATCAGATCGGCTCCTCGTCGCGTGCGCGGCGGGTCGCGGCCAGGATCCCCGCGCCCGCCATCAATGCGGCCAGCGCCACCAGTGCCACCCGGGTGCGCTCCCCGCCCGTGGTCGGAAGGGATCCCGGCACGCTCGACGGGGCCACACTGGACTGGGCGACGCTCGAGCCTGCCGTCGTCGGCGAGGTCGAGCCCGGCAGGGGACCGTCGTGACCGACGTCGTCGTGACCGACGTCGTCGAGCTCGTGGCCGTGGTCGTTGTCGCCGCCGTGGTCGTGGGCTGGCTGCAGATGTCGAGCCCGACGTACGGCGCCGCCACCCGGCCCCGACCGTCGCCGTTACTGGTGAACACCGCTTTGGTGTCGATCTGACCACCACAAGTCAGCGTGGCCTGGACCTGCAGGGTGACCGGGCCGAGCGAGCCGGCAGGGATCACCCCGGAGATCTCGTCCACGAGCGGGCCGGAGCTGATGCCCTCGTGCCAGCGCATGCGGATGGGGGTGTCCGCCGGCCTCGGCGTTCCGAGGGTGTACGTGGCCCTGGCCACGCCCGAGGCGGTGACGTCGAGCACGACGGTGACCTCGGTCCCGTCGATCGTCTTGGTGTTGAAGCAGGTCAGTGGTGCCGGGCGAATGGTCTGGTTGCCGCCGCACAGGGGCAACCCCTGCGCGCCGGCCGTGCCAGAACCCAGGCTGACCACGCCGACGAGCCCGACGAGGAGCGAGGCCACCCCCAATGCCGTCGCCGGTCGCAGGGCCGCGTGCGACCGCAGGCCGCGGAAGATTGAAATCATCGCCGTTGTCCTTTCCCCCAGATCCGCCGTCGGGTCTGGACCTGCGGGAACCATAGCCCCCTCGTGGTCCGCGATCATGGATGTCCAGGGTGGACCAGTGTCCGACCGACCGAGAGGGGAACCACCAATGCCCAGTGAGCGACGCCCGAGGACGACAGCCCGTGCCACCAGCCGGTCGGCGGCCCCGCCGCCCGAGGTGCCCGCGCCTCCCGACGGATCGGAGGACGGCACGACCGGCCGCCTCCTCGTGCTCCTCGCCGAGGGGGCCGAGCGGAGCGCGGCCACCCGGGGGCTGGCACGGGCGGCAGGGGTGAAGGTCGCCTCCAGCGCCGACCTCGGTGTCGACGCCCCGGCTGAGCTCGAGGTCGGCGCCGGGCTGTTCCTGGACACGCTCGGCGTCGTGGTGATCGAACCCGCGCCCGATCAGCTCGCGGCGGTGGCCGCCGCCAGTGGAGCGGCTGACGGCGTGGTGGCCGTGGAGCCCGAGCGGATCGTGTACGCCATCGACGAGCCCTCGGGCGACTACGTGCGGGGGTTCCGGGACGGTGTCGACGACCTGGCCGAGCGGGTGCTGGCTCAGGGCGGGGGCGGAGGCGGCGAGCCCGCCGTGACCGAGACGTTCCTCGACACCGACACGACGTGGGGGTTGAAGGCCACGGGCGTCGTGGGCACCACCTTCACCGGCAAGGGCGTGCGCGTCGCCGTGCTCGACACGGGCTTCGATTCGGGCCACCCGGACTTCGTGGGCCGGCAGGTGACCCGGGCGACGTTCATCACCGGCCAGACCGCCGACGACGGGCACGGCCACGGCACCCACTGCATCGGCACGGCCTGCGGGCCGCGACAGCCCCAGACCCAGCCCGCCTACGGCGTCGCCTCCGAAGCCGAGATCTTCGTCGGCAAGGTGCTGAGCAACCAGGGCCGCGGGGCGGACGGCGGGATCCTGGCCGGCATCGACTGGGCCATTCGCAACGCCTGCACCGTGATCTCGATGTCCCTCGGCGCGCCCGTCGCCTTGGGCGGCGGCTTCTCGACCGTGTACGAGACGGTCGCCCAGCGGGCCCTCGCGGCCGGGTGCCTGATCGTGGCCGCGGCCGGGAACGAGAGCTCTCGTCCCGGTCGCATCTCTCCTGTCGGCCACCCGGCCAACTGCCCGTCGGTCATCGCCGTGGCCGCCCTCGACTCGAGCCTCGCCATCGCCCGCTTCTCGTCCGGAGGGATGAACCTGCGGGGAGGCCAGGTCGACATTGCCGCGCCCGGCGTCGCCGTGCGCTCGTCGGTGCCCCGGCCTCGCCTCTACGCCACCATGAACGGCACCAGCATGGCCACCCCGCACGCTGCCGGCCTCGTCGCCCTGCACGCCGAGGCCAACCCCGGCATGAAGGGGGCGTCCCTGGGGTGGCTCCTGCTCCAGAGCGCCCGCCGCCTGAGCCTGCCCAACCGGGACATCGGCGCGGGTCTCGCCCAGGCCCCGGGGGCGGCGCTGTAGCGGGGGTCCTAACCTGGCCCGGTGACCGGCCAGCGCGACGAGCGCGACGAGCGCGGCGACCTGGGGGTGGCTCTGGTCGTCGACGACGACGGCCTGCAGGACTTGGACGCGGTGCTGCGCCGGGCGCGCCGGGCCGGCCTGCGCGGCGCGCAGGTCCTGGAATCGATCGGGGTCATCACGGGAACGGCTGCTCCGGACGCGGTCGAGCCGCTGTCGCGCCTGCGGGGCGTGCGCGCCGCCGAAGTGGAGCGGACGATCCAGCTTCCGCCGCCCGACCAGCCCCAGTGAGCGGGGAGGTCAGGCTGTCCGCTCGAGGGTCACGCTCACGGCCGACCCGTCCACGCGGACCGAGAGGTCGCCGCCGTCGGCCCAGGTGAGCTCCACGGCGAGCACCTCGTCGGCGATCCAGATGGCGTGTTCGGCGACGGCGGCCCGCACGATCTCGTCACCGCCGAGCCGGAGCCGGACCCGGTCGGCGATGGCCAGCCCCTGCTCTTTGCGCAGGTCGTTGAGGGCCCGGATGAGCTCGCGCGCGACTCCCTCGCGGCGGAGGTCGTCGTCGAGCTCGAGATCGAGCGCCACTGCCCAACCGCCGTCCTCGGACAGCGCGAAGGACTCGTGACGCCGGGCCCGCACGTCGACGTCGTCCGGGGTCAGCCGGAACCCGGCCACCTCGACGGCGCCGTCCGCTTCGAGCGCCCTTTGGAGCGCGGAGCCGTCGGCCTCGGCGAGGGCGGCCTTCACCTCCGCCACCCGGGCCCCGAGCCGGGGCCCGAGGGCCCGAAAGTTGGGGACCACCTCCCAGCTCATGAGGCCCGACAGTGTGTCCACGTCCTCCAGCGACCGCACGTTGAGCTCCTCCCGGATCTCGGCCCTCACGGCCTCGTCGAGCTCCACGCCGGGATGGAGCAGCAGCGCCCGCCGCAGCGGCTGGCGCACCTTGACCTTCGCGTCCGTGCGGGCGGAGCGCCCGAGGGTGACGAGGCGCCGGGCCGCGGCCATGCGTTCGCTCAACCCGCTGTCGGCCGCACCCGACGGCTGCGGCCAGTCAGCGAGGTGGACCGAACGCCCGCTCGAGACCACCCGGTGCAGCTCGTCGGCCAGGAAGGGGCAGAAAGGCGCCAGCAGGCGCGCCGTCGTCACGAGCGCGTGATGGAGCGTGGCGTGGGCCTCGGGCTCGGCTTGCTTCCAGAACCGGCGTCGCGACCGGCGCAGGTACCAGTTCGAGAGGTCGTCGACGAGCCGGGCCAGGCGGCTCGAGGCGGCGAGCGCGTCGAAGCCGTCGAGGGCTTCGGTGATGGCTGCGGTGGCGTCGTCGAGCTCTGCTCGGATCCAGCGATCGAGCACGTGCGCCGGCGCCTCGTCGCTCGCATCGTCCGCCGCCGCTGGCGACCAGCGGTCGAGGTCCGCGTAGGTGGCGAAGAAGGCGAGGACGTTCCAGAGTGTCAGCAGCGTGGTCCGGGCGGCTTCGCGGATGCCGTCGTCGGAGATGCGCCTCGTCGTCCACGGCGAGCCGCTGGAGAAGAAGTACCAGCGAACCGCGTCCGCGCCGTGGTGGGCGAAGATCTCCCACGCGTCGGCCACGTTGCCGCGTGACTTCGACATCTTCTGGCCCTGCGCGTCGACGATGAGTCCGAGGCACACGACGTTCCGGTAGGGCGTCGACCCGAACACCAGCGTGTTCACGGCGAGGAGTGAGTAGAACCAGCCCCGGGTCTGGTCGATGGCCTCGCAGATGAAGTCGGCGGGGAAGGACGAGCGGAAGCGGTCCTCGTGCTCGAACGGGGCGTGGTGCTGCGCGGAAGGCATGGATCCGGAGTCGAACCACGCGTCGAGGACTGGGGCCAGCCGCGTCGCGGTCGCGTCGCAGCCCTCCACCGGGCAGGAGAAGGTGACGTCGTCGACGGCAGGGCGGTGGAGGTCGAGCCGGCCGAGGTCGCGCTCGGCCAGCCCCTGCAGCTCTGCCACCGAGCCGATGCAGGTGTCGTGGCCGTCGGGGCAGCGCCACACCGGGAGCGGCGTACCCCAGTACCGGTCCCGCGAAAGGGCCCAGTCGACGTTGCCCTCCAGCCACTTGCCGAAGCGGCCGTGCTTGATGTGCTCCGGGTGCCAGCCGATGCGCTCGTTCTCCCGCAGGAGGTCGTCCTGTCGGGCCGAGGTGCGCACGAACCAGGACGTCTTGGCCCAGTACAGCAGGGGCGTCCCGCACCGCCAGCAGTGGGGGTAGCTGTGCTCGTACGGCTCCTCGGCCACGAGCAGACCCCGGGTGCGGAGGTCGGCGATGATCTCGGGATCGGCGTCCTTCACGAAGCGCCCCGCCCACGGGGTGACGCGATCGTCGAACGTGCCGTCCGGTCCGACCGGGTTGACGACCGGGAGCCCCTCCTCGCGGCCAACGAGCGCATCCATCTCGCCGAACGCCGGGGCCAGGTGGACGAGACCCGAGCCCTCGTCGGTCTCCACGAAGTCGGCGGCCACGACCCGCGCGCCGCTCTCGTCGACCGGTAGCAGATCGAACGGCCGGCGGTAGCGCCAGCCCAGCAGGTCCCGGCCCGTCCACGACTCCGACGCCTCCGCTCCTGGCCAGCGCCGGTCCGCGGCCGCCGCGGCCAGCACGAGGTCCCGGCCGCCCTCGGGTGCGGCGATGCGCACGTACGGGATGTCGGGTCCGACGGCCACGGCCACGTTGGACACGAGCGTCCACGGAGTCGTCGTCCACACGAGGAGATCGACGTCGCGACCGACGATGGGGAAGCGCACGAAGACCGACGGGTCGACCACGTCCCGGTAGGCGCCCGGCTGCCCGAGCTCGTGCGACGACAGCGCGGTGCCGCAGCGGGGGCAGTAGGGCGAGACCCTGTGACCCTCGTAGAGCAGCCCCCCGTCCCAGAGCTGTCGCACGAGCCACCACACCGACTCGATGAAGTCGTTGCTCATCGTCCAGTACCGCGTGCTCGGTGTCGAACCAGATACCGGATCGGTCCGTCAGCGCGATCCAGTCCTCCACGTAGCGCGACACCGACTCCCGGCAACGCTCGTTGAACGCGGCCACGCCGTACTCCTCGATGTCCTGCTTCGACCCCAGGCCCAGCTCCTTCTCGACCTCGATCTCCACCGGCAGCCCGTGGCTATCCCACCCGGCCTGCCGGGGGACGGCGTGACCACGCATCGTCTGGAACCGGGGATAGAGGTCCTTGAAGACCCGGGCCCACACGTGGTGGAGCCCGGGGCGGCCGTTGGCGGTCGGTGGGCCTTCGTAGAAGATCCACGGCGGCGCATCGGCCCGCCACGCCCGCACCTGGGCGAACAGGTCGTCGGTCCGCCAACGCGCCAGCACCTTCTCCTCGAGCGCCGGCAGATCGAGGGCGGCATCGACGGGGCCGAATGGCACCAGCGAATCGTAGGTGGCGGCCCGCCGGTCGCCCTGGCGATTCAGGTTCGCCCCGGCGCTGCGTCGCCCGGCCAGCCCGGTCAGATCAGGTTGTGACGTTCCAGGGAGCGGAAGCTGAGCCAGCCCGGCAGGATCGGCAGCCAGTACGTGAGCAGGCGGTAGCTGAGGACGGCGGCGACCGCCGTGGCCGAGTCCATGCCCACGCCGGTGAGGCCGGCGACGAGCGCGGCCTCCATGGCGCCGAGGCCCCCGGGGGTGGGCGCGGCGGCGGCGATGATCGAGGAGCCGAGGTACACCGCACCGACCTGCGCGAACGAGAGGTCGCTGTCGAAGGCCAGCACCGCGGCGAAGAGCGAAGCGACGTACGCCAGCGTGACGCCGGCCGAGCCGCCGAAGAGAGCGACCAGCTTCATCGGCGAGCGGGCCAGCGTCCGCAGGCTGGCCCACGACTGGCGCAGCCAGCGGAGCACGTGCTTGCGCACGAGGCGACGGCCCTTGCGGGTGGCCAGGACGATCCCGACGAGCGCCAGCACGACGGCGATGATGACGAGCAGCTTGCTGCTGGCCGGGATCTTGAACGCCTGCCCACCGCCCTGCCCGGCCCAGGCGAGGAACACGAAGAGCAGCCCCACGTGGATGATGCCGCCGGCGGCCGAGTTGAGACCCACCCCCGTGACGGCCTGGGCAGGCGGGATGCCGGCCTTCTGCATGAAGCGCACGTTCAGGGCCATCCCCCCGACGTTGGCGGGGGTGACGCGGTTGATGAAGCTCGACGCGAACTGCGTGTACACGTTGGCCCGCAGGGGCAAGCGCCCCGGCACACCGCCGGCCATGCCGATCGCCGAGGCCAGGTAGGTGAGCAGCGACATGGCGGTGGACACGGCCAGCCACCCCCAGTTGGCGTCGCGCATGGCCCTGACGCTCTCGTCGACATCGGCGAGCTGCGGGAGCAGGACGTAGAAGGCAGCGGTGAGGGCGACGACGGTGAGCAGGGTGCGGGGGCGGACCCGGACGAGTTGGGCCAGGGGCGCCGGCTCGATGCCGGTGGTCTCGGCCAGGCCGGTCCGCAGCTGACCGAGCAAGGCCTTGCTCGCCGGACGCCGCGTCGCGGCGGACAGCGCGAGAGGTTGGAGGTACGCGCCCGCCGCGGCCAGGTCCTCCGGCTCGACCACCTTGGCGGCCGCGGCCAGTGCCCGCTCGGCGCCGACCCTGCTGGCCGACCATGTGAGCAGCTCGGCCCGGTCGGTGGCGAGCTGGCTGGCTGCAGCCGGCAGCACCCCGGAGCCCAGGCCGGTGATGACCGGCTGTGCGCCGTCGAGCATGAGGTTGCCGCCGCGCAGGACCCCGTGGGCGAGGCGCGCCTCATGCATCGTCCGGACAGCGCGCCACACCGACTCGAGCAGGGCGTCGTCGACCGCGTCAGGAGGGAGCTCATCGAGCGTCGGCCCGTCCACCCAGCTCAAGGCCAGGACGCGCGAACCGTCGTCGAGCGTGGCCAGCGTCGCCACCTCGGGGCAGGCCACCCCACTGCGGCGGGCCATGAGGAGCACGAGCGCCTCGTTGCCGACCTCGACCGCCATCGTGCGGCTGGGCGGGGGCTCACCGGGATCGCGGAGCTGCACGGTGCGGTAGCCGCGGTAGAGGACGTCGGCGTCGCGGCTGTCGCGCTCGTACACCTTGAGGAACAGGTCGGGCCCCTCCGCCGTCGTGGCGCGGTACAGAAGGGCGCGGCCGCTGTCGGCCCGCAACAGGGCCAGCTCGGTGACCGTGATCCCAGCCCGGGCCAGCGCGTCACCGACCATGGCCGGGGTGGGCCGCCGGTTCGGGGCGCCGAGAACCACCAAGACCGCGGACCCCGCCGTCAGACCAGCGGCCAGGGCCAGGAGGAGGTCAGGGACGCCGGCCGTGCCGGCGATGGCCAGCACCAGCACCAGCACACCGAGGGCGATGTCGCTGGCCCGCCGCCAGGCCCGGGGGAGCCACGCCTTCCCGACGACGGTCGCCGCGGTCGCGGCCGCGAGATACCAGACGGACGGGAAGCCCGGCGACGCCACCCAGGTGTCACCGTCCAGCGCCCCTTCGGCGCGGCCGGAGAGCTCGACGACGGCATCGACGACCGCGAGCACGGCGACGCCGGCGGCGGCCGCCAGCAGCCCGACGCCCAGCCGTCGCCACCGGCGTTGCACGACGAGGACCACGACGACCGCGGCCGGCACGAGGATGGCGCCCACCTGGGCGAGGGCGAGGGCCAGCTCGCGCACGGCCTCGGCCAGTCGCGACGCGGCGCGACCCAGGTCGGTAGTCAGCCCGTCACTGGTGTCCGAGGCGACGCTGACGAACAGCGCGAGGACGAACGTGACGATCGCCCAGAGCACGAGACGGACCACGTCGCCCGGGTGACGGAAGTAGCGCTCGCCGGGGGCCAGGTCGCCGAGGCCGGCGCCGGTGGGGATGCCCGGATCGGCGCTCGTCGGCGGGCCGGGGACGTCGAGCTCAGTCACTGGTGCACCATCAGGCCATGAAGCGTGCTCCTGCGACCGATGGTCCGGGGAGCACCAGTGACCGGTTCGCCGCTGCGCGGCGAACATACGACCGTGACATGGACCTCGCCTCGCTCGGTCATACCGTTCCGTCCCGGGCCACGCCCGCCACCACCCGCAGGCAGAGCACGGTGCCCGCCAGCAGCCCTCCGTAGCCGAAGACCTCGTACAGGCCGACGCTGTCCGCCACGCCCGGGCCCTCCTCGGCCGTCACGAGCAGCATGGTCGACACGGTGAGGAAGACCGCGCCCACGACCGCCAAAAGGCCCCGGTTCACAAGGGTCCGCAGGATGCGCCGCGAGTCCTCGTCGACCACGCTCCGGACCCGCAGATCTCCGCGACCCGCCAGCAGGAGCGTGCGGTCGAGGCGGTCGGGCAGGCGGCGGAGGTGGGGGAGCATCGAGAGGAGCTCCTGACGCACGATCGTCTGGGGATCGACGATCGCCGAGCCGCCGGGGGCCGTGAGCTGGCTGGTCGCCGCGCCCACCAGCGTGACCCCGGGGCTGATGATGCCGAGGGTGCCGTCCAGGGTGACCAGCGCCCGGGAGAGGATCACGAGGTCGCCGGGCAGGCGGATGCCGAACTCCGAGAGGGTGGCGACGAGGTCCTGCAGGATCGACGGATCGACCGCGCCCCCGGGACGCACGTGGTCGGCCATGAGGCGAGCGAACGAGCGCTCCAGCCGCTCGGGCGGCACGGCCTCGGCCATCTCCGCCACCCGCTCGACCCCGTCGCGGAGGAGCTCGACGTCCCTGCGGGCCAGCGCGGCCATCAGGTCGACCATGGCCTTCTGCTGGATCGGGTCGAGACGGCCGACCGCCCCGAAGTCGATCATGCCGAGTGTGCCGCCCTCGAGCACGAACACGTTGCCCGGGTGCGGATCGGCGTGGAAGAACCCGACGGTGAGAATCTGCTCCAGCATGGACCGCAGGAGGTCGTCGGCCAGCGCGGCGCGGTCATACCCCGACGCGGCCAGCGCCTCACCGTCGGCGACCGTGAATCCCTCGAACCGCTCCTGCACGAGCAGGCGACGGGTGCACAGCTCCTTGTGGACCCGAGGGATGCGCACGACCGAGTCCGGGCCGAGCAGGGTCCGCATCTCGTCCATGGCGTCGGCTTCGCGGAGGAAGTCGAGCTCGGCTCGCAGGCTGCGGGCGAACTGGTCGAGCACCTCTCCTGACCGCGTGCTCTGGCCGAACGCCGTCCGGCGCTGCACGAGGTTGGCTACCAGCGCGAGGGCAGCGAGATCCCGCTCCATCACGTCTTCGATGCCGGGGCGCTGGACCTTCACCACGACCGGCTCGCCGGTGCGGAGCCGGGCGCGGTAGGTCTGGCCGATCGAGGCCGCGGCCAGGGGTTCCCAGTCGAACTCCGAGAACATCTCGTCGACGGGTTGTCCGAGCTCGGCCTCGAGGACCGGCTGGATCCGCTCGACCACTTCAGGGCGGACGCGGTTCTGGAGCTGGGCCAGTTCGGCGGCCAGTTCGGGTGAGATGAGGTCGACCCTGGTGGCTGCGATCTGGCCGAGCTTGACGGACACGCCGCCTGCATCCTCGAGCAGCCGCCGCAGGCGGACCCCGGTGGCCTCGGTCGACCGCTCGATCCGCCCGCGGCTGGACAGCAGCGGCCCGAACCCCTCCCGCCGGGCGAGTTGCAGGAGCTCGTGGTAGCGGCGCAGCACGTCGACGCGCCGGCGGACGGCCCGGAAGGGCCGCGGGACGACGACCAGCCCGGCCCGCTCCCCGGTGGCCAGCGTGCCGGGCCGGGCCAGGAGGTCGAGCGTGACGGCGGCCGCCATCGTGGCGGGGATGCCGATGGCGACCGTGTGGATGGCGAGGCCATCGGCACCCCAGTCCCAGTTGGCCAGGCCGAGGGCCAGCAGCCCCGCGCAGCCCCACCCGATCACACCGGCCAGGAGGGCCTTCGACCAGCCGCGGCGCAACCCGAGCAGCCGGAGCGACACCGCGGTGATGGCAGCCGCGATGGCGACGGCGAGCGCGACGCGCACGAGCTCTCCGACGAACGAGGTGGCCACCACGAAGTGCATCTCGACCGGGCTTCAGCCCCCGCCGGTGCACGGCGGTGCGTCGGCTCCGCAGAGCTTGAGCCCGTCGGTGCGGTCGGCGACGGCCTCGACGAGCGTGCGGCGGGGCTGGAAGGCCAGCGCGCTGTCAGCGGCAAACAGGAGCTCGGTGTCGGCGTCGGCGCCGAAGTCGAACTCGTAGGTCACGCAGCCTCCGGCGAACCGGTAGTAGCGGGTGGACCTGAGCTCGGGCGGGAGCCGCTGCGGCTCCTCGAACCTCTGCATGTCCGACTCGTCGCTGAGCACCTCGACCGCCTCGTCCGTGCGGCATTCCGACGGCGGCAGCAAGGTGACGGTCACGGCTCGCTCGCCGGCGCGATCGGAGTTCAACCAGAAGCTGGCCTCGCCCCGCTTGATGGCCACGCCCCCGAGGTCCCACCCGGCGGGGAGCGTGGCCATGCACGGGACGGAGGTGGCCGACGGGACGGCCTGCGCCATGAGCACCATCACGTTGTCCGTCCCGCAGCTCGGCGTGCCGTTGCCCTCGAGCTCGGCCGGCACGAAGAGGTTGAACGTGGCCGCCAGGGCGAGCAGGCCGCCGATGAAGACCCCGGCGGCCAGGAGCACCCGCTTGACGCTCCAACGCTGGAGCGAGACCGGGCGGCGCGGTGGGGCAAGCTCCCGGAACTGGGTCACGAGATCGCGACCGTCGCGCTTCATCATCATCCGGAGCTGGGTGGGGCTGGCGACGCCGCGGGTGGCGGCGAACGCCTCCGCGATCTCATCGGGCGTGAACAGCCGGGTCGCCCGCTCGTAGACCCTCGGCGCGTCGGTCCGCACGGCGAGGACCAGCATCATGTTGGCCAGGTCGATGGCCTGGCGCCACGGCGAGGGTCGGGCCTGCACGAACGCCACGTCGATGACGACCAGCTCGCCGTCGCGGACCAGCAGGTTGGCGGGCTTGATGTCGCGATGGGCGAGGCCGGCGTCCCACAGCCGGCGGACCAGGACGAGGCCTTGATCGATGATGTCGTCGTCGACCGTGGCCTCGCCGATCTCGACGGCGCCGTAGAAGAACTCGGTGACGAGCAGGTACTCGCGCTCGGGCGTCATCTCCACAATGCCGTACGGCGCCGCGGTGTGGATGCACGAGTCGCGCACGAGGCGCAGCGCGTAGTCCTCGTACTGCACCAGCCGGCGGACAGACTGGAACGGCTTCTCGTCCTCCAGGCGGCCGTAGAGGATGGTGCGACCCAGCTTGTACCAGCGGTCGGCCCGCACGTGGTTCATGGCGTAGAGCTTCCCGAACAGGTACGTGTCGGGGTCGCCCTCCACCCGCAGGCGAAGCGGGGTCGAGCCGCCGGAGCCGGCCAGGCCCACGGGCTTGATCTCGACCACGGTCAGGCCGAGTTGGTCGCGGATCGCGTGGCGGATGGCCTCGCCCCGCTCGCCGGTGACGTCGAGGTGGGCCGTCTTGCCCTTGCGGTAGGTGACGGGGAAGACCTCGTTCGGAGTGAAGAAGCGGAAGGCGTTCACGAGGATTCCGACCGTCAGCGCCACCGAGACGAGCGCGTCGGTCGGGTGGTCGACGGCCAGGTAGAGGCGGGCGAAGCAGTACACGGCCACGAGGACTGCCCCGACGATCTTGGCGTGCGAACGGGCCCGGCCGGCCACGACGAGCGTGTAGAGGTACCCGACCACGAGCATGGTCACGACGGCCACTGGGGCCGACGGCATCGAGAAGCCCTTCCAGCGATCGAGGATCGTCACGTCGAAGGGCTTGGGCCGCTGGAAGCCTTCGATGATCGCCACGCCGACGAGTTGGATGAGGAAGACGCCGCCTAGGTACGTGAAGAGGTGGCGCCAGCGGCGGAAGACGAGCAGGGCGACGATCAGCGCCAGCGCGAGCACGGTGAACGACCACCCCAGCCCGATGCGGTCGATGCCCTTGAAGACGTCGGTGAGCCACGGCGTGCGGATGCGAGCGATCGCGAGCAGGATGGCGGTGTCGACCTGCTCGATCAGCCGACGGACCCCGGCGAAGAGGCGGGCCAGGATCAGGACGGCGACGACGGCGAGGATGAGCGCCAGCCAGCCCTTGCCGGTGGATCCGAGGCTGCGGGGGAGCGGGGGAGGAGCGCCCGACGGGCGACGGCGCCGGCCGGCGTGGCGGGCCGTCGGAGGCCCGGCGGCGACGAGCGGATCCTGACCCGCCGTCGGGACGGGCGCGGAGGGAGCGGGCGCGGTGGTCGGCCGGACGTCGCCGCTCACGCCAAGCCCTGCTCTTGCAGCCACTCGGTGGCGACAGCGCGCGGGGAGCCGGCCTCGAGCAACGCGTTGAGCCGGCGTAGCTCGTCGGTCGTCAGCCGCTCGGAGACGGCGTCGACGGTGTCGACCAGCTCCTGGCCCCAGCGGTCGACGACATCCTGGCGTACGAGCGGGGTGACGTTCTCCGCCGGCTGGAGATGGCGGTCGTCGGCCAGGACGACGAGGTCGTCGGCGTCGATGGTGGCCGCGGTCGTGAACATGAGCGCCACGTCGATCGCGCCGTCGTGCAGCGCGTCGCGCGTGCGGGGACCGCCGGGATCGAGCGCCAGGACTGTCCCGAACTCGATCCCGTAGGTGTCCCGCAGACCCTTCAGGCAGAGCGGGCGGGTGGAGCACTCCGGCGGTCCCCCGAAGCTCAGGTCGCCCGCCAGAGGCGCGAGGTCGCTGACCTTCTCGAGGCCGAGGCGCTCGGCGGTGGCCCGGGTGACGACAAAGGCGTTGGCGTCCTGCGCCGGCGACGGTGCCAGCGCGACCAGACCCCGTTCGGCTGCTGACCGGCTGAGGGCCTCGTGGGTGGACGCCATGTCGGCGGTCGGCCTGGTATCGCCCAGGCTGAGGAAGGTGAGGGCCGTCCCCGCGTACTCGGGTACCAGCTCCAGCAGTCCGCGCACGAGGGCGGGAGCCACGATCTCACGAGGGCCGACCGCGCCCGCCCGCTCGACGATGTAACCCTTGCCCTCGAGGGCCTGGGCGTAGAGCTCGGACAGCAGGGCGCTCTCGGCGAAGTCGAAGGAGCCGACGGTGACCGCGTCGTCGTCGAGCGCGCTCAGTGTCGCGGTGGGGCGATCCTCCTGGCCACAGGCCACCGGGATGAGTCCGAGCAGCATGGCGAGGCCGAGGCGGACGCCGGCCCCTCTCGCTCGTCGGCCTTCGCCCACGATGGTCCTCCCTGTGCAACCCCTCCTGGCCGCTGCGGGGTCAGCATTGCACAGCGCGCGCCACGCCCCGCGCGGGCTCTGCCTTCAGGTGGCGCCTCAGGTGGACGGCGGCGCCGTCGGCGAGGTCTCGGGCGACGTCGGTGTCTCGGAGGTCGTCGTCGTGCCGACGGTGGTCTCGGGGACGGTGGTCTCGGGGACGGTGGTCTCGGGGACGGTGGTCTCGGGGACGGTGGTCTCGGGGACGGTGGTCTCGGGGACGGTGGTCTCGGGGACGGTGGTCTCGGGGACAGTGGTTGCGGGGACAGTGGTTTCGGGGACAGTGGGTGGCGTCGTCGTGGTCGTGGTCCGCGGCGGGCGTGTCGTGGGCGGGTTCGTCGGCGCCGGGGTCACCGGCGACGTGGTGCCCGAACTGGGGCTGTTGGGAGCCGCGGTCAGAGGCGGCTGGTTGGTCACCGGGGGGAGCGGGTTGATGCGGATGGAGGTCGTCCCCCGGGCGACCACGCCCGCCAGCACCGTGGCGCTCAGCGGGCTGCCCGTCGTCGGGACGCCGGTGGTGCTGGAGGAGGTGGTGGAGGTGGTGGTGTTGGCCGCCGCCGTGATCGAGAACGTGAACGGGGCGAAGACCGGGGCCACGAGCGTCCGGACCTCCTCCTCGGATCGGGAGCCCGGGGCCGTCGTCGGACCCGCCGTGTCCTCGGTGCTCACGTTGACGCCGTCGTTCGGGTTGTTGGGGAGCGCCAGACCAACCACACCGGCGCCGAACAACGCGGCGGCCGCACCGAAGGCCCACAGCACGCGCTTGCGGGTGCTGGGATCGCCGTCGTCCTCGATGGGCTGGGGGGCGGGGAGCGATAGAGGCGGCTCGAACACGGGAGGCTGAAGGGAACCTCGGGCCGGCTGGGGGCTGCCCCCGCCGTCCTCGTTCCCGGGCACCCCGGTCTGTCCCACCATCTGTTCCTCTCTCCCGCTCGTGCACTGTCGATGCCGTGGCTCATCACGAGCCCGACATCGATCCTTCAATCAGTCGCCTCGGCGATCGTAGCGCGCGGCGGTGTCGCGCGGATGGTTGCTTCGATGGCATTTTTCCCGCTCATCGCGGTGATTGCGAGCTCGGCCGCGACCGTGGCGGGTGTCACCGCCACGGCGCGCGGGCGGCGGGATCACGCGCGGTGGTGACAGGCGCGCCGAGCGTGTGCTCAGGTCGCGCCGGCACACCGGCCCCTTCCCCCGCGCCGGCGCCGGCGCCGGCGGCGAACCAACCGGCGAGCGCCGCCGCGAAGGCGGCCTGGTACCGGGAGTAGGCGGCGCGGAGCTCCGCCCCCGGCCAGTCGGCGCCGGCCAGCGCGGGCGGCAGCAGGGGATCGCGACGGATCTGCTGGAGTGTGGCGGCACCGAGGGCGAAGGCCTCGCCGAGCCCCGAGCCGTCGCCGTGCTCCAAAGCCGACGTGACCGGCTCGAGCCGGCCGAGGAGCGTCCGTGCCCTTGCGGACGCCGCCGCCAGCCCGAAGAGCTCCGGCGCCGGCTCGGAGCCCGGTGCCGGTCGACCGGACCAGTCCGACGCCTGCTCGGTCAGCGTCTCGAGCGCGGCGGGTGGCGTGGCCTCGGGAGGGAGGTTGGCCGGCCGCCCCCAGACCCCGTCGCGGAGCTCGGCCAGGCGGGCGGCCGCGGCGGCCCGGCGGAGCTCCGCGCGTGCTGGCGCCCGCCGGGAGCCGGGCCGGACGAACCAGAGCACCCACTCGCCATCCCACGGGAGGCTGGCCGGGGCGAGGGACCAGTCCTGGCCGGGCTGGCGCCGCCGCAACCGGCCGGCCAGCTCGTAGCGCCCGTCGCGCGCCCGGAGCTCACCGGCTTCGAGCATGCGGGAGAGCGCGACCCTCGTCGTGCCCTCGGCGATGCCCAGGTGCGCGCACCACCGCACGAGCAGCGCGGCGCGAGCACGAGGCGGGTGCATCCCGAGCAGGAGGCTGGCGATGACCGAGCGAGGGCTCAAGGGCCGCAGCAGCGGCTCGGCGTCAGGGGCGCCCAAGGCGCTGTTACGTGGTGGCGACATCTGTCCGGAGAGTGTAAGGTAGAGCCGTGGCCGTGCGCACCACCATGCTCCCTCCGGACGACCTCCTGGTGACGCCGACGGCCGACGGGGACATCCTTCCGACGGGTCGTCCCGTTCCCGCGCTCCGCGCGGACTTGCGGCGCATTCCGTCGGTGCGCAACGCGTTCAGCGTCCTCAGCGCGTACGGGCAGACACTGGGCATCATCGTGGCGGCGGTGTGGATCGGACGCTGGTGGGCGTACGCCCTCGCCTTCCTGCTGATGGGGCGGGCCCACGCGCAGCTCGCCGCGCTCGATGCACGAGGCTGCCCACCGGCTGCTGTTCCGGAACAAGGCACTCAACGACTGGGTCGGCCGCTGGCTCCTCGGCTACCCGTCGTTCTCCCCGACCGATCAGTACCGGCGGGCCCACATGGCCCACCACCGGGAGGAGTTCGGCCCGGAGGAGCCAGACATCCCCCTGTACATCGGCTACCCGATCCCGCCGGATTCGTTCCGACGCAAGCTGTGGCGTGATGCCACCGGCCAGACCGGATGGAAGCTGCTGAAGAGCCTGCTGCGGGGCACCCGGTCATCCGATCGCGGCACGCGCCGGGCCGCTCGCTCGATCGTCGGTGTCCAACTCGGCCTGGCGGCCATCTCTGCGCTGGCCGGCTACCCCCTCGTCTACTGGTTGCTGTGGTTCGCGCCGTACATGACGGTGTGGCGGGTCATCAACCGGCTGCGATCGATCGCGGAGCACGGCGGGATGACCCGCTCCAAGGACCGTCGTCGTACCACCCACTCCGTCCGCCAGCACCTCCCGGCCCGGTTCGTGCTCGTGCCCTACTGGATCGGCTGGCACCTCGCGCACCATTGCGACAGCGGCATCCCGATGCGCAATCTGCCCCGCTACCACGAGCAGCTCGTCCGCTCCGGCTACATCGCCCCCGGGTTGGAGTACGCCAGCTACCCCTCGCTGTGGCGAGCGCTGGCGTCGGGCGCTCCCAAGAGCTCGGCTGCGACCGCCCGCACCGCTCAGGCGTAGGCCGCGAACAGCTCCTGGACGGCCTTGGCCTGACCCCCGGAGGTGGAGGACATCACGGCGATCGGTAGGACGCCCATCTCGCGCCAGGCGTCCAGGCCGTCCCTGACCTCCGCCGCGGACCCGCTGAGCGTGACGTCGTGCAGCCAGGCATCGCTCATGAGCGACGGCAGCCGTTCCCGCTCGTCGGCGGTGAGCGCGGCCTCGATGGCGTCCATCTCCTCGGCGTAGCCCACGGCCCGCCAGTAGTTCCGGTAGTTGGGGAGCGTGACGTACCCGGACATCGTCCGCCGGTTCACGGCGTCCCCGGCGGCGCGGTCGGCGTCGATGACGGTCGGGACCATGTTCGCCCGGAAGAAGCCGTCGTCCGCGGCGCCGGGCACACGCGCCAGTTGCGCGGCCACGGCGCTGCGCGCTGCGTTGGCCCAGATGGCCCCCTCCGCGACCTCGACGGCGAGGCCCAGCATCCGGTCCCGCATGGTGGCGAGGTAGATCGGGGGCGTGGCGTCGCCGGCGATGGCCCGGACGGCGGACACGTACTCCCGGGTGTCGCCCAGCGGCTGCCCCACCTCCACGCCGAGGCGGCGGTGCAGCGTCCCGTGGGACACACCGAGCCCGAGCCGGAACCGGCCACCCGAGACCTCGTGGACGTGCGCGGCGGTGCCAGCCGTCTCCGCGGCGTGGGACAGGTAGATGGGCTGGATGGATGTCCAGAACGGGATCTCGTGCGTCACGTGGGCGAGGGACACGCACAGGCTCATGGCGCTGCCGAGGCTGGGGCAGGCGATCCCCGCGAAACCCTGACGGTCGGCCTCCGCCGCCAGCTCCAGGATGGCCGCCCGCTTGCCAGACGTGGCGATGAGGGAGAGGGCGGGTCGATCGGGCACCGGCATGACGCCGGACCGTAGCCAGCGGCCCGTCATCGGGAGGCGTTCGGGATTCGTAGCGGTTTGCGCAACAGCGGCCGAACGCTTCCGAACCGTTCGGCTCCGGTGCCGCAGTCAGACGGCCGAGGATCGGTCCTCGGAGCCGAGGCGGACCGGCGGGTACGGTCGCGAGGTGCGCATCGGCCTGGTCTGCCCGTACAGCCTGACCGTGCCGGGCGGCGTCCAGGGGCAGGTGCTCGGGCTAGCCCGGGTGCTGCGGACCATGGGCCACGAGGCCCGGGTGCTGGCGCCGTGCGACGGGCCACCGCCGGAGCTGTTCGTGATCCCCCTCGGCGACTCGATCCCCACGGCCGCCAACGGTTCGGTCGCCCCACTGGCCCCCGATCCGTCCTGCCAGCTGCGCACCATCCGGGCGCTGGCCGACGAGGCCTTCGACGTGCTCCACCTCCACGAGCCACTGGCCCCCGGGCCGACCATGACGGCGCTCGTGATGCACCCTGCGCCCACCGTCGGGACGTTCCACGCCGCCGGGGACAGCACCTCCTACCGCCTCGCCAACCGCAGCCTCAACTGGTTGGCCGGCCGGCTGGACCTGCGTGTCGCCGTGTCCGACGATGCCCGAGAGCTGGCCGAGCGCTACTTCGGCGGCACCTACGACATGCTGTTCAACGGTGTCGAGGTGGAGCGGTACCGGGTGGAGCGCACGGTGGGGCGGGCCGGGCCGACGATCATGTTCTGCGGGAGGCACGAGCCCCGCAAGGGCCTCGACGTGCTGCTGAACGCCTTGGCCGAACTGCCCTCGGACGTCCGCTGCTGGGTGGCCTCGGACGGCCCGGAGACCGACGCGCTGCAGTCGCGCTTCGGCGGCGATCCTCGCATCGAGTGGCTGGGCCGGCTGACCGACGACGAGAAGATCGCCCGGTTGGCCTCCGCCGACGTGTTCTGCGCGCCGTCGCTGCGGGGGGAGTCGTTCGGCGTGGTGCTGATCGAAGCGATGGCCGCGGGCACCCCGATCGTCGCGTCCGACCTGCCCGGCTACCGCCGCGTGGCCCTCCCCGAGGTGCACGCCCTGCTCACACCGCCCGGTGACACCGCGGCGCTGGCCACCGCCCTCAAGCGCATCCTGGAGGACGCCGAGCTCGGCCGCGCCCTGGCCGCTCAGGGTGCCGCGTGGGCCGAGGAATTTTCCATGCGATCCCTCGCCGAGCACTACGTGCAGCGTTACCAGGCGCTCATCGACGAGGCGGCTGCGGAAGCCGCTGAGGGCCGCGCGGGTGCCCGGGTTCCGGCATGGGTGCGCCGTATCATGGCGCCGTCATGACGTGGCTCATCGTCCTCATCGTCGTCGTCGTCCTGGTGGCGCTCGCCGGGTTGTTCCTCTACAACGGCCTCGTCAGCAAGCGCAACCGGGTCGAGAACGCCTGGTCGCAGATCGACGTGCAGCTCAAGCGGCGGAACGATCTGATCCCCAACCTGGTCGAGACCGTGAAGGGCTACGCCGCGCACGAGCGGGGGACGCTGGACGCGGTGGTCCAGGCCCGCAACGCGGCCATGAGCGCGACGACGCCCGTCGCCGCCGCCCAGGCCGAGAACCAGGTTGCCGGCGCGCTGCGTCAGCTCTTCGCTCTCTCCGAGGCGTACCCCGACCTCAAGGCCAACCAGAACTTCCTGTCGCTGCAGGAGGAGCTGTCTGCCACCGAGGGCCGGGTGGCGTACGCGCGGCAGTTCTACAACGACTCCGTGCTCGCCTATAACACCGCCATCCAGAAGTTCCCGGCCACCCTCATCGCCAGCCGCATGGGCTTCCGGGCCCGTGAGTACTTCGAGGCCGACGAGGGTGCCCGCCAGGCCCCCACCGTGTCGTTCTGACGCCAGGCCGCACCCCGAACCCCCTTTCATGTACGAGCTCATCGCGTCGAACAAGCGCCGCAGCATCCTCCTCATCGCCGGCTTCGTCGGCGTGCTCACGCTCGTGGGCATGGCTTTCGGACTGCTCGTCGGCTACGGCTGGCAGGGCACCGCCTTCGCCCTCGTCTTCAGCGGCGGGCTGGCGTTCGCGTCGTACTGGAAGGCGGACGCCGTCGCGCTCGCGGTCAGCCGCGCCCGGCCCGCCGATCCCGCCCAGTACCGCCGCCTCTACAACCTGGTCGAGGGGCTCACCATCGCCAGCGGCCTGCCCATGCCGCGCATCTACATCGTCGACGATCCCGCTCCCAACGCCTTCGCCACCGGGCGCAACCCCCGCCACGCGGCCATCGCCGTCACGACGGGTCTGCTCGAGAAGATGAACCGCGTCGAGCTGGAGGGCGTGCTGGCCCACGAGCTCAGCCACGTGAAGAACTACGACATCCTCGTCTCCACCATCGCGGTCACGCTGGTGGGGGCGGTGGCGCTGCTCTCGGACTTGGCGTTCCGCACCATGTTCTGGAACGGCGGCCGGGTCTCCCGCGAGGGCGACCGGGAGAACCACAACAACCCCCTGGCCATCTTTGGCCTGCTGTTCGTGATGCTGGCCCCCGTGGTGGCGTGGGCCATGCAGGCTGCGATCAGCCGACGGCGCGAGTCCCTCGCCGACGCCTCCGCAGTGCAGATGACCCGCTATCCGCCCGGGCTGGTCTCCGCGCTGGAGAAGCTGCTCGCCGACACGACCGTCACCCACTCGGCCTCCAAGGCCACTGCTCACCTCTGGATCGAGCAGCCCATGTCAGGGGTGGGCGACCGTGGCCGGTTCGGCGGCTTCAACCAGCTCTTTGACACCCATCCCCCCCTCGAGGAGCGCATCGCCGCGCTCCGTGAGCTCTGAGGTACCCATGACGACGAACCCCTTCCCCCGGCGCGCGATCGCGGTGGCTCTCGCGGCGGCGGCCGTCCTGGCCGCCTGCGGCGGCGGTGACGACGACAGCGCTTCGACGACCGAGACGCCGACGACGCGCGCCACGACGACGACCGAGGCCACGACGACGACCGAGGCCACGACGACGACCACCACGATCCCCACGACGACGACGGCCCCGCCGACGTTCCCGCTCACCGGGGTGCCGGCCGGCAATGCCCTGGCCGCGCTGCGGCCGTCGATCGTGGTGAAGATCGACAACCACCGCGACGCCCGCCCGCAGGCCGGGCTCAACCAGGCTGACATCGTCTACGAGGAGATCGTGGAGGGCATCACGCGCTTCTTCACCATCTTCCAGTCGACCGACGCTGCGCCGGTTGGTCCGATCCGCTCGGCCCGCACTCAGGACGTCGATCTGCTCAACCAGCTGAACCGGCCGCTGTTCGTGTGGTCCGGCGGCAACCGGAACGTGGTCAACGCCATCGGCAACGCCAACGCCATCAGCATGGCGCACGGGCAGGGCCCGGGCTTCTTCCGCGACCGCCGTGGCCGCCGGGTGGCGACCGAGCACACGCTCTTCAACGAGGGTACGTCCACGATCTACAGCCGCCTCGATCCGAGTCAGGGCACGCCGCCCGCGTTCTTCAGCTACCGCCCGGCCGGGACGCCGTCGACCGGTCAGCCCGTCACGAGCATCAACCTCGGCATGGACGGCGTCCCCGTGACGTGGACGTGGGACCCGACCGGGAAGACCTGGGTCCGCAACGAGTACGGCGAGGTCCACATGGACAACGCCGGGACACCGGTCAACACGCCCAACGTCCTCGTGCAGTTCGTGAACTACCGGCCGAGCCCGGCCGACCGTCGTTCGCCGGAAGCGGTCACGGTGGGCGAGGGCGATGCGTGGATCTTCAGCGACGGCAAGCTGACCTTCGCCCGCTGGTCCCGTCCCGACCCGAGCCGCCCTGCCGTCTTCACCGACGCCGGCGGGAAGCAGGTCCTCCTCAGCCCCGGCCGCACCTGGATCGAGCTGGCCGAGGCCGGGGTCACCCCGGTCGGCTATGCGTGATGGCTGGGCCTGACGCCCTCACCTAACACCCGTGGTGACGATTCGGGCCGCGCCATCGTGACGGCCGGACCGTAGAATCGGGGGCATGGCTCCGCAGCCCGTCGAACAGCCCAGCACCCCTTCGATCGCACAGTCCCGCACCGGTACCTTCCCGGTGAAGCGGGGTCTGGCCGAGATGCTCAAGGGTGGCGTGATCATGGATGTGGTCACGGCCGAGCAGGCCAAGGTAGCCGAGGACGCCGGGGCGGTCGCCGTCATGGCGCTGGAGCGGGTCCCGGCCGACATCCGGGCCGACGGCGGCGTGGCCCGCATGAGCGACCCGGAGATGGTGGAGGGCATCAAGGACGCGGTCACCATCCCCGTCATGGCCAAGGCCCGTATCGGCCACTTCGTGGAGGCCCAGATCCTCGAGGCGCTCGGTGTGGACTACGTGGACGAGTCCGAGGTGCTGAGCCCGGCCGACGAGGCCCACCACATCGACAAGTGGGCCTTCACCGTGCCCTTCGTGTGCGGGGCCACCAACCTGGGCGAGGCCCTGCGCCGCATCAGCGAGGGTGCGTGCCTGATCCGGTCGAAGGGTGAGGCGGGCACGGGCAACATCGTCGAAGCGGTGCGCCACCTGCGCTCGATCACCGGTGACATGCGCAAGCTCACCCAGGCCGACCAGGCCGAGCTGTTCGACTGGGCCAAGCGGCTCCAGGCCCCCCTCCCGCTCGTGCAGGAGGTGGCCGAGACCGGCTGGCTGCCCGTGCCGCTCTTCTGCGCCGGCGGCATCGCCACCCCGGCCGACGCCGCGCTCGCTATGCAGCTCGGGGCCCAGGCCGTCTTCGTGGGCTCCGGCATCTTCAAGAGCGCCGATCCTGCGCCGCGAGCCAAGGCCATCGTCGAGGCCACCGCGCACTTCCGCGACGCCCACATCCTGGCCAAGGTGAGCCGCGGCCTGGGGACGCCCATGACCGGCATCGGCATGGACGACCTCGACCTCCGCCTGGCGGACCGGGGCTGGTGAGACCCATGCCGGGCGAGCCCTCGAGGCCCCCAGGTGCGCCCGCGCATCGGCGTGCTGGCGCTGCAGGGCGCCTTCGCCGCGCACGCCCGCGTCCTCACTGAGCTCGGCGCCGAGGCCGTCGAGGTCCGCCGACCCGACCAGCTCGACGGCGTCGATGGCCTGGTCATGCCCGGTGGCGAGTCGACGACGATGTCGATGCTGCTCGAATCGTCGGGCCTGTTCGACCCCCTCGCCACGCGGCTGGCCGACGGCCTACCGGTGCTCGGGACCTGCGCCGGCATGATCCTCCTGGCCGTCGAGGTGGTCGACGGCCGGCCCGACCAGCGCAGCTTCGGCGCCATCGACCTGACGGTGCGGCGCAACGCCTACGGCCGCCAGGTCGACAGCTTCGAGACCGATCTCGACGTCCCCGAGCTGGGGCCCTCTCCCTTCCACGCCGTGTTCATCCGGGCTCCCGGTGTGGACCGCGTCGGTCCCGACGTCGTCGTTCTGGCCTCGTGGGAGGACCGTCCCGTGCTGGCCCGTCAGGGCCTGGCCACGGTCGCCGCCTTCCATCCCGAGCTCTCGGGCGATGCCCGCATCCACTCGCGCTTCCTCGAGGAGGTCGGCGCACCCCACCGGAAGGGAACCTTCCGGCGGGGACCCCGCAACTCTGAGGAGCGAACGTCTGCGATGCCCCTGGCATCGTCCCGTGAGGAGGTCGTCTAGTCATGTCCGGTCATTCCAAGTGGGCCACGATCAAGCACCAGAAGGGCGCCAAGGACAAGGCCCGCGGCAAGTTGTTCGCCAAGCTGATCCGGCAGGTCGAGGTGGCGGCCCGCGAGGGCGGGGGCGACATCGAGTCCAACGCCACGCTGCGCACCATGTACAACAAGGCGCGGGCGGCGTCGGTGCCTATCGACACCATCGATCGGGCGATCAAGCGGGGGACCGGCGAGCTCGACGGCGTGACGTACGAGTCGATCACCTACGAGGGCTATGCCCCGGGTGGCGTGGCGCTGCTCATCGACGTGCTCACTGACAACCGCAACCGCACGGGCGCCGAGGTCCGCAGCCTGCTCTCGAAGATGGGCGGGTCGATGGCCGAGCCGGGCTCGGTGGCCTGGCAGTTCACCCGCACCGGCGTGCTGATGGTGCCGCGCTCGGTCAGTGAGGACGACATCATGCTGGCCGCGCTCGACGCCGGCGCCGAGGACATCGCCGACGACGGCGATACGTGGCGGCTCACCTGCCCACCGCAGGCCACCGAAACCGTCCGGGAGGCGTTGGAGGCCGCGGGCGTCACCGTGCTGTCGGCCGAGAGCACCATGCTCCCGTCCACCACCATCGAGGTGACCGACGCCGACGAGGCCAAGAAGGTCCTGCGCATCATGGACGCCCTCGAGGAGCACGACGACGTCCAGGACGTGTACTCGAACTTCGACATCCCCGAGGAGATCCTGGCCGCGAGCGTCTGACGCCGGCGTCAGGCGTCAGCTCGACGACGCGGGCGCGACGACCAGGCTGGTGTGGCGGGCCAGCACAGTGAAGTCAACGCCGGCGTGGAGGAGCTGAGCGCCGGCACGGATGGTCACTGCGGCGATCAGGCAGTCAGTGAGCCGGCGCACCGTCTCCCCGCGGCGCCGGCACGTGCGGTAGAGGCCGGCGGCCTCCTCGTAGTCGGCGGGGACCATGGACACCACCGTCGCCCGCGCAAGCAGCCGGCGGAGCTCGACGAGGTGCCGCTCGTCGCCAGCGCCCGCCAAGACCTCCATCATGACGACGTCGCAGGTGGCGAGGTCGCCGGCGAGCAGGTCGTCCACGGCCTGACAGGCCGGGCTGCCTGTGTCGCGGAGAAACTCGACCCAGGCCGACGTGTCGACCAGGATCATCCGGTCCCGTCTGTCCGTCCCGACCGCAGCTCTTCGAGGTCTCCGTCCCATCCCGACCCCCGCAGGAGCCGGGCCTCATCCAGCGCGAGCGGTTCGGCGGCCAGGCGCCGGAGTGCGAGGTTGATCGCGTCGCGCTTGGTCTGCAACCGGAACCGCCGCATGACGGCGGCACAGGCCTCGTCGTCGATGTCGATGTTGGTGCGCGCCATACACCAACGATACACCTCCTGCGGCATCGGCGTCACGAGCCGCGTGTCGGTCACGATTGGCGGCGTGGAATATGTCGCGCCGGACGGGTCGCCGGTAGCTGTGTACCGGGCGCTTCCCGCCGAGCCGGCGTTGGGCTACGTCCGTTCGCTCCTCGGCGGACCGGCCTCGATCCTCGACCTGGGCTGTGGCCCGGGACGCCTCGCCAACCCGCTGGCCGCCGACGGCCATCAGGTCGTCGCCGTCGACGACTCGGCGGCCATGCTCGCCCACGTCACCGGCGCGGAGACCGTGCTGGCCGATGTCTGGGGCCTCGAGCTCGGGCGGCGCTTTGACCTGATACTGGCCCTGAGCCACCTGGTCAACGAATCCGAACGATCACGGCGCGTCGGCCTCCTCCGGGTCTGTCGAGCCCATGTCCGTGCCCGCGGCGCCGTCCTCGTGCAGCGTTATCCGCCCGGCTGGAACCCGGGCGAGGGAACGAGCGACGTCGGCGACGTCCGCGCGCACCTCCACGACGTGGCCCACCATGACGACGGCTCGTTCTCCGCCGTCGTCACCTATCGGCTCGGCGAGCAGGAGTGGGACCAACCGTTCACGGCGCGGGTCGTCGACGACGTCGAACTGGCGGCGCTGGCCGAGTCCACTGGCTTCGTCGTAGGGGAGACGATCGACGCCGACGGTGCGTGGGTCGTACTGCGACCAGACGGGGATGCCGACCCATGACCGGGGTGCTGTCGGCTCGGGCCCTCAACCGGGCCACGCTGGCCCGCCAGCTCCTCCTGGAGCCGTCGCCGCTCGACCCGCTCCAGGTCGTCGAGAAGCTCGTCGGCCTGCAGGCCCAGGTCCCGGGTAACCCCTACGTCGCGCTCTGGTCGCGCCTGTCGACGTTCGACCCCGAGGAGCTCGGTCGGCAGCTCGCCGCCGGCGACCTCGTGCGCTCGGCCGCCATCCGAGGCACCATCCACCTTCTGACGGCCGACGATTGCCTCACGCTGTGGCCGGCGTCGCAGCCCGTGCTCGAGCGGGAGCTGCGCACCCACCGCGACCACGCACCGAATCTCGACGGGGTCGAGCTGGACGGCGTGATGGCGTGGGCCCGGTCGTTCCTCGACCAACCCCGGACGCTGCCCGAGCTGAAGAAGGCCCTGCAGGCCGAGTTCCCGGCACTGGACGCGGGCGCGCTCGTGCTCGCCTGCCGGAATCGGCTGGCTCTGGTGCAGGTGCCGCCCCGCGGCATGTGGGGACGGTCGCACCGGGTGACCGTGTCCACGCTGGAGGCGTGGATCGGCCGTCCGCTCGGGCCGCCGATGCCCATGAAGGACCTCGTGCTGCGATACCTCGCGGCGTTCGGGCCCGCCACGGCCGCCGACGTCTCGACCTGGTCGCGCCTCCCTGGCTTCGGCCCCGTTCTGGAGGATCTCAAGGCGCAGCTCCACGTGGTCCACGACGAGAGCGGCCACGCGCTCGTGGATCTGCCCGACGCACCACGACCGGATCCGCACACTCCGGGCCCGGTCCGCTTTCTGCCTGAGTACGACAATGTGCTGCTGTCCCACGCCGACCGGACCCGTTTCTTCGACGCCGACGTCTCCGCGCTCTACCCGCGCGGCCGTCTCGGCCGGGGCCACGTGCTCGTGGACGGGACGGTGCAGGCAACGTGGATCGTCGACGGTGACGTCATCGCCGTGCGTCACCTGGACCTGCCGGACGAGGTGCTCAGTGAGGTGGCTGGCGGCGCCGAGCACCTGGCGTCGTTCCTCGGGCTGGCCGATCGGGCTGTCCGGTTCGAGGGGGTCGGCGCGGGGGACCGCCGGTAGCCTGCGCGGCGTGAAGATCGCCGTCGGGGACCAGGCTCCGGACTTCACGCTGCCCGGGACGGGGGACCGCGACTACTCGCTGGCCGAGTACCGCGGCCGTCCGATCGTGCTCGTCTTCTACCCGGGCGACGACACGCCCGTCTGCACGAAGCAGCTCAACACGTACAACGACGACATCGGGACCTTCCGCGGTCTCGACGCCGAGGTCCTGGCCATCAGCCCCCAAGGTCTCGAGAGCCACGAGCACTTCGCCTCGAAGCACGGGTTCGACTTCCCGCTCCTCGCCGATACCGACAAGGCGGTGGCGGCCAGCTATGGCACGCTCGGACCGCTCGGCTTCCCCCGCCGGTCGGTGTTCGTCATCGACGCCGACGGGATCGTCCGGTACGCGCACCGCGCCATCGCGGGACTCACGTTCCGCCCCACCGCCGAACTCGTGCGGGCCGTCGAGGCTGCCACACCCCGCTGAGCCGGCTGGGCGCCCTACAGCGCCCGCCAGGCGAAGAAGGCGTCTGACACCTCCTTCGTGACCCTGACCCCGTGGTTGAGGCTGTTGTTCGGGTAGACGGTGCCGTAGATGCCGTACCCGTGCACCGCCATCACGCACCAGCCGGTGCACTGCGACGCGGACGAGCCCCGCTTGGTGAAGATCGGTGACCCGCTGGTACCGCCGTAGGTGTCGTTGGCGTAGTAGAGCCGCCTGGCCTCGGACACGCGGATCTGGTCCGTCGTCCTCCACTGCGCGAGCGGCCGGTCGCCGGCGTAGCCGTGGTTTCGGCTCTGCGTGCCGTTCAGCCCGGCCGTCTGGTACCACCAGCCGAACCATCCGGTCGTCTGCCCGACCGCGCACGTCAGCTTCAGCGCGCCGTAGTCGTACTCGTCGCTGCCGGCGCTGATGAAGGCGTTCGTCGTGACGAGCAGCCGCGCCCCGCACACCCCGTAAGGAGCGGGAGTGGCGCGGGTCGAGTCATACCCCGGGTACACCCGCATTGCCGCGGCGTCGTAGAAGCGGCGGGTGGATCGGTTGTAAACGCAATGACCGGACGTGACGACGGTGTTGGTGGCGATGAGAAACCCGCTGCACCACTGGTTGCCGCTCAGCGTGATCAGCACGACCATCCGGGCCGGTTTGTTCGTCGTGTCCGACACCTTCGAGCGGTTGTCGGGACCGAGGATGCTCTCCGCCGACGCCAGCCCGAGCGGGCCGATCGTCTCGGTCGGGGGCGGAGCGGGCGGCGGCGGTGCGGCCTCGTTGCCGAAGGCGCCCTCCGCGCCCTGGCGTCCGGCCGATGTGATCGCCAGCGTGCGACCATCGCTCGTGACGGTGGTGGACTCCGGCGGCGGGACCTGGCCGGCCACCGGTGCAGTGAAGAGAAAACCCACACCCACCCCGAGAACGATCGCCACCGCCCACTTCGTGCGCGTGCGAGCCCGCATGCAGCCACGCTGAACCTCCGGAGCGGGTTCGTCCAGCGCGGACTCCGCTCGTTCTGGTGAGAGCGCGGCTTGACGGTCCGATGTCACACGCCGTCGCGTGCCGACCTCCGAGCGCAACGGACGCCGCCGACGTCCGCCGGTGCGGCGGTGGCTACACGACGGCGGCGATGGCGTCGGCCAGTTGCCGAAGCGAGCGCACCTCGTAGACGCCGGCACACGTCGGGCGGTACGCGGACATGGCGGAGTCGTCCGTGTCCCACTGGTCCTCGGGCTCGGGGTTCAACCAGTAGACGCGCCGAGCCCGCTGGCACAGGTTGCGGAACGGCGTCAGACCCGCGGCCCGGTAGTTGGTACACGCGCGTCGCCGGTCACCAGCACCGTCGTCCTCGGTGTCACCACGCTGTCGAGATGGCGGCGGCTGAACGTCTCGAAGGCCTGGCCGTAGTCGCTGTGGCCGTCCCCGGCGATGAGCCCCCGCCGCTCGAGGAGCCGGGCCACGTGGATGTCGTGGGTGGCCGCCCCGAAGAGGTCGGTCACCTCGACGATGCCGTCGATGAAGGCGAAGCTCCGCACCCGGGCCAGCTCGTCGTGGAGCGCGTGCACGAGGGTGAAGGTGAACTCCGCGAACTCCGCCACCGAGCCGGAGACGTCGCACAGCACGACGACGTCCGCCCGGTGGGGATGGCGCTTGCGCCAGGCCGGGTCGAGCGGCACCCCACCCGTCTGGAGCGATCGGCGGGCCGTGGTGCGCGCGTCGAGGCGGCCGGTGGCCTGCTGGCGACGGCGGCGGCCGATCCGCGCCGCCAGCTGCCGGGCCAGGGGCTGCACCGTGCGCCGGAGCTCGTTGAGCTCGACGGCGGACAGGGCGAGCAGGTCGCGGGTCATCGGCGGCGCGTCGGCCACGTCGGCCGGGTCGCCACGGTCCAGCCGATCAGCGATCTGGGCCGCCAGCTCCCGCCTGAAGTCCTCCAGCAGTCGCGCCAGCTCGTTGCGCTGCAGCAGGAGCTCGAGCTCCGTCAGGCCCGTCGCCTCGTCCCGCCGCAACCGCTGCATCTCCGCAGTCAGCATGCGGGTGAGATCCACGGCGCGGAGCACCCGGTGGAGGAAG
This sequence comes from uncultured Acidimicrobiales bacterium, assembly GCA_963829955.1. Lineage (GTDB taxonomy): Bacteria > Actinomycetota > Acidimicrobiia > Acidimicrobiales > Ilumatobacteraceae > DASTFY01. The sequence continues at coordinate 46,463 of CAWHKS010000011.1, forward strand.
TAGCGCTGGGACCCGGGCTGTTGACCGATGCCGCTGTGGAGCTCAACCGCCCGGGCGGCCAGGAAGCGCAGCTCCTCCTCGTCACCCGCGTGGAGAGCATCCAGGATGGCGTCGGCCAGCCCGGGTGCCGAAGGCCCGTGGTCGAAATCGCGGTCGATGGGAAGCCCGCCCTGCGCGTCCGTCCCCGGCGGCAGACCGTCGCTCGGGGCGTCGTCGTGGGACCCGGGGTCGGCCCGGAAAACGGTGGCGAAGGCGCGGTCGAACTGGGCGGCTCCCAGCGGCTCCTTCACCATGGCGGCGCGCAGCCCGGCCTGCAGGGCGGCGCGATCCAGCAGATCGAGGTGCTCGAGGGCCTGGCAGGCGTCGATGAGCTCGCCGGTCGACACATGGATCCCGCTTCGCCGTAGCCGCTCGGCGAGCTGCACCACGCGGTCGAAGAGCGGCGTCCCGGTCACCGCCGCTCACTGTAGGGATGGGAGGATCGCGCCCGATGGTCGAGGGGGTCGATCCGCCGCCGGGACGGCTCGTGCGGTTGGGCGTGGTCGTGCGGTCGGAGGACCCGGACCAGCAGCGCCGCCTGGCCCGCATGTGCGATCTGGCCGGCGTCGACGTGCTCTGGGTCGATGACGAGCAGGTCGCGGTGGCCGTCGCCGGAGCGGTCGTCCGCGCCCGGGTGCTGGTGCGTCCCCAGACGGATGAGCCCTGGGCGCGGACAGTTCCCGTCTCGGTCGGCCGCACACCGGCCGAGGCCGAGGCGCGGGCCTCGATGGATGGCTCCCTCGCGCGCTACGGCGACCTGGCCACGGACGGGTTGTTCGGCACGTTGGAGAGCGCGCGAGCTACGCGTGATCGAGCTCGCCCACTCCGGGGTGACCGACCTGCGCTGCGTGCTGCCCGACGTACCCGACGTTCACGACGTCGTGGCGCAGCTCACCGCGGTGGTCATCGGCTCGACCGCCACCCACCGGCCGGACGCTCCCCGCTCCGCCGACCCCGCCCCTCCGCCCTGGGCCCGTCGCCGCCCCGCGTCACCGCCGGCCTGAGCTGAGCTCCCACAGGTTCCCCAGGCGATTCTCGCGGCCGCTGGACGCGGTACCGGCCACAGGATCCCGCGAGAACGATCACCTACTGGCGGGCGAGCTGGGCGTTGATGGCCCCGGCCGTCGCCAGCAGCTCGGGTACGAACGCGGTCTTCAGTTCCTCGAGGCTGACCCGGCCGGCGTGGGTCGACACGTTGATGGCGGCGAGCGCGCAGCCCCGCCGGTTCCGCAGGACGGTGGAAGCACTACGCACACCGATCTCCAGCTCCTGGTCCACCACGGCGTACCCCTGCCGGCGCACGTCGTGGATCGCTTCCCGCAGCGCCGTCGGTTCGGTCAGCGTGTTGTCCGTCGCCGGGGTCACAGTCGTGCGGGCCAGGAACGAGTCCAGCTCGTCGTCGGGGAGCTCGGCCAGCAGCGCCCGGCCCATCGAGGTCGACGCGGCCGGGAGCCGCGACCCGAGCGAGATGGCCACGGTCATGATCCGCTTCGTCGGCACCCGTGCCACGTAGACGATCTCGTCGTCGTCCAGTACGGCGGCCGAGACCGATTCGTGGACGCGCTCGGACAGCGCCTCCATGAACGGCTGCGCGATGTCGGGCAGCTTGAGCGACGAGACGTACGCGTACCCCAGGTCCAGCACACGCGGCGTGAGCTCGAACGACCGTCCGTCCGAGCGCATGTAGCCAAGCGCCTCGAAGGTCAGCAGGAGCCGGCGGGCCGTGGCCCGGGTCAGGTCGGTTGTCCGCGCGACCTCGGACAGCGTCATCGAGGGCCGATCGGCCGAGAAGGCGCGCAGGACCGACAGGCCTCGCTCGAGGGACTGGACGAACTCGCTGCGCGGCCCCACGGGCGGCGTCGCCGCCGCGGCGTGTCGGTTCCCGTCCTGGTCTCCTTCGGGCGTCTGCGTCTCGTCCTGGGGCGCCGTTCTTGACATGCTGTGCACCTCGCGGGGACAATGTTCTCACAGCGTACGGATGTGCGCAATGCGAACGAGCCCGACCAGGAGTGGTTCGGGCGTCGGACACGCCGGGGGTGAAGGCCGATGACCAACTACGTGACCAAGTTCGGGTCGCTCGACGATTTCGAGAAGGGCAGCATCGAGATCATCGACGACGATCCGAAGCACTACGCCTTCTCCAACATCTTCGAGGTGGCCAACGCCTCCCGCCCGTGGGAGAAGGTGGCCGTCGGTAAGAACATGGACTACGTGGTCGAGGTCATCCGGGCCGAGGGCACCAGCGAGTGGCGCACGGCCGCGCACGACGAGTTCCCGCTCGTGCTCGACGGCGAGGTCACCATCGAGCTCGTCAAGCTCGACGAGCCTGCCGTCCCCGCCGACAAGAACGGCTCTGTGGCCATCGGTGGCGATCCCGTCGGTCGCCCCATGGGCCGCGTCGTGTGCCGCCGCGGCCACATGGCCCTCCTGCCTGCCAACGCTGCCTACCGCATGAGCGCCGAGCGCCCCTCGGTGGTCATCCTCCAGACCACCCTGGGCGATGACACCATCGAGCGCTGGGCCGAGATCTGCCTGTCCTGAAGTCGTCGCGTCGCTGAGAAGGAGCCACCATGACCACCACTGACGCCGGCGAGGTCACCGCCGCCGAGGTCCCCGCCGCCGAAGTCACGGCCTCCGAGCCCAACGCCGAGGGGTACCGGCAGTTCACCCTGGGCGGGTTCACGTTCTGGCGGGACGAGTTCTTCGTCCACATCACGTGGCCGACCGGGAGCCACATCCTCAGCGTCGACAACTTCCTGCGCGCCCTGCAGCGGGACGTGGCCTGGGACTTCTTCTACGGCACGGTCAACTTCGACGGGGTGTTCGGCACGGTCAACCACTACGGCACCGTCGACATGTTCGCCGGCCGGTACAACGACGCCTACCGCAAGGCGGAACTGGACCACGTCGAGAACTTCGAGACGCCGCTCATCCGCGAGACCTTCAAGGCCATGCTGGCCGACTGGACGAACGAGGGCTTTGATCCCTTCGCCAGCCCGGCGGAGACGGACAAGCCGTTCGGCGTGAAGCGCGGTGACAACATCGCCGCCGTCACGCGCCACCGCGTCACCGCTGAGCGTATGGTCGGTGTGCCCGGTGACGAGCAGATCCGCACCGATGCCACCCACACCGTCAACCGCATGTTTGCCGACGTGTCGCAGGACGAGCCCGAGGTCCATGCCGAGCCGGGGTTCGAGAGCGAGGTGGCGGCGTTCAGCCTCTTCGCCTACCTGAGCCGGTCCGACGTGACGTGGAACCCGTCCGTCGTGTCCCAGTGCAAGGCCAGCCTGTACTGCCCGACGACGGAGGAGTACATCCTTCCCGTGATCCACGGCAACGACCGGGTCGAGTGGTTCATCCAGCTCTCCGACGAGATCCGGTGGGAGGTCGAGGACCGCGACAGCGGCAAGCCCCGGGCCAAGGTCGTGATGAAGGCCGGCGACGTGGCCGCAATGCCGGGCGACATCCGCCACCAGGGCTACTCGCCCAAGCGCTCGATGCTGCTTGTCTGGGAGAACGCCTCGCCCGAACTCCCGGAGATGATCCGCACCGGCAAGGCTCCCGTCTACCCAGTCGACTTCTAGCCGGGGCGCCTGCTGATGGCGTACCAGAACAAGCTCTTCATCGGGGGCGAGTTCGTCGACGGCGTCGACGGTGCGACGATCGAGGTCCTCAACCCCCACGACTGCTCGGTCATCACGGAGATCGCCGAGGCCCGGGCGGCGGACGTCGACCACGCGGTCGATGCTGCGGCTGCCGCGTTCCCGGCCTGGCGCCGCACCGCCGCGGCCGAGCGGGGGCGCCTGTTGCTGAAGCTGGCCGACGCCATCGAGGCGAACGCCGAGGAGCTGGCCGTCCTCGAGAGCACCGACACCGGTCATCCCGTCAAGGACTCGACCGTGCTCGACGTTCCTCGCACCGCTGGCTGCTTCCGATACTTCGGCGGCATCGCGGACAAGGTGCAGGGTGACGTGGTGCCCGTCGAGCCCGGCTTCCTCAACTACGTCACCCGCGAGCCGCTCGGCGTGGTCGGCCAGATCGTGCCGTGGAACTTCCCGCTCATGTTCTGCAGCTGGAAGATGGGGCCGGCGCTGGCGGCCGGCAACACGGTCGTCCTGAAGCCGAGCGAGCTGACCCCGCTCTCCTCGCTGCGACTGGCCGAGCTGATGGTGGAGGTCGGGTTCCCGCCCGGCGTGGTCAACATCGTCCCCGGCTATGGCCACACCGCGGGCGAGCACCTGGCCATGCATCCGGGCGTCAGCAAGATCGCCTTCACGGGCTCGACCGCGGTCGGGCGGCGGATCGTCGAGTACTCCTCCGGCAACCTCAAGCGGGTGCAGCTCGAGCTCGGCGGCAAGGGCGCCAACATCGTCTTCGACGACGCCAACCTGCTCGCCGCGGTCAACGGCTCGGCGTTCGCCATCTTCCACAACCAGGGCCAGGCCTGCATCGCCGGGAGCCGGCTCATCCTCCACGAGGTCATCGCCGAGGAGTTCCTCGACCGCTTCTTGACCCTCGCCCGTTCGATCCGCCTTGGCAACCCGCTCGACCGGGCAACGGAGATGGGACCGCTCACTTCGCCGATGCACCGCGACCGCGTCCTGTCGTACGTCAAGGTGGCCGTCGACGAGGGCGCCGAGGTGCTGACGGGTGGGAAGGCACCCGACGACGAGGATCTGGCCCAGGGCTGCTACGTGGAGCCCACGGTCGTTCGCGCCGATCCGGGCAGCCGTGTCGGACAGGAGGAGGTGTTCGGCCCCTTCGTCACCGTGACCACGTTCGGGGACGACGACGAGGCGCTGGCTATCGCCAACGGCACCGACTACGGCCTCGGCGGTGGCCTGTGGACCAACGACCTGTCGCGGGCGCACCGCATGGCAGGCACCATCCGCTCGGGCATGGTGTGGGTCAACTCGTACAAGCGGGTCAATCCGGGCTCGCCGTTCGGAGGCACCGGCCTCTCCGGATACGGACGGGAGATGGGGTTCGAGGCGATGCGCGAGTACACCGAGGCCAAGAGCGTGTGGATCAACGTCGACGCGCAGCTCCCGGTCTGGTACCCGCGATGACGAAGCGGGCGCAGGTGGTGACGTTGCGCGAGGCCGTCGCCGAGCTCGTACACGACGGCGACACCGTTGCCTTCGAGGGCTTCACCCACCTCATACCCCATGCCGCCGGCCACGAGGTCATCCGGCAGGGCCGCACCGGTCTGACGCTGGTGCGAATGACCCCGGACATGGTGTACGACCAGCTCATCGGCGCCGGGTGCGCCACCGGGATGATCTTCTCGTGGGGCGGGAACCCGGGGGTGGGGTCGCTGCACCGGTTCCGCGATGCCGTCGAGAACGGCTGGCCGCATCCCCTCACCCTGGAGGAGCACAGCCACGCCGGCATGGCCACCCGCTACGTGGCCGGCGCGTCGGGCCTGCCCTTCGGCGTGTTGCGGGGGTACGTCGGGACCGACCTGATGGAGCACACGCCGACACTCGCCCCGATCGCCTGCCCGTTCACCGGCGAGCAGCTCACCGCGGTGCCGGCGTTGAACCCGGACGTGGCCATCATCCACGCGCAGCAGGCGGACCGTCGGGGCAACGTCCAGCTCTGGGGCTTGGTCGGTGTGCAGAAGGAGGCCGTGCTGGCCGCCCGACGCTCCATCGTGACCGTCGAGGAGCTCGTCGACGAGCTGGTGCCGCGGCCGGACGCGGTGGTGCTGCCGTCCTGGGTGGTCGACGCGGTGTGCGAGGTGCCGGGCGGCGCGCACCCCAGCTTCGCCATCGGCTATTCGTCGCGCGACAACGCCTTCTACCGGGCTTGGGACGACATCAGCCGGGAGCGTGACTCGTTCACGGCCTGGACCGAGCGCCATGTCCTGGGCACCAGCGACTTCGTGGAGTACCAGGCCAGTGTCGGCCTGCAACCGGTGGGAGCGAGCCGTGGGTGAGACCGTCTCGGCCGACGACGTGATGATCGTCAACGCGGCTCGTTGCCTGACCAACGACGTCGCCTGCTTCGTCGGGATCGGGCTGCCGTCCACGGCAGCAAACCTGGCCCGGCGTCTCCATGCCCCCGACTGCGTCCTCATCTACGAGTCGGGCTGCATCGGGTCCAAGCCGACACGCCTCCCGCTGTCGATCGGCGACGGGGAGCTGGCCGAGACGGCCGACGCCGTGGTGGCGGTCCCGGAGATCTTCGCTTACTGGTTGCAAGCGGGACGGATCGACGTCGGGTTCCTGGGCGCGGCGCAGCTCGACCGCTTCGGCAACATCAACTCCACGGTCATCGGCCCATACGAGACGCCCCGCACCCGGCTGCCGGGCGCCGGTGGCGCTCCCGAGATCGCGGCGTCGGCCCGCGAGGTCATCGTCATCATCCGCCAGAACAAGCGGGCGTTCGTGGAGCGATGCGACTTCGTCACCTCGGTCGGCTTCGGGCAAGGACCGGGCGACCGGGAGCGGCTCGGGCTGCGGGGCCGCGGGCCGCAGATCGTCATCACCGACCTGGGCATCCTCCGGCCCGACCCGGAGACCTGCGAGCTGGTGCTGACCGAACTGCACCCCGGCTGCACCGCCGAGCAGGCGGTCGAGGCGACGGGCTGGCCGCTGCGGGTGGCCGCCACGCTGGGCCTCACCGAGGCGCCGACGGCCGGCGAGCTGGACGCCCTGGCCCTCCTCGAAGGCCGCGTGATGGACCCCTTCACCTACGACTCGCTGCCCGGCCGGGTCGTGTTCGGTGCGGGCCGAGTGTCGGAGGTGGCGGCCGAGGTCGAGGCCTTGAGAGGGGAGCGGGTGTTCCTCGTCGTCGACGGCCAGGCGAAGGCCTTGGGGGACGCCGTGGCCGACGAGCTCGGGCCGCGGCTGGCCGACCGGTGGGGCGAGGTGGCGCAGCACGTCCCGGTCGAGCTGGCCGAGCGGGCCAGGACCGCAGCCACCGACGCCGAGGCGGACCTCATCGTCTGCATGGGGGGCGGCTCCTCGACCGGTCTGGCCAAGGCGCTCGCCCTCAGCCACGGGCTCCCCATCGTCGCCGTGCCCACGACCTACGCCGGGAGCGAGATGACGCCCATCTACGGCCTGACGGGTGGCCGGCACAAGCAGACCGGCAAGGACCTCGCCGTTCTGCCGAGGGTCGTGATCTACGACCCCGAGCTCACTCTGGGCCTGCCCACCGGTGTGACCGGACCGAGCGCGTGCAACGCGCTCGCCCACTGCGTCGAGGCGCTCTACGCGCCGGGCTGCAACCCTGTGACCTCGGCTCTGGCCCTCGAAGGCGTGCGGGCCATCCACCGCTCGCTGCCCGTCGTGATGGAGGCGCCCGGCGACCTCGACGCCCGCAGCGACCTCCTCTACGGCGCCTACCTGGCCGGGGTGTCGCTCGGTACGACCGGCACGGGCCTGCACCACAAGCTGTGCCACGTGCTCGGCGGGACCTTCAACCTCGTGCACGCCGACACCCACTCGGTGATCCTCCCGCACGCGGTCGCCTTCAACCGGGAGGCGCTCCCGCTGGGGATGGCGCGCCTGGCCGAGGCCCTGGGCGTGCCCGGTGACGATCCCGCCGGGGCCTTGTGGGACCTCGCCGTGGCCAGCCACGTACCAACGTCCTTGGCCGATCTCGGTCTGAAGGAAGAGGACCTCCCGGAGGCCGCCCGCCGAGCCGCCGAGGAGATCACCGTCAACCCGGCGCCGGTCGACGAGGCCGCGCTGGCCGGCATCCTCCAACGGGCGTACGTCGGCGCCCGTCCCTGAAGCGGCTCGCCTACTGGGCCAGGCGCTTCTCGATGCGTCGCCGGGCGGCCAAGAGGTGGCGGCCGAGCTCTTCCTCGCGGCCGGCGAACCGGCTGGCCGGGACCGGCACCGTGACCGCGGCGGGCAGGCCGATCGGGTTCTCGATGGCCGTGCCGACGGCGCAGATCCCGATGTCGTTCTCCTCCCGGTCCAGGGCCAGGCCCGTCGCCCGCACCCCGGCCAGCTCCGTGAGCAGCACGTCCAGGCTCGTGACCGTGTGGCAGGTGAGGCGGCGCAGGCTCCTCGGCAGCAGGCGTCGCACTTCGGCATCGTCCAGCGTGGCCAGGAGGGCCTTGCCGTTGGCCGTGGAGTGCAGCGGGAACGACACGCCCACCGCTGACACCGTCTGGAGGCGGTGCGGGCGCGCCACCTGGTCGATGAACAGGACCCGATCACCCGAGAGCACCGCGAGGTCGACCGTCTCGCGGACCTTGTCGCTCAGCGCCACCAGCTCCTGGTGGATGGTGGCGACGATCCACTCCCGGCTGGAGCTGGCCAGCTGCAGCAACCCGGAGCCGAGGCGGAAGCCCGATGACGCAGAGACCGGCGACACCAGCCCCTCGCTGGCCAGCGCCTTCACGATGCGGTGCACCGTCGAGCGGGGGAGATCGGCCTCGACCGCCAGCTCGGCCAGCGACAGCCCCTGCGGCGCAGAACCCAGACTGCGGAGGATCGCTGCGGCGCGGGCGATGACCTGCACGCTCCCCTCGGCCCGTGTCGCTGCCGCCTCGCTCATGCCCCGCCCTTTGTCATGACATCACGATGCCGCCGTCGACGACGAGCGACTGGCCGTTGACACCGTCCGCCGCGGGGCTGACGAGGTAGACGACGGCCGCCGCGATCTCGTCGAGGGTGACGGTGCGTCGGATGGAGGCCGCCTGCTCCGCGCCCGCCCACACCTCGGAGCCGGGCTTGCCGTGGGCCCGCCCCAGCTCGTCGAGGTCGATCAAGTCTGTCTTGGTGAAGCCGGGGCACACGGCGTTGACGCGCAGGCCCGTCGTCCCCGTCTCCATCGCCAGGCAACGCGTGATGCCGATCTGCGCGTGCTTCGACGCGTTGTAGGCCGACTGGCCGAACGTCCCCTTCTTGCCGGCGATCGACGACACGTTGATGATCCGGGAACGTTCCAGTGTCAACAACCCCGGCAGGAAGGCCTGCGTAACGCGGACCAGCGCGACCACGTTGACGTCGAGCATCCAACGCCAGTCGTCCAGGGTGTAGTCGCCGAACGGGCGCGGCCGGTAGACCCCGGCGTTGTTGACCAGCGTGTCGATCGTGCCCTCCAGCCGCTCCTGGCTGGCGGCGGCCAGAGCCGCCACCGAGGCGTCGTCGGTGATGTCGCAGACCACGGCCTCGGCCCGACCACCATCGTCTCGGATCTCCTTCGCCGCGCTCTCGATCTCCTGCTCGGTCCGGGCAGCCAGCACCACGGCCGCCCCGTTCGCGGCGAGATGACCGGCGACGGCCCGGCCGATCCCGCGGCCGGCTCCCGTGACGACCGCCCGCCGGCCGGTCAGGAGCGCACTCATCCGGCGGTGTAGCCGCCGTCGAGGTAGACGATGCTGCCGGTCATGAAGTTCGCCGCCGAGCTGGCGAGGAACTGCACGGCGCCGTGGAAGTCCGTCGGCTCCCCGAGGCGACCGAGCGGGATGCGTCGCAGCATGTTCTCCCGCACCGCGGGACCGTTGCCCTCGTCGGCGTACATCCACGCGGTGAGGTCCGAGCGGAAGACGGTCGGGGCGATGGCGTTGACGTTGATGCCGTGCGGCCCCCACTCGACGGCCAGCGCCTTGGTCAGGAGATCGACCGCGGCCTTCGACGGGCAGTAGGCGGTGTAGTTGGCCAGCCCGAGCTGACCGCGGGTGGACGACATCAGGATCACCTTGCCGCCGCGTCCCTGCGGGATCATCACCCGTCCCGCGGCCCGGCACAGGAGCCACGACTGGCGGACGTTGACGTCCATCACCGTGTCCCAGTCGGCGGGGTCCTGCTCGACGATGGCGCCGGGGATGTTGGTCCCGGAGCCCGCGACCACGATGTCGAGCCCGCCACCGGCCTCGACCGCCGTCCCCACGATCCGGTCCACGTCGTCCTCGGTCGCAGGGCGCACCGCCACCGTGGCTGCCCGGCCGCCGCCGTCCAGGATGGCCGCCGACACGGCTTCCAGCTTCTCCGCGTTGCCGCCCGCCAGCGTGACGACGGCACCGGCCCCGGCGAGCGCGTAGGCGGCCTGCTCGCCGAAGGCGCCGGTGGCGCCGGTGACGACGGCCGACCGTCCGCTGAGATCGAAGACCTGGGCGGGCTGCGGCAGCGCCGCGGTACTCATCTCGGCCCGTCCGGGTAGGGCATGACGACGAGCATCGTCGCCACGTCGTTCGTGCGGTTCACGACCGTGCGCGCCTCACCGGCCGGGATGTGGCACGAGTCGAGCGGGCCGAGCGTGGCCTCCTCGTCGTCGATCACCACGGTGACCTCGCCCCGCACGACGACGTAGACCTTCTCGAGCGGGGTGCCTTCGTGGGTGGTGCCGCCTCCGGGGAGGAAGTGCGACAGGCCGACCCAGAAGTTCGATGCGTCGCTGGCGTCCCAGCCCTGCAACCGCAGCGCCGTGCAGTCGAAGTGGTTGGGCGGCTCGTACCTCGACACCTCGGACAGGCGGTTGACCTTCATCACACACCGCCGCGCGTTGCGTTGCCGCGTGCTGTGCCCGGCGCGATGCGGAACTCGCCGGTGGGGTCCAACATGGCGACCAGCCGGATGATGCAACCGTCGCCCTTCACCCACCGCCAAGGGAAAGCTGCGAACGTCACCCGCTTGCCGGTGACGGCGTCGATGTCGCCGCCGACGTTCTCGAAGCCGACGATGCCGCGCGACAGCAGCGCCCGGTGGCACGGCTCCCAGAGCGGGAAGTCCTCCAGCACGTCGCGCCCCGTCGTCTCCTTGTACTCCTGGCAGGCCCACGGCAGCAGCCCGTGCGGCCAGCCAGGTCCGTGAGGGGCGATAGCGGTGGCCAACGGGTGGTCGAGCGCCTGGGTGTCGGTCCCGACCGCCTTGACGCCCCGCTCGGCGAACCACTCACCGGCGTCCTTGTAGAAGCCGGGGGAGTAGGCGTAGTAGTCGGCGTTGTCCCCGTAGTGGCGGTGCCACCCGGTGTTGACGATGACGATGTCGCCGGGCTGGATCTCGGGCTGAGCGCTCTCGAGATCCTCGGCGGTGACGACCTCCCACTTCTCCTTCGGGATGGACACCACCACCCCGGGCCCGAAGAAGCAGTGCAGCGGGATCTCGTCGAGGAACGGTGTCCCCTCGATGACGTGGGCGGGCACGTCGACGTGGGTGGTGGAGTGCATCACCGTCGTGATGCGTTGCGTCAGCACCCTGGACTTGGCGTGGTAGTGGACGCGCTCGATCTTGACGTCCTCGAAGTACGGCCAGTTGGCCACGCCGTGACCCCACGGGATGCTCAGGTCGTAGTACTCGAGCCCCGTGTTGTCGGCCGGCCAGACCCAGGCTGCGTTCTCTTCAGGCGCTGGCATTCCCGTCCCCCTCGTTCCGTCGGTGAACGCGGACGAGGGTTGCACAGGTTCCCGCGATTGTCCATACTTCGGATCAGCCTGTCTTGTAGAGCGGTACAGCTCCGCTCGCCGCGTCGGGTGGATGGCAGCCAGCCTGATAAGGCCCTCCTGCTAGGGTCGGCCGCAATCGGGGGTCAAGGAACCAGGGGATTCAAAGGGGGAGCCATGACCGACAGGTTCGATCCGTACCGTCCTTCGCGCCAGCGACCCGGCCTTTCACGCCGGCAGTTCCTCGGCACGGCCACGGCGCTCGGCGTCGGTGGCGCCGCCTTCCTGGCGGGGTGCGGGAGCGACGACGGTGGGTCGTCGGCGGACACCACGTCCGGGGCGCGGACACGACGGCCGGGGGCGGCGCGGAGACCACGGCCGGCACCTCGCCCGGCACCAGTGGTGGTAGTGGTGGCCTGACCGGCGGGGGCGGCGGCGATGGCACGATCAGGCTCGGCTACGTCACACCGCAGACGGGTCCGTTGGCGGCGTTCGGTGAGTCCGACGCCTTCGTGCTCGGCGGGCTGCGCGAGCTGTTCGCCGACGGATTGATGATCCAGGGCAAGAGCTACAAGGTCGACATCATCGACAGAGACTCGGAGTCGAACTCCAACACCGCGGCCACCGCCGCGCAGGAGCTCATCGCCAACGAGGGTGTGCATGTCCTCCTCGTCGCGCAGACGCCGGACACCACCGTCCCGGTCGTGCAGCAGGCCACCAACAACGAGATCCCGGTGCTCTCGAACAACGCGCCGTGGCAGCCGCACTACCTCGGCATCGGCGGGGAGCTCGGTCCGGACATCGAGCCGCCGCTGGCCTCGCCGTGGAACTATCACTTCTTCTGGGGCCTCGAGGACGTCATCGAGGTGTTCACCAGCATGTGGAGCGACCTCAAGCCGGGGGCGATCGTCGGCGGCCTGTGGCCCGACGATCCCGACGGCAACGCTTGGAGCGATCCCAACGTCGGTTTCCCGCCCGCGCTCGAGCAGCAGGGCTTCACCGTCGTCGATCCGGGCCGCTTCCCGCTCGGCGGCAGCGACTACTCGGCGCAGATCAACACCTTCAAGGACCAGGGCGTCGAGATCGTCACCGGTGTGCTCCCGCCGCCGGACTTCGGCAACTTCTGGGCGCAGGCGCAGCAGCAGGGGCTGAAGCCCGTCGCGGTCTCGCTCGGCAAGGCGCTGCTCTTCCCGGGCGCCGTGGCGTCGTACCAGAACCCGCTCGGGCTGTCGTCGGAGATCTGGTGGTCGGACAAGCACCCCACCACCTCCAGCCTCACCGGCCAGAGCTCGGCCGACCTGGCCCGGGCCTACGAGGAGGCGGAGAACAAGCAGTGGACGCAGCCCATCGGCTATGTGCACTCGCTGTTCGAGGTCATCGTCGACGCCATCGTGCGCGCCGGCGGTGTCGAGGACAAGCAGGCCCTGCTCGACGCCATCGGCGAGACCAACCTGCCGACGCTGGCCGGGAACGTCGACTTCACCAACCCCGTCGTGCCCCACATCACCAAGACGCCGCTGGTCGGTGGCCAGTGGGTCGAGAGCGACAAGTGGGACGTCGAGTTCAAGATCGTGACCAACACGCAGTTCCCGGACATCCCGACGGACGGCACGCTGCAGCCGATGAGCACCTGATCGGTCATGGGCGCCGTCGCCGAACCGACGTCCGACATCGAGCTCTACACCGACGAGGCCCTCCTCGACCCGTACCCGCGCTACCAGTTCCTGCGGGACCTGGGCGGCGCAGTGTGGCTGGACGTGTACGGGATGTACGCGTTGGCCCGGTTCGGGGACTGCCGCGCCGCGCTGCGGAACTGGCCGGTGTTCTCCTCAGCGCAGGGCGTGATGATGAACGACCAGATGAACCAGGCGCTCATCGGGATCGTGCTGTGCGCCGACGGCGACGAGCATGCCGCCATGCGCAAGGTGATCGGGGGGCCACTCACGCCGCAGGCGCTGGCCGCCGTGCGGGACACCATCAACGAGGAGGCCGAGAGCCTGGTCGAGGGCCTCGTGGCGAAGGGTACCTTCGACGCCGCCACGGACCTGGCGCAGCACCTGCCGGTGACCATCGTCTCGAAGCTGGTGGGCCTGCCGGAGAAGGGTCGCGAGCGCATGCTCGACTGGGCCTTTGCCAACTTCGACTGCTTCGGGCCGATGAACGCGTAGGACTACCTCGGCGTTCCCCGTTGTGCGGGAGATGGTCGAGTACGCGTTCAGCGAGTGCGTGCCGGGCAAGCTCTCGACCGACGGCTGGGCGGCGGGAATCTGGGCCGCGGCCGAGCGGGGCGACATCCCGATCGAGAAGCCGCCGCTCATGATGAACGACTACATGGGTCCGAGCCTGGACACGACGATCTTCGCCACGGCCAGCATGATCTGGCTGTTCGCCACCCACCCCGACCAGTGGACGCTCCTGCGAGACCAGCCCGACCTGATGCTCAACGCCATCAACGAGGTGCTGCGAATCGAGACCGTCATCCAGGGTTTCTCACGGGTGCTCACGGAGGACCACATCGTCGACGGCGTCACCATGGCGGCCGGCTCGCGGGTGCTCGTCCTGTACGGGTCGGCCAACCGGGACGAGCGCCAGTTCGAGGACCCGGCGCGGTTCGACATCACACGCTCCAACGCGTCGGAGCACCTGGCCCTCGGCTTCGGCACGCATTCCTGCCCCGGCGGCAACCTGGCCCGCATGGAGATGCGGGCGCTGCTGACTGCCCTGCTCCCGCGGGTGGAACGCTTCGAGCTCGGCGCCGTCGAGCCGAAGCTCAACAACGTGCTGCACGGCCTCGGCACCTGTGTCGTGACGGTCCACTGAGCCATGGCGCTGGTGGCCGTCGACGACCTGCAGAAGGCCTTCGGCGTCCCCGTCATCGACCACCTCTCGTTCTCGGTGGACGAGGGCGAGGCGGTCGGCATCGTCGGGCCCAACGGGGCCGGCAAGACGACGCTGCTGAACCTGATCGCCGGCGAGCTGGAGCCCGACGACGGCACCATCACCTTCGAGGGGCGGGACATCACCCACGCCCGCCCCGACCTGCGGGCCAAGGCGGGGATCGCCCGCACGGCGCAGATCCCCAGGCCCTTCGAGGGGCTGACCGTCTTCGAGAACGTGCTCGTCGGCGCCACCTTCGGCACCACCGCACACCGGCGGGAAGCAACCGACCGCGCCGTAGCCGCGCTGGAGCAGGCCGGCATGCTCCAGAAGGCCAACCTCGCCGCCGGGAGCCTGGGCCTGCTGGACCGCAAGCGGCTCGAGCTGGCCCGGGCCCTCGCCACGCGACCCAAGGTGCTGCTGCTCGACGAGATCGCCGGAGGTCTGACCGAGGCCGAGGTGCACGAGCTGATCGACAGGATCAGGGAGATCCACGCCGGGGGAGTCACCATCGTCTGGATCGAACACATCGTCCACGCCCTCCTGGCCGTGGTCGGTCGCATCATGGCGATGAACTTCGGCCGGAAGATCGCCGAGGGCGAGCCCCGCGAGGTCATGGCCAGCGCTGCCGTGCGCGAGGTGTACCTCGGGGTAGGGGAGGGCTGACCGGTGGCGGCCCTGGAGGTCGAGGCCCTGGACGCCGGTTACGGCGACTTTCAGGCCCTCTACGGGCTGTCCCTGCGGGTGGGCAGCGGCGAGACCATCGCCATCATCGGTGCGAATGGAGCGGGCAAGACGACGCTGCTGCGCGCCGTCATGGGGCAGGTCCGGGTGCGGAGCGGGTCGATCCGCTACGACGGGCTCGACCTGGCCGGCGTGCCGACCCACGAGCGGGTCCGGCGGGGCATGGGCCTGGTCCCCGAGGGCCGTCGCCTCTTCCCGAGCCTGTCCGTGGAGGAGAACCTCATGATCGGCGGGTACCGCCGCCGCCCCGGGCGCTGGACGATCGACGAGGTCGTCGGCGTCTTCCCGATGCTCGAGCGGCTGCTGAAGCGGCGTCGTCGACGCTGTCGGGCGGTGAGCAGCAGTCGGTCGCCATCGGCCGCACGCTGATGGCCAACCCCGACTTGATCCTGCTGGACGAGGTGTCGCTCGGGCTGGCCCCGGTCGTCGTGCGCAGCCTGTACGACGCGCTACCGTGGATCGTGCAGGTCGGCACCACCGTGGTCGTCGTCGAGCAGGACATCACGCTCGCCCTCGACGTGGCGGACCGCGTCTACTGCCTGCTGGAGGGGCGGGTCTCGCTGACCGGAGCGCCCGGGGAGCTCACCCGGGACGCCATCACGACCGCGTACTTCGGGGTGTAGGGCATGGATTGGGTCAACGCCGTCATCCAGGGGATCCTCACCGGCGGGCTCTACGCGCTGTTCGCCACCGGCCTGTCGCTCGCCTTCGGCGTCATGCGTTTCGTCAACCTGGCCCACGGCGACCTCGCCATCCTGGCCGCCTACCTCACGCTGTCGACATCGGCCGTCGTGGGCGTCGGCTACTGGCCGTCCATGGTGATCGTGGTCCTCGTGATGTTCGTCGTCGGCTACGTGGGGCAGCGAGGACTGTTCAACTTCACCCTCGGCGAGGACCCCCTGCCCGGCATCCTCGTCAGCTTCGGTGTCGGCATCGTGATCCAGAACGCGCTGCAGGAGCACTACACGGCCACCGACCGCAGCATCGACCTCGGCCCGATCCTGACCGACTCGGTGACCATCACCGACGACATCAGCATCGGCCTGTTCCCCCTGCTCACGCTGGCCGTCGCCGTCGTGGTGCTGATCGCGCTGCAAACCTTTTCTCGCGGACGTCGATCGGCCGGGCGTTCCGCGCCACCGCTGACGACCCGCAAACCGCGCAGCTCATGGGCATCAACGACAAGCGCCTCTACGGCGTCGCGATGGCCATCGCCTTCGCCACGGTGGCCCTGGCCGGCTTCTTCCGGGGCGCCCGCACCTCGTTCTCGCCGAGCTCCGGCGGCGGCATCCTGCTGTTCGCCTTCGAGGCCGTCGTCATCGGCGGCCTGGGCTCGCTGTGGGGGACGCTGGTCGGCGGCATCGTGCTCGGCGTCGCCCAAGGTGTCGGCAATCAGGCCTGGATCGGATGGGACCTGCTGGCCGGCCACCTGGTGTTCCTGTTTGTCCTCCTCGTGCGGCCGCGGGGTCTCGTGAGCGCTGGAGGCAGAGGCCTGTGAAGCGTCCGCGCCACGTTCGTCAGGATGGGCGGGGTCCCCGCCGGAAGCTTTGCCTCCGGTGGGGTGCTCTCATGGAGGGGAGCGGGACATAACCCAGCCGGTCGAGACGATCGAACAGGGACGGTTCCACGTGGTCCGCACGTCGACGGGGTCGACGGTCGGGACGGGGCGGTCATCGTCGCGACGGTGTTCTTCGCGCTGTTCCCGCTGTGGGGGAGGACAGCACGAAGCTCACGCTGGTGCAGATCTTCTACTACCTCTCCCTGGCCCAGATGTGGAAACTGCTGGCCGGGTACGCCGGCTTGGTGACGGTGGGCCAGCAGGGGTCCGTGGGCGTCGCCGCGTACACGTTGTTCGTGCTGAGCGAGCGGCACAACGTCGACCCATTCGTCGCCATCGTGCTGGCCGGGGTGCTCGTGGCCGCGCTGTCCAACCCTGTCGCGTTGTTCGCCTTCCGGTTGCAGGGCGGTTACTTCGGGATCGGCACCTGGGTGATCGCCGAGGTGTTCCGATTGGCGACGCTGCGCATCGAGTCGCTGGGCGCGGGCAACGTGCAGTCGTTGACGGTGAAGAACACGTTCGCCGGCTACTCCCTGGAGAGCAGGCGGGACCTCATCTACTGGGCATCGCTGGGTCTCGCCGTCGGCGCGACGCTGATCGTGGTGCTCATCCTGCGCTCCCGACGCGGTCTGGCCATGCAGGCGGCCCGGGGACTCCGAGCTGGGCGCCCGCTGCTTGGGGGTCAACGTGCGCAACACCAAGCTGCTGATGTGGGTGATCGCCGCACTGTGGACGGGCGCCACGGGCGCGTCGATCCACCTGAACAGCTCGACCGTCACCAACCAGGACGCCTTCAGCGTGCTGTCGTGGACCGCGTCGGTCGTGTTCATCGTGGTCATCGGCGGCGTCGGGAGCGAAGATCGGCCCGATCATCGGCGTCGTCATCTTCTGGTTCATCACCGACCGCTTCGAGGACTCCGACACCTGGCGCTTCATCATCCTCGGCTCGGTGGCGGTCGTCATGGCCGCGGGCAGCGTGGAGCGGCATCGACGGCCTGCTCCAGCGCATCCATCCGTTCGAGATCTTCCCCTGTATGCGCCGGTTGCGTCAGGATGCACCATGACTCAGAACGCGTTTGAGGACGTCTACGTGCTGGCGGCGGTCCCGCACGCCCGTGGGCCGCATCGGTGGCGCGGTGCTGGCCGGAATCTGTCCCAAGGGCCTCCCGCGGTCGTCCGTTCGCCGTCCCAGGCGTGGTTGAGCGCCTGCCGGACCTCGACCCCGCCGCCATCGACGAGGCCTACCTTGGCGCCGCCAACGAGGCCGGCGAGGACAACCGCAACGTGGCCCGGATGGCGGTGCTCCTGGCCGGCCTGCCGGTCACGATCCCGGGGGCCACCGTCAACCGACTGTGCGGCTCTGGCCTCGAGGCGGTCATGGGACGCCGGCCGCGCGGCCCGTGGCCGTCGGCGACGCCGACGTCGCGCTGGCCGGCGGCGTCGAGGTGATGAGCCGTGCACCGTGGGTGCTACCCAAGCCATCGAAGGGGTACCCGACCGGGCACGAACAGCTGTGGAGCACGACGCTCGGTTGGCGCATGACGAACCCGCTCATGCCCTCGGAAATCACCATCTCGCTCGGCGAGGGCGCCGAGGTCCTGGCCGACAAGTACTCGATCAGCCGCGAGGCGCAGGACCTGTTCGCCCTCGCCTCCCACCAGAAGGCGGCCGTGGCGTGGTACGTGGGCTGGTTCGCCGACGAGACCATCCCTGTGGGCGACGCAACTCTGGAGCGCTACGAGTGCATCAGGGGGCTCCATGCTGGAGAAGCTCGCCGCGCTCAAGCCGGTCTTCCGGCTGGTGGGACGGTGACGGCGGGAAACGCGTCGCCGATGAACGACGGCGCTGCCGTGCTTGGTCCTGGCGTCGGAGGCCGGCGTCCGGCAGGCGGGCGCGGGCCCCATGGCCGCGCGCGTCCGGTGACGCTTGAACCAGTGGCGTCGAGCCGCACCTCTACGGCGTCGGTCCGGTCGAGGCCGCCCGCCGGGCGCTGGCCCGGGCCGGTCTCGGTTGGGGCGACCTC
>CAWHKS010000012.1:0-59239 GCA_963829955.1 uncultured Acidimicrobiales bacterium
TAGCGCTGGGCGAGCAGACTGCGAGCCTGCTCACGTACGAGGCTCCGCCTCGCCATGGTGCCGAGCCGGTCGACGGCGATTCTGCCAGACCGTAGGCTTGAGTCGTCTTGACGGGAGGCACTCATGAGACGAGCGACGGTTGGCATGTGCGCGATCTCCGCTCTGGCGTTCGGATGCCTCGTGGGCTGCACCCCACCGCTCGCCTCTCCCCCACCGGCCCCACCGCTCGCCTCTCCCCCGCCGGCCCCACCGCTCGGGTTGCCAACCCCAGGGGCTCCGCCTCCGGCCCTGAAGGAGCGGCGATCGGTCACCGCTGTCCAAGTCAATACTTGCAACGGCGAAACGGTGTACCTGACGGGCGAGCTGCGCGAAGACACGAAGGTCAGAGATTCGAGAGTCGAGCAGCGCATCAAGGCGAAGCTGACCGGTAGTGGCGACTTCGGCAACGAGTACAAGTTCGAGCTCGACGTCGAGTCGAAGTGGGACACCACGTCGATGACCATGACCCAGAAGGGCCGTCAGCTGCTCGTGACCAAGGGTTCCGCCCCGGACCTGCGCGTGACGGTGACGATCAGCTCGTCACCGCTCTCGCTCGAGGTGGAGTCGGAATGCGACGGCGGCTCCAAGCCGTGACCGCGTAGCGGACCCCGGTTCGGCGTGAGGCCGACTCGCCTCAGCCCTCGATGAGGTTGCCGTCCGGGGCGACCGCGAACCACACATCGCCCTGGCCCTGGCCGTTCGTGTCCCCAGCCGCTGCGTCACCCGAGAACCTGTACAGGGGCCAATCTCCGGCCCTGAGCTGGTAGGTCTCGTCCGGGCCCTCGACGACGGAAAAGACGGCAGGGTCAAGGCCGGCGGGCAACTCCTCCGAAGTGGTGGTCACGGCTGGCCATGACTCCGCGCACCCGCCGGTGCACGTCGACGTGCCGGCGCTGTCGTTCTTGAATCCGTAGACGGTGAACCCGTCCGCGGTAGTCAGGATTTGACCGAGCGAGCTGTCCGCCACGACGACGGGCCCCGTGCCAGCGGCCGCGGTCCCGCCTGCCTCGGTCGTGGCCGCCTCGCCGGCGGCTGAGGTGGCGACCGCGACGGTCGTGTCGCTGCCGCCGTCGTCGCTACTACCGCAAGCGGTGACGAGCGCCACGCTCGCCGCGATGCCGAAGACCAGATGCCGAGTCCTCATCGTTCACTCCTCGTAGTTGGGGTTCCGACGGAGGTACGCACGGATGGGCCCGGACGGTTCGCGGGCGCCCACGGTTGGACGGCAACCGGGCCTCCGGCGATGAGCCCGGTGGTCACACCGTCGTCACCGACCTGTGATCACGAGAGCGCACACGAGGGCACGAACTGGGCAGCTCACGGCAGCAGAACCCATCCCAACCAGGACATACGCGCGCTGGGCGTACGCTACGTGGTTGTTCCGCTGGGACGCGGACGGTGCCGCGAGGGCACCGGGCCGCGATGCACAAGGAGCGACCTCGTCGTGACCGGGATCGAGGACGGGCTGAGCGACCGGGTGGATCCATCGACCCTGGGCGAGGCTGTCAGCTCGGGACCGAAGACGACGGTCAACGCGGCCGGGCCGGAAAGCCGTGCACCGGTCGACTCCAGTAGCCGGACCCGGTTGACGGCCGGAGGAAAGGAGATCGGGCAACTAGCGATCTCCGCGGTGCTGTTGGTGCTCATCTTCAGGTATGTGTTCCGGCAGTTCGCCGACATCTCCACAGTCTGGGATGCCATCCAGATGCTCACCTGGCGCGAGATCGCCCTGTTGGTGCTCGCCACGGCGTGGAGCCTCTTCACCTCCTGGATCGTCGTCGTCCTCGCCACTCCCGGCCTCACCTATCCGCAGGCGGCGGTGATGACGCAGTCCACCACGGCTGTCGCCAACTCGGTGCCAGTCGGTGGTTTCGTGGCGATTGGGCTCACCTACGCCATGCTCACCACTTGGGGATTCTCGAAGGCCAGGAGCACCGTCTCAGTCATTGTGACCGGCATCTGGAACAACTTCGTGAAACTGGCCGCTCCCATCCTGGGCCTCGCCCTGTTGGCGATCGAGGGGCCGCCGGAGGGAGGGAGGGTGGCGGCGGCCATCGCCGGTGCGGCCGGGCTCATTTCCGCGATCGTCCTCTTCGCCCTGATCCTGCGCAGCGAGGAGTTCGCGGCCAAGGTGGGAACCGTGACCGGCCGGTGGGCATCGGCAGTGCTGCGGTTTGTCGGGCGGAGACCCGTGATGGGCTGGGACCGTGCCGTGGTCAGGTTCCGTCGCCAGGTCATCGTCGTGGTCCAGCACCGCTGGGTGCCGCTGACCCTGGCCACCCTTCTGAGCCACGCCTCGCTCTACCTCGTACTTGTCGTGTCCCTTCGCGTCATGGGGGTGTCCGACAACGACGTCGGATGGGCGCAGGCGCTGGTCGTCTTCGCGTTCGCTCGGCTGCTGACCGCCATCCCGCTCACGCCGGGAGGGGTCGGCGTGGTCGAACTGGCGCTCATCGAGGGCTTGACCCGTGCGGGTGGCGACGACCCCTCGGTCGTCGCGGCCGTCCTTCTGTTCCGGCTGCTCACGTACGTGCTTCCCATCGCCCTCGGGCTAGGCGCATACATCTTCTGGCGGCGCCACCGCTCGTGGCGCGACTCGGCGCCACCGCTGCCATGGTCGCTCGACCCCGCGAGGGCCGGCGAGGCCTGATCGATCCGGTCGCCCATCGGCCGCCCTGTGCTCTACGTACCCGGTTCCCGCCCTCCGATGATCACTTCTCGACGCTCTGAGCTGCGTTGTCCGAGTCCTGCATGCCGCTCGAACCGCCGGCTGGTTCAAGGAGCGCTCTCGCCGTCTGCTGCCTGCTCGCCCACACCGTCCGTGAGCAGCTCGTAGAGGCCCGCGATCTGCAGGACACGCTCGACCGGGAGCGAGCAGCTCTCGATTTGGAACGTGCAGTGCGCGTGCGGGCAGCGCTGGCGGAGCCGCAGGAGCGCCCGGATGCCGGTGGAGTCCATGAACGTGACGCCGTGCAGGTCCAGCAGCAGCGGTCCGTGCACCGTCTCGAGCGTGTCGAGGTGGTGCGCTGTGGCGAGGTCGATTTCGCCCGTGATGCTGAACCGGCCGGGCGCACGTTCGATGACCGCGACGGGCCCGAGTACTGGTTCGATCCTGTCCCTCGGTTGTCCCACGGGTGACGTCCGTTCGACGGCGCTGGGCAGCCGGCTGGCCACCCTCTGCCCAGCTCCCGAGTGGCCGGAGGAGTCGGGCCCCGTATTCGGGCGGCCGCGGGGACTGGGCGAACCGTGGCTGTCACCCTACTCCGACCGCGGGAGGATGCCCGCACGTTGACACGTCGCGCGTGGAACTGGTGTCGGTCGTGGGAATCCCGATCACCCTCGACGGAGTGCCGTCGGCTCGCCGTCGTCGAGCTCGGCCTCCGCCCCTGAGGATCTGCCACGATGGCGGCATGACGACGACGATCGACGGCATCGACGGGCTCAAGGCCGCCGCCGGCCAGCACCTCGGCTACAGCGATTACGTGGAGGTCACGCAGGACCAGGTGAACCTGTTCGCCGACGCCACGGGCGACCACCAGTGGATCCACGTTGACGTCGAGCGGGCGAAGGCCGGGCCGTTCGGCGCGCCCATCGCGCACGGCTACCTCACGCTGTCTCTCTCCCCCGCGCTCCTGCCCCAGATCCTGCGCGTCACGGGCGTCGCGATGGGTGTCAACTACGGCACGAACAAGGTCCGCTTCCCCTCGCCGGTGCCGGTCGGCTCCAAGCTCCGCCTCGGCGCGTCGCTCCTGAGCGTCGAGGACGTGGCCGGCGGTGCCCAGATCGCCATGGAGCTCACGTTCGAGGTCGAGGGCGCGCCGAAGCCGTCGTGCGTGGCCGAGGTCCTCTTCCGCTACTACGAGTGAGCGGCGCGCCGGACGGCGGCCTAGCGGAACTCGGGCATCACCTCGGTGGCGAACAGCTCGAGGCTGGTGGTGTCGGGATAGTCGGCGCACCAGGGGATGAAGCCGGTGCAGCCCAGGTCCACGTAGGTCTGGACCTTCTCCGCCACCTGCTCGGGCGTGCCCACCAGGTTGCCGTCCCGCCAGCTCTCGACCGGCTCGCCCCACAGGCTGCGTGACCCGGCGGCCTCCACCTCGGCCTCGGTCTCCCGCACGAACACCTCCGGAGCCCACGTCCGGCGGATCTCGTCGTAGTCACGGCCGACTGCGGTGCAGTGCCCCTTGAGGATCTCGCACTTGCGAGCCCACTCCTCGGGCTTACCACCGAAGTTCGAGCAGTCGGCGTAGCGAGCGACGACCCGCAGCGTGAGCTGCTCCCCGCCACCGCCGATCCAGATGGGCGGGTGAGGGGCTTGGATCGGCTTGGGGTCGCAGTTGGCCCGGCGCAGCGAGTAGTAGCGGCCGTCGTAAGTGGTCTCGGGTTCGGTCCACATCGACCGCACGATCTCCACCGTCTCCCGCAGCATGCCGATGCGGTCCTTGGCGGCCGGAAACTCGTAGCCGTAGCCCCGGTACTCGTTCTCGTACCAGCCAGCGCCGATCCCCCAGTCCAGGCGGCCACCCGAGATCACGTCGATGGTCGAGGTGATCTTGGCCAGCAGCGACGGCTGGCGGTACGAGTTGCACCCCACCATCTGGCCGAGGCGGATGCGGCTCGTCCGCTGGCTGATGGCGGCCATCGTCGTCCAGCACTCGAAGACCGCTTCGTGGGCGGGCCGGGGCACGTTGTGGACGTGGTCGTAGACCCAGATGGAGTCATAGCCGAGCTCCTCGGCCTTCTGCGCGACGTCGACCGCGGTGGCCCACTTGGCCTCCGCCCCGTCGATCGTGGCGAGCTCCATCTTCCAGCCCTGGGGCATAAAGGCTCCGAAGGTGACGGATCCGGGGGCATCAGGGCGTTCGGCCATGGGGCCGACCCTACCGAAGGCGGCCAGTAGGCTCCCTGGCCGTGCGGCGTGGCGCGGAGGTCGCAGTGGTCCGACAGGCCACGCAGGTGATGGGAGCCCGACGGGCCACCCGGATGCTCGGGGCTTTGCTGGCCGTCCTCGTGGTGGGCGTCGCCGGGCCCGCCATCGGAACCGCTGCCGCGCAGGACACCGCGCAGGACACAGGCGACCTCGGCGCCCAGATCGACCAGGTGGCCGGCGAGCTGGCCGGCGCGGACGCCGAGATCGCCCAGATCCAGGGCGCTCGCGACCAGCTCGACACCGCGGTCCTGGCCGCTCAGCGCAAGGCCGACGCCCTCCGGTCGGACTCGAGCCAGCGTGAGCAGGTCAGGGCCGACCTCGTGGCGCAGGCCCGCGCCTTCGCGATTCAGCGCTACATGTACGGCTCGTCGGGCTCACGTGACCTGCTGGCCTTCCTGGCCGCGCTGGCCAAGCCCGCTGATGACGCTGTGTGGGGCCTGGCCACGCTGGAGGTGACGAGCGCGGCCGCGCTCGACGAGGCGGAGCAGGTGTCCGAGGCCAGGGACGCGGTGGAGGACCGGCTCGCCACCGCGCAGAGCGACCTGCTCGTGCTCAGCGCGGCGCGCGACCGCAAGGACCAGGAGCTGCGCGCCGCCGCGGCCCGACGGACCGACGTGGCGGGCCGGTTCGAGGCCGTGGTGCGCGAGCTCGGTCAGGCCACGGTCAACGGCATGTCCACCGTGGCCTACGACGCCTACAGGCAGGCCGAGGCCACCCTCGCCGCGGAGCAACCGGGCTGCGGCCTGCGTTGGGAGCTCCTCGCCGCCATCGGCAAGACGGAGTCGAACCACGGCGTCGGCCGCCTCGACGCCTTCGGCAACAGCCAGATCGCCATCGTCGGCATCCCGATCGGCGGCGACACCGATGGTGGCCTGCTCGACGGGGATTCCTCGCAGGACCACGCGGTCGGGCCGATGCAGTTCATCCCCTCGACCTGGAAGCGCTGGGGCACCGACGCCAACGGCGACGGCCGCACCGATCCGGGCAACATCGTCGACGCCACGACGGCGGCCGGCCGCTACCTGTGCCGGGCCGCGGGCGACCTGACACTCACGAGCGAAGCGGGCGTCATCCGGGCGATCCTCTCCTACAACCCGAACCAGACCTACCTGCGCGTCGTCGGAGCCCGCTTCGAGGCGCTGGCCAACGACCTGGCCGCGGGCTGGTTCAGCGCGGCCGCCCTCCCGCCACCACCGCCGCCGGTCGCCGATTTGCCCGCCAACGCCGGTCCGAGTGGCCGGGTCGCGGCCGGGGGCACCCCGGCTCCGCCTCCGCCCCCGCCGCCGACCGAGGTGGTGGACGTGAAGGTGTTCGGTCCACAGGACCTGGCCGTCCCCACCACGGCGCCGGTCACGATCGCCGACGGGGAGTGCCTCGGGGCGAGCCTGGTCCTCGACGGCCGGAGCGGGTTCCTGCGCTGCCGGCCCGTGCAGGGAGCCAAGCCGAGCAGCGTGCGCGATCCCTGCGAGCGGGCCCCCTACGACCCCTCGCTCGTGGGGTGCCTCCCCGACCCGACCGGGGCGCCGGTGCTCCTGCGGGTCGACGCCTCCAGCATCGAGGACGTCGGCGGCGCCACACCTCCACCTCCCCACCGGCTGCTGGTGCTCGACGGGGGCGACCGCTGCTCGCCCGTCCCCGCGCCGGAACCTCCCCCTGCTCCGCCCTCGAAGGGTGGCGGCGGGGGCGGCAAGGGTGGAGCCGGCACGACGACGTCGACGACCTCGACGACCGGCCCGCCCCGGAACGGTCAGGGCCCGTCGACCACGTCCACGGTCCCGACGACGACGGTCCCGACGACGGCGACGACCAGCACGACGGCGACGACGGTCGCCGCTCCGGGCACGACCGCCCCGGCACCGACCACAACGACGGTGCCGATCGGCGACCGGCAGACCTACACCTGCGCCTCGGGCGCGGTCGTCATCGGCCTTCCCGACACCTCGTCCTCCACGTGGACGGCGACGGTCCGCCAGGAGGGGCTGGCCGACCGCCGGCTGCCGGTGATCCGGGCCTTCAGCTAGGCCGCAGCGAGAGGTACAGCTAGATCGCCACCCACTCGGTCACGACCCGGCCTTCGACGTCCGTCGTCCGCAGACGGACGAGGCCGGCGGACAGCCGGTCGGCCTCGAAGCGGCCCAGCTCGTCCAGCTCGAGTTCCAGCGCGCCACCGTCGAGGCGATCCACGACGATCGTCCGCTCACCCGGTCCGGGCGGGGGCATGACCTGGCCGACCAGTCGCCGGCGGTCGCCGTCCTCGCTGATCTCCACCTCGATCATGTGATCGCCGGCCCCGAAGCTCAAGGCCCGCACGGTCCCCGCGCCGCGCACTCCGGCGAGGGCGTCGTCGTCCATCGTCGAGTCGTGGAGCAGGGCGACGAGCTCGGCATCCACCGTCCGCCACGTCCAGGCCTCCCGAGCCGCCTCGACCACACGATCGGGAACGGCGTCCTGGGCGGCCGTGGCCTCCCTGATCAGGCCCATCAACTGCTCGTCGCCCTCTCGTGGGGCGCCCCCTGCGGTCATCGATCCGCCTCCTTCACCTGTCCTGAGCCGCCGGGAGCGTGACGGATACCACTCCCGTCGTCGTCCGGGCCCCGTCCCGGCGCGGCGTCCTGGGCGAGGGCCCGTCGGAGATGGTTCAGGCAGCGGCCGCGGGTGGGGCCGATCCAGCCGCGGGGGACGTTCATCGCCTCCGCGATGTCGTCGTAGCTGAGCGGCGGCTCGGCCGTCATCAGCCGGAGGAGTTCCTGGCAGCGGGCGGGGATGCGGCCGAGGGCGACGAGGACGGCGCCGCGGTCCTCGGCCACGGCCAGGGCCTCCACGACGGCGTCGGTTTCGTCGGGGCCGGCCACCTCGGGCACGTCGGCCGTGACCACCTGTCGGCCGCTGCGGCGCATGACGCGGAAGCACTCGTGCCGGGCGGTCGTGGCCAGCCACGCGCCGGCCCGCTCAGCCTCCCGGAGGCGGTCGATGTGCTCGACGAAGCGCAGCCAGACCGTCTGCGACACATCGGCGGCCTCGGCGCCGAACAAGCCGCAGCCCCTGATGACGGACCACACCAGGCCCGAGAACTCCTCGACCAGGCGGTCCCAGGCGGCGCGGTCACCGCCGGCCGCGGCCAGGACGAGGGGCCGGGCCTCCTCGGGCTGGAGCACCCGGGAATGGTAGAGGATCGGCTCCGGCGCCCTTCCGGAGCACGTATCTGGGCGATCCGTCAGGTCTCTCCATGGAGGTGAGACCGCTGCCCATACACGAGGAGTCCGAAGAGCAGGACCGGGCCTCCGACTGGGAGGGGCAGGAGCTGGCGCCCGGCGCGCGTGGCCACATGGCCACGTTCGCCCGGGCGCTGGCCCAGTCCTGCCTCGCCAGTGGCGTGCAGGTCGTGCTCGGTCCGGGCACGCCCTGGCCCCACCAGGCCATCAGCTCGGGGATGCCCGCACCCCTCGCCGTCGACGTGGTCGATCTGATGGTGCCGAGCGACTGCGTGGTCGTCCCGGCCGAGCGCATGCCGAGCCCGTCGGCCCGCGCCGCCGCCCGGGCGTGGGAGGCCGACCGGTTGCTCGTGGCGCCGGCGCTGTTCGGCCGCGAGGTGCTCGCCGTCGGCCTCGCCCCCGTCGGCCGGGACATCCGTCCCGACCAGCGGGCCGTCGTCGCTGCCGGGCGACGCCTCGCGTCCGCCCTGGCCGCGTGGAGCGCGGAGGTCGGCGGGACGGCAGTCGACGAACGGGGCGCCGCCCCGGCCTGACGGCCACCGGCGCAGCCGCAGCAGCTCAGCCCAAACCGAAGCAGGCGAACGCGGACCGCACGGCCACCGCGGCCGGGCGGTCCGGCACGATCTCCTGCCGCGCCCGGGCGAGAGCGACGGCCACCGGTGCACCGCCGGCGATCCCGCGGTGGAGCGCGACCATCATCGTCACCGCGGCGTCATCGGGCACGGGCACCAGGCTGGCCACGACCGACTCCGTCCCGGCGCGATGCAGCGCCGCGCCCAGCCCGAGCAGCTCGTCGCCGGCGCTGACCGCCGCGGTGCCGACATCGCAGGCCGCGAGAACGACGAGCCTCGGCGCCTCGTGGAGCTGCTCGAGGTCGAACACGGTGAGCGGACCGTCGGCGAGCTGGAGGCTGGAGAACATCGGGTTGTCGACCCGGAACGAGCCGTGGCAGGCGAGGTGCGCGATCTCCGCGCCCTCCAACGCGGCCAGGACATCGTTGATGGACGAGGCCGCCGGACCGAAGGTGCGGGCTCCGGGGTACACGGTGGCCAGCGCCGCCAGCTCCGCCCCGGCCCCGGCCAGGCCCGGCCCCGCGGCCAGGACCACGTGGCCACCGGCCAGCGGTGTGGCCGGAGCACCGATGGTCTTCAATGACGGCACGACCGAGACGGCCCGCCCGTCACACGACGGCAGGGCGGACCACGGCAGCGCGTGGAGCGGGCCGGTCGGGCAGACGACGATCGGAGCGCCGTCGTCGCCCGGCCGGCCGCCGACGAGCGGGGCCACGAGCGCGCCGTCGAGCCGCGCGAGCGCGTCCTCGAGCGAGGCCTGGGCAGCGCGCAGGCTCGGCGCCGGTGTGCCCGGCCGGGCCAGGCGGCGGAGCGCGAAGAGCGCTCCCCCGAGCAAGGTGTCGACCTGCTGTCGCGTCGTGCCGAGGTGCACCAACCTGGCCCGGCCGTCGTGCAGCGTGGCGGCGCCGAGACGGCCGTCGAGCTCGAAGTACACGAGCAGGTGCCCGGGTCCGAGGCGTGCGTGGAGCGCGGCGGGGTCGAGGCGACGGCGGGCCCGTTGCTGACCGCCAGCCGTCTGACGGGCCCGGGTCCGGACCCGCGCTTCGAGCTCAGCGATCGTCCGCCGGGCCGGCGCCGGATCCTCGCCCTCGGCAACGGCGTGTTCCAGCCGGGCGGCAGCCGAGCGCAGCGCGACCAGGTCCTCCCCCATCGGCGCGTCCGGCCCGGCCCCGTCGCCACCGGCGGCCAGCGGGAGCTCCAGGGACGCACCCCGCCAGCGATCCAGCAACTCGAGCACCTGCCAGGGCTCGGCGTCATCGACGGCGATCCGCAAGCCGAGCTCGGCCAGCGCGGCGCCGTGGCCGGCGGCGCCCACCCGCAGCTCCGTTGCCCCCATCAGCGCCTGCAGGTCGGCCACGGCGTCGAGCCCCGCGTTCACGGCCCTCCGGGCGCCGACGCGATCGCCGCCGTCCACGCGGTTGACCGCCTCGGCCTGCCACGCCCGGGCCCGCTCCACCAGCGGTCCCCGGTCGCGATGCACCCTCACGGCGTCGAGGCAGCGGCGGGCCGTGCCGGTCTCGCCGAGATCGCGGGCCACCAGGCCGGCGGTGAGACGGGCATCGAGCTCCTCGGCCACGAGCCCGGCCGAGGCGAGGGCGTCGGCGCACTGGACGGCCAACGTCATCGTGCGCCGGTCCCGCCGCCCGAGCGCGGTCCGAGCCCGCACGATCACGTGCTCGGCCTGGGCGGCCAGCCCCGGGCGACCCTGCCGCTGCAGTGCTCGCCTCGCCCGCGTGGCCGTGACCATGGCATCCGCGGCCTCCCCGTCCGCCAGCTCGGCGGAGGCCAGGAGCACACGCGCCTCGGCGACCTCGGCCGACGCACCGCCCTGCTCCAATGACGCCACCGCGGCCTGCGCCGCCTCCCGGGCTTCGCGATGCAGGTTGGCGCGGGCGAGCGCTCGGGCCCGGCCGACCAGGTTGAGGCCGATCGGGGCACCGACCGACCGGAAGCGGTCGTCGGCCTCGTCGAACCGGGTCAGCGCGGCGGGCAGGTCGCCAGCCACGGTCAAGGCGAAGCCGAGGTTGTGGAGGAGCTCGGCCTCCGCCAGCACGGCCTGCTCGGCGCGGGCGAGTGTGATCGCCTCGTGCAGGTCGTCCACGGCCGCCTCGACCCGCCCGGTGAAGGCAAGGGCGATGGCGCGGTTGTTGAGCACGCGCAGCCGGTCACGCGCCGGAAGCTGCCCGTCCAGGGCCGTGTCGTAGCGGGTCAGTGCCTCCTCGAGCCGACCGAGCCGCTCCAGGAGGATGCCGTGCTGGGCGCAGGCCAGCAGCGCGGTCTCGCCCGACGCCAGCCGCTCCGCTTGCTCGATCTCATCGAGCGCGGCCCGGACGCGCCCCGACTGGAACAGGGCGAGCGAGAGGGTGACCCGCGCCTCGGCCTCCCGCTCGGCCAGCCCCGCGCGGGACGCCAACCGCACGGCCTGCCGCGCCTCCCGGGCCGCATCGGAGGGCCGATCCAAGGCCCGCAGCGCCCTCGCCGCCGTGCGATGAGCGATGGCGGCCGCCTCGGGACCGATCCGCGGGCGGCCGAGCAGCTCACCGGCCTCGCCGAGCGCCCGCTGTGGATGCTCGGCCACCATGTCCTGCAGGGCCAGCGCCGTGACCAGGGCGCTCCGGGCTGCCGCGTCAGACCCCGTCTCGGCCCCTGCGTCCGATCGGGCGTCCGATCGGCGACCCATCGCCCGGATGGTAGAACGGCGCCATGGCCGCCGAGGAGGTCCACGGCTGGAAGGCCGGGATCCTCGCCCACTACCTGCGCGATCAGCAGCTCCAGGTGTTCGACCCGGACGGCGACAACGCCTTCTTCGTCCCCAACCAGTTGCTCGTGGCCGGGGGGGTGGCGACGCCGGTGCGCACGCGTCTGGAGCGCTACGGCGCCCGGCGGGCGCCCGGCACGATCCGGCTTCCCCGGCGCGGCGAGGCCGAACGCTCCGACGCCGCATCCGCGATCGACGAACCCGGCGAGGTCGTCGACCTCGATCCCCGTCGCAAGGTGGATGTCGCCGAGCTGGCCATCGAGCTCGACGACCAGCACCCCGGCGCGGTCGCCCCGAACCACCTCGTGACCGGGTTGCAGCGGCGCATGGGGTGGCCCGACGGCGACCCCGAGCCGGCGCCGGACGCGCTGCCATCCTTGCCGAAGCCGCTCCCGGGCGACGGCGGCGGCATCACCGTGGCCGTGATCGACACCGGGTGGCCGTCCCGCCTCCCCCGCAGCATCGACTGGTTCGAACGCGGGCTGCGACCACTCGACCGCGCCGGGCGAAGTCGACGAGGCCGGACGGGCGCTGCGCCACATCGACCCGCTCGACCGCGACCGCGACGGCTACCTGGACGTGGAGGCCGGACACGGCCTGTTCGTCGCCGGTCTCGTGCGGCGCATGGCGCCTCGGGCCCGGCTGGTGTTCCTGAAAGCGCTCAACAGCGACGGTGTAGGCACCGAGCTGGGCGTGGCCCGCGCCATCCGCTACGCCGTGGCGCGGGGCGTCGACATCATCAACCTCTCGCTCGGCTTCTACACCGTGCGCAACCGCACGCCGGCCGGCGTCGAGGCCGCAGTCGCCGCGGCGCGAGCCGCCGGCACGGCCGTGGTGGCGGCAGCGGGCAACGACGGGCTCGACTCGCCCAGCTTCCCGGCGTCGTTCCCGGGGGTGGCTGCGGTCGGCGCGCTCGGCGGCCGACCGTCAAGGGCGGGCGGCTTTCTCCAACCACGGCGACTGGGTCGAGGTGTACGCGCCGGGCGAGAACGTGCAGAGCTCGTTCGTGCGGGGCCGGGAGAACTCGGACCTCACGGAGGACAAGGACTCGGACGCGTTCCGTTCCAACACCGCGCTGTGGAGCGGGACGTCGTTCGCCTGCGGCTACGTGAGCGGCCACCTGGCCAGCGTGCTGAGCCGTGCCCGGCCCGCGGGCGGGACCCCGGCACTGGCCGCCTCGAAGGTGGCACAGGCCGAGGAGGCCATCGAGGCGCTCCCCCGCATGGCCGGCACTGCGGCCGGCCGCCTCGAACCGCAGCCCGCCTTCTGACGGCGGGCGGGTCTACAGCGGCAGGTCGCCCGTGGCCCGCTTGGTGGAGCCGGTGTCCGTGTAGGCGGCGATGGTTCGCTGGGCGATGCGCATCTGGTGGATCTCGTCGGCACCGTCGGCGAAGCGGGCCCAGCGGGCCTGCTTGAGCATGTCGGCCAGGGGGGTGTCGGTCGAGTAGCCGAGCGCGCCGTGGACCTGGATGGCGCGGTCGATGATGCGCCACAGGCTGTTGGCCACGAAGTGCTTGGCCATCGACACTTCGGCCGTGAAGTCGAGCTTGTGCTCGATGCGGTACGCGGCGTGCAGCACCATCAGCTTGCACTGGTACATCTCCATGGCCGAGTCGGCGATCAACCACTGGATGCCCTGCTTCTCGGCCAGGTAGGACCCGTGGCTGTAGCGCTCGAGGGCCCGCTTCACGGTCATGTCGAGGGCGATCTCGGCCTGGCCGATCCAGCGCATGCAGTGGGCCAGGCGGGCCGGGCCCAACCGGTACTGCCCGAGGAGGTG
The DNA here is from genome assembly GCA_963829955.1 of uncultured Acidimicrobiales bacterium. Lineage (GTDB taxonomy): Bacteria > Actinomycetota > Acidimicrobiia > Acidimicrobiales > Ilumatobacteraceae > DASTFY01. The sequence goes on from CAWHKS010000012.1 coordinate 13,292, forward strand.
CCCCTGGCCCTGCCCGCCGAGCATGTTGGCCTGGGGCACCCGCAGGTCCTCGATGACGATCTCGCAGTGGTTGTGCGAGCCGCTCATCGTGTGGATGTCCCGGACCGCGGTCCAGCCCGGGCTCGGCAGGTCGACGATGAAGGCCGTGTTGGCGGCCTGGGGGATCTCCGGGTCCTCCTCGGTGCGGGCGATGAGGATGGCGAACTTGGCCCCCTTGGCGCCCGAGATGAACCACTTGTGGCCGTTGACGATCCACTCGTCCCCGTCCCGGTAGCCAAAGGTCTGGATGAGCGTCGGGTCCGAGCCCGCCACCTCGGGCTCCGTCATGGCGAAGCAGGAGCGGGCAGTGCCTTCGCACAGCGGCCGCAGGTACTTCTCCTTCTGCTCTGGTGTCCCCCAGTGCTCGATCGTGTGCTGGTTGCCCTCGTCGGGCGCCTGGGCGTTGATGACGAAAGGGCCGATGCCGACCTTGGCCGCCTCCGCCGACACCGCCGCCATCGCCGTGGGTCCCAGCCCCATGCCGCCCCACTCCGGCGGCATGTGCGGCAACCAGATCCCCCAGTCCTCGCGGGCGATCTTGCGCAGCTTGACGATCGCCTTGATGACGTCGCTGCGCTGCGCCTGGTCCGTCGCCTCCCACTCCGGCCGGACGACGTCGTCCATGAGCGAGCGGACCTTCAGGCGGATCTCGTCCACCTCGGGAGGGAACGTGAAGTCGATCATCGGCGCAGTCTGGCACTGCCTCCCGTTGCCGGGCAGACTCCCGCCCGTGCCGAGCCCCAACGATCACCGCGCACCGTGGGACGGCGACCGACTCCCCGAGGGCGAGGCCAAGGTGCGGGCCGTCCGACAGATGTTCGACGCCATCGCCCCCCGCTACGACCTCGTCAACCGGCTGATGACGTTCCGGCTCGACGTCCGCTGGCGCCGGCTGGCCGTGCGCTCGCTGGATCTGCAGCCTGGATCGCTGGTCGCCGACCTGGCCTCGGGCACCGGCGACCTGTGCGTCGAGCTTGCCCGCCAAGGGCTGCGGCCGATCTCGATCGACCTCTCGTTCGGGATGTTGCTCGCCGATCGCAGCGGCGCGCCGCGGCTGCAGGCCGACATCCTCCAGCTCCCGGTGCCCGACGGCTCGCTCGACGGGGTGACGTGCGGTTTCGCGCTGCGCAACCTCGTCGAGCTCGGCGCGTTCTTCGACGAGCTCGGCCGCGCCGTCCGCCCGGGCGGCCGGATCGCCTTGCTCGACGTGGCCACCCCGCCCAACGCGGTGATCCGCTGGGGTCACGGCGTGTACTTCGGCAAGGTCGTGCCCCGCATCGGCGGCCTGCTCTCCGACCCTGCCGCGTACCGGTACCTGCCCAAGAGCGTGGCCTACTTGCCGTCGCCCGCCGAGATGCTCGAGCGCCTCCGGCAGAGCGGCTTCACCACGGTCCAGCGCCGGCTGCTGTCAGGGGGCGTCACGCAACTCGCCACGGCGACCCGGGAGTGAGCCCGTGGGCATGAGGGCCGTCACCAGACCACTCGACCGCGAGGTCGACCTCAACGGCTTCGCCCGCGGTGACGGGTTCCTGTTCGTGCGCGATGGAGTCGGGCTCGCCGGACGAGGCGTGGCGGCGCGCGTCCCGGTGGCCGAGGTGGCGGGGGCGCTGGCGGCCATCGAGCGCGACGACACGGTCGGGCGGCCCGGGTGCGGTCCCATCGCTCTCGGCGTGCTCCCGTTCCGACCGGCGGACGGGACACAACTCGTCATCCCGGCCGTCACCATCGGGAAGGGTCCGGACGGCGACCGCTGGATCACGACGATCGACGGGGCCGAGGCGGACTTGGAGCCGCCTCATGCACCGACCGCCCGCGCCGGCGCGTTCAGTGTCGTCCCCGGGATGCCGGTCGAGACGTACCTGGCCGCGGTCGCGACCGGGCGCGACGCCGTTCGGGCCGGCCGCCTCACCAAGGTCGTGATCGCCCGAGATGTACTGGTGGAGGCCGACCGGGCCCTCGACGTCCACGCCATCCTCCTGCGCCTGCGGGCTTCGTTCGGTTCGAGCTACCGGTACTCGGTGGACGGCTTCGTCGGCGCGTCGCCGGAGCTGCTCGTGGCCCGGCACGGGGACGTCGTGCGCTCGCACCCGCTCGCCGGCACGGCGCCCCGGACGGGTGATCCGACCACGGACGCCGTCACCGCGGCCGCGCTCATCGCCTCCACCAAGGACCAGGTCGAGCACAGGGTGGTCATCGACGTCGTGCACGAGACGTTGCTGCCGTGGTGCAGCTACGTCGACTGGGAGGCCGAACCCTCCATCGTCACCGTGGCCAACGTGCAGCACCTGGGCACCCTGATCGAGGGCCGGCTCTCGTCGCCCCCGCCGAACGTCCTCGAGATGGTGGAGGCGCTCTCCCCGACACCGGCCCTCGGCGGCCATCCCCGTGCCGACGCCCTGGAGCTCATCGCCGCCATCGAGGGCATGGACCGCGGCCGCTACGGCGGCGCCGTCGGGTGGGTGGACGCAGCCGGCAACGGCACGTGGGCGGTGGCCATCCGATGCGCGGAGATCAGCGGGGCCCGGGCGCGACTCTTCGCCGGCGGGGGCATCGTGGCCGACAGCGATCCGCACGCCGAGCTGGCCGAGACGCAGGCCAAGCTGCAGGCCATGCTGTCGGCGATCGTGCGTCCCTGAGCAGCGCTCCGGAGCAGGCTCCTACTGGACGCGCGAGCTCGTCAGCAGGAGCGGCGTGGTGAGCCATTGCTCCCACGGCGTCATGGGCCGCACGCCCTTGGGATAGGCGTAGGGGCGGGCCGGTGGAATGTCGCCCGTAGTGTCGACGACGTACACCTTCGTGCCCTCCGGGGCCCAGTCGAAGAGGAACTGCGCGTTGGCGAACTCCTGCCGAACGCAGCCGGCCGACAGCGATCGGCCGAGCTGCTCGGTGCTCTGGATGGGGCGACCGTGCTTGGTCGGGATGCTGTGGAAGCCGATCGCCGCGCCGGTGCCCCCCCGGGCGAAGCGAACCATGAACTCCATGCGGGTCGGGCTGTTGGCGACACCCGTATAGCGGGACTTCGAGAACACCCAGAACTCCCCCACGCCCGGCTGCTTGCGGGCCTTGTGCCCGGACACCGGGTAATCCTTCGTGACGGTGCCATCGGCCTCGACGAGCCAGACGTGCATCGCCCCCATGTCGTAGACGACGCGCCGGCCCATGCCGGAGAAGATCGGCAGCGGCACCGTCGGTGCGGCCGGCGCGACCGGGGCGGGTGCTGGCGCCGGCGGGACGGGTGCCGGGACCACCGGGGCCGGGACCACCGGGGCCGGGACCGGCGGCGCCGGAATGGCGGGCGCGGGAATGGCGGGCGCGGCGATGGCCACCGGTGTCACTGGGGCCTGAGCAGGGGCGCCCGGCGCGGGCGGCGGGATCCCCGGCCCGATGGCCTGGGGCGTGGCTAGTGCGGCTGGCGCCGCGGCCGGATCCACCGGCACGACGACGACGTCGGCCCCCGAGGCGCAGGCGGTGAGCAATGCGGCGGCTGCGGTCAGGCCCCACGGCGTGCGCATGGTGATCGTTCTCCCCGACGCCCCAGAGGAGAACCGCCCGTCCCGCACTCGAACACCGAGCGTATCCGCCCGTCACGCCCCGATGCCAGCACCCTCGCCGGCCCGCCGGAGAGCCGTCAGCCGAGGGCGCGTGCGACGGCCTCGTGGATGGCGCGGTGCACGGCGACGTTGTCGGCCCGGTCCGTGCGCACCCGCAGCAGCCGCGGGCCCCGCCCGAGGGCGTCGCTCAACCCCGCCAGCTCGGTCAGCTCGGCGGCGGGGACACCGTGGGCCGTCGCCAGCGCCACCGGATCGATCCCGTGCGGCGTGCCGAAGAGCTGTTCGAAACGGTCCGGCTCCACCTCCGTGGCCTGGGGCAGGAACGAGAAGATCCCTCCCCCGTCGTTGTCGGCGACCACCATGGTGAGGTCGGCGGCGCGACGGCCGAGCGTGAGGAGCCCGTTGCTGTCGTGCAGCAGCGCGATGTCACCGATAAGGAGGAAGGTCGGGGCCGCCGAGGCCAGCGCCACCCCCACGGCCGTGGAGACGACGCCGTCGATCCCGTTGGCGCCGCGGTTGGCGAGGTGGCGCACGCCGTCGCGCGGGGCGGCGTACCACTCAACGTCCCGCACCGGCATGGATGAAGACGACACCAGCGTCGCCCCGTCGGGGACGGCGGCGACCAGCGCGCGGGCGAGCCCCGGTTCCGTCGGCCGGTTCACGCCAGCCAGTACGTCGTCGATGGCGGCCTGGGCCTGCTCCTCGGCGCGCCGCCAGCGGGCCGCCCACGGTGTCCGGGCGCCGGCCCGCAACCGGCCGGACAGGACGCGGCAGACCTGTGCGGGGTCCGCCACGACACGGAGCCCCGCCGTCCCCTCGGGATCCACCCACGCGGCCGACGACGTGACCTGCACCTGCTCGGCGCCCGACGCCTCCAGCCACTGCGCCAGCACCTTGGAGGCGGGCGGGCGGCCCAACCGGAGCACGACGGTCGGGGTGTGATCGGCGGCGAACCCGGGATGGCGCAGCAGGTCGTCGAAGGCAGCCACTGAGGCCGGGCGAGGCAAGCTGCAGCCGGACCGGGGATCGGCCAGGACCGGCCAACCGGCCGCCGCGGCCAGCGCGTGCACGGCCTCGGGGTCGCCCGCGCCGGCACCGGCGACGACGACGCCCCGGGGGTGATCCAGCACGGACGCCAGCGCGTCGATGTCGGCGGGAGTGGGCACTCCGACCCCGGTGACCGTCCGGCTCCAGGGGCGACCGTCCGGACGGCCGGGCGGCAGCTCGTCGGGCGAACCGACGAGCGGGTCGCGGAACGGGAGGTTGAGATGGACGGGGCCGGGCCACGGACCGGTCGCGTCGGCGATGGCGCGCGCCACGAGCGCCCGCCACCGGGGTGCGAGCGCAGGGTCGGGCACGCCGGGGTCGGCGAACGCACGCACCGCTCGCCCGAACAGGTGCGTCTGGTCGATGGTCTGTGGCGCCGCCACCTCCCGCAGCTCGGGTGGCCGGTCGGCCGTGCAGACGACGAGCGGCACCTCGGCCTGGTGCGCCTCGACGACCGCGGCGTGGAGCTCGGCGGCCGCGGTCCCGCTGGTGCACACCACGAGCGCCGGCCGGCCCATCGCGAGCCCGACGCCGAGCGCCGCGAACGAGCACGACCGCTCGTCGTGGAAGACGTGCAACGCCAGCTCGGGACGGTCGACCAACGCCAACGCCAGCGGGGTCGAGCGCGAGCCAGGAGCCAGCATGACGTGGCGCACGCCGGCCCGGACCGCCTCGTCGGCCAGCGTGGCGCAGAACGTGGCGGCCGCGCTCATCCCCCCATCGTGCCCCGTATCGTGCTCCGCGGTGAAGGTCGACATCTGGTCCGACGTCGTCTGCCCGTGGTGCTACATCGGCAAGCGGCGGTTCGAGGCGGCACTGCGGCGCTTCCCGGCGGCCGCCGACGTCACCGTCACCTTCCGGGCCTTCCAGCTCGATCCGGGCGCCCCGCCGGGTGCCGCGACGCCCGTCCGGGAGGTCTACGAGCGCAAGTTCGGTCCCGGACAGGCCGACGGGATGATCGAGAGGGTCACCACGATGGCCGCCGATGAGGGGCTGACGTTCGACATGGACCGGGCCCTGCGGGCCAACACCTTGCTGGCCCACCGGTTGCTGTGGCTGGCCGGCGAACGGGGGGTGCAGGACGCCCTGAAGGAGCGCTTGCTGCGGGCCTACTTCAGCGAGGGCCGCAACGTCGGGGACCCGGACACCCTGGCCGATCTAGCCGCCGAGTGCGGCCTCGATCGGGAAGCGGTCCTCGGGTTCCTGGCTTCGGACGCCGGTCGAGCCGAGGTGGCCGGGGACCTGACCGAGGCGCTCGAGCTCGGCATCACCGCCGTGCCGACCTACGTCTTCGACGGGCGGTGGTCGGTGCCGGGCGCGCAGGACCCGGACACGTTCCTCCGTGTCCTCGAACGCGTCGCCGAGCTGGAGGCCGCGGGTACCGAGCCGTCGTGACCGTGCTGTGACCGTGCTCCACGCCGAGCGGGCGGGCTCCGGACCGCGCCTCGTCCTCGTCCACGGCTTCACGCAGACCGGGCGGTCGTGGGGACCGATCGCTGCGGACCTGGCGCGGGACCATGAGGTCGTGTGCGTCGACGCGCCCGGCCACGGCGGCTCGTCGGACGTGACCGCCGACCTCCCGTCGGGCGCCGAGCTCCTCGGCCGAGCGGGCGGACGCGCCGTCTACATCGGCTACTCGATGGGCGGCCGGCTGGCGTTGCACCTGGCCCTGGCCCGGCCGGACCTCGTCCAGGGCCTCGTGCTCATCGGCGCCACAGCCGGCATCGAGGGCGCGCAGGAGCGGGCCGCTCGCCGCGCCGGCGACGAGCAGCTCGCGGCCGAGTTGGAGCGCGACGGTCTCGCGGCCTTCCTCGAGCGGTGGCTGGCGAAACCACTGTTCGCGTCGCTCCCGCCGGACGCCGCCCGCCTCGATGACCGGCTACGAAACACTGCGGCCGGCCTCGCGTCCAGCCTTCGCCTAGCCGGCACGGGTACGCAACGGCCTCTGTGGGCGCACCTGTCCGAGCTGTCGATGCCCGTGCTCGTGGTGGCGGGCGAGCGGGACGACAAGTTCGCGGCCATCGGCAGCCGCATGACCGATGCCATCGGACCCCGCGCCACGTTCGCCCGCGTGCCTGGCGCCGGCCACGCCTGCAATCTCGAGCAGCCGGACGAGCTCCTCCGGCTGCTGCGCGAGTGGTTGCCCGGCGTCAGGCGGCGGCGAGGATGATGATGCTCAGCACGAAGGTGACCAAGGCGATGATGCCGAGGACGATGCCGGCGGTCGCCATGCCGCCGCCCTTGAGCCGGCCACCCGACTCCTGGATCTCCCGCTTGGCGGTCATGCCCAGGTAGATGGCGACCGGACCGAGGATCACGCCACAGAAAAAGATCCCGACGATCCCACAGACGAGCGCCCCGGTGGCCTTGCCTGCCGTCACCGCCGGGCCACCACCGGATCCGTAGTCGAAGCCGGGAGGAGGCGGCGGCGCGGCTGGGGGTGGCGGCGCGGCGGGGGGCGGCGGCGGAGCGCCGGGCGGCGGCGGGATCGAGCTCATTGGTTCCCCTGACGTCGGCAGACGGTTCGGTGCAACCTAGCCCTCGCTCCCGCCGCGGCCGGTCATGGCCGATCTCGCCGGACAGCTCGCGGTCAGATCGGCTACGACGTGTGAGGGGTCAGGAGCCGAGGACCAGGCCCAACGTCAGCAGGGCCCCGAAGCCGAGCTGCAGGCGGCCGGTGGCGCCCAGGACGGCGACGAGCTCGCGGCCGGCGGCACCGGCCCGGACCTTCCCGACCGGGCCGAAGGCGAGCGGTACGGCGCCCACGGTCAGCGCCGCCGGCCAACGCCACCGCCCGGCACAGACCAGTGCTCCGGCGAACGCCGCCGCGACCAGGAACGTGTACAGCTGGCGCGTGGCGTGGTCGCCGATGCGGACTGCGAGAGTGCGCTTGCCGGCCGCCCGGTCGGTCGGGATGTCACGCAGGTTGTTGACGACCAGCAGCGCACAGGCCAGCGCGCCGACCGCGGCGCCGGCGACGACCGACAGCGCGGTGAGCCGCTCGAGCAGGACGTAGGTCGTCCCCGCCGTCGCCACGAGGCCGAAGAACACGAACACGAACAGCTCACCGAACCCGTAGTACCCGTACGGATGCCGCCCGCCCGTGTAGAACCAGCCGGCGGCGATGGCCGCTGCTCCAACGACGAGCAGCTCCCACCCGACGACCGCGGCGAGGGCGAGGCCGGCGAGGGCGGCCACGCCGAACGCGGCGAGCGCCGCCCGTTTGACAGCCGCCGGCGCCGCCAGCCCGGACCCCACCAGCCGCACGGGCCCGACGCGCTGGGCATCCGTCCCCCGCACACCGTCGCTGTAGTCGTTGGCGTAGTTCGTCCCCACCTGCAGGGCCAGCGAGACGACGAGCGCCGCCGCCACCCTCCACCACGCGAAGCCCCCCTCGCCCGCGGCGCACGCGGTGCCCACGGCGACGGGCACGACGGCCGCCGGCAGGGTGCGCGGGCGGGCACCCGCGAGCCAGCGGTTCACGGCCGCCTGGGAAACCGGTCGACCTCGGGAACCCGCTTGTCCTTGAACGAGTCGCGGAAGTGCTGCGCCTCCTCGCTCAGGTAGAAGAGCATCGTGGCGTCGCCGGCCAGCTGCTGGATGCCGGCCAGCCCGTCGTCGGCCGCGTTCATGGACGCCTTGAGCATCCTCAAGGCCAGCGGCGAGTGGTGCAGCATGACGCGGCACCAGGCGACGGTCTCGCGCTCCAGGTCGGCCAGGGGCACCACCTTGTTCACGAGGCCCATGTCCAGCGCCTCCTGCGCGTCGTAGAACTGGCACAGGTACCAGATCTCACGCGCCTTCTTCTGCCCGACGATGCGGGCCAGCAGCCCAGAGCCGTACCCGCCGTCGAAGCTGCCCACCTTGGGGCCCGTCTGGCCGAAGCGGGCGTTATCGGCGGCCACGGTCAAGTCGCAGACCACGTGGAGGACGTGGCCTCCTCCGACGGCAAAGCCGGCCACCATCGCCACGATCGGCTTCGGCGTGCGCCGGATCTGGATCTGGAGGTCGAGCACGTTGAGCCGGCCGATCCCCTTCTCCGCTACCTCGTCGTCGCCGAGGTAGCCGTCGTCGCCCCGGATGCGCTGGTCGCCGCCGGAGCAGAAGGCGTCGGTGCCCTGGCCGGTGAAGACGATGACGCCGACGTGGTCGTCGTCGCGGGCGCGGTTGAAGGCGTCGGCGAGCTCGAACAGCGTCTGCGGGCGAAAGGCGTTGCGCACCTCCGGGCGGCAGATCGTGATCTTGGCGATCCCCTCCGGCGAGGTCTCGTAGCTGATGTCGCGGTAGTCGTGGTCGGCCGGGCGCTCCCAGATCACGGGGGCGTACACGTCGCCGTAGAAGTCAGGCATCATGGTCGGGCCAGCATCGCACCTGGATAGCGTCGGCTTCCATGCCGGATCTGGTGGCGCTGGCTCTGCCCGGTGGCCCGGCCTTCGTCGAGGCCCTGCGCCGGATCTGGGACCGTGGTGATGCCGCGGCGCCGATCGACCCGCGCCTGCCGTCGCCAGCCCGAGCCGCGCTCCTGCAGGCCCTGGCCCCCGGCCGTGTCGCGGACGAGGAGGGCGAGCACGCGCTCGCCGGCGGACGTCCGGTCGAGCCGGGCGACGCCCTCGTCGTGACCACGAGCGGAACGACGGGCACGCCGCGGGGCGTGGTGCTCACCCACGACGCCGTGGTCGCGTCGGCCCGGGCCTCCAGCGCCCGGCTGGCCGTGGACGGCCACGACGGCTGGCTGGCCTGCTTGCCGCTCTCCCATGTCGGCGGCCTGTCCGTGGTGACGCGGGCGGTCGTCACGGGAACGCCCCTCACCGTGCTCCCGGGCTTCGATGCCCCCACGGTCGAGGCGGCGGCGCGCGCCGGCTCCACGTTGGTGTCGCTGGTCCCGACGGCGCTGCGCCGCATCGATCCGGCGCTGTTCCGGGTGATCGTTCTCGGCGGTTCCCGCCCTCCGACCGAGCGGCCGGCCAACACCGTGACCACGTACGGCTTGACGGAGAGCGGGAGCGGCGTCGTCTACGACGGCCGCCCGCTCGACGGTGTCGAGGTCCGCGTCACCGATGACGGCGAGATCCTGCTCCGCGCCCCGATGCTGCTGCGCTGCTACCGGGACGGCACAGACCCCAAGGATGCGGACGGCTGGCTGCGCACAGGCGACCTCGGGGGCTGGAGGGAGGACGGCCGCCTCCGCGTGCAGGGCCGCCGGGGGGATCTCATCGTGACGGGAGGCGAGAACGTCTGGCCGGAGCCGGTCGAGGTCCGCCTCGGCGACCACCCCGCCGTGGCCGAGGTGGTCGTGGCCGGCCGGGACGACGAGGAGTGGGGCCAGCGGGTGGTGGCCTTCGTGGTTCCCCGCGCCGGAGCGGTCAAGCCCAGCCTCGACGAGCTCAGGCGCTGGGTGAAGGAGGAGCTCCCCGCTTGGTGTGCGCCGCGGGAGCTGGTCCTGGTCGATGAGATCCCCCGCACCGCCCTGGGCAAGCCCCGCCGGGACGCGCTCCTCGCCGCCGAGGGCGCCGGCGGGCCAGAGCGTCAGGCGGTGCCGCGCACGCCCGCCCCGCCGTCGATCACGTAGGTGTCTCCGGTGATCCAACTGGCGGCGTCGCTGGCCAGGAAGGTGGCCAGAGCAGCGATGTCCTCGGGTTCACCCAGCCGCTTCAGGGGCAGGCTGCCAGCCAGGGTCTCGCCGAAGTTGTCCACCAGCACCTGCGCGAAGTCGGTCTTGACCAGACCCGGGGCGATACCGACCACGCGCGTCGGCCCGAGCTCACCCGCGAGCTGACGGGTGAGGTGGATGAGCGCGGCCTTGGTCAGGTTGTAGATGCCGAGGAACCCCTCCGCGCGCATGCCGCCGACCGAGGCGATGTTGACGATGACCCCGGGCCGCTCCTTGAACGCCCGCTCCCACGCGGAACGGCACCAGAACAACGGACCGCGGAGGTTCACGTCGAACGTCTTGTCATAGCGCGGTTGATCGACGCCGAGCGTGGGGCCGTAGTACGGATTGGTCGCCGCGTTGTTGACCAGGATGTCCAAGCCACCGAAGCGCTCGATGGTGGCGGCCACGCAGGCGTCGGCGGCCTCCAGGTCGCCGACGTTGGCGGCATAGACGGCGACCTCGCCGTCCATCGTCGCCGCTGCTTCCTCCAGCGCGTCCTGCTTCCGGGAGGACAGCATGACACGGGCCCCCGAGGCCGAGTACTCGGCCGCGATGGCCCGCCCGATCCCCCGCGAGGCGCCGGTCACCAGCGCCACCTTCCCGTCCAGTCGGAGTTCCATGAGGGCGGGACCCTACAGGGGAGCCGGACGACGGGGCCCGGTAGCGTCGCCGGCGTGAACCGGCTCGCCGAGGAGACGTCGCCGTACCTGCGCCAGCACCGCGACAACCCGGTCGACTGGTACGCCTGGGGCCCCGAGGCGTTCACGCGGGCGGCGGACGAGGACAAGCCGGTCCTGCTCTCGGTGGGCTACGCCGCGTGTCACTGGTGCCACGTGATGGCCCACGAGTGCTTCGAGGACGCCGACGTGGCAGCAATGATGAACGACCTGTTCGTCAGTGTGAAGGTCGACCGCGAGGAGCGGCCGGACGTCGACGCCGTTTACATGGACGCTGTGCAGGCCCTCACCGGCCGGGGCGGCTGGCCCATGACCGTGTTCCTCTCACCCGACGGGCGCCCGTTCTACGGCGGCACCTACTTCCCCAAGCCCGCCTTCCTGCAGCTGATGGCCGCCATCGACGACGCCTGGCGGAACCAGCGCGACAAGGTCGACCACACCGCCACGGAGTTGGTGAAGGCGCTCGACCGGACGGCCAGCCTCAGCGCCGGCAAGGACCTGCCCGGTGTGGCCGAGATCAACGCCGCGCTGCAGCAGCTGGCGGGCTCGTTCGACTCCCGCTGGGGCGGCTTCGGCCCGGCGCCGAAGTTCCCCCAGACCATGAACCTGGAGCTCCTGCTTCGCGCCAGCCGCGCCGGAGCCGGAGACGGCGCGCTGCAGGTCGTCACCACCACGCTCGACGCCATGGCTTCGGGTGGCATCTACGACCACCTGGGCGGCGGATTCGCGCGGTACTCGGTCGACGAGCGCTGGCTGGTGCCGCACTTCGAGAAGATGCTCTACGACCAAGCGCTCTTGATCCATGTCTTCCTACACGCGTTCCAGCTCACGGGCCACGACCACTATCGCCAGGTCATCGAGGAGACGGTCGGCTACGTGCTGCGGGACCTCCGCCATGCGTCCGGTGGGTTCTACTCGTCCGAGGACGCCGACTCCGAAGGCGAGGAGGGCCGGTTCTACGTCTGGACGCCCGCGCAGATCGTCGAGGTCGTCGGTCAGGACCGGGCCGAGGCGGTGATGGACTGGTACGGCGTGACCGAGGAGGGGAACTTCGAGGGACGGTCGATCCTGCATCGTCCTGTCCGCGGTGACCTGTTGCGGTCACCGGAGGTGGAGGAGGCGCGGGCGGCGCTGTTCGAGGCCCGCGAGCAGCGGGTGCGGCCGGGCCTCGACGACAAGGTCCTGACCGAGTGGAACGGCCTCATGCTCGCCGCCCTGGCGGAGGCCGGCGCCGCGCTCGAACGGGAGGACTGGCTGGCGGCCGCGTGTGAGAACGCGGAGATGCTTCTCGGCCATCTGCGGAGGGACGACGGGCGCTGGCAGCGTTCCTGGCAGGCCGACGGCGGCGCCCGCCACCACGCCCTCGCCGCCGACCATGCCGCGCTGGTGGAGGCGTTCGTGGCGCTGGCCCAGGCCACCGGCGAGGGGCGCTGGATCGACGAGGCCCGCTCCGTGGCCGACACCCTGCTCGACCACTTCTGGGACGTCAACACCGGCGGGCTGTCGACGACAGCCGACGACGGCGAGGCGTTGATCGTGCGCCAGAAGGACCTGATGGACAACGCCACCCCGTCGGCCAACTCCCTCGCCGCCACCGGTCTCCTGCGCCTGGCCGCGCTGACCGGCGAGGCCCGCTACCGGCACCAAGCCGAGCAGATCCTGCAGCTCGTGGGTGGGGTCGTTGCGGGGGCACCGACGGCCTTCGGTCGGCTCCTCGCCGCGGTGGACATGTGGCGGGCGGGCATCACCGAGATCGCCGTCGTCGGCGACCGGCCGGACCTCGTGGCCGCGGTCCACGCCCGCTATCTGCCCAACGGCGTCCTCGCCTGGGGCGAGCCGTACGACTCGCCCCTGTGGCAGGACCGCCGCGAGGGGTGGGCCTACGTCTGCCGGGACTACGCCTGCCAGGCGCCGGCGGGCACGGTCGAGGAGCTGGCCGGACAGCTCGGAAGCTGACCGCCTAGTCTCGCTCGATGCGCACTTTCAGGACGATGGCGGGGGCGGCCGTGGCACTCATGGTCTTTGGTCTGGCCGCCTGCGGCAGCGACGGCGACTCTGGCTCCGGCGACGGCGGCGGGAACAGCGAGGACCTCTGCGCCGACGCCCGCGAGCTCGAGGAGCTCGGCACCGGCGACGCCCTGACGGACCTCGACGAGGAGACCTTCACGAAGGTGACCGGGCTGGTGGACAGCGTGAAAGCGAACGCGCCGGACGAGATCCAGGCCGACCTGGAGACCGTGTCCAACGGCTTCGCCGACGTTCAGGAGATCTTCGCCGAGTACGACTACGACCTGGCCAAGCTCGGTGCGGCCGCGGCGGCCGACCCGGAGCTCACCCAACGGTTGGAGTCGTTCGGGGGCGAGGAGTTCACCGGGGCCAGCGAGCGAGTGAGCACGTACCTCCAGGAGGAGTGCAACCTGGCCAGCTGAGCTGGTCAGCGCCCAGCGCTACCACCCTCCTCGGTGGATGATCTCCCCGGGTGGACGACGCCGGCGCCCGGCCGACTGCCCGGGCCGGACCTCCTGGCCTGACCCGGTCAGCGGCCAGCCGAGGGCCACGGCCCCCAGCAGCTCCAGCGGCGCGGGGATGCCGAGCGCGGCCCGCAGCTCGGTCTCGCCCTGGAAGAGGCCGAAGAACAGGGTGCCCAGACCGCGGGCCTCGGCCGCCAGGAGCAGCGTCATCACTGCGAACGACGTGTCGACCGTCCAGTACGGCACGGGCCAGGCCTCGGCCCCTTCGCCGAGGCCGGTGGTCCGCTTGTCCGGCTCGCCGTAGCGGGCCACGTACGCGCCCGGATCGGCCAGTGGGAGCAGGAGCAGTGGGGCGTCGAGCAGGCCGGGCCATCCGAAGCCGGACCGCCGGTCGACCGGCAGCGTGAGATCCCAGAAGCGGGCCGTGTCCGGCCCCTCCAGCACGACGACGTGCCAGCCCTGGGTCTTGCCGGCGCTGGGCGCGCGTGACGCGGCGTCCACCAGGTCGTCCACCACGTCGGGTGGGACCGGCCGGTGCGGATCGAACGCCCGTGTCATCCGCCTCCGGCGGACGACGTCCTCGAAGGAGGCGGGGCGGGCTTGGGTCAGCTGCGAGATCCCAGCTTGAGCAGGTCCTCGGCCATGGTCCAGCCGTACACGATGAGCGACCCGCCCTTGCTGACGTTGACCGTGCGGAACATCGCCCCGACGTCCGGATCCAGCTTCTCGGGCTTCAGGGACTCGTGGTCGAGGAAACCGGACTGGCCGTTCGAGCGCACCACGAAGCTCTGCTCCTCGTAGGTGCTGTCGACGCCGAACCGCTTGGCCAGGCGGCGACCCCACGCCCGCTCCTCGCCGACGGCACGGTGGCCGGGGCGGGGGATGATGTCGGTCAGGGAGCGCAGACCTTCCATGGCGTCGGGGATCACGGCGCGGGTGCCGACCACGACGTCCTCGTCGGGGAAGGCCATGAGGGCCCGGTGGAACGCCTCCGCCATGAGGCCCTTGAGCACGGCGTCGCGCTTGGACGTGCGCTTGACGCTGAGCATGCCCAGCAGCACGCACGGCGTCCCGCCGATCCGCTCCAGCGTGGCGAACGCGAACCCGTGCAGCTTTCCGTCGATGCGCGCCCGCGTACTGAGGACCCAGTCCTCCTTGGATTTGGAGAGGTCACCGATCCCGAAGGAGCCTCCCATCGACGCCATCTCGTCGAGGTCGGTATCCGTCAGGGCGGTGCTGTCCTTCGTCTCCACCTGGATCGCCATCGCTTGACCGCTCCCCGGCAGCTCGGGCCGGGCTCGGCGCCCGGCACGTCTCGTCGAATCTCTGGCCGCCGGCCTACTTGACCGGCGGGTCACCATTTTGCCACCTGGAAGGGGACCGCGGAAAAGCGCCCCCCACCAGAGGCCGATCCGGCTCCGCCAGTCGGGCGACGAAAGCTGGGTGCCGGCCGAATGGCCGGCTCCAACAACTCGAGCGAACGGAGCGACGCGAGTGAGCTCGACTACAACACGACGGCGTCGTGGCCGAAGGCCACGCGCAGGTCGCCTACGACGCGGGCCAGGTCGACCCGGTGCTGGTCGGGCAGGCGCAGGACCTTGCCCTCACCCAGGTGGAGGAAGACCGGCGACTCCCCCGGATGCTCGGCCAGGACCGTCTTCAGCCGCCCGATTCGCTCGTCGGACAGCGCGCTGGCCGGCAGGTGCACGCGCAGCGGCGGGGCGTCGTCGCCGAATCCTTCGAACGGCGTGATGTCCATGCCGATGAGCTTGGGCGAGTCGTCGCGGCGGTCCACCCGGGCCCGGAGGATGACGATGGCGTCGTCGGACAGCTTGTACCCCTGCTCCTGCATCACCCGGGGGAACAGCGTGACCTCCACGGCGTCCTGCAGGTCCTCCAGGACGAAGACGCCCATGGCGTCGCCCTTCTTGGTGAACTTGCGCTGCAGGCTCGTCACCACCCCGCCCACGGTGAGGACGTCGCCGTCCGGCCGCTCCTCGA
The DNA here is from genome assembly GCA_963829955.1 of uncultured Acidimicrobiales bacterium. Taxonomy (GTDB): domain Bacteria; phylum Actinomycetota; class Acidimicrobiia; order Acidimicrobiales; family Ilumatobacteraceae; genus DASTFY01. The sequence continues at coordinate 28,731 of CAWHKS010000012.1, forward strand.
GGTCGGCGATGGTGCCGTCGGTCCGCCGCCGCAGCGCGCTCTCGACCCCCATCAACGGGTGGTCGGAGACGTACAGCCCGAGCATCTCCTTCTCGAAGCGCAACCGGGGCGCTTTGTCGAACTCGACCTCCGGGATCGTCACCCGCTCGTCGAAGGCGGCGGCTCCGGAGCTCCCCGCGTCCTCGAACAGGCTCATCACGCCTTGGTCCCGCTCCCGGCGGCGCTGCAGGGTGGCGTCGATGATCTGCTCGAACACCTGCAGCAGCCCCTTGCGGGGATGGCCGAGGGTGTCGAAGGCGCCGCCCTTGATGAGGGACTCGACGCTGCGCTTGTTGAGCACCGACGGATCCACTCGTTCGACGAACTCGTAGAACGTGGTGAAGGGACCGTTGCGATCGCGCTCGTCGATGATGAGCGAGACGAGCCCTTCGCCGACGTTGCGGACGGCCGACAACCCGAACGGGATCAGCCCGCGGCACCCGGGGGGCAGCGCCACGCCCGGTGGCGCCTGCTCCACCGGCAGGGCGGTGAAGTCCGACGCGGACAGGTTGACGTCCGGCGGCAGGACCTTGATCCCCATGGCCCGGCAGTCCGCCAGGTACACCGCGGCCTTCTCCAGGCTGGCCTTCACGCTGGTGAGCAGGCTGGCCAGGTACTCCACGGGATAGTGGGCCTTCAGGTAGGCCGTCTGGTAGGTGATGAGCCCATAGCCGAAGGCGTGGCTCTTGGCGAAGGCGTAGTCGGCGAAGCCCTCGATGGTGTCGAACAGCCTGGTGCCGAGATCGCGGCCGTACCCCGTGGTCTCGCAGCCGTCGACGAACTTGGCCCGCTCCTGGGCCATCAGCTCGCGGATCTTCTTGCCGCACGCCTTGCGGAGGTTGTCGGCGTCGGCCAGCGAGTAGCCGGCGAAGCGCTGGCTCATGCGCATCACCGACTCCTGGTAGATCATCAGCCCGTAGGTGTCGGCGAGGACTTCCTCGGCGTCCGGGTGGATGTAGCTGACGTCCTGACGCCCGTTCTTGCGGGCGGCGTAGTCCAGGTGCATCCGCTCGCCCATCGGCCCGGGCCGGTAGAGCGCGAGGACGGCGGCCACGTCGCCGAAGTCGGTCGGGGCCAGCGAGCGCAGGAGCTGGCGCATCGGCCCGGACTCCAGCTGGAACACGCCCATGGTGTCGCCCCGGCCGAGCAGCTCGTAGACCCCGGGGTCGTCGAGGGGGATGCTGTCGATGTCGAAGCCCGGGTCCTTCGTGGACCGCACCAGGGCCACGGTGTCGGTGATGACATCCAGGTTCCGCAGACCCAGGAAGTCCATCTTGAGCAGGCCCAGATCCTCGACGCCGTGCATCTCGTACTGGGTGACGATCGGGGCCTCGGCCGGCGTCTGACCCGGCTCGGGCTTGCGCTGGATGGGCAGGTAGGTGGTCAGCGGTTCCTTGGTGATGACGACGGCGGCGGCGTGGATGCCGTCCTGGCGGCGCAGGCCCTCCAGGCCCAGCGCCACGTCGACCACCTGCTTCACGTCGGGGTCGGCGCCGTACATGGAGCGGAGGTCGGCCGCCGCCTTGTACCCGTCGGCGAAGCGGGGATGCTCCTCGAGGCAGTGCTTCAGCGGCGTGTCACGACCCATGACCAGCGGCGGCATGGCCTTGGCCACGCGGTCACCGACCGCGTACGGATGGCCGAGCACCCGCGCCGCGTCCCGCACCGCGGCCCGGGCCTTGATGGTGGAGTAGGTGATGATCTGGGCGACGTGATCCCGCCCGTACTTCTGGGCCGCGTAGCGGATCATCTCGTCCCGGAAGCGGGAGTCGAAGTCCATGTCGATGTCCGGCATGGAGATGCGGCTCGGGTTGAGGAAGCGCTCGAACAGCAGGTCGTAGCGGATGGGGTCGAGGTCGGTGATGTCCAGGCTGTACGCCACGGCGCAGCCTGCCGCGCTCCCGCGGCCCGGCCCAACCCGGATGTCGTTGTCCTTCGCGTGCTTGATGAGGTCCCACACGATGAGGAAGTACGAGCTGAACCCCATGTCCGAGATGACCTGCAACTCGTAGGCCAGGCGCTCGGCGGCCTCCTGCGGCAGCGGCCGGCCCCACCGCCGCTCGGCCCCGTCGAAGGCCAGGTGGCGCAGGTAGTCGGTGTCGACGGTGAAGCCCTCGGGCAGCGGGAACTCGGGGAGTTGGGGCTTGCCGAACTCGATGGTGACATCGGCCCGCTCGGCAATCCACAGCGTGTTGTCGCAGGCCGAGGGCACCTCGCGGAACAGGTAACGCATCTCCTGCGCCGGCTTCAGGTAGTGCTGGTCGCCCTCGAAGTGGAACCGGTTGGGGTCGCTCATGAGGGCACCGGTCTGGACGCACAGCAGCGCGTCGTGGGCCAGGTGGTCCTCGCGGTGGGTGTAGTGGCTGTCGTTGGTGGCGACCAGCGGCGCGCCGATCCGCTTGGCGATGGCGACCAGCTTGGGGTTGGTGTCGCGCTGGGCCGGGAGGCCGTGGTCCTGCAGCTCCACGAAGAGGTTGTCGCGCCCGAAGATGTCCTGGAGGCGGCCCGCCTTCTCCAGCGCGCCCGCCTCGTCGCCCTGGACCAGCGACTGCAGGACGTGACCGCCGAGGCACCCCGTGGTGGCGATGAGGCCGGCGTGGTGCCGCTCCAGCAGCTCCCAGTCCAGCCGGGGCTTGTAGTAGTAGCCCTCCAGGAAGGCGAGGCTGGCGAGCTGGATGAGGTTGCGGTACCCCTCGTCGGTCTCGGCCAGCAGGGTCAGGTGGTAGTAGAGCTTCCGGCCGCCCTCCGTCTCGCCCCCCGTGTCGTCGACGCGGCCGCGGCGGGGCGGTCGCTCGGACCGGTGGTCGTGGGCCATGTAGGCCTCGGTGCCGAGGACGGGCTTGACCCCCCGGGTCTGACAGGCCCGGTAGAGATCGAGGATCCCATACATGTTGCCGTGATCCGTGATGCCCAGCGCCGGCTGCCCGTCGGCGGCCGCTGCCGCGACCAACTCCTCCACGCGTGAGGCGCCGTCCAACATCGAGTACTCGGTGTGGACGTGGAGGTGGGTGAACGAGTCGCCCACGACGGCGGCTCCCTTTCGTACTTCGAGGTCGGATCGTCAGCGGGTGCGCTGGGGCGAGTTACAACGGTGTGCTTTGCGAGGGTACCACTCGCTCAGAGGTAGGTCCCCGGCCGGTCGCGACCCCCCTCGGGCGGGACCGGCTGACCAGGCATGAGCTGGCCCCGCATCTGCTCGAGCTGCTGGCGGGCGGCGAGCTGCTGGGCGAACAGCGTGGCCTGGATGCCGTGGAAGAGTCCCTCCAACCAGCCCACGAGCTGGGCCTGGGCCACCCGCAGCTCGGCTTCGGAGGGCACCTCGCCGTCGGCGAACGGCGGGACGAGCTCGCGCAGCTCCGCCTGGAGATCCGGCGAGAGGGTGCCGGCCAGCGCCTGGACCGAGGCGCCATAGATTTCGGCCAGCCGCTCGCGCGACCGTTCGTCGAGAGGGGCGGCCCGCACCTCGTCGAGCAGTTGCTTGACCATGGAGCCGATGCGCATCACCTTCGCCGGCGACTCGATCGCCTCCCGGTCCGGTTCGCCGGCCCCGGGCGGTGGCACCGGCACCGGCATCTCGCCCGGTGCGAGCACCTCCGGCTGCTCAGCGCCCATCGGCTCTGGGGGCGCGGGCGCGTTCTGGTCGGACATCACGAGCTCCTTGTGGTCGGGTCGATCATGCTCCACCGGCGGCCAGCAGCGGAACCCGGACCTCGGCCGCCGTCAGCGAACCGTGCCGGCAACGCAGGACGATGGCACCGGTGTCGGCGGGGTCGTCGAAGCTGACCGGGTCCCGGGCCACGACGGCCACGTCGCCGAGGCGCGATCGGGCGACGCTCGTCACACGGGGGCCCAGCCATCCTTCATCCAGCACCTGCTCCAGCGGGACGACCCAGCCCTGCCCGCTGTGCGCGGTGGTCGCGGCGTCGAGCAACTCGGCCTCCCGCCCGGCCGCGGCGTGGAGCCAACGGAACCGCCCCTCCCCCGACAGCAGGCGGGTGAACCCGACGACCTCGGGGGCCAGCGGCAGCGTCACCGGCACGTCGACCTGGCCGTGGTCAGCGGTGACGAGCAGGACGGCGCCGGGCGGGAGCACCGCAGCCATGTCCGCCACCAGACGGTCGGTGGCCTGCAGCTCGGCGTCGTAGTGGCGGCCCAGGCCGTACTCGTGCGCCACCTTGTCGATCCCGTCGTAGTAGGCGTAGACGAACCGCTCGCCCTCGCGCAGGAGTGCGCCGATCTCCACCGCCAGGCTCGACGGCAGCCGCCAGCCCACGTGGCGCACGCCGGCCAGGTGGGCGAGCGTGAAGCCGCTGCCCACGAACTCGGTCTTGGCGACGACGGGTACCGAGCTCCCGAGGAAGGGGCGCCGGGGCTGCACCTCGTCGGGCACGATGCGGCGGCGAGCGTCTCCGGCCGGTGTGCTCCAGCGCAGGACGTTGAGCACCTCGCCGTGCATGGCCATCCGGTAGCCCACGACGCCGTGCTCGCCGGGCGTCAGGCCGGTGGCGATGCTGGTCAGCGACGTGGCCGTGGTCGTGGGCGCGACGGCGTCGATAGGCCGGCCGGCCATCGCGGCCAGCGTCGGGGCCAGGACCGAGCGTTCGAGCAGCTGCTCCCATCCCAGGCCGTCGAGCACGAACAGCACGACCTGGCGGGCCCCGTGCGCGGGCTCCGGGAACCAGTCCGGCAGACCGGCCGTGCCGGCCGGGCCGAGGATGGCCGGGACGAGGTTGGTGAGGCAGGCGCCGGCGTAGTCGGGCACGAGGGGGCGGGCGGGCACGGTGGACCAGTCCACCACCTGGCCCCGCCGTGGCGCCAGCACCCCGGGCGTCGGCGCACGGCAGGGGAGCCGTACGATGGACGCATGCGGGTGTCCACACGAGGTGACTACGCCTGCCGGGCCCTGCTGTCGCTCGCCCTGCATCCGGATGCGGGTCCCACCTCGGTGCGGGACATCGCCGAGCGCACCGGCCTGCCCCAGCCCTACCTGGAGCAGATCCTCCTCGCGCTCAAGGGCGCCGGACTCGTGCGCTCCAAGCGCGGCGTCGGCGGCGGGTACATCTTGGCCCGAGCCCCCGAGGCCATCAGGCTGTCCGACATCGTCAGACGCGGTGGATGGGCCGATCGTCCTCGGGGACTTCGGTCAGCCTCACCAGGACGGCGCTTGCGACCACGAGGGCCAGTGCGTGCTGCTGGCCATCTGGGCCGACGTCGGCTCCCACATGCGCCACCACCTGGACGGCTACACGCTGGCCGACGTGGCCGGCCAGGCCCGGGGGGAGTTGCCGTGGCCCGAGCCCCTCGACGACCACGCCGCATCCGACGAACCGGCCTCCAGCCGCTGATCTGATCCTTACGGAGTCCTGACCTCACGAAGCAGGGTCACCGAGGCCAGCGAGGACGCCGGCCAGGTCGGGCGGCAGCGGCGTGTCGAATGCCAGTGCCTGCCCGGTGACGGGATGGTCGAACGCGAGGTGCCCGGCGTGGAGGAACATCCGCGGCACGGCGATCGCCTCCCGCACCCCGCCGTAGTCCCGGTCCCCGACGACGGGATGGCCGATGGAAGCCAGGTGCACGCGGATCTGGTGGGTGCGGCCGGTCTCCAACTCGCAGCCCAGAAGGGCGAGGTCCGCCGGCCGGTCGTAACTCGTGCGCACCTCGTAGCGGGTACGGGCCGATCGCCCGCCGGCCACCACGGCCTGTCGCGTCGGCTGGCGGGGCGAGCGGCCGATCGGGGCGTCGATCACACCACGCGGCACGTCCGGGACGCCCCACACGAGGGCCGTGTAGCGCCGCTCGACCCGGCGCTCCCCGAGGGCGGCGACGAGCCCCGCGTACGCGGTCGGTGTCAGCGCCACCACCAGCAGGCCGGACGTGTCCCGGTCGAGCCGATGCACGATGCCGGGGCGGTGCGCCTCTCCCACCGTGCCCAGCGCGGGGTGGCGGGCCAGCAGCCCGTTGACCAGCGTGCCCTGTTCCCAGCCGGCGCCGGGGTGCACGACGAGCCCAGGCGGCTTGTCGACGACCAGCACGTCGGCGTCCTCGTGAACGACGTTCACCGGGACGCCCGGGTCCGGTCCGGGTAACGACTGCACGGGAAGCTCCCGCAGGTCGACGTCGATGGACTGCCCGGCCACGACCCGGTGCCGGCCGGCCGACACCACTCCCCCATCGATCCGCACGGCGCCAGCGGCTACGAGCGCCGCGGCCTCGCTCCGGCTGCAGCCGGTGACGAGGCTGACGACCCGGTCCACCCGCTCCCCGTGGAGCGCGGCCGGGATCTGCTCACGGACCGGCTCGCTCATCGCTCTGATCGACAGCCGGCTGGCTGCGGCCGGCCAGCAGGGAGCCAAGCACGAGGATCACCCCGCCAACCGTGACGGCCATGTCGGCCACGTTGAAGATCGGCCACCACTGCAGATCGATGAAGTCGATCACCGCGCCACCCAGGAAGCCGTCCCCGGCCCGGAACAGACGGTCGGCGACGTTGCCGATGGCGCCGCCGACCACGAGGCCGATGCCGACGGCCGACAGCATCGATCCCGTACGCCGGAGCGAGACCAGCAGCACGACGATGACCGCGAGCGCGACGACGCCGATGAACGGACCGACGCCCCGGCCCTGGCTGAAGGCCATGCCGCTGTTGAACGTGAGGTTGAAGCGGAGGGATCCGATGACCTCCACCGTCCGCCCGCCGCTGAGGTGGCGCACGGCCCAGGTCTTGCTGAGCTGATCCGCGAGAACGACGAGCGCAGCCACGCCCACGCTGACGAGCGTGAGCGAACGCGGCGCAGGTGTGCTCACCGCCGGGAGCCGAGCCCGCCGACCTTCTCCTCGACCAGTTCGGTCGCCCACGGGATGGCCTTCAGGCGCTCCTTGGGGATGGGACGCCCCGACACCACGGAGAGGCCGTACGTCCCGCTCTTGATGCGGGCGAGCGCGGCGTCGATGTCGCTCACCGTCTGGCGGGCCTGGGCCGAGAGGGCGAGATCGCGCTCGCGCTCCACGACGAGGCTGTCGCCCTCGCCCGACTCGTCGTCGAACTGCACGTCCCCCGGATCGAGGTCTTCCATGAGCTCGGCGGCCTCGTCCTCCAGCCGCTGCGCCTGTCCGAGGAGGTTGGACCGCTCCTCCATCAGGAGCTCCCGCTGGGCGGCCAGGAACGCGGCGTTGAAATGCGAGGAAGACCTCGCGGCGACCTCCTTGCGGGGCCGCGCCGCTGGAGCAGCCGTCTTGGCCGCGGTCCGCTTCGCCGTCGAGCTCTTGGCGGGCGTGCTCTTGGCGGGCGCCGCCTTGGCCGGCGGGGCCTTCGTCGCCTTCGCAGGTGTCGCCTTCGCCCGAGGAGCCGACGCCTTGGCCGGTGGCGCCTTCTTCGCGGGTGCCTTGCCGGCCGGAGCCTTCGCGGAGGCCTTCCGGTCCGCCGGCTTGGCCCCCCTCGATTCTGAAGGGAGCTTGGCCACCGTTGACTTCCTTGCGGCGGCCTTGCCAGCCGTCTTGGCTGGAGCGGCAACGACCTTCTTGGCCGGAGCCTTCTTGGCTGGGGTGGGCGCCATCGTCAGGGCCTCCTCCGAGGGGGCGGGGCGTGGGAACGTGCGATGGTACCGGTCCGGACCAGGTGCGCCACAGCACCTTCGCCCAGATCAGCGCGTCCCGGTGGTCGCCGCGACCTCGATGCTGAGCGGCTGATCGCCGAGCGTGAGTGCGGCGTCGGCGGCCGGCTCGACCCAGCGGACGGCGACGGCCAACGTCTCGCCCGCGACCATGTCCGCGAACGGCTCGAGCCGGCGCCGCACCTCGTCCGGCGTGCCGATGGCGAGGTCGATGCGGTCGGACACGTCGAGCGCCGCATCCCGCCGGGCTTGCTGCACGAGCCGGACGAGATCGCGGGCCAACCCTTCCGCCTCCAGCTCGGAGGTGAGGGTCAGGTCCAGAACGACGACGCCGTCGCCCCTGGGGAGGGAGGCGCTCGCCCCTTCCTCCCCCGCGACCAGGCGGAGCGTGTACTCGCCCTTCAGCAGCGGGATGCCGCCGGCCACGACCGTATCCCCGTCGCGCGTCCACTCGCCGGCCCGCACAGCGCGGATGACCGTCTGCACGTCGGGGCCGAGGCGGGGCCCGGCGACGGCGGGGACCACCTGCAGCACCGACTGGGCGACGGAACCCACGTCCTCCGTCAACGCCAACTCCTTCACGTTGACCTCGTCGCGGAGCAGCGCCACGAACGGCTCCAGGGAGCGGGCGTCGTCCACCGCCACCGTCAGCGAGCTCAGCGGCTGGCGCACGCGGAGCTTGTTGGCCTTCCTGATGCTCAGCGCGGTCGAGCACACCTCCACGCCGCGGTCCATGGCGCCGACGAGTGCGGCGTCGGCCGGGAGGTCCGACGGTGATGGCCAGTCGGCGAGGTGCACGCTGCGCTCGCCCGTCAGCGCCCGGTGGATTCGCTCGCTGACGAGGGGGAGGAACGGCGCGACGACGCGCGTCGTCAGCGACAGGACCGTGTGCAGGGTGTCGATGGCGTCCTGCTCACCCGACCAGAACCGGTTGCGGCTCCGGCGGATGTACCAGTTCGTCAGGGAGTCAAGGTGCTCCCGCACCGCACCGCAGGCGGCGAACAGGTCGTACGCATCCATGCTGGCCGTGACCGAAGCGACGACGTCGTGGGTCTTGGCCAGGATGTACCGGTCGAGCACGTCCGGCGAGTCTGTGCGGACCGCGCCGTCGACGCCGGCCGCGTTGGCGTACAGCGCGAGGAAGGACCAGGCGTTCCACAACGGCAGCAGCACATGGCGGACCGCGTCACGGATCCCGGCCTCGGCCACCACGAGGTCGCCTCCGCGCAACACGGGCGACGACAGCAGGTACCAACGCATCGCGTCGGCCCCGTAGGTGTCGAAGACGGCGAACGGATCCGGGTAGTTCCGCAAGCTCTTCGACATCTTCTGGCCGTCGTCGCCGAGGAGGATGCCGTGGCTGACACAGGTCCGGAAGGCGGGCCGGTCGAACAGCGCTGTGGCCAGGACGTGCAACGTGTAGAACCAGCCCCTGGTCTGCCCGATGTACTCGACGATGAAGTCGCCCGGGTAGTGGTGCTCGAACCAGTCCTGGTTCTCGAACGGGTAGTGCACCTGCGCGAACGGCATGGAGCCGGACTCGAACCAGCAGTCGAGCACCTCGGGGACCCGGCGCATCATCGACTTGCCGCTCGGGTCGTCCGGGTTGGGCCGCACGAGCGCGTCGACCATGGGCCGGTGGAGATCCGCCGGGCGAACGCCGAAGTCCCGCTCCAGCTCGTCCAGGCTGCCGTACACGTCGACGCGCGGGTAGCGGGGGTCGTCGCTCTTCCAGACCGGGATGGGCGAGCCCCAGTACCGGTTGCGGCTGATCGACCAGTCGCGGGCGTTGGCCAGCCACTTCCCGAAGCTGCCGTCGCGGATGTGGTCGGGCACCCAGGTGATCTCCTGGTTCAGCTCGACCATGCGGTCCCGGAACGAGCTGACCTCGACGAACCACGAGGACACCGCTCGGTACACGAGGGGTTTGGCGCAGCGCCAGCAGTGCGGGTACGGGTGGTCGTACGTCTCGTGGCGGACGACGTGGCCGGCGTCCTTGAGCGCCCGGATGACGAGCGGGTTGGCGTCGAAGACGTGGGTGCCCGCCCACGGGGTGATCTCGGCCGTGTACCGGCCCTGCGAGTCCATCGGGGCGATCGTCTCGATGCCGTTGGCGTTGCCGACCGCCTGGTCCTCCTCGCCGTGGCCCGGCGACATGTGGACGACACCCGTGCCGTCCTCCGTGGACACGTAGTCGGCGGCCAGCACCTGGAAGGCGCCGGGCCCGGTCACGTCGGGTTGGTCGGCGAAGAACGGGAACAGCGGCTGGTAGCGCAGCCCGGCGAGATCCGATCCCTTCACCGTCGCGACCTGCGTGGCCCCCGCCAGCTCGCGCTCGTACGCCTCGAGGCGGGCCTCGGCCAGGATGTACTGCTGCCCGTCCTCCTCCATGACGGCGTAGTCGATGTCCGGGCCGACGGCCAGGCCCAGGTTGGACGGCAAGGTCCACGGCGTCGTGGTCCAGGCGAGGATGCGCCGCCCGTCCTCCAGCTCGAACCACACGGTGAGGGCGGGATCCTGCCGGTCCTTGTAGACGTCGTCCATCCGGGTCTCGGTGTTGCTGAGCGGGGTCTCGCACCGCCAGCAGTAGGCCAGCACCCGGAAGCCCTCGTAGAGGAGGCCCTTGTCCCAGAGGGACCGGAAGGCCCACATGACGCTCTCCATGTAGGGGAGGTCGAGGGTCTTGTAGTCGTTCTCGAAGTCCACCCACCGGGCCTGACGGGTGACGTAGCGCTCCCACTCGTTCGTGTAGCGCAGCACGGACGTGCGGCAGGCGTCGTTGAAGCGGTCGATGCCGTAGTCGACGATCTCCGGCCGGCCCGACAGGCCCAACTCCTTCTCGGCTTCGACCTCCGCGGGGAGGCCGTGGCAGTCCCAGCCGAAGCGCCGCTCGACCCGCCGGCCCCGCATGGCCTGGTAACGGGGGACGGCGTCCTTGACGAACCCGGTCAGGAGGTGGCCGTAGTGCGGGAGGCCGTTGGCGAAGGGAGGCCCGTCGTAGAAGACGTACTCGTTGGCGCCCTGGGCGCCGGCGGGACGTTGCTCCACGGAGGCCGGGAACGTCTTGTCGCCCTCCCAGAACGCGAGGACCTCCGCCTCCAGGGCGGGGAACGACGGTTGCGGATCGACGGAGGGATAGGCCATCGGACCGGCCAGGCTACCGGCCGGTCCCGCCCGGGACGGGGAGCCGGTCGGGGCGACTGCACGTCAGCGCGCGGTGCGGCGCGTCAGCGCTTCCAGCGGTCGTCGCTGCGCGGACCCTCGTCGAAGAACGACCACGCCTGCGGCTCGGACTGGTCGACCGTCGGCACCTCCTGCGTGATCGGGTCCCGCTGATCCTCCGATGCCGGAGCTGCCCCGGGCGCGGGCAGAGTGCCGCCGTCCGGGGCGCTCGTCTCCGTCATCAGCTCCGTCCGGGGCGGCTCGGGCATGGCGCCGAGCTCGGTCGGGGGCACCAGGGCCGGCGGGGGCGGATCGACCGGCGACGCGCTGAGGGCCGGTGGCGACGCGTCCTGGAGGCCATCGGGCTTGTCGAGCGCACCCTGCAGGGCGGCGACCGCTGCGGCCACCCGCTCCCGCTGGGAGGTGATGTGCCCGGACAGCGCGTCCACGTCGTCGGACAACGCCGAGCGCCGCGCCTCGAGCACCTCGACTTCGGCCGCCACCCGCGAACGGGTGATCTCGCCGGTGCGCAGCGCCTCCTGCTCGGCCGCGGTGATGATCTGGCTCCCCTGCGCCTTGGCCTCGGCGAGGATGCTCTCCGCGCGGTCGGCGGCCTCCTTGCGGATGCCCTCGGCCTCGTCCCGCGCCTCGGCCAGAGTGGTGTCCGCGGTGCGTTGGGCCAACAGCAGTGTCTTCGTGATGGAGTCGACGCTGGGCGAGTCCTCCGCCGGCGCCGGGGTGGTCGCGAGCCGCGCCTTCGCCTCGGCCTGCAGCGCCCGGTTCTGCAGCTCCTCGACGCCGCGCGACAACTGGCTGAGGAACGATCGCACCTGCTCCGGGTCGTATCCCTTGCGCACGACCGGGAACGTCACGGCGGCGATCGCCTTCGGGCTCATTTCCATGGCCAGCAACCTTATGCCCCGGCCCCACCCCTAACGCGGACCGGGCACGCGGCCGGGTTGCGGGCGCAAGGCGCCCGCCGGGGGTGCGGGCGCAAGGCGCCCGCCGGGGGTGCGGGCGCAAGGCGCCCGCCGGGGGTGCGGGGGCATTGCCCCCGCAGATGGCCCGCAGGCGGCTCCGCCGCCGAGGAGCCCTGAGCGCCGGCCGAAGGCCGGCACCACCCGATGGGGGGATCTCAAGGGGGGAAGGTCCCCTTCCCCCCTTGACACCTTCCCCCCTTGACACACTCCCCTTCCCCCCTTGACGGTTAGAGGAAGCCGCCTCCACAGCCGAGGAGCCCCTCGATGATGCCGATGCCGAGGATCAAGATGATCGGGGAGATGTCGAGCGGGCCGAGTCGGGGCAGCACCCGGCGCAACGGCGCGAGGACCGGATCGACGATGGCCCTCAGGAACGTGAAGATCCTGTAGACGGGTCCGCTCGGGTTGAGCGGGAACCAGCTCAGGATGATGAAGGCGAAGACGGCGAGCAGGTACAGGTTGAGGAGCGTGCAGAGGATGCCCATGGTCGGGAGGGAAAGGAGCGGACCGGGCTACTCGAAGTCGCGTTCGGCCATCTGGCGGCGGTCCTCGTCCGACACGTTGGCCGGCGTCAGGAGGTAGACCCCGGTGGCGACTTTGTCGAGCTTGCCGTTGAGGGCGTAGCAGAGGCCGCTGGCGAAGTCGATCAGCCGGCGGAGCAGGTCGCGATCGACCTCCTGCACGTTCATGATCACGGGCTGCCCGTGCTTGAACGTGTCGGCCACCTCCTGCGCCTGGTCGAACCGCAGGGGCCGCACGGTGTGGGGCGCCTTGGGCGCGCCCGAGTTGACCGGCCGGACCGTCGACCCCTGAGTGCGCGGGCGCACGCTCAGGCCTGGCTCGTCGCCGGATCCCCCTCGAGCGCGGTCGTAGTCGGCGTCGGACCGGGGCTGCCGAGGCATCGGCCGCACACCCGTCTCCGCCTCGGAGGAATAGCCGGCGGAACGCGCCGCGCTGCGCGGAGGACGCTCGGGCTCGGGCGGCAGGTCGTAGTCGTCGTAGGCGTCGTCAGGTCCGAGCCCCAGGTAGCTCATGGCCTTCTTCCACACGGTCATCAGGACCTCCTCTCACCAGGCTACTTCGGGGGCTGAGCAGGGGGTGGACGATCGCCGAACAGCGCCGTCCCCACCCGCACCATCGTCGACCCCTCCGACACCGCCACCTCCAGATCCTCGCTCATGCCCATGGACCGCTGGCGGACCCCCACCTCGTCAGCCAGCAGGCGGAGCATCCGGAACCCCTCACGCGCCGCGTCGGGCCGGCCCGTCCGGCCCACCGTCATGAGGCCCTCCACGTCGAGGCCGGCCTCCCGGGCCGCGGTCACGAGCGCCGGCGCCTCCCCCGGCGCGCACCCGCCCTTCTGCGGTTCGTCGCTCACGTTGACCTGCACCATGATCCGCGCTCCGGGCGCCCGCCGAGCGACCTCGTCGACGAGGACGGGCCGGTCGATGGTCTGCCACACGTCCACCACGCCGGCCAGCGCTCGCACCTTTCGCGACTGGAGTCGGCCGATGAAGTGCACCTCCGGCCGCCGTCCCTCCAGCGCATCAAGCGCATCGAGCGCGTCCAACTTCGCCAGCAGCTCCTGCGCGTAGTTCTCGCCGACCGAGGGGCACCCGGCGATCACCGCGGCGGCGATGGCCTCAGGCCCGAATCCCTTCGTCACCGCCAGCACGGCCACCTCCGGACCTCCTCCTGCCCGCTCGATGCGCCGGCGCACGTCGGCCAGTCGCTCGGCGACCGTCACCCCGGGGCGGTCACTTCAAGAACGAGGGGACGTCGAAGTCGTCGTCGCCCTCCAGCGGATCGCCCTCCTCACTGGCGAACAGGTCCTTGACAGGCGCCCCATCCGGGGCGTCCTTGTCGCGCTTCGAGCGGCGGGTCGGGGGCGGGGCACCGGCGTCCCACCGGTCGAAGCCGGCGGCGATGACCGTCACCCGCACCTCGTCGCCGAGCTCGTCGTCGATGACGGTGCCGAAGATGATGTTGGCGTCCTGGTGGGCGACCCCGTGCACGATCTCGGCCGCGGTATTGACCTCGAAGAGGCCGAGGTCCGACGGGCCCGTGATGTTGAGAAGGATGCCGCGGGCACCGTCGATGGCCGCCTCGAGCAGCGGGCTGGAGATGGCGGCCCGCGCCGCGACCTCGGCCCGGTTGTCGCCGCTGGACTGACCGATGCCCATCAGCGCCGAGCCGGCGTTGGCCATGATCATCTTCACGTCGGCGAAGTCGGTGTTGATGAGGCCGGGCGTCGTGATGAGGTTCGTGATCCCCGACACGCCTTGCAGCAGCACCTCGTCCGCCATCTTGAAGGCGCCCAGGACACTCGTCTTCTCGTTCGACACCGTCAGCAGCCGGTCGTTGGGGATCACGATCAGCGTGTCGACCTTGTCCTTCAGCTTCTGGATGCCCTGCTCGGCTTGCACCGAACGGCGGCGCCCCTCGAACGAGAACGGCCGCGTGACAACGCCGATGGTCAGCGCACCCATGCCCTTGGCGATCTCGGCGATGACCGGTGCCGCGCCCGTTCCGGTACCACCACCCTTCCCCGCGGTGATGAACACCATGTCGGTGCCCTTGACGATCTCCTCGATCTCCTCGCGGTGGGCCTCAGACGCGGTGCGGCCCACCTCCGGGTCGCTGCCGGCGCCGAGGCCGCGCGTCGTCTCCCGGCCGATGTCGAGCTTGAGGTCGGCATCGCTCATGAGGAGCGCTTGCGCGTCCGTGTTGACGGCGACGAACTCGACGCCTTTCAGGCCGGCGTCGATCATGCGGTTGACGGCGTTGACGCCGCCTCCCCCGACGCCTATGACCTTGATGACGGCGAGGTAGTTCTGTGGTGCGGAAACCATGGCTGCCTACCTCCCGGCGGGCGACGAAGGGGCGGTGCGGGCCCGGTTGGTGCTGCTGTTCAACCGCTGCCCGCCCGGTTGTCTCACCCTCGACGTGAGGTTGAGAGTCGGGCCGCGCTCAGGCTGCGGGTGAGATTGTTCCCTCATGTTCACTTCTGGATCAAGACCGGACGTTCCGGATCGGCGACGTCGAGCCCGCTGGAGGCTGCGACTTCTTCGGTCCGGGTGTTGAGGACGAAGATCGTGGTGACGAGCTTGTCGCGGAGCCGATCGGGTGAACCGAGGTCGACGACGAAGCCGTCACAGAGGTGGAGTTGGAGCCGCCCTTGCTCGCTGACGGCCAGCGAACAGGTCCGGCTGCGGAGGTCCGAGGGCAGTCGCGGCACGACGCCGGCGGCCCCGGCGAGCGCCGCGGGCGCGGTGGCGCCGGGCTCCAGGTCGGGCCCCGGTGTGGCCAGCGTGAGCTCGAGCGGATCAACTGGCTTGGATCCCGGCGGGTCGAGGACGGCCATGACCTTCCCCTCGGCGTCGAGCACCCGCCAGCGCTGGTCCTGCCCCATGTACGTGGTGACCGGGATGCGCTCGACGATCTCGACGCGCACGCCCCGCAGCAACCGGCGCTCGACCCGCACCCGCTTGACCCAGGGATCGGCGGCAAGGGTCGCCTCGGCCTTCCCCAGGTCGGCACCGAGGAGCGAGGACCCGTCGAGGTCGTCGACCACGTCGGCCAGGCGGGCCGGATCGGTGTACACGGCCCCGGTCACGTCGACGTCGTTCACGGCGAAGAGCGGCGACTCCAGGACGAGCCCCGCGCCCAAGAGCACGGCGACGCCGACGCCGCCGACCACGGCCCACCGGAGCCGCTTGCGTCCCTCGTCACGACGGACCTGGATGCGCCGGGCCCGCAGGCGCGGGTCGACTCCGGGACGGGCGAGGTCGACCGGGCTGGGGTCGAAGGGCGTCGTCTCGAGCTGCTCCAGGTCGCCCTCGAAGCCGATGGTGACGACCTTGCGGGGCGCGTCGGTGACCGCCACCTCGCCGGTCGCCGCCCCGACACGCCCGGCCGGGACAGGGGGCGCGAGGACGGGAGACGGAGGCGGCAGCGCCTCGTGCTCGCTGGTGCCGAAGCCGAAGCGGAGCTTGGGCGCGGGCGGCGGAAGAGGATCGCCGACGGGCGCGTCCCCGCCGGCCGGGTCTGCGCCGACGGCAGACACGGGTGCGATAACCGGGCCGCCCGTGGTCGCCGTGACGTCGCCCGTGTCGGTGGCGCCGGCCGCGTCGGGCGTACTCGTGGCATCGGTCGTGCCGACCGTGTCCGCGGTACCGCCGGCTGTGCCATCCGTGCCGACTGTGCCATCCGTGCCGACTGTGCTGTCCGTGTCGGCGAACACGGCCTCGGGCGCGACGGTGCCGGCAGCCAGAGCTTCCGCCACCTTGGCGGACTTCCTGCCGCGCAGGCGCGGGAGCTTCACGATGCGACCTCCCGGTCGCGCACACCGTCGTCGCGCTCGTCGAAGCCGATCTGGCGGATCTCGCTGCGCAGCGCGATCCCGCGCTCCTCCAGCACCCGGGCCCGTACGGCGGCCATCAATGCCCGCACGTCGTCGGCCTTCCCGCCGTCGTCGGCCTGGATGAAGTTCGCGTGCTTGGGCGACACCTCCGCCGAGCCGATGCGCAGCCCCCGGAGATCGAGGGAGTCGATGAGCTCACCGGCCGAGAGCTGGCCCGGGATCGGGTTGACGAACACGGAACCCGCGTTCTGACCACCGGGCTGGTGCTCACGCCGCCAGCGCACGATCTCGGCCAGCGTCGCCTCCGACACCTCGCGATCGCCGTGCGCCAATTCGAACCGCGCCGACGCGACCACTTGATGGTCATCGAGCTCGGACCCTCTGAAACGCAGGCCCAGCGCGTGTGCTGGCACCCCACAATCCTCGCCGGTGCGCAGGTCGAACACGCGGACCCCCACCAGCGACGACGCGATGTCCGAGCCGTGCCCGCCGGCGTTCATGCGCACGCCTCCGCCGACCGAGCCCGGCACCCCCACTGCCCACTCCAGCCCGGTCAGGCCGGCGGCGACGGTCTGGCGGGCGAGCACCGGCAGGCTCACCGCCCCGCCCGCGGTCACCGTCGTGCCGTCGACGGTGATCTCATGGGCCCACGGGCCGAGCACGATGGCCAGCCCGGCGAAACCTCGGTCGGCCACCAGCAGGTTGGAGCCGCGCCCGACGATCAAGACGGGCAGCCCGGAGGCGGCGACGGCCCGGCCGACAGTGCCCAGATCCGCGGGATCGTCCACCCGCGCCAGGAGCGCAGCCGCGCCACCGACGCGGTAGGTGGTCAGGGGTCCGATCGGCACGTCGCGCTCGGCCAGCGGGCCGAGCACCTCGGCGGCGAGGTCGATGGCGGCGGCCACGGGACCGCCGGCGGGGCTCATCGCCCGCTCCGCTGCTGCAGACCGGCGAGCACCTCGTCCGGGAGCGCGGCGACGTCTCCGCAGCCCATCGAGATGCACACGTCGCCCGCTCGCAGTTCGTGCACCAGGAACGACACCAGCTCCCCCCGCTTCGGGAGCCAGACCACCCGTTGGTCGGGGTGGGCATCGCACACCGCATCGACGACGAGCTTGCCGGTGACCCCCGGCAGCGGCGCCTGCCCCGACGGGTAGATGTCGGTGATCACGGCGACATCGGCGGCCTCGAAGGCGTCGCGATAGTCCGGCGACATGACGGCCATCCGGTTGTAGCGGTTGGGCTGGAACACGGCGACGATGCGCGACCACCCGTCGCCGCTCGTGCCGGCGGCGTCGAGCACAGCGGCGATCTCGGAGGGAAGGTGCGCGTAGTCGTCGACGAGCGTGATGCCGTCGTGGCGTCCCCGCACATCGAAGCGGCGGGCCACGCCACCGAAGCGGGCAAGAGCTTCGACAGACGCCTCGATCGGCGCGCCGAGCGTGTCGGCGAGGGCGACGGCACCGAGCGCGTTGCGGACGTTGTGCAGGCCCCGCAGCGGCAGGGCGACCTGGCCGAGTTCGACGCCGTCGCGCCGGACCACGAAGCACAGCGACCCCTCGGTCGCTGTCACGTCGGCCGCCTGGTAGCGCGCCTCGGGACCGGTCCCGTAGGTGACCGCGTCGTGGGACGCGGCCAGCCGGGAGGTGATGGGATCGTCCGAGCACAACACCTTCGGCCCGTCGACGCCGGACAGGTACCGGTCGAACGAGTCGACCACGGCGTCGAAGCTGCCGTAGTGGTCGAGGTGGTCGACCTCCACGTTGGTGAGGATGGTCCCGGCCAGCGGCAGCTCGAGGTGGGTGCCGTCGCTCTCGTCGGCCTCCACGACCAGCCAGCGCCCTCCGGTCCAGTGGGCGCTCGTGCCGACGTCATGCACGTCGCCGCCCACGAGGTAGCTGGGCTGCCACCCGGCCTGGGCCAGGATCATCGCCAGCATCGACGTGGTGGTCGTCTTGCCGTGGGTGCCGGCGACCGCCACCGAGTCGGCCTGGGCGCAGATGGACGCCAGCATGCCGGCGCGGGTCAGCACCGGGACCCCGGTCCGGCGGGCCGCCTCCAGCTCCAGGTTGGCGGCGGGGATGGCGGTCGAGGCGGTGACAGCGTCGACGCCGGCGACGTGCGTGGCGTCGTGGCCGACGTGGACGGTGACCCCGGCGGCGCGGAGCCGGTCGAGCACCGGCAGCTCCCGGAGGTCACTCCCCGACACGTCGTGCCCCATCTCGGCCAGCGTGAGCGCGATGGCGCTCATGCCCGGGCCGCCGACGCCGACGACGTGGTAGCGGCCTGGCCGCGCCAGGTCGAGCGGTGGCCTGCGGGCGCTCACGCCTGCCCCTCTCGGGGGCTGTGCCCCCCGACCCCATCGCCCGTCGGCTCGCTCTCGCTCGCTCGCCGAGCATGCGTGCGCTCGCTTCGCTCCCTCACGCCTGGGCGACCTCCTCCACCAGCCGCGCCAGCGCGTCGCTCCGGTGGACCGCGCCGAGGGCCCTGGCGGCGGAGGCCATGCCGGCCAGCGTCGCAGGATCAGGCTGGACGCGATCGAGCTCGCGCTGCAGGCGGGCGACATTCAGGTCGGCCTCGGGGATGAGGAGCGCGGCGCCCGCCTCGGCCAGGGGTCGGGCGTTGGCGGTCTGGTGGTCGCCGGCCGCCCCCGGCCACGGGACGAGGATCGAGGGCACGCCGACCGCCGTCAGCTCCGCCACGGTGCTGGCGCCCGCGGCGCGAGGACGATGTCGGCCGCGGCGTAGGCCTGCGGCATCCGGTCCTCGTACCCGACCACGTGGTACAGGATGCCGCCTGCCCGGCCCGGCGCGTCCGCGCTGCGCTCCAGCCGGTCGACGAAGCGGTCGCCGGCGACGTGGTGGACGGCGAGGTCGGCCCGGTTCGCGCAAGCGGCGACGAAGCCTTCTACGACCGCGTTGAGCGCCGCCGAGCCCAGCGAGCCGCCCATGACCAGCAGCACGAAGCGGTCCTCGGGGAGGACCAACTCGGCTCGTGCCGCGGCGCGATCGCGGGCCGGGTCGACGGACAGGATCTCCTGGCGCAGCGGCGCTCCTGTCACCCGGGCCCGGGGAAGACCGGACCCGGGGAAGGCCACGGCGGACGCGGCGGCGAGGCGGGCGGCCAGGCGAGTCGCCCGCCCGGGCGTGCGGTCGTAGCTGACGGCGACGATCGGGATGCGGAGCCGGCGGGCGGCCAGGACGGACGGCAGGCTGGCGTACCCGCCGACGGACACCACCACCCGCGGACGCAGGCCCCGCAGGAGCACCGTCGCCTGGCGCACGGCGCGGGTGAGCTTGGGGGTGAAGGACAGGTTGGACCGGTCGAGGCTGCGTTGGACGCCGACGACGTCCAGGAAGGTGTGCGGGAAGCCGGTCGGCGGCACGAGGCGGGTCTCGATGCCCCGCTCGGCTCCCACGTAGTGGATGGTCGCGCGCTGGTGACCGTGCGCCACGAGGGCCTCGCCCACCGCAACTGCCGGCAGCACGTGCCCAGCCGTGCCCCCGCCCGTCACGACGGCGAAGGTGCGACCTTCGGCGGGCCGCGCGGCGGCCGGCTCACCACGCGGCCCACCGCCAGCAGGGCTCACCGGCTGGTGCGGGCGCACCCCAGGAGGAGGCCCGCCGCGGTCATGGTCACGAGCAGCGAGGTCCCGCCGAAGGAGAGGAAGGGCAGGGTGAGCCCGGTCACGGGCAGCATGCCCGTCACGCCCCCGATGTTGATGATGGCCTGCACGGCGATCCACGCGGTGATGCCGCCAGCGAGCAGCTGGCTGAAGCGGTCGGCGGCCCGTAGTGACGTGCTGACCCCGAGGTACAGGATGGCGAGGAACAGCCCGATCACACCGATCACGCCGATGAGGCCGAGCTCCTCGGCCAGCACCGCGAAGATGAAGTCGGTGTGGGACTCGGGCAGGTACCCCCACTTGGCCCGCCCGGCCCCCAGGCCCGTCCCGGGCACGCCCCCGGAGGCGATGCCGATGAGCGACTGCCACACCTGAAAACCGGCGTCCTGGCGGTTGTTGGCGAGGTCGAGGAAGGACAGCCACCGCTCCCGCCGGTAGGGCACGCTGGTGATGAACACGGCGCCGGCCAGGAACAGCGTGGAGCTGGCGGCCGCCAGCGGCCCGAGGGGCGTGCCGCCGATGAACGCCACGGCGAGCACGATGGTGGCCAGCACGATCGCCGAGCCCAGGTCGCCCTGCAGCAGCACGAGCGTCGAGGCCAGGGCCAGCATGATCATGAGGGGCCGGAACGTCGCCTTCAAGTCGCCCATGCGGTCGGCCCGTCGCGACAGGAGGTCGGCGGCGTAGACCAACAGCACGAGCTTGAGCAGCTCGGACGGCTGGAAGCCGAACGGACCGAGGTCGAACCAGGCCCTGGCCCCGTTGACCTGCACGCCGATGCTGGGGATAGCGACGGCGACGTTGAGCGCGAACACGATGAGGAGGCCGGGCGCGATCGAGCGCGCGGACCACCCGGTGGGGCGCGCGGTAGGCGACGAGCAGCGCGACCACGCCGAGCGTCGCCCACAACGCTTGGCGGCCGAAGTACGTCCAGCCCGAGGTGCCCTGGCGCAGGGCGTCGATGGACGAGGCCGACAGCACCATGACCAGTCCGAGCATGCACAGCACGAACACCGACACCAGGAGGACGTAGAAGCTGACGGGCGGCGGCGCCTGGCGGGGCCGGCGGCGGACACGCGTCCCGGTGGTCGCCGGGTGGCGGCGCTGGGACGAGCGCCGATCCTTGGCCAGGGTCCGCGGCCCGGGGCCGATGTGGGTCGTGGCGCCAGTCATGACCTTCCCTTCCCCCTCAGGAGCTCGTGGACGAGGCGCGCGAAGTCGTCGCCCCGTTCGCCGTAGCCCGAGTACCAGTCGAAGCTGGCGCAGGCCGGTGACAGCAGCACCACGTCGCCGGGACGGGCGGCGCGGCCTGCCGTCTCGACCGCGGCACCCATGGAGTCCGCGATCGCCACCGGCACCTCCGGGTCAGCCGCGGCGAACACCTTCGCCACCTCGTCGGCGGCCTCGCCGAGCGCCACCACGGCCCGCACGTGCGTCGCCACCTCACCGAGGGGCGCGAGGTCGAGGCCCTTGTTGCGCCCGCCGGCCAGCAGCACGACGCGCTCGAAGCCGCGGACGGCGGTGGCTGCGGCGTGGGGCGTCGTCGCCTTGGAGTCGTCGTACCAGTCGACGCCACCGGCGCTGGCCACCAGTTCGATGCGGTGGCGGGGCGGCTCGAACGTGGCCAGGCCGTCGCGCACCCCGTCCACGGTGCCCAGGCCCGGTTCGAGGACCCCGGCCATCGCGGCCAGGGCGTCGACGAGATCGTGCGGCAACGTGCGCCGCATGGAGGTGATGTCCACGAGCGGACCCTGCGGCCCGGTCAGCCGGTCACCCTCGACCAGGTAGTCGGCCCCGGTCAGCGCGAACGTGACGTGGCGGGCCGGAGCGCGCTGGAGCTCGGCGGCGACGATCGGATCAGCCGCATGGCCGATGGCGACGTCGTCCGCCCGCTGCTGCGACCAGAGCCGGATCTTGGCGTCCTGGTAGGTGGCCATGGACCGGTGCCAGTCCTGGTGGTCCGGGGCCAGGTTGAGCCAGATCCCGGCCACGGCGCGGAACGTCTCGGTGTGGGCCAGCCGGAAGCTGGAGCACTCGACCACGAACACGTCGACGTCCAGATCGAGCGCGTCGACCAGCGGCAGCTCGGTGTTGCCGGCGGCCACGGCGCGGCGCCCGCTGGCCTCGAGCATGGCCGTCGCCATCATCGTTGTGGTCGTCTTGCCGTCGGTCCCCGTGACGCCCACCATCGGCCGCGGGCCGCCGGGCCGGTCCTGTTCCCAGCGGTACGCCAGCTCCAGCTCGCTGCGTACCGGCACGCCGGCGTCGGCAGCGTCGGCGAACAGCGGATGGTGCTCGGCCAGCCCGGGGCTGGGCGACACCAGCTCCACCGCGCCGACCAGCGCGCGCAGCTCCGGTGCCGCCGGCGATTCGACCAGCTCGACGCCCAGGCCGCTGGCCGTCGTGCGGGCTTCGGGCGTGACCTTGTCGTCGGCGACGATGACCGTCCAGCCCCGCTGCTGCAGGGCGCGTACGGTCGCCTCACCGGTGATGGCCAGGCCGTAGACGAGCGCGGCGCCCATCACGCCACCCCGATCCGGCGGGCGAAGTCGGCGTAGAACAGCCCCAGCGCCATCGCCACGCCGATGCCGGCGATGATCCAGAACCGGATCACCACCGTCGTCTCCGGCCACCCGACGAGCTCGAAGTGGTGGTGGATCGGCGTCATGCGGAAGACGCGGCGCTTGTTGAACAGCCGGTAGCTGCCCATCTGCAGGGCGACGGAGCCGATCTCGATGACGTTCAGCAGGCAGACCAGCGGGAGCAGCAGGCTGGTGTTGGTGCTGAGCGCCAGGAGCGCGAGCGCGGCCCCGAGCCCGAGCGCGCCGACGTCGCCCATGATGATCCGCGCCGGTGCGGCGTTCCACCACAGGAACCCCACGCAGGCGCCGGCCAGCGCGACGGCCAGGATCGAGAGGTCGAACGGGTTGATGATGAACGGGTAGAGGGCCGGGTTCCGCAGTCCCCAGAAGGCGATGATCGTGAAGGCGAGGAGTCCGAAGATGGCCGACCCCGCGGCCAGGCCGTCGAGGCCGTCGGTGACGTTCACGGCGTTGACCGTCGAGAAGATGATGAGCCCGGCCCACAGGACCCAGCCCACCTTGCCCAGCTCCCAGCCGGGACGGTCCGCGCGGGTGAGCCCGATGCGGGTGTCGATCTCGGTGAACATCACGATCAGCGTGGCGATGAGGAACGACATGCCGAGGGTGATCCACCCCTTCTTCTTCCACAGCACGCCCCGGTTGTGGGCCCGGCGAACCTTGAGGAAGTCGTCGAGGAACCCGAGCGCGGCCATGGCCGCGATGCCGCCCATGATGAACAGGGCGTGGTCGGAGAAGTAGGCACCCCGCCGGAAGTGGGCGACGAGGTAGCCGACCGCGGCGGCGAAGAGGATGGCGATGCCGCCCATCGTCGGTGTGCCGGCCTTGTGCTGGTGGTCCGGGCCCCGGTCCTCCGGGCCGAGGATGGGCTGGCCCTTCCCGCGGCTGCGGAAGAACCCGATCAGGAAGCGTGTCGACAGCATCGACACCGCGGCGGCAACGGCGCTGGCGATGAGGAGCGCGATCACCGGGCGTCCTCCAGCAGCTCGCGGGCCACGGCGCGGTCGTCGAAGGGGCGCTTCTCCCCCGCCACCGTCTGGGTCGTCTCGTGACCCTTGCCGGCTATGACGACGACGTCGCCGGCCACCGCCTCCGCCAGCGCCCGGCCGATGGCCAGGCGGCGGTCGACCTCGATGATGACGTTGCCGCGGCGGGGAACGGGAACGCCCTCCACGATCGCGGCCACGATGGCCTCGGGGTCCTCGCTGCGGGGGTTGTCAGAGGTGACGATGACCAAGTCGGCGCCCTCGGCGGCCGACCGCCCCATCAGCGGACGCTTCTCGGCGTCGCGGTCGCCGCCGCAGCCGAAGACCGCGATGACCCTGCCCGGTGTCACCTCGCGCAGCTCCGCGAGCAAGCCGGCCAGGGCGTCGGGCGTGTGCGCGAAATCGACCACGATCCGGAACGGCTGGCCAGCGTCGACTGCTTCCATCCGGCCCGGCACCGGCGCCACGAGGCCGAGGCCGGCGGCGATGACGTCGTCGGCGATCCCGAGCGCGGCGGCCGCCGTCGCTGCGGCCAGGGCATTGGCCACGTTGAACCGGCCCCCGAGCGGCAGCGTGACATCGTGCCCGCGCCACCGGAACGCGCTGCCGGTCGGGCCGACCGCGAGGTCTTCGGCGTCGGCCAGACCGAAGGGGACGATCGCGATGGGCGCGGCGTCGGCGAGCTGGCGGCCGTGGACGTCGTCGACGTTGACGATGCCCACGGCCGCTCGGCCCGGCGTGAAGAGGCTGGCCTTGGCGGCGAAGTAGCGCTCGATGGTCCCGTGCAGGTCGAGGTGGTCGCGGCCGAGGTTGGTGAACACCGCGACGGCGAAGCGGGTGCCGTCGACCCGGTGGAGGGCGAGGGCGTGTGAGGAGACCTCCATGGCGACGGCCCGCCGGCCCTCCCCGACCATCTCGGCCAGCCGGGCCTGCAGCTCCGGCGCCTCGGGGGTGGTGAACGAACCGGTCAGCGTCCCCATGACCCCGGTCGACCAGCCGGCGTGGTCGAGGACGGCCGCCAGCAGGTAGCTGGTGGTGGTCTTGCCGTTGGTACCGGTGATGCCGACGACGGCCATCCGGTCCGAGGGGTGGTCCCACAGGGTGGCGGCCAGCGGTCCGACGGCGGGCCTGGTGTCGGGCACCACGAGCTGCGTGGCCTCGAGGTCGAGCAGGTGATCGACGAGCAGGGCGGTCGCCCCTGCGTCGACCGCGGCGGCGGCGAAGTCGTGGCCGTCGGCCCGTTCGCCCCGCAGGCAGCAGTAGAGGTCGCCGGCGCGGACCTGTCGGGAGTCGAGCGTCATCCCGGAGATGGTGACCGAACCGTCGCCGCTGATCCGCGCGCCCGACGCAGGCGCCTCCGTCTCCAATGCAGTCACCAGTGCCGTCGCCGTCATGCTCCGCCGCCCATCCGTCACGGTTGATCGGGGGCGACGTCACAGGTGCCGCCGCCGGCCGTCGGCGGGACCTGCAGGCTGCGCAGCGCCTCCCGCGCCACGTCGACGAAGAGGGGCGCGGCGACGAGCCCGCCGTAGTGGTCACCCGAGCCCGGCGGCTCGTCGATCGACACCAGGACGGTCAGCCGCGGGCTCTCGGCCGGGACGAACCCGGCGAAGCTGGCGTAATACTTCTTGCGGCCGGCGGAGTCGACGTAGCCGCCCGAATCGCGGGCCTTGTAGGACGTCCCCGTCTTGCCGGCCACCGTGTAGCCGTCGATCTGCGCCCGCTTGCCGGTCCCTCGGCACACGACCTCACGCAGGATCTGGGTCATCTCGTCGGCCACCGGCCGGCTCAGGACCACGTGGCTCTCGGAAGCCGGCGCCGGCACCTCCTGCCCGTCCCTCCCGATGGTCGACCGCACGAGCCGGGGGGAGACGTACGTGCCGCCGTTGGCGATGGTGTTCATCGCCGACGCCAGCTGCACGGCCGTCACGGCGACGCCCTGCCCGTAGGCGACCGTGTAGCGCTCGGTCCCCTGCCAGTCCTCGGCCTTCTCGAGGATGCCCTCCGCCTCGCCCGGGAACCCGAGACCGCTCCGGACGCCGAAGCCGAACGCCCGCAGGTACTGCTCCTGCTTCTCGGCTCCGAGGTCGCGGCTGACGGTCATCGTGCCGATGTTGGAGGACTTGGCGATGATGGTGGCGAGGGTCATGGGCTCCGTGGGGTGCGGCGCGGCGTCGGTGAACACGTGATCGGAGAACTTCTGGCGGGCGGGGATCACCCAGGTCGACTGCGGGGTCGCCACCCCCTCCTCCAGGGCGGCGGCCGCGGTCACGATCTTGGCCACTGAACCGGGCTCGTAGGTGTCGACCACCGCCAGGTTGGCCGAGGCCAACTCGACCCGTCCGCTGTCGGGGTTCCGCCGGGCGTTGGCCATGGCCAGCATGTCGCCGGTGGCGGTCTCCATCACCACGACCATGCCGCCCCGGGCCTGGACCGCCTCGACCTGCGCCACCAGCAGCCGCTCGGTGACGTATTGGAGGTTGCGATCGAGCGTCAGGACCAGATCGTCACCGGGCGTGGGCGGCACCATGTCGTAGACGCCGGCGGGGATGGTCCGGCCGTCCTCCCCCCGCTCCCGCACCAGCTCGCCGGGCTCACCGGTCAGCAGCTCGTCGAACTCCAGCTCCAGTCCGGCGGTGCCTTTCCCGTCGGGGTCGGTGGATCCGATGATGCTGCGGGCCAAGTCCTCGCTGGGCTGGAAGCGCTCGAGCTCCGGGTAGGTGCTGATGCCCGGCAGGCGGAGCGCATCGACCTGCTCGGCCACCGCGTCGTCGACCTGACGGGCCACGTAGGCGAACTCCCGGACGTCGCTCTCGGAGGATCGGGTCAGGCGCTCGGCCAGAGCCGCGGTCCGCTCGGCGTCCAACCCCAACACCGGCGCCAGGGCGTTGGCGGTTCCTGCGGGGTCGAGCACCAAGCGGGGGTCGGCCCAGATCGTCGTCTGCGGGATGGAGATGGCCAGCTCGTAGCCGTTGCGGTCGAAGATGGCGCCGCGATCGGCCGGCAGCGTGGTGGTGCGGACGCGCTGGGCCTCGCCCGCCGCCCGGAAACCGGCCGCTTCGGCGGTCTGGAGCAGGGCGACCCGCCCGAGCAGGAGGGCGAACCCGGCGAGCGCGAAGACCAGCACCGCCACAAGGCGGGGACGGGGACGACCGCCGACCCGGGCCAGCCGCTGTGGCACGGCCCGGCGTGCCGTTGCTCGCTCCTTCGGCGCCCGCGTGACGCGGGCGGGATTGCCGCGGGCGCGGCTGGCGGAGGCCCTGTTCTTGGGGGCAGGGTTCTTGCGGGCCGGGCCGGTCGAACCCTGTGCCTTGCCGCGACGTCCCGGCTCGCCTCCGGGGCGGCGAGCGGTCACGGGGCTCGTCCCGTGATCTCCTTGACCTGCCCCCACTGCGGGCGGCCCGCCCCGGTGCCGGAGGTGGGATCTCCGACAGCCAGGCCGGTCGCCGCGGCCACGTAGTTCACGACGTCGCCCGTGGGCGTGAGGTACACGGGCGCGGTGGCCGGCACCATCCCGAGACGATCGGTGGCGGTCGGCACGATGTAGTCAGGCGACTGCAGCCGGGCGACGGCCAGGCGCAGCCGGTCGTAGTAGTCCCTGGCGTCCTGGACCTCGCGGTTGATGCGGTCGAGCTGCTGCTGGTTCTGGGCCAGCGTCACCTGGACGGCCGTCAGCCCTAGGAGCCCGAAGAAGATCACCGCGCACAGGGCGGCCACGACCATCCCGATCGTCCGCCGGCGCGGGGCCGGCTCGACGACGGTGAGCCGGGGCCGGGGCAGCCGGGACCCCCGGCCCGCACGGGGCGCCGGAGCGTCCGTGGGCCGCAGCTGCGGCGCCGTGGCGTCGCGGCTCACCGCCACCGGCGGCGCGAGGATCCGGCGCGAGCGGAGGGGTAGGGACAGGACGGCCACGACGGCTCACTGACCGGAGGCCAGCTTCTCGACGGCTCGCAGGCGGGCGGACTCGGCCCGCCGGTTCATGGCGACCTCGGCGGCCTGGGGCTTGAGGGCGCCGGGCCGAAGGAGGCGGACGGTGGCCACGGCGTCGCAGACGCACGGGAGCCCGACAGGGCAGGTGCACCCGCCGGTCGCGGCGTGGCGGAAGCGGTCCTTCACGATCCGGTCCTCACCCGAGTGGTAGGCCAGCGCGACCACCCGGCCGCCCGGTCGGGTCTTCTCGATGGCCTGGTCGAGCGCGCCCGGGAGCACATCGAGCTCGCGGTTGACGGCGATACGGATGGCCTGGAAGGTCCGCTTGGCCGGGTGCCCGCCGCG
Organism: uncultured Acidimicrobiales bacterium; assembly: GCA_963829955.1. GTDB lineage: Bacteria > Actinomycetota > Acidimicrobiia > Acidimicrobiales > Ilumatobacteraceae > DASTFY01. Next base: position 56,371 of record CAWHKS010000012.1, read on the forward strand.
GCGACGAGCGGGAGCGGGGATGGCCCCAGCCACGATGCCGGCCAGCTCGGCCGTCGATTCGACAGGCCGGGCCGCGACGATGGCCTTGGCGATGCGCCGGGCGTAGCGCTCGTCGCCGTAGGCCGCCAGCACGTGGGCAAGCTCGGCCTCCTCGTACCCGTTGACGACGTCGCCGGCCGACCAGAGATCGTCGGGGTCCATGCGCATGTCCAGCGGGGAGTCCCACCGGTAGGAGAAGCCGCGCTCGGGTTCGTCGAGCTGGGGTGAGGACACGCCGAGGTCGAACAGCACCCCGGAGATCTCGTCTTCTCTGATGGCCAGGTCGCTCATGATCTGTCCGAGGTGATCGAAGCGGGAGCGGACCAGCGTGACCCGGTCAGTGAAGGGAGCCAGGTGGGCAGCGGCCGCAGCCACCGCTCGGGGATCCCGATCCAGACCCAGGATCCGCACATCAGGACGCGCTTCGAGAAGGCGGCGGGCATGCCCACCACCTCCGACCGTGGCGTCGATGATCACCCCGGGCGGGACAGGCCGGAACAGCTCGACCACCTCCTCGGCCATGACCGGGATGTGGAGGAACGGTGCCGTCATCTTCCCGAAGGTGTCATGTTCACGACACCGACAGCCACGTCCACTTGCGGAACCTCTCGTCGGCTCCGCTCATCTGCAGCCCCCCGGCCGGCGGTTGCTGCCGGGATGTCTCCCCGACGAGCGAGACGGAAGCGGGCGGAGTTGGGGCTGTCCATCTTGCCGGCCGGGAGACTGCGGATGAGCGGAGCTGGTCCGGGTTCGCTCTCGTTCGTGTCCTCGTCCTCCTCTCTGTGGTGGTTTGGTTCAGATCGTGCGAGCAGTGTTGGTCAAGCTGTGGCCATCAGGCCGAGCCCTTGATCGCCAGGCCACCGACGGTGTTCTGGCGCTCGAAGGCCTCGGGGTGCCAGACCTCTACCCGGTCGAAGGCACCCGAGACGATGACAGGGCTGCTGGGCTCGATGCCGGCGAAGGTCCGCATCTCGCGGTCGATGGTGACCCGGCCCTGGCCGTCGACGGACACGGAGAAGGCGTTGCTGGCCTTGGCCCGCAACTCGGCGAGACTGAGCTCCCCTCGCTTCTGCCGTTCCATCAGTTCGTTGGCCATGGATTCGAACGCTCCCGGGGTCATCACTTCGATGCAACCGTCTTGTCCGTATGCCAGGTAGCAGCGCGGTTCGAAGCGCGGACGGAAGTCCGAAGGCAGTGCCAACCGGCCCTTCGGGTCCAGTTGGCGCTCGTACTTGCCTACGAACACCCGATCGATTCCTTGCCTCTGTCCTGCTGATGCCTGCCTCTGGTCCTGCAGCGGATCTCGGGTGTTTCGGCGGCACCCACCGCCTCCCCACCGATCCCCACTGGGCCCCACCGTAAACGCCACTACCCCCCACTGTCAACCACTTCTCCCCACTTAACCCCTCTACGCGCCCCACCAGGCTCCACCGGGCTCCCCTTGCCACCCCTCCCGCTGGCTGGCCGGCGCCACCCCTGGGTGTTCTCGCGGCGCCTGGTTGCGCCTGACGCAACCGAGCGCCGCGAGAAAATGCTCGGCCGCTCGAGCGGACCCATCCGCACCGATTCGATATCGATTCGGTGGCGAAGGGCGCACCGAAACGGCGCGTCGGCGGTCGGATCAGGGCAGGGCGGCGAGGAAGGCGGCACGCAGGTCGGCGTCGGGCACGTCGAGCGTGGCCACGGTCCCGGCCAGTTCCTCCACGGTGGGACGGGGCGAGCGGAGCAGCCCCACGAGAGCCGCCGGATCCCAGCGCCGGTAGACGGCGCACTGGAAACGGGCCCAACCCCTCGTCCGGCGCTGGCTGATGCCGACCAGCTTGCGCCCCGCCACCTGCACCTCACCCGGCCCCAGTCCCGCGAAGCAGACGAGGCTCGACCACGGCGTGCGAACCATCGCTCCTCGGTGGACCTCGGCGCCCTGGACGCCGAACGACGCCGCCACCCGCTCCCAGACCGCCCCCAGCCAGTGCGCCGCCCGGCCCACGTCGGCATCCCACAGGCGATCGCCGGCCGGCAGCACCACGTCCACCCACGACACCTCACCCGGCACGAGCAGCACCGCCCCGCCGCCGCTGCGGCGCCGGACGAGCTCCACGCCCGCCTCCGCCACGGCGCGCTCGTCCACCACGTCAGGGCGCTGGCTCGAGCCGAGCACGAGCGCAGGCCGCGCCGCGGTCAACCACCACACGGCCCGGCCCGGCCGCTCGTCCCCCGCGCCCACCTCGCGGCCGTGCAGTTCGGCGGCCGAGCCGCGAGATACCTCGCTGGCCCAACGGGCCGGCTTCACGAGGCCCGGGTGAAGGTCTGGTGCGCCAGGTAGGGCTTCCAGGAGTCCGGGACGCTGCCCACCGCCACCACCACCCAGGCCAGCTCCCGTGGGGTGGCCGGGCGCCGGGCCAGTCGCATCCCGGCCTCGTCGGGCGTGCGGTCCCGCTTGCGCAGGTTGCACGACCGGCAGGCCGCGGCCACGTTCTCCCAGCTGTGGTCACCACCGCGGCTGCGGGGCAGCACGTGGTCGATCGAGTCGGCGTGCCCGCCGCAGTACTGGCAGCTGTGGTCGTCCCTTGCGAACACGGCCCGGCGGGACAGCGCGGTGCGCCGGTGGTACGGCACTTTCACGACGTAGCGCAGCCGGACCACGAGAGGACGGGCGACGCAGCGCCGAGCGGAGCGGAACTGCGTGCCGTCATCGTGGAGGATCTCGGCCTTCTCGGACAGCACGAGGCAGACGGCGCGCCGCACGGACACGACGCTGAGCGGCTCGTAGGTCGCGTTGAGGACGAGCGCGCTCTGCATCGCCGGAACCTACGCCGGGACCCCGGCAGCC
>CAWHKS010000013.1:0-199127 GCA_963829955.1 uncultured Acidimicrobiales bacterium
AAGGACGGGTCACGCCGGTCATTCCCGGTCACTCCAGTCATCAACAGTCACTCGAAAAACTACACCTGAGCAGGGCCGCAAGCCTCTGAGCAGGTACAACGGGATCGGCCGGATGGTGGTTCGATTCCCCCCAGCTCCACGCACTTGGAGGTGCACATGCCCAGCTCAGGGCAATGCACCCACGCCGAGAGGGCCCACGAGGGCGTGAAGGGCGTGCCACACCTGGCGACACGCCTGGTGACACCTGCGCCTGTCGACACGCCGGCATCAGTCTGGGCGGTCGCGTGACCGCCGCGACCGATCAAGCCCGATCCGGCTCGTCTGTCGACCGCTCTCCCAGAGAGCAACGACGACGACTTCGAGTTCGCCGTCGCCAGGTCGGCTACGAGAACACCCTCCGGCTCCTGGCCCAGCTGCTCGATCAGGGGTCCGTCGACGAGGTGTCGCCCGCCGCTGCGTCGGCGGGAATCGCGACGAGTTCGAACACGGGATGACGTCCGGCCTCGACGGCAAAGTCCGCCTCCGGAGAGTCCTTGGTCGCGCCGAACTGGGCGCGGGTCTTGGTCACGACAGCCACATAGCGCTTCAGGACGGGACCGGCCTCGTCCGCTCCGACCTCGCGGATCGCGTAGTCGTGCGTGGTGCGGCCGTAGCGCAGCCGGACTCGCCGATCTTCGCGGGCGTTCCGGACCCAGCCCACGGTGCCGTACGGAGCGACGAGCCACTGGTCCCACCCTGCTCGACCGGGACCACCGGAGTGGTGTGTGGCTCACCGGTTCTCCGGTCGCGGGTCGTCAGCAACTGGATCGGCCCGATCCCGCCGCGCAAGCAGGCTGACGATCGCGTTCCCAGCTCGCCACTGCCAGCTCTTGAACGCGGGGCGGACGGCGTCTGCACCACTCACATGGAGAGAATCGGCCACCGGCCACACCGTGGCCAAGAGGCGAAGGTCCCGATGCAACCGCGCCGGGCTCCCCGAGCTTGACGCTCGCTGGGCATGGGAAGACCGTGTCCCATCGCCGGGTGGGGCTAGCCCTGAGCCGACGGCCAGATGCTGCCTCGGAGACGATCTTCGCGATCCGGTTCGCCCGCGTCTCGGGTCTGCCCGCGCCAATGATCCACCAGAGCATCTGCTTGCGAGCCGACGGCGGGAACCCGTCCCACGCGGCGCGAGCGTCGGGGCAGGCGTCGAGGGCGTCGGCCAGATCGTCGGGCTCGACCAGGTCCTCGACTGCGTCGTAGATCGTCCACGATCCATTCTTCTTGGCCACTTCGACGGCCAGGCGGCCGGCATCGGTCATCCGCCCGTGTGCCTCCAGCGCAGCGACGCGCTGTCTGTTCAGCCGGGTCCAACCGCTCCTGGGCTTGCGAGGCGTCATGAGCTGCAGGGCGCGCTCGGCGTCGAGGATGTTCACGGTCGAGTCGATCCAGCCGAAGCAGATGGCCTCCTCGACAAGGTCCTCATAGGCCACCGGATCTCGCCCGCTCGCCTTCCGCCACGAGGCGACCCACACGCCGCGGGCGGTGTCGCAGTTGGCGGCGAGCCAGGCCCGCCAGGCCGCCACGTCTGCCGGATGGTAGATGGGAAAGTCGAACTTCCAGCTCGCTGGGTGATTCGAGGCCGTGGCCGGGATCGCCGGCGAGGTACGCGTCGCAGGTGTCGCACTCCGGCCCTTGGGACGCACCGCGCGATCGTAAGACAGCGAGCCGCCGGTGCGCCTGCGTCCCAGAACGCGCGATCTACCGAGGCCAGTACCGGGTCGGTATCGGCGTCAACACTCCCACCCGGTGGGGGTGCGAGGGTCGGGCATGTAGGCGCAGTACGTGCCGGTGCGGATGGTGCGGCTGAGATGCTCGCCAAGTTGGAGGTGGTGGTCGGCGATCCGGGTGATCGCTTGGCGGATGGCTCGGGTCACACCGGCTCGAGCGCGCTCGGATGCGGACGCGGCTCGTCGATCCCGCCCGCCCAGGCCCACGGCACACGACAGTTCTCGAAGTAGGAAGTCGCGTTCGGCGTCGGCCTGGGCGGCTCGCTCGCCGTCCCCGATCGCGCGTGCCTGCTCGATGTCGTCGTCGATTTCGGCGAGGCGCCGGCGGTACGCGTTCTTGGCTCGCGTGTCAAGCATCTCGCCCGCGTCGCCCAGTGCCGATCGCGGCACGCGACCCGTGTGGTCGCTGTCGGCGGGTGCGGCACGGCCGGTCTCGCTGGCGACGAGATCCAGCACGTGGAATTCCCGGCCCGGGTCGGCGAGGAGCCGGACGAGGTAATGCATTCCCTTGAGGTCGCGCACGCGGACGGTGTGCCCATCGAAGATCACCGTCCAGTAGTCACCCTCGCGACGAAAGACGTTCACGCTCCCAGGCTGCCCGTCGAGCACGTCGCGGTCCGCGACCTCTGCTGCCGGCGGCAGCCGCGGCGCGGCTTCGATCTCGTCGAGGATCGCGCGGGCCGCGTGGCGCTCCATGTCGGCGCGCTGGTCGTTGCCGCTGGCGTGATGAGCGTCGGCCAGGCCAACGCGGGCGATGGCCGCCTCATAGGGGGCGCCGACTTCGTTCCACAGCCGCACCGCCTCCGACAGGGACTGTTCCGCCCCCGTAGCGTCGCCGTCGGCAAGCCGCAGCCTTCCTCGCGCGTGGGCGGCGCCGGCGACCAGTGCTTTGCTCTCGAACCGGGCGGCGATGAGGTCGAGTTCGTCGGCGGTCGAGCGTGCTCGGTCGAGGTCGCCGGCCGCGATCGCGATCTCCACTTGCGCTTCGAGCAGCGGGGCGCGCTGCAGGTCGGTGTTCGGTGGTCGTTCCTTCGACGGCACCCGCACGGGGTGCTCAAGGGCGTCTCGGATCGAGTCCGCCGCGGCGGCCACGTCGCCTTGGGCAAGACGCACCAGGGCGAGACCCGGTTGCGGATCCCATCCGGCGCCATGAGCAGCGAGCAGGGCTTGCTCGGCGCCGGCGATGTCTCCTTGGTGCAGTCGGATCCGTCCCAGCTCGTTCAGCGGCCATCCCAGCTCGCGCCGCAAGTAAGGGCGCAGCTCCTCGCACGCCATCAGTGCCTGACTCTGCGCCTCGTGGCACGACCCGCGCAGCCTGAGGATCTCGGCGCGATGCACCCGGCAGCGCCCATGAAGGCTGCCGATGGCATTCGTCTCGCACCACCGCTCCATCGCCTCGGTCCACTGCTCGGCCACGTCGTACAGGGCGAGGCCCTGCAGGGCACAGACGAGTTCGCAGTAGACGACCCCCGTCGACAGCGCATCGAGCTCGCCAGAGACGGTCGCGACCCCGGCCTCATCGAGCAACGCCAGGCCTTGCCGGACTTCGCCGTCCAAGATCAGCAGTCGGGCTTCGGCCACCCGTCCGATGGCGCACGCCGCCGGGTCACACGCCGAACCGACGTCGATGGCCCGCCGGGCCCACTGCCGAGCGCCCGGCATGTCACCGGTCAGCATCCGCTCGTAGGCGCGGACGACCGCCAACCAGGCGTGTGCCGGCGTGTCGCCGTGGCATTCGAGCAGCCGCTCGGCGCGTGCCAACCAGCCGCGCACCGGTGCCATCAGGGCGGTGTCGAAGAGCAGGTGCATCGCCAGACGGACGGCCGCACCTGCGGCCGCTACCTGATCGTCAAGCTGGATGCAGGCCGCATGGGCGCGTTCCCACGCATCGATGGTCACATCGAGATCACCGGCCGCGTAGGCGACCTCGCCGAGCAGCGGTAGATCGGCGGGGGCCAGGACACCCACCGCGTCGGCCTCGATGAGGTAGTCGAAGGCCTGCTGCCAGTCCCCACGCGCGGCCGCGGCACGGGCGCGCTCGACAACGCCAAGACCGGCGCCATCGCTCATCGCTACCTCCCGAATCCGTGACCCGATCGGACCCCCGGGATCAACCGGCGCCGAACGTAACCATGGCGGTTACCGCCGTAACAGTCTTCCTTACGCACCTCGGTTGGGGACCACCCTCCCCCACAGCAACCGGGCAACCCCGAGGAGAACCGTGACGAACGCAACCCCCACTTCGACGCACGAACCGATGACCCCGAACATCAAGCACGTCCCACGATCAGGAACCGTCCGCACCAACGGGCAGGAGCTGTACTACGAGGTACACGGTGACGGCCCACCACTCGTCCTGGTGATGGGGATCGGATACGACTCCTCGCTCTGGACGCTGCAACAAGTCCCCGAGCTCTCCACCCGCTTCCGTGTCGTCCTGCTCGACAACCGCGACGCCGGCCGCAGCTCGCGAGCCGACCACGCGTACACCATCGCGGACATGGCTGACGACGTCGCCGGTCTGCTCGACGCCCTCGATATCCAAAGCACCCATCTGCTGGGCTTGTCGATGGGAAGCATGATCGGAATGGAGTTCGCGCTGCGGCACGCGGACCGTCTCGATCGCCTCGTGCTCGCGGGACCGGGCGCAGCGCCCGCCCGAAGCGCCGTGGACCCGATCTCCGTCTGGAACTGGGTGAAGGCCAACGACCTCAGCGGAGAAGTGTTCGGCGCTCAGCAGTTCACCTGGCTGTTCTCCTCGGCGTTCCTCCGCAACCAGCAGGCGGTGCAGGACACGATCGCACTGCTGGCCAGCAATCCGAACCCGATCGAACCGGACGCCTACGACCGCCAAGCTCGGGCCTACCTGCAGTTCGACGCCCTCGATCGGCTCGCCGGCATCACCGCCCCGACCCTCGTGATCGTCGGCGAGCAAGATCTGCTGACACCGCCGTGGGTCGCCCGCGAAGTAGCCGACGCGATCCCCGGAGCCCGATTCGAGCTCATCACCGGCGACGGCTCATCACACGTCATGCCGCTGGAGCGCCCAGACGACTTCAACCAGCTGGTCATAAGCTTCCTGGCCGAGTCACTCTCGTGCCGAGGGAGAATCGTGCACACACAATGCGATCTGTGATGCGATCGTTGACGTCACGAGCCCACAATCGATGGCACGCAAGTCAGGCAGTGGTTGACCGGCTCAGAGGGCGTGAAAAGGGCGTGTGGGGCGTGGAAAGGGCGTGGCACGCCGGGCAATGGTTGGCATGACACGGCCGGGACCACAGTTGGCCTTGTTGCTGCTCGGCAGCTACCGCAAGCTCGTGGACTCGGCGGTCGACGAACTGGCCCGACGCGGATACCACGATGTTCGGCCGGTCCACGACTTCGCGATGCGAGCCATCGCCGCCGGCGCCGAGACCGCCTCCGAACTCGGGCGGCGCCTATCGGTCTCGAAGCAAGCCGCGGCGAAGACGATCGCCACCCTCGTCGAACGCGGCTACGTCGTTCGCGCGGAGGACCCCTCTGATCGACGTCGAACTCGGATTGAGGTCACCCCGTTGGGTCTGCAGGTGATGCAAACAGGCGAGGCGATTTTCGACGACCTACGCCAGGCAGGGGCACGCCAACTCGGCAGCGCAGAACTCGAAACACTCGAGACACAACTCAAGAACTTCGTCGGCGGTGCACCGATACGAAGCGAAGCGCCCGGGTGGGTCGCCCTCCAACTCGACTGAAGTCAACTCGTCGTCCAGCCCAGCGAACGCCGGCGCTGGGCGTCGGTTAGGGCAAGGTCACGGAAGCGCTAAGACCCACCTGATCGCTGGAGTCCGTCGAGGAGCGCGCGCGAGATCGCTCCGAGCTCATCGAGCTGCTCTGGGCTAATCCTGTCAAGTACCAGATGTCGGACATGTTGCCGGTGAAGCGGTACGGCGGATTCGAGCGCGGACAGGCCTGCCGACGTGATCGTGACGTTGACGGCTCGGCCTTCGCCACTGGATCGGCGGACAAGGCCGCGTTTGCACATACGCGTCAATTGATGGTGCAGTCGGCTCTTCTCCCACCCGAGTCTCTGCCCAAGCTCAATCGCACGGAGTCGGTGACTGTCCGCCTCGGAGAGGACGGCGAGCACCGTGTAGTCGGCGTGCGACAGGCCACTGTCAGCCTGGAGGTGCTGCTCGATTCGGCCTCGCAGAACCTCCTGCAACTCGTAGAACGCCCGCCAGGCGGTCTGCTCGCGATCGCTGAACGGTCGTTGCGCGCGGTTCACGCCATGGGAGCCTACAGCATCGAGTTGACATATCAACTCATTCGGATGTAGGGTGACACATCAACTCGTTGACGGGTTGCTGCGACGCCAGTCGCACAGACATCGGAAGGTGATGACATGGACACACACGGACAGCAACTCGCCGAGACGTATCTCAAGATGTTGAATACGCATGAGCCTGATCTCGTCGACCGGTTCGTGGCCGAGCAGTACCGCAACCACAACCCCTTCGTCGCCGACGGTCGTGAGGCCAACCGAGAGTTCTGGACAGCGTTCTTCGGTGCGATGCCCGATCTCAGCGCCACCATGGAGGACCTGGTGATCTCCGGTGACCGCGTCGTGGGCCGTTTCGTCTACCGAGGCACCCATACCGGTGAGCTGATGGGGATCCCCGCCAGTGGTAACGCGGTGGAAATGCGCTCGATCGACATCTGGCGCGTACAGGACGGCATGTTCGTCGAACACTGGGACGAGCTCAACCTGCTCGAAGTGTTCCAGCAGGTGGGCGCTTTGCCGCCCTTGGGCGGTAGTCCAGGTGGAGATGTGTGATGCACGTCTCCGCTCAACTCGCGGCGCTCATCGCGATCATGAGCGTTGGGGTCATCTACGGCACTGACGCGTTCTGCGCGCTCGTGCAACGACCCGCGCTCGCCCGCGTCGATGACGCCACGCTGACAGCGGTCATGGGCAACGTGCATCGCTTCGGCGACCGACGCCTGCCCGTGCCCGGGATGCTGGGCATGATCGCCTCCGCCACAGCGTGCGTGCTGGCCGCGATGGCTGGCCGAGCGGTCGCTTCGGCGACCGCGGGAGCAGCACTGGCACTACTGATCAGCTGGCTGTTGATCTACGTGCGGATCAGCGCGCCGATCAACCGTGCCCTCACCGCCGCAGCAGACGGACACGAGACACCGACCAATGCCCGCTCCTTGCAACACGACTGGGACCGGGTCATCGCGCTCCGGGCAACGCTGCAAGGCCTGGCCGTCGCTGCGTTGTGTATGAATCTCATGAGCTGAAGCAGATCGCGGAGGTCGCGCAAACAGCGAGGTCAGGCCGCTGTGAACATCCGGCGAGGGCGTGCAACGGGCGGGCGCGAATCGACGCCCGATCTCGGTGTGAACGCACGTCGCCGCGGTCGGGTGACTCCGACCGTCGGATCGACTGGCTCAACCGGACGACGACTGCGCTCATTCGCGAGTGGCCCGGGCGAGCGTGAGAGCCCAGACGGGCGCCGCGATGGTGCCGCCGACGATGAGCAGCACGTCGACGGCGGTCCATGCAGCGACAGCCATGGCGCCGGCGAGCGCCAGATAGATCAGCCCGGTGAGCGTGGACGACCGTGACCATGCGCGCGCTGACCGTGGGGCGTGCGAGCTGATGCCGAGGCCGAGCATTCCCGCGGCGAGCAGCGTGAAGGCTCCGAGTTCGAGTGCGTCGTCGAGGGAGTCGACGAGTTGCAGGGTGACCAGGTCCGAATCCGGATCGCGTCCGCTGGTCGGCGAGGTTTTGTAGAGGTGGCGGTAGCCGCCAGCTGGATGAGTTGGGCGGTGATGAACAGTGTGGCGCCGAGCCTGCACGCGGGGGCGGGCCATCGACGGTCGATGATGCTCGTCGTTCGGTCGATCAGGACGTAGAACGCGGCGAAGCCGGTACTGGCGAGGAAGAGGGCGCCGCATTGCTGGGGCACGGTGGTGCGGAAGTGTTCGAGGAAGGCCGCGACGCGGGCCGTCCGCGCGGTGGGGAGGGGCGGGGGGCTGGCAACAGTGATGTAGAGCGTCTGGAGGGCGTACCAGCCGGCCGCCACGACCAGGCATGCCGAATAGACGACGGCAGACACCGGAGGGCGACCGGCGGCGGGTCGCCGAGCTGGGTCTCGACGCGCCGTCATGTGCTCGAGCTCTCGTCGGGCGGACCGGCACCTTTGGCAGCCAGCCGCGGTCGCCATGGGGCGAGGTGCGGGTTGCGGGTGTCGTTCCACCGTTCAATGACTGCAATGGAATCGTGGAGGCGTACGCCGGCCTCGCCGCCGGGCATCGGTTCCGTGCATGCGCTAATGAGACATGCAGCAGCCAGGACGGTAGTCAGCACGTCACGTCGACGGGCCCTCATCGGGCTGCTCCTTCGAGGACCGCGCTCCGGAGACCGTGCGGGGTGCTCGCCGGCCGGCCGGCGCGCTGTGCCCGCACGCCCCGCGGCGACCGCAAGGTCCAGATCGTGGCTGCGACCGCCAACACGGCGAGGGACCACCGCGTACCGGTGCTGATGGCCAGCAGCGGCCCGGCAAGGCCGCCGGCGACCATGGCCGCGATCAGGAGCGAATCGAGCAGCCCGAACGTGGCGCTGACGGTCGGGGCTGGGAGTCGCTGCAGAAGCTCCACCGATCCGGCGGCCTCGACCATCACCACGGCGCCGCCGAACAGGGCACAGGCGGCAACGGCGAGTAGCGGGTGGCCTGTTGTCGAGAGGGTGAGCAGGGATCCGCCGGCGAGACCATGCCCAACCGCCGTGGATGAAATCCCACCGCAGAGGCGACGGCGGATCCTCCGGCGACCACCGCCACCGCGCCGAGGCCCTGGCTTGCGGTGAGCCAGCCGAGCAGACCGTCGTGGTCGTGGCGCACTTGCCGGGCGATCGCCGGGAGGAGTGCCATCGCCGCTCCCCCGAGGAAATTGACGACCAGCAAGGCGGAAACACTGGACCGCAGGGCCGGATGCAACAGCGTTCCCAAAGCCAGCCGCAGGTCATCCGCCGCTCCGCGCCCGGGCGGTCCGACCGAGGGGATCGCCCCGAGCGCGATGACGGCCGCGACCGCGAACAGGGTGATCGCCACCACCAATGCCATGCAGCCCGTACGCTCGACCACAACGAGCGCTCCGGCCAACGCCGGGCCTGCACTGAACGCCACCGATTCGAGCACCACCACCTGGCGGCCCCATGGTTCCCGCTGCAGCTCGGCCACCGTGTCCCGTAGCCCGGCCATCAGCGCCGGATAGCAGGGGGTGCCCACGACCCCGATCAGCATGAGCAGCGCGACCGCCGCCCACGCAGGCACCGCGTGGAGGAAGGACAGCATCAACACCGTGAGCCCGAAGCGCGCGCCACAGCTGATGCGGTGACGACGCGGCCGAGTCGGCACCGGCCTGCTACCACCCCGGCCACCGGTGAGCAGACCACGTACGGAGCGATGCGTGCCATGCCCACCGAGGCGAGCCAGGCGTCGGGCAAGCCTCGCCGGGTGAATTCCACGGCAATCACCACGAACGGCACGCCCTGGCCGACTGCGCCAGCCACCTAGGCCGCGAGCTGGCGAACCATCGCCCGCTCACCCGGCGCCGACCCGGCACCCACCGCCAGCCTCGCGATCTACGCCGCCGCCCCCGTCCTCTACTTCATCGGCATCACCATCAGCCGCGCATCCGCGCCAGAAGGTTCGGCCCGCGAGGACTTCACGTGACACAGATGACCCTGCTCCGCGCCAAGTGACCGCCGCGCGGTCGTGACCTGCCTGTGAAGAACCAGGCCGATAACGGTTCTCCGGAGTCCTCGACGCCGAGGTTGCTATAGGTGACGCCTCCGGCGCGTGCCCTCAGTTTCGTGTCCAGGAACGACCGCGATGTGCCGCCGTGAGGTCATCGGGTGAACGTGAGGTGGGTGACGCCGCTGGGCGTCGAGACTGCCTCCACGTCGTAGTGCTGTTCCAACGCCTCCAAGCCGTCCCACAGCCGAACGCCGCGGCCGAGCAGGATCGGTACCTGCACGACGTGCAGGTGGTCGACGAGGCCGGCGGCGAGGAACGCGCGCATCATGGTCGGGCCACCTCCGATGCGGACGTCCTGACCGGCGGCCCCGTCCCGCGCCACCTCGAGTGCATCCGCGGGCGCGGCGTCGAGGAAGTGGAATGTCGTGCCACCCTCCATCTCCAGCGAGGGGCGCGGACGGTGGGTCAAGACGTACGTCGGCGTGTGGAACGGCGGGTTGTCACCCCACCACCCGCGCCACTCCGGGTCGTCCTGCCAGCCCGGAGGGCCGAACTTCCCCGCGCCCATGATCTCAGCACCGATCCCGGGTCCGTGCCGATCGGCCATCGCGTCATCGAAACCCTCGGTGCCGTCCGCCTCGCCAAGGACTTCGCGGCGGGCGAACCGAGTGGCCAACAGCCACTCGTGGAGCCGATGCCCGGCGTGGCCGAACGGCGTGTCGAGGGCCTGCCCCTCGCCGGTGGCGAACCCGTCGAGCGAGATCGAGAAGTTGTGGATGCGGACGCGCGACATAGCGGCTCCTTCGGCGGGTGGTGGTCCGTCGGACTGGTTGACTGAGTCCCTCAGCGAGACTTCATTGGCCGTGGGATTCAGGCGGCCCAAGATGGTGAGCGAGCTTCTGCATCGTCTGCAGACCGAGCTCGACAGCGCCGAAGCCGATCTTCGCATCTCGCTGCTCGGCGGTTGGGTGAAGCTGCCGCAGTGTCAACACCGTCTTTCCATCGGCTTGTTCGTCGAGGGTGATCGTCACTCGGAAGCGTGCCGGGTCATCGTCAGCGTCGGACCCGTGATCCAGCACCAATCTCTCGACTGGAACGACTTCGAGGTAATCGAAGCGATTCGTGAACACGGTTCCGTCTCCGGCGACCATGTCGAAGCACGCTCGACCTCCCGGGCGCACGTCCATCTCTCGGACTGTGCACGTGAATCCGTCGGGGCCGAACCATTGGCAGAACGCATCTGCATCGGTCCACGCGGCGAACACCGCTTCGCGTGTGGCGTCAAGAACTCGAACGAGGACGATCTCGCGGTCGAGAGCCCACGTCGTCGGGTCGGTGATGGTCGGGGTACTGCTCATGGCTTCTCCGATGTCGGTGGGGATACGGTTCGGTCAGACGTGCGCCGGAGGTGCGCATCGAGGCGGTCGAGACGCTGCTCCCATGCAGCTCGGGTGTGCTCGGCCCATGCGGCGATCTCGACCAGGGGCTCCGGCCGCAACTGGCATGGCCGCCGTTGTCCATCTCGGCCGCGACTGATCAGACCGGCCCGCTCGAGGACCTTCAGATGGCGGGAGATGGCCGGGAGACTGATCGGGAATGGCTCGGCCAACTCGAGCACGGTTGCCTCACCGTCGGCCAACCGACGCACGATCGAGCGCCGCGTCGGGTCCGACAAGGCGGCGAAGACGACGTCGAACCGATCGGTTGCCGTCACGGTCATCGTTGCCGTCGCTCCTGTCGATACTTCACAGATTGGTTATTTAACAGAGTGACTACATATAGTCAAGGGCGCCCGGAGTGTCGATGCGGAAGGAGCCTCTCGGCGCTCCACGCGGTTCGGTCAGAGCAGAGCGGCGGTGAGCGCGGCGGCGACCCACTGGCCGTAGTGGTCAGGCGTCCAGCCGCGTTCGATGACAAGGAGTTGGTAGAGCTCGGCGGAGTTGTAGGTCCACAGGGTGTCGCGGGCGTCGTCGATGCTGACGTCGTTGCGCAGCTGGCCACGCTCGTGGAGGGCGGTGGCAAAGATGGTCATCCCGGCGAGGCGTTCGGCTTGCAGCTCTGTCCACACAGCACGGGCGTCGGGGTCGGCGGCGGCGGCATCGCGGATGACGAGTTGGACGGGGACGTGACGCGGGGCGGCGGTGGCGAGGAACTCGCCGTAGAGACGCAACATCGTCTGCGGGTCTGGCTCATTGCGCACCTTGGACAGCGCCTCGCGTTCGAGCATCGGCACCGCCTCATCGTCGCCGGCGATCGCGATGTCGAAGACTGCTTTGGCGAGGCGGGGTTTGTTGGCGAACGCCTTGTAGACGGTCTGCACGGCGACGCCGGCAGACGCGGCGACGGCGGGCATGGTGGTGGCGGCGAAGCCGTCGGTGAGGAACAGGTGGTGGGCGGCGTCGATGATGGACCGGCGCGTGCGGCGTGCTTGTTCTTGACGTGTCGACGAGTGATAGGGCCGGCGGACCTTGACTTTCTCCCTCATTCGGTAGAAGCTCCTCTATTAGATAGAGGTGATTCTACTGCAACCGAGTGCCAAGGAGGAGTGATGCCATACGCATTGGAGTTCGAGGTTCCTGGGAACGAGGCGTTGTACGAACGAGTGAAGGCCATGATCGGCGACGAGCATCCTGCAGGACTGGTCGTCCACATGGTGGTGAAGACCGGTTCGGGGCTGCGTCACATCGAGGTGTGGGACAGCGTCGACGAGCACGAGCGGTTCCACCGCGATCGCGTCGAGCCGGCCGTGCACACCGTGCTGCAATCAATCGGTGTGAGCGACATGCCAGCCCACGAGCACGACGTGCTCGATCTGATCGACCTGCAGGTTGCGTCATGAAGGACACGCGCGATCCTGCTCCCACTCACGCGACGCTTGCGACCTTTCACATGGATCTGTCAAGAGAGGCTGAGCAACACACGGGCTGAATCGAACCTTCAAACCGTGACTCGACTGGGCTGGTAACGCAGAGCGACCGCCCCTTGCCCCGAACTCCTGGCGCCCCTACGAATCGAGCATCCGGCAACGCTTCGACCTCGGTGAGTAGCCCGCGGAAGTCGACGACCTCGAGGGCTTCGGCCGGTGTGGCCAAGACCGACGGCGCGGTCGCCAAGGCGAGGAGGCGACCGAGGAGACGCGCCTTGGTTACATCGCAGGGTCCGCGGGTACGCGCGACAGATCAGGACGGAGGTGAACTGATGGCTGAACTATCCGCCGAGAAGCGAGAGAAGCTACCTGCGAAGGACTTCGGATTGCCCGAGAAGGCACGCACGAAAGAGGCCAAGAAGCAGTCGGGCAACTATCCGATGCCGGACGAGGCCCACGCCCGCAACGCCAAGGCCCGCGCCGCCCAGCAGCGCAAGGCTGGCAACTTGACGAAGGCCGAAGAGGAACGGATCGACCGCAAGGCCGACAAGAAGCTCGACGACTGACCGAAGGCCGCCGCTCGTCGCCGGTCGTTCTCCACCCGGTCCGATGACGCTGGCGGGCAGACTGCGGTCGTGCTGTCGGCCGGGACGATCAGGACGATTCGGCTTGTTCTGACGCCCCTCGTCGCTGGCGACGCGGAAGCAATGGTCGACGTCCTGGCCGACCAGCGAATGCACGAGTTCACCGGAGGGCATCCTCCGTCGTTGAAGGACCTCCGATCGCGCTACCAGAGCCTCGAGTCCGGACGTTCGCCTGAGGGCCATGAGGCGTGGCTCAATTGGATCGTGCGTCTCCATGATGACGTGCAACCGGTTGGTGTGATGCAGGCGACGGTGACATCGGATGGATTATCGGCCGACGTGGCCTGGGAGGTCGGCGTCGCCTCGCAGGGCAAGGGGTTCGCTTCAGAAGCGGCGACCGCCGTCGTCGGGTGGCTCATCGAACAGGGTGTCCTGAACGTGCGTGCGCTCATCCATCCCGAGCACGTCGCCTCGGCCGTCGTCGCCTCCCGAGCCGGGCTCAGCGCTACGGACGAATGTGTGGGCGATGAGATCGTGTGGCGTCGAAGGTGAGCTGGGGATCACCGAGAACGCGAGTGCAACTCCTAGGAGTCGGAGCCTGGCGGGGCTGACGCGCGGTCGGGACGTGTCATGTCACCCGTCGCTGGGGTGCCACCGGCGCGTGCGTACCGGACGAGGACGGCGCCGCGAGGAGACGTGATCGCCGGTTCGACGAGCGTGAGGTTCGACGGCACGGTGCCTTCGGCGAAGACCTGCTTGCCCGTCCCGAGCAGGATCGGGTAGATCCAGAGCGACAGTCGGTCGAACAGGCCTTCGGCGATGAGCGTCTGCACCAGGTCGAGGCTGCCGATCACGTGCACGTTGGCGTGACGTCCGCGCAGCTCCGCGACGGCCGACGCCAGATCGGCGCCGAGCAACGTGGAGTTCGCCCACTCGAGCGTCGGAGTGCCCCGTGAAGCGACGTACTTCGGAACCCGGTTGAAGAGCCGAGCGATCTCCGAATCAACGCCCTGCTCCTGATCGGGCCAGTAGGAGGCGAAGATGTCATAGGTACGTCGGCCCAGCAGGAGTGCGTCCAATCCCTCCATGCCGGCCCCGACCTGCTCGCCGACCACCTCGTCGAGCAAGGGCGCCTGCCACCCTCCGAACGGGAACCCGCCCTCGGTGTCCTCCTCAGGTCCGCCAGGGGCTTGGGCGACGCCGTCGAGCGTCGTGAACAGGTCGATGTGGATGAGTCCCATGGTGTGCTCCTCTCAGGCTTCGAATGTTTCCACCACGACAACGAACGCCGTGCTCCGATTCGACACGTCCCGTGGGTCTGGAAGGCGCGACCATGGGTCTTCGAGAAGCGAGGGACCATGACGATCTTCGAGGACCTGCGAGAGAGCCACGCGGTGCAGCGATCGCTCGCCCGCACCATGACTCACGCTCGTGCCTCCGCTGCCCACCGTCGAGCCGCGTTCCTCGCGCTCGCCCACGAACTCGATGCGCACGCCACGGCCGAGGAGCGTCATTTCTACGTACCGCTGCTGATGGACGATGCAGGGCTCAGTGTCAGTCGACATGCACTCGCGGACCATCACAAGGCCGAGGAACTGGTCGAGCAGCTGCGAGGCGTGGAGCCCGCTACCGACCGATTCTCCGGCCTCGCCCGACAACTGTCCAAGGAAGTCCGCGACCATCTGGACGAAGAGGAGCACGGGACCTTCCAACTCGCAGGCAAGCTCTTCTCCAAGACGCGACAGAAGCAACTCGCCCGGGACTACCGCGCCGAGTACGCCAAGCGCGGTGGCCCCTTCACGATCTGACGTGGGCCCTGCGGCATGACCTCTCGGCTCGTCGCCCTCTCGTTCGATGCGAACGATCCGGTTCGTCTGGAGCGCTTCTGGGCCGCCGCACTGCGCTGGGACATCGACGAGTCCCCGGATGAGATCGCGCTCGTGCCGACGGATGACACCAGGTTCCGGATCCTTTCCGTGCGCTGCCGGAGCAGAAGACGGGCTAAGAACCGCATCCATCTCGATCTGACGACGACGACCCTCGCCGACCAGCGGGAGACGGTAGAGCAGTTGGTCGAGTTCGGCGCTCGTCACGTCGACATCGGCCAGGGCCCGGACGACGAGCACGTCGTGCTCGCCGATCCCGAAGGCAACGAGCTGTGCGTCATCGAGCCGGGCAACAACTTCCTCGCCGACTGCGCCGTGTCGGATCGATCACCTGCGACGGCACGCGGACGGTCGGCTGCTTCTGGAGCGAAGTGCTCGGATGGCCGTTGGTCTGGGATCAGGACGAAGAGACCGCGATCCGGGCCGGACGGGACCGGCCGTTCATCACCTGGGGTCCGCCACTCGTGCCCAAGTCCGGGAAGAACAGGCTCCACCTCGAGATCGCTCCGACCGGCCACGCTGGTCAGCGAGCAGAGCTGGACCGCCTCGTCGCTCTCGCAGCGACCCCACTCGACATCAGCCACGGCGCAGTCGACCGGGCGATGATGGCCGAACCCGATGACAACGAGTTCTGTGTGCCGAGGCCTCGGCAGCGCGCGTAACCGTCTCGCCGACGGGCCCAAAAATACATCAATCTCAATTGATTGGACTCGTCTGTCCAGGGTACGCTGGAACCAGTGGAGCCGATCACCACAGGAGATACGAGGGTGGACGAGCCGCCGGGGTTCGTGCGTCTGATCGCGCACCCGTTGCGCTGGCGATTGCTACGCGAGCTGGTGCGGAGCGATCGGACCGTCAAGGAGTTGACGGTGCTGATCGGCGAGCCCCAGAACCTGGTGTCGTACCACCTGCGTCTGCTCCGCGATGGTGCTCTTGTGACCGCGCGCCGGAGCTCGGCAGACGGGCGCGACAGCTACTACTCCATCGACCTCGTTGCCTGTCGAACCAAGCTCCGCGAGGCGGGCTACGCGCTGCATCCTGCGCTCGGGTCGATGTCGCCGCCATCCGCCCATCGAACGATCGGGCGAACGCGGCACAGACCGCGAGTGCTGTTCCTGTGCACGGGGAACAGCGCGCGCTCCCAGATCGCCGAGGCACTGCTCGAGCGCAAGTCAGGCGGCGTCATCCGAGCCGCCAGCGCTGGAAGCCATCCGAAACCGCTTCATCCGAATGCCGTTCGCGTCCTCCGAAGGCGTGGCATCGACATCAGCGGTAACCGCACGAAGCACCTTGACGAGTTCGTCGCGCAGCGGTTCGACACGGTCATCACCCTGTGCGATCGCGTTCGCGAGGTGTGCCCGGAGTTCCCGTCCGAACCTGAGCGGGTGCATTGGTCCGTCCCAGACCCGGCGGCTGAGGGCGAGACCAATCGTTCGTCGTACCCGGCGTTCGAGCGCACCGCGGTCGAGCTCGAGACACGCATCGACTTCCGACTCTTACAGCTGGCAGGAAACGCAACGAGGAGATCCGAACATGCCGAACGATGAGATCACCAATGTCCGCTACATGGTCGACGACGTCGACGCGTCGATCGCCTTCTACACCGAGGTGCTCGGCTTCGAGCTCCTGACGAGCGCGGCACCGGCGTTCGCCGATGTCAAGCGGGGCAATCTCCGCCTCCTGCTGTCTGGGCCAAAGAGCTCGGCGGGCCGGCCGATGCCGGACGGTGCAACGCCCGGACCGGGGGGCTGGAACCGGATCCACCTCGTCGTCGACGACATCGAAACCGAGATCGGTCGTTTGCGAGACGCCGGTGCCTCGTTCCGCAACGATGTCGTGGTGGGGCCGGGCGGGAAGCAGATCCTGTTGCAGGACCCGTCGGGCAACGTCGTGGAGCTGTTTCAGCCCGCTGCTCGCTGATCGCCCGGACGCTGGACGACACCGGCCGGTCGCCGCGTTCAGGGGAACCCGATGACCGGTCTCCCGGATCCTGCACGGTCGAGTCCGCTCGAACGTCGGCTGGGTCTGGCCGACGCGGTGACGGTCGGCGCCGGGTCGATGATCGGCGCCGGCGTGTTCAGCGCATGGGGCCCAGCGGCAGACGCGGCAGGGACCGGCCTCCTCATCGGCCTCGCGGTCGCAGCGGGCGTCGCGTTCTGCAACGCCACGTCCTCGGCCCAACTGGCCGCCGTGCACCCGGAGTCCGGGGGAACCTACGTGTACGCCCGCCGGCAGCTCGGACCGTTCTGGGGGCACCTCGCGGGATGGGGCTTCGTGGTCGGCAAGATCGCGTCCTGTGTCGCCATCGCGCTCACCGCGGGTACGTACCTGTGGCCGAGCCAGGGGCGAGTCGTCGGCGTCGCCGCGGTCGGTGCAGTGGCCGTCGTCAACATCGGCGGCCTGACCCGCACCGTCCTCGTCACCAAGTGCCTGCTCGCTGTCGCTCTGGTGGCGCTGGCCGCAGTGGTGACCGCCGGCTGGTCGAGCCCGTCGACTTCGCTCGCGCGCGTCATCCCGATCGACACGTCACCGGCAGGTGTCCTGCGCGGGGCCGGGTTCCTCTTCTTCGCATTCGCCGGCTACGCCCGGATCGCCACCCTCGGCGAAGAGGTGCGCGACCCCGACACGACCATCCCCAAGGCGATTCCCCGCGCTCTCGCCGGCGTCCTCGTGATCTACACCGTCGTGGGCGTCACACTGCTCGCGACGGTACCCATCGACGCGGTCGCGGCGAGCGACGCACCACTCAACCTCGTGGTCAGCGCCTCGCGATTCGAGCGGCTCATGCCGATCGTGAGGATCGGCGCCGGTATTGCCGCGCTCGGCGTCCTCCTCAATCTCGTGCCAGGCATTTCCCGCACCGTCCTCGCGATGGCTCGGCGAAGCGAACTCCCGAGCTGGCTGTCGACCATCGACGAACGCCGCTCACTCCCCGTACGCGCCGAGGCCATCGTGACCGCCGTAGTGATAGCGCTCACCGCGACGCTGGACCTCCGCGGCGCGATCGGTTTCTCCGGCGTCACGATCCTCACCTACTACGCGATCACCAACGCCGCCTGCCTGACCCTGTCGCGGGCACAACGACGGTGGCCCCGCTGGTTGGGCGTGGTCGGCCTCGCCGGTTGCGGCACCCTCGCCATCCTGCTCCCCGTCGCTGCGATCATCACCGGCGCCGCCGTCCTCGTCGCCGGCATCGCCATCCGCCGACTGGCTGCGACGAGTCGTCGTCAGGCGCCGACGTAGGACGAGAGGTGCTCGCCGGTGAGGGTGGAGCGGGTGGCGACGAGCT
Source organism: uncultured Acidimicrobiales bacterium (assembly GCA_963829955.1). Taxonomy (GTDB): domain Bacteria; phylum Actinomycetota; class Acidimicrobiia; order Acidimicrobiales; family Ilumatobacteraceae; genus DASTFY01. The sequence continues at coordinate 18,143 of CAWHKS010000013.1, forward strand.
CGGCCGGCGGACCCTCGAAGACGATCCGGCCGCCCTCGTGGCCGGCGCCAGGGCCGAGGTCGATGATCCAGTCGGCATGCGCCATGACCGCCTGGTGGTGCTCGATGACGATGACCGACTTGCCGGAGTCGACGAGCCGGTCGAGCAGGCCGAGCAGCCGCTCGACGTCCGCCAGGTGGAGGCCGGCGGTCGGTTCGTCGAGGACGTAGACGCCGCCCTTCTCGGCCATGTGGGCGGCCAGCTTGAGCCGTTGCCGCTCACCGCCGGACAGCGTCGGGAGCGGCTGGCCGAGGCTCAGGTAGCCGAGCCCGACGTCGGCGAGGCGGTCGAGGATCGTGTGGGCGGCCGGCGTGCGTGCGTCGCCGCCGTCGAAGAACTCCTCCGCCTCCGTGACCGACATCGCGAGCACTTCGGCGATGTTCCGACCGCCCAGCGTGTACTCCAGCACCGCAGCCTGGAACCGCTTCCCCTCGCAGTCCTCGCACGTCGATTCGACCGTGGCCATGACACCCAGGTCCGTGTAGATGACGCCGGCGCCATTGCAGGTCGGGCAGGCGCCCTCGGAGTTGGCGCTGAACAGCGCCGGCTTCACGCCGTTGGCCTTCGCGAACGCCTTGCGGATCGGGTCGAGCAGTCCGGTGTACGTCGCCGGGTTGCTCCGCCGCGAACCGCGGATCCCACCCTGGTCGATCACCACCACCCCGTCGCGTCCGGCGATCGAGCCGTCGATGAGGGAGCTCTTGCCGGAGCCGGCGACGCCCGTGACGACGCAGAGCACCCCGAGCGGGATGTCGACGTCCACGTCTCGGAGGTTGTTCGCCGACGCGCCACGAACCTCCAGCGCGCCGGAAGCCGGACGCACCACGTCCTTCAGGGTCGCGCGGTCGTCGAGATGGTGGCCGGTCGTGGTGTCACTCCGCCGGAGCCCCTCAACGGTGCCCTCGAAGCAGACGGTGCCGCCCTCCGTGCCGGCGCCGGGACCGAGGTCGACGACGTGGTCGGCGATGGCGATGGTCTCGGGCTTGTGCTCCACGACGAGAACCGTGTTGCCCTTGTCCCGCAGTTGCAGCAGCAGATCGTTCATCCGCTCGATGTCATGGGGGTGCAGGCCGATCGTGGGCTCGTCGAACACGTACGTCACGTCCGTGAGCGACGAGCCGAGGTGGCGGATCATCTTCGTGCGCTGTGCCTCACCGCCGGACAGGGTGCCCGACGATCGGTCCAGGGAGAGGTATCCCAGACCGATCTCCGAGAACGAGTCGAGGAGGCGTTGCAGCCCGGTGAGCAGCGGAGCCACCGACGGTTCGTCGAGGCCGCGGACCCAATCGGTCAGATCGTTGATCTCCATCAAGCAGACGTCGGCGATGTTCTTCCCCTTGATCTTCGACGACCGCGCTTCTTTGCTGAGTCGGGTGCCGTTGCACTCGGGGCAGACCGTGAACGTCACCGCGCGCTCCACGAAGGCGCGGATGTGCGGTTGCATCGCATCGACGTCCTTCGACAGGTACGACCTCTGAATCTGCGGGATCAGGCCGGAGTACGTCAAGTTGATCCCTTCGACCTTGATCTTGGTCGGCTCCTTGTGGAGGAGGTCGTACAGCTCCTTCTTGCTGAACTTGCTGATCGGCTTGTCCGGATCGAAGAAGCCGCACCCGCGGAAGATGCGGCCGTACCAGCCCTCCATGCTGTAGCCGGGGATCGTGATCGCGCCTTCGTTGAGCGACTTGCTCTCGTCGTACAACGCGGTCAGGTCGAAGTCGGTGACCGAGCCCATGCCCTCGCAGCGCGGGCACATGCCGCCGAGACGGGTGAACGTCGCCTTCTCGGTCCTCGTCTTGCCCGCGCCACGCTCGACCGTGATCGCACCGCTGGCCCTCACGGAGGGGACGTTGAACGAGTACGCGTTGGGCGGGCCGATGTGCGGCTGCCCGAGCCGGCTGAAGAGGATGCGCAGCATCGCGTTGGCATCGGTGGCCGTGCCGACGGTGGAGCGTGGGTTCGATCCCATCCGCTCCTGGTCGACGAGGATGGCGGTCGTCAATCCTTCGAGCAGATCGACGTCGGGTCGCGCCATCGTCGGCATGAAGCCCTGGACGAACGCGCTGTAGGTCTCGTTGATCAGCCGCTGCGAGTCCGCGGCGATCGTGCCGAACACCAGTGAGCTCTTGCCCGAGCCGGAGATGCCGGTGAAGACCGTCAGGCGGCGCTTCGGGATCTCGACGCTGACGTCCTTGAGGTTGTTCACGCGCGCGCCCTGCACGCGGATCAGGTCATGGCTGTCGGCGACGTGCGGCGTCGGCGACCGCTTGTCCGTCTTCTTGGCCGTGCTCATCGATCGGTTCAGCGCACCTCGAAGATGCGGATCATGTTGCCGGCGGGATCCCGGAAGGCACAGTCGCGAACGCCCCACGGCTGGTCGGTCGGCTCCTGCACCACCTCGGCTTCACGTGACTGCAGCTGCTCGAAGGTGCCGTCGAGATCGGGCGTGGCCAGGTTGACACTGGCGTAGGTGCCCTTGGCCATCATCTCGGCGATGGTGCGACGCTCGTCCTCGGTGATGCCCGGGTCGGCGCCCGGCGGGTGCAGGACGATGGAGGTGCCGGGCTGGTTCGGAGGGCCGACCGTGATCCAGTGCATGCCCTGGTACTCGACGTCGTTGCGGACCTCGAAGCCGAGGGTGTCCCGATAGAAGGCCAGCGAGGCGTCCGGGTCGTCGTGCGGGAGGAAGGTCTGGTGAATGGTGATGTCCATGGAGATCATCCTGACTGTGGCTCACGTGCCGATGCTTCTCGATTCCTGACCGGTCTCGTCACCCGTCTCGCCACGCAGGGAGGCATTCCCTCGAGGGCGTGTGTGGCCTGGCGCCGGTAGGTGCTGGGCGGCACACCGACCAGCTCGGTGAAGCGGGTGCTGAAGGTACCCAGCGATGAACACCCGACCGCGAAGCAGACCTCGGTGACGCTGAGATCGCCACGACGCAGCAGCGACATTGCCCGCTCGATGCGCCGGGTCATGAGGTACCCGTACGGCGGCTCGCCGTAGGCGAGCCGGAACTGGCGGCTGAGGTGCCCGGCCGACATGTTCACGCCTCGGGCCAGTGCCTCGACGTCCAGCGGCTCCGCGTACTCCCGGTCGATCCGGTCGCGGACGCTGCGCAACAGCGTCAGGTCGCGGAGGTGCTGCGGTGCGGCGGGCCGGCTGGTCACCTGCGCGATCGTGCCACGTCGCCCGTGGACCGCCCTACTCGTGCTCCGCCAGCGCACGGTCCACGCGTCCTAGCAGCCGCAGCAGTTCCGGGATGATCAGCGCCTCGATGCTGAAGTGACTGTGGGACTCGAGGAGCACGAGCTCGGCGCCGGCTGCCTGGCCCCACCATGGCTCCAGAGCAGCGGGCTACCGTCGGGATCACCGAACGTGGCGACGCCGATGGTTCGACCGTCGTCCGCGTGATGCGTGCGTTCGTCAAGGCTTCACTGGTGAGCTTGACGGTCCAGGAAGGCCGCCAGGTCGGCGGCGAGGTCGTGGGCGTCGTCGCACGCGCCGTCGATGAAGCTGGACTTGCGTCGACGCAGGAAGGGAGCGCCGATCAGGTACATCCCTGGCGAGTCGACGACACCGCCGTCGTGGCGCACCAGCCCCTTGGCGTCGAGGACCGGCACGTCGAGCCACGAGTAGTCAGGTCGGAAGCCGGTCGCCCAGATGATGGTCTTGACCGCCCCGCTGGTCAGATCCAAGCCGAGCATCGGCTTCTCGGGCACGGACGTCGGCGCGAACCGGTGCGGCGGCGGTACCACGTCGTCCATTCCGTTGGCCGTCGCCCAGTCGTCCAGGGTGTCCAGCAGGCGGTTGAGCTTGAGATCCGCGAGCTCGCACTTGTTCCGCAGTGACCCGGAGAACTGCGCGCCACCGTCGCGGACGCCGGCGAGCCGGCCGGCCAACGTCACGCCGATGCTCGTCAGCGCGTTCAGGTCGAAGTTGGCGCGTTCCGGCGAACCTGCCAACTGCATCGACGGCACACGGCGCGCTCGCACGATGTCGTCGACCTCGTCGTAGCGCTCGCCGAGCACACCCGCGGCCTCCATCCACCAATGGATGTCCCGACCCCGGTAGTCGCGGGGACCTCGCACGTGCTCCCCCACCGCCAACGTCACCGGACGGCCGGAGCGATGGATCTCCTGGGCGATCTGCACTCCCGTGGCCGACGCGCCGACGACCATCACCCCGCCCTCGGCGAGCGCCTCCGGGTTCCGGTACGCCATCGGCGTGAGCGTCAGGATCGCCTCCGGCACCGCGGCAGCGAGCGCGGGCACCCGTGGCACGTTGAACGCGCCCGTGGCCAGCACGACGGTCCGGCACTGCCACTCGTCGTTGTCGGTCGTGACGCGATAGCCGTCGTCGGTGCGGCGGACGGAGGTGACGGTCGTGCCGGTGCGCACGGGGGCCGCGATGTGCTTCGCGTAGCCGGTGATGAAGTCCACGACCTCCGACATCGTCATGTACCCGTCAGGGTCGTCGCCCTGGTAGGAGTGGCCGGGCAACCGGCACTGCCAGTTGGGCGTGAGCAGGCGGAGGGAATCCCACCGCTCCGTGCGCCACGAGTTGGCGACCTCGCTGCGCTCGAGGACGACGTGGTCGATCGACCGCTCGGACAAGCAGCGGCTCATGGCGAGGCCGCCATGGCCGGCCCCGATGATGACGGTCGTAGTACGCACGGCGGACGCCCGTGGCCGTGCGACGTGGCTACTTGACTTCGACCTGCACGTCGGTCGGGTTGGTGATGATGTCGTACACGGCCGAGCGCTTCTGCGACTGCGCGACGAGCGCCTGGATCTCAGCCGGCGTCGCGTCGGCATCGATGTCGTACGTCACCTTGATGCCGCTGAAGCCGTTGCGGACGTCACTGTCCACGCCCAGGATGCCCCGCACGTCCATGCCACCCTCGATGGTCGCGGAGACCTTGCGCAACTGGATGTCACGGTTCTGAGCGACCGCGGCGACACCTGCCGTAAGGCAACCGGCGAGGCCCACGAGGATGTACTCGACCGGGGTGGCACCGTTGTCCTCGGAGGCGAAGATCTCCGGGTGATCGACGTCGAACGAGTACTTCGTGCGGTGTTGCTGCTCCTCGCCGAGGCCGAAGAAACCCTCCACCTCGTTGTTGCTGTGCGTACCGTTCTGCCACTCGCAGGTGGCGCGCCACATGAACTGGGCGGCTTCGGGCGCTCCTCCGAGCGCTTCCCTGGCGTCCAGCAGGGCCTGCACGTTGACGCCATTGTTGACGGGGGTTTCCGTAGCGGACATTCGATCTACTCCCTTACAGGGGCATGCCGAGAGGGCGATCCCCTCGGGGCCCGGCACCGGCGCCAGTCCACCGTCCCCCAGACTCGTCTGTCAAGGGGATTGCCAGGCCCCGTCGGGGGATGGGCCGAGCATCGGCCCGACGCGAACCTCGATGCGTTGGTCCACGGCGTCATTGTCCCCCCGTGACGTCACCGATCAGGTCGTACCTGCACTTCTGGCGGCGGGGCGGATGTCGACCTGAGCGCGCTCGATTGCCGCAGTTCATCGTGCCGCGGCCGCCAGGTCGTGAATCTTCTGCACCACCGTGCCCAGGTCCGCCAGGCTTGCGACCTCGTCGCTGTTCACGTTCAACACGACTGAGATGCCGTCCGTGTACCGGAGGATGTAGGTGAGGGTGCCGAGTACGCCGGGGACGCGGCCGAACGCTGTGGGTTCAATGCCATCGTCGACCTCGGTACATGGGCAGTAGCCGTTGAACGGGACCCCGGCGCCGGCGTGGTACTGGATCCCGGAGTTGTCGGTGGTTTCGGGGGCGTAGCGATTCGGTGCGGGGGTTCGATCCGTAGTGAACAGCCCGCCCGTCGCCCAGATCTCGAGCAGGTCGAGCAGGTCAGTCGGTGTCGACGCGGTCGAGGTGGTTGCCTGGTTCCAGGTGAGGAATGAGGTCCCGTCGAAGTCGGACGTGGCTGTCGGCGTCCCGTTGAAGGGAAACACTCCGGCGCGATAGCCGTTGGGGATCTTGGAACCGTTGAGAACTCCGGTGTCGTCGAGGCCTGCGGGGCGCGACACCCGGTCTCGGACCAGGTCGGTCAGGGGTTGACCGACGATCGTTTCGACGATGAGGCCGAGCACCATCTCGTTGTTCCCGGCGTCGCTGGTGCGCGTGCCCGGCTCGCCGGCGACGGTCATCACCGTGGCTCGCAGGTCGACCGCCTGTTGCAGCGACCACGCTCGCCCGAGATCACTGACGACGGGGTCGGGGTCGAGTGCGCCGTAGTCGCCCCAGCCGGTCGTGTCGTCGAGCAGCATCTGCACCGTGACCCGGTCGGCGTTGGGCATCGTGGGAGCCCAGTGGTCGACGGTCAGGGTCGGGTCGAGCCTGCCTTCGTCGACGAGTTGGAAGGCGACCGTTCTGACGAGACTCTCGGTGAGACTGCCGACGGGAAACGGCGCATCGGCTTCGGCTGGGGTGCCATCGACGTTCTCGCCGACAGCCACGAGAATGTCCTCGTGAGCCGGGATGCGAACGGCAGCGACGGCTGCCGTCGGCGGGATGTCGACGCCGTTGGCGTCCCAGCGAAGAGACCCAGGTTCGATGGCGTCGGTGAGCATGGCCCCGATCTGCGTGGCAAGCCGGTCGGCCTTCGGGATGGTCGTCGGGGACGGTTCCGTGGCGGGTGGTCCTGTCGTGTCGGTGATGCCGACACTGGTCGCCGGCGCAACCGACAATGTGGTCGTGTCGGCAGCGGTGCTTTCGTCGGCTGAGCCGCACGCCGCCACCGTGAGGGTGATCGCGGCGATCGCGGCAACTGCGCCGACCGGGGTTCGGCTGATGTTCACAATGGGCTCCTTGGTGGCTTCCCCGGCGCAGCTCGCCGGTTGCGGCCATCACGCCACCTCCTGGTTGCAGCGCGGCAACAGCGGGAGCGTTGTTGCAGATCTGCAACCGGCTTCCGGCCTGATGGCGCCTAAGTTGTGACAGAGCCGGGGAGGGACGGTCGGGATGCGCATCAGGGTCCTCGGCCCGGTCGAGGCGGAGCGTGACGGGGTGCCGGTCAACGTGGGCGGCCCGCAGCAGCGGCGGCTGCTCGCGCTCCTCGTGCTCCAGCGAGGCCATGCGGTGTCGACCGAGCGACTGGTCGATGCACTCTGGCCGGAGGGCGACGCGCCCGATGGAGCGGCGCGGTCGATGCGCACCTACCTCTCCCGCCTGCGCACTGCCTTGCCCGACTGCTCGATCACGACGCGCCCCGCCGGCTACATCCTCGACGTCAACGGCTCGGTGCTCGACATCGACGAGTTCGACGGCCTGCTCACTCAGGCCGAGGCGTCGGTCCCGGACCGGGCCCTGGACCTCTACGACGAGGCGTTGCGCCTGTGGCGTGGTGATCCTTTCGGCGAGTTCGCCGGGGAATGGTGGGCGCTGCCCGAGACGGCTCGCCTCAGGGAGCGCCGGATCGTGGCCGACCTGGGCCGTGCGGAGGCTCGCATCGCCATGGGCCACCACGATCGGGCCATCCCCGATCTCGAACGACTGGTGGTGGAGCACCCGCTCGACGAGCGACCGGTGACGCTTCTGGTGCAGGCGCTGCAGGCGACAGGGAGGCAAGCGGCGTCGATGCGGGCCGCTCATGCCTTCCGCGTCCGCCTCGGCGAGGAGACGGGCCTGGAGCCGTCATCGGCCCTGGCTCGGCTGGAAGCCTCGGTCGCGGCCGGCTCCGATGCGGACACGGTGGCGATGGGCCGGCCCCTACGGGGCTACACGATCCACGAGGCCATCGGCGAAGGCGCCTACGGGCGGGTCTACGCCGCGACCCAGCCGGGGACGGAACGCCCGGTGGCGATCAAGGTGATCCGCCCCCAGCTCGCCGATTCGACCTCGTTCGTCGCCAACTTCGATGCGGAAGCCCGGTTGATCGCCCGTCTCGAGCATCCGCACATCGTTCCGCTGTACGACTACTGGCGCGAGCCGGGCGGCGCCTACCTCGTGTTCCGGTTGCTCACCGGGGGCACGGCGCGCGAGTCGGTCATCAGCGGCGGACCATGGTCGCTGCCCCGTGTCTCCCGCCTCGTCGAGGAGATCGGTGGGGCACTCATCGCCGCCCACGCGGCCGGTGTGGCACACAACGACGTCAAGTCGTCCAACGTCCTGCTCGACGAGGCCGGGGTCGCCTACCTCGGTGACTTCGGCATCGCCGTCTCGGTGAGCAGCGTGTCCGACGAGCGGAACGCCGCGGAGGCCGGTGATGTCCGGGACTTCGGCTGGTTGATCTCGGAGCTGCTGACCGGAGTGCGGCCCCCGATCGACGGTTCACACCGCTCGGCTCCGAGCCGGCCCCGGCTCAACGGTGTGCCCACCGTCCTCGAACGGCTGGATCCGGTGCCCGAGGGACTCGACGCCGTGCTGCGGAGGGCGACGGAGGGCGGCTACGAGTCGGTGGCGGAGCTCGTTCTCGGCTGGCGGGCCGCGGTTGGCGGTGCCGATGGCACGCAGACCCCGCTGACGTCCAGTGAGCGTCGGGGCGTCGACTCTGCCCGCCGCGCCGCGGCGAGGCAACTCACACTGGCGACATCCGCGGGCGTCAACCCCTACCGTGGACTCCGCCCGTTCGACGAGGCCGACGCGGCGGGCTTCCATGGCCGCCAGGTGGCCGTCGACGATCTGGTCGAGCTGGTCGGATCAAACCCGTTGGTGACCGTCGTCGGGTCGTCAGGCTCTGGAAAGAGCTCGGTCGTCCACGCCGGGCTCGTTCCCCGGTTGCGATCGGACGGCGACGCCGTGGTGACGATGACCCCCGGTGACGATCCTGTGGCGGCGATGCGCGTGGCGCTGAACGAGATGGCGACCGCGGCCGACATCGACGGATCGAACGATCCCGCCGACGTGCTGGCCGACATCAGCCGCCGGTTCGGACGCGCCGTGCTGGTGATCGACCAGTTCGAGGAGTGCTGGACGAGGACGCCCGCCGAGCGGCGAGACCGCTTCCTCGAGATCGTGGCGTCCTCCATCGACGCGCGGGCGGCCGACGTGCGCGTCGTCGCCACCGTGCGCGCCGACCTGCTTGACCGCCCCTTGGAGCATCCGATGATCGGCCAGCAGGTCGGCGCAGGGTCGTACGTGTTGTCGCCGCTGTCCCCGGCCGAGCTCGACGAGGCCATCGTGCAACCGGCGGCCCGTGTGGGAGTCACGTTCGAGGACGGCGTCGTCGCCGACCTCATTGCGGAAGCCGTGACCTATCCGGGCTCACTGCCTCTCCTGCAGTTCACGCTGACCGAGCTGTACGACCGCCGCGTGGACGGCGTCATCGGCCACCACGCGCTGGCGGGCGTCGGGGGCATGGCCGGCGCCATCGGCCGCCGCGCCGAGGAGGTGTACGCCGGTCTCGAAGAACCTCCGCAGGCCGGCGAGCTGTTCGCCCGCCTGGTGACACCCGGACAGGGCTCTCCCGACACCCGCCGGCGGGCACGGCTGGGCGAGCTCAGTCCAGGGATGCGCACCGTCGCCGACGAGTTCGTCGCCGCCCGTCTGCTCGTCGCGGACCGTGATCCGGCGACGCGTGAGCCCACGATCGAGGTCGCCCACGAGGCGCTGCTCACCCGCTGGTCCCGGCTCGTCGCCTGGGTCGAGGAGGACCGTCGCTGGCTGGCACAGCTGCAACACCTCTCGGTCGCGGCGAAGGCCTGGGACGACTCGGGACGGGGCGACGCCGAGCTCTACCGCGGCGTCCGGCTGGAGGCCGCGATCGAGGCGCTCGACGTGGAACGGCGCACGGTGTCCGACCTGGAGCGGACGTTTGTCGAGGCGGGGCGACGCGCCCGCGACGCGGACGTCCTCGCGGCGAGACGAACGGCCAGCCGGCTGCGCCGGCGGCTCACGGCCGTCGCTGTCGCGCTCGTCGTCGCCCTCGTCGCCGGTGCCATCGCCCTCGTGCAGCGCAACCAGGCCGATCAGTCGCGGGCCGCGGCCGACGCCGCTGCCGACGCAGCGCAAGCCTCCGAACGGGACGCCCAGATCGAGGCCCTCGTCGGCCGGGCCGAGTCACTTCGCCAGACCCAGCGCGACACGGCCGCGCTGCTCGCCGTGCAGGCCTATCGGCTCGCCGACACGGCCCGGACCCGCTCCAGCCTGTTCGGCACTTTCACCGACGACGAACGATTCCTCGACGCCCACCGCTTCGACGCGGAGCGCGGGAGCAGCGGGATCGTCCTGCCCGACGGTGTGACCGCCTACCTGACCGACCCGGAGGGACGGCTGCGGCCCTACGACCTCGACTCCGGCGCGCTCGGCGCCGCGCTGCCGGCGGTCGGGAGTCCAGTGGATCAGTTCCCGGTGCTTGCCGCATCACCGGACGGTCGTTACGTCGTGCAGGCATCGAGGGCCGATCCCAGCGTGGGCCCCACCGCCGTCGGCGTCTTCGATTCGACGACGGGTTCGCTGCTGTCCGCGCCGATCGCCGTCGACGGTCCCGTCACCTCAGCGGCCTTCCTGGCCGACGATCTTCGCGTCGCGCTATCGATCGGCGAGGAGGCCCGCGTGCTCGTCGTCGACGCGACGAACGGGTCGGAGATCGCCTCGATCCCCGGCGTGACACTGTCGGTGGACGATCAGAACTACGTCTGGTCGTTGGAGCCCCAAGCCGGCGAGACCGGCCAGATGCTGCGCCGCCCCTCCGGGGTCGCGGTGAGCGGGGCCGAACTGCTCGTCGGATCGGCTGACGGGTGGCTACGCGTCTTCGACGCCGTGAGCTTCGCCCTGCGGCGGACGCTCAGGGTGGCGCCCAACACGCTGTCGACCATCCGCCCTCTGGAAGACGGGACGGCCGTGACGACCGGTCGGCACGGGCTTGGGCGCGTCGATCTGACTACGGGGGCGATCATGTGGCGGGTGTCCGGCCAGGAGACCTGCGTCAACGTGACGGTCGCCGAGGAGCGCGGAGTCTTCTATTGCGGCGATCCGTACGGTCGGCTCGAGGAACGTGATCTGGAGACATCGGCCGTCCTGCGGCGGCTCGACGCCCAGAACGGCAACACCGGCTCGCTGTGGACGGCGGGCGACGGGACCGAACTGGTCAGCTTCGGCGCGTTCGAACCCGTCGTCTCCCGCTGGCGCCTTGACGGTTCGGGACCGATCACCCGAGTCGTCGCCCCTGGGTGGAAGCCGTGGGAGTTCAACCACGCCGGCGATCGGCTGCTCCTCGAGCGTGGCGACGTGTTCGACGGAGACTTCTCCTCGCGGGTGGTCGCTGTCGATTCGGGCGATGTCGTCGCTCGGCCCGACGGCTTGATCGGCGCTGGTTGGCGCGATGCCGACACGCTCGCGGGCGGGCAGCTGACGGGTGACGAGGTCGAGATCGTCCGTTTCGACCTCGACAGTGATGCCCTCGTGCCCGAGGGCGGCGCGATCCCGCTCGATGAGGCACTCACCATCGAAGCAACGGAGCTCGACACCGGCAAAGACCATTTCATCCTCCGGTACCGGGTCGAGGCCGACAACTGGCTGACAAGGTTCGACTCCGACACCCTGCGCCCAGGACCGCGCATCCCGGTCGAGGGCATCGTGTCCTGGGCCATCAGTCGCACTGGTCATCGCATCGCCGCCGGCACGACCTCGGGGATCCACGTGTACGACGCCTTCACCGGTGAGGAGGTCGGCGCGATCCCCGACCCGAACCTCCGCGGCGTGTTCATCACGGTCACCGACCAGCTCTTCGTCAGCTCCCTCGGAGGCGAGCTGACGCAGTACGACCTCGACACGCTCGAGCCGATCCGGGCCTTCGGCGGGAGTCGGGGCCACGTCTTCAGCGCCGCCGGCACGGCCGATGGATCACTCCTGGCCACCAGTGGCGGCGACCAACGCGTCTACCTCTACGACATCGCCAGCGGCGTGCGCATCGGCACGCCGATCAGCGTGCCCGACGGCCAATGGAACCACATCAACATCTCTCTCGACGGCAAGTGGCTGACGGTCGGCGGCGAACGCCCGGAGAACCTCGTCCGGGGTCAGGACACCTTCCAGATCTGGGACCTCGACCCCGAGCATTGGGCGGCCGCCGCCTGCCGCGTTGCGGGGCGGAATCTCACACGTGCCGAGTGGGCGGACAACATCGGCGAGCTCGCCCCGTACCAGGCGACCTGTCCTGATCTCCCCCTGGACACGGAGGATTAGGGTCGACCTCTTTCTGACCGCCTGAGGAGGCCCGTGGGAGTCACCGACGATGACTGAGGAGACGGCGGGGCTCGAGCCGTTCCCGGAGGATTGGGATCGGGGCTTGGCCGTCGTCGCCCACCCGGACGACATGGAGTACGGGGCGGCCGCCGCCGTGGCCCGGTGGACGCAGCAGGGCAAGACGTTCGGCTACGTCCTTGTTTCTGACGGCGAGGCGGGCATCTCGACGATGACCCCCGCGGACGCGGGACCGATCCGCCGGGACGAGCAACGGGCGAGCTGCGCGGTGGTGGGCGTGACCGAGGTCGAGTTCCTCGGCTGGCCCGACGGGACGATCGTCGAGGGGCTCGAGCTGCGAGCCGACCTCGCCGGGACCATCCGCCGGCATCGGCCGGACGTCGTCGTCTCCATCAACTTCCGCGAGTCGTGGGGCGGGCCGAGCTGGAACCACGCGGATCACCGCGCTGTCGGTCGAGCGCTCCTCGACGCAGTGCGTGACGCGGCCAACCCGTGGGTCTTCCCGGATCAGGGGGCGCCGTGGGACGGCGTCCGCTTCGTGGCGTTCAGCGGGAGCCCGCAGCCCACGCACGCGGTGGACACCACGGCCACCTTCGACCTCGGCGTCCAGTCACTGGCGTCTCACCGCACGTACCTCGAGCACCTCGGCGGTGGCATGGCGTCGCCGGACGAGTTTCTCCGGGGCGCGGCATCCGCGATGGGCGCTCGCCTCGGCGTCGAGCTGGCCGCGTCATTCGAGGTCATCGGCTGACGTCACCCGGGTGCGGCGCGGAGCACGCCCGAGTCGAAGTTGTGCAAGACGACGACACAGCCGGAGTCGTCGGCGACGACAATCGGTGCTTGGGTGTCCCCGCTTCGGCAGCGGACGGGCCCAGGTGGTGGAGCTGGTTCGTCAAAGGGAACTGTTCGCCAGCTCGAACGGCGATCGCTCACTCGAGACGAACACCTGACGCAACAAGGGTTCGAACTCCTCGAGTGGCAGCGATTCGTACGACGGATCGAAGCTCTCTGAGTCGTAGAGGTCGGAGAACTCGGCCGCGTCTTCGTAGTAAGGATGGTCAAGGTAGGCGTCGCGCATGTCGGGGTCGATGCCGATGTGGCGTCCGAAATGGTTGAACTGGAACACCGTGTGGTGCTCGACGATCCACGCGATCCTCTCCGACACATACGGGCGGAGGATCGAGGCCGCGATCGCGGCGTGGTTCCGCGGCCCGACGAGGTCACCGACGTCATGGAGCAACGCGGCCACGACATATTCGGCGGGGCGTCCGTGGCGTAGCGCCCGCGTGCCTGCCTGCAGCGAGTGCTCGAGACCGTTGACCGTGTAGAAGTCCCCGTTCTCCAGGAACCGCAGGGCATCAAGAAGGCGGTCCGGCAGCTCCTCGAAGAGCTTCGTGTTTGGCCTCGTGGCGATGATCGCCCAATCATCGGCCGTCGTGTCTTGTATTCGTTTGAACGTGAGTTGTCGTTCCGTCATGAATCGCTCCTTCGTCGTCTGCGCATCACATGCTGGGCCTGTGTTCCTCGCTGGTGCAACGGCGACACGGCCGAGCCGTCGCCGATGGCGGCGACGCCGAACACTGGTGCCGCGACGAGGCGCAGACGGTCGCTGCTGGACCCGCTCTTGGTCTGGATGCTCAACGGGACGGGGGGCCATCGCGAAGCACGTCGCGCACGTAGTCCGACGACACCCGCCCCGGTTCGAACTCCGAGAGGCACCACGTGGCACCCGCCTGCTGCCACGGGTGCGGATCGCCGCCCACCGGGTGGCCGACGACGAAGTCGTACGCTGTCGTCGGATCCTGTCGGAACGCTGTGACCTCGGCGACGACCTCGGCGAGCTGGTCGGGATGCTCGAGGTTGGCGGGGAAGAAGCCGTCGTACCGGGCGGCTCGCCGCATCGGCCTGGTGTTGCCGGGAAAACCAGCGATCCACACCGGGACGCCAGGTCGCTGCACCGGCCGCGGCAAGAACTGGATGTCGTCGACCGTGTAGTGGTCTCCGTGGTGGCGAACCGGCTTACCGCTCCAGGCGGTGGTGAGGATCTCCAGTGCCTCGTCGAGCATCTGGCCCCGGGCCCTGTCGTTGAGCTGCTCGCCGGTCTTCGAGAACTCGCGAGCGAACCGGTCTTCGCCGATGCCGACGCCGAGGGTGAGCCGGCCGGCGCTGAGGTGGTCCAACGTCGCGGTCTCGCGGGCGAGCTTGACCGGTCGGCGTCGTGGCAGCGGTGTGACCATGGGGCCGAGACGCAGCCGCTGGGTCGCCGCCGCGATCGCGGCGAGCGTGATCCAAGAGTCGGCAACTCGACGTACGGGCGCTTCCCAGCGCAGCTGGTCCCAGACGAAGAACCCATGCCAGCCCGCCTCCTCGGCCTCGGCTGCCAGCCGGGCGCAGACTGTCGGGTCGGAAAGCTCATCGAACAGCGGCAGCCAGAGCGCCGACCGGGCGGCGGGCTTCAACCGTGCTGTGACGGCTTCAATGTTCAACGCACCAGCCTCCGCGAAGAGGTCGGAGCACGCCGGCGCGCACCCTCGAGCACGTCCGGCATCCGGTCGATGCCAGTGACCTCCGCACCTTCATCCACCAGGAGCTCGGTGACCAGGCCGGTGCCGCAACCGAGATCGAGCATGCGCTCTCCTGGCCACACGCGCATGCCGCGCACAAGCTGCCGGCGAATCCTGCGGCTCCCACCCCACGGCATGAAGCTGCCCGTGTTGATCAGGCTCCCTACGCGTCACCGCGCTCTCTCCATGGCACCCACTCGGCTGAGGCTGCGTGACCCAGCGACCACCCTCGAGTCAGACCTTCGACAGACGATTCCATGGCTGCTCCTGTCGAGAAACCCCTCCCGGTTCGTTCTTACCCGTTCGACGGGTTGGTGACACACCTCGCCCCGACCGAGAGTCCTCAGTCCTGGCGATCGGCCGACTCGCCCTCGTGGACCAGGACCCTGCCCGCTGTCCCGTCCACCGTGACGATCGATCCGTCCGGGATGAGGTCACACGCCCGCGTCAGGTTCGCCACGCACGGAAGGCCGTACTCGCGCGAGATCATCACCGCGTGCGCGACGACACCACCCGTCTCGACCACGACACCTCCGATGATGGAGAAGACCGTTGTCCACCCGGGATCGGTCGCCACGGTCACGAGGATGTCGCCCCGCTCGAGCCTGCTGATCTCGCTCAGCGACCGGCAGACGCGGGCCCGTCCGGTGACCCGGCCGGTGCTCGCCCCGATGCCCCGCAGCGCCCCGTCACCGTCGACCTGGTCGTCGTCGAAGGCCTGCCAGCCCCGCAGGTACTTGGGCGGCTCGTGGTGCGAGTACCGGTCGTAGACACGTCGGCGCGAGCGCACCCGCAGCTCGATCTGGCGCGCCGTGAGCTCGCCGACGTCGGCGGCCAGCATCTCCTGCCGGCCGAGGAAGAAGACATCGTCGGGATCAGCCAGCAGCTCATGGGCCATCAGCCGACGCGCGATCGCCTCGTAGAGGTCGCGGGAGCGGGACATCGTCTTGTCGTTGTAGAAGCGCTCGAAGTCGCGGTAGCAGACATAATCCTGGACGACGTCTACGAACCAGTCGAACACGTCGGCGCGGTCGGCGGCGGAGCGTCCGGACATTTCGTGCAGCTCCACCAACCACCCGAGCTCGTCGACGCGGCCGACGTCGAGCGGTGCACCGCGCAGACGCTCCGCACAGGCGGCTCTGGTCTCGAGCATCAGCTCACGCAGCCGGCCCTCGTGGCGTTCAGGCGAGTCCTCGTCCCCCAGGGTGACCATAGGGCGGATCACGTCGAACACACGCGCCGGATCATGGCGCCATCGTGGATGGTAGGCATCGCGCTCGGCCCCGCCCCGGTGTCCGTAGGCGGCGATGAAGACGTCCAGCTCGGCCCCGAAGGCGCGGCCGGCGTTGTCGAGGTCGAGCTCGGCGAGGATCTCGACGTTCGGCTTGGACCGGACGAGCTCGGCCAGGCGCGGGGTCGCCTTCACGGCGCGGGACAACCTCCAGACGGCGATGTTCTCCTCGCTCGTCTTCGTCTGGAGGCCGCCCATCAGGCGGTTGCAGATCTGGCCGTCGCTGTCGTCGAGCCACAAAGCGCACAGCATCCGCAGTGCCTGCGGCAGCATGAACAGATAGATCGTGAACGGCAGGACGACGTTCTCACCAAAGCGTGAGCCCTCGCGCGACGCCAGCTGCGCGGCGAAGATCTCCTCGACCGTGGCCTGCTCGAGGTCGAACCGGCGCCAGAACGCCTCTTCGTCGTCGGTCCAGCGCTCCAGCCCTTCGTAGACCACCGCTGTGGTTCCGAGCAGCGAGACGTCGGGCGCGGTGGCGTGCAGGTGGCCCAGCAGCCCGAGGAACTCGTGCCAGTCGAAGGGCATGCTCCTGATCTCCTCGCGCTCCTCCGCAGGGAAGGGCCAGAGCGTGGCCTCGTCGCGGGCGAACGGCGGGATGAACCGCCGGATGCGCTCCCGCTCGAAGGCGAGGTTGTAGTAGGCGCGGGCGCCGTACCACCGGAAGAACGGGAAATCGGTGAAGGACTCCGGCGCGTACTCGAGGAAGGTCGACGTGCCGGTCATGGTCAACGCGGCCGCCTTCAGGCGAGTCATGCCGAGTTGCAGATACGTGTAGAAGGACGGTGTCGACGGGCCGGTCTGCACCTCATCCGAGTACGCCCTCGACCAGACCCAACGCTCGTCGTACATCGAGGCCAGCGCCGCCGGCGCCTTCCAGAGCTCGAGACCGAGGGAGTAGTCGAGGTTCGCGCCCGTTATCTCGCGGGCTTGGAGGATGGCGAACCGGCCGCCGGCCCACCCCCATTCGATGTCCTGTGGGAAGCCGCAGTGATCCTCGATGCGCTGCCCGATCGTGCACAGCGCCAGTACCTGCTCGTCGGCCAGCGCCTGGATCTCCCGTAGCTCGTCGGGGACCGGTGCTTCCACCGAGCCGTGTCCGCACGGATGCCGGATGGTCATCAACTCCTTGTCTGCCACCTTCCGCTCGACAATCACCGCGGAGCCCTTGGCGACGACGAGCTGGTCGGGGTTCACCCTTCCCGACACGACGGCTTCACCGAGCCCCCAGCTCAGGTTCAGGAAGTGCTCGTCGGGGTTCGATGTCACGGGGTTGGCCGTGAACAGGATCCCCGAGACCTCCGAGGGGAACATCTCCTGGACCACCACCGCCAACCAGACGCGCTCGTGGTCGAAGCCTTGGGTGTGGCGGTAGGCGATCGCACGATCGGTCCAGAGCGACGCCCAGCAGCGCTTGACCGCATCGACCACCCGCTCGGCACCGGAGACGAAGAGGAACGTGTCCTGCTGACCGGCGAACGACATGCCGGGGAGGTCCTCGGCCGTCGCCGACGACCGCACCGAGACCGACACGTCGAAACCCAGGCTCGACTCCAGGCCACGGTATGCAGTGGTGATCTCCTCGGCGATGACGGGCGGAGTCGGTTCGCCCAGGAACAGCGCCCGGATGGCCGATGCACTGTGCTCGATGCCCGCCGGGTCGTCATAGTCGATGCGGTCGAGCAGGGCGGCCATGCCCTCCGACAAGCCGCCCGTGTCGAGGAACGACCGGTAGGCGTCGGTCGTCACGCAGAACGCCGCGGGGACCGGAACGCCAGCGGCGACGAGCTCGCCGAGGTTGGCGCCTTTCCCGCCCACACGAGCGATGTCAGTGGCGCGCACCCGGTCGAGCGTCTGCACGTACCTCGTCACGACGCCTCCTTACCTGCAATACTTATGTCACCGTAAATATGCCGAGCCAAGCAGTCAACCGCACCGAGCAGACGAAGGCTCCGATCAGGGGGGTCCTGTTCGACCTGGGCGGCACGCTCTTCAGTTACGGGGCCCGCGACCAGATGGGCGGTGCCACCGGCGCCGCCCTCCGTCGACTCGGTGTTGATCCGGCCGCGCCCGACGTGCAGGCGGCCCGTGGCGCGGCGTCCGAAGCCGTCCACCGCGAGTACGCGGCACGCTCCTCGTTCCTGCACGCCGACCTGTTCCGAGACCGCGTGACTCGCACCGCAGAGCTGCTCGGCGTGGCGGTCCCCGACCAGGTGCTCGACGAGTTCGCGGTCGAGAACGTCGGCAACATCATCGAGCACCTGACTCCGAAGGACGATGCGGCGTCGACGCTGCGGGCCCTGAAGGACCGGGATCTGTACTGCGCGGTGGTCTCCAACGCCGACGACTCCTGGCTGGAGCCGTCAATCCGGCGCCACGGGCTCGAGGCCGTCCTCGACGACTGGACCAGCTCCGAGGAGGCCGGCTCCTGCAAGCCGGACGCGCAGATCTTCACGCACGCGTTGCGCAAGGCCCGTCTCGGACCCGGCAGCGTCCTGTTCGTCGGTGATTCGCTGCACCACGATGTGGCCGGGGCCCACGCCGCGGGAATCAGGGCCGTGCACGTCACCGGGCAGGGTCCCACCCCGCTGACCGACGGGCTCGATGCCGGGGCGCCCGACTTCGAGATCGAGCACCTGATCGAGCTGCTCGCCATCGTCGACGACCTCAACCGGCCATGACGCCGCGGGTCGCCGGTCCCCGCCGTCGTGGGCGCCCGAGGGCCACCGCCACCACCTCGGGCCTCGAGCCGCGAGAAGAGATCCTGCGCCATGCGGCCGCGCTGTTCTCCTCGAAAGGGGTGGGCGCGACCCGCCTCAGCGACATCGCAGCCTCCGTCGGCGTGTCACCGCCCGCGATCTACTACCACTTCGACAACGTCGACGCGATCGTCGAGCAGCTGCTCACCTACGTCGTCGAGGAGTCCGCGGCGTTCGCCACCGCGGCGGCGCGGGGCGCGGGACAGCGGCCGATCGCCTCCGCGCGCTCGTCGAGCAACACGTCGAGCGGTTGACGGCCGGGCCCTACGACGTCTGGTTCGTGGCGGGAATGTCGGACGTCGAGCGGGCGAGGTTCCCCGAGGTGTCCGGCCAGGCCATCCGCTGGCGCGAGGCCGTCGCCGGGCTCGTCCAGGAAGGTGGCCGCGCCGGCGAGCTCCGCCCCGTCGATCCGCTGCTCGCCGTCGCCACTCTGTCCGGGCTCGTCCACGGCGCCCTCGAGCTCCGCCACCGGGGCGCCGACGTCGACGCCAGCAGCGTCGCCGACCTCGCCGTCGCCGCACTCAGCCCCTGAGACGCGCTCGGAGACCCGAGTGGGTGGTTCGCGGGCCTGGCCGGGAACCCCGTCACAGGGACTCGTTACGGTGGAGGCCCCAACCTGAGGAGGCCACATGACCACCTTGTCGGACCGACCCAACACGGCCCTCGTCGTGATCGACGTCCAGAAGGGCGTGGTCGCCGGCGCCCACGGGCGGGATGACGTCATCAGCAACATCGGCACCCTCGTCGACAAGGCCCGGGCCGAGGACGTTCCCGTGATCTGGGTCCAGCACAACTCCGACGATTTGCCCGAAGGCAGCGACGAGTGGCAGTACGTCGACGAGCTCCAACGGCAGGAGTCGGAGCCGCTCGTCCACAAGTGCTACGGCGACGCCTTCGAGGACACGGACCTCGAGACCCAGCTGGCGGCCCTTGGCATCGGCCGGCTCGTGGTCACGGGCGCGCAGACGGACGAGTGCGTGCGATCGACCCTGCACGGCGCGTTCACTCGCGGCTACGACGCCATCCTCGTCGGCGACGCCCACACGACGGAGGACCTGTCCGAGTGGGGCGCTCCGCCACCGGACAAGGTGATCGCCCACACCAACCTGTACTGGTCGGCCCACTCCGCGCCGGGCCGGACGGCCGGCGTCGTCGAGACAGCGAACGTCAGGTTCGACGCCTCGAGGGAAGCGGCCACCTCCTAGCGCGGATCGCGACGTGCAGCCGCGGTGCCCGCCCGACCCCGCCGCGCTCCCAACGGTCTCCACGGGAGCTGGTTCATGCCCGTCGACATCGGTTCCGTTCGCAAGCGTGTCTCGCTTGGCGCCGGAAAGCGCAATCTCAGGCGCACACTTCCGCTTGCAACAATCCGGCCGCCAAGTCGACCAGCCGCCTGCCTCTCGGGAGGCACGGGCCTGGGCGAGCCCGGTCGGCGCGTGCTACCCGACTGACGTCAACGGCGTCGTCGGGCTGGGCAACTGCGATCGGGCGTCGACGAAGGACTCCTCGGCGACCTGGCCGGCGTAGGCCTCGGGACCGAGCGTGGCGATGAGGCCGCTGGTCTGGGTCGCCATGGCCCGCAGCGCGGTCAGCTTGCGGTCGAGCTCCCAGCCGCCGAGTCGGACGTGCACGGCCAGCCGGTCCGCCGTGACGCCCACCGGCCGTTCGTCGGTCATGTACATGTCCCACTGCTCGTAGAGCTCGCCGAACTCGTCTAGGTGCTCGACCGTCGGGGCGGCGTAGAGGAGCCGGGCCGGGCGGCCGCGCTCCTCCCAGGCCTGGGTGACCCAACGGTGGACGGCGATGTGATCGGCGTGGAAGGTGATGCCTTCGGGCCCGAAGGTCAGGATCGTGTCGGGGCGCACGGCGTCGAGCAGTTCGGTCACGCAGGCCACCCCGGCGAGCTCATGATCGGAGAGGCCGCCGTCGGGAAGGCCGAGGAAGTGGTGCTCGTCGACGCCCAGGACGCTCATGGCCGCCTCGGCCTCCCAGCGGCGGACCTGACCGAGCCGTGAAGGGGGCCACGCATGAGGATCGGGGGTGCCCCGCTCCCCGGCCGTGGCCGAGACGCAGACGACGCGTTGGCCCTGGTCGCGGGCCGTAGCCATGACGCCAGCCGCCAGGTAGGTCTCGTCGTCGGGATGCGCCCAGATCGACAGGATGGTCCCCAAGGAGGCGGGATCGGTCGTGCTCACCCCTGAAGGGTGCAGGGCGACGCTCCCACGCCGCTCTCATGCGCTGTCATGCCGTGGGAGCCGATGAGAGCGCCGTGGGAGCGGACTGGTGCACCGTCCATGCCATGAGCACCACCCTGATCATGCCCACCACGTCCGCCCACTCGGCGACCAGCCTGCCGACCGACATGCTCGAGCAGTTCCGCTCCCGGGCCGGGACGCTCGACCAGGCCAACGCCTACTTCGAGGAGGACCTGGCCGAGCTGCGGTCCTTCGGCTACCTCGCCGCCGCCGTGCCCGCCGAGTTCGGCGGGTGGGGTCTGAACCTGGCCGAACTGGCCGCCAGCCAGCGCCGCCTGGGCCGCTACGCCCCCGCGACGGCACTGGCCATGACGATGCACTCCTACTGGGTCGGCATCGCCACCGAACTGGAGCGGGCGGGCGACTCCTCCCTGCGCTGGATCTTCGACGCCGCGCTGGACGGCGAGGTCTTCGCCGCCGGCCATGCCGAGGCCGGCAACGACATCCCGGTCCTGCTCTCGACCTGCCAGGCCGAGCGCGTCGACGGCGGTTACCTGCTGACCGGCCGCAAGCAGTTCGGCTCCAACGGGCCCGCCTGGCGCTGGCTCGGCGCCCACGCCATCGACGCCAAGGCGCCGGGAGGACCGCAGGTCGTGCACTCCTTCGTCGACCGGAACTCCGACGGCGTGACCGTCGTGGAGACCTGGAACACCCTCGGCATGCGGCCGACGCAGAGCCACGACACGATCCTCGACGGCGTGTTCGTGCCCGATCACCGGATCGGGCGGGTCGTCCCCGCCGGCGACGGCAGCGACGTGTTCCTCGTGGCGATGGCCATCTGGCCGCTCTCACTCATCGCTGCGGCGTACCTGGGGATCGCCGACCGAGCCCTCGAGCTCGCGACCGACAGCGCCCAGCGGAAGACGTCGATGGCGATCCCGCGCGGCGCCTATGCCTACAACCCCTTCGTGCAGCACCAGGTGGCCGAGATGTACCTGGAACTGGACGCCGCTTCGGCGACCCACGAGCGCTTCGTCGCTGACTGGGTGGCCGGTGCCGACCACGGGGACGAATGGGTCCCCAAGGTCTACGCCATGAAGTGGCGGTCGGTGGAGGCGGCGAAGCGCGTCGTCGACATCGCGCTCGATGTGTCCGGCGGCGCCAGCATGTTCACCGGCAACGAGTTGGAGCGCCTCTACCGTGACGTGCGCTGCGGCGGCTTCCACCCCGGCAACGACGCGCTGACCCACGAGCTGGTCGGCAAGGCCGTGCTCGGGATCCTCACCGAGCAGCCGAGGTGGTAAGGGGTCGCGAGACGGGCATCACAGCGCCCGGAGCGCGTGCTCGACGGCGGCATCGCCGTCGAGCGCCGCTCCGGTCCGGCGCGCCGCCTCGTAGTCGGTGTCGCCGAGCGCGTCGCGCAGTCGGGCGCTGAGCTGATCGAGCGCGACGGCATCGGCGCCGAAGATGCGGTGGCCGGCTTCGGTCGTCCGTACCGCGCCCTCCAGGATCGCGGCGTCGCGATGGCGGCCCAGCCGGGACAGCAGTCCGGCGATCGAGCGCAGCATGGTCCACTGGGTCGACCACATCCCGGCCCGCCGCCAGTGGTCGATGAGCCGGCGGTAGTCGTCGGCGGCGGCGCCCGGGTCCCCGACGCGGGCGTCGATCGAAGCCTTCGAGGCCGCGGCCAGGCCGGTGATGAACGACGCGTGGGTGAGCTCGGCCAGCCGCAACGCTTCCGTGTAGCGGGCGCGGGCCTGATCGAGGTCGACCGCCAGCTCCGCCTCACCGGCGCAGTACCAGACGTACGCCGCGTACGCGGTGTGACGATCGGCGACCTCGGCGAGGAGCTGGCTGGCCAGCTCGGAGGCGGCGGGGTTGCCGGCGTAGGCGAGGGCCAGGACCTCCGACGCGGTCGACATCAGGCGCTGCCCCGGATCGGCGGAGGCGCCGTCGGCGGACCGCCGATACCAAGTCGCCGCCTCGTCGAGCCGTCCCTCGAACAGCTCGAAGCTGGCCCAGGCGGCGAGGGCGGCGGGCGAGACGGTGTCTCCCGCCTTCTCGGCCACCTCGAGCGCGCGGGCGCTCCGGACTCCACTTTCCGCGACATCGCCCGCCATCCACGCCGCGTAGGCGGCGATCATCCAGACATCCGACGCGACCGGGCTGTCGTCGTCCGGGTCGTGCTCGGCCACCTGCTCGGCCCACACGAGGACGTCGGGACGCAGACGGAGGAACCCGTAGTGCAGAAGGCGGCTGACCAGGCGGCCGGCGAGCTCGATGTCTCCGTGGTCGAGCGACCAGGTGAGCGCGCTGCGCAGCTCCGGCACCGCGGCATCGAAGTCGGCCAGCACGGGCCGGCCGGGCTCGAGCAGTCGCCGGTTGGCCTCTGCCACCCAATCGACCTGATACCGGGCATGGCGCTCGGCCACAGCATCCGCCCGGCCGGTGCGATCGAGCTCGTCCGCCCCGAAGGCCCGCAACGTCTCGAGCAGGACATACCGCCGTTCCGGCGCCCGCATGACCAACGACCGCTCCACCAGCCGAGCCAGCGCCTCCGCGGTGGCGCGGGGATCATGTCCGCAGACCGCGGCTGCCGCGGCGGCGTCGAACGAACCCGAGAACACCGACAGGTCCGTGAACGTCTGCTGGAGGTCCTCGTCGAGCAACCCGTACGACCACGACACGGCGGCACCGAGCGACCCGTGCCGGTCCGAGGCGCGAAATCCCGACGACAGCAACGCGAAGCGCTGGTCGAGACCCGCCGCGACCTCGCCCAGTTCGTGGGTGTGGAGGCGGGCGGCGGCCAGCTCGATGGCCAGGGGCAGGCCGTCCAGTCGCCGCGCGATCTCGACAACGCAGGCGAGCTCCGTCCCGTCGGGATCGAAGTCGGGCACGACGGCCCGTGCCCGCTCCACGAACAACTGCACGGCGGGTGCGTCGTTGTCTCCGGCGGGCAGGGCAGGCACGGTCCGGACGTGCTCGCCGCCGACCCGGAGCCGCTCACGGCTGGTGGCCACCACCCGGACGCCCGGGCAGCGGGCGAGCAGCCGATCCACGAGCTCCGCGGCCGGCTCGAGCACGTGCTCGCAGTTGTCGGCGAGGAGGACGATCTCGGCCTGACCCAGGACGTCGACGATGCGGTCGGCGAGAGGGGTGCCAGGGCGGGCGTCGATACCCAGCGCCGCGGCCACCACATCGACGGCCGAGCCCGCGCCGGATGTCGCCAGCTCGCACATGACCACCGGCCGATCAGGGCGTCCGGCCAGGAGCCGGTGACCGACCTCGGTGAGCAACCGGGTCTTGCCGACACCACCCGGCCCGACGAGCGTCACCAGCCGACCGGCGTCGACCGCCTTGATCACCTCGGCCGCCAGATCCTCCCGGCCGACGAGCGAGGTCGCCGGCACCGGCAAGCGGCTCGCCGGTTCCCACGGGGAATCGCCGGCACCCGCCAGCAGCGCAGCATGCTGCGCCGCGAGCGCGGGTGACGGCTCGATGCCCAGCTCGTCGCCGACCAGCCGACGGAAGTCGTCGTACACCCGCAGGGCGTCCGCCTGCCGGCCCGCCGTGGCCAGCGCCGTCATCATCAACGCGCGGGGCCGCTCGCGAAGAGGCTGCTCGTCCGCGAGGACCATCAGGTCTGCCACCAGACCATCGGTGTCGCCGAGGACGAGTCGGGACTCGGCTCTCACCTCGCGGACGCGAGTCCTCAGCTCCTCGAGCCGGGCTGCCTCCGCTCGGCCGTCGTCGACCTCGTCGAGTTCGGGATAGGCGGGCCCGTTCCATCGCGCCAGCAGGGCGTCGAGCTCGGACAACGCCTTCTCGTCGGGCGTCGCTGCCGCGTCGAGCAACGACGGCAGGCGGTCCGCGTCAAGGTCAATCGCCGCAGCATCGAGGCGGTATCCGTCGCCGGCGGCCTCGATCACGCCATCGGGCAACGCGCCGCGCAAGCGGAACAGGTGGTTCTGCAGGGCCGCGACGGGCTCGGCGGGCCGCTCCGAGGGCCACAGAACCTCCACGGCGGCGTCCACCGACACCACCCGGCCCCGCCGGAGCACGAGCAGGGCCAGCAGCCTCCGCTGCAGCGTTCCCGCGGGCGTTCCATCGCGGCCATCGACGTCGACGACGCGAATCGGACCAAGGACCTCGACGCACAGACCTTCGCCGCCGGCCACGGTCGCAGGCTAGGACGCGTACCGGGCCCCGCGGTCCCCGGTGGAGCCGTGGGCCGGGATCAGTCCCGCGCTTGCCACGTGCAGATGCAGGCCTCGTTTCCCTCGGCGTCCGCGAGGACCCAGAACGCCGGCGCCCTGTCGTCCGACACGAGCCGGCCCCCGGCCGCCAGCGCGGCGGCGATGCGCTGCTCGGCGACGTCGTGGGGGACGGTCACGTCGACGTGGATGCGGTTGCGCTGCGGCCGAGCGGCGTCCATCTGCTGGAACCAGAACGCGGGCCCGCGGCCGAAGGGATCGACGCTGTCGCCTTCCTTGCCCGCCTTGTAACCGAGCACTGCCTCCCAGAACGGCTGCACCGCGGGGATGTCGAGCGCGTCGATGGCGATCTCGAGTTGCGTCACCGCCGACGGCTCCGCGGCGAGACCGAGCTCGGCGCCGATGGCCGAGATGGTCCGGGCGAGCGCGACGTCGCGCTCGGTGAGGCCACCCGTGTCGTGACTGGTGAGCAGGACGTGCACGCGGGGGTACGTGACCGTCAGGTCTGGGTGGTGGTTCGCCTCGTCGGCAGCCGCGCCCACCCGGGCGGCGAACTCGAGGCCCTTCGCCATCGACCCAGTGCGGAACGACGTCTGCAGCGTGCGCAGCAGCACCCGCCAGTCCCCTAGACCCTCGCTCTCGCTGACCTGAGTCGAGGTGAGCTCGTCCTTGTTCTTCTCCATGCCGTCCACCTTGCCAAAAGATCGGGGCCGGAAACAGGGGTGTTGCCCGTCTATCGTCGAGCCATCCCGCAGCGCGCAGATTCCTCCCAAGGGCGCACGGAGGTCCGACACCTCACCCGCGACGAGGCTCGACGCATCGCCATCAGTGCCCAACTGCTGGACGCGGATCGGCCCGATGACCTGCTCACAGCCGTCGAGCGGCTGACCTTCCTCCAGCTCGATCCCACAGCAGTGGTCGCGCCGAGCGCGGATCTCGTCGCCTGGAGTCGGATGGGGAGCGCCTACCAGCCCGTCCAGCTGCAGCAGGCGCTCGAGCGCGACCGCACCTTGTTCGAACACCGGGCCCAGCCCGTGGAGACGGAGCCGGTCATCGCCATGGTCCGCCCCACGTCGGACCTCGGCCTGTACCTGGCTGACATGGCCGCCTGGCCGACCAGCACCCGCTCTCGCGAGTGGCTCGCCGCCAACGACGGGTTCCGCCGCCGGGTCCTGGAGCTGTTGGCCGCGTCCGGCCCGCTGTCATCGCGCGACATCCCGGACACGTCCGAGGTGCCGTGGGCGTCGTCGGGCTGGACGAACGACCGCAACGTCACGCAGATGCTCGAGTTCCTGTCGTCACGCGGAGAGGTGGCGGTCAGCGCGAGGCGAGGACGCCAGCGCATCTGGGACCTGGCCGAGCACGTCTACCCCGCGGGGACAGAGGTGCTCTCGCCTGACGTGGCCCGGGCCCGCCGTGCCGAGCGACGGCTCCGATCACTGGGCGTCGCCCGCCCGCAGGTCGTCGGCGACACCGGCGTCCCAGCGGAGATCGACAGCGTCCCGGGCCTCTGGCGCCTGGACCCCGGCGCGACAGCGGAAGGCTTCAAGGGACGCACGGCGATCCTTTCGCCGTTCGACCGGCTCATCCATGACCGTGTGCGCGCGCAGCAACTGTTCGACTTCGAGTACACGCTCGAGATGTACAAGCCGAAGGACAAGCGCCGTTGGGGTTACTTCGCCCTGCCCGTGCTCCACCAGGATCGCCTCGTCGGGAAGGTCGACGCCGCGGCGAACCGGGACACGTCGCGCCTCGACGTGGTGGCCGTCCACCAGGACGTCCCGTTCACGCGGACGATGACCCGGGCTGTGGACGACGAGCTGGGGGCATTGGCCGCGTGGCTCGGACTGGACGGGGTGCGCCCGCCACCAGGCTGACCTCAGCCGTCCGCGATCGATCGGGCCGCCCGCAGTGCCTCGTCGGTCTCGGCCAGGAGTCGCGCGACGAGCGTCGCCCCGGGCGCGACGTCACGGATGACACCGGCCGACTGCCCGCTGAACGGCAGCAGGTCGTGACCGCCGCCCGAACGGACCGCGGCGAGGAGCGCAGGACCGAGCGTCGCCGGGTCGACGCCGGCGGGATCCTGCTCGAGCTGGTCTATGAGAGGCGTTCGGAGGCATCTCGGAGCGAAGGGGGTGCCGTGCTGCGGCAACGTGAAGGGCGGCATCACCCGCTCTGAGTGCTGGACCTTCACGGCGTCGTGCGCGTCGGCGGCGACGATGCGTTCCTTCCACTCCTCGGCGATGGCCATCTCGGTCGACGCCAGGAACCGGGTCCCGAGGCTCACGCCTTGGGCGCCGAGGGCGAGCGCCGCCGCGATGCCGCGCCCGTCGCCGATGCCGCCGGCGGCGACGACTGGGACGGTGCCGGCCAGATCGACGACGGCTGGAACGAGCGCCATGGTCGACACCCATCCCGAGTTACCGCCCGCCTCGCCTCCCTGCGCAATGAGGACGTCCGCCCCCGCATCCAGCGCGAGGGTGGCGGCGTCCGTGTCCCCCACCGTCTGCATCCAGAGGATCCCCCGGTCATGCGCGGCGGCGATGAGCTCGCCAGGGATGCCCATGTGGAACGAGATGGCGACGGGGGCGAGCTCCAGGGTGGCGTCGAACGCCGCCTCGTCGAAGGGCCGACCGGTGTGGTTGACCGCGAACGGGCGATCCGTCAATGAGCGGAGCCGCTCCCATTCGGCGGTCAGCTCGTCGACGCTGCGCACCGCCGTGCCGACGCTGCCCAACCCGCCGGCGTTCGACACCGCGGCGGCCAGGTCGATCTCGTCCCACGGGCCGAATGGCGCGAGGATGATCGGGAGATCGATCCCGAGCAGGTCGCAGACCCTTGACCGCATCGACGATCAGTGAAGCACGCCAGGTTCCCGTTGGCGACCAGCCGGTCGGAACGTCGCCCAACCGGACGCTTCGCGCCGTGGCCGGGGGTGCGATCGATCTGCAAGGCTGCCGCGGTTCGTTCCGGGTCGACGGGAGGAGGGAGCCGTGTCCGACGAGGTCACCGACTGGCGGTCCTACGGGCTGCGCGACCTCCCACCGATGTCCGCCCGATCGCACGTGGAGCAATCGCCTCCCCCGATCCAGGAGATCGTCGACGAACGGCTGGCCTGCCTGGCCGAACCTTTCCGCGGGGTGACGACCGACGGCTCGCCGCGTTCAGGCCTGTACCGGCTCGATCAGCGGGCGGGCAGCACTGCCCCCATTGCCGAGGCGGCGCTCCGGTTCCTCGACGCGCTGACCCCCGAGCAGCGGTCCAGGGCGACGTTCTCGCTGGACGCCCACGAGTGGCGCGAGTGGATCAACGTCCACATGAACTTCTTCCGCCACGGCGTGATGCTGGAGGACCTGCCGCAGGGGACCCGTGACCTCGCGCTCGCCCTCGTGGCCACCACGCTCTCGGCGCGAGGGATGACGCAGGCCCGCAACATCATGCGGGTGAACGAGCTGGTCGCCGAGATCTCCGGCCGGCCGGACGAGTTCGGCGAGTGGCCCTACTTCGTGTCGATCTTCGGCTCCCCCGGCGCCGGCCAGCCCTGGGGGTGGCAGCTCGACGGGCACCACCTCAACGTGAACTGCGTAGTGCTCGACGACCAGATCGTGCTGACACCGACGTTCATGGGGTCGGAGCCGTGCCGGTTCGTGGACGGTCCGCTTGCCGGGGTGTCGATGTTGGCGGCGGAGGAGCGCGGCGGGCTCGATCTGATCCGCTCCCTCGACTCGGCGCAGCAGGCTCGAGCCATCCGCTACCCGTCGATCATGCCGGGCGAACTGCCGCTCGAGCTGGAGAACCTGTTCGACGGACGGATCGAGGCGGGCGCCTGCCACGACAACCGCGTGCTCCCCTACCAGGGAGTCCCCGCCGTCGACCTGAGCGACGCCCAGCGCCAGCTCCTCCTCTCGCTCGTCGGCACGTACGTGGGGCACATCGCCGACGAGCACGCCGCGGTCCGCCTCGTCGAGGTGACCAATCACCTCGACGACACGTGGTTCTCCTGGTACGGCGGCACGGGCGACGCCTCCCCCTTCTACTACCGGGTGCACAACCCGGTCGTGCTGATCGAGTTCGACCACCATCCCGGCGTCGTGTTCGACAACGTCGAGCCGTCGCGGAACCACATCCACACCGTCGTGCGCACGCCCAACGGCGGGGACTACGGCGCGGACCTGCTCCGTCAACACCACGAGCGCTACGACCACTCGGGTGGCGACCACCACCCGCGGCAACGATCCGACCAGCACTGAACGGAGGCCCCGATCCATGCCCTACGACCCGTCAGACCTGCGGACCGCCCTGGCCACCAAGGCCGCCCCGAGCGCCGGCACCGGCGCCAACATCCCCGCGCAGTACTTCGAATTCGGCGACTCGGCGCCCGATGACACCTCGGTCAGCGGCGCGACCACGTGGTGGACGCGGAGCCAGAGCATCATCGTGGCCTTCACGAAGGCCGACTCCGGCGCCGTGCTGGAACGCTCGGGGCAGCCCGACGAGTACGTCGTGCTGGTCGTCGACCCGGGCTCATCAGTCGAGGCGGTCGCCGGTGACGACCGGGTGGCGGCCGTGGGCCGCGCGCTGCTCGTCGTACCGCCTGGCTCCAGCGCCGTCACGGCCACCTCCGACGCCACGATCGTCCGGTTGTTCACGACACAGTCCGACGATCTCGCTGCCCGCTGCCGCAACGCGGACGCCTACGGCGAGCCCGATCCGAACGTGGCGCCGTTCGCGGCGTGGCCGTCGTCGCCGGCAGGCGACCGGATCCGCGCCTACGACATCGACGCCATCACCGCCGACCCGCAGCGGTTCGGCCGCATCCTCCGCTGCTCGACGTTCATGGTGAACTGGTTCTTCGACGCCAAGGGGCCCCGCGACCCGTCCAAGCTGTCGCCCCACCACCACGACGACTTCGAGCAGCTCTCCCTCCAGCTCGCCGGCGACTACGTCCACCACATCCGCACGCCGTGGACGCCGGATCTCGAGCAGTGGCGCGACGACGAGCACCAGGCCTGTTCGAGCCCGGCCGTGACCGTCATCCCGCCGCCCGCCATCCACACCTCCCAGGCGGTGGGCGACGGTTCGCACCTGCTCATCGACATCTTCGCCCCGCCGCGGTACGACTTCTCCGCCCGGCCGGGCTGGGTGGTCAACGCCGACGACTATCCGGTGCCGGAAGAGGCCGCCGAACCCGTGGGCTGACCTGGCCGCGCCCGACGCCCTGCCGAGGTCAGAGGGTCGGTGCGACGTGGCGGTCGAGGATGCGACGCCAGGCGTTCGACGGCAGGTGCGGGTGGAGCGCGGCCATGCCGAGGCCGTATTTGCTGATGGCCGATGGTCGCACGTGCAACGACCACAGCGCGCGGTCGAAGTCACCGACAGCGCGGTCGCCCTTGGTCTCGATGATGATGAGGTCGCCCACCCCAACACCTCCGGCCGACCGCCCGGGCACAGAGCAGTCCAGGTCGACGTCGATGGTCACCCTGCTCGAGCCCAGGACGAGCGTGCTGCGCCCGTACCGGGTGCGCAGCGCCGGGCCGAGGTGCGCCAGGTGTGGTCTGACGAGCGGGAAACCGTCGAGGAACGCCAGCGACTCCTCGCTGAGCCGACCACCGTCGCCGAGGGCGATCTCGGCGCGGCGCTTCTCGGTCCGGCCTGTGCGGGTCCTGAACTTGGCCTCGATCCAGCAGCGACCGGCATCGACGTAGGTGCGGGTCCGGACCTTGAAGCGTTGCGGCCGGCGGCGGGCCGCATCGAGGTAGCTGTCGAACCCGAGCGTGTCGAAGTAGATCGACTCGTAGCGGAACCGGCGCCGGTCGTCGATGTCCAGGACCCGGGGCCGGACGGGGAGCAGCTCCATCGCCGCGGCCAGGTGCTCGGAGCTGACGAGGTACTTCCGCTCCGTCCGGGTCTGCCGCTCGGCCAGCGCATCGAGCTCGTCGAGCGTCACCCCTGGCAGGCCGTCGAGGGCAAAGAGGCACACGGTCGCTGGTGCGTCCGGCGGGGCGATCACGGACGCACTCGGAACTCGGCGCTGACGTAGTCGGGACGGTCTGGGGGTTGGCCGCGCCGCTGCTCGTAGCGGACGTCGACCACCGTGATGTCGGCGACCAGGTCCAGCTTCCGCACCGCGATCCGATGGACGTGGGCACCGAGAAGCTCCTCGAGGCGCTCCCGCAACTCGAGCTCGTCCGGATAGGCGCGATCGAGCGTCACCGTCTGGTGGCGGTAGCCGCCGAACAGCCGGGGGTGATCACCAACGAGGACAGCGATGACGATGGCCGCCATGAGGGCCGGGCTCATCCAGCCCGGGGTCACGGCGAACCCACCGAGCAGGCCGAGGGCCAGCGCGGCGAAGTAGTAGGCGATCTCCGGCTGGTCCAGCTCCGCGGAGCGGAGGCGGATGATCGAGAGCACGCCGAAAAGCCCCAGACCGAGTCCGGCCGAGATCTGGGCCGACGACAACGCCTGCGTCACGCCCAGGACGCCCACGTTGATCCCGAGATACGCCACCACCATGTCGCGGCGCCGGTGGCGCGGGAAGTAGAGGCCGAACACGAGCACGGCGACGGCGACGGCGTCGATGGCGAACAGGGCAGCGAGAGACATACCCACGGGTGTACGCCCGGATCCTGAGCGCCACCTAGGAACGGACCGTGAAGTGCTTGGGCGCGGCAGCTCCGCTCGGCTTTCTCAGCGTTCTCTCGGCCAACGTGGGGGCGGTCCCCAAGTTCGTCCCCTTCGATGGGGGTCATGCCTGCCTACCTCCCTGCCCATCCGGCGATCGCCATCGCCACGCTCGCCCTCCTCGCGGGCTGCTCCGCCGCGCCCGTCTCCGCCGCCGCGACATCTTCCACGACGACCGAGGCGTCGACGGCGGCGACGGATGCCGTGGACGCATCCTCGGTCGACCTCGGTGCCGTCGGCACCCTCGACAGCGCCGAGGTGCACGAGGTGTCCCTGTCGTTCGAGGACGACGACTACCAGGCCATGCTCGACGCCTACACGTCGACCGGGAACAAGGAGTGGATCGAGGCCACGGTCACGATCGACGGCGAGACCTACGAGCGAGCGGGCATCCGCCTCAAGGGCAACTCCTCGCTGGGCGGTCTGCGGGGCGGCGGCCGGGGTCCCGGGTCCGGGGTGTCGGCCGAGGACCCGACCACTCTCCCCTGGCTGATCAGGCTCGACGAGTTCGTGGAGGACCAGCAGCACGACGGGCTGACCGAGCTGGTCGTCCGGTCCAACAACTCGTCCACGGCCCTCAACGAGGCGCTCGCGCTCGAGCTGCTCGACCTCGCCGGCCTGGCCTCGCAGGACGCGGTCGCCACCTCCTTCAGCGTGAACGGCAGCGAGCCTGCCCTCCGTCTGGCGATCGAGAACCCGGACGACGCATGGATGGCCGACCAACTCGACGCCAGCGGCGCGCTGTACAAGGCGGAGAGCAGCGGCGACTACACGTACCGCGGCGACGACCCCGAGGCGTACACCGAGGTGTTCGACCAGGAGGCCGGAGACGACAACGCCGACCTCACGCCGCTCATCGAGTTCCTCGACTTCGTCAACAACGCCGACGACGCCACGTTCGAGGCGGAGCTCGAGAGCTGGCTCGACGTGGACGCCTTCGCCACCTATCTGGCCATGCAGGAGTTGCTCGCGAACTTCGATGACATCGACGGACCCGGGAACAACGCCTACCTGTACTACGACACCGAGACTGAGCAGTTCACGGTGGTGCCCTGGGACTACAACCTCGCCTTCGGCTCCCGCCCCGGAGGCGGGGGACCGATCGTGCGCGGCATCGCCCCGGGGGGCGGCGAGATGGTCCCGCCCCCGGGTGGCGGGATGCCCGCCCCGCCAGGTGATGAGCTGCCGGGAAAATGCCGTCCCAGGCGGGACGGGCGAGCAGGGCGCGGCGCGCGGCCCGGCCGGGCGCACGAACCCGCTCGTCCAGAGGTTCCTCGCCGTCGACGCCTGGAACGAGCTCTACGAGACCCGCCAGGAAGAGCTGCGGGAGTCGCTGTTCGGCAGCGGCGTCGCCGCCAAGGTGCTGGCCGCCTGGCAGGGCATCGTCACCTCGAGCGGGCTGGTGGACGCCGACACCGTGACCTCGGAGGCCAGCGGCATCGCCGATCAGCTGTCGTGACGGACGACCACCCACCGGCCGGTGTCGACTGTGGCAGGGTCCTGCCATGACACCGATCGAGCGGTTCCGGCAACTGCACGCCGACGGCGTGTTCGTGATGCCCAACCCCTACGACGCCGGCTCGGCCAGGGTCCTCGCCGCTCTCGGCTTCCCGGCCCTGGCCACGACCAGCAGCGGCTTCGCGGCCACGCTCGGCCGCCTCGACATGACCGTCGACCGCGACGAGATGCTGGCCCACGTCGCCGCGCTGGCCCGGGCCACGGACCTGCCCCTCAACGCCGACTCGGAACGGTGCTTCGGCGACGACGCCGCCGGCGTCGAGGACACGGTCGAGCGGATCGGCCGAGCGGGCGCGGCCGGCTGCTCGATCGAGGACTGGAACCCGGAGACGGGAGCGATCGATTCGATCGACGTCGCGACGGAGCGCGTGCACGCGGCAGCCGCCGGCGCCGCCCGCCACGGCGTGGTGCTGACAGCCCGCTGCGAGAACCACCTCCACGGGTTCGAGGATCTCGACGACACGATCAACCGGTTGGTGGCGTACCGCGAGGCCGGCGCGGAGGTCGTGTACGCACCCGGGCTCATCGACCTCGAACAGATCCGGCGCATCGTCGACGAGGTCGGCGTTCCGGTCAACGTCCTGCTCCGGCCGGGCGGGCCCACCGTCGCGCAACTCGGCGACGTGGGGGTGCGGCGCATCTCGGTCGGGGGCACGCTGGCCCGGATCGCACTCGGGGCCCTTGCCGACGCCGCCCGTCACCTGCTCGCCGACGGCCAGTACGCGCCGGACGAGCCCGCCCTCGAAGGGCGGCTGGCCGCCACCGCCTTCGCTCCCCCCGCCAAGCGCTCGTAGCCGGCGGGCCCGCAGCGGCGGGATTCTCTGCCATTCTCACTTGGGCGGGTAGCGTGCCCGGGATGGAGGACGTGGACCAGGTCGCCACCGCGCGGCTGCGCGCCCACGGTCAGCGCTACACGAGGAACCGGCGCGAGCTGATGGACCTGCTCGCCGCCGCGGCGTCGCCGCTCACCATCCCCGAGATCCTGGAGCGTCGGCCCGGGCTGGCCCAGAGCTCGGTGTACCGCAACCTGATGCTGCTCGAGCAGTCCGGTCTCGTGCAGCGCATCGTGACGAACGACGACTGGGCCCGCTTCGAGCTGGCCGAGGACCTCACCGAGCACCACCACCACCTGATCTGCTCCAACTGCGGCATCGTGCGCGACGTCACCGTCCCGCCCCGGGTCGAGAAGTCGGTGGCCACCGCCTTCGCCGCTATCGCCGACGAGACCGGATTCCACCTCCAGCACCACCGGCTCGACCTGGTCGGCGTGTGCCCCGCCTGCGCCGCCTGACCGAAGGCGACGGAACTAGGCCCCCGATCGGGCCGTCACCACGCGACGCGCACCCGTGGCCGCCAGCGCGAACAGGAAGACGGCGATGGCGAGCACGACGATCGTGCCTCCCGACGGCGTGTCCGCGTAGAACGACACCACAACGCCGGCCACTGCGACGGCAACACCGAGGGCCATGCCGGCCAGCACGGTGCCTCGGAAGCTCCTGCTGAAGAGCTGCGCGGTCGCCACCGGCACCACCATGAGGGCGCTGACAAGCAGGACACCGATCACCCGCATGGCGACAACGACCGTGAACGCGGTGAGGACGGCCAGCAGCAGGTTCAGCGGCACGACCGGCAGGCCGGTGGCGTGCGCGAACTCCTCGTCGTTGCTCACGCTGAACAACGCCCGCCCGAGGACGGTGGTGACCAGGAGGACGACGGCGGTCAGCACCGCAAACACGGCCACGTCGGACCAGCTCGTGGTCGTGATGCTGCCGAAGAGGTAGGCGTCGAGGTTGCGTACCCCAGACGGCGCTCGGCTCACCAGCACGACGCCCGCCGCGATGCCGCCGTAGAAGAGCACGGCGAGCGCGATGTCGCCGCTCGTTTGCCCTCGTACACGGATGAGCTCCAGCAGCACCGCGCCGGCAGTGGCCGTGAGCAGGGCGACACCGACCGGCGCCCGGTCGAGCACCAGGCCGAGCGCGACACCGGTCAACGCGACGTGGCCGAGCCCGTCACCGATGAGCGCCAGACGCCGCTGCACGAGGAAGATCCCGACCGCGGGTGCCGCGAGGCCCACCAGCACGGCCGCCACCAGCGCGCGGCGCATGAACTCGTACTGCCAGAAGTCCATGGCTCAGGGCCACGGCCCGACGCCGCGAGTGGGCTCGCTGACGGGATGCGGGTCCTCGTCGCCATGACCGAGGACCTCGGCCGGCGTGTGCTCGGGCGGGCCGTCGCTGACGATCGCACCCGCCTCGAGGCGGGCCACCCGGGTGATGAGCGGAGCGAGCGGTCCGAGCTCGTGCAGCACGACCACGATCGTCGTCCCGGCGTCGACCAGCTCGGCCATGATCCCGGCCAGCGCCTGGCGGCTCGAGCGGTCGACACCGGCGAGCGGTTCGTCGAGGAACAGGACCTCGGCCCGCCCGGCCAGCGCCCTCGCCACCAGGGCTCGCCGTTGCTGGCCGCCCGAGAGAGTGGCGACGGGCGCGCCTGTGCGGTCGGCCAGGCCGACGGCGGCGATGGCGTCGTCTATCGCCTGCCGATCGGCCCCCCGCATCCGCCGGCCGAGGCCGGAGCAAGCGAGCCGTCCCGAGGTCACGACCTCCCTGACGGTCGCCGGGATGGGACCGGCCGCCTGCTGGCGCTGGGGCACGTAGCCGACCCGGCCGCGGTCATGGAGCTGCCCACCGAACAGCTCGACCTCGCCGCCGAGGCGTTCACACAGACCGAGGATCCCCTTCACCAGCGTCGTCTTGCCCGACCCGTTCGGTCCCACGAGCGCCACCACCTCGCCCCGCGCCACGAGCAGGCCGGCCTCCACCGCCACCTGCCCGCGGTAGCCGAAGCGGCCGTCCGTCACCCGGACGATGGCGTCGCTCACCGGCAGCCCTGGCCTTCCCGCAGCGTGGCGAGGTTGACCCGCATGGCGCTGAAGTAGTCGACGCCGTCCGCGTTTTTCGGTAGCCCTTCGAGAGGGTCGAGCACCGCGATCGTCGCTCCTGTCTCGGCCGCGACCGCCTCCGCCACCGCCGGGCTCACCAGGCTCTCGTGGTAGATGGTGGACACGCCGTGCTCATCGACAAATCGTGAGATCTCGGCCAGGTCGGCGGGCGTCGGCTCGCCCTCCGGGTCCACGCCCCCGATGCCGACCTGAGTGAGGTGATAGCGGTCGGCCAGATAGCCGAACGCGTCATGACCGGTGACCATGGTCCGCGCGTCGCAGTCCGCCAGCCCTGCGGCGAGCTCCGAGTCGAGCGCCGCCAGCTCCCCGCGGAGCTCGGCGGCGTTGGCCTCGAAGGTGGCCGCGGACCCAGGCTCGAGCGCACCGAGCCGCTCGGCGACCTGGTCGGCGACGTCGGCCAGACGGAGGGGATCGAGCCAGAAGTGCGGGTCGGCGGCACCGTGCCCGTCGCCCTCGGCCCGGGCGGCGTCCGAGTCGCTGGATGGCAGATCGAGGCGCGGCGAACTGACCGACCTCGAGCCCCCGGTCACCGGCTTCGCCGTCCACGGCGTCGTCGACTGCGGGTGAGAAGCCGGCCAGGTACACGATGAGGTCCGCATCGGCCACGGAGGCGACGTCGCGCGGCGACAGTTCGAGGTCGTGCGGTTCGACCCCGGGTGGCGTGAGATCGGTGACGGCCACCCGATCGCCGCCGACCTGCTCGGTCACGAAGGCCAACGGGTAGAAGGAAGCGACGGCCTCGACCGCCTGCCCGGACGCATCGTCACCACCCGCGTCCGTGCCACAGGAAGAGAGGGCGGTCGCGGCGCACAGCACGGGCAGAAGGGCGAGAACCCAGAGGAGGACCGGACGTGAGCGGCGGGCCACGCCGCCACGCTATCAGGGAACGATTCTCACTCCTGTTCCGGGGCCGCTTGCTCAGGCGAAGGCCGGACCAGGCACCTTGGCCAGGCACGAGAGGTCGACGGGGGCGGAGGGAT
This sequence comes from uncultured Acidimicrobiales bacterium, assembly GCA_963829955.1. Classification (GTDB taxonomy): domain Bacteria; phylum Actinomycetota; class Acidimicrobiia; order Acidimicrobiales; family Ilumatobacteraceae; genus DASTFY01. The sequence goes on from CAWHKS010000013.1 coordinate 55,518, forward strand.
CGTCGAGGAAGGCCAGCTCGACTGCGGTGGCACACGGCTCACCCGTGACACCGTGCCCCTGGTTCGGCCAGAGGCCGAAGGTGGCGTTGGTGAGTTGACTCGCCACCGCTTCGGTGCCGGCAGGAGGGGTGACCGGGTCGTACAGACCGGCCAGGACGAGAGCGGGGACGTCCGATAACACGGGCTCGTTGAAGGTGTCGGACGTCGCCTCGACCGGCCACTCCGAGCAGATGATGTCGGTGACGAGCAAGGCCGTCCGGCCCGGATCGGCCACCGCCTGCTCGTCCATCGACTGATCGAGACCGGCGTTGTCGGCGCAGTTCACCGAGGCCTGCATGCCGTCTGAGAACTGCGTGGCGAAGCCGACGCCGCGACGGATCAGCTCGGGCACGATGGCGGTCTCACCGGCCGCCAGCGCCTCCAGGATCGATGGCAACAACGGGATGAGGCTGGCGTCGTAGAGGGCGTTGAACAGACCGCCGAGCGCGTCGTCGCCGGTGATGACGAACGTCCGGAGCCCGGCACCGTCCTCGATATCGGCGTCGACCACGATCGGCGTGGCGTTGTAGCGGTCGTTCACGGCGTTGATCGTGGCGCCCAGATCGGGATGGGCTGTGGCGCAGGTGGCGTCGGCCGCGCAGCCGTCCACCAGTTGCTGGAACGCCCGCTCCGCGTCGACTGCCGTCTGGCCGATGCCGCCCGCTGTGACGTCGTACACCGAATCGAGGATCACCGAGCGCAGGTGCTCGGGCGCGGACCGCATCGCGGCCAGCGTGAGCCGGGCGCCGTAGCTGATGCCGAGCAGGTTCCAGCTCTCGTACCCGAGGGCCTCCCGGATGGCGTCGAGATCGCGCACACTCGCTTCGGAGTCGTAGTCGTCGAAGTCGACCCCGCTCGCCTCCAGGCGCTGCCGGCAGGCGGCGTAGGCGGTGACGATGGCCTGGCGCTCGACGTCGAACGGCTCGTCCCGCTGGAGGTTGGCGACGAAGGCCTCGTCACGCTCGGGGCACTCGAGGCCGGGCTGGGCCTGGCCGGTCCCCCGTTGGTCGTACAGCACGATGTCCCGGTCCCGCGCCAGCGCCGACTCGCGCCAGTAGCCGGCGGCGCCCAGCGCCTCGCCCCCCGGTCCTCCGGCCGGGATGACGATGGCGTCGTCACGGGCCGCCGGCCCCGAGGCCGGCAGCACGGCGATGGGCAGCGAGACCCGGGCGCTGGACGGGTCCGACCAGTCGGCGGGCACGTCCAGCCGGTGGCACTGGGCGCCGGGCGGCGTGTCCGGCGGGCACGGCCAGTCGGTCAGCGTCGTCGCGATCTGCACGGTGGTCGGCGGCGCGGCGGAGGTGCTCGGGAACGCCGTGGTTGTCGATCCCGCCAGAGTGGACGGGGCTCGTGCGCCGTCCGATGTGGTGCCGTTTCCCGTGTCTTCCGCGGTGCCGCCGTCACCGCCGGCACAGGCCACCAGCACCAGACAACAGCCGACCACCGACGCTCGCACGCCCATGCGTGATGTTCGCACGCCGGCCCGGGGCACCGCCGCAATCCGGGCGGCCGGTTCTCTGCCGCCGCCGGTGCCATGATGCGCGGATGGGCGAGACGAAGGGCGGACTCCGGGCGGCTCTGCTCACGCTCGCCGCCATGGCCACGGCCGCTGCTTCTGCCTGCGGCAGCGACGACGCTGGCAGTCCCGCCGCCAGCGGGCCGATCGCGACCTCGGCGACGCCCGTCACCGTCGCCACGACGGCGACCACGGCGGTGGCGCCCACTCCTTACTACGTCTCGATCGGCGACTCGTACGCCGCCGGCTACGAGGCCGGCATCGGGAACACCGACAACGGCTTCGCCTACCAGGTCGTGGACGAGGCCGCCGCCCTGTCCCATCCCCTGGAGCTGGTGAACTTCGGCTGCGGCGGCGCGACGACGACGTCGATGGTCCAGTCCGTGGGCTGCACGGCCGAGGGCCTCGGACCGGGCGCGGCCCCGTACGACGGGCAGACACAGCTCGAGGCCGCCGAAACGTTCCTGTGGGAGCACCCGGGCGAGGTCGGTCTGATCACTGTTTCCATCGGCGGCAACGACGTGACCACGTGCGCCGCCACCCCTGACCCTGTCCCCTGCGTGACCGCGGCCGTGGAGAGCATCGAGACGAACGTCTCCGAGACGATGCAACGGCTCCGGGCCGCCGCCGGCCCCGACACGCTGATCGTCGGCACGACCTACCCGGACGTCATCCTCGGTGAGTGGTTGCAGGGCACGCCCGAGAGGCAGCAACTGGCCGAGCTCTCGGTGACCGCGTTCAAGCAACTCATCAACCCCGCCCTCCTGACCGCCTACACCGGGGCCGGGGGAACGTTCGTCGACGTGACCGCCGCCACCGGCGCGTACGGACCGATGACCGAGCTGGCGACGCTCGAGCCCTACGGCGAGATCCCGGTGCCCGTGGCCAGGGTGTGCGAGCTCACGTCCTACTGCGCGGAGCACGACATCCATCCGACCCCGGAGGGTTACCGCCTCATCGCCGACCTCGTGGTCGACGCCTACCTGTCGTCCATGCCCGGCGGAGCGGGCGGGTAGCGCCCCACCCGGTACGCGTAGGGTCGGCGTCCATGCTCGCCGCCACCGCCACCGCCATCGATCCCGACGACCCGCTGACCGGTCTGGAGGTCGGCGAGCGACCCGACCCCGAGCCGCCGTCGGGCTGGGTGGCGGTCACGGTGCGCGCGGCCGCGCTCAACCACCACGACCTGTGGACGCTGAAAGGCGTCGGCATCGCCGAGGACCGGCTCCCGATCGTGCTCGGCTGCGACGCAGCAGGCGTCGACGAGGGCGGCAACGAGGTCATCGTCCACTCGGTCATCTGCTCACCCGACTGGCAAGGAGACGAGACGCTCGACCCGAAGAGGTCGTTGCTGTCGGAACGATACGACGGGACCCTGGCCGAACGGGTGGTCGTCCCCAAGCGCAACCTGGTGCCCAAGCCGGCCTCGCTCTCGTTCGAAGAGGCCGCGTGCCTGCCGACGGCCTGGCTGACGGCGTATCGCATGCTGTTCGCGCAGAGCGATGCGAAGCCCGGTGACACCGTGCTCGTGCAGGGCGCCGGCGGCGGGGTGTCGACGGCGCTGATCGCGCTCGCCCGTGCCGCGGGATACCGCGTGTGGGTGACCAGTCGCAGCGCCGAGAAGCAGGCCCGAGCCGTCGAGCTGGGCGCCCACGAGGCCTTCGACTCCGGTGCCCGCCTGCCCGGTCGCGTGGACGCGGTGTTCGAGACCGTCGGCGAGGCGACCTGGAGCCACTCCCTGAAATCCCTGCGCCCGGGCGGCACGCTCGTGGTGTCCGGGGCGACGAGCGGGCCCAACCCGCCCGCCGACCTCAATCGAGTGTTCTTCCTGCAGCTCCGGATCATCGGCTCCACCATGGGCACCCGGGAGGAGTTGGAGCGCGTGGCCCGCTTCTGCGCCGTGACGGGCGCGCGGCCCTCGATCGACGCCGTCCTGCCACTGGCCGACGCCTCGGACGCCCTCGCCCGCATGGCGAGCGGTGACGTGTTCGGGAAGCTGGTGCTGACGCCCTGAAGGCCCCCGCCGTCAACCGCCGCCGGGACCTCGGCGGGACGGCGCCGAGTTGCGGGAGTACAGACGCAGCGCCACGTCCAGCGTCACGAGAGCGGTCAGGAAGCGGACCGAGATCGAGTCACCGCTGGTGGCCACGATCACGCCGCCGACGATGATCAGGGCGACGGCCAGGACGGTGGCGAGCTTCGGGTCGATACGCATCCCACCATCCTGCCCGACCGATCGGACCAGGCCTGTGACGAGCCGAGCGGGCGGCGGGCGGGGCATGATGCCTGGATGAGCGGTGGCACCCATCGTGGGCCCGGGGACCGTGCACACGGGCACGCGCACGGTCACTCCCACGGCTCGGCGGCCGCCAGGGCCGGGGCCCGTCACCAACGTCCGCTGTTCATCGCATTCGCCCTGATCGTCGGCTTCCTCGTCGTGCAGGTGGTCGTCGGCCTCGTCACCGGCTCGCTGTCACTGCTGTCCGACGCCGGGCACATGGCCACCGACGCGCTCGGGCTCGGCATGGCGCTGGCCGCCATCCACGCCGCCTCCACCGCCCGCGCCAACCCGCAGCGGACGTTCGGTCTGTACCGGCTGGAGATCCTGGCCGCGCTGGCCAACGCCGTCCTGCTGTTCGGCGTCGCGGGCTACGTCCTCTACGAGGCCGCTGCCCGCCTGGGCGAGGACCGGGTGATCCCGGCCGGGCCGGTCCTGGTGGTCGGGCTGTTCGGCCTGGCCGTCAACATCGTGGCCTTCGCCCTCCTCCGAGCGGGGGCCAAGGAGAGTCTGAACGTGCGGGGGGCCTACCTGGAGGTTGTCTCGGACATGCTCGGCTCGGTGGCCGTCGTCATCGGCGCCATCGTCTGGGGCATCACGGGGTGGACCTGGGTGGACCCCATGCTCGGCGCCGCCATCGGGCTGTTCATCCTGCCCCGGGCCGGACGTCTGGGCCGCGACGCCGTGCGCATCCTCGTGCAGGCCGCGCCGCCGGACATCGACGTCCGCGCGCTCCAACAAGACCTGGCCGGCATCCCGGGCGTGGTCGATGTGCACGACCTGCACGTGTGGACGCTGACCTCGGAGATGGAGGTGGCGTCGGCGCACCTGATGGTCCGGGCCGGTACCGACAGCCACGGCGTGCTCGACCAGGCCCGCGTGCTGCTGGAGGAACGCCACGGCCTCGGCCACGCCACGCTCCAGATCGAGCCGGACGACCATCGGGGCTGCGACGAGGTCACCTGGTAGCACGGACGGGGCGGCGTCAGGCCGTGGCATCCTCTACGGTGAACGAAGGTTCGCCGCCACGACCACCAGACAGCGCACCGCGCCGCCCCCGGGAAGGGAGCCACAGATGCCGTCGACCCAGCCCAGCAAGCCCTCGGCCGGTCCCCGGATCTCGCACCTCGTGCTGACGGTGAGGGACATCGACGCGTCGGAGCGCTTCTACACCGAAGTCCTCGGCTTCGAACGCTGCGGCGTGCTCGAGGGGCCGCTGGCCCTGAGCGAGATGCGGTTCTTCCGGGCCGGCGAGAGCCACCATGACCTGGCCCTGGTGCAGGTCGGCAAGCCTGACGAGGTGCCGGCACCGCCGGACGAGTGGGAGGGCTTCTTCCCGGCCCACGCCGTCGGCATCAACCACTTCGCCGTGGCCTATCCGGACCGGGAGCGGTGGATGGCCCAGCTCGCGCATCTGCAGGCCAGTGGCGTGCCGTTCGACCTGCGCGGCAACCACGGGATGACCCACAGCGTCTACGTGCGGGATCCGGACGGTCACAGCGTCGAGGTGCTCTACGACCTGCCGTCCGAGGTGTGGGAGGGCGACGTGAACGCCGCTCTCAACCACTTCGAGATGCTGCCGTCCGAAGGGCCGGAGTCCCTGGTCGACGACACCGACTACGAGCGCTTCGAGCCTCCGCGCGGCTGAGCGCGCGTGCTGAGCGCCGCGCAGGCCGGAAAGGTCGCTCGCGCGTTCGGCCTCCACGACCACGCGACGCTGCACGGGCCGGTGGCCCGGGGCGAGCAGGGGCAGGTGTGGCAGCTCACGACCCCTGAGGGGACGTGGGCGGTGAAGGAGCCCTTCGAGCCACCGGACGTCGAGGAGTCCGAAGGGTGCGCGCACTTCCAGGAGGCGGCCGTCCAGGCGGGAGTGCCGGCGCCTCGCGTCATCCGGGCTGTCGACGGTGCGGTCGTCGTCGACGTCGGGTCTGCACAAGTCCTCCTCTACGAGTGGGTGCATCTCGGTGCGCGCACGACGGACCTCGATCCGGCGCTCATCGGACGGGTGACGGCCCAGCTCCATCAGGTGCCGGTGGACGATTCGAACCCTGAGCACTGGTGGTACACCGACCCGATCGGCGCCGAGGCCTGGGGCGACTTGGTGGCCGAGACCGCAGCGGCGAACGCGCCGTTCGCCGACGCGCTGGCCGCGTACCAGCCGGAGCTGGTGGGGATGGAAGGCCTGATCGAGAAGGCAGAGACGCTCCGCTGCTGCCACCGGGACCTGTGGGCGGACAACGTCCTTCCGGTCGTCGGCGGTGGCGGCGGGGCCGACGGCGTGTGCGTCATCGACTGGGAGAACGCAGGGCTGGCCGATCCGGCTCAGGAGTTGGCGCTCGTCGTCTTCGAGTTCTGCAGGAGTGAGCCAGCCCGGGCCCGGACGCTGCTGCGGGCCTACTACGCCGACGGCGGCCCAGGGCGCCTCGACCGGCCGGAGCGCTTCTCGATGGTGGTCGCGCAGCTCGGCCACATCGGGCGGTCCGCGTGCCGGCAGTGGCTGGAGGCGTCGACGCCGGCCGAGCGCGAGCGCGCCGAGGGTCGCGTGGAAGAGTTCCTGGAATCCGGCCGGCTCGACCGAAGGACGATCGACGCCCTCGTGGCGGCCGCCGCGGGCTGAGGAACCTGCCGGCGCTCCGCCGAGCGATCAGGTCGGCGGCTGCCAGGGTTGCAGCCAGTCCGTGGCGGGCCATCCCTCGGCGCCCGCCATCAGCTCGTACATGGTGGCGCCGTCGATGGACTCGCGCACGATGTCGGCGTGCCCGGCGTGGCGACCGATCTCCTCCACCAGGTGCAGCAGCACCCAACGCAACGTCCAGGCGTCCACGTCCTGCGGGAACCACGGCACGCCCCTCGGGACGGGCACCGGATGGTCGAGGTCGAGGTCCCGCACGATCGCGTCGGTCCGTCCGGCCACCGCGTCGAGCTGCGTCAGCGCGTCGGCCAGGGTCTCGTCCTGACCCAGGGTGAAACCGTCTTCGTACTGCTCGGCACTCTCCTCCATCGAGCCGGTCGACGGCTGCTGGAGAACGGTGTCCATCCAGCTCTGCTCCATCGCGGCCACGTGCTTGACGAGCCCACCGACGCTCAGGGTGCCGGCCGTCGGTGTCTGGCGGGCCTGTTCGTCGGTCAGGCCATAGGCGGCGAAGCGGATGCCGTCGCGCTGCTGGTTCACGTAGGCAAGCAGGAGGTCGCGCTCATCGGTCAGCGGTGGAGCGTTTCCGGGCATGGGGATCCTCCGATCGTGGCGGGGCGCCGAGGATCATGGTGCAACATCAAACAGGACATGTGCTGACCGGTTCTGAGCTCCCCCTGTCTCCGAGGTGCGAGTCAGGTCCACTCGGCGCGGCGAATCGACGTCGAATCGGCGGACGAGTGATATGAACGGATCCGACGGCCGCGGTCAGGCGGGGACGACCTCGACGACGCCGCTCATGCCGTACTCGTTGTGGCCGGGGAGATGGCAGGCGAAGATCAACGCGCCCGTCTCGTCGAACTGGTACGTCGTCGAGGCCGTGGCGTTGGGTTCGACGGTCACCTCGCCAGGGCGCGGTGGATGGACGGCCTCGGTGCCGGTGGCATGACGGGCGTGGACGTCCGGTGGGCCGAGGATGAGCTCGTGGCGGATGGGGTCGTGGTTGCGCAACACGAAGCGCACGCGGGTGCCCTCCCGGACGCGGACCCGAGAGGGTGTGAACCGCGTGTAGTCGATGTCGAGCACGACATCGACCTCACCCGGACCGAGCACCCCCGATTGCCCTCCCTCCGCCCGGTCCAGCCGGAAGGCGCCAACCGTCACAACGACCGCGGCGACCAGGGTCGCCGACAACGCGGCGGCCAGGCCCTTCACGCCACCGCCCCGCGATCACGGACCATGCGCCGCACCGCGAGCACGGCACCGAACGTCAGCGCACCGGCAACCGCCCCGGCCCCGAACGGCCACAGCGACCGCCCATCGGCCGGCGGAGCGACATCGATCGAGCGGGCCTCGACCGCCGGGGGAGCGTCGGGCACCTCTGCGGGAGCGGCCGCGGACACTGCCGGCGGCGCGGCCGGCAACGACTGGATCCCGGCGTCCACCGGCGCGGGCGCCAGACCTCGTTGCGCGGACACGGCCAGGTCGTAGTCGAGGTCACCGGCGGAGGCCTCCAGCCGCAGGTAGGTCAGCCACATGGAGTCGGGCACCCATTCCATCCCCTTATCGGACCGGAGGTCGGCCAGCAGCCCGCCGGACGCCGCGGTGCTGCGCTCCACGGTCAGGCCAGACCCGCCGGCCAGCAGCTGCGGACGGTCGTCCGTGAGGAGGTAGACGTCGGCATCGATCACCTGCGATGCATCCGCACCCAGCCCGAGGATGCGCAACGGCACCCAGGGCTGGTCAGTGGGGATGGTCAGCATGATCGGCGTGCCGTCGCCGCTCTGCTGGCCGAGCGCGGCGGCCCGGCTGGCGTCGAAGCGGGCGGCCATGAAGATCGGGCTGCGTGACGCGTAGAAGTCGAGGATCTCGGGCGCGTCCGGCGTGAGGAAGAACCCGTTGTCGAGCGCCCAGCGCCCGACCTCGTCGCCCCCACCCTTGAGGATGGTGATGTCGAGGGCGTCGATCTTCGTCTCGAGGATCACCTCCGCCGCCGCCGGCGCTTCGGTCGCGGCCGCCGCGGTCGATGCCGCGAAGTCGGCGGGTGGCGCGACCTCGAGCGCCAGCCGCTGGAGCGTCCAGTCACCGCCGCGCTCGACCGTCGTGGGCACGTCGGGGAGCGGGATGATCGACCCCACCTCTTTGCCCTCGCCGACGAACTCGAACGACGTGACGTACCGCTCGACGCCGTCGTGATACGCGGCGAGGGTCGACGTCCGCACGAGCTGGATGGTGCCGTTCTCCCCCACCAATCCGCCGCAGGCGATGGCCGGCGTGACCAGCCCCACCACGGCGCCCGCCGCCACCGCACCTCCGACCACCAGTCGTCCGCGCATGCCAGTCCCCTTCCCCGAGGTTTCTGCGATGCGCGTTGGACGACCGGTCCCGCCGGTCGGTTCCCGACCTAGCCGGCGACGGCGAACTGCACGGTGCCGAGCGAGGTGAACTCGGCGGCGATCACGTCACCGGGGCCGAAGCGGATCGCCTTGATGAACGATCCCGAGAGGATGACGTGTCCCGCCTCCAGGGGCACACCGAAGCTGTGCAGCTTGTTGGCCAGCCAGGCCACGGCGTTGATCGGGTTGCCCATCACGGCTGAAGCGACCCCGGTGTCCTCGATGACGGCGTTCTTCGTCAGCGTCACGCCGATCGAGCGCACGTCGATCTCACCGAGGCCGACGGGGTTGCCGCCGAGCACGACCAGGCCTGATGACGCGTTGTCGGCGATGGTGTCGACGAGCACACCCCGCTCGTTGAAGCGACGGTCGACGATCTCGATGCAGGGCAGCACGAAGTCCGTCGCCCGCACGACATCGGCCGCGTTGACCGACGGGCCGACGAGCGGCGAGTGCAGCACGAAGGCCAGCTCGGCCTCCGCCAGCGGCGCGAACAGCCGGTCGGTCGGGATGACCGAGCCCTCGGCCACGAACAGGTCGTCGAGGAGGACTCCGTAGTCCGGCTCGTTGATGCCGGCCGCCTCCTGCATCGGCCGGGACGTGAGCCCGATCTTGTGGCCCTTGAGGATGGCGCCGGACTGGAGCTTGGCTTCGGCGACCAGCCGGGAAATGCGGTACGCGTCCTCCACCTCGGCGTCCGGATACGTCACCGAGACGGGCGGGATCGTGACATGGTCCCGCGCCGCGCCCAACAGGGCATCGGCCGCCTGGTGGCGCTGCGCGTCACTCAACATGGCTCAGACCCCCCGACGAATCCGGAGCGCGGCCGGCGGCCAGGATGCCGTCCACGAGCGCATGAGGTCGACTGCGATCCGAGTACACCATGTACGCCCCGATCCGGTTGGTCCTGGCCGAGGCCAGGTAGTTGCGTTCGTACAGATCGTTGCGGGCTCCGAGCCCGGAGCCCACGAAGTCCCACGCCAGCCGGTACAGGGCGGCGCGCCGCTCGGCGTCGACGTCGCCGGCGCCGTGCAGGAACTCGTCGATCAGCGGGCGGAGGCGGCCATCGTCGAGCATGGCGCGGCTGGGCGTGGCCAGCAGGTTGTGGCTGCCGATCGTCACGAGGATGTCGCGCACGCGCGGGAACCACACCGCCAGCTGCGCGCGCATGGGGTGCAACGGTCTCCCGTCCGGGAACCAGACGCCCTCACCTCTGTCGTAGGCGTGCTCCTCGGCCAGGAGCACGGCGCTGCGGGTGATCTCGACGTAGCCGTGCAGCTCTCCGAGCATCTCGAGGGTGTGCGGGCTGGAGTCGTTGACGGCCTCGGCCATCAGCGAGGCGAGCCCGTAGGCGAACTCCAGCTTCGTGAGGGCCCGCAGGGTGGTCTGCTGCATGATGTTCGCCCACCAGGCCGTGGGCAGCATGACCCCGGAGTAGACCTCCGCGTCACCGTCGATGAACACCCGGTCGCGCGGCACCTCGACGTCGTCGAAGATCACGAACGCGTCCTGCTCGTCGAATCGGTGCGACAGCGGACGGTCGAACGGATCGGCACCCGGGGTGGAGGCGCTGTCGCGGCAGAGGAAGATCAGGCCGGGCGTGCTGACGGGGATGGAGAAGCTCAGCGCGTAGGTGTCGGGCGTGCCCGGAGGGAGGGGATGGCCGGGGTAGACGGCGATCTCGTCGGCGAACGGCGCCAGCGTGGCGAGAATGCGGGCGCCGCGGACGACGATCCCGTGCTCGGTGTCGGCCACCTTGTGGAGCGGCACCGGGTTGCCGGCGAAGCTGCTGTCCTTCAACCGGTCGATGGTCGGGTGGATGATGGTGTGGGTCAGCGAGAGGTCCTCGCGAGCTAGTTGCGTCTGGAACGACTGCAGGTTGGCGACGCCCTCCTCGTTGCGGCCCTTCGGTCCGGCCCAGGCGGTGCGCTCCCCCGCGAAACCGGCGAACGTCACGTTCATGTAGTCGGGCGTGCGACCCATCAGCCCGACCGTGCTCTCGGCGATGCGGAGCAGCCCGTGGCGCCTCCGCTGCAGGTCCTCCTTGCTGCGGGGGATCATGTGGCTGACGTTGACGGGCTCCCCGGTCGCGGGGTCGGGCATCAGACACTCGGCGGCGAACTCGTGCTGGCGGTCGAAGACGCCAGCAAGCGCCTGGGCCGCGCCGGCCAGGGCGGGGTGGGTGGTGACGTCATCGACGCGCTCGTCCCCGAGCCACAGCTCACGGTTCGTCCGGCGCAGCCCCTTCAGGTACTCCTCGCCTGTCCTCGCCCCCATCAGGGGCGACCTCCTTGCCCTTCCCGCACAGCCCGCCACACGCGTTCCGGCGTGATCGGAGTGTCGATGTGCAGCACGCCGAGATGAGACACGGCGTCGATCACCGCGTTCTGGACAGCGGGGATGGCGCCGATCGTTCCGGATTCACCGAACCCCTTCGCCCCGAGCTCGTTGACGTAGGTCGGGGTCTCCATGTGCACGACCTCGAACATCGGGAGCTCGGCGGCCGAGATGACGGGGTAGTCGGCGAAGTTGGTCGTCACCGGGTTGCCGTCCTCGTCGTATCGGATGGCTTCGAGCAGAGCCTGCGCGATGCCCTGGGCGAGGCCGCCGTGCACCTGGCCCTCGGCCAGCATCGGGTTGAGCACCTTGCCGGCGTCGTCGACGGCGACATGACGGACGAGCCGGATCTGACCGGTGACGGTGTCGACCTCGACCACCGCGACGTGGGCGCCGAAGGGGAACGTCGGCGTCGACGCGCTGAAGTCCGACACGCCGGACAACGGCACCCGCGATCGCTCGGCCAGCGCCGCCCAGTCGACTGAGAGGCTCGGTGTCCCGGCCACGTGGAACGCGCCACCAGCGGGGTCGAACACCACGTCCTCGCCGGAAGCTTCCAGCAGTTCGGCCACCTCCTGGCGGGCCGCCTCCACCAGCTTGTGCGAGGCGTCCGCGACGGCCGCGCCTGCAAGTTGGACGGAACGTGAGCCGACGGTCAGCCCGCCGACGGGCACGAGATCGGTGTCGCCGTGCACGACCTCGACGTCGTCCATGGCGACGCCCATGCGGTCGGCCACGATCATCGACCACACCGTGTCGTGGCCCTGCCCGAAGGGCGTGGCACCGCTGGTGACCTTGATGCGGCCGCCAGGGAGCAGCTCGACCGACCCGTACTCCGATGACGGGCCACCGGCCGTGATCTCCACGTAGGCCGACAGGCCGATGCCGAGCTGCATGACGCCGCCCTCCTGCCGCCGGCGCGCCTGGTCGGCGCGAAGAGCGTCGTAGCCGGCACTCTCCAGCGCCCGCCGGAGCGCCTCTGGGTAGTCGCCCACGTCGTAGAAGGTGCCGATCCCCGTCGTGTAGCCCTCGAGGAAGCGCGGCACGAGGTTGCGCCGCCGCACCTCGGCGGGATCCATGCCGATCTCGACGGCGAAGCGGTCCATCGCCCGTTCGATGGCCACCGCGGCCTCCGGCCGGCCCGCGCCCCGGAAGGCCGTGACCGGTGCCGCCGTCGTCACCACCGACACCGACGAGAAGCCCACGTTGTCGAGGTGGTACACGCCCGTGAGCATGCGCTGGGTCATCGCCGGGAGGAAGGCGCCCATCACGGGGTATGCGCCGGCGTCCTGCACCACGTCGAGCTGATAGGCGGTGACCTGCCCGTCGCGCGTGCCGCCGATGGTGAGGTGCTGGAGTTGGCCCCGACCGTGGGGCATGGCCACCATGTTCTCCGACCGGGTCTCGGTCCAGCGCATCGGCCGGCCGAGCCGGCGGGCGAACCAGCCCAGCATCATCTCGTCCGCCTGGCAGCGAGACTTGGCGCCGAAGCCACCGCCCACGTCGGGCACGATCACCCGGATCTGCTCCGGGGGCAGGTCGTACACCGAGCAGAGGGCGTCTCGCGCCGGGTGTGCTCCTTGGCAGGCCGAGTAGTGGACGAGCCGGCCGTCGTCAGTCCAGTAGGCGGCGCCTGACCGGGGCTCGATGGGCGCCGCCGTCATGCGCTGGTTCTCCACCCGCAGCGAGACGACGACCTCGCACCCGCTGAAGTCGGCCCGCTGCTCCGACTTCAGGCGGAAGGCGGCGTTCGTCCCGACCTCCGGGAACAGCAGGACCTCGTCGGTCGCCGCAGCCTCCGGATCGACGAGCGGCGGGAGCGGGTCGTAGTCCACCACCACGAGCTCGGCGGCGTCGGCGGCGAGGTACCGGTCCTCGGCGACGACGGCCACGATGGGCTCGCCCGCGAACCGAACGACGTCCGTGGCCAGCAGCGGCCGCCGCATGCCGTCCGGCAGCATTGGGAGCGTGTGGGCGATGAGGGGGAGGCCGAGGTCGGCGCTCGTGAACACACCCAGCACGCCTGGCTGCTGGGAGGCGTCTTCGGTGTCGATGTCCACGATCCGCGCGTGCGCGTAGGTCGAGCGGACATACGTCACCCATGCTGCGCCGTCGAGCGCGACGTCCTCGACGTACGTGGCGGCGCCGGTGAGGAAGCGGGGGTCCTCGATCCGCTGGACGCGGTTGCCGAGGATGCTCACTGGTGCTCCATCGGATCGTGGGAGCGGTCATGGGCGTCGCCGTTGCCAGGTGCACCAGCGAGCTGTCCGCCGCCTTGCGGCGGACAATGCACCGTGAAATGGAGGTCGCTTCGCTCGCTCACGGCACCGTCACGAGGGCGACGGGACCGCTTCGACGACCGCCTGTGCGGCGGCCTTCTCGACATCTCGCTCGGCCCACCAGTCACCGCCGTAGGCGACGCGAAGGATCCCTTCGGTGTCCTGCTGCGCCTGATGGCCGACTGGGTGGCTCGGCGCCGGGCACTCGGCCACGTTGTTGGTCAACCGACCCACGCCGGTGACCTCGACCTCCACCACGTCGCCGAGCTGCATCGGCCGTGAGTTGGCCGGGGTGCCGGTGAGGATGACGTCGCCGGGCAGCAGCGTGATGTGACGGCAGAGGTCGGCGAGGATGTAGTCGATAGGGAACGTCATCTCGGCGATCGGTCCTTCTTGGACGACGGCGCCGTTGATGTAGGTCCGCAGCGTCGACTCCCGGATGTCGACGCCTGACACAAGACCGGGGCCGATCGGGCAGTAGCCGTCCTGGCCCTTGACCCGCAGCATCGAACCGGCGTCGGTCTCCCGGAAGTCGTGCAGACCCACGTCGTTCGAGGGCGCGAAGCCGGCCAAGTGATCCCACACGTCCTCCCGGGAGACGTTGCGCATGGGACGACCGACGACGGCCGCGACCTCGCCCTCGTAGTTCATGAGCTGGCAGTCGGCGGGGCGGTACAGCACCCCTCGATGGCTGTTGAGGGCGGTGGTCGGCTTCTGGAAGTAGGTGGGCGTGGTAAGGGCCGGGGCCCGGAACTCGACCCTGCGCGAGTCGTAGTTGAGGTGGATGCACAGGATCTTGGAGGGATCGCACGGCGGCAGGTAGGTGACGGTGGACTCGGGCACCCGCCGGCCGTCCATGAGCACCAGCTCGCTGCCGTCGTCGGACGGGCTCACCCACTGCGGAGTGCCACCATCGAGGATGCGGCGGATCTCGCGCCGCGGACCGTCGAGCACGCTCATCAGGCCCCCTTTCGCTGCTGGCGGAGTGTACGTTCCCGGCCCCCGGCGAGAGGAAGCCAGGGTCGTTGACACCCGGCGAGCCGAGCAGCATCCTCCGGCCATGACCGACACCACCGACACCGTCCCTTCGGACTCGATCTCGCTGGCCGGGGCCCGACGCGTCCTCGACGCCGCCCTGACCCACGCCGAATCGATGTCCCGCCTCATGTGCATCACGGTGTGCGACAACGCGGGGGATCCGGTGCTGAGCGCCCGCATGGACGGCGCGCCGCGCCTGACGGCCAAGATCGCGGCCGACAAGGCGTGGACGGTGGCCTCGTTCAACGGCCTGTCGACCCACGAATGGTGGCCGATGATCGAGCACAACCCTGCGCTGGTCCACGGCATCACACACACGCCGCGCCTCATTGTCTTCGGCGGCGGCGTGGCAATTCGCGTCGACGGCCACGTGGTCGGCGCGATCGGCGTGTCGGGCGGCTCGTCCGAGGACGACCGCGCCGTCGCCGAGGCAGGAGCCGCCGCGCTCGGTCCCTGATCGCGCGAACGCCCTCCGTCAGGCCGAGTACCGCACCGCCGCCGAGTGCAGAAGCCCGAGGCCGTGCAGCCCGGGCAGCCGGTCGACCCGACGGTCGAGGCGGGCCACGATGCCGCTGCCCTCGTCCCCGCCGAACAGGTGACGGACCATGAACCGCACCTCGTTCTCGGGCATCACGTCCGAGCCGACCGGCCGCCAGAAGCGGCGCAGCGCGAGGCGGGTCAGCCGCTGGGCCCGGCGGTCACCGTCGAGGCGGGCGATGGCCTGGTGCGCGTAGAAATCGATGTGCCGGCCCTCTTGGCGCATGATCCTGCGCAGCAGCTCGGTCAGCACCGGGTGCCGGGCCCGGGCGGCCAGCCGGGCGTAGCCGGCCTGGGTCGTCCACTCGTTCACCGCGCCCCAGGTCATGTGGACCGCGGTGTAGGGCGCGCCGACGACGGCCGATCCGACACCGTGGACCAGCGGCGCCACCCGGTCCCGCCATCCGAGGCGCCGCCGCAACGGGGCGATGCGCCCCGCCCCCGCCGGCTCGCCGTGGGCCCTGAGAACGGTGGCGATGGCCTCGCCGTGCCAGAACTCCTCGAAGGTCCACATGGTCAGGAAGGTCGTCATGTCCGGATCCCGGTGGGCCGGCGTGACGAGCAGATCGCGCAGGTAGCAGACGGTGTGGTGCTCGACGTCGTGCATGTAGCGCAGGCACCGGAGGCTGTCGCCGTCGAGTGGATCGGCGCGGAAGGCGTCGAAGTCGATCCCATCGAGCTCGACCCGACCGGCATGGCGTTTGTAGGTCTCGAGGTCCAACTGCATGCCGGCTCTTCGTCGTCCGCACGGCCACGGATGGCCGCCGAACCGATCAGCCGCGCGTGTTCCATCTTCGACAAGGGTGTCGCGCGATGATCCGCGCAGGTCTCGGCATCGAAGGAGGACGATGACCGCACGGACCGGCGACCGCGTGATGGCGTCGCTGGCACGACTGCTGCTGCGCGTCTTCTTCCGCCGCATCGACGTCGAGGGCGCCACCCGCCTTCTCGCCGGCCCCGTCCTGCTCGTCGCCAACCACGTGAACGGTCTCGTCGACGGGCTGGTGTTGATGGCCGTGCTGCCGCGGGATCGTCAGCCAGGTGGTTCGGACCGCCCGCCGCCACGCGCCGCCCCGGCTTCGGCGACGGTGACCGTCGTCGTATCGCGCCCCGACCGCAGCAGGGTGCCCGGCCGGGCGTCCAGCAGCTCACCGCCCTGCACCACGGGCTCACCGTTGACGAGCACGTGGCTGATGCCGACGGCATCGCCGTAAATCCGCCCCGCCCCGCCGGGCAGGTCGAACCGGGTGTGCACCGGGCCCGGCCCGATGGCGGCCGGATCGAACACCACCACATCGGCATGCGCTCCGACTGCGAGGCGGCCGCGGTCGCGCAAGCCGTACAGCCTCGCCGGACTGTCGGTCAGGTAGTGCACGGCCTCCTCGATCGGCAGCAGGTCCCGCTCCCGCACCGCCCGGGCCAGCAGCGTGGTCGAGAACGAGAACGAGTCGATCATGTCCAGGTGCGCGCCGGCATCCGACGCACCGACGACGGCGCGACCGTCCCGCCACACCTCGACCCGCCGGGCCCAGCTCGCCTCGTCCTGCCCCCGGTCCTGGTTGGCGATCACCGTGGTGAGCCCGTCGGCGACGGCGATGTCGGCCAGGGTGTCCCAGGGCGTCCGGCCGAGCTCAGCCGCGATGTCTGCCAGGGTGCGGCCCTGGTACTGGCGGTACTCGTCCGTGAACGTCTCCAACAGGACGTAGGCACCCCAGTTGCCGATGGCGCGCATAGGGCCTTCGGTCGACTGCGCCAGCCGGTCCATCTCGGCCCGTCCGGCGGGATCGCGCAGCACGGCCAGCTTCTCGGCGTCGGGCAGGGCCATGAGCCCGTCCCAGCCGTTGAGGATGTCGAGCACGAAGCCGCTGCGCAGGTTGAGCCGGAGCCGGAAGCTGTCCGGCAGGGTCAGGGCGACCACGGTCCCGCCGCGCTCGGCGGCGTAGTCGTAGCCGGACAGCTGGTGCTGCACGTGGTCCCAGTTCTGGGCGTACACCTGCAGCAGGTTCCAGTTGAGCGGCCGGTCGGCGGCCGCGCTCATGGCGGCCATGAGCCCGAACGTCTCCTCGCTGAACTCCCCCACGGCGGGGATGAACTCCAGCGTGGTGCCCGGGTGATCGCGTACGACCGAGCACAGCGCGACGAGCTCGTCCCGAGTGCCGTGCCGGGACGGCACCGGCCGCCCGGTGTGGTCGTTGTGCGAGGACGACCAGGTCGAGGAGAAGCCCATGCCCCCGGCCGCCATCCCCTCCCGCAGGAGGCGCCTCATGTCGTCCAGCTCTTGCGGCGTGCTCT
Organism: uncultured Acidimicrobiales bacterium; assembly: GCA_963829955.1. GTDB lineage: Bacteria > Actinomycetota > Acidimicrobiia > Acidimicrobiales > Ilumatobacteraceae > DASTFY01. The sequence continues at coordinate 72,862 of CAWHKS010000013.1, forward strand.
CCCGCTCCGTCGCGGCCTCGCCCATCACCACTCGCCGCAGCGCGGAGTGCCCGACTAGGAACCCGGCGTTGGGCATGAGCGTGCCGTCGAGGCGGTCGAGGTACTCGGCGGTCGAGCCCCAGTCCCACGGAACGCCCTTCTGCAAGGACTCGAGCGGCATCCCCTCCACCCGGGCGAGCATCCGCATGAGGTAGTCGCCGTCCTCGGGCGTGAGCGGGGCGATCGTGAAACCGCAGTTGCCGCCGAACACCGTCGTCACGCCGTGGAGCGGCGACGGGCTGAGGGTCGAATCCCAGAAGGCCTGCGCGTCGTAGTGCGTGTGCACGTCCACGAAGCCGGGCGCCACGACCTGGCCGTCGGCCTCGATGACCCGGGCGGCGGGTTCGTCCACCTCGCCGACGGCGACGATCCGACCGTCACGTACCCCCAGGTCGCCGCCCACGCCCAGCCGGCCCGAGCCATCGACGATCAGCCCGCCCCTGATGACCAGGTCCAGCAACGTCAGCCTCCTTCGACCGAGGACCAGAACCGCTCCAGCAGCGCCGCCCCGGCGGCCGGGTCCTGCACCATCCACCAGTGCCCGACGCCCTCGAGCGTCTCCACGCGGGCTCCGGCCCGCTCGGCCGCCCTCTTCGCCCCTTCGGCATTCAGGAAGGGATCGGCGGTGGGGACGACGACGAGCCCGGGCTTGTCGATGTCGGCGAAGTCCGGCCCCCACTCCTCCTGGACGCGGGTGGCCGACCGGTAGAGGTCGAGGATGCAGCCGGCCATCGTCTCGTCGCCCGCCCCCGCCATCGTCAGGGCATCCTCCTCGGGGACGCCGAAGGCCAGGAACACCCCGGCCCGGTCAGCGACGGGCAGCGCCAGCTGCTGCTCCCAGAAGGCCTCGCCCTGCTCGGGGGTCTGCCAGACCTTGGCGAAGTCGTGCCATTCGAACTCGACGTCGGCCAGGCCGGCGGCGTCCAGGACCCAGCTCCGCACCAGGTCCGGGCGCAGGCTGACCAACCGGAGGGTGAAGCCGCCGCCCCAGTCGTGGCCGACCAGGTCGACCGGACCGTCGATGGCCTCCACCTGCTCGATCAACCACGCCGCGTAGTCGTCCATCGTGGCCCCGAAGCCTTCGGGCCTGGCGGTGCCGAAGCCCGGCAATGTCAAGGTGACCACGTCCGAGCGGCTCAGGCGGGACCGCAGCGGGCCCCACAGCCGCTCGGTTTCCGGCACCCCATGGACCAACACAGCAGGCATCGCCCGGACCGTACCCGGTCCCCTTCCATTGAAAAGGAGTGATCCAGCTGCCAGGGTGGCTGCGAACAGCTCGCAACAAGCACCGGCGCGTGCTGACGAAAGGGGACGAGGTGCACATACCCGACGGGTTCATCGACGGCAGGACCTCGATGGCCGGGGCGGTGGTGGCCGCCGGTCTCGTGGGCGTGTCGGTCAAGAAGGCTGCCCAGGACCTCGACGACCGCGAGATCCCTCTCGCTGGCCTGGTCGCCGCCTACATCTTCGCTCTCCAGATGCTGAACTTCCCCGTGGCGAGCGGCACCAGCGGCCACCTGCTCGGAGGCTGCCTGGCCGCGGTGCTCGTCGGCCCCTGGGTCGGGAGCCTGTGCATGGCGGTGGTCTTCCTCGTGCAGGCCCTGGTGTTCGCCGACGGCGGGCTCACTGCCCTCGGGCTGAACATCATCGTCATGGGCTACGTGACCTGCTTCGTCGGCTACGGCGTCTTCCTGCTGCTCCGGCGGGTGCTGCCCGCCACCAGGGCCGGGGTGACGACGTCCGCGGCCGTCGCAGCATGGTTCGGCGTGATCGCGTCGTCCCTCGTGTTCGTCCTCTACTACGCGGTCGGAGGCGCCGGCGATGCCTCCGTGGCGACCGTCGCGACGGCCATGGTCGGCGTGCACGCGCTGGTCGGCATCGGCGAGGCCGTGCTGACCGGGCTGACCGTCGGTGCGGTGCTGGCCGTGCGCCCGGACCTCGTCTTCGGCGCCCAGGACCTGCGCCCGGTGCTCGCGATGCGCGAGCCGTTGGTCACGGCGGAGGCTGCGTGATGGGCGCGGCCACGAGAACGATGAGCAGGGGGCGGACCATCGGGCTCTTCGTCGGCCTCGGGCTGGCCGTGGCCCTCGTCCTCGCCTTCTTCGTCAGCCCCCTCGCCAGCTCGCAGCCCGACGGCCTGGAGAAGGTCTCGATCGACAAGGGCTTCGACGACACCGCGAAGGACCACGCCTTGGCCGACGCACCGCTCGCCGACTACGGCGTCGAGGGCGTCGACAACGCCCGCCTGTCGACCGGGCTGGCCGGGATCATCGGCGTCGCCCTCTGCTTCGCCGTCGGTGCCGTGGTGCTCCTGGGCATCAGGACGCTGCGGTCCCGGCCGTGGTCCCCGCCGACCCCTGCGGCAGCCAGCCCCTCCGGCTGAGCGCAGGATGGGCGCGGGCCACGGCCACCGCTGGTTCGTGCACGGGCACTCGCCCGTGCACGAACTGGCACCGGAAGCCAAGGTCGCGGCGACGGTCCTGTTCGTCCTCGCCGTCGTCGTCACGCCCAGGGAGGCGTTCTGGGCCTTCGGGCTCTACGTGGCGATCATCGTCGCCGTCGCGCTCGTGGCCGCCGTGCCGCTCGGCCGGCTCGCCCGACGGCTGGTCATCGAGCTGCCGTTCCTGGCCTTCGCGTTCTTCCTGCCGTTCATCGGCGGGGGCGAGCGGGTGCAGGTCGGCTTCCTCTCACTGTCCGTGGCCGGGCTGTGGGGGGCGTGGAACATCCTGATCAAGGGCACGCTCGGCGTGGCGGCGACGGCGCTGCTCGGCGCCACGACGACCGTGCCGGAGCTGCTCCGGGGCCTCGAGCGGCTCCACATGCCCAAGCCCATCGTCGCCATCACCAGCTTCATGGTCCGCTACGGCGACGTCATCACCGACGACATGCGGCGGATGAAGGTGGCTCGGGAGTCCAGGGGGTACGACCCCCGCTGGCTGTGGCAGGTCCGGGCCGTGGCTACGTCGGCCGGTGCCTTGTTCATCCGCTCGTACGAACGCGGCGAGCGCGTCTACGTCGCCATGCTGAGCCGGGGGTACGACGGCGCCCTCCCGGACCTGCGAACGGCGCCGGCGCCACGACGGGACTGGCTGGCCGCGCTGGTCGTTCCCGCGACCGCCGGCGCGATCTGCATCGCGGCGTTGGTGACGGCGTGACCCCGCCGCTCGAGCTCCAGGAGCCTTCGCTGGTCGTACAGGACCTGGCCTTCGCCTACCCCGACGGCCGGCAAGCGCTTTTCGGCGTGGACTTGGAGGTGCGGCCGGGAGAGCGGGTCGCCATCCTCGGTCCCAACGGAGCCGGCAAGACGACGCTCGTGCTGCATCTCAACGGCACGCTCGGTGGCGGGCGAGGCACGATCAGCGTGGACGGCCTGACCGTGGCGAAGGCCAACATGCGGGAGATCCGCCGTCGGGTGGGGATCGTCTTCCAGGACCCGGACGACCAGCTCTTCATGCCCACTGTCCGGGACGACGTCGCCTTCGGCCCCGCCAACCTCGGCTACCGGGGCGAAGAGCTCGCCCGGCGGGTCCACGCCGCGCTCGAGGCCGTCGGCATGACCGACGTCGCCGACCGGCCACCCCATCACCTCAGCTTCGGGCAGCGACGCCGGGTGGCGGCGGCCACCGTGTTGTCCATGGATCCGTCGCTGTTGGTCCTCGACGAGCCGTCGTCGAACCTGGACCCGCAGGCTCGGCGGGAGTTCGCGGAGATCGTCCTGCGCCTCGGGCTGACGACCCTCATGGTCACCCACGACCTCCCGTACGCGCTGCAGCTCTGCCCCCGGGCGGTCGTCATGCACGAGGGCGTGATCGTGGCCGACGGGCCGACGCGGGACCTGCTCGCCGATGCCGAGCTGATGGCCGCCAACCGGCTGGAGCTGCCGTACGGCTTCGTCCTCGCGTAGGAGGAGGGCGATCGGCCCGGCAGACTGTCGGGCCGCGACCGGCGGGCGGTAGGCGGCCGGTGGCGGTGGCGGATCGGACGGGATCGAGGACGGAGCGTGGCGCGTGGGTGAGGTGACGGCGGCGACCACGCTGGCGCGCGCCCGCGTGAGCCGGCACCTCAGCCTGCTGATCGCGATCGGGGCCGTGGCCGGCGTGGTGGGGGCGGTGGTGGTCGGCACGCTGATCGGTGCGCAGCGCACGCGAACGGCGATGGACCGCCTCGTCGACGCGGCCAACTACCCGGCCGCGCAGGTCCGCGCCTTCCAGCCCGGGCCGGAGCTCGAGACGATCGCCTCGCTGCCGGAGGTGGCGCAGCGGTGGGACGGCGTGCTCCCCATCGGCCGGGTCCTCGGCACCGCGGACTGGTTCTACCCCTTCGCCGGGTACGAGCGGCCTCCCGGCCACCTGGAGCCGATCCTGGTCGACGGCCGGCTGCCCGATCCGGACCGGGCCGAGGAGGTGCTGGTCACCGAGGGGACGGCACGCGTCGACGGCTACGGCGTGGGCGACACCGTGCAGATGCGGGTGTTCACCGCCGACGACTTCGAGCGGCTCTTCGAAGAGACCACCGCCGATCCCAGTGGGCCCGCGTTCGATCTGCAGATCGTGGGCACCGTCCGCGACCCGGTGGACCTCAGCCTGGGCGCCGACAAGTGGTTCTACGGTACTCCTGCCCTGGCCCGGGCCACGGAGGACGCGTCGGCGGCGAGGGCGACGTACCTGTGGCTGCGCAACGGCACGTCCGAGGATTCCTTCTTCGAGAAGGCGGCGGCCATCGCCAATCCGACCGACGGGGTGATCGACATCGTGGATCCGCGCCCCGAACTGGGCCGGGTCGCCGACGGTCCGACCAGGACGCTGGTGGCCGGTCTCGTCGGGTTCGCCGCCATCGCCTCGGTCGCCGGCGCGGCCACGCTCGCCCAGCTCCTCGGGCGCTCGCTCGGGCGACCTCTGAGCGATCAGCAGACGCTCATGGCGCTCGGCATGACCCGGCGTGAGCGAGTGTCCGCTCTGGTCCTCCCCCACCTCGTCTCGGCGGCGGTCGCCGCTCTCGTCACCGTGGCCGGCGGCATCGCCCTGTCGGCGGTGTTCCCCATCGGGGCGCTGCGCATCGCCGAGCCTCATCCCGGCAGAGAGGTCCACGTGACCGGCCTGGCCCTCGGGGCCGTGTGCGCGGCCCTCGTCACGCTGCTCCTGGCCGGCCTGGTGGCCTGGTACCGCACCAAGCCTGCGGCAGCGGCTCGCGAACGGCGACCACTCCGAACCTCGGTGCTGGTCGCCCGCTTGACCCACCTGGGGGCCGAGCCGGCGGCCGTCGTGGGCGCCCGCATGGCGACCGAGCCCGGTCGGGGCCGCACCGCGGTCCCGGTGCGGGCCACCCTCGTGGGCGTGACCGCCACCGTCGTCGGCCTCGTGGCGATCGCCACGTTTCAGCACAGCGTGGTGCGCACGACGACCGTGCCGGCCCGCTTCGGTGTCGCCGCCGACTACACGGTCGAGGTGGCACGGGATGACCTGGACGAGATGGTGGACGACCTCGAGGACTGGCCGGAGATCTCGGCCGTCGGCGTCCCGTACAGCGCGAACCTGACGCTCAACGGCACCTTCACCTACGGCTTTGCCATCGAGGAGCTCCGCGGCGAGTTCCCTCCGCCGCTCCTCAGCGGGCGGGCCCCGGATCGTGCCGACGAGCTGGCCGCCGGACCCAGCCTCCTTCGCCAGCTCGACCTGGAGATCGGGGACCGGGTGACGGTGGCCGGGGTCGACGGCGACCCGCTCGACTTCCTCCTGGTGGGCACCGCGCTCACGCCGACGATCCAGAGCGACGACTACGCCGGCCAGGTGTGGATGACCGCTGACGGCCTGCGCCGAGTGCTGCCCGAGCCGGAGATCATGGAGGTGTCGCTGCGCTACGCACCCGGCACCGACCGCGCGGACGTGGCGCGCCGCCTGGACGACGCCTATCCGGCGGGCGTCACCGACGAGAGCCCGCCACCCGTGCCCGGGCCCCTGGTGACGCTGCGCGACACCGACGGCCTCGTCCGTGCCCTCGGTATGTTCCTCACCTTCCTGATGCTGGCTCTCACGGCCAACGCGCTGCTCGCCGGTGTGCGCAACCGGGCGCCGGACCTGGCCATCCTCCGCAGCCTCGGGTTCTCGACCCGCCAGACCAACCGCTCGATCCTCTGGATGTCCACGACCACCGTCGGCCTCGGCCTCGCCGTCGGCATCCCGCTCGGGCTGGTACTGGGCGCGGTGGTGTGGCGCCGGGTGGCCGGCAGCCTCGACATCAGCCGGGACATGGCGACGCCCTGGTGGTTCCTGGCCGTCCTGACCATCGCCATGCTGCTCGCGGCGGCGGTCCTGGCGCTGATCCCGGCCCGCCGGGCCGCGAGGTTGCGCCCGGTCGAGGTGCTCCGCGCCGAGTGAGCCTCAGGCGCGACGGGTCGCCGTGCCGTGGAGGAACGCCCAGTCCGTCGTCGCGCACCGCGCGTCCCAGCCGAGCGAGGCGAGGTCGGCCTCGAGGCCGGTCGGCGTCCAGTAGCGCTTGACGATGGTGAAGGCGCGGCCATCGCTCAGCACGCGTGGCTTGAGCTCACCGAGACCCGGGTGGGCGGCGTCGCCGATGGGCCCCTTCGCCTCGGGCGGGCCGTGGAGGGCGGCATGGCCGTCTTCCGCATTGTCGCAGAACCAAACCCGCCCGCCAGGGGCCAGCGCCCGCTCCACCACCGACCAGAACAGCGGCCACCGCGCTTCGGGGACGTGGGAGATCCAGAAGCCGAAGACGATCGACGACCAGCGCCGTGGCGGCTCCCAGGCAAAGAGGTCCGTGGTGATCTGCTCGACCCGGTCCCACCCGGTCCCGTTCCGGGCGGCGTTGATGGCGAGGACCTCGGGTGAGGCGTCGACCACCGTCACCCTGTCGGCATGGCGGAGGATGACCTCGGTGAACGTCCCCGTGCCAGCAGCCAGCTCCAGCACGTCACCTCGCGGATCGAACCGCTCGAGCGCTTCGATCAGCTGGTCCGTGTTGCGCTGCCAGCTGGCGGCGAACACCGGCCCGAGATCGAAGCCGTTGGCCCGGTTCCACCAGTCGTCGTACTCGGGCGCACGGGCCCGGTAGTACGCCTTCTGCTCGTCCAAGAGCGCGTCAAGGTCATCGCTTTGTACCTCCGTCATGGACGGCACGTTAACGGCGGTTAGACGGTGGGTGGATGACCATCGGTCATCCACCCACCGTCACTCGTCCGCCCGACCGTCAGACGTCGCAGTTCTTGTAGACCACCTTCTCCCTCGACAGGTCGATGGAGCTCGGCACGGCCGGCGTGGTCGGGTACGTCTTGCCCCGGATGGTCGCCGAGCCGTCAGCGGTGCGGGTCCGGAAGTTGAAGCGGTCGATGATCTTGCAGTTGCCGAACTTCTGGACGACACGCCCCTTGGTGAAGTCGGCAGGAGCGTTGGCGTGGAGCTCGAACGACACCGGGAAGTTGGTGATCTTGCATCCGTGGCTGTCGCACTGCTCGATCGGCACGTTCCCGCTCGCCTTCGCGTGCGACAAGTCGTCGGCCACCTGCAGCTTGACGACGTCGGTGAAGCCGCCGAATACGAACACGGTCTCGAAGCCGCCCTGGATGATCTTCACGCGGTACTTCTCGAGCGAGAGGCTCGGCAGCTTTGTGACCGTGCCGTCCTCCCGGATGCGCACCTGGGACGCGACCGCCACGAAGGCGATGCACTTCGTGCCGACAGCCGGGCTGGTACCGCAGTCGCTGACGATCGCCGTCCCGCCCTTCCCGTTGAACTTGGTGACCACCTTCGCCGCCGAGGCGGGTGTGGCCAGCAGCAGGACGCTCATCACGGCAAGGCCGAGCGCGCCCCATCGCACCTTGGACATGGATACCCCTCTCTCCGCGGACCGTGGTCTGCGGATCCCCTCCCACCACCCCGCTGGTGGCTGACCTGAAGAGTACGCCTGTCCCGTTCCTGATACAGGAGAAGTTTGGGTGTGCTCGGTCAGTCGGAGTTCCGCATGGACTCGGCGGCCATCGCGAAGTAGTCGAGGAGGGCCGTGCGCACCTCGTCCGGCGGCGCCATGGCCTCCACCGCCGCCCGCATGTGCAGCAGCCAGCGGTCCCGCTCCACCGGTCCGATGGCGAAGGGGGCGTGGCGCATGCGCAGCCGTGGGTGTCCGCGCTCGTCGCCGTAGGTGGTCGGACCACCCCAGTACTGGATGAGGAACAAGGTGAGCCGCCGGCGCGCCGGGGCGAGGTCCTCGGGGTGCGGATAGAGCGGCAGGAGCACGGGATCGAGCGCGACGCCCTTGTAGAAGCGGTCGACCAACGACTCGAAGAACTCCGACCCGCCGGCCAGCTCGTAGACGGTCACCTCGCCGTCGGACCCAGGCACGCGGGCAGTGTACGGACGCGAACCTTGCCCTTAGGGTGCCGGGCATGGACCCCTGGATCGACCCGAACGTGGCCGACTACGCCATCGAGCACAGCAGCGCTCCGGACGATCTGCAGCGGCGGTTGATGGCGGAGACCGCCGAGAAGCTCGGGAGCACTGCCGGCATGCAGATCTCGCCCGACGAGGGTGTGTTCCTGGAGGTCCTCACCCGGGTCAGCGGCGCGCGCCACGCCGTCGAGGTCGGGACGTTCACGGGCTACTCGGCGCTCTGCATCGCCCGAGCCCTTCCGACCGACGGCACGTTGCTCTGCTGCGACATCAGCGAGGAGTGGACGGCGATCGGCCGCCGCTACTGGGCCGAGGCGGGCGTCGACAGCAAGATCGAACTTCGCATCGGGCCGGCGCTCGAGACGCTGCGCGCGCTGCCCGGCGACGTCCGCTTCGACCTCGCGTTCATCGACGCCGACAAGTCGACCTACGCGGCCTACTACGAAGAGGTGCTGGCGCGGATGCCGCCGGGCGGGCTGGTGCTGGTCGACAACACCATCTGGTCCGGCAAGGTGCTGGCTCCGCAGCGTGGAGACAAGGACACCCTCGCACTGGCGGCCTTCAACGCGGCTCTGGCCGCCGACGACCGGGTCGACGTCGTCATGCTCACCTTCCGGGACGGCGTGACGATGGCCCGCAAGCGGTAACCGTCAGGCGAACTCGGGATCCTCCCAGTCGGGGAAGAGGTCCGGAAGGCCGTCGCTCACGCGATCGGTGAACACCGCCGGCCGCTTCTCGAGGAAGCTGCTCACCCCTTCCGCGACGTCGGCACTGCGTCCTCGAACGAGGATGCCGCGCGAGTCGGCCCGGTGAGCGGCCATCGGGTGATCGGCACCCAGCAGCCGCCAGAGCATCTGCCGCGACAGCGCCACGCTGACCGGCGCGGTGTGGTCGGCGATCTCACCGGCGAGCGCGTATGCGGCCGGCAGCAGCTCGTCCACGGGGTGCACGCTGCGCACCAGCCCGCCGGTGCGGGCCTCGTCGGCGTCGAACACGCGGCCGGTGTAGACCCATTCGGCCGCCTGCTGCATCCCGACCAGGCGGGGCAGGAACCACGAGGAGCAGGCCTCGGGCACGATGCCGCGACGGGCGAACACGAAACCGATGCGGGCCTGCTCGGACGCCAGCCGCAGGTCCATGGCAAGCGTCATCGTGATGCCGATGCCGACCGCCGGACCGTTGATGGCCGCGATGACCGGCTTGGTGCAGCGGTAGATGCGCAGCGTGATCAGCCCGCCCCCGTCACGCGGGACGCCGACGTCGGTCTCCACATCGCTGCCACCCCGGGTGAACGTCGTCGGACCCGCGGAGAGATCCGCCCCGGCGCAGAACCCCCTGCCCCGCCCGGTGACCACCACGGCCCGCACGCTGTCGTCGGCATCCACCCGGTCCAGCGCGTCCAGCAGCTCGTACATCATGCGGCCGGTGAACGCGTTGAGCTGATCCGGCCGGTCGAGTGTGATGGTGGCGATGCGATCGCTGACGTCGTACGCGATCTGCGTGTAGTCCATGCGCGGGCACGGTACCCGCGAGAGCGCGAAGTCAGCCGGGGCGGACGTAGGCCAGGGGGTCGTAGGTCGCGCCGCCGACCCGCACCTCGAAGTGAAGGTGGGGGCCACCGGCCAGCCCGGTCTGCCCCACGTAACCAACGGTCTGGCCGCGGCTGACCGACTGCCCCGGCGACACGCCGACGGTCGACTGGTGGGCGTACACCGTGCCGACGCCGCTGCCGTGATCGATGATGACCGCGTTGCCGTATCCCCCGCGCGGCCCGGCCCACACGACCACCCCGCCGGCCGCGGCGTGGATCGGCGTGCCCGCCGGGGCCCAGATGTCGATGCCCTCGTGCAGCTTGCGGATGCCGAGGATGGGATGCATCCGCCAGCCGTACTTCGAGACGATCGGATAGCCCGGGAGCGGGTAGCTCAGGTTGACGCCGATGCTCGGGGGTGGGCCGCCGCCGGCGTTGTTGGTCGTCGGCGGCGCGGTCGGACTGGCTCCGCCCCTTGGCGCCGGAGCCGGAGCCGGAGCCGGTGGCGACGTCGGCCGGGGACCCGCGCTCGGAGGCGCCGGGCGGGCCACCGGCGGCGAGGCCGGGCCTCCTGTCGACGGCCGCGCCGGCGAGGCCGCGGGTGCCGGGGTCTGCCGGGCCCGCAGCAGGTCACCGAGCCGCGCCGACTCGGCCCGCAGCGTCCGGAGCCGGTTCTCGTAGTCCACCCGCTTGGCCTCCACCTGCAGCACGAGCTGGCGCTGGCGCTCGGCCTCGGCATCGGCGGCGGCCTTGGCCGCGGCCCGTTCGTCCCGGGCCTTTTGGAGGTCGGTGCGGGTCTGCGCCACCTTGGCCCGCGCGGCCTCGGCCGTGTCGCTGGCCTCCGTCGCATCGTCCGTCAGGGTCTCGACCCGGGATTCCTGCCGCTCGACGGCATCGACCCTCTGGTCCTGGACGTCGTTCAGGTACCCGGCGTAGAAGCCCGACACGAGGATCTCGTCGGCCACCATGGCCTGGCCGTAGGCGCCGTGGACCGTCCCCCGCTCCCCGAACCACACGTAGCCGGAGACGGCGGTGGCGCGCAGATCGGCACGGCGGCGACTGAGCTCCTGTGTCGCTCCCCGCAGGTCCTCGCGGAGGGCATCGCGACGGGAGGCCGCGGTCTGGGCGACGGTGGTGGCCTTGTCGAGGTCCCGCTGGACCGCGGTGACGTAGTCGTCGAGCACGGCCAGCTGGCGGCCGAGCTCGGTCGCGCTGGCGCGCGACTGCTCGTAGGCGGCCACTAGGTGGGCCTCCTCGGCAAGCGTCTCGTCGTAATGCTCTGCGAGCCGGTTGCGCTCCTGATCCACCTCGGACTTGCGTTCGGCTGGATCAGTGGTGGTGGGTCCGGAGCCTGCCGCCGGAGCGGGGGCGCCGGCGACCAACACCAGCGCAGCCAGGCCCACCCGGACCCTCCTGGGCACGGTCGAAGACCCTACACCTCAACCAAAGGTCGAGGAAAGGCCGGGAGGGCCTCGGCCCTCCCCCTGACGTTTCTAGACGTCCAGGAACCGGCTGGCGGCGACGGCGGAGCCGATGGCGCCCACCATCATGCCCACCACGAGCACCAGCAGCACGACCAGATTGAACTGGGTCGAGGTGACCTGGAGGGCGGCGAGGTCGGGGATCTTCGGGATCACCCGTTCCTTCCAGAGGTAGTTGACGCCGTACAGACCTCCCACGGCCAGCAACCCCCCGGCCAGGCCGTGGAGGAGGCCCTCCAACATGAACGGGATGCGGATGAACCAGTTGGTGGCGCCCACCAGCTTCATGACCTCGATCTCACGTCTTCGGGCGAACATGGCCGTTCGGATCGTGTTCCAGATCAGGACCACGGCCGTGAACAGCAGGACCACGAACATGGCGATCGAGACCACTCCCACCATGCGCGACAACGCCTGTAATCGGTCGACGTAGTCCACCGCGAAGCGCACCTCGATGACGCCCGGTTTCGTCAACAACTGGTTGCCGACCGCCTGGATGATGTCGCTGTCGTCCGTGCGGGGGACGACCTTGAAGTTCGGCGGGATGTCGTTGACGGTGAGGGATTCGGCGATCGTCTTCTGGTCGCGGAAGATCCGCTGGAACTCCTGGAACGCCGCCGGCTTGTCCAGGTAGATCGTCTTGGCGTCGTCGACCTGCGGGCTCTCGGCCAGCGCCGTGCGCACGCTCTGGATCTGGTCCTCCGTGGCGTCGGCCTTCATGAAGACGATGAACTGGACACCGCCCTTCCACTGCACGAGCTGGTTGCCGACGCCCTGGCGCGCCAGCAGCGCCACGCCGAGCAGGAGCAGCGAGACCGCCGCCGTCAGCACCGCCGCCATCGTGAGCGTCAGGTTCCGGCGGAGGCTGGCGAACGTCTCGCGCAGCCAGTAACCGAGGCGGTTGAGCACTACTCGTACACCCCTCGGGCCTGGTCCCGCACGATCGTGCCCCGGTCGAGCTGTATGACCCGGCGGCGCATCATGTTGACGATGCGCTGATCGTGCGTGGCCATGACCACGGTGGTTCCCGTCTTGTTGATGCGGTCCAGCAGGCGCATGATCCCTTCGCTCGTCTGGGGATCGAGGTTGCCGGTCGGCTCGTCGGCGAGGAGGATCAGCGGCCGGTTGACGAAGGCGCGGGCGATGGAGACCCGTTGCTGCTCACCGCCGGAGAGCTGGTGGGGGAAGCGCTCCTGCTTGCCGGCCAGCCCGACCAACTCGAGGACAGCCGGCACCTGCTGGCGGATGACGTGCTTGGGCCGGCCGATGACCTCGAGCGCGAAGGCGATGTTCTCGAACGCCGTCTTGTTGGGCAGCAGCTTGTAGTCCTGGAAGATGTTGCCGATGTTGCGGCGCAGGTATGGCACCTTGGACGCCGCGAGCTCGTTGATGCTGCGACCGGCGACCCAGATCGTGCCCCGCTCCGGCTGCTCCTGCTTGTTCAGCAGCCGCAGCAGCGTGGACTTTCCCGAGCCCGACGGTCCCACGAGGAAGACGAACTCGCTCTTCGGGATGTCGAAGGTGGCGTCGCGGACCGCGACGACCTCAGTGGAATAGACCTTCGTGACGTTGTCGAGCTTGATCATCAGCGTGGCGTAGTGGGGGGTCCCGCCCGACGACCCGATTGGTCATGGTACCAGCGGGCCTCTCGCGAACCCGGTCAGGTCAGCGCCGGCTCCGTCCCTGGTCCGGCCCGCTTCCAGCGCAGGTAGCCCTCCATGAACTGGTCGAGGTCACCGTCGAGCACCGCAGTGATGTTGCCGCTCTCGATGCTGCTGCGGAGATCCTTCACCATCTGGTACGGCTGCACGACGTAGTTGCGGATTTGGCTGCCCCAGCCGACCTGGGCCTGCTTGCCGCCGGCGATGCGCTCCAGCTCCAGCTCCCGCTCCTCCTCAACCTTGGCGGCGACCATGGCCCGCAGCCGGTTCATCGCCTTCTCCCGGTTCTGCAGCTGGCTGCGCTCCTCCTGCGAGCTGGCGACGAGACCGGTCGGCTCGTGGATGAGCCTGACCGCTGACGAGGTCTTGTTGACGTGCTGGCCACCGGCCCCCGAGGCCCGGAAGACCTCCATGCGGATGTCGCTGTCGTTGAGCTCGACCTCGGCGGCGTCGATCACCGGCCACACCTCCACGGCGGCGAAGCTGGTCTGGCGGCGGGCGTTGCCGTCGAAGGGGCTGATCCGCACGAGGCGGTGCGTGCCCCGCTCGGCCGACATCAGGCCGTAGGCGTAGCGGCCTGTGATGGTGAACTCGGCGGAGAGGATGCCGGCCTCGGTCCCCTCCGATACGTCCTCGACAGTCACACCGAAGCCGCGGCGCTCCCCCCACCGCTGGTACATGCGCAGCAAGATCTCTGCCCAGTCCTGGGCGTCGACCCCACCGTCCTTGGCGTTGATCCGGCAGATGGCGTCGGCCTCGTCGTGCTCGCCGGTGAAGAGGCTGCGCAGCTCCAACCGGTCGAGCTTCCCCCGGAGCTCGTCCGTGGCCGTCTCGATCTCGGGCTCCTGGCTCTCGTCGCCCTCTTCCCGGGCGAGTTCGTGGAGGACCTCGGCGTCCTCCATCTCGCGCTCCAGCGCGTCGTAGGTGTCGAGGTCGTCCTTGACCGCGGCGTACTCGCCGGTCAGCCGCTTGGCCCGGTCCTGGTCGTCCCACAGGTCGGGCGCAGCGACGGCGATCTCCAGCTCGGCGAGCCGGGCCCGGCCCGCGTCGATCCGCAGGTACCGGTGTGCCTCAACCACCCGTTCCCGGAGCGCGCGCAGGTCGTCGGTGAAATCCCTCACCCGTCAACGACCGTGGCAGAGCTTGTACTTCTTGCCCGACCCGCACGGGCAAGGCTCGTTGCGCCCCGTCTTGGACCACTCGTCGTTGACGACCGTCTGCTGTTTCGTCTGGGGAGCCGCCGGGGCCGGTGACCGGGCCGGCGCGCTCTCGACGGGTGCCTCCCCTTCCTCGGGCGGCAGCTCCCCTTCCGCCACCGCCTGCTGCGCAGCGGCCTGGAGGGCCGTGGTGGTCTCGTCCTCGGCGGAGTGCGTGGCGACGTCCAGCACGGCCGGAGCCACGGCCTGCTCCGCGGGCTGCACGACCTGCACGTGCATGACGTAGCGCACGAAGTCCTGCGCGATGCCATGCATGAGCTGGCCGAACATCTCGAAACCCTCGCGCTGCCACTCCACCAGTGGATCCCGCTGACCCATGGCCCGCAGGTTGATGCCCTCCTGGAGGTAGTCCATCTCCTGGAGGTGCTCCCGCCAGCGCTGATCAATGATCTGCAGCATCACCTGGCGCTCCACCTCGCGCATGATCTCAGGAGTGAGCTCCTCCTCGCGGCGCTGGTAGTAGGCCTCGGCCTCCTCCATCACGAGCACCTGCATGGCGTCGGTGCTGGTGCACTCGGCGAGCTGCTCGGCCGTGATGGCCGAGGGGTAGAACGTCTGCAGCTCGGCCTGGAGGCCCTCGATGTCCCACTCCTCCGGCACCTCCGCCACACAGTGCGCCTCGATCGTGGTGCGCACAGCGTCGTCGAGGTACTCCAGCGCTTCGGCCCGCAGGTCGGCGCCGGCGAGGATCTGGTCACGACGCCGGTAGATGACCTTGCGCTGCTCGTTCATCACCTCGTCGTACTTGAGGACGTTCTTGCGGATCTCGCCGTTGCGCTGCTCGACGGTGTTCTGCGCCCGCTCGATGGCCTTGGTGACCATCTTGGCCTCGATCGGCACGTCGTCGGGCAGGGTCTTGCCCATCACCCACTGCAGCGCCCCGGTGGCGAAGAGGCGCATGAGCTCGTCGTCCAGGCTCAGGTAGAAGCGGCTCTCGCCCGGGTCCCCCTGACGGCCCGAGCGGCCGCGGAGCTGGTTGTCGATGCGACGGCTCTCGTGGCGCTCGGTGCCCAGCACGTACAGCCCGCCGAGCTCGCGGACCTTGTCGCCCTCCGCTCCGCACTCGTCCCGAAAGCTCTCCAACAGCTCGTGGTAGCGCACCTGGGCGGCGACGCGCCCCTCCCGGTAGTCCTCGGGCATGTCGGCCAGGGGCGCCGGGAGGTTGTACTCCTCCACGAGCGTCTCGGGCGCGTGGCCCTCCTTCAGGACCTCCTCGCGGGCGAGGCCCTCTGGATTGCCGCCGAGCGTGATGTCGACACCGCGACCGGCCATGTTGGTCGCCACCGTGACCGAGCCCAGCCGGCCGGCCTGGGCCACGACGAGGGCCTCTCGCGTGTGCTGCTTGGCGTTCAGGACCTGGTGGGGGATGCCGTGCTTCGTGAGCAGCGAAGCCAGGTACTCGCTCTTGGCCACGCTGACCGTGCCGACCAGCACCGGCTGGCCCATCTCGTACCGGGCCTCGATGTCCTCCACGACCGCGTCGAACTTGGCGAGCTCACCCTTATAGATGAGGTCCGCCTCGTCGGCCCGGACGACCGGCATGTTGGTGGGGATGGGCACCACCTGCAGGTCATAGGTGTTCATGAGCTCGGCCGACTCGGTGGTGGCCGTGCCCGTCATCCCTGCCAACTTCTCGTACATGCGGAAGTAGTTCTGCAGCGTGATGGTGGCGAGGGTCTGGTTCTCTTCCTTGATCTTGACGCCCTCTTTGGCCTCGACGGCCTGGTGGAGCCCCTCGCTCCAACGCCGACCCTCGAGGATGCGGCCGGTGAACTCGTCGACGATCTTCACCTCGCCGGCCTGGACGATGTAGTCCTTGTCCCGCTTGTAGAGCTCCTTGGCCCGCAGCGCGGCCTGTAGCTGGTGCACCAGGTTCTGCTGCACCGCGTCGTAGAGGTTCTCGACGGCCAGCTCGCGCTCGACGCGCTCGATGCCGGCCTCGGTGGGGAAGACGCTGCGCTTCTCCTCGTCCACCTCGTAGTCGACGTCTCGGCGCAGGCTCCGCACCACCGAAGCGAAGCGGTAGTAGAGCTTGGCCGCGTCGGCCACCCGGCCCGAGATGATGAGCGGCGTGCGGGCCTCGTCGATGAGGATGGAGTCGACCTCATCCACGATGGCGTAGACGTGGCCCCGCTGGACCTTGTCCGTCGCCTGGGTGGCCATGTTGTCCCGCAGGTAGTCGAAACCCACCTCGTTGTTGGTGCCGTACGTGATGTCGCAGGCGTAGTCGAGCCGCTTCTCGGCCGGCCGCTCGCGGAGCCCGGGGATGACGAGGCCGACGCTGAGGCCCATCCAACGGTGGATCTGACCCATCCACTCGGCGTCACGCCGCGCCAGGTAGTCGTTGACGGTCACCAGGTGCAGGCCGTTGCCGGTGAGGCCATTGAGGTACGCGGGAAGGGTCGAGACGAGGGTCTTGCCCTCGCCGGTCTTCATCTCGGCGATCCAGCCGAAGTGGAGCGCGGCGCCGCCCATGAGCTGCACGTCGAAGTGGCGCTGCCCGATCACCCGGGAGGCCGCCTCCCGCATGGCCGCGAACGCCTCGACCAGCAGATCGTCGAGGTCCTCTCCGTTCTCGAGCCGCTGGCGGAACTCGGGCGTCTTGGCCTGCAGCTCCGCGTCGTTCAGGGCCTTCATCTCGGCTTCGTAAGCGTTGATGTCCGGCACCAGCCCGGCAAGTGCCTTCAGCCGTTTGCCTTCACCGGCGCGGAGGATGCGGTCGAGGATTCCCATGCGGGGTCCGATGCTACCGGGCACCTGCTCGGCCAGACCGCGGTCGGGTTGGCCCCCGAGCGGGCCGGCAGTCAGACTCGGCCGCCATGGAACCGGCCGCTGAGCACGCACCCGAACCCGGCCCGGCGCCTGCCCTGCGGAGCATCGACGCGGCCATCTTCGACCTCGGCGGCGTCGTCATGCGCAATGGCGGCCCAGGCGACTTCCAGCGCCGTTTCCCTGACCAGGATCCCGCGGTGCTGCTCCCGATCCTCATGGGCCCGTACCACGAGGACACGGACCATCCCTGGCACCGCCTCGAACGGGGGGAGATCACCCTCGATGAGGTGCGCGAGGCCAACCGCGCCGCCCTCACGGCCGCGGGCGTGACCGTGTCGTACCCGCCGGTACCCCAGCTCGTGTTCGAACCGAACGACGACATGGTCGCCCTCGTCCGCGACCTGCGGGCGGCCGGCCTACGGACAGGCCTCTTGACCAACAACGCCCGGGAGCTCCGGTCGCTCTGGTGGGATCTGCTGCCCTACGACGAGCTCTTCGACGACATCGTCGACAGCAGCGAGGTCGGGCTGCGCAAGCCCAACCCAGCCGTCTACCGGCTGGCCCTGGACCGTCTCGGGGCGACGGCGCACCGCACCGCGTTCCTGGACGACATCGCCAGCAACGCGGACGGGGCCGAGAGGGTCGGCCTGCGGGCGGTGCTGGTGGAGCAGGGCGGGCTGGGGGCGATCGCGATCGTGCGGGAGCTGGCCGGACTGTCCTGACAACGGCACTGCCGGCGCGTCGGCAGCTCATGGCGTGGCCGCCGCCGCGATGCAATGGACTGCTTGCGCGCCGGCGGCCCGGAGCGCGGCATCGGCCGCCCGCATGGTGGCGCCGGTCGTGACGACATCGTCCACCACCAGGACCGCGCCCCGCACCCGTCGGCGGGCCTCGAAGGCCGGGCCGTCCAAGCGCTCGGCGCGGGTGCGGCTCGTCTGCGGAGGGCGCGTCATCGGTCCGGCGGAGCAGGCAGCGGCAGGGCACACCGAGGCGCCACGCCACGGCCCGGGCCAGCACCTCGGCCTGGTCGTAGCCCCGCTTCCGGCGCCGCACCGTTGCTGTGGGCGCCCACGTCACCACGTCCACCTGGTAGCGCCGCGCCCGCCGGGCCATGGCCGAGGCCAGCGACCGCGCCACCGGCTTGGCGTTCCCGTACTTCAGCGCCAGCAGGATCCGCCGGCCCGCCCCCTGATAGGCCAGCACGGCGTCGACCACCGACACGGCTGGCGCCGGCGCCGGCACCAACGACACCGAGCAGGCCGCACATGGCGCCCGACCCGGGCGCCGGCAGGAGGGACAAGTGGTGGCGAGCAGCACACCACCGGTCTACCGAAGGGGTGTCGCAGAGTTGCCGGACCCGAGGGCCGACTCCGTGCACGGCAACGCCCCCCAGCCACGCGTGGGAATGTCAGTAGCGGTAGTGCTCCGCCTTGTACGGACCGCTCGGGTCGATGTCGAGGTACTCGGCCTGATCGTCGCTCAGGATGGTGAGCTTCACCCCGAGGGCGTCCAGGTGGGCTCGGGCGACCTGCTCGTCGAGTCGCTTCGGCAGCACGTACACGCCGATCGGGTACTCGGCCG
The DNA here is from genome assembly GCA_963829955.1 of uncultured Acidimicrobiales bacterium. Lineage (GTDB taxonomy): Bacteria > Actinomycetota > Acidimicrobiia > Acidimicrobiales > Ilumatobacteraceae > DASTFY01. The sequence goes on from CAWHKS010000013.1 coordinate 91,543, forward strand.
TCCTCGTGAACAGTTCCACCTGGGCCAGGACCTGGTTGGAGAACGAGCAGCTCATCACGAAGCTCGGGTGGCCGGTGGCGCAGCCCAGGTTCACGAGCCGCCCCTCGGCCAGCACGATGACGCTGTGGCCGTCCGGGAAGGACCACAGGTCGACCTGCGGCTTGATCTCCAGCTTCGTGGCACCGCTGCGGGCGAGGCCGGCGATGTCGATCTCGTTGTCGAAGTGGCCGATGTTGCAGACGATGGCGTTGTGCTTCATCTGCTCCATGTCGGCCGTCGTGATGATGCCCGTGTTGCCGGTGGCGCTCACGAAGATGTCGGCCGTGCCCACGACCTCGTCCAGCGTCGTGACCTGGTAGCCCTCCATCGCCGCCTGGAGGGCGTTGATGGGGTCGACCTCGGTGATGATGACCCGCGCCCCCTGGCCCCGCAGGCTCTGGGCGCACCCCTTGCCCACGTCGCCGTAGCCGAGGACGACCGCGGTCTTGCCGCCGATCATCACGTCGGTGGCGCGGTTGAGCGCGTCGATCAGGCTGTGCCGGCAGCCGTAGAGGTTGTCGAACTTGGACTTGGTCACCGAGTCGTTCACGTTGATGGCCGGGAACAGCAGCTCGCCGCGCTCGAACATCTGGTACAGCCGGTGAACGCCGGTTGTGGTCTCCTCGGTCACGCCCTTGATGCCGGCGGCCATGCGCGTCCACTTCGAAGGATCGTTCTTCAGCGAGCGCTGGAGCAGGCCGAGCACGATGGCCAGCTCGGGGTTCGAGGCCGAGGTCGGGTCCGGCACCTCACCGGCCTTCTCGTACTCGACTCCCTTGTGGAGCAGGAGCGTGGCGTCGCCGCCGTCGTCGAGGATCATGTTGGGACCATCGGTCCCCTCCCAGCTGAGGGCCTGCTCGGTGCACCACCAGTACTCCTCGAGGGTCTCGCCCTTCCAGGCGAAGACCGGCACGCCCTGCGGGTCCTCCGGCGTGCCGTCCGGACCGACGACCACGGCGGCGGCCGCCTGGTCCTGGGTGGAGAAGATGTTGCAGCTGGCCCAGCGCACCTCGGCCCCGAGCTCGACGAGCGTCTCGATGAGCACCGCGGTCTGGATGGTCATGTGCAGCGAGCCGGAGATCCGGGCGCCGGCCAGCGGCTTGAGCGGACCGAGCTCCGCCCGCAGGGACCGCAGGCCGGGCATCTCGTGCTCGGCCAGGTGGATCTCCCGGCGGCCGAAGGGAGCAAGGGAGACGTCGGCGACCCGGAAGTCGCGGCGAGCGGCGATGGACGATGGCATGGAAGCCTCCACGATCGGAATGGGAAGGATCGTGGGCTGGGGCCAACAGGCACCGGGTCGAACAGCCCGCGGGCCAATCAGGTTACCCGCCGATTGGCCACCGAATCGATATCGATTCGGTGGGGACGGGACCAGGCGGAGGTGTGAGCCGAGCGCGCCGTCTGCGGCTCACCGGGCTCAGAGTTCCGAGGACAGGCCGGCCTTCATGGCGTCGAGCGCCGGGATGGGGCCGGGGTCGACCCCGGCGTCGGCGGCCAAGTGCAGCGACATGATGTCGCCCACCAGCACCAGGTCCATGAGCTGCGCCAGCGGCCCGTCGCCCTCGGCCTCGACGACGCAGATGTCGGCGACCACCTCGAGCATCTGGTCGTCCATCAGCTGGAAACGGCGCCCGATGTCATCGCTCTCGAAGCCGTGCCGCAGCTCGACGAGCGTCAGCACCTGTCGTGTCACGTCGCCGTGCTGACCCCATCCACACAGTTCGTTGTGGCAGACCTCGGGCAGCGTGTGGCAGAAGGCGGGCGCCTTGGGGTTCTCGTTGACCTGGTTCTTCCAGCGGACCGCGGCGACGGCGCCGAGCGGTCCGGCGCCGTAGACCAGCGGCCAGGTGCGGCCGATCCTGCGGGCCACCCCCTCGGCCACATTCCCGGCGCGGGACAGCGACTCCGCTCGACGCCTGAGCTGCACGACGGCCGCGGCAAGCTGCTCGCGAGCGCCGTCGAGTAGGCCGGCGTCCTCGGCCACGGCCAGCACGGGCGCCACCATCGCCCCGAGGCCGGCGCGCGGCATCGGGATTGAGGGATCGACGCCCAGGACGCCTCCCCCGCCCGACGCGGTGAGCGCGGCCAGTGGTCCGCCCGACGTCACCGAGACGAGGCAGGCACCCCGCTCCAACACCTCCGAGGCGCCGGCAATGGTCTCGGCCGTCGTGCCGGAGAAGGACAGCGCGATGACCAGCGAGCGGGCCCCGACGAACGCGGGCACGGCCGGATCCTTGACGACGATGACGGGCACGGGGCTGGACGGGCCGGCCAGCGCGGCGAGCACGTCACCCGCGATGCCGCTGCCTCCCATGCCCATCACCACGACGTGATCGAGCTCGCCGGCGGTCGGCAGCCCGGGCAGAAAGCCCGAGACCCGGCGGGTCGCCGCCTCCAGTTGGTCCGCCAGGCCGAAGGTGACGTCCCACATGCCCAACGTGTCCAGACGGGCGGCGAGCGGTTCGGTGGACGTCATGGTCATCGGCCGGTCAGGACTCGACGGTGAGGGCCAAGCCCTCGCCGGCCACCCTGGCCAGGATGCGCTCGTGCTCGGCGTCGTCGACCGCCTCGGCCTCATCGACCAGCATCACCGGGATGCCTTCGCGCACGGCGTATCGGCGGTGCAGCCGGGGGTTGTAGAGCGCGTCCTCGTCGGCCAGGTAGTACAGGCCGCCCTTGTCGGTCGGGCAGACGAGGATCTGTAGGAGCTGGGGGCTCAGGCCCATCGATGTCCCCTCTCTCAGGGCTCGGTGATCAGCGCCAGGACCTCGGCCACCCGCTGGTCGCAGGCCTCGCGGTCGTCGGCCTCGAGGTTCAGGCGCAGGAGCGGCTCGGTGTTCGACGGACGCAGGTTGAACCACCAGCGGCCGGCGTCCACCGTCAGACCGTCGAGGCGGTCCTGCTGGTTGGAGGCGTACGCCTCGGCCACCCGCTCCAGCACCGCGGCAGGGTCCGGCACTGCGGTGTTGATCTCCCCCGATGCGGCGTAGCGCTCGAAGGGCTTGCGGGCGGTGGACAGCGGCACGCCGGCCTGGCTGAGCTGCTCCAGCACCAGCATGGTGGCGATGATGCCGGAGTCGGCCCGGTAGTTGTCCCGGAAGTAGTAGTGCGCCGAGTGCTCACCGCCGAACACGGCGCCGCTCTCAGCCATGATCTGTTTGATGTAGCTGTGACCCACCTTCGTGCGGAGGGGGACACCTCCGTGCTCCCGCACGACCTCGGGCACGGCCCGCGAGCAGATGAGGTTGTGGAGGATGGTGGCCCCGGGGGCCTTGTCCAGCATGCCCGCGGCCAGCATCGCCGTCGTCGTGGACCCCGAAAGTCCTCGGCCCGTCTCGTCGACGACGAACACGCGGTCCGCGTCACCGTCGAAGGCGAGCCCGACATCGAATCCTCCCGACACGACACGCGCCTGAAGGTCGAGCTGGTTGGCAGGCTGGATGGGGTCCGCCGGATGGTTCGGGAAGGTGCCGTCGAGCTCGCCGTACATGACCTCGAGCTGGACCTGGGGCAGACGCTCGAAGATCTTCGGCACCACGAGGCCGCCCATCCCGTTGGCGGTGTCGGCCACGACGCGCAACGGCGCCACCGCGGCGGGATCGATGAACGACACCACGTGGTCGGCGAACTCCTCGAGGAGGTCGCGCGTGGTGAGCGATCCGGGGGTCGCCGCGGGATCGGGTCCTTCACCAGCGAGCACGGCGGTGGCGATGGCCTTGATGTCGGCCAAGCCGGTGTCGGCGCCGACGGGCCGCGCCCCGGACAGGCAGAGCTTGACGCCGTTGTACTGCGCGGGGTTGTGCGAAGCCGTGAACATGGCGCCCGGGGCGTCGAAGCGCCCGGCGGCGAAGTACACCAGGTCCGTCGACACCAGTCCGACGTCGATGACGTCGACGCCCTGGGACATCAAACCCTCGGCAAAGGCGGCGACGAGCTCGACCCCTGACGGCCGCATGTCGCGGCCGACGAGGACCGTTGGCGATCCGGCGAAACGGGCGAAGGCCACGCCGAAGGCGCGGGCGACGGCGGCATCGAGCTGATCCGGCACCGTGCCGCGGATGTCGTACGCCTTGACGATCTGATCGAGTGACATGCGGGCAGGCAGCGTAGAGCAGGCCTAGCGGGAAGCGGGCGGCGGACCAGAAGGGCCGGTCGACGGCGATGCCGGCGAGACCGGCGCCGGCGGCGGGAGCGGCTCGCCCTGGTGCTCCTTCGGCCCGAAGACCTGATCGGCCAGTGCCTCGAAGCGGTCGTGGTCCCCGGTGATGTCCGTGAGGTCGGGCGCCGCCGGTGGCATGTCGGGCACGTCGGACACCTCGGGCACTCCGGTCGCCTCCGGACCAGGCTCGTCGTGCCAGTGCAGCTCCCCGTCCTCCCACATGAAGGGCGCGGCCGCGGCGGGGGCGTACCGCACCGGCCCCTTGCGCCAGAGCACGACCAGGAGCACCAGGCCGAGAAGGGTCAGGGCATAGCCCAGGTACTCCACCCAGCTCGTGCCGTAGGTCAACGTCACCTCGTTGGCCGTCGGGACGACGACCATGAAGTTGGGCGCCACCCGGTACGGCCCCTCGGCCCCTTCCACGTTCCAGTTGGGGAAGTAGCTGGCCTTCACCAGTACCGGGACGCCGACCTGGTCGACGGAGAACGAGATCGAGTTGTCCTCGATCTGCAGGTCGCTGACCTCGACGGGCGGCAGGGTGGACTGCTCGATCGTTCCGACCGGAACGAGTCGGGCCAGCGTCCGGCTGTCGGTCTCGGGACCTTCGGGGACGGCCTCGATGCGCTGCCACTCGGACGGTCCGTCGGCGGCCGGCAGCGCGGCCCAGTCCTCTGGGTGCTGGAACCAGCTCGTTCCGAGCTCCAGCCAGCGCTCGCGCTCGTTGCCCAGGTGCAGCGGGAGCAGCCCGTTGTCCATGCCCTCCACCACGACCGGATTGGTCGTCAGCGGCACGACGAGGTCGCTGTCGGCCACCTCGTAGACGGTCCACGGCCCGACCTGCCGCAGCGCGGTGAGATCCGGGTTGGCGTCGGCCTGGGCTGTGACCTCCGGGCGGAAGGCCAAGTAGTAGCGGATGCCGAGGTCCTGCATGTAACGCACGGCCAGGTTGACGTCGTTGTTGTCGTAGGCCAGCCGGCGCACCGGGTTGGACGCCTGCTTCGAGCCTGCGGCCGCGGTGAGGAAGTGGTACGGCGTCGTGCCGGAGGCCTCGAAGTACAGACCCTCCATCGAGCCGATGCACCCGTCCGTGAAGTACGGCAGCAGCATGAGCGCCATCGGGGTGCCGTAGCTCGACACGTCGCTGCCCGTCTGGTGCTCCCACAGGGCCCGACCGCAGCCCCGCTCCTCGCCGAGCTCCTGCATCGTTCCCACGAGCGACTGGAACTCGCCGTACACGGACTTGCCCTCGTAGCCGGCGTAGTTCCAGCGGGCCCAGTCGTCCACGAACCCCGACTTCGTGCCCCGGAAGAACATCCAGTCGTAGGTGGTCTTGCCGTCGTGGACGCCGAAGCTGGCGAACGGGAGCCCGCGCTGGAAGTGGATGCCCCCGTAGATGAGCGACGCCAGCACGACACCCACGAGCACGAACGATCCCATGGCCCACTGCGCGGTCGACGAGGCCAGGCCGTCGGCCCGGCGGGTCCACTGGAAGCGGCGCTCCTCGGACGGCGTGCGGGCCGCTCCGTCGCGCAGCTCGAGTCGGAGGTGGCGCACGACCAGCGCGATCACCTCGTACACGCCGATGAAGGCGAGCAGGTACCGGGCCAGGTACATGAACGGCAGCAGGCGGGCGTTCCAAAGGTGGCTTTGCGGCCAGATGCAGGCCCACGCCCCGAACACCACAGCAACCAGGCCGAGAAAGGCCCCCGCCCGCCGCCCGCGGATCACGCATCCGACCAGGCCGACGGCGGCCAGGCTGAAGATCAGGACATCGATCCACGCCGCGTAGGGGAACAGCATCTGCCAGTACGAGTCCGGCTGGCCGTTCGGGGCGTTTCCGACGGGCCGCCGCTCGTACGTCATGTCGGTCATGAAGGCGCCGCCGAAGAGGAAGGGCAGCGTCCAGAAGGCGGTCAGCAGCGCCGCCACCGGCGCCATGGTGAGCACGTAGCGGGTGCGCTTGCGGTCCGCCCACAGCAGGTACAAAAGGACGGTCGCTACGGTCGCGAAGATGCCCACGATCAGGTGGCAGAGCACGGTGAGCGCGAAGAGGAGCGCGGCGAGCGCGCGGCCCTTGCCCGTGCGCATGCCGCGGGCGAGCACGCCCAGGTAGAGCATCGCCAGGCAGAGCGCGATGCTGAACGAGAACTCGCCCGCCATCGTCGACGCCACGTTGCCGCCGTAGATCGTGAACGACCAGTCGAAGAGGAAGAAGACCGACGCGACCGAGAACAGCGGCGGGATCGGGAACGGCAGACCGGCCAGGCGGCCGAACGCCCAGCAGCACACCGGGAAGGCCACGAGCCCCAGCGCGCTGACCATCTTCAGGGCGACGCCGTAGGGCACGACGGTGTCGAGCAGCACCGTGAGGAGGCCCGGCACCACCATGTAGAACTTGTACATGGGGAATCCGGCGTACCAGTCGGGAGCCCATCCGGACAGCCGCCAGTGCGGGAGGATGTGGTCGCGCAGGTAGGCGGGCGCCCACACGTGCGCGCCAAAGTCGCCCCCCGTCGGCGTGTTGTTTTCCAGCACGAGGGAGGCGTGGATGTTGGCGAGGACGTAGACCGTCGCCCCGCCGACCACGGCCAGGGTCAGGGCGAGTTGTACGAGCGACCGGTTCGACCGACTCTGCCACCAGCGCCGGCGGGGACCGCGGTCGACGTCGTCGTCAGCGTCGTCCAGGGTGGCGGCGGCCCACAGCTCGTCCTCTTCCGCCGGCGGTCCCTGGACAGTCGGCTCCTCGACGGTGACCGTGCGCTCCGTGGTCGCCTCTCCTTCCCGTCCGTCCGGGGGGGCGGTGCCCGGCTCGACCACGGGGGCGGCGTCGACGGTGGGGGCCGTTGCGTCCCCGTTGGGACCCGCCTCGCCCTCGCGCTTCGAGGGGCTCGCCACCACGTCCGTCATCGCCCGACCATCCTCCCACCCAACGCCGAGGCCCACGCGGTCACCTCGGGCGGTCGCCACCCCGGCCAGGCTAGGTCGTCAGGAGCATCACCACAGCCGTGGCGTTGAACGCCGCGTGGGCAAGGATCGACATGCCGAGCCGCCCGGTGCGTTGGGCACAGGTGCCGGCGATGAGACCGAACAGGAACAGTCCCGGGATCTGCAGCACCTGGAAGTGCACGAGGGCGAAGAACAGTGAGGACAGGACCAGCGCCAGGCCGTCGTTGAGGCGAGCCTGGATGGAGCGCATGAGCAGGCCGCGGAAGAAGAGCTCCTCGATGATGGGCGCGCCGACGACGACCATCACGACGAGAAGGAAGATCTCCGCGTCGCTGCCCGCTCGGTCGGTGAGGGTCCGCGCCTGCTCGCTGACGTCCCCGAGATCCCACGGCAACAGCAGCTCCAGCGTCCAGTAGAGCGCCGGCACCAGGACGGCCTGGACGATGATCCCGATGGGCACGCCGAGCACGTCGAACGTCCGGAAGCGCAGCCCGTAGTCGTCCCGGAGACGCCCCGTGCCCCAATGGCGGCTGATGATGATCGTCGCCGCCAAGAGGCTGATCCAGAGGGGGACGAGGAGGACCGCGTCCAACCACAGCGGACGGTCCTCGGGCTGCGTCCCCGCGTACCCGGCCGCGGAGAGGATGGCGATCTGGCCACTGAAGGCGACCGTGAACACGATCAGCCATGCGGCGAGCGCGTGACCGGCCTGGAAACGCGGCTCTCCGGGCGCGGGACGCACGCGGGGCCACGCTACACAGCCGCGCCTCCGCGACGAAGGTTGGTGCTCCGGCCCTCGAACGTTGCCGTCAGCCGGCGAGCAGGGCGGCCGGGGCCAGCGCGAAGTACGGCCGGCGGTCCTCGAGGCGCCAGCCGTGCGGGACCCGCAGGCGCGCCGCGTGCCGCTCGCACAGGTCGTAGCCGTGCGGATCCCGCTCGCCCGAGAGGTCGTCGAGCCAGGCGAGCGACTGCGCGTACTGGTACGTGAGCGTGGCCGTCGCCACCTCGGCGCAGCCGGTCCGCGAGCAGTGACGGGTCACGGCGCGGACCCTACCGGCGGCCCCCCGCGCGCTGGGTGGATGCTGGGCGAACCTCGTGTCGCGAGTGCGCTGTTCGACGGTGCGGGGAATGTCCCAACCCGTAGCATGGAGCCATGAGCAGCCTGCCGCCGCCGCCACCCCCGCCGCCTCCGAGCGGCCGCGGCCCGGGTGGACCGCCGCCATCGCCGCCGAAGGGACCGCGCCTCCCGAGCCGTCCCTCGGGACAGGGCCAGGGCCAGGGCCAGGGAGGCCCTCAGGGTCAGGGCACGCGCAGCTCCGGCCTGCCCCGGTGGAGCATCTGGATCCTGCTCGGGCTCCTCGCGGTCCTCCTCTTCGGTTCCCGGCTGATCCCCACCGACAACGGCAAGGAGATCAGCTACAACGACTTCCTCACGCAGGTCGACGCCGGCGAGGTCCAGCAGGCGAGCTACAACAACGCCTCCGGCCGCATCACGGGTGAGCTCACCAGCGGCGAGAAGTTCACGACCTCAGGGCCCACGCCGCTGCCCGACGACGTCCAGCAGCAGATCGTCGAGAACGTACCCGACGCGTCGTTCAAGAGTCCCCAGTCGAGCTGGCTCGACACCATCGGGCTCTTCCTCCCGTTCGTGTTCATCCTCCTCATCTTCGTGTGGCTGCAGCGGCGGGCGGCCGGGCAGATGGGCAACGTGATGTCCATCGGGCGCAGCCGGGCCAAGACCTACGCGGCGGACAAGCCGTCCACCACCTTCGCCGACATCGCCGGCTACGAAGGCGTGAAGCAGGAGATCCGCGAGGTCGTGGACTTCCTGCGCATGCCGGAGCAGTTCAAGGAGATCGGCGCCCGCGTGCCCAAGGGGATCCTGCTCGTGGGTCCGCCCGGCACCGGCAAGACGCTGTTCGCCCGCGCCGTGGCCGGCGAGGCGGGCGTCGGCTTCCTGTCCGGCACCGGCTCCGACTTCATGGAGATGTTCGTCGGCGTCGGCGCCAGCCGCGTGCGCGACCTCTTCCAGCAGGCCCGCAAGATGGGCCGGGCAATCATCTTCATCGACGAGATCGACTCCATCGGCCGCAAGCGGGGCGCCGGGCTCGGCGGCGGTCACGACGAGCGGGAGCAGACGCTCAACCAGATGCTGTCGGAAATGGACGGCTTCGAGACCACCGAGGGCGTCGTCATCATCGCCGCCACCAACCGGCCCGACATCCTCGACCCCGCCCTCCTGCGGCCGGGCCGGTTCGACCGCCAGATCGTGGTGCCTTTGCCCGAGTACACCGAGCGGCTGGCCATCCTCCAGGTCCACTGCCGGGACAAGCGGCTCGGGAGCAACGTCGCGCTCGAGACGATGGCCAAGGGCACGCCCGGCATGAGCGGCGCCGATCTCGCCAACCTGGTCAACGAGGCGGCCCTGTTCGCGGTACGTCGAGGGGCGAAGGAGATCGAGCGCATCGACTTCGAGTCGGCTCGGGATCGCATCATGATGGGAGCCCGCCGGGAGAGTCTCATCCTCACGACCGAGGAGAAGCGGGCCACCGCGTACCACGAGGGCGGGCACGCGCTGCTGGCCACGGTGCTGCAGCACACGGACGAGGTCCACAAGGTGACCATCCTCCCCACCGGCATGGCACTGGGCATCACCCAGACGATGCCGGAGGAGCGCCACGCGTACTCGAAGGACCACCTGCTCGACCGCATCTGCATGACCATGGGTGGGCGTGTGGCCGAGGAACTGGTCTTCAACCAGCGGACGACGGGCGCCGCCAACGACCTCGAGGTCGCCACCCGCATGGCGAAACGCATGGTGCGCGAGTGGGGCATGAGCGACCGCATCGGGCCGATGGCCTGGGAGAGCCAGGGGCAGGTGTTCCTGGGCGAGGATCTCATGACCGGCCAGCGGGAGTATTCCGACGACACGGCCCGACTCATCGACGAGGAGGTGGCCCGCATCCTGCGCGAACAGGAGGACCGGGCCCGGTCTCTGCTCGGCAAGCACCGGCGCGGCCTCGACCTCGTGGCCAAGTCGCTGCTGGAGCGGGAGACCATCGAGGGCGCGGATGTGGCCCGGCTGGTCCAGGAGGGCCTGTCGCCCGAGCCCACCCCGACGCCTGCCCCCGCCACCAGCTGACAGCCGGTTGCGGGCCGGTACCGAGAACCGTCCGGGGGCGGCGGGCCGGGGGGCGGGGGCGGTCAGCGCTCGGAGTTGTAGAGCCGCATGGTGATCGGGCCGAACACCAGCACCAGCCCGACGCTCCAGGCGAGCACCCACAGGACCTCGGTGCCCACGGGCGTGCCGTGCATCAGACCGCGGGCGGCCGTCGCCAGGTGCGTGATGGGGTTGTTGTTGACGAAGACCTGCACCCAACCCGGCATGGTCTCGGGGTCTACGAACACGTTGCTGGCGAACGTGAGTGGGAACAGGATGGTCATGCTGATCTGCAGCACAGCCTCCGGCGTCGGCATCTTCAGGCCGACGGCGGTCCACACCCAAGACAGGCTGAAGGAGAAGACCAGCAGCAGGGCGACGGCGAGCAGGACGCCGAGCACGCCACCGTCGGGCCGGAAGCCGAGGATGATGCCGAGCACGATGATGACGGCGGAGGCCATGACGTAGCGCACGGTGTCGGCCATGAGCATCCCGACGAGCACGGCCGGACGCCAGATGGGCAGCGAGCGGAACCGGTCGAACACACCCTTGCTGATGTCGGTGTTGAGAGCCTGCCCCGTGTACATGGTGATCCACGACACGGTCATGACGAGGATCCCCGGCAGCAGCGCCTGGAGGTACTCCTGCGGCGACCCGGCCAGTGCGCCACCGAACAGGTACGTGTAGAGGAGTACGAACATGATCGGGAAGGCGGTCACGTCGAACAGCTGCATCGGCACGTGCTTGATCTTCAACAGGGCGCGCCAGCCGAACGACAGTGACGCGGCCCATGCGGTGGCGCGGGGAGGACGGGCCCTGCTGGAGAGGGCGGAGTGGAGGGACTCCTCGACCAGCGCGAAGTCGGTCTCGATGGCGGTCATGCTGCGTCCTCCGTCGTCATCGCCTCATCGGCAGGGTGACCGGTGAGGGCCAGGAACACCTCGTCCAGGCTGGGTTGGCCGAGCGCGAAGTCGGTCACGCCGAGCCCGGCGCGGGACAGTTCCGTCAGCGCCACGCCGACGCGCTCGGGGTCGGACGCGAGGGCCGACAGCGAGGACGGCTCCGAGTCGAGCTGCACGGGCGTGCCGAGCACGCTCTCGAGGACCTCCGCGGCCCGGGCCCGCTGGCCCGGCTCCGTGAGCCGGATGTGGACGCTGCCGTCCCCCACCTTCGACTTCAGCTCCTGGCTTGTGCCCTCGGCGATGACCCGGCCGTGGTCGATGATGGCGATGCGGTCGGCCAATTGGTCGGCCTCGTCCAAGTACTGGGTGGTGAGCAGCACCGTCGTGCCCTCCGAGACCAGGACCCGCACGATGTCCCACACCTGGTTGCGGCTCCGCGGGTCGAGCCCCGTGGTGGGCTCGTCGAGGAACAGCAGCTCGGGCGTGACGACGATGCTGGCGGCGATGTCCAGCCGGCGGCGCATCCCGCCCGAGTACTCCTTGACCAGTCGCCCGGCCGCCTCCGCCAGCCCGAAGGCGCTCAGCAGCTCGTCGGCCCGGTCCTCCGCGGCCTTCCGGTCCAGCCCCAGCAGCTTGCCGAGCAGCACGAGGTTCTCCTTGCCGCTGAGCTCCTCGTCCACGGAGGCGAACTGCCCGGTCAGGCTGACGCCGCCACGGACGGCGTCGGCCTCGGCCACCACGTCGTGACCCAGCACCCGGGCCCGGCCCGCGGTCGGCTGCAGGAGCGTCGCCAGCACCCGGATCATCGTGGTCTTGCCGGCCCCGTTCGGGCCCAGGACCCCGTAGACGGTCCCGGCCTGTACGGCCAGGTCGATGCCGTCGACGGCCCGGGTCTCCCCGAAGCACTTGACCAGCCCCTCGGTCTCGATGGCCAGTGGTTTGGCTGCCACGTCCTGATCCTCCCGTGCACGCTCACCCCATCATCGTCCGGGGGTGCTACATCCCTTCAGGGGATTTCGACGCTCGACGGCAGCCGGACTCATCGCTCGCCGAGCGCGGCGACGGCTGCGCTGAGGTCCTCCCCCGACGCCGGACCGATGAAGCTGGCGCCGACGACCCCGGCGGCATCGGCGACCAGGACCATGGGGACGGCTTCGATGGCGTACTTGCGGTGGAGATCAGCCTGCTCGGTGACCTCGACCTCGACCACGGACACCTGGTCGCTCTGCAGCTCCGCGGCTTTGGCCGCCATCGCCGCGCAGGTTTGACAGGTGGACGACGTGAAGGCGACGACGAGGCAGGGGGCATCGGGCCGGGGGAAGTCGGCCCGATCGAGCTGGGACGGGGCGCGGAAACTGGGCTGCGTCGGGGCGGCCGTGGGCTGGCGGCGGCGCAGCACCGCGGCGACGATCACGGCCACGACGACGAGGCCGGCGGCGAGGAGCACCTGCTCCACGGGTTCAGCCCCTGAAGACGGGGAAGCCGAGTGCGTTGATCCGGCTCACCCGGTCCCCCGCGTCGGCCCGCGCCCGCCACTCCACCACGACGGGCTGGCCGGCTTCGATGACGAGCGGGAACCCGCCGACGGTCTCCGGGATGGTGATGCTGGCGGACCCGCCGGGCGGGACGGGCACGGCCTCGAGCCCGGGGATGGGCACCGCGCCGGCCGGCCCGATGGCCTTCACCGCGGCCGTGGTCTCGAGGCCGGCGGCGTTCATGACGACGATGACCCCACCGAGACCCGCCGGCTCCTCGATCACGTACCACTCGGGGACGGTGATCTGCGAGCCGAGCAACAGCGTCGTCACGGCGTCGTCGTCCAGCGGTCGGGTGAGGAGCCGCTCGACGACAACGGGCGTCTGGTCGCCGACCACGTTGACCACCGTGCTGTGCGGCCCGGCAGGCACCGCCGCCTGCCCGCTGACGTCGATGACCTCGAAGCTGGACGGAGGGACCACCACGCTCACGGGGATGGGTGGCGTCCCCCGGCCGCGGGGAGGAAGGACAGGTCGACGGATGCATCCAGGTCGCCGGGGTTGAACACGACGAACTTCTCGCCGATGCCCTCACCCTTCTCGCCGTCCGGGAACCACCACGTGAGTTGTGGCTCCGCGGCGGCCAGGCCAGCCGCGAAGCCCCTTCGGCCGGGCTTGTCGGCCGACTGGATCCGCCCGGCCACGAGTCGCGCGCCGCGCCCCTGCACGGCCGTCGACACGACCTCCTCCCGCTGTGCCGCACGCGTGATGTCGTACAGGCGGACCGACCGGCCGGGAACGACCGTGCCCTGCAGGTTGGGCGGCTCGAGGGTTCGCTCCAGCGTGGTGAGAGCGATGTCGACCACGGCGTCGTCCGGGAACGGGTTGTAGAGCACGAGGGTGAGCGAGGCGTCGGCCGTCGTCGTGCCGTCCGCCAGGTACCACGTGCTCGAGGCGCGGTCGGCGCAGGGGCTGACGGCCACGCCCGTGCGACCGACCACGGTCTGCTCGACGACGACCCCACCCCCGTAGGTGGCGACGGTAGCGGCCGTGTTGGCGCCGGCGGCAAGCCCGCCGAGGTCCACCACGACCCGGTTGCGGGGAGGGACGGTGACCTGGCGCTCGGCCGTGGTGCCGGCCTCGGTGACGGCCGAGATCGTGATCTCCCGCGGGTCGTCGGTGCTGTTGAACGCGGTGACGGAGGTGGAACGGTCGTCGGTGGTCGGCCCGCCGGGGCAGAACCAACTGGTCGACAGCAAGTCCCCGTCGTACAGGGCGGGCGTGCTCTGGGACAGGGCGTTCTCGCCGTACACCGAGCCGGCGGCGGCCTCGGGCTCGTCCCGATCGGCCACGACCACTGCCGCGACGAGGGCAGCCCCGAGGAGGACGAACGGGAGCCGGCGGGCGATCACGGAGACCGCTCCGAGGACTCGACCAGGTGGTCCCCGGCGTCGGCCGGGTCGGCGGTCAGGTCGATGACGGTGACGGCCGGGCTGGCGGCCACGCGGCGCCGCGCCATCCAGCGACCGAAGGGCAGACCGTGGCGCCAGGTCCGGATGAGCGCCAGCGCCAGCACCCACAACAGGATCTGGACCGCCACCAGGAGGTAGCGCGTCGGCGCCGTCCGGTAGCGGAACGCGCCGGCGCCGGAGGACGAGAGATCCCACGCGGTCGCCCACCCGAACGCGGTCCGCCGGGACAGCGTCTCGCCGTCGACGGTGAGCTCCCAGCGAGGGTCGATGGCCTCGGCCAGGAGCACGACCTCGCCTTCCACGGGACCCTCGCCGGCCGTCGGCAGGGGGCCGGGCAGTGCAGGCGAGGCGCCCGTGAAGTCGGAGCGGATCAGCGCTTCGGCCCCGGCCTGCCTGCTGGCCTCCGCCGCGGGGCCGGAGGCGACCGCGCGGACCGGGATCCAGGCCGTGTTCTCGTAGGCGACGAGCGATTCATCGCCCAGCTCCACCCGGCGCAGGTCGAGCTGGCGGTCGAGGGTGTCGAGGACCGCCGGGCGGGTCGTGTTCGCGGGGTCTGTCGACAGGACCTCGTCCTCGTCGCCACTCGCCTCGACCGGGATGAGCACGAAACGGATGCCCATCGGCGCCAGCAGTCGGCCGAGCCGGTCCGTCGCCGCGCCGGCGGCCAGACCGAGATCCTCGGCAACCAGCTCCTCGGCCCGGGTGGGCTCCTGCCGCCACCGCTCCCGCAGGGTGGCGGCGTCGTCGTCGGCCAGCGCGTAGACCAGTCCGTCCGTCAGGGGCCAGCCCGGAAGCGGCACGTCCTCCGGCAGGCCGACCCAGAGCACGCGGCTGCGGGCGTCGGCCGGCGGCGCGGGGAGCAGACTGAGCAGGGCGGTGCGCTCGTCGTCGACGAGCTCCCAGCGGCCGCTCACGAGCGCGGGCACGAGCGGGACGAGGCCCACCAGCGCCGCTACCAGGGCGATGACGCCGATGGGCTGACGCCAGCTGAAGGTCGTGCCCCGCACATCGTGCGTGAAGCCGGCCACGAAGCAGGCGGCCCCGATGGACAGGGCCACGGCGTAGGGCGCCAGGAACACCGGGATCAGCCAGGGGCTGGCCGGGAGCGTGCCCCGATCGACCAGCCATGCCGCGGCCAGGCCGGCGACCCCGAGCACGGCCGCCCTGCCCGCCCAGGCCAAGCGGTACGACCGGGCGGCCACCAGCGCAGCGAGGAGGGGCAGCGTCAACCCGAGAGCCAGCGGCGCCAGACGGTTGGGACCGAAGTCGAACGCGGCCAGAGCCGGGAGACCGAGGTCGGTCGGCACGCGGGACGGGACGCCGAGGTTCGCCCATCGGGGCACGGACCAGGGCAGCACGTCCCAGAGCCAGGGCAGGTTGAGCACGGCGGCGACGAGCGCGGCAACGAGGCTGCCGAGCACCATGCGCCCGCTGCCCGACCGCTCCCCCGCCACCAGCGATCCGAGGGCGAAGGCCAGCGCGGCTGCGACCATCACGGCGGGGTAGACGGGGACGAAGGCACCCACGATGGCGGCGATGACGCCGAGGACCACCACGTCGGCGAGCTGCAGTCGTCGTGCCCGCTGGGCGTCGGCTGGGGGGACGAAGGGCGTGGCGGCATGGATGCGGGCGAGCGCGTGGATCGTCCAGGGCAGCGCGGCGTAGACGAGCAGACCCGACAGCGAGCCGGTGCCGACGGAGTTGGCGGCCAGCGGGGCGGCGACGTACACGGCCAGGGCACCGGCCGCGGCCGCGGTGGGCGCAATGGCCCGGGCGAAGCGCCACAGTCCGAACGCGCCGACGAACAGCGGTCCCACGACGAGCAGCGTCCGAGGCAGGCCGTTGGCGCCGAACGTGAGCAGCCCCAGGACGGCCGACAGCCCCATCCCCGTCGGGAGGGGCCTGGTGCCGCCGAGCCCCTGCGACCACCAACCGCCCAGGTACTCACGCACGAGCACGACGGGGCCCGCCGGCCAGGCGAGCAGCTCGCCGGCCTGAGGAACGCTGTTCAGGATCAGCTCCCGGCTGCCGACCAGCAGCACGACCAGCACGAGGGCCCACACGACGACGTTCGCCCTGGCGTCGTCGCCTCCGAGCTGTTGGCGCAGGTCGCCTCCGAGCTCCGAGAGCCGATCGCCGCGGCCCTCGCGCTCGGCCGCCCGCTGGCGACGCAGGTTGCGCAACCGGGCCGACCCCCGCACGCCCTGGAGGCTCGCCACCTCCGCGTCCGACACCTGGCGGGTGCCCTGGAACCGGCGGCGGCGGGTGAAGAGGGCCGGCAGCCGGATGAGCTGCCACACCCAGGCCCCGAGCATGGCCCGCACCTCGCGGGCACGGCCGCTCACGAGCCCGACCACCGTGCCGCTGATCGTGTACAGCAGGTGCAGCACGGACAGCCCGACCAGGTGGAAACCGGTCGGTGCCGAGAGCGCGGTGCGCAGGCGGTGACGCTCCGACAGCGCGAGCACGTCGAGGTCCGGCCGGCGCTCCGGCAGGTGCTGGCGGTGGCGGACGCGGGCATCGGGGACCACCAGCACGCGGGCGCCCGACAGGTGGGCCCGCCAGCACAGGTCGAGGTCGTCGCCGTAGAAGTCGATGTCCTGGGCGAAGCCGCCGAGCGCGCGGAACAGGTCGATCCGGACGAGGAGACAGGCCGTCGGGACGCAGAAGACGTCGCGGACTGAGTCGTGCTGCTCCTGGTCGAGCTCGCCGGCCTCGGCGGTCTCCAAGGTGACGCCGACGCGGTCGGCGCTGAGCCCGACGTGCTGCAGCACGCCTGGACGGTCCCAGTCGACCAGCTTCGGCCCGACGATCCCGGCGTTCGAGCGGTAGGTCTCGGCCACGAGCTCGCTGATCGTGGACGGGTCGAGCGCGACGTCGTCGTGCAGGAAGCAGAAGAACCCCGCGCCCTCGACCAGCCTGATGGCCTGGTTGGCGGCAGGGCCGAACCCGGGGTTGTCCTCGAGGGCACGCATGAGCGAATCGGGGAGCCGTTGGCCGATCTGGGTCATGACCGCCGGCTGCACGCCCGTCACCAGGAAGAGCAGGCGCAGGTTGGGATAGTCCTGGTGGGCCAGGGAGTCGAGCACCTCGTGGAACCAAGGTCCGGGCTCGTAGACGACCATGACCGCGACGACCGGCGGGGCCTCGACAGCGGCCTCCGCCGCACCGCCGGCAGGGGGCGCCGAGGGCTGATCGGTGCCCGGGTCGTCCATCGTCACGGTCCGCCGAGGCTAGTGGGCTGTCGCCCGCTTGCCCCGGCACCCACCCCAGCGTGGGGGCTCCGCCAGGTGAGACTGCTTGCAATAGTTAGCAGTTGCGAGCTACACTGCTTGCACACGCTCCGGCCGATCGGCGGCCGGCGCGGGACCCCCCCGAAAGGAACCCACGATGCCCACGTCCGACCGGGACGACGTCGTCACTCAGATCGTCGCCCAGATCACCAAGTCCCTCCAGGACGCCTTCTACGCCACCGTTGGCGCCGGGGTCCTGACCGTGCAGCAGCTCGACGGCCTCCGTCGCCAGGTCACCGAGCAGGTGTCCGATCGCTTCGGCACCCAGTTCGGTGTCGGCAAGGACCAGGTCGCCCAGCTCGTCCAGGCCGTCGAGGAGCAGCTGCGCTCGGTCGACGACCGCGTGAAGGTGCTCGAGGGCCAGATCGACACGCTGCTCGAAACGGTGCAGGGTCGCCTGCCCGAGCAGGCCGGCGAGGCGCTGGCCCGGGCCCGCAAGGCCTCCGGCGACGCCCGCCGGGCCGCCGCCGAGGCCGGCGAGAAGCTGGCCGGCTTCGTCCGCTCCGCCGCCGCCTGAGCCCCTTGACGAGCAGCCTGAGGGCTGCCTCCGAGCCGTTCCGAATGGCAGCCTGACGGAGGCCCCTGAACTCCCCCTGAACCCCTCCGAATCGCAGCCTGACGGCGCTGTGCGTTCCCCCCGCCACGAGGGCGGGCGCTCCGGCGCCCGCCCTTGTGCGCCCTGCGACTCCGGCCGCCATGCACGGTGCGACGGAAGGCACACCCACTAGCCTGAGAGCCCTTGGCCGAGTCATCTGTCGCGCCCCGGAGCATGCCGCGGAATCTCCGGACCCTGGTACCCGAGGGGACGGTCCCGGTCGCTATCGGCCTCGTGGTCACGGGCATCGCCGCGTACGGATTCCTGTCGCTCACCAGGCACGGTCTGGGCACTGACGCCTCGACGCCGGTCAATCAGCTCTGGTTCGCCACCTTCATCCTCGCTCCGGGCTTCTTCCTCCCCGTCGAGCAGGAGGTGGGACGGGCGCTGGCCCACCGCCGGGCCCTCGGGCAGGGTGGCCTGCCGGTCCTGAAGAAGGCGGCCCTGCTCGCGCTCGGCCTCCTCGGCATCGTCGGCACGATCCTGGTCCTCATCAGCCCCTTCCTGACGTCGGAGCTGTTCGACGGCAGTTGGGTCCTGTTCGGCTGCTTGCTCCTGTCCTTCACGAGCTACGCCGCCGGCCACTTCCTGCGGGGGAGCCTGGCCGGCACGGGCCGCTTCCGGCAGTACGGCCTGTTCATGGGTTCGGACGGGGTCATCAGGGTGACGGCCTGCGCGCTGCTGGTCTTCGCCGGCGTGAACGCCGTCGGTGCCTACGGCCTGTTGGTGGGCCTGCCGCCCCTGTTCGCCATCGCCATCGCGTTGCGGGGCGACTACCACCTCACGCCGGACGGGCCACCGGCCGAGTGGAGCGAGATCACCCCCAACCTGGGCTGGCTCGTCGTCGGCTCGGTGGCGGCCGCGGCGCTCATCAACGCCGGCCCGATCGCCGCCAACCTGCTCGCCTCGTCCGACCAGGACGTCATCGTGTCCGAGTTCAGCTACGCGGTCCTCGTGGCGCGGGTGCCGCTCTTCATGTTCCAGGCCATCCAGGCCGCTCTGCTGCCCAAGCTGGCCCGGCTGGCCGCGCACGGCCAGTTCACGGACTTCAAGCACGGCTTCCGGCGGCTGATGACCGTGGTCGGCGCCGTGGGCGTCGGCGGCGTCCTGTTGGCCGCGACGATCGGTCCGACGGTGCTGGAGATCGTGTTCGACGCCGAGATCGGGCGGCGGACGCTGACCCTCCTCGCCCTCGGCAGCGCCATGTACATGGTGGCGCTCGGAATCGCCCAGGCGGTCATCGCGCTCCATGGGCACGCCTGGGCGGCGCTCGGCTGGGTCGCCGGGCTCGTCACGTTCGTCGTCGTGACCCTCGTGTCCAGTGAGGATCTCCTCCTCCGGGTGGAGCTGGGGTTGGTCTGCGCGCCGGCCATCTCCATGGCCGTCTTCGCCTACGCCCTGCACCAGCGCCTGCAGAGCGGGGCCGAGGCCGATCCGGCCTCGATCATCGACGCGATCACCGACCACCCCCTCGAAACCCCCTGAGCCGGAACCGCAGGTGACAGGGCCCACGGTCGCCATCGACGTCGGATCCCTCCACGGCCCGCAGACGGGGGTCGGTCAGTTCGTGGGGCGCCTGCTTGCCGGTCTGTCGGCACTGGACGACCCGCCGGCGATGCGGCCCTACGTCCTGTCGTTCCGGGCCGAGCTCTCGCCTGGCGTCCGCCGCCTCCGCTGGCCGGCCATGGCCGCGCTGCAGGCGTGGGGGCGCAGCGACCACCCGACCGCGGACCGGGCCCTCGCCGGCAGCGATGTGGTGCACGGCCCGAACTACATCGTGCCGCCGAGTCGCCTGCCGACCGTGGTCTCTGTGCACGACTGCTGGTTTCTCCAGCGCCCCGAGCAGGTCGGTGGTGCGGTTCAGCACTTCGGGGCCGTCCTGCGTCGCGCCGTACGTCGAGGCGTGACGGTGCACGTGCCGTCGCAGCACACCGCCGAGCAGGTGCGAGAGCTCCTCGGGGCGGAGCGGGTGGCGGTGGTGCCCTTGGGCTCGCCGAGCCTGCTCCCGCCCGGACCCCCCATCCACCTGGCCGGTCTGGACGGTCGGCCGTACATCCTCGCCCTGGGGGCCAAAGAGCCGCGGAAGAACCTGCCCCGCCTCGTCGACGCTTTCGGTCTCCTGCACCGTCGGCAGCCCGACCTGGCCCTGGTGCTCCTCGGCCCGGAGGGTCCGGATCAGCACCACATCGACGCCGCCATCGCCCGCCAGCCCAGGGACGCCGCCGACCAGATCCTGATGATCGACTACGTCACCGATGACGACCGCAACGCCATCCTCCACGGCGCCGCCGTCCTCGCCTACCCGTCGCTCGACGAGGGCTTCGGCTACTCGGCACTGGAGGCGATGGCCGCAGGCGTGCCCGTGGTCGCCGCCGACGCCGGCTCGCTGCCCGAGGTCTGCGGTGACGCCGCGCTGCTGGTCAACCCCCGTAACCCGTCGGCAATGGCGGACGCGTTGGAGACTGCCGTCACCGACGAATCGGTTCGCGCCGAACTGGTGTCGAAAGGCCACGAGCAGACGGAGCGCTTCTCGGTGGCCCGTTCGGCCACGGGGATGGCTGCGCTCTACCGGCAGCTCGTCGCGGAGGGGCCGGCGTCGTGATCGCCGTCGTGTCGGGCGGTGTGGGCGCGGCCCGGCTCCTCGCCGGGCTTCAGCAGGTGGTTGATCCTGCAACGATCGCGGCCGTCGTCAACGTAGGCGACGACACGGTGCTCCACGGCCTGAGCATCAGCCCCGACCTGGACACGATCACCTACACCCTGGCCGGGGCCATCGACCCCGAGCGCGGGTGGGGGCTTGCTGGCGAGACCTGGCGGTCGATGGAGGCCCTCGAGCGGTTCGGCGCGGTACGGCCTCCCGGCTCCTCCGCCGGCGGCACCTGGTTCGGGTTGGGCGACCAGGACCTGGCCACCCACCTCTACCGAACCCACCGGCTCCAGGAGGGGGCGCGGTTGACCGACGTGACCGCGGAGGTGGCGCGAGCCTACGGCGTGGGCGTCCGGCTGCTGCCGGTCACGGACGATCCCGTCCGCACGATGGTGCAGGTGGCCGGCGAGGGCGAGATCGGCTTCCAGGACTACTTCGTGCGCCGGCACCACCAGGTGCCGATCACGGGCGTCCGCTTCGATGGGGCCGATGCGGCCACCGTCGCGCCGGAGGCCATCGACGCGCTGTCGGGAGCGGAGCTCATCGTGATCGCGCCGTCCAACCCGATCGTGTCGGTCGGGCCGGTGCTGGCGGTGCCCGGTGTCCGGCCGCTGATCGAGCAAGCTCGGGCCAGGGTGGTTGCCGTGTCACCGATCGTCGGCGGGCGGGCCCTCAAGGGTCCGGCCGACCGGATGCTGGCCGAGCTCGGGCATCCCGTGAGCGTGGCCGGCATCGCCCGGCTCTACCGGGACATGGCGGGCACTCTCGTCATCGACGAGACCGATCGTACGCTGGCCGCTGACGTCGAGGCGGAGGGTCTTCGTTGCATCGTCACCGAGACCGTGATGCGCTCCGCCGAGGTGTCCGCGGCGCTCGGTCGCACCGTCCTCGGCGCCGCCGGGTCGTGGTGAGCCGATGAGTGAGCGAAGCGAGCTCCATGTCACGGCGCACTGTCCGGCGCGAAGCGGCGGACAGCTCACTGGTGCACCTGGCTGCGGCGACGGCCATGACCCCTCCCACGATCCGGTGCACTAGTGAGCCGCCTGTCGGTGTGGGCGGTGGAGGGCATGGGCGAGATCCGGCCCGGAGACCAACTCGGCGAGCTCGTCGCCGCCGCCTGCGCGGGGCCACCGAACGGGCCCCTCGAGGACGGTGACGTCCTGGTCGTCACCCAGAAGGTGGTCTCGAAGGCGGAGGGCCGGCTGGTGCCGGTGGACCCCGACGATCCGCTCGCTCACAAGGTGCTCGTCGAGCAGGAGGCCGCCCGCGTCCTGCGCCGCCGCGGCGATCTCGTCATCACCGAGACCAGCCACGGGTTCGTGTGCGCCAACAGCGGCGTCGATCTCTCGAACGTCGAGCGGGGCCAGGCCGCGCTCCTCCCGCTGGACAGCGACCGCTCGGCCCGGCGGATCCGCGACATCGTGCGGGCCCGGCTCGGCGTGACCGTCGGCGTGGTGGTCAGCGACACGTTCGGCCGCCCGTGGCGGAAGGGTCTGACGGACGTCGCCATCGGGGTGGCCGGGATCGCCGGCGTGGTCGACCTGCGGGGCACGGAGGACGCCCTCGGCCGGCCGATGCAGGTGACGGAGGTCGCGATCGCCGACGAGGTGGCGTCCGCGGCCGAGCTCGTCATGGGCAAGTCGAGCGGCTGGCCCGTCGCCGTGGTCCGGGGACTCGACGCAGGCTGGCTTCGGGACGCCAGCGTGCAGGAGCTGATCCGTGATCCGCAGGAGGATCTCTTCCGCTGAACGCGCTCGCTCCGGCCGGGGGCGGCGCGGCATGCTTGGGCGATGGAGCACGTGACGACACAGCCCCCTCTGACGCAGCCCCCCGTGACACAGCCCGTCCACCTCAGCACTGCAGCTATCGAGGCCGGGCTGGACGAGATCCGCCGGTCGCCGACGGACCGGGGTGTCGTGGAGCTCATCGTGCGCCGTCCCGCGGTCGACCAGCGGGACGTGTTGGAGGAGGGCACGCTCGACGCGCTGGTCGGGCTGGTGGGCGACACGTGGCCGGACCGGTTCAGCCGCCGGACCGAGGACGGATCGCCCCACCCGGACATGCAGCTCAACATCATGAACGCCCGGGCGATCCGCCTGCTGGCCGACTCGCCCGACCGTGATCGCTGGGCGCTGGCCGGTGACCAGCTCTACCTCGATCTCGACCTGAGCGAGGCAAACCTGCCCGCGGGCACCCGCCTGGCCCTGGGCACGGCGGTCATCGAGATCACGGGCCAGCCCCACACCGGGTGCGAGAAGTTCTCGGCGCGCTTCGGAGTCGACGCGCTCCGGTTCGTCAACTCACCCGTCGGTCGGGAGCTCCATCTGCGGGGGATCAACGCCCGCGTCGTGGAGAGCGGCCTCGTCCGCGCCGGCGACGCCGTCCACAAGCTCCCCACCTGACGGCTCGGGCGCCGGCGGCTCCGTCGACGCCGGCGGCTCCGGCGGGGTCGACGCCGCCAGCTCGGCCAGCAGCTGCCCGATGCCGGTGTCCAGGTCCGTCCACGGCGCCCAGGCCAGGTGGATGCGGGCACGGACGGGCGACAGGGCGAACCGGTCGACGTCGCCGTCGCGCGCCGGACCGCGCACGGCGGCCTCCAACGGGACGCCCAGCACCTGCTGGTGGAGCGCGGCGACCGAGGTCTGCACGCCGGTCCCGACGTTGACGACGAGTCCCGTACCACGGGTCGTGGCGCGCACAAGGGCGTCGACCGCGTCGTCCACGGCGACGAAGTCCCGCGTCTGCTTGCCCGTGCCGTAGACCTCGGCCGGTCGGCCGGCTTGGCGGGCGGCGACGAAAGCGGCCACGACGCCCCCTGCCGCCCGCTGCCTGGTGCCGTAGACGCTGCCCAGGGCCAGCGCGGTGTACTCGAGTGCGTGCTGCTCGCGGTAGAGCGCGAGGAGATCGGCCACGGCCCGCTGGGCGATCGTCGCGCTCGACCCGGGCGTCCCCAGTGTTCCCTCCTTGATCGGGAGCTCACGGAGGGGCACCGCGCCGTAGTACGCGACGGCGTCGAGACCGACCACGACCTTCGTCGTCCCTGCGGTGACGGCAGCGTCGAGCAGGTTGGCCGTGCCCCCGAGCGCGGTCGACAAGACCCGAGCGGGCGGACCCGATGACGGCAGCGCCAGGTGGATGGCGACGTCCGGGCGCAGGCGGCCCAGAAGGTCGGCCAGCTCCGGCTGGCGGACATCGATGTTGTGGAACTTCAGCGAACCGATGTGCTCGGCCCGGGCCATGGCGAGGTTCGAGAGAGATCCGGTCGAGAGGTCGTCCACCACGTCGACGGTGTGGCCCTCGGCCAGCAGCCGATCGACGACGTGAGAGCCGACGAACCCGGCGCCCCCCACGACCAGGCTCCTCATGCTGGGACTTCTCGGGGGCTGCGCCCCCGGACCCCATCACCCGCCGGCTCGCTACCGCTCGCCCGGCGGGCCCGCCTTCGCTCGCTGCGCTCGCTCATGCTGGGACTTCTCGGGGGCTGCGCTTGCTCATGCTGGTATCGGACGGCGGGCGTTGGAGAGGTGCTCACCCGCCTCGACGATCGCGCCGTTGCCGAGCACCACGTCCTCGAGCACGGCGCCCGCGCCCACGTCGGCATCCCGGCCGAGAACCGAGTTGACCACCACGGCACCCTTGCCCACGCGCGCCCCGGACAGGAGGACGCTCGCCCGTACGTCGGCCCCGGCGGCCACCTCCACGCGGGCTCCGAGGACGGAGCCGTCGACCGCGCCGTCGACCTTCGCGCCCTCCCCGCGGCCCGGTTCCAGGACGGTGCGGCGGCAGCCGCTCACGGCGTCGAGGTTGGCCTGGCGGTAAGGCTCGGGACGGCCGGTGTCGATCCAGTAGTCGTCCGTGCACAGGGCGAACAGCCGGCTCTCGGCGGCGACGGCGGGGAAGACGACCCGCTCGATCGACACCTTCCCGCCGACCGGCACGCGGTCGATCATGGACGGCTCGAAGACGTAGGTGCCGGCGTTGATCATGTTGCTGGGCGCAGCATCGCGCGGCGGCTTCTCCACGAAGCGCAGCACGCGGCCCTCGCCGTCGAGCGCGGCGACGCCGAACGACGAGGGATCCTCGACCGGGGTGAGGTGGATCGTGGCCTCCGCCCCCTTCTCCCGGTGGAAGGCGAGGAGGGCCCGCACGTCGAGATCGGTCAGGACGTCCCCGTTGACGACGAAGAACGTGTCGTCGATGCCGGCCTCCCTGGCGGCGAAGGAGATCGCCCCACCGGTGTCGAGCGGTTCCGGCTCGACGGCGTAGCGGAGGGGCACGCCGTCGCAGGTGCCGTCCGGGTAGGCGGCCGAGAAGGCGTCGGGCCGGAAGCCGAGGGCCAGGACCACCTCGGTCACCCCGCCGGCGGCCAGGGACCGCACGACGTGCTCGATGATGGGGCGCTGACCGACCGGCAGCAGCGGCTTCGGGACATCCTCGGTGAGCGGTCGCAGGCGGGTGCCGAATCCCCCGACCAGGACGACGGCCCTCATGTCCCTGCTCGCTGCGGCTAGCCGCCGGCCAGCGTGGTCGCCGTGGCCGCGGGTGCTGTCGTCGTCGCCGTGGCAGCCGTCGTGGTGGCGGTGCCGGCGATCGTGGTGGCGGTCGGGTCGACGGTCGTCGAGCTCCCGCTGTCGGACGTGGCCACCGACCCCGAGTCGAGCGCGCCCAGCTCCTCGAGCTGCGCTGCCGTCGGGGGACGGGGGATGGTGCTCACGTCCTGGTCCGCCGGGACGAAGGCGAACGCGAACGCCATGGCGTTGTTGGTGAACCTGATGCGATCGATGTCGGCGATGAACACTTTGGGATCGCTCGTACCGGCGGCGTCCTCCCAGACCAGCACCTTGACGACCCCCTCTTGGCCGTCCGGGCACTCGTCGCCGTTCTCGAACGTCTGGCCGCTGTTGTCACCCAGCGCAGGATCGTCCGGGAGCTGGATCTTGTTCGACGTCACGTCGAGGCCTGTCTGCCCGAAGAAGTCGCTCATGCGGGCGTTGCGGCCGGTCGTCGCGGTCTGGAAGGGGTGGATGTGGATGACGCCGTCCTGGTGGGTGTGGATGCCGCCGGGATCCGGCTCGACGCCCACGCTCATGCTCGGGAGGTACTCGTCGCAGATGTAGACGCCGTAGGCGGCGTGCCAGTGGTCGCCGGGCTCGCTGGCCGTGTTGAGCTGCGGAGCGCCGAGGTCCTCGCGGTTGGTCGCCCGGCCGTACACGACGAGGGCCAGCCCCAGCGTCAGGACGACCGCAAGCGCGACAGGGAAGACCAGACCCTGCTGGGATCTGACCTTGCGCCCACTGGAGGACTTGGCGACGCGCGCCGCCTTCTTCGCCGAGGATGATTTGCCCACGAAGGGGAGAGACTACCGGCCGGCGGCGCCTGTTCACCGGGCACGTCGGGGCGGCTGGCGGCCCCACCTGTTGCCCTGGCGCACCTCGTCGAAAAGGTCCTCGTAGGCCTCGGCCACGGCGGCCGCTGAGACCCACCGCTCCACCCAGGCCCGACCCCGCCGGCCCATCGCGGCCATCCCGTCACCGTCGCTGACCAGGGATTCGACCGCCGCCGTGAAGGCGTCGGGGTCGTCGGGGGGCACGGAGACCCCGCAGCCGGACGCGGTGACGACGCGGGTCACCTCGGTCCCCGGGTCGATCGAGGCCAGCAACGGCCGGCCGGCGGCCAGGATCGAGTACGTCTTCGACGGCACACTCGCCGCGGCCAGGCCCGCGCGCAGCAGGACGACGTGGAGGTCCCCACTGGCCAGCACCTCGGGGAGCCGCTCCCGGGGCTGGTACGGGGCGAACCGCACGTTCGGGAGGTTCTCGGCCGACTTCCGTACGTCGGCCAGACCCGACCCACCGCCGTTGACGACGAAGACCAGCTCGGGGCGGTGCGCGAGCCGCCTCGCCGCCTCGACGAGCAGGTCGAGGGACTGCGAGAAGCCGACGTTGCCCGCGTAGAGGACCACAGTCTGGTCGTCGCCGATCCCGAGCTCGCGGCGGTACGCGGTGCCGCGGGGCAGCGGCCGGATGGCCTCGGTGTCGACGAAGTTCGGGATGACACGGACGTCGTCACGGTGCTCCCGTCGGACCTTGGCCGCGATGTTGGCCCTCAGGTCCTCGGACAGGACCGTGACCGCGTCGGCCCACGCGTAGGTCGTGCGCTCCAACCAGCGGGCCGCCCGCACGAGCCGCGGGTCGGTCAGCTTCCCTAGATCGACGGCGACGTCGGGGAACACGTCCTGCACGTTGAAGACCAGTGGGCATCGGTGGAAGACGGCGGCCGCCCACGCGACCAGGCCGATGGGGAGGGGCGGCGACATCGCGAGCACGGCGTCCATCCGTCCGCCGCGGAGGGCGGCGACGCCCGACAGGGCTGAGAACGCGCCGAACGAGGCGGAGCGCAGGGCCAGGCTCGTCTTGTCCGAAGGGAAGGGGTGCACCCGCGTGATCGAGCCCCAGGGCGTCACCTCCCGCCGGACCAGCCGCCCGCCCCAACCGTCCTCGATGCGATGGTGCGTGTACCAGGGCAGGGCCGTGACCACGTGCACCTCGTGGCCGCGGTCGGCCAGCTCGTGGACGATGCGCGTGATCACCTCTCCGGTCGGCGCCGGGTCGGGTGCGAAGTGGGGGCAGAGGACGGTGAGCTTCACGGGAGCAGCCGACGGTACGCGCGGGCCAGCGCCTGCGCCGAGTGCTCGGCGGTGAACGTTTCCGCCCGGGCGTGCCCGGCGGCGACGAGGCGCGCGCGCAGCGCCGCGTCGTCGAGCACGCGTGCGATGGCGTCCGCCCAGACTGTCGGATCGTCGGGATCGAGGAGCAGCCCCGCCGGGCCGACCACCTCCGGCAGCGCGGTCACGCCGCTCGCCAGCACCGGCGTCCCGACAGCCATCGCCTCCACCACGGGAGCTCCGAAGCCCTCGTAGCGGCTGGGGAACGCGAGGGCGGACGCGGTCCGCAGGAGCGCGTCCCGATCGGCGTCGGGCACGCGGCCCGTCCGCACCACGCGCTCCTGCAGACCCCGACGCGCGATGGCCTCCCGCAGCAACTCCTCGCTGGCGGCCGGTCCACCGGTCAGGACCAAGCGCAGCTCGGGCCGGTCCTCGAGCTGGGCGAGGGCGTCGAGGAGGACCAGGTGGTTCTTGTGGGGGTACGTCGCCGCCGGGTACAGCAGGAACGGTCCGGGGACCCGGTACCGGGCGCGCAGGTCCTCTTCGTCGAAGGAGGCGTCCGCGAATCCCACCGGCAAGCCGTGGGGCACCACAACGAGCCGGGCGGGATCGACGCCGTGGGCCTCGACCAGCGACGACGCCACGAACTCTGACGGCGTGGTCACCACCCGGGCTCGCGCCACGCTCGACGGCAGCTCGTGCCGTAGCCAGGCCAGCTTGACGCGGCTGAAGTACTCGGGGTGAGCCATGTACTGGATGTCGTGCATCGACAGGACGACGGGGACGGAACCCGACCCCGGCGCCGCCGTACCGCCAGCGTGGTGCAGCAGCGCCGGATGGCGCCGCCGTACCTGGGCGGCCAGCCACGTCCGCTCGGCGACGACCCGCAAGCCGCGCCGGTCGCCGCCCACGGGCGCCACGACCACCTCGTACCGCTCGGCCAGCTCGGGGTGCGCGGCCGTGAAGTCCGGGAGAGCGAAGAGCGTCAGGGTGAGATCGGGCGCCTCCGCGGCCAGCGGGCCGAGCGCGCGGGTGACGTACTCCTCGGAGCCGCCCACCTTGCCCGGCAGGCACCACAGCAGGTTCACGGCGACGGTCGGCACTACGGCAGCACGTCCCGGTACGCGGAGACGACGGCATCCGCGGTGCGCGCCCACGTGAACAGGGCGGCGCGGGAGGGACCGGCCGCCGACAGCTCGTCCCGCCGGTCGAGGGCCTCGGTGATGCCCCGGGCGATGTCCGCGGGATCGAGGGGATCGACCAGGACCACCGCCTCGCCGCCCACCTCCTCCGTGGCCGTGCCGCGACTGGTCACCACCGGGGTTCCGTGGGCCATGCCCTCCAGGACGGGCAGGCCGAACCCCTCGCGCAGGCTCGGGTAGCAGACGGCCTGCGCGCCTTCGTACAGCGCGGCCTTGGTCGCGTCGTCCACGAAGCCGAGGAGCCGCACGTGTCCGGCGGGTGGCTGCTCGCCCCAGCCCCGCGGCCCCACCACGACCAGCTCGGGGGGCGAGGACCCGGCCGACGACAAGGTCGCGGACAGGGAGGCGTGCGCGTCGAGAAGACGGGCGAGGTTCTTGCGGGGCTCGAGGGTGCCGACGAACAGCAGGTACGGCACGCGTAGGCCCAGGCGAGCGAGCGAGGCCCGGACCTCGTCGGGACCGGGCCGGCCGACCGGCGCCAGGCCCAGCGGGACGAGACGCAGGCGGTCTGGAGCCAGGCCGGCCGCCCGCGCGTCGTCCAAGGTGGCCTGCGAGGAGCAGAGGACTGCGGCCGCGTCGCGGCGCATGCGGGCGAGGCCGGCCATGAACGCCTTCACGCCGTGGGCAGTGAACGACCCCGGGTCGTGCAGGAAGGCGAGGTCGTGGAGCGTCACCACCATCGGCGCATGCTCCCGGGGCGGCACGATGATGGTCGTGGCGTGCACGACGTCCACCGCCCCGGTGGCCCGCTCGACGGGTGGCCACCCGAGCCGCCGCCACGCTTCGTAGAGCGCGGTGCGGGGCAGGGGCAGGGCCTTCACGGGGATCGGCGGTTCGAAGCCATCGGTCGCGGGCCCACGGTGCCGGGCCGAGACACCGACGAGCTCGACGTCCGGCCGCCGGGCCAGCTCGCGAGCCAGCGCCAACGCGGCCACCGCGGTCCCGCCGGGCACGTCGTGCCAGCACTGCTCCAGCGTGTAGGCGACGCGCACCCGCCCATGCTGGCGCACGCGCCACTCGTAGCATGGCCGCCATGAGCGACTTCTGGTCCGGCCGCCCCGTCCTCGTCACCGGAGGTTCGGGTTTCCTCGGTCGGGTCGTGGTGTCCCGCTTGCGCGACGCGGGGGCCGTCGTCACCGCCCCCCGCCAGGCCGAGTTCGATCTCACCAATCCCGCGCAGGCCGACGCCGCCGTCGCCTCGGCAGCCCCGGACGAGATCATCCACCTGGCGGCACGGGTCGGAGGCATCGGCTACAACCAGGCCGAGCCGGCGTCGCTCTACACCGACAACCTCTTGATGGGAACGTACGTCATCGAGGCGGCCCGGCGGCACGGCGTGAACAAGACCGTCCTCCTCGGCACGGTGTGCTCGTACCCGAAGTTCACTCCGGTGCCCTTCGCCGAGGGCTCGCTGTGGGACGGGTACCCCGAGGAGACCAACGCGCCCTACGGCATCGCCAAGAAGGCGCACCTCATCCACGCCCAGGTGAACGCCGCTCAGTACGGCCAGCGGTTCGCCTACCTCATCCCCACGAACCTCTACGGGCCCGGCGACAAGTTCCACCCCAGCGTCTCGCACGTCATCCCCACGCTCATCAAGAAGTGCGTCGCCGCCGTCGAGTCCGGTGCTGGGAAGGTCGAGGTGTGGGGCACCGGCCGGGCCAGCCGCGAGTACCTCTACGTCGACGACGCCGCCGCCGGCATCCTGCTCGCCGCCGAGCACGTCCAGGGCACCGAGCCGATCAACCTCGGGACGGACCACGAGATCACGATCCAGGAGACGGCCGAGCGCATCGCCGCCCTCACCGGGTTCGACGGCGATCTGGTGTGGGACCCCACCCAGCCCGACGGTCAGCCCCGGCGCCGGGTCGATCCCTCCCGGGCCGAGCAGCTCTTCGGCTGGCGGGCGCAGATGTCCTTCGAGGACGGCCTGCGCCGGACGATCGACTGGTACCTCGCCAACCGCGAAGAAGCCGAACGCCCGCCCCGCTGACGGGCGGCGCCGGCCCGGCGCGGGGTCAGCCGCAGGCGGCGTTCGGGTCCGGAATGGTCCCGATGGCCGCCGAGGTGGGCGGCGCCAGAGCGGCTGCCTCTTGGCCGGCCGGGACGCCGGGGGCCGGCGGCATGGCCGAGCCGTCGGCGTTGGTGCTCGGCGGGGCGACGCTCGTGGTGGCCGCCTCGGGGGGCTTGCCGCCGAAGAACGTCAGCAGAGCCCGGGCCTCCTCCTCGTCCATGCGCAGCACGGCGGCGTCACCCACGGTGTCGGGGTTGGCGGGCAGCGTGAAGGACGCGATGTCGGCCGTCCCCAGCGCGGCCAGGCGGTCGGCCAGTGACGCCAGGTCCAGCGAGGCGTCCGGGTGGACCGCGCCGAGCGCGGCCTTCAGCAGGTCGGACACCGCCAGTGGGTTCTGGTTGATGGTGGCGAACGCCTTCGCGGCGGCACGACGGATGAAGTCCTGCTGGCGGCTCATGCGGCCGAAGTCCGACGATTCGTCCTCGCGCCAGCGGCCGTTGATCTCCTGCGAGAAGTGCCGTGACCGCACGTAGGCCAGGGCTGAGGTGCCGTCGAGCGTGACGCAGCCCGGCTCGTTGATGCGCAGGCCGGTGTTCTTGTCGCGGGTCGGGAGGTCGAAGTAGATGGTGACGCCGCCCAGCGCGTCGATGAGGTCCTTGAAGCCGTAGAAATCGACGTCGACGAAGTGGTGGATCGGGATACCGAGGCTCTGCTCCACCGTCTCGATGAGGACGTCGTTGCCCTTGGAGTAGGCAGAGTTGATGCGGTTGGAGTCCCCCGTCCCCGCGATTGGCACCCACAGGTCCCGCGGGATGGAGAGGATGGCGGCGTTGCCCGTCTTCGGGTCGAACCGCATCACCATGATCGTGTCGGAGCGCCGCCCCGGCGCATCGCCCTCGGTGCCCATGGAGCCGAAGTCGGCGGCCGTGGGATCGGCCCCCTCCCGGGTGTCCGAGCCCACCAGCAGGTAGTTCTCGGTGGTCTGCGGGGTCTCCTTCTTCGTCAACGCCGTGCCCGTCTCGGCCCGCTCGACCGTGGCGAGCGTGGCTGACAGGTTTGCCACCCCGGCGGTCCCCACCGCCAGGGTCGTCACGGCAAACACCCCGAGACCGGCCAGGAGCCGGCGCGGCACGGTGGAGCGCGGGCGCGCCGGACGGGACATGGGGGTGTACACGGCTCGCTCAGGCTAGCGGCGCACTCCCAGGGGAAGGTGGCGCACCCGCCTCGCTCAGGCGGGCCGGAGGTGGATGACGTCCCCGGCAAGGACCAGCTGCTCGGTTCCGTCGGCCAGGCGTACCATCAGGCCGTCGGCGGTGACGTCGACCGCGGTGCCCGAGAGCACACGGTTGCCGAGGTCGACCCGCACGGTACGGCCGAGCGTGTCGAGACGGCTTCGGTAGCGGGCGCGGAGCTCGTCCGGGTCGGCGGCCCAGAGCTCGAGCAGCGGCGCCAGGTCGGCGAGGAGGCGATCGAGGAGGACGTGCCGGTCGACCGGACGCCCACCGAGCTCCTCGAGCGTGATGGCGCGAGCCGCGACCTCCTCCGGCGGCTCGGCCCAACCGACGTTCAGGCCGATGCCCACCACCACGCCCGACAGCGTGAGCGGGTCGTCGCGGTCGGTGACACCCTCGGCCAGCACGCCCGCCAGCTTCCGCTCGCCGGCCATGAGGTCGTTCGGCCATTTCAGCTCGGGAGTCGCGCCGGCCTGCGCGGCGACCGCGCTCTGCGCGGCGAGGGCCACGGCCCACAGGGCCCCATGGACGACGGCCGTGGGCTCCGGGCGGAGCAGGATCGAGCACAGCAGCGCACTCCCCGGCGGCGCCTGCCAGGACCTTCCGAGCCTTCCCCGGCCTGCTGTCTGGTGGTCTGCGACGAGGACGGTGCCGTGCGCGGCGCCCGAGCGGGCCTGCGCGACGAGGTCCGCATTGGTCGACCCGGTCTCCGCCACCCAGGTCACCGCGAAGGGCTCGGGCCACCCTCGCGCTGACGACGGGGTGGCGGCCGGGGCGCTCACCGCACCAACATACGGCCTCGATGTTGCAGAAGATCCTCATCGCCAACCGCGGCGAGATCGCGGTGCGGGTCATCCGCGCCTGCCGCGAGCTCGGCATCGGCTCGGTGGCCGTGTACTCCGAGCTCGACCGGGACGCCCTCCACGTGCGGTTGGCAGACGAGGCCTATGCGCTCGGGGGCCAGACCGCGGCCGAGAGCTACCTGAACACGGAGGCCATCCTCGACGCGCTCACCAAGAGCGGCGCCGACGGGGTGCACCCCGGGTACGGCTTCTTCTCGGAGAACGCCGACTTCGCCCGTGCCATCACCGATCGCGGGGTGGCGTTCATCGGACCACCGCCCGAAGCCATCGTCGAGATGGGCGACAAGGTCTCCTCCCGTCTCGCCGCCATGCGGGGCGGCGTGGCCTGTGTCCCGGGCACGACCGAGTTCATCACCGACCCGGAGGAGGTCCGGGCGTTCGGCGAGTCCAACGGCTGGCCGCTGGCCATCAAGGCCGCGTACGGGGGCGGCGGCCGCGGCATGAAGGTGGTCCAGTCGCCCGAGGACGTCGAGTCGGCGGTCGAGTCCGCCCGGCGGGAGGCCAAGTCGTACTTCGGTCGGGACGAGATCTACCTCGAGCGCTACCTGACCTGGCCGCGCCACATCGAGATGCAGATCGTCGGCGACAAGCACGGGGACGTGGTCTGGATCTCCGATCGTGACTGCTCGGCGCAGCGTCGTCACCAGAAGCTGGTGGAAGAGAGCCCCGCGCCGGACTTCCCCGATGAGCTGCGGTACGCCATGGGCGAAGCGGCGGTCAAGGTGGCCAAGGCCGTCGGCTACTACAACGCGGGCACCGTCGAGTTCATCTACCAGGACGGCGAGTTCTTCTTCCTCGAGATGAACACCCGACTCCAGGTCGAGCACCCGGTCACGGAGATGATCACGGGCATCGACCTGGTCGAGTGGCAGGTACGGGTGGCTTCGGGCGAGGCGCTGCCGATGTCGCAGGACGAAGTGCTCGCCCAACGCCGCGGTCACGCCATCGAGATCCGCATCAACGCCGAGAACCCGGCCGGCGGCCGGTTCCTGCCCAGCCCCGGCACCATCACCCGGCTCACGGCCCCCGACGGGTTCGGCACCCGCTTCGACGGCGGCTACGAGAGCGGCGACACCATCAGCCAGTACTACGACAACCTGATCGGCAAGCTCGTCGTGTGGGGCCGGGACCGGCCGGTGGCCATCGCCCGGGCCGTGAGGGCGCTGGAGGAGATGGTGGTCGAGGGCGTGGCGACGACGATCCCCGCCGACCTGGCCATCCTGCGCCACCCAGACTTTCATGCGGCCACGCACTCCACGAAGTGGGTGGAGGAGTCACTCGATCTCACCGGCGTCGAGGCCGCGAAGGCGCCGGCGGTTGCGCCGCCGTCCGAGGACGGTGCCGCACCGCTCGTCGAGCGCTCCACGACGGTGGAGGTGGACGGTCGCCGGTTCGCTGTGACGATGTGGGTGCCCGAGGCGACTCCGGTGCTGGCCGGCGCTGCGGCGGCCCCGGCCCGCAAGCCGGCGCGTGCCTCGTCCGGAGGTGGCGCGGCTGCCATCGGGACCGGAGAGGTCACCGTGCCGATGCAGGGGACGATCGTCAAGGTCCTTGTCGAGGTGGGCACGAAGGTCGAGGTCGGCCAGCCCATCGTCATCCTCGAAGCCATGAAGATGGAGAACCAGATCCAGGCCGAGATCGCCGGCACCGTCACCAAGGTCAAGGTGGCTCCCGGCGACACCGTCGGCTCCGGCGACATCGTGGTCGTGATCGAGGCGTAGCGCCGCGGGGCCGCGCGGGCTGCGGTCAGGTCAGGTGAGCGAGGCGGTGAGCTGGAAGCTGGCGTCGCTGTTGGTCGGCCCGACGTTGTGGAGCTCGACGGCGATGACGTTCGTCCCGGCCACGAGGGCGCTGGGTGGCACCGAGAACGACACCGGCGTTCGCTCGTCCGCTCCGCCCAGGTTGGTCGACGCCTTGGTCGTGAACCCGAGCGGTCCTGCCGGCAGGTTGCTGCGGAACACCTCGACCCCGTTCACGTAGACGACGGCGCCGTCGTCACGGACGAGGCCGGCGGCGAGCGCGTTAACAACGGCCGGGTTGGCGACCTCGAAGCTGGTGCGGAAGTACCACGTGATGACCCCCGTCGAGCTCGTCGTGCCGCCGCGACCTACGACCGTCGCCTCATCGCCGTCGCCGAAGCCGAACTGTGGCACGCCCGAGCGCCAGAGCGGTACGGACACCGCGTACCCCGGGTCCTTCCAAGTCGCGCCCAGGTCGACGCGGGTGTCGGTGAAGCTCCAGGTGGTGGCCGGACCGAGCACGTTCGTGCCCGCGGGGGCCGCGGTGGTCACCTTCAGACCGGTGCCCCGCGCCGACTCGTTGCCGGCGGCGTCGTAGGCGCTGACCTTGTAGGTGTACGCCGTCGCCGGGCTGAGCCCGCTGTCGGTGAACGACGGCACCGGCGTGGTCGCGATCACTGTGCCGTTGCGGACCACCCGGTAGCCGGCGACGCCGACGTTGTCGGTCGCCGGCGGCCACGTCAGCGCCACCGTCGTGGACGTGATGGCCCCGGCGACGGGTTTGGCCGGCACCGAGGGCGCTGTCGTGTCCGGCGGAGGGGGCGGCGCGTTGACGGTCGCCTGGGCGACAGGAGAGTCGCCGGAGGCACGGCCGCCGGCATCGACGGCCCGCACCGTGTAGGAGAAGGTTCCCACTCCCGGTGCGGCATCGGTGTGCGCCGTCCCGGTCACAGTCGCGATCAGCGTCCCGTCCCGCCGGACCTCGTACGAGGCCGCGCCGGCTGACGCGCTCCAGGCGAGCTGGACCCCGGTCCCGGCCACCGTCGTCGTGAGGCTCGCGGGCGCCGCGGGCGGCGCGGTCACGCCCAGCGTGGCATCGGCGCTCAGCTCGGCCGAGAACGCCAGATAGGTCGAGTTCGCGGCGTACTTGTGGAACTCGACGGCAACGACGTTCGTGCCGGTCACCAGCTGGCCTGGCGTGAGAGGCACCCGGAACTCACGCACGATGTCCTTGGCCGCCGTGTCGCGTGCGGAGAGCGCGCCGAGATCGGGCTCCAGCGCCGCCGGGAGGTTGTCGTTGTACGCCAGTTGCCCGTTCACGAACACGGCCGCGCCGTCAGCGCCGCGGATCAGCAGCGTGAGTCCGGTCGCGCTCGACACGTCGCTCAGATCGAAGGTCGTGCGGGCGTAGGACGTCAGGTGGCGATTGCTGTTGCTCGGTCCCCACCCGATCGCCGTGGCGATGCCAGAGGCGCCGTAGCCGAGAGGTGCCGGGCCCGACGACCAGGCCGAGTCGTCATAGTTCCGCTCGCGCCAGGAGAAGTCGGGCAGCGCACCCTGGTCCCGGTAGCGCCACGTCGCGCCGGCGGGGAGCACCACCCGGTAGGCGCGCGCGTTGAGCGTGGCCGATGGCCCGGACAGGTTCCCACCGGCGTCCCTGGCCGCGACCTCGTAGCCGTGCGCGCTGCCGGCGGCCAGCCCACTGTGGCGGAGGGTCAGGCCGGCGGTCGTCCCGAGAAGTGCCCCATCGGCATAGACGCGGTACTCCGTGACCGTCCCGTCGTCCACCGAGGGGTTCCAGCCGATCACCAGGTCGGACGTGCTGCCATTGAGCACTCGCACGTTCGTCGGTGCGGACGGCGCGCTGGTGTCGGCCGTCGTCGTGCCCGACGCGGCGCTCGACGAAGCGGAGGTGTTGAGCCGCACATCGAAGGCCTGCACTTGGACGTTGTAGGTGGTACCCGGCTCGAGGCCGGTGACGACTCCGGTCGGGCCGAGCGCGGTGGTCCGCCGCATCCCGTTGACGAGCACGTAATAGCCGGCCACCCGCTTGTTGTCCGTGGACGGCGACCAGCCGACGGTGAGGCTCCCCGGGGAGGCCGCCGTCACCTGGACGTTGCCGGGCACGGAGGGGCTCTGGCCGTCCGTGTACGTCGCGCCGTCGAAGAAGTGGGCGAGCCCTCCGGTGTTCCGTGACGAGACCTTGAGGAAGTCGCCGGCCACCCAGAGGTCGGTCATGGACGTCCCCAGGAACTCCCAGACACCGAGCTCGTTGGCGTAGACGTTCGCGAACGGTGTCGGGTCGACGCCGACCGGAAGGGCGCCGGCCACGTCGTTGACCTGGTACTCGGCGATGCGCGCCGTCGGGATCGTCGCCAGGGTGCAGTTCTTCTTCGGGTTGCCCGCGAAGTGGCCGCCGACCAGCAGGACGGTCCGGCTGTTGGTCGGATCATCGACCAGGTGGACCTCCTGGACGTCGCCGTCGCCGCAGGAGCCGAACTCCTGCGCTCCCCCGGCGGCGAACTGGACGAGACGGTTGTAGCCGCCACCGAAGGCCACGAACACCTTGGTGTTCAGCGCCTCGACGTCCTCGACGGGCTGCTTCGTCGTGTTGATGGGCGGCGCGAACGTGGGGTCGAGCCCGCCGGTCGCCGGGCTCAGCGCCACCACCTTGCCCACGGTCGCTCCGCTCAGCGCCGAGAACCGCCCGCCGGCGTAGACACGGCTCCGGTTCGGCGCCATATCGATGGCAGCGACCATGCCCCCCGTGAACTGCGGTGCGAAGCCGTCCACGACGAGCGTGCCCACGTCGAAGCGGGCCATCATCTTGCGGTTGCCAGTGCTCCCGAAGCGCTGGAACTGGCCGCCGACGTACATGGCGTTGCCGTCCCGGTAGAGGGCCCGCACCTCGCCGTCGGTGGTCAACTGCGGCCCCTTTTGGGCCCCGGTCGTGGCGTCGAGGATGGCGAACCCGCCCGTGAACGACCCGCCGACGTACAGCGTGTTCGTGCCCGAGTCGGCGACGAGGGCGTAGACCTTGCCGTCCAGTTGCGGCTGGAACGATGCCAGCGGGAGTCCCGTCGTGGCGTCGAAGGCGGCCAAGCGGGCGATGGCGACGCCCGGTGCTCCGAGCTCCGGCGCGACCTCCGTGAAGTCACCACCGAGATAGATCGTGTTGCCGACGCGGGCGAGTGCGCGGTTGTCCGCCCGCGACTGGTCAGCCGCGTTGGCGGTGTTCCGCGGAATCCACACCGGCTCGCCCGTCGACGCGTAGACCGCGCCGGCCGGCGAGACGGCGGCGACCAGGGCCAGTCCCCCCGCCAGCAAGCCCGACGCCACCAGCGCGCCCACCCCACGTCCGACTCGCATGCCGTCGTCCTCCTTCGGCCTCGACATGCCGACGGTACGGACGACGACTGGCGACTCCGCGCTGTGCAGCGGCGGGAGCGATCGCGCAGCGGCGAATTGCCCGGCATCCCACGATCGGTCGGCTCGTCAGCACGCAGAGCGGGCCTCGAACGAGTCGGGCTGGCTACTCCGCGGCTTCGGCCAGGGCCTCCGACAGCGAGGGGTGGACGAGCAGGCTCTCGACGATGTCGTTGA
Source organism: uncultured Acidimicrobiales bacterium (assembly GCA_963829955.1). Taxonomy (GTDB): domain Bacteria; phylum Actinomycetota; class Acidimicrobiia; order Acidimicrobiales; family Ilumatobacteraceae; genus DASTFY01. The sequence goes on from CAWHKS010000013.1 coordinate 129,548, forward strand.
CCCGCAGGCCGGCCGTGACGGCCAGCGCGATCACGCTGATCAGCTCCGCCGCGTGGCGGCCGACGATCGAGCCTCCCAGCACGACGCCGGTCATCGGGTCCGACACGATCTTGACGAAGCCGCGGGCGTCGTTGTTGATGAGCGCCTTCGGAGCCACGGAGAAGGGCACCTTGGTGACCCGGATCTTGCGGCCGAGGGCGAAGGCCTCCGCCTCGGCCAGCCCGACGTCGGCGATCTCGGGCTCCGTGAAGATGGCCGAAGCTGCTTTGTCGTAGTCCAGGTGGCGGTGCTCGACCGTGTGGAGCCCCATGGCGTGCTCGGCCACCTTGCGACCTTGGATGGCCGCCACCGATGACAGCGGCAGCTTCCCGCTCACGTCGCCCGCGGCGTAGATGTGGGGCACGCTGCTCTGGCAGTGGTGATTGATGGTCACGTAGCCGCCGCCGTCCAGCTCCACGCCCGCCGCCTCGACGTTCAGGTCCTCGATGTTCGGCACGGAGCCGATGGCCAGGACGGCGTGGCTGGCCCGCACGACCCGGCCGTCGTCACAGGTCACCGTGACCTCGTCTTCCGTGCGCTCGATGGCGTTGGCCCTCGCGCCCTTGAGCAGCGCGACTCCGCGCTCGAGGAAGTTGACCTCCAGCGCGGCCGCCACCTCCGGGTCCTTGGCCGGCAGCACCTGCTGGCGGGACACGATGAGCGTGACCTTGGACCCGAGCGAGGCGAACATGTGCACGAACTCCACGCCGGTGACGCCCGAGCCGATGATGACCGCGTGCTCCGGGATCACCTTGGGCGGATAGCAGTCCCGCGTGGTCAGCACGCGGTCACCATCGGGACCCGCGAAGGGCGGGATGCGGGGTCGGGAACCGGTGGAGATGAGCGCGGCGTCGAAGGGGATGACCTCGGTCCCGTCGACCGTCGTCACCTCGGCCTCGTTGGGTCCGACGAAGCTGGCCGTCCCTCGGATCATCCGCACCCGCTGGCTCTCCAGCAGACCGGTGATCGACGTGTTCAGGCGGCTGACGATCCCGTCGACCCTGTCCTTCAGGCCGGCCGGGTCCACCTCGGCCGTCACCGTTTCCAGACCCATCTCGCCGAGCCGGCGGGCGAAGCTGATGGCGCCGCCGGTGGCGATCATGGTCTTCGAGGGGATGCAGTCCCACAGGTGGGCGGCGCCGCCCACGATGTCCCGCTCGATCAGCGTGACCCGGGCACCGAGCCGCGCGGCGTGGGTGGCGGCCGTGTTGCCGGCCGGGCCTCCCCCGATGACGACGAAGCGAACGGTCACGGGCGCAGGCTACTGCGGGCCCTACTCCTCTTCGTAGGGCTCCTGCATGGTCGGAGGCTTGACCTGCGCTGCTTCGGCCGCGGCCGCGGCCGCACCGCCGCTGTCCGCGCCACCGACGATGTTCGGGCAGAAGCGGGACGGGTAGCTGATCTTGCTGCGGTCCTCATCGACGAACTCGAAGTGCATGCCGTCGGGGGTGAGGAAGTTGCCTCCCCACGCGAAGCCGTGCTTGCGGAAGATGCGCACGACGCGGCAGTCCATGGTCGGCGTGCCGCCCATCGGGTTGGTGGCGGTGTTCGTGTCGAGAGCCATCGCCCAGGTGTGGCGGGACAGGTTGCCGCCCGTCGTGCCTCCCGAGGAACGCACCTCCCGGGGCCCGTAACACCCGCCGTAGCGGTTGGTGTTGGCCGTGTCGATGGCGCCGGCAAGCCCGGCGGCCGCGATCTCGGTGAACGCCGCCTGGAGGTACGGCACGATCACCCGGTGGCAAGTGGCCACGACCCCGACCCCGGTGAACGCCGTTCGCACGAGGTTGGCCTGCGCCCACGCGGGGTCGATGGTGATGGCGCCGTCGCCTCGTGACACGTACCAGAACATCCCGAGCTTGACCTTGGTGTCCAGCAGCCCGAGCGTCGAATCCGGCGACGACGGGTCCGTGTTGGGATGGCTGATGCGCACGTCGGACCGCCGCAGCCCGTGCTTGGCGAGGGCGTCGTCCACGGCCTTCACGGACTTGTACCCGTAGATCTGGACGCTGGTCGGGCGCACGAAGCCGATGGCGGACGCGGTCGTCGTCGGGAACAGCATCTCCGCCGGGAGCCGCTCGTCCGGCACGATGCCGACGATGGTGAGCCGCGTCAGGCCGCCGTCGCTCCAGCGCCGCACCTCGGCGACGTCGCCGACCCGGGCGCCGAACAACCCCGCGGAGGTGGCGGCGAGGACGATCGATCCGGTGGACAGGAAGCGCCCGACATCGGCTCCGTACAGCTCGGTGGCCGACGCCGGGGCCACGGCGGCCGCGCCCATCGGGAACTGGCCGTTGACGGGGGCGAGGGAGTACGCCACGCCCCCGCGGTAGAGACCACGGAGGCCGACCGTGCCGCCGTGCAGGACGGCGGCACCGGCCTTGGCCTCGGCGGCTGCGTTGAAGGCGGCGTACTGCACGCCCGCCTCCAGGTCACGGAACTGCGACACCGTGACACGCTCGGTCACGGGACCGGGCCTGCCGGTGAGCTTGGGCGGGGGCGGCCCGCACGCCGTGGCCACGGCGAGGACGGCGACCGCCCCGACCACCGCCAGGGGGCTACGGAGGGTCGGCAAGGTTCGTAACCATATCGTCATCTTCCGGACCCGGCCAGGGCGCGGTCGCTAGCGTGAACCGTCCGTGGAGCAGGACGACGGCGCGGACTTCCCCGAAGACGTCGAAGAGGCACACGGGCTCAGCGCGGAGAAGGCCCGCCGCCTGTCCAAGCTCGACGCACTTCGGCAGGCCGGCACCGATCCGTACCCGTATCGCTTCGACCGGACCCACACGCTCGGCGAGCTACGCGCCCGCTACTCCGACTTGGAGCCGGGGGCCGAGACCGAGGACCGGGTCCGCGTCGCCGGCCGGCTCATGCTCCTGCGCCGCCAGGGCAAGCTGACCTTCGCCACCATGCGGGACCGCTCGGGTGAGCTTCAGCTCTTCGCGTCGCGGGGGGTGATGGGTGAGACCGCCCATGAGGCCTTCGACCGGCTCGATCTGGGCGACTGGGTGGGCGCCGAGGGAACGGTCATGGTCACCCGCAAGGGCGAGCTGTCCGTGAAGGTGGACGGGTTCGTACTCCTGGCCAAGGCCGTGCGCCCCCTGCCCGACAAGTGGAAGGGGCTCAGCGACACCGACACCCGCTACCGGCAGCGGTACACGGACCTCATCGTCAACGACGAGGCCCGCCAGGTGTTCGAGGTGCGCCACGCCCTCGTCACGTCGTTCCGCTCCACGCTCGCTGCGCACGGGTTCGTCGAGGTGGAGACGCCGATCCTCCACCTCGAGGCGGGCGGCGCTCACGCCAGGCCCTTCACGACGCACCACAACACGCTCGATCTCGATCTGCACCTGCGCATCGCGCTCGAGTTGCACCTCAAGCGGCTGATCGTCGGTGGGCTGGAGCGCGTGTTCGAGATCGGGCGGGTTTTCCGCAACGAGGGGTTGTCCACCCGCCACAACCCCGAGTTCACGATGCTCGAGCTGTACCAGGCGTTCGCCGACTACACGGACGTCATGACCATCACCGAGACACTCGTGACGCAAGGCGCCCGAGACGCGCTCGACACCACGATCGTGAGCATCGGTGACGAGAAGGTGGACCTGGCACGACCCTGGCCGCGCGCCCGCATGACCGACCTCACCAGCGAAGCGCTCGGCGAGGAGGTGCACCCGTCGATGCCCGCGGCCCGCCTGCGAGACCTGGCCGATGCCCGCAACATCCACTGGCAACCGCACTGGGGCGCGGGCAAGTTGATCGAGGAGCTCTTCGAGGCGACGGTCGAGGACGGGCTGGCCGGGCCGCTGTTCGTCACCGGCCATCCGGTCGAGATCAGCCCCCTTGCCCGCGTGGACCGCCACGACCCCCACCTCACGGAGCGCTTCGAGCTGTACGTCGGGGGACGGGAGCTGGCCAACGGGTACAGCGAACTCAACGACCCCGTAGAGCAGCGGCAGCGGTTCGAGGACGAGCAGCGGGCCAAGGAGGCGGGCGATCTCGGCGCCGGCAGCGTCGACGAGGACTACCTGCGCGCGCTCGAGTACGGGCTGCCGCCGACGGGCGGGCTGGGCATCGGCGTCGACCGGGTGGCGATGCTCCTGGCCGGGGTGACCACCATCAAGGAGGTCATCCTCTTCCCGACGCTGCGGCCCGAGGCGACCTAGGCCTCGAACCCGAGCGCTACCGCCCGGGGTGATAGACGCCGAACACGTCGCGCAGGGCGTCGCTGACCTCGCCCAACGTGCAGTGCGCCTTGAGCGCGGCCCGCATGGGCGGGAGCAGGTTCTCGGTGCCCCGCGCCGCGGCCCGGACCTCCTCGAGGCGACGGGTGACGTCGGCTTGGTCACGATCGGCCTTGAAGCGCCGGACCCGCTCGACCTGCCCGGCCTGGAGGGTGGGATCGAGGGCCAGGAGGTCCGGCTCGACCTCGTCCTCGATGGTGAACCGGTTCACACCGACCACGACGCGCTCACCGTCGTCGATCGACTTCGTGTACTCGTAGGCGGCCTGCTCGATCTCGTCCATCTGGAAGCCGGCCTCGATGGCGGCCACGGCACCGCCCATCTCGTCGATCCGCTCGATGTACTCCCAGGCCAGACGCTCGACCTCGTCGGTCAGCGACTCGACGAAGTACGAGCCGGCCAGCGGATCCGGCGTGTCGACGACCCCGCTCTCGTAGCCGATGATCTGCTGCGTGCGCAGGGCGATGCGGGCGGCCCGCTCGGTGGGGAGGCTGAGCGCCTCGTCGAAGCCGTTGGTGTGGAGGCTCTGGGTGCCCCCCAGCACGGCGGCCATGGCCTGTACCGCGACGCGCACGATGTTGGCCTCGGGCTGCTGCGCGGTGAGCGTGGACCCGCCGGTCTGCGTGTGGAAGCGGAGCAGGGTGGACGCCGGCTTCTGCGCGCCGAAGCGCTCGGTCATGATCTGGTGCCACATGCGGCGGGCGGCCCGGAACTTGGCCACCTCCTCGAACACGTTGTTGTGTCCGTTGAAGAAGAACGACAGCCGGGGGCCGAAGTCGTCGACGTCGAGCCCGGTGTCGATGGCTGCCTGCACGTAGGCGATGGCGTTGGCCAGCGTGAAGGCGATCTCCTGCACGGCCGTCGAACCGGCCTCGCGGATGTGGTAGCCGGAGATGGAGATGGTGTTCCAGCGGGGGATGGTCTCGCGGCAGTAGGCGAAGATGTCGGTGATGAGCCGCATCGACGGCCGGGGCGGGTACACGTAGGTGCCGCGGGCGATGTACTCCTTGAGCAGGTCGTTCTGGATCGTCCCGCCGCCTATCTCGGCTGCAGACACGCCCTGCTCCTCGGCCACCAGCTCGTAGAGCAGCAGGAGGATGGCCGCCGTCGAGTTGATGGTCATCGACGTGGTGACCTTGTCCAGCGGGATGCCGGCCAGCAGCAGGCGCATGTCCTCGATGGAGTCGATGGCCACGCCGACCTTGCCGACCTCTCCCTCGGCCCGCGGGTGGTCGGAGTCGTAGCCCATCTGGGTGGGAAGGTCGAAGGCGCAAGAGAGCCCGGTCTGGCCGGCCCCGAGGAGGAACTTGAACCGCTGGTTGGTGGCCTCGGCGCTACCGAAGCCGGCGTACTGCCGCATCGTCCACAGCCGCCCGCGGTACATGGTCGGGTAGATGCCGCGGGTGTACGGCGGCGCGCCCGGATGCCCGAGCCGCTCGCCGGGCTCCCAGCCCGTCAGGTCGTCCTCCGTGTACAGCGGCCTCACCTCGATGCCCGAGTCGGTGAACTTGCCCGCGCCGTTCGCTGAATCGCCAGCCACGACGCGAGCGTACGACCGATGCCGGGGCGGGCCTAACGTGCGGGCGCGATGGCCGAGACCAGCGACGGGCCGATCGTGCTGCCCTCGCCGTGCGTGGTCGTGCTGGTCGGTCCGGCGGGCGCCGGCAAGTCGACCTGGGCGCAGCGGTGGTTCGCGCCCCACCAGCTGGTGTCGAGCGACGGCCTGCGGGCGCTGGTCGGCGAGGGTGAGCACGACATGGCGGCCTCCAAGGACGCGTTCGCGCTGCTCGACACGGTGGTCGAGCGGCGGCTGGGGCGCCGGCTGACGACGGTCATCGACACGCTCGGGCTCGACCTCGAGCACCGGGCTCGGTACCGCGCGCTCGCGGCCGCCGCAGGCCTCCCCTGCTTCGCCGTGGTCTTCGACGTGCCGCCGGCCGAGCTCAGGGCTCGAAACCGATCGCGCGGCAGCGCGGTGCCGCCCGCGGTGGTGAGCTCCCAGCTGACGTCGTGGCCAGGGGTGCGCGACGGGCTCGGGGCCGAGGGCTTCGCGGCCGTCCTTCCCGCCGGGCCGGTCACGCTCGTCCCGGCGTCGCTGGCCTCGCGGCGCGCGACGGGCGGGCCGCCGGTCTCGCTTCGCTTCGGGCTGCAGCTCCCCCGCTTCACCTGGCCGGGAGGGCCGGAGGAGCTCGCGCCCCGGCTACGGGCGATCGCCGGGGCGGCCGAGGACGCCGGGTTCGCCAGCCTGTGGGTGATGGACCACTTCCGCCAGATCCCGGGGATGGGTCAGGCGTGGGAGGACATGCTCGAGAGCTGGACGACGCTCGGGTACCTGGCGGCCTGCACCGAGCGGGTGCGGCTGGGCACGCTGGTCAGCGGGATCACCCATCGCAACGTCGCCCACCTGGGGAAGATCGCCGCGACGCTCGATGTGCTCTCGGGGGGTCGGGCTGTCTGCGGGTTGGGGCTGGCCTGGTTCCAGCAGGAGCACACGGCCTACGGCTGGGACTTTCCCTCCCGGTCCGACCGGTACGACCTGCTGGAGGACGCGCTCCGACTCCTCCCGCTCCTGTGGGGGCCGGGCACGCCGGCCTTCACCGGACGGGTGCTGAACGTGCCCGAGGCGATGTGCTACCCCCGGCCGCTGCAGGAGCGCATCCCGATCCTGGTCGGGGGCTCCGGCGAGCGCAGGACGCTGCGGCTGGTGGCCCGGTACGCCGACGCCTGCAACCTGTTCGGTGAGCCGTCGACCATCCGCCACAAGATGGAGGTGCTGCGACTGCACTGCGAGGCCGTCGAGCGGGACCCGGCCACCGTCGAGGTGACTCAGCTGTCCACCGTCCTGGTCGGCGAGCAGGCCGCGGGCGTCGAGGCGGCGGTGGAGCGCCTGCGGCCGAAGCGGATGAGCGCCGAGCGCTTCGCCGAGCGGGTCAACGCGGGAACGGTCGAGCAGCACGTCGCACGTTTCGAGGAACTGGGCCGGGCCGGCGTGCAGACCGCGATCGTGAGCCTCCCGGACGTCGAACAGCCCGAGTCGATCGCCCGCTTCGGCCGCATCATCGCCGCGCTGGCCTGAACGCCCGCACCGTCGCCACCGATTCGATATCGAATCGGTGGAAAGCGCGCCGAAATGGCCCGGCCCGGGCGGCCGGCTCGATCTCAGCGGGCGGCCACCAGCGCGATCTCGACCAGCCACTCGGGGCGGGCCAGCGCGGGCACGACGACCAGCGTCGAGGCCGGGCGATGGCCGCCCATCACGCGGTCACGCACCCCCATCACTGCGCCGAGCTCCGAACCCTGCACCACGTAGGTCGTGATGGAGACCACGTCCGCCGTCGCCATCCCCGCCTCGGACAGGATCGCGGCCAGGTTCTGCCAGACCACCTCCGCCTGGTCGGCGAGCCCGTCGGGCACGGTCCCGTCCGGCGCGGTGGGCACCACCCCGGACGTGTGAAGGAGGCGATCGGCCCCGACGGCGAGCACGGCGTGGCTGTAGTTCGCGGCGGGTGGGGCGATGACGGAAGGGGCGACCGGCGTGTTCACACCCCGATGATGCCCTGCACACGGCATGTGACTTGCATGATCGGAGCCAGGTCGGTGGACTGTCACGATGCGTGCCGCCGCTCCGCTGCTCGCCGCGCTCACCTTGGTGGGCGCCGGCTGCTCGACCTCGGCGGCCGGCGAGGGCCCAAGAGTCGAGCACGCGGCGGGGACGGAGCCCGAGTCCAGCATCGAGGAGGTGGAGGTCGACTCGACCGCACGCTCGTCCAGTACCACGGACGACACGGAGCCCGACACGGTCCCGGCACCGCCGCATCCCCTGGTGACCGACAGCCGCGTCTACGTCGTCGGTGACTCCATTTCCGAGTCGATCGCGTCCCGCTACTCCGGCCTCATCTGCGACGCCCTCGGCCCGCTGGGCTGGGACGTGGTGGTCGACGCCGTGCAGGGGCGCCGCACCGATCAGGCCATCCGCTCGCTGCGAAAGAACAGATCGCGGGTCGGGCAGACGGTCATGGTGCTCATCGGTCACAACGACGGTATCGACCCCGAGGGCTACCGGGAGCGCATCGAGCAGCTGATCCAACTGGTGCCGGACGCCCGCCGCATCCTCCTGCTGACCAACTACGAGTTCGAACGGGGCCGCGACCGCATGAACGACGTCCTGCGGGAGTTGGCCGCGGTCGACGGCGACAGTGGGCCCGACGACCGCCTCCAGCTCGTCGACTGGAACGCGGCCATCGAGGACGTGGACGACGCCATCCAGCGCGACGGTGTCCACCTCACCGGCTCGGGGCAGCGGGCGCTGGCCACCGTGATGGCAGCCGCGCTCGGCGCGGGTCCGGACCAAGGTGGGCCGGCCGACGAGCCGTCGTGCACCACGTTGCGGGACTCCGGCGGGTCCGGCAACTCCGGCTCCGGCGGCTCGGGCGGCGGATCCGGCCGGACGACGACCGCCCCGGCGCAGAGCGGTTCGAGCGAAGTACCGCCGGCCACCGAGCCACCTCCGGCGACCGACGCTCCACCGGCCACCGGCGGGCCACAGCCCACGGATCCACCACCCCCGAGCGAACCTCCCCCGGGTACGGGTCAGGGACAGCAGCCGCCGAACTCCGACCAGGGCGGACCGCCGACCAGCGGGAAGGGCGACTCGCCCGGTTCTACCGCTCCGCCGGCAACCTGACCGGCGCCCCGCCGCGGGGCGCTCCGCTCTAGTGATCCTCGACCCAGGGGGCGCAGAGGCCGTCGAGCTCGCGGATCTGGATCCTGTCCCGGTTCTCGTACGTGACCGGGTTGGTCGGGTCGACCCGCAGCTTGTACTCCCGGAAGGTCTGCTCGAGGGCGTCGTAGCTGAGGATGCGCCCGATCAGCGGGTCGCCGAGCCCGAGCAGCAGCTTGATGGCCTCCAGCGCCTGCAGCGACCCGATGATCCCGGGGAGCACGCCCAGCACGCCCGCCTCGGCGCACGACGGCGCCAGCTCCGCGGGCGGCGGCTCCGGCACCATGTCCCGGTAGTTCGGCCCTCGCCGGGGATCGAACACGGTCACCATGCCCTCGAACCGGAAGATCGAGCCGTGGACCACGGGGATGCCGAGCTTCACGGAGGCGTCGTTGAGCAGATAGCGGCTGGGGAAGTTGTCGGCGCCGTCGATGATGACGTCGTAGCCCTCGAGCAGCTCGAGCACGTTGTCGGCCGACAGTCGGGTGTCGTAGGTGACGACGTCGACGTCGGGGTTCATCGCCGTCAGCGTCTTCTTGGCTGAGTCGACCTTGCGGTCGCCGATGCGGTCCAGGTTGTGCAGGATCTGGCGCTGCAGGTTGGAGGCGTCGACCTCGTCCATGTCGACGATGCCGATGGTGCCGACCCCGGCCGCCGCCAGGTACAGCGCGGCCGGTGAGCCGAGACCGCCCGCGCCCAGCATGAGGACTTTGGAGGCGAGCAGCTTCGCCTGTCCCTCGACGCCCACCTCGGGCAGCAGGAGGTGGCGCTGGTAGCGGTCACGCTGGTCCGGGTTGAGACCGACGGGCTTCTTCCACTCCCGGCCCTCGTCCTTCCACCGTCCGAAGCCACCGGCCATGGAGGCGGTGTTCGTGTACCCGAGCTCGGCCAGGGTCTGGGCCGCGAAGGCGCTCCTCACGCCGGCGGCGCAGTAGACCAGGACCGGCGCGTCGTGGTCGAGGATCCGGCCCTCGACCTGGCTCTCGAGGTGGCCACGCGGGATGTGGATCGCACCGGGGATCGCGCCCTGGTCGTACTCGTCCGGCTCCCGCACGTCGAGCACGACGGTGCCCGCCTCGGTCCGCATCCGATCGACCTCGGCCGTGTCGACTTCGGTGATCTGTTCCTTGGTCCGGGCGAGCAGGTCTCGGAAGCTGGCCATGGTGAAAGCCTACCGGTGAGGTCGGGATTCGGGACAGGGGGACGCAGGCCCAGCGTCCACCGGAGCCACCAGCGCGGGCAGCAGTTCGCCGATCGGTCCGATGAGGAGGGCGTCGGCGTAGCGGTCCATGTGCGTCGGCTGCCCGTTGACGATGACGACGCGGGCGCCGGCGGACTTCGCCCTGGGGACCACGTTGGCCGCCGGGTACACCTGCAGGCTGGAGCCCACGGCCAGCAGCAGGTCGGCCCGGCCGGCCGCGGCCAGCGCGGCGTCGATCACCTCCGGCACCAACGACTGGCCGAACGAGACCGTCGCCGACTTCACGATGCCGCCGCAGAGCCGGCAGGCGGGGTCCTCCTCGCCGGCCCGGACCCGCTCCAGCATCACCTCCATCGGGCCGGTGTCGCCGCAGCGCCAGCACTGGTAGCGGCGCATGGTGCCGTGCACCTCGACGACCAGCGATGGATCATGCCCGGCCCGCTGGTGGAGCCCGTCGATGTTCTGCGTGACGAGCGCCTCCAGCCGACCCTGCCGCTCCAACTCCACCAGCGCAACGTGACCGGAGTTGGGTTCGGCCGACCACGCCGGCGAGTGGAGGCGGGTCTGCCAGGAGGCCCGCCGGACCTCCGGCTCGTGCAAGTAGTGATTCAGCGTGGAGGCCCGCTCGGCAGCCGGGTTCTTCGTCCACACGCCGTTCGGGCCGCGGAAGTCCGGGATGCCCGAGTCCGTCGAGATCCCGGCACCGGTGAGCACCACGATCCGTTGTGCCTCCCGGACCCAGGTCTGCGCCTCGGCCAGCACCGCGGGATCGACGGCGGCGAGTGGCTCCGAGCTCACTGGTGCATCACCCACGCCTGGAAACAGGTCCGAGTCCGCCAGTTTCGGGAAGCACCAATGAACCGTCCGCCGCTACGCGGCGGACACAGCAACGTGACATGGAGCTCGCTCCGCTCGCTCATTGCAGCACCGTACCGTCACCCCTTCCTGATCGAACCTTTCCGATCCGGCCCCGCTCGGGCACACACTCCTCGTGCCTCCCCTCCACCTCACACCCTGGAGGACCGCCATGGATGTGCCGGCCACCCTCGTGGTGCTGCCGTGGGCCGATCCCGTCATCGACCCCATCGGCCACGACCCTCGCTCCCGCTACGTGGAGCTGTTCTGGCTCGGGGTCCTCGGCCCCACGGCCACCCTGCTCCTGCGCCGTCTGGCCGACGGCTTGGAGTCCTACCCGGACGGCTTCGAGCTCGACGTGCCCGACCTGGCCCGCAGCCTCGGCATCAAGCTCCAGGGGCAGCGGCGGGCGGCCTTCGCCAACGCGCTCCAGCGCACCGTCCTGTTCGGCATGGCACAGCAGCACAGCCACGGACTGCTGGTGCGGCGCCGGATCCCGCCCCTCAGCCACCGCCAGGTGGCGCAGCTCCCGACCGACCTGCGCAACGCGCACGCCGACTGGGCGGGGCCGACCGCGCTGACCTTCCCCGAGCACGTGCGCTGGCGGGCGGAGGCGCTGGCCCAGACCATGCTCAGCGCGGGGGACGAGCCCGAACTGGTCGAGCGGCAGCTGGCGCTGCTCGGCGTGGCCCCGCCCGTCGCGGCCGGCGCGCTCCGCAGCGCGCTCGCGACGAGTTACGCGCCTGAGCCCACTTCGGCGTGAGCGACCGTCGGCGGCGGGCCTAGCGAGGCGGCGTGTAGTTGGTCAGCAGCTCGGCGAACAGCCGCACGCCGTAGCCCGTCGAGCCCTTCGTGAAGATGCCGTCGTCGGCGTCGCTGTCCATGACGCCGGCGATGTCCAGGTGGGCCCAGGGCACGTCGCCGACGAACTCCCGCAGGAACAACCCGGCGAGGATCGCGCCCCCGTATGGGCCGCCGACGTTCTTCATGTCGGCCACGTTCGAGTCGAGCAGCTTGCGGTAGTCGTCGACCAACGGCAGTTGCCACGCCCGCTCGTCGGACCGCTCGGCGGCGGCGAGCACCTGATCCACCCAGGCCTGCTCGTTGCCAAACACGCCCGCCAGCTTCTTGCCCAGCGCGCCCAGCACGGCCCCGGTCAGCGTGGCGATGTCGACGATGGCGTCGACCTCGTCCTCGACGGCCAGCGACAGGCCATCGGCCAGCACCAACCGGCCCTCGGCGTCGGTGTTGTGGATCTCCACTGTCTTGCCGTTGCGGATGGTGAGCACGTCACCGAGCTTGAGTGCACTGCCCGACGGCATGTTGTCCGTGCAGCACAGATAGCCGATGACCTTCACCTTGGGCCGGAGCACGGGCAGCAGCGACATCGTCGCGAGCACGACCGCGGCGCCGGTCATGTCCATCTTCATGAGGACGTGCATGCCGTCGGAGGGCTTCAGCGAGATCCCGCCGGAGTCGTACATGACGCCCTTGCCGACCAACGCCACCGTGCCCGCCGGGCGGCGCGGGGTGTAGGTCAGCTTGATCATGCGGGGCGGGGCGGTCGATCCGCGGTTGACGCCCAGCATCCCGCCGAGCCCCATCTCCGCCATGTCCGACTCGTCCAGCACCTCGATGTCCAACTTGCGCTCGGCGGCGATGGCGATGGCCCGCTCAGCCAGGTCGGCGGCATTGAGGTGGTCGGGCGGCGTGTTGGCCAGGTCGCGGGCGAGGGCGACCGCTTCGCCGACGGCCACGCCGCGCGCCGCGCCGGTGGCGATGGCCGCGCGGTCGCCGGCCGCCGCGGTGAGCACCACGCGGGACAGCCCGGGCTTCGGGGCTTCACTCTTGAACGACGAGAAGCGGTAGGTGCCCAGGACGAAGCCCTCAGCCACGGCCTGCCCGGCCGCGCCGGGCGTCAGACCGCGGGCCTCCACGTCCGCCAGGCTGGTGGCCAGGCTCGCGCGCGTGCCGGCGGCGCGAGCTAGCGCCGCGGCGGCGGACCGGAGCACACCCGCGCCGATGTCGGCCGGGGCACCGAGTCCCACGGCCACCAGCGACGGCCCCGACGGCGAGGCGACGGCCAGCGTCTGACCGGGTTTGGCCTCGAACCCCAACTCGGTGAGGCGGGCCCTGGACAGCCCGAGCTGGCGGGGGACGGGACCGGTGGCGGTCACCGGCACTCCGATGACGTCGACGTCACGCGGGGCGCCTGCCCCCACCTCGATGGCCAGCCCTGATGACGGGATCATTGCTGCTGCTCCTCTGGGTTGACGATGGATCGGGACGGCCGGGACGGCCCGGAACGGCTCTCCTGCCAGCGGGCCATGGTCCACAGCAGGTCGGACAGACGGTTGAGATAGACACCGACGTGGGACGGCGGCCCGGCCACGGCCAGCGCGTCGCGCTCGGCCCGGCGGGCGACGGTGCGGGCGAGGTCGAGCCAGGCCCCGGCCAGGGCCTCCCCGGGCACCACGAACTCCGTCGGTGGTGCGAACCTCGAGTCGAGGTCGTCGATCGTGCGCTCCAGCCGCTCGACCATCTCGACCGTCACCAGCGAGGTACCGGGCTTCAGCTTCGCCCGATTGGCGGGCTTGGTGGCCAGCTCGGCCATCACGACCCACAGGTCCCGCTCGAGCACGAGGACGAGTTCGGACAGCTCGGCGTCGTCGCTCGTGGCCCGGGCAAGACCGAGCACGGCCTGGACCTCGTCGACCGTGCCGTAGGCGGTGGGGTGCTCGCTGTCCTTGCGCACCCGGCCGCCGTAGAACAGCCCGGTCGTACCGTCATCGCCGGTCCTTGTGTAGATGCGATCGCGGGCCATGCGGCGGGCGACGCTACCGTGTCCGGTCCCTCCGGGGCCCGGTAGCGTTGACCGGATGCCGGTCCAGGACTACCTCGATTCGGTCAACGACCGCCTCGTCGTGTTCGACGGCGCCTTCGGTACCTTCATCCAGGCGCTGGACCTCACGGCAGACGACTTCGGCGGCGCGGAGCTCGAGGGCTGCAACGAGATGCTGTGCCTGACCAGGCCGGACGTCATCGCCGCCATGCACGACGACTTCTTCGCGGTGGGCGTGGACGTGGTCGAGACGGCCAGCTTCGGCTCGTTCAGCACCGTGCTCAAGGAGTACGGCATCGCCGACCGGACCCACGCGCTGAACGTGGCGTCGGCGCGCATCGCCAAGGAGGTGGCGTCCGGCTGGGCCGGCGACGGGCGGCCACGCTACGTGGCGGGATCGATCGGCCCCGGGACGAAGCTGCCGTCCATCGGTCACATCGGTTTCGTCGAGTTGCGGGACGCCTACGAGGAGCAGGCGCGCGGTCTGCTGGAGGGCGGCGTCGACCTGTTCATCATCGAGACCTGCATGGACCTGCTGCAGGCCAAGGCGGCCATGACCGCCTGCCGCCGGGCCATGAAGGCCGAGGGGCGCACCGTCCCCATGCAGGTGCAGGTGACCATCGAGACGACGGGTCGGATGCTCCTCGGTTCGGAGATCGGCGCGGCGATGACGTCGTTGCTGGCCATGAAGCCGGACGTGCTCGGCATCAACTGCGCCACAGGTCCGACGGAGATGCAGGAGCACCTGCGGTACCTCTCCCAGCACAGCCCGGTGCCCATCGCCGTGCTGCCCAACGCCGGGCTGCCGAGCGTGGTCGACGGGCGCACCCATTACGACCTCACGCCCGAGGAGCTGGCCCGCTTCCACCGCCACCACGTCGCCGACCTGGGCGTCGGAATCGTCGGCGGCTGCTGCGGCACCACGCCGGCCCACCTGGCCGCGGTGATCGAGGCCGTGAAGGACGTGGAGCCTGTCCGCCGCTCGCCGAACTACGAGCCGAGCGTCACCTCCATCTACTCGCCGGTCACGTTGCGGCAGGACCTCAGCTTCCTGATCATCGGCGAGCGGACGAACGCCAACGGGTCGAAGGCGTTCCGCGACGCCATGCTCGTCGAGGACTGGGACACGTGCACCCGGATGGCCACGGAGCAGATCCGGGAAGGCGCGCACGTGCTCGATGTGTGCGTTGACTACGTCGGGCGCGACGGCACGGCCGACATGGACGAGATCGCCCGCCGGTTCGCCACGCAGGCCAGCGTGCCGCTCGTCATCGACTCGACCGAGCCCCCGGTGCTGGAGGCCGCGCTGCAGCACATCGGCGGCCGGGCCATCCTCAACTCCGCCAACCTGGAGGACGGCGAGCTCCCGGGGAGCCGGCTCGACCGCGTGATGTCGCTGGCGCGGGAGTACGGCTGCGCCGTCATCTGTCTGCTCATCGACGAGCGCGGCCAGGCCCGCGACGTCGAGTGGAAGATGGAGATCGCCCACCGCATCCACCAGATCGCCTCTGAGCGCTACGGGCTGTCGGCCAGCGATCTGCTGTTCGACGCCCTGACGTTCCCGCTGTCGACCGGGGACGACGACCTCCGTCGTGACGCCATGTACACGATCGAGGCGATCAAGCGGATCAAGGAGGAGATCCCCGGCGCGCTCACGACCCTCGGCGTGTCGAACGTGAGCTTCGGCCTGTCGCCGGCGGCCCGCCACGTGCTCAACAGCGTGTTCCTCCACGAGTGCGTGCAGGCCGGTCTCGACTCCGCCATCGTCCATGCCGGCAAGATCGTGCCCCTGGCCAAGATCGCCGACGAGCAGCGGGACGTCTGCCTCGACCTCATCTACGACCGTCGCGGTGTCCGCGAGGACGGCCAAGCGTACGACCCGTTGCAGCACCTCCTCGAGGTCTTCGCCGACGTGAAGAGCGTGAAGGCGGTGCGGGAGGACCGGTCCGGTTGGCCGGTCGAGGAGCGCCTGAAGCACCGCATCATCGACGGCGAGCGCGACGGCCTCGTCGACGAACTCGATGAGGCGATGGACTCCGGGCTGCCGGCGCTCGACATCGTCAACGACGTCCTGCTCGACGGCATGCGGGTGGTGGGTGAGCTCTTCGGCTCCGGACAGATGCAGCTGCCGTTCGTGCTGCAATCGGCCGAGACGATGAAGTCCGCGGTCGCCCACCTCGAGCCGCACATGGAGAAGGTCGGCGGAGGGTCGGCCAAGGGCCGGCTGGTGCTGGCCACGGTCAAGGGCGACGTCCATGACATCGGCAAGAACCTCGTCGACATCATCTGCACCAACAACGGCTACGACGTGCACAACCTCGGCATCAAGGTCGGCATCTCGGACATGGTGGCCAAGGTGAAGGAGGTCGACGCCGATGCGCTCGGCATGAGCGGGCTCCTGGTCAAGTCGACGCTGATCATGCGGGAGAACCTGGAGGAGCTCAACGCCCTCGGGCTGACGGACATCCCCGTCCTGCTCGGCGGCGCGGCACTGACCCGCAGCTACGTGGAGCGCGACCTGCGACAGGTGTACGAAGGGCGGCTCTTCTACGGCCGGGACGCGTTCGAAGGGCTCAACACCCTCGAGAAGCTCATGGGGATGAAGCGTGCGGGCGAGTGGGACGAGGACTTCGGGCGCGTGCCGACCGGCCGCGTGCTGCCCGAGAAGACCGGCCGGGGCGGATCCGACGACGTCGAGCTGCCGGCGCGCTCGCCCGAGGTCGTGGTCGACAATCCCGTGTTCCGGCCGCCGTTCATCGGCAGCCGCGTCGTGAAGGGTCTTTCGCTGGACGACCTCGCGGCCTACGTCAACGAGACGGCGTTGTTCCGCAACCAGTGGCAGTTCCGGCCGGAGGGCGGCGAGACCGACGACGAGTTCAAGGCCCGCATCCGCCCGATGTTCCGCCAGCAGCTCGCCGAGGCCAAGGCCAGCGGAGTACTGGTGCCGCAGGTCGTGTACGGCTACTTCCCCGTGAACGGCGACGGCGAGGAGCTCATCGTCTGGGAGTCCGAGTCGCGTGACGCCGAGCTCTGCCGGTACCGGTTCCCGCGCCAGCGCCAGGAGCCCTTCCTGTGCATCAGTGACTTCTTCCGGCCGTGGGACGACGGCGCCGGCGAGGTCGACTTCGCGGCGTTCCACATCGTCACCATGGGCAGCGCGGTGAGCGAGGCGACCGCCAGGCTCTTCGCCGACAACCACTACCAGGAGTACCTGCTGCTCCACGGTCTGGGCGTCGAGATGGCCGAAGCGCTGGCCGAGTACTGGCACCACCGGATCCGCACCGAGTGGGGATTCGTCGACGAGGACGGGCCCACGCTGGGCGGCCTCTTCCGCCAGCAATACCGCGGCGGACGCTACTCGTGGGGCTACCCCGCCTGCCCCGACCTGGAAGACAACGCCACCGTCGCCCGCCTGCTCGGGGCCGACCGCCTCGGCATCGAGGTCAGCGAGGAGACCGGCTGGCAGTACCAGCCCGAGCAGACCACCTCAGCCATCATCTGCCACCACCCCCGCGCCAAGTACTTCGTCGCCCGCTGACCCCGCCCCGGCCCGCTCCGCGCGGCCCCGCTCCGCCCACCTGTTGTTGCATCTGCAACTGTTCGCCGCTGGTCGCGGTTTCCGCAATGAACGGCGAACGCTGCCGAACCGTTCGGGTCCGGTGTCGCTCACGCAGCGGTCTGCAGCAGCGCGCTACGCAGGGTGCTGACGACGTAGCTGGCGGCATCGGTGACATCCTCGGTGGTGAAGAAGTAGACGACCTTGCCGAGAAGCTGGAGCTCGTTGCGCCGGTGCTCCTGCCGGCGGCGCTCGTCGGCACTCAGGTATCCCCGCCGCCCGCCGACCTCGACGAGGACAGGCCGCGGCTCGAAGTCGAAGTCGACCCTGGCGACGTGGCGGCCATCGTGACGGTACGTCCGCTGGAGGGTCGGGCGCGGGAGCCCGGCCCGCTCGATCAGCTCGAGGAGCTGGCGCTCCAGCCAGCTCTGCACGCCAGCCGATTCCATCACACGGTCGAAGGTCTCCACACCGGCCCGCCCTCGCCGGCCCAGCTCGTCGAGGCGCCGAAACAGCACCGCCGGCGTCGTCAATCCGTTCCGGAGTGCGCTGTCGAGCGCGTTGCCGAGCTCCCGCTCGTTGACCCGGCCGATGAGCTCGAGGACAGTCCGCGTCCCTGACGTGACCGCCAGCCCGTCGACGGTCGCACGATCGAGCGGACCGATCGACGGCGACGAGGACACCCGGCCGACGACGCGCCGGTCCTTCCGGGCCGACGGGACCAGGAAGTCGAGCGCACCTTCCTCGAAGCCGTCGAGTCCGTGCAGGGCGGCCGCCGACCGCCCAGTGACGAGGGCGCCGTCCCCCAGGTCCTTCAAGCCGGCCAGCAGACAGCCTCGCCAGTCGAGCGTCGAGCCCGCGAAGTGCAGCGTCCGCGGTCCGTGGGCGACGAGCAAGCCGCTCCGCACGCGCCGAGAGATCCCCGAGCGGCTCAAGCCGGCGGCGAGGGCCTGGTCCCTGGTGACGACCTGACGTTGGAGGGCGGCGATGGCCGCGAGGCGTCGGTCGGCGTCGTTCATGGACCGGCAGCATGGCGAGGGGGTGTGGCACCGCTCCTTCGAGCACCTCAGACCACCTGATCTCACCGAGGGACCCGCTCCGAGGCGTTCGGGGATCGTGCCGAGATCCGCAACCAGAGCCGAATGCTTGCGAACTGTTCGGGTACTGGAGCGGTCAGGCGGGTCAGCGGGCGGCGGGTCAGCGGGCGGCGGGTCAGCGGTGCGGTCAGCGGGCGGCGGGTCAGCGGGCGGCGAGTCAGGCGACCGGTCAGGGGGCGGCGGGTCAGGCGACGGGTCAGCGGTTGGCGCGTCAGCGGGTGGCGGCGGTGGGTTGGCCGGCGGCCCAGGCGGCGGCCAGCGCGGCGTAGCGGCCACCGGGCAAGGCGATCAGCTCGTCGTGGGTGCCCAGCTCGACCAGGCCGCCGTGGTCGATGACGGCGATGCGGTCCGCCCGCTGCACGGTCGAGAGGCGGTGGGCTACGACGATGGTCGTCCGCCCCTCCATCAGCCGCTCCATTGCGGCCTCGACCGCGGCCTCGGTGCCGGGGTCGAGGTTGGACGTCGCCTCGTCGAGCACGAGCACGGCGGGATCGACCAGCGCGGCCCGGCCCAGCGACACGAGTTGGCGCTCACCGGCCGACAGCCGTGATCCCCGCTCCCGCACCTCGGTGTCGACGCCTTCAGGAAACGCGGCGAAGCGATCCAGGGAGCCGATGGCGGCGAGGGCAGCATCGATCTCCTCGTCCGTCGCTTCCGGCCGGGCGAGCCGCAGGTTGGCGCGGATGGACCCTGCGAAGAGGAACCCCTCCTGTGGCACGACGACGATGCGCTCCCGGAGCGATGCCACGGTGGCGCGGCGCAGGTCGACGCCGCCGAAGCGCACCATGCCCTCCGTGGGGTCGTAGAGGCGGGCGATGAGCTTGGCCAGTGTCGACTTGCCGGCGCCTGTGGGACCGACGAGGGCCAGGCGCTCACCGGGAGCGATCGTCAGGCTGACGTCGCGCAGCGCGGGCCGGGCGCTGCTGGCGTAGCCGAACGAGACGCCATCGACCTCGATCGCGCCGGTTGCGGGCAGATCGACGGCGCCCGGCTGATCCCCGATCTCCGGCTCGGTGTCGAGCAGGTCGTACAGCTTCTGGAGCGCGGCCCCCGACGACTGCACGCTGTTGAAGAGCTGCGACAGCATCGCCACCGGTTCGAACACGCTGGAGAGGAGCAGCACGAAGGCGGCGACGGTCCCGACCGACACGGTCCCCTGGTGCACGAGCCAGCCCCCGACCCCGACGACGGCGCCGGCGGCGGCGACGCCCGCCCACTCGACCAACCCGAAGTACCACACGGACACCCGCACCGAGCTCATGTGGGCGTCGTAGAGGGCCCGGTTCGTGTTCTCGAAGCGACGGATCTGCTCGTCCTCCCGGGCGTACGCCTGGATGACCCGCACACCGGTGATCGACTCCTGCAGCGCGGACAGGTTCTGGCCCACGCGGTCCCGCACGTGCAGGTAGGCCCTGTTCGACTGGCGTTGGAACCGGATCGACGCGGCGATGATGATCGGCAGCACGACGAGGCAGATGAGCGTGAGCTGCACGGACATCACGAACAGCAGCACGAGGGTGAGGCACAGCAGCAGCGACGCGGACACGAACTGCAGGAGCCCGAACTGCACGAGCTCGCTCATCGAGTCGATGTCCGAGGTGAGCCGCGAGACGAGGACGCCCGCCTTCTCGCGGTCGTAGAACGACATCGACTGTCGCAGAAGGTGGGCGAACGTGCGGACCCGCAGGTCGCGCAGGAAGCCCTCGCCGGCGCGGTTGATCGTGAGCTGCTGCGCCCGGCCGAGGAAGTAGGCAACGACGATCACCACTACGTAAGCGACGACGGCCACGTTGACGGCCCGGACGTTCATCGGCGGCGTCAGGCCGTGATCGATGGCGTACCGCACCAGTGTCGGCCCGGCCAGCGTGCACACGGTGGAGCCGGCGATGAGCGCAATCGAAACCAGCACGTCGCGGCGGACGGGCCGCGCGAGGGCGAGGGACCGGCGGAGGACCTTCTTGGCCGCGGCGCGGTCGAGCTGATCCTCGGGGGCGACGGCGGCGGTGCTCCACATCGGTCACGCCACCTCGGCGACCGTGGCATCAAGAGGGGCATCGAGGGGGACATCTCCGTCGGCATCGTCGGCGGTCTCGAGCTGCTCGGCGTCACGGACGGCCCACGCCGCCAGCACTTCTCCGTAGCGGTCGCTCGCCGCCAGCAGCTCCTCATGGGTGCCCGACGCTGCCACCCGCCCGCCGTCGAGCAGGACGACGCGACCGGCCAGGGAGATGGTGGCCGGCCGGTGGGCGATGACGATCGTGGTCCGGTCGTCCATCACCGTGGCCAGCGCGCCCCGGATCTCGTGCTCTTTCGACGGGTCGACAGCCGAGGTGGCGTCGTCGAGCACCAGGACCCGAGGGTCGGCGAGGATGGCGCGGGCGATGGCGATGCGCTGCCGCTGGCCGCCCGAGAGCGAGAACCCCCGCTCGCCCAGCAACGTGCCGTAGCCCTCCGGAAGCTCGTCGATGAACTCGGCCGCCCCCGCCAGCGCCGCCGCCCGTTCGATGAGACTCGCGGGGGCGTCCGGATCCGCGAAGGCGATGTTGGCCGCCACCGTGTCGTGGAAGAGGAACGTGTCCTCGAAGACGATGCCGACGTTCCGGCGCAGGTCGTGGAGCCGGAGCCGGCGCACGTCGATCCCGTCGAGCTCGATGGTCCCACCGTCGATGTCGTAGAAGCGCGCCAGCAGGCGGGCCACGGTCGACTTGCCTCCACCCGTCGCGCCGACCAGCGCGATGGACGCGCCCGGCTCGATGCTCAGGTCGAAGTCGTCGAGAACGGGGCGGGACGGGTCGTACCCGAAGCGGACGTGGTCGAAGCGGACGCTGCCGGTGGTACGGCCCGGGGCGCGCGCAGGCAGCGCGAGCGCGTGCGGCGGATCGGCGACGATCGGCTCGGTGGCCAGCACCTCCTGCACCCGCTCCAGCGCGGCGGCCGCCCGCTGGCCCCACGAGACCGTCATGCCGATCATGCGCAGCGGCCACACGAGCATGGCCACGTAGGCGTTGAACGCCACCAGTGCCCCGATGGTCAGCGTGCCGTTGACCACCATGTGCCCGCCGACGCCCAGCACGAGAATGAGGCCGATGGATGGCGCCAGGTCCATCGCCGGCAGGAACCGCCGCCGGACGCCGGCCGCCTCGAGCGATGCCGAGCGCACGTCCTCGGCGCGCGCGCCGAAGCGGGACGCCTGCACCGGCTCGGCGCCGAAGCCCTTGACGACCCGCACGCCCGAGACGGTCTCCTCGACCACGGTCGCCAGGTCCGCAGACCGGGTCTGAACCGCCATGACGGCCGGGTGGATGCGATGGGAGAACCGCTTGGCGAGGATGTTCACCAGCGGCAGTGGCACCAGGGCGCACAGCGCCAGCAGCGGGTTGACCACCAGAAGGATCACCGCCACCCCTGCCGCCAGGGCCAGGTTCGAGATGGTCAGCGGGATCATGACGACGAACATCTGCACCTGCTGCAGGTCGTTGCTGGCCCGACTCATCAACTGGCCGGCCTGGGTCTGGTCGTGGAACCCGATGTGCAGCGCCTGCAGGTGGGCGAAGAGGCGCTCCCGGAGCCAAGTCTCCGTCCACCGGGCCTCCCGGAAGGCCACGTACCGCCGCGCCGCACTCAGGATGCCGGCCACCAGGCCGAGGGCGACGATGGCCAGCGCCCACACGAGAAGCGAGTCGTCACCGTCGACCGCGCCGTTGATGGCGCCACCGACCAGGAGGGGGACCATGACCTTCGTCACGCTCCACAGCAGCCCGATGGCGCTGCCGAGCGCGACGCCCTTGCGCTGCGCGGCCAGGGTGCTGCGGAGCAGTCGCCATCCCTCCCGACGGCCGGTCGTCGTCAATGGACCTCCCTCTCGCGCCCCGTTCGCGCGATGCAGGGCGAGGCTACCGGGGAGGGGCGGCGGCGAGCCGGGTGATCAGCCGCACCCACGACCCCTCCTAACGTGCGCGTATGAGCATTCTCGGTTGGATCGTGATGGGCCTGCTGGCCGGCGCAGTGGCCAGGGTCATCGTGCCGTCGAGGGGCCAGGGCTGCCTCTACACCCTCGTCATCGGCGTCCTCGGCGCCCTGATCGGTGGTGCGCTGTCGGCCGCGGCCGGCGTGGGAGACGGGATCAGCGAATTCAACTTCGGCACGTTCGTCATCGCCTTCCTCGGCGCCTGCCTCCTGCTGCTGGTGCTCTACGCGCTCGGAGGGAGATCAGCCACCCGCCGCTAGCGGGAACAACTCTGTAACACCCATCGTTGAAGGTGGTGTCATGACTACGACGACCACCCTCCAACGCTCGGCGGAGGCGGGCGAACAGGCTCGCCGACGGGCCGCCGACGCCATCGAGCAGCTCGCACTCCTCCCGGCCGACGACGTGCCCGCGCAGGTCCGGCTCTCCCAGCGCACCCGGCGCGTCGGCCTGGCCGGCATCGCCATGGCCCGCGCCATCCTCGCCGACCAAGCAGCCCGCCGCCGTGAGGCCGAGGCCGACACCGACCAGCTCGCCCCCCCACGCGCTGCCTGACCCAGTCTCCAGCTGATTCCCTCCGGGCCCGGCAGGAGGGCGCCAGGTAGGTTCTCGTCACGTGCCCCCTGGCTCTGCCGCCGCTGTGACGGAGAGCACGCGACCGACGCGCGGGTTCGGCCGCTACGTGCCCCGCCTCGCGGCCGAGTGGGACCTGGACGCCCCCGGGCGCCGGTGGCAGTCGCTCGACGCTTCGTTGTGCTTCGTCGACATCTCGGGCTTCACGAACCTGGCCGAGCGGCTGGCCCGCCGGGGCCGCATCGGTGCCGAGGAGCTCACCGAGGTCCTCAACCGGGTCTTCGCCACCATGCTGGCTCTGGCCTACGAGCGGACGGGCTCCCTCGTCAAGTTCGGTGGTGATGCCCTCCTGCTGCTGTTCCGGGGCGACGACCACGCCGGGCAGGCGGCCAGCGCCGCGGTCGAGATGCGTGCCGCGCTGCGGGAAGCAGCGACGATCCCCACGTCGGTAGGAACGGTCCCGTTGCGGATGTCCGTCGGCATCCACAGCGGCGACGTTCACCTCTTCCTCGTCGGCCGGTCGCACCGCGAGCTCGTCACCGCCGGTCCCGCAGCCACCACGACGACGGTCATGGAGCATGCGGCCGGGCCGGGCGAGATCGTGGTGAGCGCGGCCACCCGCGCCCTGCTCGGTCCCGGCGCCGCCGACCGCCAGAGCGGACCGGGGTGGAGGTTGGGGTGGAGGCAGCCCCGGAGGACCGCGCCCGGGCCCGTCACCGCCCGCCCCGTCCCGGCCGAAGCCGTGGCCGAGTGCATCCCGGTGGGGCTGCGCGCTTACCTGGGCGACAGCGCATTGGAGCCCGAGCACAGGGCCGCCACCGTCGGCTTCGTGCGCTTCTCCGGCATCGACCAGATCGTGGAGGAGGAAGGGCCGGATGCGGCGGCGGCCGCGCTCCACCGCCTCGTCACCGTCGTCCAGTCGGCGGTGGACGAGGAGCTGGTCACCTTCCTCGCCACCGACATCGACGACAACGGGGGCAAGCTCATCCTGGCCGCCGGCGTCCCGGCCACCCGGGAGGACGACGAGGGCCGGATGTTGCGGACCGTACGCCGCATCGCCGACGCCACCGGCATCCTCCCGGTCCGCATCGGCGTCAACCGTGGCCATGTGTTCAGCGGCGCCGTCGGCATGCGGTTCCGCTCGACCTTCACGGTGATGGGGGACACGGTCAACCTCGCCGCCCGCCTGATGGCTGCCGCGCCCGAGTGGGAGATCTACGCCACGCCGGCGGTCGTCGAGCGATCACGCACCACCTTCTCGACCACCGCGCTCGCCCCGTTCCAGGTGAAGGGCAAGGCCGCGCCTGTGGCCGCGCTGGCCATCGGCGCCGAGACCGGGACCCGGACGGCCGACGGCGGTGACCTCCTGCCGTTCATCGGGCGTGACGAAGAGCACGCCATCCTCGTGGACCGCATCGAGGCCCTGGCCGGTGGTGAGGGGGGTGCGCTGGTCGTGGAGGGTGGCGCGGGCGTCGGGAAGTCCCGGCTCGTCGACGAGGCCTTCGCCTCCGCGCCACCGGTCGCCACCACGGTCGTCCGCGGTGAGCCGTACGGCGTGACCTTCCCGTACCGCGCCCTGCGCGACGCGGTGCGCCAGCTCCTCGGCGTGCAGCGGGCCGACCCCGCCATGATGGCCCGGGCGCTCCTCCGGCGCCTGCGGATCATCGACCCCGACCAGCTGCCGCTGGCCCCCCTCGTCGGCGAGGTGGCGCACGTCTACATCCCGTCGACCATCGAGGTGGACGAGATCGAACCCCGGTTCCGCCACGAACGCACGGCCGACGCCGTCGTCCGTCTGCTGGCCGCACGGACGGTCGGGCCTCTGGCCATCGTGGTCGAGGACGCCCACTGGGTCGATGAGGCCTCGGCTCAGCTTCTCGGCCGGTTGGTGGCGGCCGCTGCCGATCCGGTCGAGCCCCAGCCCTGGCTGATCATCTCCGTCCGCCGGGCCGGCCCCGGCGGGTTCCGGCCGGACGGCACCGAGCTGCCGGTGGTCCCGCTCTCCCATGAGCGGACCGAGCAGCTCGTGTGGGCGGCCACGGACGCATCGCCGCTTCGACGGCACGACGTCAGCGCGGTCGTGCGCCGCGCCAACGGAAACCCCCTCTTCGTCCACGAGATCCTCCGTCTGGTGGCCCAGACCGGGAGCACCGCCGCACTGCCCGACTCCCTCGACAGCGTGGTCGGAGCCGAGATCGACGCCTTGGACCCGAGGCCGCGGCGGGTCCTGCGCTGCGCCTCGGTCCTCGGCCAGAGCTTCCGTGACGAGACGTTGCGCCTTTTGCTGGAGGGCGACGGCATCGATCCGGGTGACGCGCTCACCGGCGACCTGGCGCGCTTCCTGGAGCCGGACGGCGAGGGCCGCTGGCGCTTCCGCCAGGCGCTCACCCGGGACGTCGCCTACGAAGGGCTGGCGTTCCGTCGCCGCCGCCAGCTCCACCGAACGGCCGGCGTCGTCACGGAGAAGCTGGCCGCGGGGCGGGTCGACCAGGTGGCCGATCTGCTCGCCTACCACTACGGCGTGGCCCAGGACAACGAGCTGGCCTGGCACTGGGCCGGTCTGGCCGCGCAGCGGGCACGCGGCTCCTACGCCAACGTCGAGGCTGCCACCCACTACGAGGCCGCGCTGGACGCCGCCCGCCGGCTGCCGGACGTGCCCGAGGACGAGAAGGCGGCGATGTGGACCGGGTTGGGGGACGTGCGGGAGCAGCTCGGCATGTTCAACGCCGCGCTCGACGCCTACGGCCGGGCTGCCCAGCTCGTGCGGGAGGATCCGTTCGCCCGGGCCCGCCTGGCCCTCCGGCAGGGAAGGGCGCGCGAGCAGACCGGGCGGTACGCCGCGGCGCTCCGGGAGGTGCGAGCCGCGGCCCGGCGTCTGGGTCCGCTCGACACGGAGCTGGCCTGCCGGTGGCAGGCGCGGCTGACGGCCTTCGAAGCCATCGTCCGTCAGGGGCAGGAGCTGCCCGAAGCGGCGCTGGTCGTGGCCCGCAGGGCGGCGGAGCAGGCCAGCGCGGCGGGCGAGCGGTTCGCGCTGGCCCAGGCCTACGCCGTCACCGACTGGGCCCTCATCGTGCTCGGACGCGCTGAGGAAGCCGTGTTCATGGCGAAGGCTCTGGCCATCTACGAGGAGCTGGGCGACCTGCCCCGACAGGCCTCCGCACTGAACAACCTGGGCGCCGCTGCGTACTTCGAGGGCCGGTGGGACGTCGCCGGTGACTTCTACGACCGCGCCCGCGAGGCGTCACGGCGCTCAGGCAACGAGGCCCTCGCCGCCATGGCCGCCATGAACCAGGGCGAGATCCTCGTCAACCAGGGTCGCCTCGACGAAGCCGAGTCCGTCCTGCTCGACGCCCGGCGGGTGCTGCGAGCCACAGGATCCGACGCCGCGCAGTTCACCGACCTGCAACTCGGGCGGGTGGCCATCGAGCGGGGGGACCTGGCTGAGGCCGAGCGGTTCCTCACGCACGCGCAGCAGGACGCCGCCGCCGTCGCCAGGCACGGCTCGGCCCTGGAGGCGGCGATCCACCTCAGCCGTTGCCACCTCCTCCGGGACGACCCGGGCGCGGGGCTCGAGACGCTGCGGCGGGCGCAGCAGGCGGCCAAGGCGGACGCGGCCCTCTACGACGTCCAGGTGGCCGAGGTCGAGACGATGATCCTGGCCCGGCTCGAGCTCTTCGATCAGGCCCGGGCCGTCAACGCCGCAGGGGTCGCCGAGGCGCGCCGGCAGAACCTGGTCTACGAGCTGGCGCTCCTGCTGCTGGCCTCGGCCGATGTGGCCGAGCGCTCGGGGGACGGCGGCAGCTCAGGCCCGCTCGCTGAAGCGACTGCGCTTCTCGAGCGGCTGGGCTGCCGCGTCCCCGAGCGTTCGGGTCAGCGAGCCCAGCGAGGGTCGCCTGCCCCGTAGTAGGTCTCGCTGACCTGGATGTTCCCCCCGCCGGCCAGCACCCATTGTTGCGAGGCGAGGCACCACGTCTCGAACGGCTCCCTGTCGGGTGGGAGCTGCGGTGCCTCGGCAGTTCCGTCGCATCCGATGATCAGGATCTCACCGTCGCCGTAGTCGATGGTCGTGACCTCGATTGGCAGGTCCAAGGGCTCCGGCTCCCACGTGATGTCGAGCAGGAAGTTGGCGCCGTCCTGGCCGCTGGCGTCCTTCTGGAGTAGAACCGAGTCGTCGTCGCTGCGTAGCAGGTACGGGATGGGCTCGCAGTTTTCGTTCTGTCCGCGACTGAACGTGGCCTCCGGGGAGTCGCCGCCGCCAACGGACGGCTCGGTCTCTCCGCAGTCGATCGTCCCGGTGAAGTCGATGAGCTGGAACACCGAATCGCTCGTCCCCAACGAGGCTCCGAGACCGCCCGGGGCCGGGGCCGTGCCGTCCTCGCCGCCTTCCAGCGAGAAGCTGCCGTTGGGGGTCAACTCGTCGACGGTGAGGACGAGCTGGTCGAACGACGGCGGGTCGATCAGCCACCGGAAGTTGTCACCGTCCCCGGAGTCCGGACCGGAGTCCGATCCTGGTCCGGTCTCCAAGGTGCCCGTCCAGACCCTCTTCCCGGCCAGCCGGGCCTCCGCACGGACGGTGACGTCGAACTTGCCCTCGATGTCGAGCTCGGCGAAGTCGATGAGCTTGTTCCGAAGGATCGCGTTGTCCGGCGAGCCTACGAGCGAGAGCGTGAGCTCCTGCCCGGCGTCCACGAGTCCGCACGGCGTCCCGGCGCCATCGTTCTTCGCCTTCACGCCCAGACCGTCCTCGACGAGCCCGACGGCCCCTGTCGTTGGTGTGGGCGTCAGCGTCACCAGCGACGGCGTCGGGTTCTGCGGCACCACGCAGTTCCTGGCCGTGATCGCCTGGGTGAAGACTTCGCCGCCCGCGTCGATCGGCCGCTGGTAGCGAAAGTAGTCAGCATCCTTGTTCAGGTGCAGGCGGAGGACGTCGTCACCCGGCATCGTCGTTGAACTGGTTCCGGATGCACCGGTCCCTGGCAATACCGAGGCGGCCAGCGCCACGGCGCCCGCGGCGCCGGCCGCGAGGAAGCGCTTGTTCCTGGTGCGTAGGGTCATGAGGGGGTTCCTTCCCGGCCGGCTCCCGCGCCGGCGCCAAGGGGCCCCAGAGTAGACAGTCATCAGCCGGACCGGGGGGCGAGATGCCGAATCGTGTCCCAGTAATCCACGTCCGGGTCGAGCGGCAGGAGCGCCAGGGCCGACGTCGTGACCCCGTTGTCGAAGTAGCGCTGGATGGTGGAACGGCACTGCTCCGGGGAGCCGTGGACGATCAGTTCGTCGACGACCTCGTCGGGGATGGCCGCCAGCGCCCCCTTGCGGTCGCCGGCCTTCCAGGCGTCCCACATGCCCTGCAGGGCGGGGCCCCGCCCCAGCCACTCGTGGAAAGCGGCGTAGACCGGCACGTTCAGGTAGGCGGCCACCGCGAAGCGGCCGGCAGTCCGAACGACCTCGGTGTTCTCGCTCGGGCACACGAAGATGCGGGCCACGATCTCCTTGTCCGGACCCTGGTCATTGACGATGCCCGCCACGCGGGTGACGTCGTCGGCCGAGAGCCAGTTGATGATGGCGCCGTCGGCCTCCCGGCCGGCCAGGCGGAGCATCCCCTCACGGAGAGCGGCGACGAGGATGGTGGGTGGCACCTCCGGCCGCACGCCCAGGCGGAAACCTTGGATGGTGAAGCTGTCGTAGCTCTGGGCCACCTTCTGGCCGCTGAGGGCGTCCTTGAGGAAGCGCACCACGTCGCGGACTCGCTGGTAGGGCTCGGCGAAGGGCACCCCGTTCCACCGCTCGACGATGACGTTCGACGACGAGCCGATGCCGAGCGCGAAGCGCCCCGGCGCGGCATCCGCCATCGAGGCCGCGCTCTGCGCGAGGCATGCCGGTGCCCGCGTGAAGGCGGGGACGATCGCTGTGCCCAGGCGCAGCCGCGGCTCCCACGCGGCGGCAAGGGCCAGCGGCGTGAAGGCGTCGGCGGAGTCGGCCTCGGCCGACCAGATGTCGGTGTACCCGAGGTCGGCCAGCTCGGCGAGGCCGCTGGCATGGGTGTGCAGCGGG
This sequence comes from uncultured Acidimicrobiales bacterium, assembly GCA_963829955.1. Classification (GTDB taxonomy): domain Bacteria; phylum Actinomycetota; class Acidimicrobiia; order Acidimicrobiales; family Ilumatobacteraceae; genus DASTFY01. The sequence goes on from CAWHKS010000013.1 coordinate 158,687, forward strand.
CCGGGGAGCGGCACCGTCATGCCGGGCCGGATGGGGACGGTCACGAGGGACCTCCTCCTTCGGGGTCATGGGGCGGGCGCGGTGACCGGAGCAGATGACCGGCTTCTCCCGCCGGCAGGGATGGCTTCCAGAGGCGCACGATGCAACTCTGGCTGGCGGTGGCGAGGAGCGTGCCATCCTCGGCGAACATGTGGACGAGGCCGTGACCGAAGCCGCGCTCGACGGCGTGGACGCGGATGTCGAGCAGCACCCACTGCGTCGGGACCAGGTGGGCGACCCGCAAGGTGTTGTCCAAGCTGTTGCCGCCACCGACGATGCCGAGCGCCTGCCCGACCCCCATCGGGACGAAGTCGCCGAGGATCGCCAGCGCCGTGGCGTCGACGCCCTCGATCACGTCCGGGATCTGGGTCCACATCAGCACGCGCCCGTCACCGAACGTGCCGTCGAGCTCGGCCAAGTCCCGCCCCTTGATCAGCCGTTGGTCGAGGCGGGCGGCGATCGTGCCCTCCACGGACATCCGTTGCGGCCGGGGCGGGCAGTCCTCCGGTCGGGGCAGGCCGGGCGGCAACTGCTCCCACTGGCCGGTCTGCGGGAACGGGCGGCGGCCGAGCGCGGCGTTGACGGTGAGGACCTCCCGGTTGCCGACGTGGCACACGGCGCGGGCCTGGGTGATCTGGTGGCCCTCGACGGCAATCGTGACGTCGACGTCGACCACCTCACCGCGCCGGGCGTAATCGAGGTACTGCGCGGTGGCCCACACGCACTCCCGGCCGCTCGTGCCCTCCATGGCCGAGATCGCCGCGCCCAGACCGCACCCACCGAACAGGAACCCGCCGTGGGTGATGAGGCCGGGCCCCACCTCGAGCGACCAGCGGAACGGGTTGTGGCTGGACCGGAGGCCGAGGAAGGCACGCGAGTCCATGGGGGGCGGAGCGTAGGGGAAGGTCAGGGTTAGGGTCCCGCCCATGGGCGACACGCCGTGGTCGGGAGACGCCTGCTCGCTCGTCGAGGCGTTTCGCCGCGGCGAGCGCTCGCCCCTGGAAGAGCTCGACGCCACGTTCGCGGCCATCGCCGCCAGCCGGCTGAACGCCTTCTGCTACGAGCCGACGGACGAGGCGCGCGCGGCTGCCGCGAGGGCCGACGTCACGTTGCCCTTCGGCGGCGTGCCGATGGGCGTCAAAGAGCTCGACCACGTGGAGGGATGGCCGTACACGCGGGCCAGCGTGGTGTTCGCCGACGAACGATCGACGTTCACCTCCACCCTCGTGCGCCGGCTCGTCGAGCAGGGAGGTGCGGTGCCGGCCGGTCAGACGACAGCCAGCGAGTTCGGCGGCGTCAACCTGACCCGCACGGTCCTCCACGGCGCGACCGGCAACCCCTGGGACCTCTCGCGGACGCCGGGCGGCTCCTCGGGCGGGAGTGCGGCCGCCGTCGCCGGCGGTCTCGTGGGCCTGGCGACGGGTGGTGACGGCGGCGGCTCGATCCGCATCCCGGCCGGCTTCACCGGCCTGGTCGGCCTGAAGGCCACCTACGGCCGCATCCCCCGGGGACCGCAGCTCGAGATCGGCAACTACACCACCACGGCCGGAGGCCTGACCCGGTCCGTCCGGGACACCGCCCGGCTTTTCGACGTCGCCAACGGGCACGACGCCACCGACTCGTTCAGCCTCCCTCGCGTCGAGGGCTGGGAGTCGGGCCTCGGCACCCACGCCGACGATCTCCGGGGGCGGCGCGTCGCGGTGGCCGCCGACTGGGGCGGCGCCGTCGTGTCGCCCGCCATGTGGGAGCAGCTGGAAGAGGCGGCGGGGCACCTGATCGCGGAGGCAGGGTTGGCGCGGGCCGACGGAGTCGACACGTCGCTCCCCCGCATGGGCGCGGCGTGGTCGATCAGCGGCACGGTGAACCTGCACAACGAGCTCGGCGACCGGTGGCCCGGCTGCGCCGACGACCTGACCCCCGAGATGCGCTACGCCGTCGAGCACACGGAGGGCCTCTACGGGACCGAGGCGCGCGGTCGCATCGAGGCGCGACGGACCGCTCTGAACGACGCGATGGCCCGCCTCTTCGAACAGGTCGATCTCGTGATCAGCGCCTCCAACCCGGACGTCGCCTTCGCCGCCGAGGGCCCACTGCCCTCGTCGTTCGGCGGGATCGACGAGGGCGCGGGCAACAACGGCCGCCTGACCTTCCCCGCCAACCTGCACGGGTGCCCGGCCGTCTCGATCCCCGCCGGGACGCTCGACGGCCTCCCCATCGGCCTCCAGGTGATCGGCCCCCACTTCACCGAGCCGCTGCTCCTGGAGCTGGCGCTCGTCATGGAGCGCACCCGTCCCTGGCCACTCGTGGCCCCTGGCGCCCCCTGCTGACGCCCTTCCTGACCCTGGCATTTACAGAAGCGTACACTTCGCTTAGTCTGAACGAGTGCAGACCTTGAGCCGGGCCTCGACGCAACGGGCGCTGGCCACGGGCCTGATCATGGCGGTCACCCTCAACGCGTTCGAGGCCGTCGCCGTCGTGACCGCCATGCCCGCCATCTCGTCGGAGCTCGACGGGGACCGCCTCTACGGCGCCGCCTTCAGCGCCTACATGCTGGCGAGCCTGGTGGCGCTGGTCGTCAGCGGCGAGCAGGCCGACCGCCGCGGTCCCGCCGTCCCGTTCCTCAGCGCGGTCGGAATCTTCACCGCCGGGCTGGTGGTGGCCGGCCTGGCACCTTCGATGCCCGTCCTGCTGGCCGGACGGGTGCTGCAGGGTGCGGGGGCGGGCGCACTGGCCAGTGTGGCCTACGTGGGCATCGGACGAGCGTGGCCGGCCGAGGAGCAGCCCCGCCTGTTCGCGCTCCTGTCCACGGCGTGGGTCGTGCCGAGCCTCGTAGCGCCGCTGGCCGCCGGCTGGATCACTGAGGAGTTGGGATGGCGCTGGGTCTTCCTCGGTCTGCTCCCTCTCGTTCCTGTGCTGCTACTCCTGGCCGCCCGGCCGCTGATCGCCCTCGGCCCGCCGTCCCCGTCCGAGCGACGGGTCTCACCCACCGGCGGGACCGGCGTGGGCGACGAGACACCGGCGGCCCGGTGGCCCTTCGCCGTGCGGTTGGCCATCGGGAGCGCGCTCGTGCTCGCCGCCCTCCAGTCGGGCTCGGTCCTCGTCGCCGCAGCCTTCCTCGTCCCGGGCTTCGCGCTGGCCGGTCCCGCGCTGATCCGGCTGTTGCCGGACGGGACGCTCCAGGCGCGGCCCGGCATTCCCGCCGCGGTGGCGGCCCGGCTCTGCGTGAACATCGCCTTCTTCGGCTGTGACACCTTCGTTCCGCTGGCCGCCACCCGGCTCCACGGCACCTCGACGCTGGTGGCGGGGTCCGTGATCGTCGGCGGCTCGCTCGTGTGGACCGTGGGTGCGGTCTTCTCGGCGCGCGCCGGCTGGCCCGCCGGGCGAGCGGCACGGCTGGGCTTCGCCGCCCTGGCCGCGGGGACGGCGGGAACCATCGTCGTGGTGGTCAGTTCCATCCCGCTCTGGGTCACGTTCCTCACCTGCGCGGTGTCCGGCTTCGGCATCGGTGTGGTGTTCAACACGACGTCGGTGGCCGCGATGAGCCAGGCGCCGAAGGGGCGGGAGGGTCTCGTCGGCAGCCAGCTCGGCGTCGCCGACGCGCTCGGCTTCGCCACCATCGGTGCCGTTGGCGGCGCCATGGTCGGCGCGGCCGACCGTGGGGTGCTCGGCCTCGGCCCGGCCCTCGCGCTGGTGTTCCTGCTCGCCTCGGCCATCGCCCTGCTCGGCGCCAGCTTCGCTCCGCGGGTCCGCACCGCCACGAGCTGAGAGGGGCGTGGCAGGCTGTCCGGCCATGCCGGGACCACTGCAGGGCGTACGAGTGCTGGACCTTTCGGTCATGATCTCCGGCCCTCTGGCCACGATGATCCTGGCCGATCAAGGAGCCGAGGTCATCAAGGTCGAGTCACCGGGGCTCGGCGACATCATGCGCTTCCTCGGGACCAGCCGCGGCGGGATGACCGGCATCTTCGCCAACAACAACCGGGGGAAGCGCTCGCTGGTCCTCGACCTGAAGCAGCCGGCGGGCGTCGACGTGCTCACGCGGCTGGTGGCCGACAGCGACGTGTTCATCCAGAACTTCCGCCCCGGGGCGGTGGACCGCCTCGGCCTCGGCTACGACGCGCTGGTCGCCGTCAACCCCCGCCTCGTCTACGTGTCGATCTCGGGGTACGGCCAGAGCGGGCCCAACAGCCACCGACGCGTCTACGACAACGTCATCCAGGCCGCGTCGGGCTTCGCCGCCGTCCAGGCCGACACCGCGACCGGCGTGCCGTCGCTGCTGCGAACGCTGGTCTGCGACAAGGTCACCGCCTGGACCACGGCACAGGCGATCACGGCGGCACTTCTCGCGCGCGAGCGAGAGAAGTGCCACGGCCAGCACATCGAGGTCGCGATGTTGGACTCGTCCATCGCGTTCCTGTGGCCTGACGCCGCCATGGACAAGGCCCTGCTGGCCGAGGACGCGCACCGCGCGCCGACCATCGCCCAGAACTACGCCGTCGTGCCCCTGGCCGACGGGTACTGCTCGGGCTCCGCGGTGACCGACGCCGAGTTCAAGGGCTGGTGCACCGCGCTCGGCCACCCCGAGGTCGCCGATGATCCGCGCTTCGCGACCGTGGTCAACCGCCTGACCAACGCCACCGAGATGGTCGAACTCCTCAAGGGCTATGCCCTCGGGACCAGCGTGGAGGACTTCCTGCGCCTGGCCGCCGAGCACGACGTCCCGGCCTCGGCCATCAACTCCGTCGACACGCTGCCGGACGACCCGCAGGTCCTGCACAACGAGGTGTTCATCGAGCGCGAGCACCCGGTGGCCGGGCCGATGCGGGAGCCCCGACCGGCGGCGCGGTTCTCGGGCACGCCGCAGGCGGCGGGCGCGCCCGCCCCGGCCTACGGCGAGCACAGCGACGAGATCGTCGGCGCGCTCGGGCTCGACGCGGCCGCGCTGAGAGCGGCCGGCGTCATCGCGTGAGGTCCGTGGTCAGGCGGGCGACGGATCGCCCTGATCGCCGCGCGTGACGAGGCCCTGTTCGTAGGCCAGGACTACCGCCTGCACCCGGTCGCGCAGGCCCAACTTCATCAGCACGTGGGCGTGAGACAGCGGCCGGATCGGGCCTACGGCACCATCGACCTCGACTGGCTCGGGTGGTACGCCACCACGGCGGACGCGCGGACCCTCAGCCGAGCTGGGTGAGGTCGAGCGCGTCGAGGCGCTCGGGATCCGAGAGGATGTCGATCTCGACAATCCTCCCGCGCGTGACCGTGAACGCCATGACGGAGAGCGGACCCTGATCGGTGACCACCACCACACCAGCGGCTCCGTTCACGAGCACGGGCCGCAGGCCCAGGGACGGCAACGCGAAGGTGATCGCCCGGCCGGCCACCGCCGACGCGCCCTCGACGAACGCGGTAGCGGCCACCCTGACCCGCCCGCCGTCCGAGCGCAGCTTCACGTCCGGGTCGAGCACCGCCACGAGCGCGTCCAGATCGCCGCCGCGGGCGGCGACGAAGAACGCGTCGACCACCTCGCGCTGGCGGAGCAGATCGGTGTCGGGAGTGACTGCGGGGAGCTGCACCCGTCGGCGAGCGCGACTGGCCAGCTGTCTCGTGGCGGGCACCGAGCGGCCCACCACAGCAGCGACCTCCTCGAAGGACACCCCGAACATGTCGTGCAACACGAACGCCACCCGCTCCGGCGGGGCGAGCACGTCGAGCACGATGAGGAGGGCGAGCCCGACGGAGTCGGCGAGCACCGCCTCACGTTCGGGATCAGCCGGGTCGTCTCGGATGACGACGGGATCGGGCACGTGGGCTCCCGCCAGCTCCTCGGGCCGCGACCGGCGCGAGCCGGAGCATGTTCAGGCAGATGCGACCGGTCACCGTCGTCAACCACCCGCCCAGGTTCTCGATCTCGCCGGCATCGACACGGCTCAGCCGGAGCCAGGTCTCCTGCACCGCATCGTCGGCGGCGCTGAACGAGCCCAGCATCCTGTAGGCCACCCCGCGCAGGCGGGTGCGGTGGTCCTCGAACCGCTCAGCCAGCAGGTGGTCCTCATCCATCGGTCACGTTTCCTCGTCGGGCCGTGTCATAGCAGTGACCAACCACGAGAGGAGACCGAACATGTCCGCCACGATGAAGATCGCCGTCGCCGGAGCCACCGGGAGGCTCGGCCGTCCCCTGGTCGACGCGCTGCGGGCACGCGGCTGCGAGGTCGTCGCCATCGCCCGCTCCACGGGCGTGGACGTCATCACGGGCGACGGGCTGGCGGAGGCCCTCGACGGCGTCGACGTCGTGGTTGACGCTGCCACCAGTCCGTCACCCGACCAGGTGGAGGCCACTGCCTTCTTCACGTCGGCCGCCCGCAACCTGCACGAGGCCGGCCAGCGCGCCGCCGTGCGCGGCATGCTGGTTGTCTCGATCATCGGTGTCGACCGCTTCACCGCGGGCTACAACGCGGCCAAGCTCGCGCACGAGCAGGCCGCGCTGGCCGGGCCGGTCCCCGTCAGGATCCTGCGCTCGGCGCAGTTCCATGAGCTGGTCCCCTTGCTCATCGAGTGGGGACGGCAGGGCGACGTGAGCCATGTGCAGGAGATGCGGACCCAACCCGTGGCCGCCAGCGCGGTCGCCGAGGTGCTGGCCGGCCTGGCTACAGCGGATGATGCGATCTGGTCGGCGCCCTCCATCGAGGCACCGATCCTCGAGGTCGCCGGGCCGCGGGAGGAGAGCATGGTCGCCATGGCCACGTTGCTCGCCGGCCGGCGGGGCGAGCCACTCAAGATCGAGGGCGGCGACAACCCGGCCGACCCGGACCACGAGCTCTACGCGACCGACGTGCTGCTACCCGGTCCGGGCGCGACGCTCGCCGGGCCGACGTTCGAGGAGTGGCTCGACGACCAGTCGTGACCCGTCAGCGGGCGCCGGGCAGGACCTGCTCGACGGAGAGGACGGGGGCGAAGACGTCGCCTCCGTCCTCGACCCGCTCGAGCACATCCGTCCACAGGAAGCGGAGTTCGGTGGCCCCGTCGGCCGCCTCCTCGACCTCGTCCCACGTCACGGGCGTGGAGACCGTCGGGTGCGGGCGGGCCCGCATCGAGTACGGAGCGATGGTCGTCTTGTGTCGGACGTTCTGGCTCCAGTCGACGAAGACCTTTCCCTTGCGTTCCGCCTTCGTCATCGAGGTGAGCACGCTGGATGGCTCCTGCTTCTCCAGGAGCTGCCCGACCGCCAACGCGAACGATGCCGCTTCGTCGTGCGTGCACGGCGTGTTGACGGGGACGTACAGCTGGAGGCCCTTCGAGCCGCTGGACTTCGGCCACGCCTCGAGCTCGACGGCAGCGAGGACGTCACGGATGGCGAGGGCCGTCCGCGCGCACTCGCGGATGGCGGCCGGCGGGCCTGGATCGAGATCGAACACGACCATCCGCGGAGTCTCCAGGTCCTCGGCCAGGGCCATGGGGGCGTGCAGCTCCAGCGCGGCCATGTTGGCCGCCCACACGAGCGAGGCCGGCTCGTCGATCACGCAGTACTCGATGGTCCCGTTGTGATCTCCCGGTCCGGGAGCCGTCGCAACCCATTCCGGTCGGTGCTTGGCGCAGCGCTTCTCGAAGAAGCCCTTCTGCTCGACCCCGTTGGGGAATCGGTGGAAGGTGAGGGCGCGGCCGGCCAAGTGCGGCAGCATGGCCGGCGCGATGCGCGCGTAGTACTCGATCACCTCACCCTTCGTCGTGCCCGTCTCCGGGTAGAGCACCTTGTCGAGGTTGCTCAGGGACAGCTCCCGTCCCCCGACGGTGACGACCTGCCGCGGCGCGGCCATGGGGTGACCGGGCTAGGCGGACTTGCGGGCCCGGGAGCGGGTCTTCCTGGGCGCCGGGGCCTCCTCGACCACGTCCGAGTCATCCGCGGCCGCCTCGGGGACGGCCTTCACGGTGGCGGGATGACGACCGCGTGCGTCCTTGGCCGCCTTCACGCTCGCCTCGAGTGCGGCCATGAGGTCGATCACCTGCGGGGCTGCCGCGGCCGGCTCGGGCGCCTCGAACGCCTCGCCCGCGGCCTTCTTGGCGATGAGATCGAGGACCTGATCCCGGTACGTGTCGCTGAAGCGCTCGGGCTCGAAGTCGCCGGCCAGGGAGTCCACGAGCTGCTCGGCCATCGCCAGCTCCTTGGGGCTGATCTTGACGTCTTCGAGGTCGGCGAGCTCGTCAATGGAGGCCGGGTCGACCACCTCGTCGGCGAAGGCCATCGTCGACAGCATGAGGCGGCCGTCGACCGGCCGCAGCGCGGCGACGTACTGCTTGCTGCGCATCACGAACGTGCCCACCGCCACCTTGCCGGCATCCTCCATGGCCTTGGTCAGGAGCATGTAGGGCTTGGCCGCGCTGTCCGGGGCGACGATGTACGGCGTGTCGAAGAACACCGGGTCGATCTCGGAGAGGTCGACGAACTCCTCCAGGTCGATGGCCTTCGTGGCCGTCGGGATGAACGGCTCGAGCTCGTCCGGGTCGACGACGACGTACCGCCCCTTCGAGACCTCGTAACCCTTCACGATGTGCTCGTCAGGCACGTCCTCGCCGGTCTCCGCCGACACCTTCTTCATGCGGATGCGGCTCATCGAGCGGTCGTCGAGCTGGTTGAAGGACACGTTCTTCCTGCTGACGGCGTGGAACAGCTTGACCGGGATCGTGACCAGCCCGAAGCTGATCGTCCCGCTCCAGACCGGGCGCGGCATGGCACCATTCTGTACCAGTTCGTGCGCTCGTGAAACCCGCGGGGCACCGCCGGCCGGTCAGGCCAGGACGGCGCGGGCCACCAGATCGGTCCCGAACGCGGTGAGGATGGCCAGGTAGAGCAGGCCGGTGGCGGCCATGACGGCGGAGTAGGCCCGCTCCCGCAGCGCGGCCCGGGTCACGAACAGCAGCACGATCGTGGCGACCGCGCAAGCGAGCCAGAACCAGCCCAGCACCCCGTCCCAGCCGTCGTCGATCGAGCCGTTCAGCACCTGGATCATGCCCGGGCGGACGAGCAGCAGGCCCACCTCGATCGGCCACACGATCATGGTGGCCCGCACCAACTCGTTGAGGAGCCGGCGGGGCAGGCCCGGCTGCACCAGGTACCAGTGGCCGAGGAGCATGGCGTCGGTGATGGCTCCCAAGAACGCGGCACCGGCCAGCACGCGGGCGACCGACAGCCAGGTGCTGCCGCCGGCGTCCACGCCCGCCGCCACGAGCCCCACGGCACCGATCACCGGCGCCACCAGATCGAAGGCTGGTGGGAACTCGGGGCCCACGGACGCCTGACCCTCGGCATCCACCGCCACTCCCCCGTCCCCCGCGGTTCGCTCGATGCCGGTCATGGCCGCGACACGGGCGCTGCGGCGGTCGTGCTCGGCCTGCTGACCCGACACCCCCGCCCGCCTCCGCACCCAGGACACGATCAGCGCGACCGTGGCCGCGGCGATGACGCCGGCCGATGCCGCGTCCCGGACGGCGACGGGATCGAAGGCCAGCCCGCAGGCGAGCGCGCCGGCAGCGATGACGATGAACGTGCCCCGCATCAACCAGCCGTAGCCGAGCCCGACCTCGCGGTGGCGCGTGGTGACCCACGTGAAGAGGAGGCCACCGGTCGCCCACTGCAGCAGGACGGTGGCGGCGTCCAGGCTGATCACGCCGGCGAGGTTAGGTGCGCGCCCGGCGGGCCACCCAGGCCCAGCCCCATCTACGCTGCGCCGCGTGCGGGCTTCCCGATGACCAGCGGCCACCGCCGCGCCTCCGGCGTCCTCGGGCTGGTCGTCCTGGCCGCCGTCGTGGGCGGGGGATGCGGCGCTGGGCGAGCGGCCCACCCTGGTGGAAGCGGGCGCGGTCGGGGGCCAGCCCGGCGCGCCGACCGGCAACGCGGCAGCCGACGACGTCCTCGGGCTCTTGGAGGGCGACCTGCCGGTCGAGGTCACCGCCAACTACTCCATCACCAGCAAGCTCGGCGGCACGACGCGTCCCGCTCGTGTCGTCCGCTCGGGCAACCGGCTGTCGATCACCATCGGTGACATCCGCTTCCTGGACGACGGCGACCTGCAGACCTGCGACCTGACGACCGGCGCCTGCGAGGAAGGCGTGCAGGAGGCGAGGGTGAGCGACACCGCGGTGACCTCACAGTTCTACGCCTCGGCGCCGGCCCGCGTGCTGCGGGTGGCGCTGGCCCGGGCCACAGGCGAGCCCGTAGGGTCGAGCGAGACGGTCGCCGAGCACCCGGCGACCTGCGTGGCCGTTCCGTCCGGTCAGGGCGACGAGCGGACGTGCGCCACCCCCGAGGGCCTCGTGGCGCTCTGGGACACGGCCGCCGTCACGGTCCAACTGGAGGACCTGACCACGGCCGCCGACGACGCCGACTTCGCCACCTCCCGCTGACCACGACACGCGCCGCGTCACCTCGGCCGCACAAATCGCGAGGGGTGGCCGTCGCTGGGTCACAAGGCGCGATTTGTGCGAAGGAGGTGACACACCCACGCCCGATCCCGCTGGGGGTAGCTACAGGAACTGGCCGACCGTGTAGATGATCAGACCGGCCAGGCCGCCGACGACGGTGCCGTTGATGCGGATGAACTGCAGGTCGCGACCGACCTGCAGTTCGATGCGGCGGCTGGCCTCCGCGCCATCCCAACGGGCGACCGTGGTGGCGATGAGGTCGGCGATCTCGTGGCCGTACTCGTCGGCCAAATAGATCACGATCCGCTCCACCCAGCCGTCTACCTTCGCCTGCAGCGCGGTGTCCTCCTGCAGCGAACGCCCCGCCCGCACCAGGCCGGCGTCCAGGCGGCGGCGCAGGTCCGAGTTCGGATCGTCGGCCACGGCCAGGATCGAGTCCTTCGTCGTCCGCCACAGCGAGTCCAGCCACGCCTGGACCTCTGGATGGCGGAGGAGCTCGTCCTTCAGCTCCTCGCCCCGGGCGATGAGGGCGGGGTCGGTGCGCAACCGGACAGCCAGATCGGCCATGCGGGCGTCGAGCTGGCGGCGCACCTCGTGGTCGGGATCGCGGCGCACCTCGGCGATGAACCCCTGCACTCCATTGAAGAACTTGCGGAAGAGGCGGTCGTCGATGGGCTCGGGTACCCACCACGGCGACTGTTCGGCAAGCTTCTGGCGCATGAGGTTGCGGTTCTCGTCCAGGAGACCCGAGAGCCCGGACAGGGTGGTGTCGAGCAGCGCCTGGTGATGCCGGCCGACGCTCGCGGCCTCCACGACCCTGGCCATGAGCGGCGCGGCGGGCGCCCGGCGGACCCGGTTGATGATCCCGGACTCGAGGGCGCGCTGGATGTCCTCGTCCCCGAGGACCTCGGTGAGGCCCCGGATCATCGCCCCCGCGTTGGCCGAGAGGCGGTGGGCGTGCTCGGGCTCGGCCAGCCACACCCCCAGCCGGCGGGCGACACCCATGGCCTGCAGCCGCTCGGTGAGCACCTCCGGGGCCAGGAAGTTCGTCTGCACGAAGGTGCCCAGCCCCCGGCCGAGCTGATCCTTGCGGTTGGGGATGATGGCGGTGTGCGGGATCGGCAGCCCGAGCGGATGCCGGAACAGCGCCGTCACCGCGAACCAGTCGGCCAGCGCGCCGACCATCGCCGCCTCGGCCGTGGCCCGCACGTAGCCCAGCCACGACCACCGATCCTCGAGCGTGCGGGCGACGATGAAGACGAGGGTGGCCGCCAGCAGCAGGCCCGTCGCGGCCACCTTCATCCGGACGAGGTTGCGGCGCCGCAGGTCGTCCTCGGCCGCCAGTGCCGCCGGCCGCGACATCGCCGGGGGCTCGACGGTTGATGTGATCACGCCGGAAGCGGTCAAACGTCGAGCACGACCAGGGCGTGGTCGGCGTGGTTGAGAGGCCTCGGCCCATCAGCCCTGGCGACGACGATGTCCTCGAGACGCATCCCCCATCGCTCGGGGACGTAGATCCCCGGCTCCACGCTGTATGCGTGCCCGTCGGCCAGTGCGGCCGTGTTGCCCTCGACGATGTACGGGTCTTCGTGCTCCTCCATGCCGATCCCGTGGCCGGTGCGGTGGACGAAGTAGTCGCCGTACCCCGCGTCCGCGATGACACGGCGAGCAGCCCGATCCACCTCCTCGCACGGTACGCCCACGGTGCCGGCCGCCACCCCGGCCTGCTGCGCCTCGTGGAGAACGGCGTAGGCCTCGGCTATCTCGGCCGGGGGCGGGCCGAGGTGGACGCAGCGGGTGATGTCGCTGCAGTAGCCGGCCATGGTCCCGCCGAAGTCGCAGAGCACGATCTCGTCCTTCTCGATCATCCGGGTCCCCGGATGATGGTGGGGGCTGGCCGCGTTCTCACCGGCGGCGACGATGGCGAAGTTCACCTTGTCGTGACCCTCGGCCAGCAGGCGGGCGGACAGGTCAGCGGAGACCTGCGCCTCGGTGCGGCCGACGAGCGGGATGGCTCCCCCCTGGAGCTCGGCGGCGACCCGGTCCGCAGCTTGGGCGGCGGCAGTGAGCGCGGCCACCTCCGCCTCGTCCTTGAGCACCCGGAGCGGCCCGACGACCTCGACGGCCCGCCGGAACTTCGTCGTGGGCAGGAGGGGCAGGAGGTCGACGACGAAGCGGGCCCACGTCTGGTCACCGACAGCCACGGTCCCCGGGGACCGCGTGCCTGCCCCGGCCAGGCCGGCGACGATCGCCACCGGGTCCTCGGTCTCGCCCCACGGGCGCAGCGTGAACACCTCGGGGCGCTCGACCACCCTCGGCGCCTCGAGCCGGGGAACGACCAGGGTCGCCTCACCATCGAGCGGCAGGACCAGCATCGTCAGGCGCTCGAGCGGCATGGCGAGGTAGCCCGTCAGATACGGCAGGTCGTGACCGACGGACAGGAGCAGCACGTCGATGCGCTGCTCGGCCATCAACGCCCGGGCGCGGGCCGCCCGATCGAGGAAGACGCTGCTGTCGGCGGAGGCGCTGGCCATCGTCACAGTCTGCCCGTCACCCTTGCCGGGAAACAGAATGACACTGTAGAGTGCCATTCATCGGGTGCGCTTCGCCCCGTCGCGATCCTGGAGGAGCCGTGCCGTACCGGGACCTCGAGCCGGCCATCGCCCGCATCGGCCACGAGCTGCATGCCGCGGTCCAGCGCGCGCAGGGCCTGCGGGAGCGCGCCGAGCAGCGGCTGCTGGAGGTGGTCATCGCCGACCCCGCGGCGCGGGCCCGCCTCTTCCAGCTCGTGGACTCCTACCCCGCCCTGCGCCGGCGCGAAGAGGTGGTCGACCACATCAGCGGCTACCTGGACCACGAGTCCGTCCCCGGGCACCTTCGCCACGCCGTGCGCGCCGCCCGCCGGCTGCCCGGTGGCGATCGAGCCGCGGCCGGCGCCGCCCGGGCCGGGATCGCGCACATGGCCGGCCGCTTCATCGCCGGGACCGACGCCGACGACGCGCGACCGGTGTTCGAGCAACTCTGGGCCGCCGGTCTGGGCGTGATCGTCGACCTCCTGGGCGAGAAAACGGTCACGCAGGCCGACGCGGACCGGTACGCGGCCCGGGTGGCAACGCTGGTCGGCGCCCTCGCCTCGGACCTGGGGCCGGGGCGTCGTGCCGTCGCCATCAAGCCCACGGCGCTCGCGCCTCGCCTGCGGCCGCTGACCGTGACCCTAGGCCTGGACGAGGCCCGCAGCCGCCTCGAGCCCGTCCTCCGCGAGGCCTCCACCGCCGGTCTCCTCGTGTGGTTCGACATGGAGCAGTACGAGGTCAAGGACCTCACACTGGACCTCTTCCGGTCGATGGTGACCGGCCCCGCCGCGGCCGCGGCCACGGGCGGCACGACTGCCTCCCCGCCCTTCGCGGGCATCGTCATCCAGGCGTACCTGCGTGACAGCGCCGCCGATCTCGACGAGCTCGTGCGGTGGAGCGTCCAGGGCGGCCGGCCCGTCGCGGTGCGCCTCGTGAAGGGTGCGTACTGGGACGCCGAGACGGTCACCGCCCGGGCGCACGGCTGGCCCGTCCCCGTCTACGAGCACAAGGGCGACACGGACGCCAACTACGAGCGCTGCACGCGCCTGCTCCTGGAACACCGCGCCGGGCCGTCGCCAACCGTGGCCCCGGCCCTGGCCTCCCACAACGTGCGCTCGATCGCCCACGCCATCGCCGTGGCCGACGACCTCGGCCTCCCCCGGACCGAGCTGCGCTTCCAGATGCTGTACGGCATGGAAGGCGGGCTGGTCGGCGCGGTGCGCTCGCTGGGACCCGAGGTCGACGTCTACGCGCCCATCGGCGATCTGGTGCCCGGCATGTCATACCTGGTCCGCCGGCTCCTGGAGAACTCGTCCAACGAGAGCTTCGTCCGCCAGACCACCCGCCACCTCGACGAGTCGAAGCTGCTGGCCGCGCCGGTCCCCTCTGAGCCCCGCGTGGTGGAGGCGGCATGAAGCGGTCGCTCGAGCTGCCGGCCTACACGCCCGAGCCCGTACGGCGCTGGCACGACGACGCCGAACGTATCGCCTTCGCCCGCGCCGTGGAGAAGCAGGCGACCGCGGCCCGCGACCTCGAGGTGCCGGCCGTCGTCGGCGGGCGCCGGATCGCCACCGACGACCGGATCGTGTCGCTCGACCCCGGCCGCACCGACCACGTCGTGGCCACCTCGTCGGCCACCGATGTGGCGCTGACAGATGAGGCCGTCGCGGTAGCCGTCCGGGCGGGCGCCGAGTGGGCCCGCCGCCCTGCGACCGAGCGGGCCGAGGTGCTGGTGGGCGCCGCCGCCTGGATGCGGGGCCGCCGGGACGAGCTGGCCGCGCTCATGGTCTTCGAGGCTGGCAAGCCCTGGCCCGAGGCGGACGCCGACGTGTGCGAGGCGATCGACTTCTGCGAGTTCTACGCCCGGGAGGCGCTCCGCATCGACGGCGGTGGCGCCGTCCAGTCGCCGCCCGGCGAGCGCAACGACCTCCGCTACCGGGCCCGCGGCGTGGCGGCGGTCATCGCGCCGTGGAACTTCCCGCTCGCCATCCCCACCGGGATGGTCACCGCGGCCCTGGCCGCCGGCAACGCCGTCTGCTTCAAACCCGCGGAGCAGACCCCGGCCATCGCCGCCCGCCTGGTGGAGGCCCTGGACGCCGCCGGCCTCCCGACCGGTGTCCTCAACTTCCTCCCCGGGCACGGCGATGTCGTCGGCGCGCACCTCGTGGCTCATCCGGACGTGGCGGTGATCGCG
This sequence comes from uncultured Acidimicrobiales bacterium, assembly GCA_963829955.1. Classification (GTDB taxonomy): domain Bacteria; phylum Actinomycetota; class Acidimicrobiia; order Acidimicrobiales; family Ilumatobacteraceae; genus DASTFY01. The sequence continues at coordinate 173,906 of CAWHKS010000013.1, forward strand.
TTCACCGGCTCACGACCCGTGGGGCTGTCGATCCTCGCCGCGACGTCGCGCGTCGGGCTGGGGCAGCGCCAGCTCAAGCGGGTCATCACGGAGCTCGGCGGGAAGAACCCGATCATCGTCGACGCCGATGCCGACCCGGACGAGGCCGTCCCTGCCATCGCGGCCAGCGCGTTCTCGTTCGCGGGCCAGAAGTGCTCGGCCGCGTCGCGCTTGATCGTCCATCGCGACGTCTACGAGCCGATCATCGAACGGCTGGTGGCCCACACCGAGCTCCTCGAGCTCGGTCACCCGCAGGATCCTGCGGTTGCCATCGGACCTGTCATCGACGCCGACGCTCAGTCCCGCTTGTTGCAGGTGCAACGAGATGCCGCTGCTCGGGGTCGTGTGCGCGGATGCCGCGACTTGGTCCCCGACGGCGGCTGGTACGTCGGGCCGATGATCGTCGACGGCGTCGCACCCGACGATCCCCTCGCGCGCGACGAGCACTTCGGGCCCGTGCTCCTCGCCTGGCCCGCCGACTCGATCGACGACGCCTTCGCCATGGCCAACGCTTCCGACTACGCACTGACGGCGGGGCTGTTCAGCCGATCACCGGCCGTGCTGGCCCGCGCCGGCGACGCGCTGCGGGCGGGGAACATCTACCTGAACCGCGGCATCACGGGCGCCATCGTCGGTCGCCAGCCCTTCGGAGGGTTCGGCCTGTCCGGCATCGGCTCGAAGGCCGGCGGGCCTGACTATCTGCTGCAGTTCTGCGACCCGGTCGCCGTCACCGAGAACACCCTCCGCCAAGGCTTCGCCGCCGAGCAGCTCGGCACCTGAGCGCCGGGACGGCGGCCCGCGCCGTCGTAGGCTGCGGGCGGATGGTGTCAGGGCCGCCGCCACGGTGACCTCTGGCGTTACCGGCACCTTCCGGGGCGCCTGGGCGGCGTGGTGAACGGGCTGGCCGTCGTCAGGACCGAACCGGGGCTGGTGGCGCTCATCGACGCGCTGGCGGTGGCCGAGGTGCTGCCCGATCCCCTGCGCTCGACCATGACGGTCCGCCTGGCGCAGCTCCACCCTGCTGCGGTCGAGGTGCCGCGCCCGTGACGCCCGCCTCGGCCAGGGCGGCGTGCAGGGCGTCGGTCATGAGACGGGTGGTGAGGTCGACGATGTCGGCCTCTTCCCGCCCGAAGTCCAGCCGTAGCGCCTGGTAGGTGAAGAGGCTCTCCAGCAGCCCGAACGCATCGGCCAGCCAGCCGGGCGGGGGCGGCTGTCCCCCGGCCAGCTCCCACAGGCGCTGGGTGAATCGCTGCACGTAGCTGCGCCGGGCCCGCTGGCGCGCCGCCGCGGCCGCGCCGAGCCCGTTGAGCACCTCTCGATCGGCTGCCACCTGCCAATGAGCCTTGCCCATCTGCGCGGCGACGCGGTGCGTCGTCGTCAGCACCCGCCGGATGAGCTCGTCCGGGTCGTCCGCCTCCAGGTGCGCGTCGTCGAACACTTCCTGGTCGAGACGCTGGTACCGGCGCTCGATGGCCGCGGCGATCAGGTCCTCCCGGCTCGGGAAGTAGCGGAACAGCGTGCGCCGGCCGATCCCCGCGGCCTCGGCGATCTCGTCCATCGTCGCCGTGACGCCGACCTCGGCCAGCACGACCTCGGCCGCGTCCAGCACCCGCTCCCGCCGGGCGACGATCACCGGCGAGCGGGCCTCGGTCACGCCGTCATGCTACGAACCGCACGGCCGCCCCCCGGCCTCACCACCGGTCCCCTCCGCATCGTCCATGGCGCCGAATGTGGCGACATTCGCCCGAAATGACGCCGCGAACGGTTTGCCGACGGCGGGGCGGGCGGCGCGGTCAGTGGAGGGCGAGGGGCTCGTTGCTGACAGCGGTGATGCCGACGGCGCCGGCGGCCTGCTTGGCGTGGTAGCTCGAGCGGGTGAGGGGGCTGGCTTCGACGTGGCCGATCCCGAGGGCTTCTCCGGCCGCCTTCAGCGCCGTGAACTCCTCGGGCCGCACCCAGCGGGCGACGGGCAGGTGGTTGGTCGTCGGGCGCAGGTACTGACCGAGCGTGACGATGTCGACCCCGACGCCGGACAGGTCCACGAGCGCGCCGAGCACCTCGTCTTCGGTCTCGCCCATGCCGAGGATCAGGCCCGACTTGGTGGTCAGGCCGGCCGCTTTGGCCCGGGCCAGCACGCCGAGGCTGCGGGCATATCCGGCCGACGGACGCACCGCGCGCTGGAGGCGGGCCACGGTCTCGACGTTGTGGTTCAGCACGTCCGGGCGCACATCAAACAGGACATCGAGCGACGACGCGTCGCCCTTGGCGTCGCTGATGAGCGTCTCCACGACGGCCTGCGGCCGGCGGCGGCGGATGGCGAGCACCGTCTCCGCCACGAGACCGAGGCCGCCGTCAGCCAGATCGTCCCGGGCCACCATCGTCAGCACCGCGTGGTCCAGCGCGAGGCTGTCCACGGCCTCGGCCACCCGCTCCGGTTCGGTCTCGTCCACCACGCCGGGCTTCCGGGTGTCCACGAGGCAGAAGCCGCAGGCGCGCGTGCAACGCTCGCCCAGGACCATGAAGGTCGCCGTTCCGTCGGCCCAGCAGTCGGACAGGTTGGGACAGCCCGCCTCCTCGCACACCGTGACGAGGCCCAGCTCCCGCACCGAGCGCTTCAGCGCCAGCACCTCCGGCCCGTGGTGCACCTTGGGCCGCAGCCACTCCGGCTTGCGGGTGGCGATCTGCAGTCCGCCTACGACGCCCGCCTGCTCCAACCGGCCCTGCAGGTGCTGCGACGCATCGCGCACCACCGTGCCGGCTCCCTCACCCCGCGAGAACGCCGACAGGTCGCTCGGGCGGTGCCGCCAGGCGACGTCCTGCCGCTCGAGCACGCCGCCGCCCCAGGCGGTGGCCGCTCGGGCGGAGACGGCGTCGATCACCTCCCGCATCGTGACGCGAAGGCCTTCGGCCTCCAGCGAGGTCACCGCCTTGCCCACGATGCCGCACGGGATGATGTGGCCGAACATCGAGAGGTCCGTCGTGACGTTGAGGGCGAAACCGTGCATGGTGCGACCTCGGCTCAGCCGGACCCCGACGGCCGCCACCTTGCGCGGACGGTCACTGTCGGGGTCCAGCCACACGCCCGGGAAGGCGCGCAGGCGGCCGGCGCGGGGCAGGCCGAGATCGCTGAGAGCGTCGATGAGCACCTGCTCGACGGTCCGCACGTAGGCCACCGTGTCGGCCAGGCCACCGCCGGACCCGCGCTTGGACGGCAGGCTCAGCACGGGGTAGCCGACGAGCTGACCGGGCCCGTGGTAGGTGACGTCACCGCCCCGATCGGTACGGACGAGCTCGGCGCCGACATCGGCGGGATCGGCCAGCACGTTCTCGGTCGACGCCCGCACCCCGAGCGTGTAGACGGGCGGGTGCTCGAGCAGCAGCAGGTGCTGCTCCCGACCGTGCTCGAACAGACCCCGCTGCAGCGCCAGCGCCTCGTCGTAGGGCACCCGCCCCAGCCAGCGGACGCGCAGCGGCGCGGCCAGGTCGACGCTGCGTGGCAGCACGGTGGTCAGAGCTCGGCGCTCCAGTCGCGGGTCTCCAGGATGGTCTTGACCCCGTGCAGGAAGTTGGCGGCGTACGCGCCGTCGAAGGCGCGGTGGTCCCAGCTCATGGCCAGGTTCCCTACGGGGTGGATGGCGATGCCCTCGCCACCGTCGGCCAGGTCCACGACCACGGGCCGGCGCACGATGGCATCCGTCGAGACGATGGCCACCTGCGGCTGGTTGATGATCGGCGCCGTGAGAACCGAGCCTGCGGAGCCGTTGTTGGAGACGGTGAAGGTGCCGCCCTGGATCTCGTCCGGGCTCAGCTTGCGGGACTTGGCCCGGCCGGCCAGATCGCTGATCTCGCGGGCGATGGCCCGCAGGCGCTTGGTCTCCGCGTCACGAATGACCGGGACCAGCAGACCCTGGTAGTCGAGGTCGACGGCGATGCCGAGGTCGACGTACCGGTGGACGACCAGCTCCTTCTCCCCCACGCTGGCGTTGAGGTGCGGGAACTGCGCGAGGGCATCGACGATGGCCCGGCAGATGAACGGCAGGTAGGTGAGGCTGTAGCCCTCGCTCGCCTTCCACTCGCCCTTCACAGATGACCGGGTGCGGTCGACGTTGGCGAAGTCGATCTCGACCACGCTGAAGGCGTGGGGGGTGACGGCTTTCGACATGATCATGTGGTCGCCGGTCAGCTTGCGGATCTTCGACAGGCGGACCGACTGGTCACGCTCACCCGCCGCGGCGGCAGGAGCAGCGGCCGCGGGCGCGGCTGGCGCCGCGGGCTTGGCGGCAGGAGCGGCGGCCGGAGCTTCAGCGGGCGCGGCCGGAGCCGGCGCGGCTTGGGCGGCCGGAGCAGGTGCGGCCGCCGCAGCAGGTGCAGCCGGAGCGGCCTGGGCAGGTGCGGCCGGCGCGCCGCCGCCACGCTCGATGTGGGCGAGCACGTCCTCGCGGGTGATGCGGCCTCCGGTGCCCGTGCCGGTGATGGCACCCGGATCGACGCCGTACTCGTTGACAAGGCGGCGGACCACGGGCGAGAGCAGGCGGTTGTCGGACGCACCGTCTGTGGCCTGGGGGACCGGCGGCATCGGCTCGGGTCCCGGCACGGGACCAGGGGCGGGTGGTGCCGGCGGCTCGGGCACCGGCCCGGGCGGCGCGGGGGCAGGGCCAGGCTCGGGCGCGGGGACCGGCTGCGGGGCCGGGATCGGCTCGGGTTGGGGAACCGGCTCCGGAGCGGGAGCCGGCGGCTCGGGCTGAGGAGCGGGCGCTGGTTGCGGGGCGGGCTGGGGTTCCGGCGACGGGACGGAGGCCTGTTCGGCCGGCGCCTCGGCGGTTGCTTCCGCCGGCGCCGGAGCCTCGGCGGTGGCCGGCGCGGCCTGAGCGGCACTGTCAGCGCCGGCGTCCGCGGCACCATCGCCCACGACGGCGATCACCGAGCCGACGGAGACGGTGGCCCCCTCGTCGACGCGGATCTCGAGCACGGTGCCGGCGATGGGCGACGGCACCTCGGTGTCGACCTTGTCCGTCGACACTTCGAACAGCGGCTCGTCGAGCGCGACGGCGTCGCCCACGGCCTTGAACCACTTGGTGATGGTCCCCTCGGTGACCGTCTCACCGAGTTGGGGCAGGGTCACATCGGCCATCAGACGTTCAGGCTCCTTCCGGTCAGCGACAGCACGGTCTCGCCGAACAGCTCAGACAGGCTGGGATGGGGCTGCACGTACTCCGCCACCTCGGCCACGGTGGCCTCCCAATTGACGGCCAGGTAGCCCTGACCGAGTTGCTCGGTGACCCACGGACCCACCATGTGGACGCCCAGCACCTGGCCGGCCTTGCCGTCGGGCTGCTTCTTGGCGATCACCTTCACCAGCCCCTCGGTCTCGCCGATGATCTTGGCCCGGCTGTTGGCCCGGAACTGGTGCTTGCCCACCACGACATCGAGGCCCGCCGCCGCCGCGGACTCCTCGGAGTGACCGGACCAGGCCACCTCCGGGAAGCAGTAGATGGCCCATGGAACCCGGTCGTACATGACAGGCACCGGGTTCTCGCCGAGCATGTCCTTCACCGCCACGATGGCCTCGGCGTAGGCGACGTGGGCGAGTTGGGGGCTGTCGATCAGGTCCCCGAACGCGTACACACCTGGCTCGGCGGTCCGGCAGTACTCGTCGACGACGACGAACCCGCGCTGGTCGACGGCGACGGCCGTGCCGGCCAGGCCGAGCTCGTCGGCATAGGGCCGGCGCCCGACGGACACCACGACGACGTCGACCTCGAGGTTCTCGCCCTCGCCGAAATGGACGGTGGTCCCGCCTTCGTCGTTCGGCGTGTGGCCGTCGACCATCACCCCGGTCTTGATCTCGATCCCCCGCTTCTTGAACGCCCGCACCACCACGTTGGCGACGTCGTTGTCGAGCCCGGGCAGGATCTTGGGCAGACCTTCCAGGATCGTCACCTTCGACCCGAGGTCGGAGAACGCAGAGGCGAACTCGCAGCCGATGGCCCCGCCGCCGATGACAGCCATGCGGGCCGGGATGCGGTCCAGCATCAGCACCTCGTCCGAGGTCATGATCGGCCCGCCCACCTCGAAGTTGGGGATGAGCCGGGGTGCGGAGCCGGAAGCGAGGACGACGTGGCGGGCCTGCAGCGATGTGCTCGACCCGTCAGCGCCTTTCACGGAGACCGTGCGCTCCGGCCCGAGCGATCCCGTCCCCTCGTAGCTGGTGACCTTGCGGCTGCGGAGCAGACCGGAGAGGCCCTTCCACACCCCTTCGACGATCGACTGCTTGCGAGCCTGGCTCACGGCGAAGTCGACCGGCGGAGAACCTGCGTCGATGCCGAAGTCCTTGGCGTGGGCGACGTGGCGGTTGACGGCAGCCGTCTCCAGGAATGCCTTGGCCGGGATGCACCCGCGGTGCAAGCACGTACCGCCCACCTTCCCCTTCTCGACGAGCGCCACCGACAATCCCGCGGACGCCCCGTACAACGCGGCGGCGTAGCCACCGGGGCCTCCGCCGATGATCACGAGATCCAGCTGCTCGGCCGTGGGAATCACCTCGTTCGCTGTGGTGTGGATGGACCGGCGGTCAGGGTAGCGCCGCCGCGCCATGGCCCGTTCGGGCCGAGATCAGAGATCCAGGCGCCACTGCGCCTGCTCACCATCCCGGCTGAAGGCAAGGGTGGCCGTACCGTCGCCGCCCTCGAAGGCCACCTCGCACGTCGTCGGCTCAGCGCCGACGGTGACAGGGGACGGGCAGCCCGGCTCACCCTGCGAGAGGAGCACCTGGCGCAGCTGGCCGCCGACCAGCAGCGTGAAGCTGGAGACCGGCACGGTCGTCGTTTCGTCGGTCCCGCTCCCCTCGGCGAGGCTCATCCGCACCGCGGCGCGGATGACGGCATCGTCGAAGGAGCTGTCCTCCACCACCACGGTGATGCTTCCGACCGTCGCCGCCTCACCCTCGGCCAGCACCTCGACCGTGCGGTCGTCCGCGTCCGAGATCCGGAAGAGCTGGATGCCCCCTGCGACCAGGATGGCCAGCCCGCACAGGAGGGCGACGACGATCAGCTTGCGGGTGCTCACGGCTTGGCGAGGATACGGAATGGCGCCCGGCGCCGCCGACCCCATGCCCGTAGAGTCCGAACGTGGCCCGTCGTCTCGCTGCCGTGCTGGCGGTGGCCGTCATCGCCGGCTGCGGCGGCGCCGCGGCGGACAGGGGATCGTCGACGGACGCCTCGATCGGAGCAGAGGGCGCCGGGCGCGAGGTGCTGCGGTTCAGCGCGCCCATCGTCGGTGGCGGGGAGCTCGACGGATCGACCCTGGCCGGCCGGCCCGCCGCCTTCTGGTTCTGGGCTCCCACTTGAAGCACGTGCAACCGTGAAGCCCCCTCGGTCGAGGAGGTCAAGACCGACCACGAGGGGGACGTCGAGCTCATCGGCGTGTCGTGGTACGGCAGCGACGCGTCCATGCAGGACTTCGAGGACCGGCACGGCCTCACCTTCCCGTCGCTGCGCGACGACGACGGTTCCTTGTTCGCCCACTTCGGCGTCGTCAGCCAGCCGGCGTGGGTGTTCGTGTCGGCGGACGGCACCACGGACCTGGTGCTCGGCGCCATGCCCGAGGACGAGCTGGCGGAACGGCTGGAGGCCCTGGCGGCGACGTGACGCGGCCGCCTGGCAGAATCGTCGTCGATGGGATTCCGCGACATCGGCAAGCGACTCAAGGCCTCGGTGGAGGAGCTGGACAACGCCAGGCTCCAGGGACGGTTCGTCGGCAAGGAGCTGACGCCGATCGACGAGCTCCCGCTGCGCACTCCCATCCGGGTCGGGGGCGAGGTCACCCGGATGCGCATCACGCCCCGCTCGGGCACACCTGCCCTCGAGGTGGTCGTGTGTGACGGCACGGGCGACCTCGTGGTCGTGTTCACCGGTCGGCGCACCGTCGGCGGCATGGGGAACGGGCGCGGCGTGCTCTTCGAGGGCGTCGCCCACCAGGAGCGGGGCCGGCCGGTGCTGCTCAACCCGGCTTACACGCTGCTGCCCGCGTAGGTCACCTCATGCGACCGGGCCTCAGGCCCCGGTGAGGATGGCCGTGACCTCGTCCTCGGACTCGGCGGTGACGAGGACGATGACCTCGTCGCCGGCGCGGATCATGGTGTCGCCCCGGGGCACCACCACACGCTCCTGACGCACGATGGCGACGACCGTGGCGTCACGCGGGAGGCCGAGCTCGACGATCTCCTTGTCCGCGGCCGGCGAGCCCTCGGCCAGCGTCACCTCGGCCAGCCGAGCCTTGCCCCCCTCGAACGACAGCAACCGCACGAACGAACCGACCGAGACCGCCTCCTGCACGAGGGCGGTGATGAGGTGGGGGGTGGAGACGGCGACATCGACGCCCCACAGCTGGTTGAACATCCACTCGTTCTTCGGGTTGTTGACGCGCGCAACGACCCGCGGGACGCCGAACTCCTGCTTGGCGAGGAGCGAGATCACGAGGTTGTCCTCGTCGTCGCCGGTCACGGCGGCGACCACGTCCGCCTTGTCGACCTGTGCCTCGCTCAGCCGGGTCGCCTCACAGGCATCGGCCTGCAACCACGGCACCCCGGCCGGTTCGCCCGACCGCTCGGCGGCGCGGACGACCGCAGGATCGTTGTCGATGATCAGGACGTCGTGCTTGGCCTCGCTGAGCTGCTGCCCGATGAAGCGGCCGACCGAGCCACCTCCGGCGATGACGACCCGCATCAGTGCGCTCTCTTGCCCGGGCCGGCCACCAGCGCGGCATCCACGTCGGCCAGAGCGTCGCTGGCCACCGCCAGGTACACCACGTCGCCGTCCTGCGCGACGAGGTCCGCGTTCGGCACCTGGGCCACCCCGAGACGGCCCAGCGCTGCCACCCGGACCCGCCCGGGCTGCTCGAGCTCGGACAACGGGAGGCCGGACCACGACCCGGCGATGGTCCGCTCGACCAGCGACACTCTCGCACTTGGGTCGATCCACTCGATCGCCGCTTCGCTGGGCACGAGGCGACGCATCACCCGCTCCGTCGTCCACGCCACGGTGGCGACGGTGGCGATGCCGAGGCGCTGGTAGATGGCCGCCCGCCTGGGGTCGTAGATGCGGGCCACGACGTTCTCGATGCCGAACGTCTCCCGAGCAACGCGAGCGATGAGGATGTTCGAGTTGTCGCCGTTGGTGACCGCCGCCAGCGACGCCGCCTGCTCGATGCCGGCCTCCGTCAACCGGTCGCGGTCGAATCCGATGCCGTTGACGATCTGGCCGCTGAAGTCGGTCGGCAGGCGGGCGAAAGCCTCGGGCCGCTTGTCGATGACCGCCACGGTGTGACCACCCTCGGTCAGGCTGCGGGCGAGCGCCGAGCCCACTCGGCCGCAACCGACTATCACGACGTGCACTCGACGTCCTCCTCCGCGCTGGTCACGAGGGTCGGAATCCTATCCAGGGCGCCCGGACAGCCCCGCTGGCCTCCCGGCCGGACGGATCAGGTGACACAGCCTGTGCGAAAGTGCGCACCCATGTACGCGGCGCTGAAGCGGGTGGTGCTCGGCACCCCGATCGCCACCTCCCAGGAACACCACACCCGGTTGCCCAAGTCGGTGGCGCTCCCGGTGTTCGCCTCCGACGCCATCTCGTCGACGGCGTACGCGACGCAGGAGATCCTGATCGTCTTGATCCCGGCCGTCGGCTTCGCCGCCACCGACTACCTGGTCCCGCTGGCCGTGGTGGTGTGCATCCTGCTGGCCATCGTCATCACCAGCTACCGCCAGACGATCATGGCTTACCCGGGGGGTGGCGGGACATACATCGTGAGCAGGGAGAACCTCGGCCCGCAGGTGGCGCTGGTGGCCGGAGCCTCGATCCTCGTCGACTACGTGCTGACGGTGGCCGTGTCGGTGTCCGCCGGTGTGGCCGCCATCACCTCCGCCTTCCCCGAGCTGAGCCGGTACCGGGTGGGCATGTGCGTGGGCTTCATCGCGCTCATGACGGTGGCCAACCTCCGGGGCATGAAGGAATCGGGCATGATCTTCGCCCCGCCGACCTACATCTACGTCGTGGTCCTGTTCGCCATGATCGTGCTGGGCCTGTACCGGTACTACACGGGTGACCTGGCCCGCCTGCCGACGAACCAGGAGGCCATCGACGAGCTCACAGGGGACGGCGCGCTGACGGGCATCAGCGCCCTCATCCTCCTACGGGCCTTCGCGTCCGGGGCCGTGGCCCTGACCGGGGTCGAGGCGATCGCCGACGGCGTCCCCGCGTTCCAGAAGCCCGAGAGCCGCAACGCGGCGCGCACCTTGACGACCATGGCAGTGATCCTGGGCACGGCCTTCTTCGGGCTGGGCCTCCTGACCAACCGCCTCAACCCGACGGCGTCCCATCACGAGACGCTGCTGTCCATCCTCGGGACGGAGGTCTTCGGCTCAGGCACGGTGCTCTACTACGTCCTGCAGTTCTCCACGTTCGCCATCCTCATCCTCGCCGCCAACACCGCGTACGCCGACTTCCCGCGCCTGTCGTCGATCATCGCCCGGGACGAGTTCCTCCCCCACCAGTTCAAGAACCGGGGCGACCGCCTCGTCTTCTCCAACGGCATCCTCGTGCTCGCCGTCATGTCCTCAGTGCTGATCGTCGCCTTCGGCGGGCAGACGACGGCCCTGATCCCCCTGTACGCGGTCGGCGTGTTCACGGGCTTCACGCTCAGCCAGGCCGGCATGGTCCGGTACCAGCGTCGCCGGCGGGAACCGGGCTGGAAGCTCCGCATGGGCGTCAACCTGGTGGGGGCGATCGCCACCGCCATCGTGCTCCTGGTGGTCGTCGTCTCCAAGTTCACCGTCGGCGCCTGGCTGCCGGCCGTGGTGATCCCGGCCATCGTCGTCCTCTTCAAGGCCATCGGCCATCACTACGCCGGCGTCCGCGAGGAGATCAAGGTGGGCGACGGTTGGCGGGCCCGGCGCCACACCCACACCGTCATGGTGCTGGTCGGCAGCGTCAACAAGGGGACGCTGCAGGGGTTGGCGTACGCCCGCTCGCTCGCCCCGGACCGGCTGCTGGCGGTCACCGTCGTCACGGACGACGAGGAGGCCAACGAGCTGGCCGAGCAGTGGGCCAAGCACGACATCCCAGTCGAGCTCCACACCCTCCACTCGCCGTACCGGAACCTCACCCGGCCGGTGCTGCGGTTCCTCGACGAGCTGGACGCCGAGGACCGTGACGACATCATCACCGTCGTCATCCCCGAGTTCGTCGTCAGCCGCTGGTACCTGCAGGTGCTCCACAACCAGACCGCGCTGGCCCTCAAGGCACGGCTGCTCTTCCGGCCCAACACCGTGGTGACGTCGGTGCCGATCCACATCGGCGAGCCCGCACAGGACTGACACCGACCTGAGATTCGGGCTGCCCGGCGCGACGCGCCGCCGCGCGATGCTGTCGCCCGCCATGTACTCGACCTTCAAGCGGATCCTGGTCGGCCGACCGATCCCCTCGGCAGACGAGCGCCACCAGCGTCTGCGGAAGATCATCGCCTTGCCGGTGTTCGCTTCCGACGCCATCTCCTCCACCGCCTATGCCACGGACGAGATCCTGGTGGTGCTGCTCATCCAGGCCCACATCGGGTCCGAGGCGTGGCAGTACCTGGTGCCCATCGCCATCGTGGTCTGCATCCTGCTGACCATCGTCGTCACCAGCTATCGCCAGACGATCTACGCATACCCGAGCGGGGGCGGCAGCTACATCGTCAGCCGCGAGAACCTGGGGACGATCCCGTCGCTCGTGGCCGGCTCGGCGCTGCTCGTCGACTACACCCTGACGGTCGCGGTGTCGGTGGCCGGCGGCGTGCTCGCCATTCGTGCCGCCGCCGGATTCGACCGCCAGTGGGCGGTCCCGCTCTGCCTCCTCTGCATCCTCCTCATGACCCTCGCCAACCTGCGGGGCGTGAAGGAGTCAGGGGGTCTGTTCGCCGGACCGACCTACTTCTACGTCGTGATGCTGGTCATCCTGATCGTGACCGGGCTGATCCGCATCTACATCTTCGACCTCGGCCCGCTGCCCAACGTCACCGTCGAAGGGCGGGAGCTGGCGGAGATGAACCAGACGCTCTCGTTCATGATGCTGCTGCGGGCCTTCTCGTCCGGCGCGGTCGCACTGTCCGGCGTGGAGGCGGTGTCGAACGGCGTCCCGGCATTCCGGCGGCCGGAGTCCCGCAACGCCTCCCGGACGCTGATGACGATGGCGATCATCCTCGGCACCACGTTCCTCGGCGTGTCGATCCTGGCCGCCCACCTCCAGCCCTACCGCGGCGAGGAGAGCGCCACCGGGATCGCGCTGATGGCGGCTTGGATCTACAACGGCAAGGGCATCCTGTTCTGGCTCACCCAGATCGCCACGTTCGCCATTCTGATCCTGGCCGCCAACACGGCCTACGCCGACTTCCCCCGCCTGTCGTCGATCATCGCCCGCGACGGGTTCCTCCCCCGCCAGTTCGCCAACCGCGGCGACCGCCTCGTGTTCTCCAACGGCATCATCGTGCTGGCACTGATGGCGGGCATCCTCGTCATCATCTTCAAGGGCAACATCAGCGCGCTGATCCCGCTCTACGCGTTCGGGGTGTTCACCGGGTTCACCCTCAGCCAGGCCGGCATGGTGCGGCACCACTTCCGTTTGAAGGAGCCGAACTGGCGCGCCAACGCGACCATCAACGGCGTGGGGAGCTTCACGACCGGCGTCGTGGCTCTGGTCGTCGTGGTCTCGAAGTTCACCGAGGGGGCCTGGATCCCCGCGGTGATCATCCCGATCATGGTCCTGGGCCTCAGGGCGATCGGCAGCCACTACGACCGGGTCCGCGAGGCCGTCCACGTTCCCCCGACCTACCGCGCCCCGCGCCACACCCACTACGTCGTCGTCCTCGTGGGCAGCGTCAACAAGGGTGCGCTCAACGCCATCGGCTACGCCCGCTCGCTGGCGCCCGACCGGCTGATCGCGGTGACCGTCGTGGGGGACGCCGAGGAGCAGGAGAAGATGACGCGGGAGTGGGCGGAGTACAACCTGCCCATCGAGCTCCACACCATCTCTTCGCCCTACCGGGAGCTCACGCGGCCCGTCCTCAGGTACCTGGACGAGCTCGACGCGGAGGCCGAGGACGACATCATCACCGTGGTCATCCCGGAGTTCGTGACGGGATGGTCCAGCGGGTTCCTGCACAACCAGTCGGCGCTGGCCCTGAAGGCGCGGCTGCTGTACCGCCCGAACACGGTCGTGACCTCGGTTCCGGTGCTGGTCGAGTAGGCACTTCCTCCTAGCCTGCGGCGCCATGGATGTCGTGATCTCCGGGTCTACGGGCCTGATCGGGAGCGCGCTGGGCGAGGCGCTCACGACGGCCGGGCACCGCCCGATCGGCCTGGTCCGCAGCGGGCCGAAGGGCGACGAGATCGCCTGGGATCCCGAGGCCGGGACCATCGACACCGCCTCGCTGGAGGGCGTCGACGCCGTGGTGCACCTGGCCGGAGCCGGCATCGGCGACCACCGGTGGACGGACGCGTACAAGCGCACGATCCGGCGCAGCCGGACCGAGGGGACCTCGCTGCTGGCCGGGGCGCTCGCCGGCCTCACGAGGCGGCCGTCGGTCCTGGTGTCCGGTTCCGCGGTCGGGATCTACGGCGACCGGGGCGACGACGTGGTCGACGAGACCAGCCCGCCGGGAACCGGATTCCTGCCCGACGTGTGCGTGGCTTGGGAGGAGGCGACGGCGACCGCCGCCGAAGCGGGGATCCGGGTGGCCAGGATTCGTTCGGGCATCGTGCTGTCCCCCCGTGGAGGTGCGCTGAAGAAGCAGCTCCCGCTGTTCAAACTGGGCCTCGGCGGCAAGCTCGGCTCGGGTCAGCAGTGGTTCAGCTGGATCTCGATCGACGACGAGGTCGGCGCCATCCTCCACCTGCTGACCCACGAGGTGGCCGGCCCGGCCAACCTCACGGCCCCGCATCCGGTGACCAACGCGGAATTCACGAAGGCACTCGCTGGCGTCCTCGGCCGGCCGTCGTTCATGCCCATCCCCGCGTTCGGCCCGAAGCTGGTACTGGGTTCCGAGCTGGCCGAGATCCTGCTGTACGAGGGCCAGAAGGTGCTGCCGCGGGTCCTCGAGGACTCCGGTTACGTCTTCACCCATCCGACCATGGAGGAGGCTCTCCGGGCCTTGCTGGACCGGCCCACCGCTGCTTGAGCCGAGCGGGGTTCAGGCGTTCTGGACGACGCCGGTGCGGACCGCCCAGGCCGCGATCTCGGCCCGGTTGGAGAGGTGCAGCTTCGTGAGGATGTTGCTCACGTGCACCGCGACCGTCTTCGGCGAGATGTAGAGCCGGCGACCGAGCTCGCCGTTGGTCAGACCCTCGCTGAGGAGGGCCGCGACCTCCCGCTCGCGGGCCGTGAGTTCGCCGTCCGACGTGGTTCCGCCGCCTTCCAACCGTGCCAGCAGCGCAGCCGCGCGGTCGCGCCGCCAGCCCGGCCAGCGGGCCAGGTCGGCCTCGAGCGCCCGGTGGAGCTCGTCCCTCGCCGAGGCCCGGTCGCCGAAGGCCAGCAGCGCCTGGGCGCGCCGGGTGCGCAGGTGGCCGAGCACCGCCCGGGGCAGGGTCGGATCGGGATCCTCCAGGACCCGGCCGAGGCGGTCGGCGGCCCGACCCGGGTCTCCCTCGGCGGCCCAGAGCAGCCCGTCGAGCACGAACATCGCCCGCTCGGCGGACGGATGGCTCTCCAGCGCGGCCTGGATGCCGGTCCGGACGGTCTCGGCATCGACCCCACCGTCGAGCGCCAAGTCGACCACGGCCAGCACGTCGGGCAGGAAGTACAGGTTGCTCGGCAGCGTGGCGACGACGTACTCGCCGAACCACCGCCGCACCGCGTCGGCGTCGCCCCGTAGCCAAGCGAGCTGCAGCTCGGCGCGGGCCTGCCAGCTCCTGTTGTAGCGGTGCTTGCCCAGCTCGAGCCGTTCGAGCGCTGCCTGGGCGTCCCCGGTCCGGCCCTCCTCGAAGGCCAGGTCGTAGTCCAGCGATGCGAGCCAGTCGGCCTCCTGCCCACACCGCAGCCACCACTCCTCGCCGCGTTCCTTGGCGCGCCGGGCGGCGCGCAGATCTCCCACGCCGAAGGCGATCTCGCCTTCGCGGACCGCGGCGATGGCGTGGCTCATCGAATCGAACCCGGCCCTCCCCGCGGCGCGCCGGAAGCGTTCGACCAGCGCCCGGCCCTCCGGCGTGAAGATGGGGACAGCCTCGAACAGGTTGTTGAGGCCCCGCGTGACGAGGACCCACTCACCGAGCGCCTCGGCCTCGTCGATGGCCGCCCGCAGGTCACGGTCCTTCCCGGGCTCGCCGGTGTTCAAGGCGCTCCCGCGCTCGAGCCGGGCCTGGGCCGCCACGGAATGGTCGCCGATGTCCTCCGCGGCGGCAATCGCCCGGTCCGCCCACTCGACCGCCAGCTCCCGGTGGTCCTGGAGCATGTGGGACTGGGCGATGGCGGCCATCGCCCGGGCGCGCCGGCCGCCCACCGGGAGGACGCCGATCAGGTCGGCGAGACGGTCCCGGTCCACGTCCACCCGGTCCGGATGGCCCATGTCGTGGTGCAGCCGGAGTCGCCAGCGCAGGGCTGCGGCTTCCTCCTCGGGATCGTCGGTGGCCCGGGCCACCGCCACCCAGCGGTCGGTGTACGAGATGGCCTCGTTGTAGAGCGAGATCAGCCACGCCGACTCGGCGGCGACGGCCAGGAGGGTGGCATCCTCCGGCGCCTCCCGCAGCGCCTCGTCGGCCAGGCGCAGGGACTGGAACGTGGAGCCCTGGCGCAGGTAGTGCTGCGCGCCGTCACGAGCCAGCACGACGAAGTCGTCGAAGCGGCCGGCGCCGGCGGCGTGGCGTGCCGCGCTGGCCGTCGTGGCCGCTCTGTCCCCGCCGTCGCGGTCGGCGTCGTCGGCGTCGGCGGCGGCGAGCAGGGCGTCGAGCGCCCGCTGATGGAGCAGGCGCCGCTCGCGGCCGAAGAGCTGGCGCTCGACCTCGTCGCTGACAAGGGCATGGCGGAAGCTGAAGCGGTCATCGGCCGCCTCCTCCAGGAGACCGGCCCGGACCAGCGCCCGGAGGACGTCGAGCAGTTCGGCCTCCTGCATGTCCGCGGCCCGGGCGAGCACGTCGAAGCGGGTCGTGGGACCGCAGACGGCCGCGGCCTCGAGCACCCGACGCTCGATCGGCGACAAGCCATCGAGCTGACTGCGCACCGCCTCCTCCAGCGACCACGGCAGTCGGGCGCCGAGGAGGTCGCCGGGACGGGCGACGCGACAGCCGGCGGCGGTGAGGATCTCCTCGATGAAGAACGGGTTGCCGCCGCTGCGGCTGTAGAGCGCCTCGATCACGGCCGACGTCGGTGGTTCCCCCGAGATAGCGGCCACCAACGCCCCGACCTCGATGAGATCGAGCCGGTCGATGCGCACCCGCTCCACCGCGTGACGCCGCTCCAGGCGCGAGAGCAGGTCGCCGCCGGGGAGGCGGCGGCTGAGATCCTCCGGGCGGTACGAGCCGACCAGGAGCAGCCGGCCGGACGGCAGCTGGGCCAGGCGGTCGATGACGGTCGCGCTCTCGGCGTCGGCCCAGTGGAGGTCCTCGAAGATGACGACGGCCGGCCGCTCGCCCAGCCGGGCCGCAAGGTGGGAGACGACGACATCGGGATCGTCGAGCGCTCCAGGGCCGGTCGGGAGGGACTCGCCGAGGGCGGACCGGGCGAGCGAGTACGGCCGGGACAGCGCATCGGGGTCCGCGGCCGCGGAGAGCACGGTGACCTCGGGAGGCAGGGCAGCGACGAGCTCCCGCAGCAGGCGGGTCTTGCCGACACCGGCTTCGCCGGCCACCAGCGCCACCGTCGGGAGGTCGGCGACGGCGACGCCGGCGGACGGGACCAGATCGAGGAGCTGGGCGAGCGCCGCGGACCGTCCGACCATGACGGGACTGAGACCGGCGCGCCCTCCCAACACCTCGTGCACGCTACCGACGCTGACCGCCGGCAACGGGAGAGGTTCGGCGCTCAGACCCGGTCCCGGACGAGGGCCAGCGGCCGGGTCACGGGGAGCTGCGGGGTG
The DNA here is from genome assembly GCA_963829955.1 of uncultured Acidimicrobiales bacterium. GTDB lineage: Bacteria > Actinomycetota > Acidimicrobiia > Acidimicrobiales > Ilumatobacteraceae > DASTFY01. Next base: position 191,042 of record CAWHKS010000013.1, read on the forward strand.
GCCCGGCGACGGGAGCGGGCCGAGCGCCAGGTCTTGGCGCGGCGCCGGTGGTCGGCCTGGATCTCCTGGGCGATCTGGATGGTCTGCATGTTCGTGAACATCACTGTCCGCCTTCCTGGGGACGGGTCTGCGTGCTCTCCAGACTGCGCCCCTGAGGTAGGCAGGCACATCGGACGACCTACCTATCTGGCTGTGCCATCCGACATAGGTAGGTCGGGCGCCCCGACCAACCGGTCGCCACGCCCTCGTCCGGCGAATCGCCGCCGATTCGCCGGGGACGAACTGTGAGCTGAACGCGCCGTTTTCGGCCGTTCCAGCACACACTTCGGTCCGCCAGCTTCGACGGGCACCGTCCGCGCCGAATCGATGTCGAATCGGTAGGAGTCTGTACCTGGTACGAAGGGGGCATTGTTCGGGGGCGATGGGCGGACCTACGCTTGCGCGATGACCAGCGTCGAGACCCGGCCCGACGGCGCCAGCGTCGTGCGCAACGACCGCGCCCACGTCTTCCACTCCTGGAGCGCCCAGGGGCTGATCAGCCCCATCCCCGTCGCGGGGGGCGAGGGCTCGTGGTTCTGGGACTACGACGGCCAGCGGTACCTCGACTTCTCCTCCCAGCTCGTCAATCTGAACATCGGCCACCAGCACCCGCGGCTGATCGCGGCCATCCAGGAGGCGGCCGGTCGCCTGTGCACCGTGGCGCCGTCCTTCGCCAACGCCGACCGCAGCGAGGCCGCCCGCCTCATCACCGAGCTCGCCCCCGATGACCTCGACATGGTCTTCTTCACCAACGGCGGCGCCGAGGCCACGGAGAACGCCATCCGGATGGCCCGTCTGCACACGGCGCGCCACAAGGTGCTGACGATGTACCGCAGCTACCACGGCGCCACGGGCGCGGCCATCACGATGACGGGCGATCCCCGACGCTGGCCGAGCGAGCCCAGCGCGGTGGGCATGGTCAAGTTCTGGGGGCCCTACCCGTACCGTTCGGCCTTCCACTCCGCTGACGAGACCGAGGAGTCAGCGCGCTCCCTGCAGCACCTCTCCGACGTGATCATGGTCGAGGGCGCGCACACCATCGCCGCCATCGTGCTCGAGACCGTCGTCGGCACCAACGGCATCCTGGTGCCGCCGCCCGGCTACCTCCAGGGCGTGCGTGACCTGTGCGATCAGCACGGCATCGTGATGATCTGCGACGAGGTCATGGCCGGCTTCGGGCGCTGCGGTGAGTGGTTCGCCGTCGACCACTGGAACGTCGCCCCCGACCTCATCTGCTTCGCCAAGGGAGTCAACTCGGGCTACGTGCCGCTGGGCGGCGTCGTCATCCGCCAAGCCATCGCCGACACGTTCAAGGAGCGGCCGTACCCGGGTGGCCTCACCTACTCCGGGCATCCGCTGGCGTGCGCGGCGGCCGTCGCCTCCATCACGATCTTCAAGGAGGAGGGGATCCTCGAGCACGCTCGCATGCTCGGCACCGACGTCATCGGTCCCGCACTCCGGGAGCTCCAGGAGCGTCATCCGTCGGTGGGCGACGTCCGGGGCCTGGGTGTGTTCTGGGCCATCGAGCTGGTGCGCAACCGCGAGACCCACGAGCCGCTCGTGCCCTACAACGCCTCGGGCGAGGCGGCGGCACCGATGAACGAGGTCGTGGCGGCCTGCAAGGCCAAGGGCGTGTGGCCGTTCGCCCACTTCAACCGCATCCACGTCGTGCCGCCCTGCACGATCTCGGTCGAAGACGTCAGGCTGGGCATCGCCGTCATCGACGAGGCCCTGGAACTGGCCGACCGGCACACCACCGGCTGACTGACCAATCCGGCCCCGGGGCCGGCCCGATTACCCGGTGTGCGATCGCTCCCCCGGGTTGCCTTCCTCGCCGCGGCGGCACTGACCGCGGGACTGTCGATCGCCGCCGTCGCGGCCGCGGTCACGACCAACGAGGACGGCGGTCCGGCCGCCACCAACACTTCAGGGAGCGCCCCCAGCACCTCGAGCGCTAGCGGCGCGGTCGCACCGCTGGCTGCCACCATCGTCGACTTCGCCTTCCAGCCCGAGCCGATCACCGTCGCCGTCGGGCAGGAGGTCACCTGGACCAACGACGACCCCTTCGCCCACACGGTGAAGGCCGTCGACGGCTCGTTCGACTCGGGCCGCATGGACGAGGGCGTGGCCTTCACGACCTCCTTCGCCGCCCCTGGCTCGTACGCGTACCTGTGCGGCATCCACAACTCGATGACGGGAACCGTCGTCGTCGAGCCCTGATCCCAACCACCCCACCCTGAGAGGAGTCCCCATGGAGACGAGCGAGCGAGAGCTCCGGGCGATGGTGAGAGCCGTCGACGAGGCGCACCGCGAGGGCATGGCCACGGTGGCAGACGACATCGCCGAGCTGCACCACGGTGAGGGCTCCCGGATCATGGGCCCCACCCGCCAGCAGCTCGCCCGAGGCGTCGGTCTGGGCGGGACCGCCGTCGCCCTCGGCGCCGCGATGATCCCCCTGAGCGCGCTGTTCTCACCGGCGTACGCACAGTCGGGCGACGCCGGCCTGGCCGCCTTCGCCGAGTCCGTCGAGCTGGCCGCCGTGGAGGCGTACAAGGCCGCCGCGGCGAGCGGCAAGGTCACCACGCCGGCCGTGCTCGAGGCCGCGACCACCTTCGCCGGCCATCACACCGAGCACGCCGCAGCCTTCGGGGCGGCGGCCGGCTCGTCGGCCACCAACAAGCCGAACGCCAAGCTGCTCGAGGCCGTCGGGACACAGCTCGGTGCGGCGGCCGACGAAGCGGCGCTGCTCGAGATCGCCTACGGCCTGGAGAACGCCGCCGCCGCCACCTACCTCTTCGCGCTCGGCGCCCTCACGTCCAAGGAGGCACTGCAACTCACCGCCTCGATCCTCCCGGTCGAGTCGCAGCACGCCGTGGTCCTCGGCTCCGTCCTCGGCAAGCCGGCCACCGACTTCATCCCCGGCTTCGAGACCGTCGACCTCGCCGTCGACCCGGCCAAGTACCCCATCAGCTGAGCACCGCTCGACAAGCCCTGCCCCACCACGCACGACCAACGACGAAAGGCCGATCATGGACTTCTCCCAGGACCATCTCCGCCGCGAAGCCCGCGCCTCACAGGTCGACCACGAGGAGGCGCTCCCCCGGCTGCGCCAGTTGCTCTCCCGGGTCTTCGAGCGTCCCAACTCGCTCGGCCCCGATCAGCGACAGGACCTCGTCCTCGGCGTCAGCCGCCGGCGGGCCCTCCAGATCGGCGGCGTCACGATCCTGGGCGGCGCCCTGCTGGCGGCGTGCGGGAGCGACGGCGACGACGCCGGCACCACCACGGCCGGCGGGGACGCCACGACCGGCGCGCCCACCACCGGCGCGGCGTCCACCATGCCGCCGGGCACCGAAGGCGCCGCCGGCATGGACGTGCTCATCCTGCGTACGGCCTCCTCCATCGAGGAGCTGGCCGTCGCCGCCTACCAGACGGCCATCGACTCCGGTCTGGTGACGACGGCCGCGATTGCCGACGCCGCCATGCTCTTCCAGGCGCAGCACCGCGAGCACTCGGGCCTGTTCCAGTCGCTCACCACGAAGGCCGGTGGCGAGCCGTTCGCCATGCCGAACCCAGCCATCCTCGAGGCCATCCAGCCGACGATCGACGCGCTGAAGGACGAGATGGGCGTCGTTGCCCTCGCCTACGACCTGGAGGTGGTCGCCGCCCAGACCTACCAGTCGAACGTGGCCGCCTTCGAGGACCCGGCGCTCAACGCCGCCATCATGAGCGTCGGCGGCGTGGAGGCCCGACACGCGGCCGCGCTGGCCAGCGTCCTGAAGCAGAACCCGGTCCCGGCCGCCTTCCAGGTGACCGAGAAGGCCGTGATGGCGGGGACCGGCGTCTGATGCCGGCGGAGCGCTCCGCCCGCGCCGCCGAGGGCGAACAACGTGCGCTGCGCTACGCGGCCGCGGCCCTGATCCTGGTCGGAGATCTCGTCCACCTGAAGCTGTACGACGACGGCTACAAGGACGTGCCCGACCAGAACCTGGGCCGGTCGTTCCTGCTGAACGCGGCGGCGTCCGTCGTGATCGCGGTGGCCCTCGTGGTCACCCGGCACCTGGCCGTGCTCCTGGCCGGTCTGGTCCTGGTCAACGGAACCCTGCTGGCCTTCGCCCTGTCCCGCGGGCCGGGCATCTTCGGGTTCACAGAGACCGGGTGGAACCCATCACCGGAGGCGGCGATCACGCTCGTCAGCGAGATCGCCGCCGCCGTGCTCTTGCTCGTGCTGCTGGCCCCGCGACGAACCGTCCCGAGGCCAGCGGCGACAACTGCGAGCGTCTAGGCGCCGCCCTCGCTGAGCGTCACCTCGAGGGGTGTGAAGTCCTCACCCTTGGTGTCCTCGTCCGCCAGCGTGGCCAGGGCGGCCTCGGCGATCTCGTTCGTGTACGCCTCGGGGTCAGGCTCCTGGGTGAGGACGGTCGATCCCTCTCCGTTCTTGGTGTTGAGCGAGATCTCGACCGTCTGATCCCACGCTGCCTGGTCGATGATGCCGATGCCGTCGGGCGACGGCCAGATCAGCTTGTTGATCTCGTTCATCATCCACGTCTGGTGACCCTTCGGGAGCTGCGACCCGGCGGCCAGGACGAGGTCGACACAGGCCTCGGGGTTGTCTCGGCAGTAGATCCAACCCTTCATGGAGGCGGCGACGAAGTCGATCGCCTGCTGCTTGTACTCGGCATCGGAGGCGAGGCGCTCGCTGCTCGCCCAGATGGCGTCCTGCAGCATGGCCGTCCCCTCGTCGTTCCAGTTGATGACCGCAAGGTCCTCCGGCGTGTACAGCTCGCCGGTCGCCGGGTTCACCGTCTCCAAGACCTGCGCGTACTCGTTGTACGTCATGGCCTGGGCCGCGTCGATGTCACCGTTGAGGAACGCTTTCATGTCGAAATCCTGCTGCACGAGCGTGACGTCCGACGAGGGATCGAGCCCGGCCTTCGTCATCCCCGCGAAGAGCTCGAACTCGTTTCCGAGGCCCCAGTTGCCGACGTTCTTGCCCTCCAGGTCGGCCGCCGTGGTGACGGGGTCATCGGCCATCGAGACCTGCAGGGTGCCCGAGCGCTGGAAGATCTGCGCGATGTCCGTGATGCCAGCTCCCTGCTCGCGTGATGCCAGCGCCTTCGGTACCCACGCGATGGCGAAGTCGGCGTTGCCCTGGGCCAGCACGGTCTGGGGCGTGATCTCGACCGCGCCCTCGATGATCTCGACATCGAGACCGGCATCCGTGTAGTACCCCTGGTCGACCGCGGCGTAGTAGCCCGCGAACTGCGCCTGGGTCAGCCATTGGAGCTGCAACTTGATCGGCACCAGCGTGCCGCTGGTCACGTCGGGCGCCTCCGACCCGGCCGGGGCCTCGCTGGCGGCCGGTGCCGAGGTGTCCTCGGCATCGCCTCCGTCGTCGCTGCCGCAGGAGACGGCGAGAAGGGCGAGTGCCGCGATCGCGGTCACCGCTTTGCTGATGCTGCCGAACTTCCTCACGTTGGTTCTCCCCTTTGTTTGTCGTGGATCTTCGTGGGGTGGGTGTCAGGTTCGACGATGAGCCTGCCATGGCGCTGCGAGGCGTTCGAGAGCCACAGCAGCCAGGAAGAAGACGAGGCCGAGGACACACGACGCCGTGACGTAGGCCCACGCCCGACCGTACGCGGTCTGCGAGGCCGCGGACGTGATGCGGTTGCCGAGGCCGTTCTGGAGGCCACCGAAGTACTCGGACACGACGGCAGCGATGACGCTGAGCGAGGCGGCGAGCTTCAGCCCCGTGAAGAAGAACGGCACGGCCCCTGGGACCCGGACCTTGCCGAGGACCGCCCAATCGCTCGCGGCGTACGAACGCATCAGTTCCGCGTGGGTCGGATCGATCCGGGTGAGTCCCTTGAACGTGTTGATGAAGATCGGGAAGAACACGACGATCGTCACCACCAGGCGCCGCGGGATCGAGCTGGTGGTCGAGAACATGGCGCTGAACAATGGGGTCAGAGCGATGATCGGCATGGCGTTCACGGCCGCAGCGAGGGGCGTGATCATCTCGCTGAACACACGGAAGCGGCTGGCGATGAAGGCCATGCCGACGCCGACGACGCTCCCGCAGATCAGCCCCACCAGAGCGTTGGCACCTGTGTTGCGTGTGGCCTGCCAGATCAGCGACGCGTTGGTGTCGATCTGGTCCCAGACGTCCGTGGGCTTGGGCAGGAGGTACGGCTTGATGTCCCTGGCCGTCACGAACCATTGCCACACGAGCAGGAACGCGATGCCGAAGAGAAGCGGCGGCACCACCGTCAGCAGCCGGCGACGGGTACTCATGGGAGCTCGCTCCGCTCGATCACCGATCCTCGATCCCCGGCACCGGGCCCACCTCGCCCACACCCTCGAGGCCGCGCAGCGCCTCCCGGACCTCGGTGATCTTCTTGAAGAACTCGGTGGCCTCGCGGACGTCCTCGTTCCGCTCGCCCAACTCGACATCGATGATCGCCCGGATGCGGCCCGGACGACGCGACATGACGACCACCCGGTCCGAGAGGTACACGGCCTCGGGGATCGAGTGGGTGACGAAGACGACCGTCGCCCCCGTCTCGGCGCAGATGCGTGGTCAGCTCGGCCTGCATGTGCTCGCGGGTCATCTCGTCGAGCGCGCCGAAGGGTTCGTCCATCAAGAGGAGCCCGGCGCCGGCGGCGAGCGCACGGGCGATCGCCACACGCTGCTGCATGCCGCCGGACAGCTCCCACGGCCGGTAGCCGGCGAAGTCGTCCAACTTGACCAGCTCGAGCATCTCCTTGGCCCGCTGACCCCGCTTCGCCTTCGACCAGCCCCGCAACTCGAGTGGGAGCTCGACGTTGCGGGCGACGCTGCGCCAGTCGAACAACCCCGCGTGCTGGAAGGCCATGCCGTAGTCGTGATCCAGACGCGCCTGGCGGGGCGACTTGCCGTTGACGCTCACCATCCCCCCGGTCGGCTGCAGCAGGTCGGCGATGACCCGCAGCAGTGTGCTCTTCCCGCAACCGGACGGGCCGATGAGGGAGACGAACTCCCCGGCCGCGATCTCCAGGCCGATCCCCGACAGCGCGTGGACCGCGTTGGGACGTCCTGCGTTGAACACCATCTCGACGCCCTGGATCCGCACCGCGGGGCCGTCACGCTCGGGCCTGGGGGTCCGGAGGGCGGTGTCCTGGCTCATCCGACCTCACCGGGGGGCCGGTTGCGCATGGCGAACGTCTCGAACAGGCTGACGAGGCCGGCGACGACGAGGCCGAGCGCGGCCGCGCCGATCATCGCCGTGAACACCTTCGCCGGGTCCGAGGTGCCCTGGCGGGCGTACTCGATGATGAGCCGCCCGATGCCGCCGCGGGTGCCCGTGGAGATCTCGGCCACGATCGCACCCACCACGGCCGCAGCCGCCGCCAGCTTCAGGGCGGGGACGAGGTAGGGCACGGCCGCGGGGAACTTCAGGGTGCGCAGCGTCTGCCCGTACGAGGCGGCGTACGAGGCCATGAGCTCGTCGGACGCCGCGGGGGTGGACTGCAGCCCGCGGAGCGCGCCGACGGCGACCGGGAAGAAGGCCAGGTAGGCGGCAATGACGGCCACCGACATCCACGGTTCCCACTCACGGCCGAACACCTCGAGCTGACCCCCCCAACCCACCACCAGTGGGGCCAGAGCCACCAGGGGCACGGTCTGGGAGATGATGACGTACGGCAGCAGGCTGCGTTCGGCGATGCGGAACCGGTCCATCAGCACGGCGAGCCCGAGCCCGATCACCAGCCCGATGGCAAAGCCGACGAGCGCGACACGGAACGTGAACCACATGGCGTCGAGCACGACGGCACCGACTAGGCGACCTGTCCCGCGGACGTCGGCGTCACCGAACCGCTCCGCGATGGTCCACAAGTGAGGCATCGACAGATCATCGGTACGGGCAGGGAGACCGAACGGACCGAGCTTGTCGTCGGTCGCCTGCCCGAACGCCTTGTATCCCTCCCAGACGACGAGGAGCACCACGAAGCCGGCGACGCCCAGGCAGACCTGCCGCGCGCGTCTCGGCATCAGGTCTGTGCTGTCACG